>JAXMBB010000001.1:0-469649 GCA_046350135.1 Gemmataceae bacterium
CCGCGCCGGTGGGCTACCGTCGCTTGCGCGTCCGGCTAACGAACCGGCAATGGTTCCCGCGTAGTGAAACTCTTTCGCATGCAGCCACGGCACGCCGATCAGTTGCTCCGTGATGCCCAAGAGTTCCGCATCGCGATACACGGCGGACATCGCGGGGCCGGAGATGAACACCTGCGCGATGTGTCCCGGTGGAACGACTTCACCCGGCACCGCCCGGCGAACGCCGAGCCCGCCCGAGGAACGAAGTGACTTGACGAGCCAGGGCCTTGCTTGCGCGTCGGGTTCCGGAACCACGCTTCCTGCGGGCAATGTCTCGGGGCGATTCGCGAGTTGAAACGGATCGCGAGCCTGCCGCACCGTCTCGGCGTCGTTGCTGAGAAGTTCGCGCGATTGGGCCAACTCCGCGATCACGTCCGGGTGATTCTCCAACCCGCCTGTGTACATCACGGGGCCGGGCGGGAATTGGGCCGCGAGCGCGGGAATGGCATGCGGAAAATCGTCGAATGAACAGCGGGCACAGGGAGCGAGCCGCTTCAAGTCGCGATCGTTGAACAGATCGACGGCCCAGCACGACCACCCGGCCCGCGCGAGCGTCATGACCGCGGCCCGCGCGGACGCACCGACCACGCCCACAGGAATTTCGGAATGCAGAATGCGGAATGCGGAATCGCGATCATTCATTCCGCATTCCGCATTCCGCATTCCGAAATTCATTCGTCCGTCTCCAGCGTGGGCAGGCCGAAGAACTTCCGCACGCTCACCACTTCCTTCAGCATCATCACGCGGAGCACGTCCGAGTAATCATCCGTCCAGAGCGGCATCTTGTCGCTCAGCCGCAACGTGCGGAACATGTCGCCGTACACGAGTTCGCGGAGGTAATCGAGCGTCACCTCCTGCTTCAGCAGGTCCGTCTTGCGGGTGTACTCGTACAGCGTGGCGGCTTGCGGGCCGAAGCGGTGCGTGAACTCTTCCAAGTCCAGTTCCGCCGTGCCGTAGTGCTCGGTGAGCGCCTCCTTCGCCTTTTTCTCCGGGCCGTACTTCCGCAGCAGGTCGTTCAATTCCTGGTTCTTCGTGCCGAAAGCGAGCACCTGCTCATTCGCGGGGCGGGCCAGTACGCCGAGCGTCTTCACATCCTTGGCCAGCACCACCCAACTGGACGCGGTCTTGCCGGGGCGGCTCTCGCTGTTGTCGTTCCACACTCGTGCCTCGAGCTTGAGCGCCTCGGCGATCTTCGCGACCACCGGTTCCAGGCTCACGAACTTGTTCGAGATGTGCAGCGCGAGGATGCCGTCGTCCGTCATCCGGTTCAGGTACAGTTCCACTGCCTCTTTCGTGAGCAGGTGAACGGGAATGGAATCGGAACTGAACGCATCCACGAGGAGAAGCGCGTACTTGCGGTCCGCGTCTTCCTTGATCTTGAGGCGGGCGTCGCCCATCCGGAAGTCGAGGATGCCGCCGCGTCGCTCCGCGTCCTTCACATAGCTGAAGTACGTGTCCTGGTCGGCGACGAGTTTCTTCACACCCGCGTCGATCTCGTAGAAGGTGAGTTTCTGGCCCGGCAAGGCGTAGCACGACGCCGAGCCGGTGCCGAGGCCGATCATCGCAACGTGGGCCTTGGCATCCACACCGTTCTTGCGGGTGCGGAGTTCGTAGAACATCGCGCCGACCGGGCCGGTGCGGTGGTAGTACGTGAGCGGTTCCTGCCGTGGATCCCACTTCGCCATCGCGCCTTCGAGGGCAAGCACGTCCCACGGGGAGAACGAGCCGAAGGGCACGGGCGCGTCCGCCCGCACGAGGTACGGCTGGTTGATCTGCGTGCCGTGCAGCGTGGTGCCGTGCACGAGGCGCGTGAAGACACCGCGTTGTTCGACCTTCAGGATGCCGAAGAACGTGCGCTCGGTGTACACGACCTCCTCATCCCGTTCGCGATAGAGATGAATACCGAGCAGGATGGACACGGCGAGCGCAAACCGCTGCGCCCGGTCGACGAAGAAGAAGCAGGACATCACCGGCACCGCAACCAACGTGATGGCGAAGATCGTGCCTCGCGAGTTCTTCAGGAAGCTGAACTTGGTTGTGATCCGTTCGATGAACGAATGGAAGTCTTCGGACTTTGCGAGTGCTCCGACGAACAGCAGGAACAAACCGCCGGTGAGGATCGGCAGGGCGAAATCGAGGATGCGAGCAAGCTTGCGCTTATAGCGGAGCAGTTCTTCGGGCTGTCCTTCCGCATTGTTCGTCAGCGAGAGCAGGCTCGGCACGAGGAGGCACGCGAGCCCCATCGTGACGTAGTACTCGAGCGCCGTGACGAAGATCATCGGGGCGATGAGCGCGTTGAAGAGGCCGCCGAGCACGCCGCCGAGCGACATCATCAGATAGTACTTCGTGAGGTAATCGATGTTCTTCGGGCGATCGATGGCGAGTTCATAGTGGCACATCTGCGCCACGGCGAAGAACGCCGCGATGTGCAGCGTGAGTTCCATCGCCGTGCTGAGCGAGTTCATGTACGGCTTGGCCAGGATGATGAACACGAGCAGCAGGATCATCACCGGGGCGAGGTTGCCGATCACGAGGCGGAACCATGGCGGCACGCGACTGAACGCGATGATGAACGTGACGAGGTACAGCGCGAGCGGCAGCACCCACAGCAGAGGAATCGAGGCGATGTCGGTCGTCATGTAGAAGGTGACGCCAAGCATCCAACTGGAGGGCACGAAGGCGAACGCGACCCACTTGAGCACGCGCAGCGTGCTCGGGGCGTCTTCGATTTCGGACGCGGCCGTGGCTTTCGGCTGGGGCCTCTTCTCCGGGCTCGGCGGGGGCGGCGTGCCGATCGGGTTCGCCGCCAGTTTCCCACAGATGATCAGCAGCACCACGAGGATGCTGAACCCGGTGGCGAACAGCCACGTCTGGCTGGATACGGGCAGGTTTGGTTCGATGAACAGCGGGTAACCGAGCAGCGAGATCAAACTGCCGGCGTTGCCCACGGCGTTCAAGAAGTACGGGTCTTTGGAAGCGGGGTGCCCGGTGGCCGCGAACCAGCTTTGAATCAGCGGCGTGGTCGTGGACGCGACGAAGAACGGCAACCCGATCGCGACTGACATCAGCAGCATGACCGCGAGGAACGGACTGGTGTCCCCGCTCGGGGCGAGCGACTCCGCGACGGCGATCGGCGTGTGCCGCGTGCCGACCGCGATGGACAGGATCATCGCCGTCACCGGGAACGCGAGCACCACGATGTGGATGAACCACTGCTTCTTCGGTTTGTAGTGGCTGGTGAGCAGGTGCGAATACTGGTATCCGAGCAGCAGCAGGGCCTGGAAAAACACCATGCAGGCGTTCCACACGGCCGGGCTCCCGCCGAGCAGCGGCAGGATCATCTTCCCGACCATCGGCTGAACCATGAACAGCAGCGACGCGCTCAGAAAGAGCGTGACAGCGAACAGCAGCGGCACGGGCAACTCCGGGTGCGGGCTCGTCGTGGGTGCATCCGGTGTCTTATTTTGAAGTGCGCGTGAAGGCGAGCGGAAATCGATGAGAGCGGGCGGTTTGCGTGTTCGCGATGCGATTCATCGCGAACACGCAGCCGGGGGCTCAGTCCAATCCGGCTCCGAAGTCATCTTCATCCACGGGCGGCCGCTTGGGTGGCGGAGGTGGAGGCGGAGCCTTCGGTGCCGGTGCCTTGCGTTCCGGAGGGGGAGCGGCCGTGCGGCCGCGCTTCGGTTCTTCTGCAGGCGGCTTCGCCGGCGGTGCCTTCTCCGCCGGGGCCGCACGCCGCTGCTGGGGCGGCTTCGGAGGCGCGGCCGGAACCGGCTTCTGCCGGCCGTAAGACGGGAGCACGTCCAGATCGTCCAAGTCGTCCACCAACTCCTTGCCGAGGGGCCGCTCCAAGGCCGGCCATGCGGGCTTCGGCTCGGGCGGGGCGGCCGGCTTCGCTGCTGCGGCGGGCGTTCCTCACAGCGGAGGTGCGGGCTTGCTGCTGCGGTTGGCGGCCACGTGTTTGCGGCGGAGCCCGGCGGCCCGAATCGCGGCCACCGCCGTTGTTCCGTGCGGCGGATCCTTCCGTTCCGGCGACAGTGTCGGCGGAAGCGGAAGCCGCCCTTCATCTCCAACCCGAAACGGCTCACCACATACATCCCGCTCGTGCGGTGCTTCTCGATCTCGACCAAGCCTTCCTTCTGTGCGTCCTCCAGCAACTCGCTGAACGTGCGGTAGCCGTAGTAGTCTTCGTTGAAGCTCGGCTTCTTCCGTTTCATGGTGTCCTTCACCATGCTGGAGAACAGCACCTCCTTGTTCTCGCGGCGGAGGGCGAGGAGCGAATCGAGCAGCAGCGCGAACACTTTCCGCTTCTTCTCGGGGATGGATTCGTTCCCGGCCACGGGGATGATCGGGGCGCGATCGAGGTCTTCGTAATAGATGAACTCGTCGCAGTTGTCGCGAAGCAGATCGGAAGTGGCGTCGGCCAAGCCGAGGCCGATCACGTGTTTGCCCAGTTCCTTGAGTTTGGACACGAGCGGCGAGAAGTCCGAGTCGCCGGACACGATCACGAACGTGTCGATGTGGTCCTTGGAGTACGCGAGGTCGATCGCGTCCACCACGAGGCGGATGTCCGCGCTGTTCTTGCCGCTCATGCCGCGACGCGGAATCTCGACCAGTTCGATGGCGGCTTCGTGCAGGGCCCCGGTGTAGGCGCCGAACCGCGACCAGTCGGCATACGCCTTCTTGGCAACGATCTTGCCCTTTTCCACGAGCCGTTCGAGAACCTTGTTGATCTCGAAGCGGTCGCGGCGGTTGTTGAACCCGAGCCCCATGTTCTCGAAGTCGATGAAAACGGCGAGCGAACGTTCGCCGTCGGTGGGGGTGGCTTTCATCCCGAAGTGATCCTGGTGGGCGGAAACGCCGACCGCTGCCTTGCGGCCGATCCTCGCCTATTGTGCAGAACTTCCGCCCGGAATTCATCACCGAATCCGGAGTTCCGTCCACAAGAGGGCGGATGGCCGCACGACCGGCACGCGGGGGACATCTTGCCCAGCTTCGCCGCGTTCCGCTTCAACCGATTCTGCCGGAATGATGAGCCCTGCCGGGCCTGCCGATCTTACCCGCACGGTGGGACGGGAGGGTCGCCATGCTTCGCGTTTCGGGATGGGCCGCGCTCGCACTCGCGTTTTTGGCCGCGGACGTTCGGGCCGGCGATTGGACGGACGCGATCCTCGCCGCACCGATCCGCAACACGCCAGGCACGTACCTACCGCCGGGCAGCACGCTGAATGCCCCCGTGATCACGCCCGTCGGGATGAAGCATGGAAACATGCTGTTCGACGTGACGCCGATGGGCAAGGGGGCGGACACGATCCGCACGTCGCATCCCGAAGAGCATTTGGTCGGGAACTGGGAAGCGAACGCGTGGATCACCGCGGACTTCCTGTACTGGGCGACGAAGGGCACGGCGGCCCCGCCGCTGGTTCAGAACGGGCCGGTGATCCTGCCGCCGGGGGCGTTGCCGTTCGCCACCGTGCCCGCCACGCAAACATTGCTCGGGGACGAGTTGATGAACAACGGGCTGCGGCCGGGCGTGCGCATCACCGGCGGCATTTTCCTGGACGCTCAAAAGGAATGGGCGATCGGTTACTCGGCCGCGTTCCTCGGCTCCCGCAGCGAACGGCTCACGGGTGGCAGCGATGGCACCAACATCGTGAACCTGCCGCAATCCTTCACCGTGCTCGGCGTCCCGATCCAAGCGCCGCTCTACGTCGGGTATCCGGGAATCAGCCGCGGCACCGTGACGGCCTCGGTTCAGTCGAGCTTCATGACCGGCACCGCGGAGTTGCGCCGCGTCGCACAATCGGGCACCGGCTTCCGCCTGGATCTGATCGCCGGCTACCGCTACCTGCACTTGGGCGATTCGGTCGCCACTTCGTTCGACGTGGTCTCCACGACGCTTCCGGGGCCGCGACTGATGGGTGAACAGAGCGCCCGTACGCGGAACGACTTCAACGGCGGCGAAGCGGGCTTCCAGTTCCAAGGCCGCTGCGGGAAATTCACCTTCGATTGGACCTCGACCGTGGCCATCGGTGCGACCACGACGGAGATCGACCGCAGCTTCACACGTTCGAGCTTCGGTGGTGATACGCTGGCCGCAGCGATCGGTTCCCCACTGCCGCCGATCGGCGTTCCCTCCATCCAGACCGGCGGGCTGACGAAGGAAACCGACTTCGCGTTCGTGCCGCACGTCGGTTTGAAGTTCGGGTATGAAGTGATCCCGCATGTTCGGCTGACGGCGGGTTACGACATCATCTATTGGAGCCGGGTGCGTCGCGCGGCCGAACTGTACAACGGCGGCGATAGCGCGACGGACATGTGGGCGCAGGGCATGAGCGCGGGATTCGAGTTCCGGTATTGATTTCCCAACTGAGCGGCGGGACGTAAGTCCTCCGTGTGATCGATGACACGGGGGACTTACGTCCCCCGCTCGGAGGCATTGATGTTCATTCGTGTGACAACCCTCGCACTGCTTCTCGCGTCGCCGGCGTTCGCGCAGCCGGTGAACCTCGCCGAGCCCGCGAAGGCCGGTGATGTCTCCCGCGTCACGCTCGAACTGAATGTCTCGGGGAATCTCGTCGTCCCGCAGGACGGCAAGAAGCAAGAGATCAAGCTGGATGCGAAGGCGAAGCACGTGTTCACCGAGAAGGTGCTCGCGGTCGAGGACCGCATGCCGTCGCGTTCCGTGCGGCACTACGCGGAAGCGGCCGCGTCCGCGGTCGTGGGCTCGGACAAGGACGATCACGGGCTCTCCGCCGAGCGGCGAACCATCGTCGCGGCCCGCACCGCGGACGGTGCGTTCTGCTATTCCCCGGCCGGCCCGCTCACGCGCGAGGAACTCGATGTCGTGTCCGAACACTTCGACCCGCACGCTCTCGCCGGGTTGCTGCCAGGCAAGGCGTTGAATGTCGGCGACACGTGGGCCGTGACCAACGAAGCGACCCATGCCGCGGCATTGTTCGACTCGCTGACGAAGAACGCGTTGCAGGGCAAGCTCGCCTCCGCGGCCGATGGCATTGCGGTGTTCCACATCACGGGCGAAGCCGAAGGAATCGAGAACGGTGCGAAGGTGAGTCTCAAGATCGACGCGACCGGGAAGTTCCATTTGGCGTCGTCCCGCGTCGTGGAATTGGTCTGGAGGCAGACGGACAGCCGCGAGCAGGGTCCGGCGAACCCCGCGTCCAAGCTGGATGCCGTGGTGATGCTCAAGCGCGAGATGCTGGTCGAAGTTCCGAAGGAACTCAGCGGGGCGAACCCCGGCGAACCGCCGGCCCATGCCCGTCTTCTCCGCTTCGAGGATCACAAGGGCCGGTATCGCTTCGACTACCCGCGCGAATGGCACATCACGGGGCAGACGGACGATCACCTCATCTTGCGGCTGCTGGATCGGGGCGAGCTCGTCGCACAGGGCACGATCACGGCATGGAAGAAGGCGGAAGCCGGGAAGCACGTTACGGTCGAGGAGTTTAAGAAGGCCGTGTCCGATTCGCCGGGCTGGGTTTCAACTCGCATCTTGGAGGAAGGTGAAGTCGCCGCCGAGAATCGGTGGCTGTACCGGCTCGTGGCGGACGGCACGATCGAGAGCCAGCCCGCGGTGCAGGCGTTCCACATGCTTGCCGGGCCGCAGGGCGATCAGGTCGCCGTCACGTTCGCGATGCGACCGGAGAAAGTGAAAGTGCTTGCCGGGCGGGATCTTGCGCTCGTCAAGTCCGTCGCATTGGCCAAATGACATACCTGCGGATTCGGCACATCTCACACACCGTCGTCGCCCCGTCGCGCCAACGTCCAGAGTGGTTAGCGAGCGACCACCCGTCCAGTCTGTGGCGGCGGCCGCCGTGGGCCCGATGTACGCCGAATCGACTGGGAAAGCACGTCATTCCGCACGGACTCCCGACGCGGCCTCCAATTGGCACGATGATTGCTTTGT
This sequence comes from Gemmataceae bacterium, assembly GCA_046350135.1. Taxonomy (GTDB): domain Bacteria; phylum Planctomycetota; class Planctomycetia; order Gemmatales; family Gemmataceae; genus Urbifossiella. The sequence goes on from JAXMBB010000001.1 coordinate 7,967, forward strand.
CTCGGGTCCGGACCTACCGCGGACCACACTGCACGAGACGTCATGAACACCCTGCGCACTCCGGCGTGCCTCGTTGTGCTCCCTCTGCTCTCGCTCGCGTTGCCCGCGTGCCACATGCACGAAGAGCAGCACGGCGAGCACCATGAGCAGCACCGCATCGTCCTCACCACGCCCGCGGTGGAGGATGTGGAAGTCACGCAGCAGTATGTCTGCCAGATCCGGTCGCAGCGGCACATCAACTTGCGAGCCTTGCAAGACGGGTACTTGGAAGAGATCCCGATCAAGGAAGGGCAGGCCGTGAAGAAGGGCGACCTGCTCTTCCGCATTCTGCCGACGCTGTACCAAGCGAGGCTGGAAACGGAACTGGCCGAGGCCGCAATCGCCCGTCTCGAGCTCAGCTTCACCAAGAAGCTGTTCGAGGACAAAAAGGTTCAAGTGGTGTCCGAGAACGAGGTGGCGCTTTATCAGGCGAAGTTGCTGAAGGCGGAGGCGAAGGCAAAGCAGGCCCAAGCCGAGCTCAGTTTCACGAGCATCACCGCGCCGTTCGACGGCATCGTGGACCGCCTCCACGAGCAGCAGGGCAGCCTCATCAAGGAAAAGGACATTCTCACCACGCTGTCCGACAACAGCACGATGTGGGTCTACTTCAACGTGCCGGAAGTGCGCTACCTCGAATACATGACCGGCCGCAGCAAGAAGTCCACGGGGGCCAAGATCGAGTTGCTTGATTCGCGGATCGAACTCGTGCTTGCGAACGGCGTCCCCTACAAGCACTCCGGCGGCAATACCGTCACCGTCGAGGGCGAGTTCAACAACGAGACCGGCAACATCGCCTTCCGCGCCGACATCGTGAATCCGGACGGCCTTCTACGGCACGGCCAGACCGGTACCGTGCTCGTCCACCGGAAGATCCACGACGCGATTGTCATTCCGCAGCGGGCCACATTCGAATTGCTGGACAAGCGCTATGTGTTCGTCGTGGGCGAGGATCACATCGTGCATCAACGCCCGATCAGCATCCTGAACGAGAAAGACGACATCTTCCTGATCAAGGACGGCATCGGGCCGAAGGACAAGTTCATCCTCGAAGGCGTGCGACAGGTGCGTGACGGCGATAAAGTGGAGTTTGAGTCCGTGTCCGCGAAAGAAGCGCTGGCTCACGCCAAGTACCGCGCCGAGTGATCGCCGCGACCATCCCCGAGGCCGCCCCCGCACATGTTCACGAAAATCCTGTATCGCCCCGCCCTTGCGATTGTCATCTCGATCATCCTGCTCTTCCTGGGCGTTCTCGGCATCAAGACGCTGCCGGTGTCGCAATTCCCGAACGTCGCGCCGCCCACGGTTCAGGTGTCCATCGCCTACCCGGGCGCCAGCGCCAACGTGCTCGTCGATTCGGTGCTCATCCCGCTGGAACAGTCCATCAACGGCGTGCAGAACATGCGATACATGGTCTCCTCCGCCACGAGCGCCGGCGAGGCCGTGATCACCATCTACTTCGAACCGGGCACCGATCCGAACATCAACGTCGTGAACGTGCAGAACCGCGTCAACATCATGCTGAACCGGCTGCCGCCGCTGGTGGTGCGCGAGGGCATCCTCGTGAGCCAGGTTGTGCCGAGCATGCTGATGTACGTGAACATCTACAGCACGGACCCGAACGCGGACCAGAAGGACCTGTTCAACTTCGCGAACGTGTACGTGATGCCGCGGCTGAAACGCATCCAGGGGATGGGCCTGCCGCGCAACCTCGGCAACCGCTCCTATGCGATGCGCATCTGGCTGAACCCGGACCGCATGCGTGCGTACAAGATCTCCGTCGATGACGTGATGAAAGCCATCGCCGAGCAGAGCGTGATCGGCTCGCCGGGGCGGCTGGGGCAGGCCACCGGCATCGATTCGCAGTCCAAGGAATACGTGCTCACGTACATCGGCCGCTTCAACAAGCCGGAGCAGTACGAGAACATCATCCTGCGATCCAACGGGCAGGGCGAAATCCTGCGGCTGAAGGACGTGTGCGTGCCGCCGAAGACGCAAATCGCCGAAGTGCACGGGCATACGGGCTCGCAAGCCAAGAAGGAACGCAAGGGCGTGGAACTCGGCTCGGAGTTCTTCGACATCTACTCGGACATCAACGGCCGCCCCGCCGCTTCGATCATTCTCAAGCAGAGCCCCGGCTCCAACGCCGCGGTCGTGATCGAGGAAATCAAGAAGGAACTCGAACTGATCAAGAAGGAAGACTTTCCGCCGGGCATGGACTATGAACTGGCCTACGACGTCTCGAACTTCCTGGACGCGTCCATCGAGAAGGTGCTGCACACGCTCCTCGAGGCGTTCATTCTCGTGTCGATCGTCGTGTACATGTTCCTCGGCGACGTGCGATCCACGCTGATTCCGACCCTCGCCGTGCCGGTGTCGCTGATCGGCACCTTCTTCTTCCTGCAATTGATGGGCCTGTCGATCAACCTCATCACGCTGTTCGCGATGGTGCTGGCCATCGGCGTGGTGGTGGACGACGCAATCGTGGTCGTGGAAGCCGTTCACGCGAAGATGGCGGAGAAGCACCTCACGCCGTACCGGGCGACGATGGAGGTGTTGCACGAGATCAGCGGCGCCATCATCGCCATCACGCTGGTGATGACGTCCGTGTTCGTGCCGGTCACTTTCATCCCCGGCCCGGTCGGCCAGTTCTACCGGCAGTTCGGCATCACGATGGCCACCAGCATCGTGCTGTCCGGCCTTGTGGCCCTGACGCTTACGCCCGTGCTCTGTGCGATGATTCTCAAGCCGCACGGCCACACGCACGCCCATGTGGAGAAGCACAACAAACAGAACTATCGCACGCTGCTCCGCGTGCTCGGCATCGGCGGCGGCTTGGCGCTCATCATCACCATGGCCCGGCTCGCGTTTTACCTGTGGGGTTGGTTCGGCCTGCTGATCCTGCTCGCTCCGTTGCTCCGCGTGCCCTTCGACCGCCTCGTCGTGTGGATCACCAGCGGCTACGCCGGATTCCTGCGGCACATCGTGACGCGCCGCACGCTGAGCCTCGCCGTCATCGGCGGCTTCGCCGCCGGCACCGTCGGCGTGAACCTGAAACTGCCCACCGGATTCATCCCCGGCGAAGACCAAGGCATCATCTACGCGGTGCTGCAGACGCCCGCCGGCTCGACGCTCGAATACACGAACGCCAAGGCCCAGGAACTGGAGGCGATCTGCAAGGAGGTTCCCGAGGTCACCTCGGTCACGTCTTTGGCCGGATACGAAGTGCTGACGGAGGGCCGCGGCTCGAACGCCGGAACGTGCATCATCAACTTGAAGAATTGGTCCGACCGTTCGCGGACGTCGCGCGAGATCATCGAGGATTTGGAGAAGCGGAGTGCGAAGCTCACGAACGTGAAGTTGGAGTACTTCGAACCGCCCGCGGTGCCCGGCTTCGGCGCCGCCGGCGGATTCTCGACCGTGCTCCTCGACCAGACCAACACTTCCGACTACAAGCGGCTCGGTGAAGTCACCGACAAGTTCATGGAGGCGCTCAAGCACCGCAAGGAACTCAGCAACCTCTTCACGTTCTACACCTCGGACTACCCGCAATACGAGTTGATCATCGACAACGACGTGGCGATGCAGAAGGGCGTCTCGATCGGCAAGGCGCTGGACAACCTCAACATCGTGATCGGCAGCACGTACGAGCAGGGCTTCATCTTCCTGAACCAGTTCTTCAAGGTGTACGTGCAGTCGCACCCTGAGTTCCGCCGCATGCCGGACGACTTGGACAACCTGTTCGTGAAGAGCGAACGCGAGATCGAAATCAAGAACGAGCATACCGGGAAGGTGGAGCGCGTGAAGGTGGAAGGGGACATGGTCCCGTACTCGGCGTTCATGAAGATCCAGAAGAAGCAGGGCCTCAACGAAATCACGCGTTACAACCTGTATCCGTGCGCGGTGATCCAAGGCGCCCCCGCCCCCGGCTACAGCAGCGGGCAGGCGCTCAAGGCGATCGAGGAAGTCGCGAAGCAGACGCTGCCGCACAGCTACTCGGTGGGCTGGCAGGGCCTCTCCTACGACGAATCGAAAGCCGGGAACGAGGCGATCTACATCTTCCTCATCGTGGTCGCGTTCGTGTACCTGGTGCTGGTCGCCCAATACGAGAGCTTCATCATCCCGATCGCCGTGATCCTCTCCCTGCCGATCGGGGTGTTCGGTTCGTTCTTCTTCCTGAAGGTGATGGGCTTGTCCAACGACGTATACGCCCAGATCGGGTTGATCATGCTGGTCGGGTTGCTCGGGAAGAACGCGATCCTGATCGTGGAGTTCGCCGTGCAACGCCGGCAGGAGGGGTTGTCCCTCAAGGATGCGGCGGTGGAAGGCGGGAAGTTGCGGTTCCGCCCGATCCAAATGACGTCCTTCGCGTTCATCGCCGGCCTGCTGCCGCTGGTGTTTGCGGAAGGCGCGGGCGCGATCGGCAACCGCACCATCGGCACCACGGGGGCCGGCGGCATGCTTCTGGGGACCGTGCTTGGCGTCCTCGTGATCCCCGGCCTGTATTACCTGTTCGGCGGCTTGGCGGACGGCCGGAAACTGCTCATGGACGAGACCAACGCCCCGCTCAGCGAGATGGTCGAGCACCGGTCGCCGCTGCCGCCGGAGGAGGACCTGCCGTTCGATGCCGGCCCCGTCGAGCCGCACGAGCCGGAGAACCCGCACGGCCACTGACCGGACGCACGGAGCAACCGTCACAGATTAACGCGCCAAGGCCGGACCTGCCGGTTGCTCCATCCCGAACACCTGTGAGTCGTTCACCGAGAGTGCCGATAAATGCGACAAGCCATGCACAGTCGCTCCCTCAAGGACGAGGCGGATGAACGCTCAATTTCGATTCTCGATTCGCAAGCGGCTCGCGCTGGCCGGGATCCTCGCCGGCGGCGTGGCGGTTCTGCCGGGGTGCGGCATCCCCAAGCTGAAGCACGCGGACGCACCGCCTTCGCTCCCGGACACGTTCAAGGGCGCGACCACCAAGGACAACTCGGCGCAGCTCCGCGTCGATGAGTTCTACAACGACGCGACACTCACGAAGCTGATTCAGCAGGGGCTGGAGAACAACCGGGAACTGGCGATTCTGAACCAGGAGGTGCAGATCGCCCGGAACGACATCCTGGCCCGTCGCGGTGCGTACCTGCCGTTCCTCACGGTCGGAGCCGGTGCCGGCACGGACAAGCCGAGCGCCTTCACCCGCAACGGCGCCGTGGACAGCCAACTCAACATCATCCCTGGCCAGGAAAACCCGAACCCGCTCTCGAACTACGGGCTCGGCGTGAACGTGTTCTGGGAACTGGACATCTGGCGGAAACTCCGGAACGCCCGCGACGCGGCCCAGCAGCGGTACATCGCCGCCGCCGAACGGCGGAACTACTTCGTGACGAAGCTCATCGCGGAGATCGCGGAGAACTACTACGGGCTGATGGCGCTCGACCAGCGGATGGAGAACCTGAACAACACGATCAAGCTCCAGCAGGACAGCCTGGACATCGCGAAGGCGAAGATGGACGCCGGCCGCGGCACCGTGCTCGCCGTGCAGCGTTTCCAAGCGGAAGTGCGGAAGAACGAGAGCGAAAAGCTCATCGTCCAGCAGGACATCATCGAGACCGAGAACCGCATCAACTTCCTGCTCAACCGGTATCCCGAGCCGGTGGCACGCGACGGGTCGAAGTTCCTGGACATGAACCTCCGCGCGTTGAGCGTGGGCGTGCCGTCGCAATTGCTTCAGAACCGGCCGGACATCCGCCAGGCGGAACGCGAACTGGTCGCGGCCGGGCTCGACATCCAAGTGGCCCGCGCCCAGTTCTTCCCGACGCTGACGCTGAACGGCGGCGTGGGTTACGAGGCGTTCAACCCGCGTTACATCTTCCGCCCCGAGGCGATCGCCGCGAACGTGGTGGGCAACCTCGCTGCGCCGCTGTTGAACAAGGCCGCGATCAAAGCGGACTACATGAACGCGAACGCACGGCAGTTGGAGGCCGTCTACAACTACCAGCGCACGGTCGTCAACGCGTTCACCGAGGTGATCAACCGCGTGGCGATGGTGGACAATTACGGCAAGAGCGTGGCGGTGAAGAAGCAGCAGTTGGAGTCGCTGCTCGCGTCGGTCGAGTCCGCGAACAAGCTCTTCCAGAACGCCCGCGTCGAGTACATCGAGGTGTTGTTCGCCCAGCGCGACATGATGGACGCACGAATGGTGCTGATCGACACCAAGCGGCAGCAACTGGCGGCCGTGGTGAACGCATACCAGGCGCTCGGCGGCGGCGACCTGTTCTCGCACTTGGATACGGAAGCCGGCGGCTGCCGCGGCCCGCGCGACGTGCAGTTGGGCCACCCGTTCGCCGCCGAAACGACGGCCGCGCCCACGGACGTGGTGCTCTCCGGCGCCTTGTCCGTTCCAACCCCGACCACGGCCGACCACGCCCCGACACGCTTGATGCTCGAAACTCCGACCTTCCCGAACCCGTGAGCATGGCCCGGGATTTCGGAGGGAAACTTGGGGCCGCCTCGGTGGCTTCGACACAAGCGTCGGGCGCATCAGACCTTGTCGCCCGCATTGAAAGGTCGGCCCAGTCTCCGTAAACTGCCCACGCCCGAAAGTTGCCCTCCGGCGGCGTCTCTCCCCTCCGACCGGGCGTTCCCGCGAGGTTCCCTGCATGGCCGGTCGTCCCATCCGCGTGCAGCCGTTCTGCCCTGCCCTGCCGGAACGGCTCAACCCCTTCAGAGAGCCGAGCGCTACAACCTGTGGTGATGCGGAACTCGGATTGCCGTGGGACCCTGCTTTCGCCGAGTAGAACTGGACCTCTTCGCCGCACTCGATCACAGTCCCATCCGGCTGCTCGGCATACCGAGCAAAGCCGATACGAACAACTCGAACACGACGACGGCTTCCTCGTATCCTCGGCGCACACATGGACCGCGTCGCTCTTCCTGGACCGATACGCCATCCGCCCGCGTGGTTTCCCGGAGAACTGCACGGACTCGGCCAGCACGAAGATCGCGTACTTCTCCGCCGAGTTCGGCCTGCACGAAAGCGTGCCCATCTACTCGGCGGTCTCGGCGTGCTCGCGGGGACGTACCTCAAGAACGCCGGCGACCTCGGCCTGCCGCTCGCCGGTGTCAGCCTCATGTACCGCGAAGGTTACTTCCGCCAGTACCTGAACGTGGACGGCTGGCAGCAAGAGCGATACTGAGAACGACTTCTTCAGCCTTCCGATCGTGCGGAAACCGACTCGCACGGAAGCCGCTCTCCGTGAGCGTGCCGCTGCCAGGCCGCGATTGGCTGCATATTTGGAAGGTGCAGGTCGGCCGCGCATTGCCCCGCTTTTACCTGCTCGATGCGAACATCCCGGACAACCGCCCCGAGGATCATGACATCACCGCCACAACTTTACGGCGGCGACCACCACACCCGCATCCAGCAAGAGATCGCGCTTGGGCATCGAGGCGTCATGCGCCCTCAGGAACTCGGCTTCGTGCCGACCGTCACCACATGAACAGGGGGCACTCCGCGTTCTGCGCATCGAACGCATCCGCACCACGATGGAAGAGCACAAGTTGGACTTCCCTGTGGCGGCGCGGAAGCGGTGAAGGCCGGCACTTGCTTCACCACGCACACGCCCGTTCCCGCCGGGAACGACGCCTTCCCGATGAGCCTCATCGAGCAGTATCTCGGCGAGTACATGCACCGCATGGGCGTGGATCGCGACGGGATCGCGGCCTTGGGCCGACAGCACCCGCACAACGAGAGCAGAAACCCTTCGGCATGACCGTGCTCGCGCTCAAGACTGCGAACACGAGCAACGGCGTGAGCGCGGCTGCACGGCGGCGTGTCGCGCACAAGATGTGGCACGAGGATCGGCGGGGTTGCCGGTGGCCGAAGTGCCGATCACGTCCATCACCAGCGGCGTGCACACGCAGACGTGGCTCTCACCCAGATTCCGCCAACTGTACGACCGCTACCTCGGCGTGCATTGGGATGGCTCGACGGACTTCAGCATCTGGAAGCGGGTGGAGCATATCCAGACGAAGAGTTGTAGCGCACGAACGCCGCCGCGAGCGGTTGGTGGCGTTCGCACGGAAGAAGCGGCTGAAAGCCCAGTTGAAGCGGCATGACGCCGCCGAGCGAGATCGCCGCCGCCGAAGAAGCCCTCGATCCGGACGCGTTGACCATCAGCTTCACGCCCGTCAGCGCCACCTACAAGCTTAGCGACGACCTGATCTTCCGCAACGAGAAACGCATCGCCGAACTCGTGAACCAAACCGACCGTCCGGTGCAGTTCATCTTCAGTGGCAAGGCGCACCCGAAGGACCAAGGCGGTAAAGAACTGATCGCCCGCGTGGTGCAGATGAGCCGCAAGGCGGAGTTCCGCCGGCGGATCGTTTTCATCGAAGATTACGACATGAACGTGGCCCGCTACACAGCGGCCGCGAGCGTGGACGTGTGGCTGAACAACCCGCGGCGGCGCTCGGCCTCCGGCACCAGCGGCATGAAGGTGCCGGTGAACGGCGGGCTGAATCTTTCGATCCTCGACGGCTGGTGGGTCGAAGGATACGACGGCGACAACGGCTGGGCCATCGGCGCGGGCGAGGAGTATTCCGACCTCACGCTGCAAGACGAAGTCGAGAGCCGCTCGCTGTACGACCTCATCGACCGCGATCTCGTGCCGCTCTTCTACGCCGGCTCGGATCACCTGCCTCGCGGGTGGATCCGCCGCATGAAGCGGAGCATCTCCACGCTCGTGCCGGTGTTCAACACCAACCGCGTGCTGGTGGAAGAGTACGCCAGAGCGGCATTCCGCCTGCCGACCACCGACGATACACGAAACTCGCTGCATCGCACCTGCAAGCGGCGAAGGAACTCGCCGAGTGGCGACGCCGCATCCGCCACGATTGGGGCCATGTGAAAGTGGACAGCGTGGAAGCGACCGGCGGCGACACCCACCGCGTCGGCAGCGTCTTCCCCGTGCAGGTGAAGGTGCACCTCGGTACGTCGCCCCGACCGACGTGGAGGTGCGGCTCTGCCGCGGTGTGCTCGATTCGCACGGCGAGATCGGCGATCCCAAGACGCTCTCGCTGCAGGTGGATGAGACGCATGCGAGCGGGACGTCGCACGCGGCGGTGTTCACCGGGAAAGTGCCGTGCTACTCGAGCGGCCAGTTCGGTTACGCGGTGCGGGTGCTCCCGAAGCACGCCAATCTGCCGCACCCGTTCGAACCCTGTCTCGTCACGTGGGGTTGATTTTCAAGCGAAACCGCAGGGAGAGCGAACGGCTCTCCCGGGGTATGGCATGATCATTCCTTGAACAGCACATCCACGCCGGCCGCTCCATCGGGCACGGTCGTGGCGTTGGCGTCGTTTCCGGTCGCCTTCCACGTGAACTTCACCGGCAGTTGCGCGTTCAGGTAGCTCTTCTTCGGCAACTTCACTTGCTGGCCCTCGATCACGAGATCGAGATCGCGGTCGGTGTGGTTGAAGAAACCCACTTTCCGCAGCGTCCCGGTCGCGGTGCCGGCGGCGGCGAACACTTGCACCTTGATCGCCCCGCCGAGCGGGCTCGATTTGCTCACCGTCGGAATTACTCCGGACGACGTGCCCGTGCCTTCCGGCGGAAGCACCAGCGGGGGCAGATCGTCCTTGCCGTCCGAGCCCTTGGGAGCTTTCCGCGGCTCCGGCAGCGGTATCGCCGGAACAGGGTCCGGGCTCGCGGGTGCAGGCATCGGCTTCGCCTTCGGCACCATCGGATCCGGAATCGTGAGCGGCGGCGGCACTTCGTTCTTTGGCGAAGCCTTGCTTGGCACCATCGGATCCGGAATCGTGAGCGGCGGCAGGTCGTCGCTCTTCGGCGGAGCCTTGGGAATCATCGGCTCGGGGATCGTGAGCGGGCTCGTCGGCGCGGGAGCGGGCATGGGTACCGCGTTGTTCCCGGCAGCGGGCTTCACCATCGGATCGAGTTCGGCCGACGGCGGCGTCCCCGGCGTGATCGTCACCATCGGGGCCGAACGCGGCGGGGCATCGGAGCGCGGCTGCCCGATCGGCTTGGCTTTGGGAATCGGGGAATCGCCGGGCACGACCTGCGGCGGCGGCAGCGGCACGCTGTAAAATTGCGGCACCGGCACCAAGTAGAACTGCGGCACCGGGTACGCATACGGAGCCGGATACGCCCAGCGGCCGCCGTACCACTCGCCATACGGATGGCACCAGCGGAAGAAGAAGTGGGCGGAGGCGTTCGACGGCGACGCGGCGAGCCCCGCCAGCGCCAGCAGCGGCACGAGCCAGAAGCGTTTCATGTGATGTCCCTTCAAGCGTCCTGCGCCGGCCGCGACCGATCCCCTCGGCCGCGTTCCCGTCCTTCACCGGCACCGATGTTGTATTCGGAATGCGGACGTCGATAGAACACCGGCACGAGGTCCACCATGAATCGATGCCTTTGCCTGTTGCTGTTCGCGTTCACATCCCCGGCCCTTGCGGCAGACGATATTCTGATCGCGGACTTCGAAGGCGAGAAGTACGCGGACGGGTGGAAGACCACCGGCACGGCATTCGGAGACGGCCCCGCCAAGGGCACGCTCCCCGGTCAGATGGCCGTGTCCGGGTTCCTCGGCAAAGGGCTCGTGAACTCGTTCAAAGGCGGCGACGACGCGACCGGCACGCTCACTTCCCCCGAGTTCAAGCTCGAACGCAAGTTCATCAACTTCCTCATCGGCGGCGGCAAGCACCCCGGCAAAGCGTGCATCGATCTGATCGTGGACGGCAAATCGATCCGCACTGCGACCGGCCCCAACGACCGCCCCGGCGGCACCGAACACCTCGACTGGCACACGTGGGACGTGGCCGATCTCGCGGGCAAGACCGCGATCATCCGCATCACGGACGAGCAGAAAGGCGGCTGGGGGCACATCAACATCGATCACATCGTGCAAAGCGACAAGAAGAAGCAAGCCGAGCCGCTCGCCGCGGACTTCGTGATCGAGCACCGCTACCTGCACCTGCCGGTGAAGACCGGTGCCCCGATGAAGCGGATGAGCTTCAGCGTGGGCGGCGAGATCGTCCGCGAGTTCGACATCGAGCTGGACGTGAGTGAGAAGCCGCAGTTCTGGGCGTTCGCCGATGTGTCGGCATTCAAAGGGAAGAAACTGGTGCTCTCGGTGATGCTGCCGGCCGATTCGCGAATCCCCGCCTTCGCGGAGTCGGACGAGGTGCCGGACGCGAACTCGCTGTACCGTGAGACGCACCGCCCGCTATTCCACTTCACGTCGCGATTCGGCTGGCTCAACGACCCCAACGGACTCGTGTACCACGACGGCGAGTGGCACCTATTCTACCAGCACAATCCGTTCGGCGTGAACTGGGGCAACATGCACTGGGGCCACGCCGTGAGCAGCGATCTCTTCCGCTGGCAGGAACTCGGCATCGGCCTGTACCCGAAGAAGTACGGCGACATGGCGTTCTCCGGCTCCGCGGTGTTGGACAAGGGCAACACGTCCGGTTGGGGAACGAAGGAGAAGCCGCCGCTGGTGCTCGCGTACACGAGCACAGGCCGCGGCGAGTGCATCGCGTATTCCAACGACCGCGGCCGCACCTGGACCGAGTACGAGAAGAACCCCGTGCTGAAGCACGCCGGCCGCGATCCCAAACTCGTGTGGTACGAACCGGGCACGCACTGGGTGATGGCGGTGTACGACGAGTTCCAAGGCAAGCAGTGGATCGCCTTCCACACTTCGAAGGACTTGAAGACTTGGACGTACGCCAGCCGCATCGACGGATTCTTCGAGTGCCCCGACCTGTTTGAACTCGGCGGCAAGTGGGTGCTGTACGGGGCGGACGGCAAGTATCTTCTCGGCACGTTCGACGGGAAGGAGTTCAAGCCGGACTTCAAGGAGAAGAAGCAACTCTGGCACGGGAACTTCTACGCGGCGCAGACCTTCGACAACGCGGATCGCCGCGTTCAGATCGGGTGGGCGAACGGCGTCTCGTTCCCGAACATGCCGTTCAACCAACAGATGACCGTGCCCGTGGAATTGAAGTTGGACAAGGACCGGCTGACGGCGCATCCGGTGGCGGAGATCCAGAAACTCGGTAAGAGCGTGCATGACTCCTTGGAATCGACCTTCGGCACCAGCACCCACCCGGCCGTACCCGTGCTGCCGTTCGCGAAGATGGACGGAACGCTCGTTTCAGCCGGCCCCGCCTTCGAACTCGAGTGCGAACTGGACACGCAATCCGTGACGAGCGGCGGGTTCAAACTGAACGGCCACCCGTTGACCTACGACGTGAAGAAAAGCGTGCTGACTTGCAAGAACGTGTCCGCCCCGGTGAAGCCGGCGGGGCGGTTCCTCAAGTTGCGGGTACTGGTGGACCGCGGTTCGATCGAGGTGTTCGCGGACGGCGGCACGGTGGCGATCAGCGTGGCCGCGATCCCGATGGAGAAATCACCCGAGTTGGCCGCGGTTGGTGCCGGCGGAGACCTCAAGGTGAAGAACCTCCGCATCAGCAAGATCGAGTCGACGTGGAAGCCGTGATCAAGTCACTTCCCGCCGCACGTTCATCGTGGACTTGAACTCCAAGTCCCCGATGAGGCATGGCCGTTTGTACTGCTCCGCCGAGCCGCCTGTTTTCGCAAGGCGGGCGACGTCCCAGGCGTGCCATGTTCCAGTCGGCACGATCGCGGCACGGATGCGGCCCAAGCGGCCGCTCTCCCGCGTCGCGGCATACTCGATGTTCTCCACGCCCAGCGCGGTATCCAGTTCCTTCAAGAAACCCTGCAGGCGAGATTCATCGGTCGCGTCCGCTTCCTCGAGGAAGATCGCGTAGTACGGGGCAGCGTCGTCCCACACCGGGGCGAGGCTGTACGCGGAGATCGGTTGCGGGCTGCGCTTCGCCACCGCGTCCATCGCGCGGGTCACGTGGTATTCGCTCAACTTCTCGCCGGTGAGATTCGCGAAGCGGTGCCCCTTGCCGAGGAACTCCACGAGCGGGGTGCGGCCGAAGAACCCCGTGCAGCGGACCAGATCCGAAATGTGGTAGCGATATAGGCCGTAGAGCGTGGTCGGGATGATGAAGTAGCTGCCGCCTTCGAACAACTCATGGGCTCCGAGCACAGTCGGTTGCGGCGAATCGATTTCGCCTTCGGGCACGAACTCGAAGTAGTGCGACCAGATGTCCAACACGCCGCTCGGCGTGGAGTTGGCGAACGGGATCGTCATGCGGCCTTCACTGGCGAGCAGGCCGAGGTCGCGAACGGGCGGTTCGCCGAAGTACTGTGGAAGCTGCCGAAGATACGGGCCCATGCTGCCGCCGGTCCATGTGTTGATGATGGTCGTTTCCGGCGGCCACACGTCCTTCGGGTACAGGTGACCCGTGCGGTTCGCGGCCGCTTCCAGGAACGACGCGAGTTCCGCGTTCTGCTTTACCTTCGGCGTGAGTGCCGCGCGAATGTCCGGAGGCAAATCGAGGTCGCTGCGCAACATGCCGTCGCGCAAGTCGCGGATGAGGTGTTCCTTCTCGCTATCCAGGGTGCGGGCCAGTTGCACGAGCGTGCTCGGGTTTGCGGCCATGAACTGGGACACGTTCCGAGCCAGCGCGAACCGCAGGGCAATGTAGAAGCGCGACTTTGCGTCCTTCAGTTTGAACGCGGCTGCGGGGTTCACGTACATCCACTTGATGAGCCGCTTCTGGATCTGGGCGGTGTAGCCGCTGAGGTTGCCGCACGGGATGCCGGCGGGTGTGCGGAACTCGTCCGGGTCGCCGCCGAACTGCACGATTGGGCGCATCGCGATCCGCCGGCCGCGGTGATCGCGATACATCTTCACGCCCCACATGTTCCAGCCGCGCTTGTACGCCGCGAGGTAATCGTCCGTCACGGGGATGAGCTTGCGACTGGCGGTGGTGCCGCTCGTGAGCGCGAACATGTGGACGCGGCGATCCGCGAGCAGGGCGTTCGTTTCGCCCTTTTGCACCCGCTCGATGTAGGGCGACACGTACTCGTACGGGGCAATCGGCACGTTGTTGCGGTAGTCCGCGAGGGTGCGAATCTCGCTGAACTTGTGATCGCGGCCGAATCCGGTGGCGGCTTGCTTCTGCAGAATGCGTTGAAGCAGCGCGGTCTGAACGGCTTCCGGGTCGAGGCATGCCGCTTCAAATTGGGTGAGCTTGCGGCGCACCGGATAGGTGAGCACGCGGCCGAGGCGGATCAGGAAGAACCGTTTCAACGACATGGACGAGGTCGCCTTTCATCCGGGACGATTGACTTCGAGTGCGGCAGTCACGGCCTCTATCGTACTCGGAGCATTCCCTTCCAGGCGGTTGTTGACATAGGCGAAGGCCTTCCGCTTCGTTCTCAGCGCGCGCCTCACGATCTCCGCCAAAGCTTCGCGACTCGATACGTCGGGTTCTTGGGTCTCGCGATACGGCTCGAAGAACTTGACTGCAGCCTCATAGCCCCGGCCCTTTTTCAACAATGCCCGGGTCACGGTGAAGTCCGCGGTGAAAGACTCCCCCATCGCGACTTGCTCTGCAAGAGTCGGCATCCTTGTCCAAGCGTTGAAGACATGGGCGACATTCAAGTTCCTCAGCGCGGCGAAGTAGTTCGGTTGCAGAAATTCGGCATTTCGAAGTTCCACCGCGTACGGCCAGCCCTTCGGCAACGCATCGAGGAATCGCATCAGTCTCGGCAGGAATTCGACGAGCATCAGTTCGGTTCGCGCGAATTGGCCGAACTCGAACATCACCGCTGCAATGCGGCCGCGGTGCGGTTCGAGCGGTCGCAGGAACTCGCGCGCGAACAGGTCCGGATCGAGGAAATGCTCGTTCGATGTTCCGGCACGCGGGCCATATCGGGCGTGTGCGGGCCACTTCAACACGGTGACGCCTTCCGGCGCTTTGAGCCCGAATGTGAAGTTCGGGGGGGTGCATGCGAAGAGAGCGTTCCAGAACTCAGCTGTCGGGAACTGGTAAAAGCTGAAATCGCCGCCCACAGTGGGAAAGGTCTCGGCATATTCACGAATGCACTCGGCCTCGAACTTCTTCCGTGAGAATCGGCCGCGCGTGAAGTAGCGATCGCGTCTGTAGATGCTTCCAAGCCAGCCTTCGTACTTCCAGGACGAGGTGCCGAAATACGCGCCTCGTGCGGCCAATTCACTCAGCGCGGGCGCCAAGCGACGCGCCTGGTCCGGTCCATCGTCTGCGAACATAGAACCGCTCATGCAGCACGCTGTTTCCGGATCGGCGACTCCGCCGCAGTTCTCACTCTACCGCACGGCTCGGATATGTCATACTGGGGGCTCTCCGGAGAGATGTGATGCGAGCAGCGGGATGCGTCCTACTATCGTTGTTATTCGCGCCCGCGGCCCGTGCCGCGGAGCCGAAGCCGAACTTCTCCCGCGACGTGCGGCCGATCCTGTCGGACAACTGCTTCCAGTGCCACGGGCCGGATGAAAAGACCCGTAAGGCGGACCTGCGTCTCGATACCAAGGACGGCCTCGCCGCGGCGACGAAGCACGTGCTGGATCGGGTCTCGTGCAAGGATGCGGACGCAGTGATGCCGCCGCCGAAGAGCGGCAAGAAGCTGACCGCCGAGCAGATCGCGACGTTGCAAGCATGGGTGAAGAGCGGCGCGGAATGGAACTCGCACTGGTCCTTCACCGCTCCCGTGCGGCCGGCCGTGCCGAAGACGAAGTTCCCGGTCGCCAATCCGATTGATGCATTCATCCGCGCGAAGCTCGAAGCGGAAGGCCTGTCGCCCGCCGCGCCCGCGGAGAAGACCACGCTGCTGCGCCGCGTCACGTTCGACCTCACCGGCGTGCCACCGACGCCGGACGAAATCGCGGCGTTTCTCAAAGACGATTCGCCGAACGCGTTCGAGAAGGTGGTGGACCGGTTGCTCGCGTCGCCGCGGTACGGCGAACGCATGGCGTGGCGCTGGCTCGAAGCCGCCCGCTACGCAGACACCAACGGTTACCAGACGGACGCGGGCCGCGACATGTGGCGCTGGCGCGACTGGGTGATCGACGCGTACAATCGCAACCTGCCGTTCGACCGCTTCACCATCGAGCAACTCGCGGGAGACCTGCTGCCGAAACCCACGCTGGATCAGCGCATCGCCACGGGCTTCAACCGCAACCACCGCGGCAACTCCGAAGGCGGCATCGTGCCCGAAGAGTACGCCGTCGAGTACGTCGCAGATCGGGTGGAGACCACCGCGACCGTGTGGCTCGGGCTGACGTTCACTTGCTGCCGCTGCCACGACCACAAGTTCGACCCGTTCACGCAGAAGGAATTCTACCGTCTCTTCGCGTACTTCAACAACGTGCCGGAGAGCGGCCGGGCGTGGAAGTACGGCAACTCGCCGCCGTTCATCAAGGCACCGACGCAGCGTCAGACTTCGCAGATGGAGCGATTCGATTTCCTCATCAAGGCCACACGGATGCAGTTCGAAGGAGAGCGCGAGCACGCGGAGAAGAACCTCGAGAAGTGGAAGCCGGATGCGAGTGTGAAACTCGCCGAGCCCGACCTCCTCAAGCACTGGCCGCTGGATGACGCCGAGCCCGGACTCGTGGACAAGGCGATGGCCTTCGACGGCAAGCGTGTGGTGAAGTCGGACAAGGATGGCGACTTCGGCTTCGACGACCGCTTCACGCTGTCGTGTTGGATTCAACCGGCGGCTGCGAATGGCGCGATCCTCTCCCGCACCACGGCGGAGTCGCAAGGGGAAGGCTACACCGTGGCACTCGTCGATGGGAAACTCCAGGTCCATCTCACGAAGCGTTGGCTGGACGACGCATTGCGAATCGAGACTGTGGATGCGATTCCGATGAGTCACTGGACCCACATTGCCGTGAGTTACGATGCGGGTCGAGTCGCGGCCGGCACCAAAGTGTACGTGAACGGCGCCGAGGCGAAGACACGCGTGCTCATGGACGAGTTGAACCAGACATTTCAAACAAAGGAGCCTTTCCGCATCGGGGGCGGCGCCGGGCGTGGTTTCACGGGGCGGCTCGACGATGTGAAGCTCTTCAATCGCGATCTGGAACCGTCCGTGATCGCTCGGCTCGCGGTGGCGGAATCCGTCGCCGAAATCGCGAAGAAGCCAGCCGCACAACGAAGCGCGGCTGAGGCGGACAAACTGTTCGCTGCGTTCGTCGAGTCTTTTCCCGGCACGGGGATACATGACGCGGAGATCGCGCTTCGCAATCTGCAACGCGAGCGACGTGCGTTGTGGGAATCCATTCCCACGGTCATGGTGATGGAGGAAATGCCGACGCCGCGTCCGGCGCACGTGCTCATCCGCGGCGACTACGAAAAGAAGGGCGAAAAGGTGACGCCCGGCGTGCCCGCGATGCTTTCGACCAAGGACGCCGGTGCGAACCGACTGGGGTTCGCGAAGTGGCTTGTCGATCCGAGCAACCCGCTGACCGCCCGCGTCGCCGTGAACCGCGCGTGGCAACTGCACTTCGGCACTGGGTTGGTGAAGACCACCGAGGACTTCGGCACCCAAGGCGCGTTCCCGACCCACCCCGAACTGTTGGAATGGCTCGCGGTCGAGTTCATGGCGAGCGGGGGGCGTCAGCCCCCTGATTCTTGGGATGTGAAACGTCTGCACAAGCTCATCGTCATGAGCCATACTTATCAGCAATCCTCCAACATCCCGAAGGATGCGAAGGATCCCGAGAACAAGCTGCTCTCCCGCTTCCCGCGGCAACGGCTGAGCCCCGAGATGGTTCGCGATCAGGCGCTGTTCGCCAGCGGCCTGATGGTCGAGAAACTCGGCGGGCCAAGCGTGAAGCCGTACCAGCCGCCCGGGCTGTGGAAGGAACTCTCCGGTGCTGCGGACTACGTTCAAGACACGGGCGAAGGGCTTTATCGCCGCAGCCTGTACACGTACTGGAAACGCACGAGCCCGCCGCCGGTGCTGGCCACGTTCGACGCCGCCGGCCGCGAAGTGTGTTGGGTTCGCGAGACGCGCACGAACACGCCGTTGCAAGCGCTCACGCTGATGAACGAGACCGGCTTCGTGGAAGCGAGCCGCAAGCTCGCCGAAAGGGCCAGCGGGGGGCGTCAGCCCCCTGATTCGATCGGCACCGCATTCAAGCTCGTCCTCGGCCGCATGCCGACCGCCGAGGAGGCCGCGATTCTCACGAAGCAATATCAGGCGCGGCTCGCGGACTTCATGAAGAACCCGGACGGCGCGAAGCGTCTGCTCGGCGTCGGCGACTCGAAAGCGGACCCGAAGCGGAACCCCGCCGAACTCGCGGCACTCACCGTGGTATGCGGGATGATCCTGAACCTCGATGAAGCGGTGACCAAGGAATGAACGCGAGACGCCACTTTCTGACGAAGTCCGTCGCCGGACTCGGCGCGTTGGCCACGCTTCTTCAAGACCCGCCGGTGGCCACCGGCGGGCTCGCGCCCGCTTCCAAGGCCAAGCGCATCATCTACCTGTTCCAGTCCGGGGCGCCGTCCCAGATCGATCTCTTCGACTACAAGCCGAAGCTGAGGGAACAGTTCGCCGCGGAGTTGCCCGCGTCCGTCCGCATGGGTCAGCGGCTCACCGGCATGACGTCGCGGCAGGAGGCGTTCCCCGTCGCCCCGACCAAGTACGCCTTCAAGCAGCGTGGCAAGTCCGGGGCGTGGGTCAGCGATCTGCTGCCGCAAACGGCGAAGGTCGCGGACGAACTCTGCTTCATCAAGAGCCTCAACACCGAGGCCATCAATCACGATCCGGCGATCACGTTCTGCCAAACCGGGGCGCAACTCGCCGGGCGGCCGAGCATGGGGGCGTGGGTGGCGTACGGGCTCGGCACCGAGAACAAGAACCTGCCCGCGTTCATCGTGCTTGTCTCGCAGGGCAGCGGCGACCCCGCGGACCAGCCGCTCTACGACCGCCTCTGGGGCAGCGGCTTCCTGCCCACCACCTACCAGGGCGTGAAGTTGCGTTCGCAAGGCGACCCGGTGCTCTTCCTCAAAAACCCGGACGGCGTCAGTGCCGACATGCGCCGCGAATCGCTCGACGATCTCGCCAAGCTCAACCGCCTGCGGCAGAGTGTCACCGGCGACCCCGAAACCGAGACGCGGATCGCCCAGTACGAGATGGCGTTCCGCATGCAGACCAGCGTGCCGGATCTCACTGACCTTTCCAAGGAAGACGCGAAGACGTTCGATCTCTATGGCGCGGATGCGAAGAAGCCCGGCACCTTCGCCGCGAACTGCCTGCTGGCCCGCCGCATGGTCGAACGCGGCGTCCGCTTCGTGCAACTCTTCCATCGCGGCTGGGATCACCACGTCGGCCTGCCGAAGAAGATCGAAGCGCAATGCCGCGACACGGACCAAGCCTCCGCCGCGTTGGTCACCGATCTGAAGCGCCGTGGTTTGCTGGACGACACATTGATCGTTTGGGGCGGCGAGTTCGGCCGCACCGTGTACTGCCAAGGCAAGCTCACGGCCGAGGAGTACGGCCGCGATCATCACCCTCGCTGCTTCACGGTGTGGCTCGCGGGCGGCGGCATCAAGCCCGGCACCAGTTTCGGCGAGACCGACGACTTCAGCTACAACGTGGTGAAGGATGGCGTTCACGTTCACGACTTGAACGCGACGTTGCTGCACTGCTTGGGCATCGATCACACGAAGCTGACGTACAAGTACCAAGGCCGCCATTTCCGACTGACCGACGTGCACGGCCGCGTGGTAAACGAAGTGTTGGGTTGATTCACGCGGCGAACCGGACTTGTCTGATGTCGGATTTCACACCCGTCAGTTGCTCGTAGAAGTCCTCGAAGCGGCGGGTCGCGGCCGCGCGGCTGAACTCGCGTTCCACGCGGGTGCGGGCAGCGGCCCCGTAGGCCGCCGCACGCAGCGGCACGTCCAGATAGCGGCCGATCGCGTCGGCGATCGCCACGTCGTTCCCCACGGGCACGATCAGCCCGCTCTTGCCGTGCTGCACGAGCCGCGGGTTCGCCCCCACATCGGTCGCAATCACGGCCCGCCCGGCGGACATCGCCTCGAGCAAGGCGTTGGACATGCCTTCCGAATGAGACGGCAGCACTGCAATCTCCACCGTTCGCAGGAACGCGGCGACATCCGCGACGGAGCCCTTCAGCAGGAAGCGGTCGCCGAGGCCCAGTTCGCTGTTCAGTTTCTCGAGCCTCGCGCGGTCGTCGCCCTCGCCCACCACCTCGAAGCGGAGATGCGGGTGGCGGTCCAGTGCGAGCTTCGCAGCCCGCATGAGACCGTCCACGTTCTTCACGGAACGCAGGTTCGCCACGCAGCCGACACGCACGCGCGGCTTCGACGTATCCGGCAGCAGGAACCGGTTGAATCGTTTGGTGTCCACGCCGTTCTCGAGCACGGCGATGCGATCGGCGGCGAGGCCGTCGCGTTCCATGAGAGCCGCCTTTCCCGCGTCCGTGTTCGTGAGCGTGAGATCGACGAACGGCCGCAGCAGGCGGTTCATGAAGCGGTGCTTCGGAGTGAGCCAGTAGCCGAGATTGTTGCGGACGCGGAGCACGTGCGGGATGCCACACCAGCGGGCGAGCGGCACGCCGAAGTACGCGGAATCGAGGAAGTACGCTTGGAGCACGTCCGGCCGTTCGGCCCGCCAGAAGGACCGCAGACGCTGTGCGGCGCGGATCGCACCTCGGCCGAGGAGTTTCTTCACGGCGAGCCGCAGCACCGGGCAATCGCTCGGCTCCAACGCTCGCGAGAGATCGTCGGTTCCGTCCAGCAGCACGAGCGAAGGCTCGACGCGGGTGCGATCCAGGTTGCGGATCAGGGCGAGAAGTTGAGTCTCGGTGCCGGCGCGGCTGAGGCGGTCCAAGAGGAAGCACACGCGCACCGGGTTCGCGGCCGGGGCGGGCCGGAATGCGAGCCGGGGTGCGGGTTCAAGTGTGGCGTACATCCGATTCCTCACGCCGCCTGCGGCACGGCCTGTCGCTGCGGCATCAACTCGGCGAACAACTGCATGTAGGCGTCGGCTTGGGCGTCGAAGGTGAAACAATCGATCATGCGCTGCTTGCCCGCGGCGCCGAGCCGCGCCCGCAGCACGGGATCGTTCACCAATCGATTGAGTTCGGCGGCGATGGCGGCGGGTTGGCCGGGCGGCACGAGCAATCCCGTCTCGCCATCGGCGATCACTTCCGGCGTGCCGCCCACGGCGGTGGCCACGACCGGCACGCCGGCCGCGCTCGCCTCGAGCGCCACGTTCGGCAGCCCTTCCGTGAACGACGGCAGCACCACGACATCCGCCGCGGCGATGAGCGAGTCCAAGTCCTTGCGGAAGCCCGGCATCACGAAGCGATCCGCGAGGCCGAGTTCCTTCACCCGGCGTTCCAGTTCCGGTCGCAGAAGGCCTTCGCCGAACAGCACGAAGCTCGCTTCGGGTGCGCGAGCCGCGGCTTCGACCAGCACTTGGAAGCCCTTCTCCGGGCTGAGCCGCCCCGCCGCGAGTACGATGCGTTCCGGTGGAGAAGGGAACAACTCCATCAGCTTCCAACGGGCGGTGGGATCGCGGCTCTCGAACGCACTCAATCGAGCCGAGTTGCGGATCACGCGAAGCCGTTCTTCCGGTACTCCGCACCAGCGGCGCACCTTTTCGGCCTGCCCGTCGGACACGCACACCACGCGATCCATGAACCGCAAGTGGCGGCGATCCAGCCACTCGTATGCCTTCACCTTGCGGTTCTCGCCGGTCCACCCGCGAGACACGGCGACGCACGGGATGCGGTTTCGCCGCGCCGCGATGCGGCCGAGCACATTCGCCTTGTAGCCGTGGCACAGCAACAGGTCGCAACCCTGAAGCAAGCCCGCAAGTTCATTCGCGGTCGCCCGCAACTTCGGGAAGTCGTTGCGGAGAACCGTGGCGTCGAACCCGTGGGAACGGACCACATTCACAAACGCCCCCGCGCGGCCGCCTTCGGGGAAGCTCAGGAACGTGGTTTGGACGGACTCCGGCAGGTGCTCGGCGAGGCCGAGCATCTGCCGCTCGGGGCCGCCGAAGAAGGTGCTCGAAGTGAGATGTACGAGGTTCATCCCGTGGCGCGTCCGTGCGTCGGGGGCGAGGGCGTCCGTGATGGAAGAAGTCTACGGTCGAACCACAGCGAGTGTCCAGCTGACTTGCAGCCCGGCTTATTCGTTTCGATTCTTTCGCGTCTCAGCGTAACCCGCTTCCAAGCGGGTGTTCAATTCCGGCAGTTTATCCATGAGCCGCTTCAACGGGCGTTTCGGGTGCCGCGTCAGGCTGTAGGCCGTAAAGAGCGGCAGGGCCGCGGTCGAATCGATGTAGCACGTCACGGAGTCCGGCAGTTTGTCCGGGTCGACTTTGCCCCACGTCATGGCTTCGGACGGTGTCGCCCCGCTGAGGCCGCCCGTGTCCGGCCGTGCGTCCGTGAACTGCAGGAAGTAATCGTGCCCGGCTTCGGCCAAGCCCAAAACTTCTTGGATCTGCGGCTCCGTTTGCAACATGAAGTTCTTGGGCGACCCGCCGCCGAGGATGAAGACCGAAGACATGCCGCCGCTCGCCTTCGCGTCCCACACGATGGCCGCGCTCTGGTTCACGTCGCGGAGCGGGTCGATGCGGAGTTTCGATCCTTCGAGCATGAGTGCGGCGAGGTTCATGCCGATGGAGGAGTCGCCGGGGGAACTCGTGAAGATCGGCACGCCGCAGCGATACGCCGCGCCGAGGAGCGACTTGCCGGTGCGGCCCGTCTGCTGTTCGCGTTCGGAGAGATATTTGCCGATGAGGTTGTGGAACTCCGCCGTGCCCATCGTGTGCTGGAACGCGTCGCCGCGGCACAGGGTGCGGAAGAACGCGTCGGTGCCGAGCAGGTTCTCGTAGTCGAACACGATGTCGTAGATGCGGATGACTTGGTTCTCGCGGAGCTCCATGTCCGGGAGGTTGGGGCCGGCTTGGAACAGGTCCATGCCGAGGGCGTAGTGCGTGTCGTGGTACAGGTTCGCCCCGGTGGACACGATCCAGTCGATGAATCCGGCTTCAACGAGCGGCACGAGGCAGGACATGCCGAGCCCGGCGGGCGTGAGTGCGCCCGAAAGCGCGAGCCCGACCGTACCGTTGTCCGCGATCATCTTCTTGACGAAGAGTTGGCAGCCTTCGCGAAGCCGGCCGGCGTTGTACGAGAGAAACGCGCCGTCCAGGAGATCGGCGGCGGAGATGCCGCCGGCAACGGGCGCGGGGTCGATCTTCTGCCGGCTGATCTTGTGAAGGAACGCCTTGTTCGCGTCCGTGCCGGCGTGGCGGTCCATGTGCGGCTTGTGTGGATGCATCGCGACATTGTAGAAACCGCGAGGCCTCACCGCTCGGCGCGGAATTGCAGCAACCCCATGCCTTCGGGGCGGGGTTCGGCGTCCGCCGGGAGGCTCCACGCCTGCACGCCCTTGCCGGGCAGCACCCGCGTGACGTTCGCCGCCCACGTCTTCCCGCCGCCCACCGCTTCGCCCGTGAGTTCCACCAGCGGGATCGCCATTTCCGCCGTCCATCCGCTTTCGCCGGGGTTGAACGCGACGAAGTACTTCGGGTTCCAACTGCGATCGCCCCAGCAATCCTCGGCGAGGCAGCCGCGGTGATCGATCTGGAAGCGATAATACGTCTGGTAGTCGCGATCCAGGTCGAGGGTGATGTCCACGCGGTCGTGGCCGCGGAGATCGGCGTCGCGGTCGCGCTTCGCCACCGGCGGTACCGCTTGGCCCGCCGGGTGCGAGCACGTCACCGCGATGTAGAGGAATGGCGAATCGTACGCGAAGCGGGCTTCCGTGCGGTACTCGGAATCCACGCCCTTCACCTCCATCACCTTGATGTCTTTCCAGCAATCGTCGTCGAGCTTGCCGTCGAGCAGCGGACGGGTCTCGGTGAAGCGGCAGGTGCCGACCGGCTTGGGCGGCACGGCGATCACGCTCTTGTCGCTCAACCACATCTCGGCGGCGAGGCAATCCCGCCACACGTCTTCGCCCGGCTTCTGCGACACGGCGCTCGGCGACCGTTTGAAGTATTCGCGGAGGAATTGTTCCGCTTCGGCGTGCTTGCCGATCTGGCGGCGGGCGGCGAGGAAGTTCAGCCACGCGCTCGGATCACGCGAGTACACGGGGCCGAAGGCCGCAAGCCGCGGCTCGAAATCGAGACACGCCTGGTGCCACTTCTGGATCATGGCCGAATCGTAGATGCGATAGATGTCCTCGGTCGCGTTCATGGTCGCGGCCGGCGTGCTGTTGCCGCCCGCGGGCACGACGAGCTTGCCGTTGAGCGGGTCGAAGCTGACGCGGCCGAAGGCGAGTTTCTGTGTGATCTCCTGGCGGCGGCGCGGCTCCGTGCCTGCGTGGTACCGCAACAGCCAGCGGTACGCTTCGAGCGCCATCGGATGGCCGGGGTATTGCTCCGTGAGCAAGGCGTACACCTCGCGGGCTTCGGCCCACTTGCCTGCGCGGCGGAACTGCGAACCGACGGCGTAAGCGGTTTGGGCCGCGATGTCGCCGGGCAGCCGCTTCATCTCCGCGCCCAGGGCCGCGATCGCCTTGTCCACACCGCCGAGTTCCGCATCCGAGTTCGCGGCCAAGCCCTCGAGATGCTTGCGGGCCTCGAGGGACTTTTTGAGAATCTCCGCGAGTTCGGGGCGGAGCGGATTCGCATTCGGAGCGCGGCGGGCAGCACCGCCCGCCGCGAGGTTGATGCCGTCCATCAGGTTCACGTGCGTCTCGGCGTTCTGCAACCGATGCGTGAGCAGCGTGAAGCAGCGGCGCGGAACCGAAGCGGATTCGTCCGCCACGAGCCGCACCGCGGGCTCGGCCAAGTCCATCGCGGCACTCGCGAGCTTGGTGTCGAACTCGCTCGCATCGAACTTCACGGCCGCGTTCGGAGCTTCGAGGCAGAGCGCGTACAGCTTCTTCGCGTCCCACGGTTTCAGGCCGAGTTCGGAGATTTGTTCGGGGAACGCGTTCGGATCGGCGGCCTGCTTGAAAGCTTCCTTCGCCGCGAACAGCACCAGCGTTTCGGCCGGGCTCGCGCTCGCGGCAGCGACATCCGTCACGATCACTTCCGGCTGCCACATGCGGATGGCGAGCACGGTTTGCCGCAGCAGGTGTTCGTTCGCCTTGCCGTCGTGCGCCTTGTCCCACGTGGCGAGCAAGTCGCGCGGGGCGAGGCCGTCCGCATGCGTGGGCAGCGGGAAGGACCACACCGATTCGGCGGCCGCGCCGCCGGCGAGCCGCACGGCTTGCCGCAAGCGAGAGGCGTCGTTCGCGCGGTGCGGCAACGCCGTGTTCGCATCCGCACACATGAAACTGACCGCGGCCGCGAGGTAGCCGTCGCCCAATCCGAGGCTCGTCATCGTTTCAAAAGGCACGCTTTTGCCGTGAGCATGGAGGAACAATGCGGCCGCACGCTGGCCGCCGCCCGTTTGCAGCTTCCACGTCTTTCCGCCGTCCGTGGTCGCGCTGATGGTGCCGAGTTCGCCCACGAGCCAGCCGGTGTTCTCGTCCAGGAAGTGGATCGCGTTCGCCGGGCAGCCGAGGTTCGTCTTCTGCACCTGCCACGTCTTGCCGTCGTCCGCGGAGTGCAGCACGACACTGCCGGGACGCCCGGCGACCCACACGCGCGATCCCTTCGCCTCCACGCACTTGAAGTCGCAATTGGCCAGCGTTGCGGGGCTGAGCCCGAGATTCGCGAAGCCCCACTTCACACCTTGATCCGCACTGGCGAGAACCAATCCTCCGTCGCCCACGGCGAATGAGGTTTTGCCTAGCTTCACGGCATGCACGGTGCGGCCGGAAAGAGGATCGAGTTCCGACTCCTTGAAGCCGTTCACGGTCAGCGTGCCGAGCTTGCCCCACGCGCCGGCGAGGATGCCGTGCAGGCCGGTGCTGTTGAAATCGGCGGCACGCCAGCCAGGCACGCGGCTCGCGGCCACCGGCTTCCATGTGCGGCCGCCGTCCGCGGTGCTGAACATGCCGCCCGGGAACGAGTCGCTGCCGTCCCCGCAGACGAAGCCGTTCTTTTCATCGATGAAGCGGACGAAGTGCAGCCCCGGCAGTACATTGGTTCCGACTTCTTCCCACGTGAGCCCGCCGTCCGCCGTCTTCAGCATCACACCGACGGACGGGCCGTTGTTCGGCGTGTCCAAACGGCCGACGACCCAGCCGGCATAGGGTGTTTGGAAGTGGATGCTGCGGAGGCTGGCGCGAGTGCCGCTCTTCTGGCGTTCCCACGTCTTACCGCCGTCGATGGAGTGCCAAATCACACCGTCGTCGCCGGCGGCCCAGCCTTCGTCCTTGTCGATGAATTGGATCGCGTGGAGACCGGCGTCCGCGAACGGGATCGCGGGTTGGGCGAAGGCGGTGCCGCAGGCGGCGAGCAAAACCAAGGACAGGCCGAAGCGATGCATGTGCGTCCTCGCAATCCCTGACTCGGGCGCGAGGACATAATCGAAGCGGGAAACGGATGGAAGGCGAGTTTTGGGCAAGACGGGGCGAAGGGGATGTAGCGTCCTGCACCGGAGGGTCAATCCCATACGGATCCGAGGAACTGTTGATTCACATGCAAGCCATGAGATGAAAAGGGCCACTTGATTGTGCGCGGCACCTCGGCGAAGTATAATTCCTCTCTCACCCGCACGCACTCCGCACCGAACCATCATGCGCAACCTGCTTCTCCCGGCCGCGTTCGCGTTCCTGTCGCAACCGGTGATCGCGGCACCGGTCGATTTCAACAGGGACATCCGGCCGATTCTTGCGTCGCAATGCTACGCGTGCCATGGGCCGGACGAGAAGACCCGCAAGGCCGACCTACGGCTCGACGTGCGTGATTCGGCCGTGAAGAGTGGCGCACTTGTCCCCGGCAAGATCGCCGAGAGCAAGCTCCTCGAACGCATCATGAGCAAGGATGCGGACGAGGTGATGCCGCCGCCGAAGAGCAAGAAGCCGCCGCTCACCGCGGAGCAGATTGCACTCTTCAAGCAATGGATTTCCGAGGGCGCGAACTACTCCGAACATTGGTCCTTCGCGAAGCTGACGAGGCCCGAGGTTCCGAAGTTCGAGGGTGCGAGGAATCCGATCGATGCCTTCATCCGGTATCGGCTTCAGCAAGAGGGTGTGAAGCCGAGCTCGGAAGCGGATCGCGTCACATTGATCCGCCGGCTCAATTTCGATCTCACCGGCCTGCCGCCGAAGCCGGAGGAGATCAAAGCGTTCGTCGAAGACAAGTCCGCCGATGCGTACGAGAAGGTGGTGGATCGGCTGCTGGCGTCGCCGCACTACGGCGAGCGCATGGCCGTGTGGTGGCTCGATCTGGTCCGCTTCGCAGACTCGGCCGGGTACCACTCGGACAACGAAATCAACGTCACGCCGTATCGCGATTGGGTGATCAACGCATTCAACACGAACCAGCCGTTCGACCGCTTCACCGTGGAGCAAATCGCGGGGGACTTGTTGCCGAGCCCGACGCTGCCTCAGCGCGTGGCCACCGCATACAACCGCCTGCTGCAAACCACGGAGGAAGGCGGAGCCCAGGCCGAGGAGTACATCGCGAAGTATTCGTCGGATCGCGTTCGCAACTACGGACAGGTGTGGCTCGGCGGCACGATCATGTGTGCCGAATGCCACAACCACAAGTTCGACCCGTACACGCAGAAAGATTTCTACTCGATCGCGGCGTTCTTCGCGGACGTGCAGGAAGCCCCCATCGGCCGGCGCGAGCCCGGCGTGCCGGTGCCGAGCGCCGAGCAGGAGGCGAAACTCGCGGAACTCACCGCCGCCATCGCCGCGAAGCAATCCGTGTGGACTCGTGCGGCGGCGACTCGCGCGAAGCTCGCGTTCCAAGCCACGTTCCCGAAATCACTGGTCACCACGTCCGGCCCGCCGCGCGTGGTCCGCGTGCTGAGCCGCGGCAACTGGCAGGACAAGACCGGCGAGATCATGAAGCCGAACACGCCGGGCTTCCTGCCGCCGCTCCAGCCGAAGAAAGGTGCTTACACGCGGCTCGATCTGGCGAACTGGACGGTGGCTCCGGAGAACCCGCTGACCGCACGCGTCGCAGTGAACCGCCTGTGGAAGCTCTTCTACGGCTACGGCATCGCACGATCCTTGGAAGAAAGCGGGGCACAGGGCCAGCTTCCCACGCACCCCGAGTTGCTGGACTGGCTGGCCAGCGAGTTCAAGACCGGGTGGGACGTGAAGAAAATGGTGCGGCTCATGGTCACGTCGCAAACCTACCGGCAGTCCTCGATCGAGACGCCGGCGACCCGCGAGCGCGATCCGTTCAACAAGCTGTTCGCCCGGCAATCGCGCTGGCGGCTCGACGCTGAATTCATCCGAGACAACGCCCTCGCCATCAGCGGGTTGCTGAGCCCGAAGATCGGCGGCGAGAGCGTGAAGCCTTACCAGCCCGCGGGCTACTGGTCCGCACTCAACTTCCCGACTCGCGAGTGGCAGAAGGACACCGGCGAGAAGACGTATCGCCGCGGCATGTACACCCACTGGCAGCGCAGCTTCCCGCACCCGGCGATGATCGCGTTCGACGCCACCAGCCGCGAGGAATGCACTTGCGAGCGGCCGCGGTCGAACATCCCGCAACAAGCTCTCGTGCTGCTGAACGACCCCGAGTTCGTGGAGGCGAGCAAGGCCTTCGCGATCCGCGTGCTCACCGACGGCGGCAAGGACGACGCGGCCCGGGTAGCGTGGGCCTTCGCAATGGCCACGGGACGTTCGCCGAAGGAGGCCGAGACGAAGATTCTGCTGGCGCTGTTGGCGAAGCACCGCAAGGACTTCGCCGCCGGTTCCGCCGACGTGGTGAAACTGCTCGGCGTCGGAGAACTCAAGGTGCCCAAGGAATTCCTGACGGACGAAACGGCGGCTTGGGTGAACGTGTGCCGCGCGATCATCAACCTGCACGAAACCATGACCAGACATTGACGATGAGCCGCGTGGCGGAGTCCGCGGAGCCGAGCGCGGAGGCTCCGGCGTTGCCGCGCTCCGCTCCGCAGACTCCGCGTCGCGGCTAATCGGAGAGACCAACATGAATTCCCACACACTCCTGCAACGCCGCACGTTCCTCGGGCAGTCCTGCCGCGGGGTCGGGGCGCTTGCGCTCTCGTCGCTCTTCCAATCGGTGCAGGCCGCGGGGACGCCGGGCGTGCTCGCCAAGCCGCACCTGCCGGTGAAGGCCAAGCGAGTCATCTTTCTCGTGATGGCCGGCGGGCCGAGCCACCTCGAACTCTACGACCACAAGCCCGTGCTCGCGAAGATGGACGGCAAGCCCATGCCCGAATCCATCACCAAGGGTCAGCCGATCGCCCAGCTTCAAGGTGCGAAGCTGACATGCCTCGGGCCGCAGTGGGGCTATAAGAAGCACGGCAAGGGCGGCGTCGAACTCAACGAACTGTTCACGCACCTGCCCACGGTCGCGGACGATCTCTGCATCATCCGCTCGATGAAGACCGAAGCCATCAACCACGACCCGGCCCACACGTTCATGAACACGGGATCGTCCGTGTCCGGTCGGCCGAGCATGGGCTCGTGGCTCACCTACGGCCTCGGCGCGGAGACTGAAGACCTGCCCGGCTTCGTCGTGCTCACTTCGAGCCGCGGCGGGCAGATGCAGCCGATCGCGTCGCGGCAGTGGTCCGCCGGGTTCCTCCCCGGCAAGCACCAGGGCGTCCATCTCCGCGGGCAGGGCGACCCGGTGCTCTACCTCGCGAACCCGCCCGGCGTGGACAAGAACAAACAGAAGGACGTGATCGACGCGGTCAGCGAACTGAACAAGCTGCAGAACGGCGTGGTGGACGATCCCGAGATCGCGACGAAGATCGCGCAATACGAACTGGCCTTCAAGATGCAGACGAGCGTGCCCGCGCTCATGGACCTGTCGCAGGAACCGAAGGCGGTGCTCGAGAGCTACGGCGTGAAGGGCGCCGACGGTTCGTTCGCGGCGAACTGCCTGCTCGCCCGGCGGCTCGCGCAGAAGGGCGTCCGCTTCATCCAACTCTACAACCGCGACTGGGATCACCACGGCGGCGTGAAGGCGGGGATCAAGGAGAAGATCGCCGAGATCGACCAGCCGTGCGCGGCCCTCATCAAGGACTTGAAGCGGCTCGGCATGCTGGACGACACGCTGATCGTGTGCACCGGCGAGTTCGGCCGCACGCCGATGTCGCAGGGCGGCAGCGGCCGCGACCACCACATGAAGAGCTTCTCGCTCTGGCTCGCCGGCGGCGGCATCAAGGGCGGCGTCACCCATGGCGAGACGGACGACTTCGGCTATCACTCTGTGGAGAACGTCGTGGAGGTCTTCGACCTGCACGCCACAATGCTGCACCTGTTGGGCGTGGACCACGAGAGGTTGACGTTCCGCTTCCAGGGCCGCGACTACCGCCTCACGGACGTCCACGGCAAGGTTGTGAAAGAGATTCTGGCGTAGACTTCAGTCCTCATGCCCCGATGTGCGGCGGGATTGCTTCTTTGCGGAGTTCTGCTTCTTGTCCGCGAGGCGGCGACGCTTCGCCCCTTTTCCCGGCTTCGTCTTCTTGCGAATAGTCGGTGTCACCAGCGCCCCGGCGATCATCTCGACCAACTTCTCCACGCACGCTTGCCGGTTCCGCTCCTGGTCACGGTGTTCCTGTGAACTGATCAGCACGTCGCCCTCGGCGGTGAACCGGCTGGGGAATCGCTCTTTCATCCGACTCCACGCGGCGAGCGGAATCGGCACCGACGAGTTCGCCACGTGCCACCGGAGCACGGCCTTCGACGACACCTTGTTCACGTTCTGTCCGCCCGGCCCGCCGCTCCGCGCGTAGCTCCACTCCGTCTCCTCGTCCGGAATCGCGAGTTGCTCGTTGATGGCGATCATCCTTCCTTTGTAGCGTGAGGCCATAAGATGCGTGCATCCCCGCCTTTCCTCCCGCCAAGGTGCATCATGAAACTGCTTCTCCGTTTCGCATTCGTGGCCGCGATCGCGTTCTCCGCCTCGGTTCGCGCCGAAGACACGGCCAAGCCGCCGGAAGGCTTCAAAACGATCTTCGACGGTAAGACCTTGGACGGGTGGAAGGTGATCAACAGCAAGAACAAGGACGCGTGGGCCGCGGAAGGCGGCAGCATCGTGTGCAAGAGCGGCGGCGGCGGCTACCTCGTCACCGAGAAGGAATACGCCGACTTCGAACTCCGCTTCCAGTACAAGTGGTCGAAGGAGGGCGGCAACTCGGGCATCGGCCTCCGCATCCCCCCGGCCGGCGGCGACCCCGCCTACCAAGGGATGGAGATCCAACTCATCGACGACGAGAACTGGGAGAAAGTGAACAAGTTCAAGCTCGCGGACTACCAGCACACGGGCTCGATCTACGACGTGCAGCCGGCGAAGCTGCAGGCGAACAAGCCGATTGGCGAGTGGAACACCGTTCGCGTGGTGTGCCACGGCCGCAAGGTGCTCGTCGAGCAGAACGAGAAGGAACTGGTGAACGCGAACTTGGACGATTTCGAAAAGAAGTTCGACAAGCATCCCGGCCTGAAGCGCGAGAAGGGGCACCTCGGCTTCCAGAGCTACAACATCCGCCTCGAGTTCCGCAACGTGCATCTGAAAGAATTGAAGTGACATCTCGCATGCGTGTTCGCGGCGCGAACACGCATGCGGTCAATGATTGAACAAAAACTCCTTCGTGTTCAGCAGCGTCCAGAGCACGTCTTCCGCGGCGGTGCGGCGATCCGTTTCCGCGAAGATCGCCATGCACGCGGCCTTCTCCTTCTCGGATGGCAACCGCGACAGTGCGGTCAGGTACAACTCGTCGATCACCTCCGCGGGCGGGAGCCGGCCATCCGCCAACCGCTTCGCGGTGCCGGCCTTCGCCCGGATTTTTTCGCCGATCTCCGGCGAGTTCATCAGGTGGAGCGCCTGCGTGATGCTCGGCTCGTTGCTCCGCTCGCATTCGCACACGCTGGCCCGCAGCGGCCGGCCGAAGATGCGGAAGAAGAACGACGGGATGCGGTTGTCCCACAGTTGGATCGCCCGCGTGCCGTCGGGCACGCCGTTGAACTTCTCGGGCGAACCGGTCGTTTGTGAAATCGCATCCAGCAGCACTTCGGCGGGCAGGGCCTTGGCCGCGGTGTGCGAGAAGTTCTGCGTGTCGTCCGCGTTGCCGGGCACGGGCCGCGACGTGAGTTGATACGCCTTCGAATTCAGTAGCGTGCGGGTGAACGCCTTCATGTCGTACTTCGAATCGCGGAGGTGCTTGGCGAGGTCCGCGAGCAGCGGTTCGTTCGTCGCCGGGTTCGTGGGGCGGAAGTCGTCCAGCGGTTCGACGAGCCCGCGGCCGAAGTAATGCGCCCACAGGCGGTTTGCCGCGGCGGGTGCGAAGTACGGGTTCTCCGCGCCCACCATCCACTCGGCGAGCACGGCGCGGCGATCCGGGTTCTTCGCGAAGTCCGCGGCCGCGGCCGCACCAAGTGCGCGGGCCGGCACTGTGAGCTTGGTGCGCGGGTTGGTCATGTCCGAACCGGGGCCGTCCGCGATCGCGGTGCCGCCGCCGGGGATCGGTTTGCGAACCACACCGGAGTAAAAGCCGGCCAGTGCGAAGTAATCGTCCTGCCCCCAACGGGCGGACGGATGATGGTGGCACTGGGCACAGGCGATTCGCACGCCGCAGAAGAGTTGGGCCACGCTGCGGCTCAATTCCTCGGCCGTGCCCACCGCCACGTAGAAG
Source organism: Gemmataceae bacterium (assembly GCA_046350135.1). GTDB lineage: Bacteria > Planctomycetota > Planctomycetia > Gemmatales > Gemmataceae > Urbifossiella. The sequence continues at coordinate 40,678 of JAXMBB010000001.1, forward strand.
CCCGCCGGTCCCTCCTTGGACGTGGGCCCGCGGGCGGTGAGGATGTCTTTCGTGAACTGGTCGTACGGGCGGTTCTCGGCGAACTCCTTCCGCAGCCAGCGCGTCATCGCGACCGCGGCCCGCGGCGTGATCGCATCGCGATCCACACGCAACAGGTCGGCCCACTTCATCGCCCAGTAATCGGCGTACTCGGGGCGCTCGAGCAGAGCATCGATCAGCTTCGCACGCTTATTTGGAGCCGTGTCCTTCAAGAACACTCGCGCTTCGGATGCGGTCGGTAGCGTGCCGATGGTGTCCAAGTACACGCGGCGAAGGAACTCGGCGTCGTCCGCGGGGCCGCTTGGCGGGATGCCGAGCCGCGTCAGCTTGTCCCACACGTGCTTGTCCACGAAGTTGGCTTCGGCCGGACGCGGGAACGCGACGCCGGGCCGCGGCAGGGTAATGCGGCTCGTCGCAACGTGCCCCAAGTAGCGAACGAGAATCGCGGCTTCGCCGGGGTTCTCGCCGGCTTCGATCCACCCGCGGCGATCCACGCCGGCGATATTCGGCGCGTTCGATTCGAACTCCGCCTCGGCCGTGACGCAGCGCCGATTCCCGGCGGCATCCACGGCCGTCACGCGCAGTTGCTGTGTGCCCTTGAGCGCGAGCGTGCGCAAGGCCGGTTCCACCTCGAGGCTCACGATCGCAGGAGCCTCGCCTTTGCCGAACTCGCCGCCTTCATTGAGCCAGCGCACGAGTCGCTTGTAACGCAGACTGCCTTCGTCGATCTTCTTGCCTCCGCCGTGCGGCACGCGGCCGGTCGCCTTCACGAGGAGCAAGCTCGTCTCGGGTGCGGCCAAGAACACGCGGCGGCCGCGAGCTTCCTTCACGATCGCGGCATGATCGGACGGCGTGTCGAACCCGAACACCGAAAGCTTGAACCCGTTCTGCCCTTCGGCTTTGCCGTGGCATCCGCCCGCGTTGCACGTCGCCTTCGTGAGGATCGGAATCACGTCGTTGTCGAACGAAATGGGCCGCGGCTTCGCAAGCCCGGTCACTTCGAGCGGTACCCGCAGCACGTCCGCCCCGAACTTCACGACGATCTCGGTTTTGCCTTCCGCCTTCGGAGCCACGAGCCCGGTGGAATCGACGAACGCGATCGCGGGATTGGTCACTTCGTAGGTCGCGGCACGGGTGCGATCCGCGTGATCCAGTGTGACGAGAAGTTGCTGGGTGGATTCGGGACTGTCCAGCTTCACCGTGGCGGGCGACACCACCGGCGCGGCCGAAGCCGCCGAGGTGAGAAGAAGAGTGAACAGGAGGCCGGTCGACTCGCGGTTCATCATCAACCCGATGCGAGGTGAAAGCGTCGGCAGTGGTGTTGATGATACCGGAGGGACCGAGTGCGGGTCAAACGGAACGCGGTTCGTCCTCCAGCGGAACGTATCGGTAGAACCACCACGTGATCGCGCCGCCGAGGAGCACGAACACGTACACGTCGAAAATCGGATCCCACGCTTCGCGGCCGGCCAGCCCGCGCACCTTCTCTTGGTAATCCGCGAAGTAGCCCACGAACAACTGCGAGGCGGCGGCGGAGCACGCCGACGCCGTTCGTGAGGCCGAACAGGGTCGCCGTGTGCCGGCCCGACTGCGGGATGATCGTGGACCACCAGTTCGGCAGTTGGATGTGCATCGCGAGCATCGCCGCGCCCCAGAAGGCACTTGTGGCCAAGGAAGAGTCGCAACGGGTGCCGATGAACATGAACGCCGCGGAAACGACGAAGCACGTGCAGCAGAGCCAGCGGCGAAGCCCCACGTGGTCCTGCTTGGACTTCGTGATGCGATCCGACACCCAGCCGCCGATGAGCATGCCGACGAGCGAGCCGCCGATGGCGAGCGACGTGAGCCACCCGGCCGACTCGTTGGTCTCTCCACGGGCGGCCTTCAGGTACTTCGGGAACCAACTGTAGAAGAAGTATGTGAAGAACGAGGCGAGCACCATCGTGGCGCCGAGGGCAAGGATGCCGCGGTTGCGGATCACGGCTCCCCACGGAACCGGGCCGGGGTCGAGCGACGGCGGCGATTCACCGGCACGGATGTCGTGCAGTTCCCCGTCGTTCACGCCGGCGTGTTGGCTCGGATCGTTGCGGAACCACAGCCACCAGCCCGCGGCCCAGAGCAGGCCCGCGACACCGTACACGAAGAACACCGAACGCCACCCCGCGGCTTGGATCAGGTACGCGGTGGCGACCGGGGCCACGATGCCGCCCACCTGCCCGAACGACAGCATGATCGCCTGAACCCGGCCGCGCTCGCGGAGCGGGAACCACGTTTTGATCACGCGTGCGGCGCCGGGATAGGCCCCCGCCTCGGACACGCCGAAGAGGAAACGCACGATGATGAGCATCGTGAGCCCGAACGCCAACCCCGTGATTCCCGTGAAGATCGACCACAGCCCGACGATGAGTGCGAGCACGAATCGAGGGCCGAAGCGGTCCACGAAGCGACCGGCCGGAACCGCGAACAGGCCGTAGGCCAGTGTGAAGGACGTGTGAACGAAGCCGAGTTCCCGATTGTCCAGCCCGAGATCGGAGGCGAGGGGATCGGCCACGACCGACATGCAGAGGCGATCGATGTACAGCAGGCCTGAAAGGCCGCACAGCCACACGACGAGACGGTAACGAGTTTGTGAGGAGCGGGATTCTTCAATCATGCGGTGGCCGCGGTTCGGGGAACGGACAGTGTACCCGCGAACCGCGGCGAACTGCGATCATTCCTTCGCCTTTTCTTTTTCCTTCTTCAACTCGAAGAGGAAGCCGTCCTTGCCGTCGAAGTTCTTCGGGCGGTTCGCATCCTTCTCGATGCCGTACGCCAGTTTCAGTGTGCCGTCCTTCAGTTCGTAGATGCCGTAGCCCTTCGAGCCCTTTAGCCCGTCGAACGGAGCCTCCAGGATCTCCATGTCGATCTTGTTCCCGTCCAGCTTGTAGCTCATCACGAACTTGCCGTCCTTGTCCGCGATGGTGATCTTCTTGTCGTCGATGGTGTAGCTCGGCTTCTTGGCGTCGTCGCCGACCGGCTGGCCCATCTTCTTCCCGCTCACGAGCTTGTACGAGCCGGCGATTTTCGGGCTCTCGGGCTTCTTGTCCTCGGCTTGGGCCGCGAAGGCGATCCCGAACGCGAGCAAGCAGGCTGCGAACCGATTCATGATGTGTACTCTCCGATGTGGTTGTGCGCCGCGGGCACCACCGCGCCGCACGCGAATTGTACGAAATCACCGGCGGCCGCCGTACAACGCGGGCGGGAACACTTCCACCTTCAGCCGCTTGGGAAGCACTTCGATTGTCACCTCGCGAATGCCGTCCGCCGGGGTGCAGAAGAACTCGCCGTCCGCGTGGATGCACAGCGGTTCGTCCGCGGCCGCGGTGATGCGAGCGGCGCGGCCGGTGTGCAGCAGCGGGTGATCCTCGGGAAGCGTGCCGCGGATCATCGCCGGCAGGTAGCGCACCAGATGCCAGCGGCGCAGCTTCGTGGCGTGCAGGTAATCGAAGTGCCCGTCCGTGAGGTCCGCCCGGGGCGTGATCGGGAAACCGCCTTCGCGCTGGGCCAGGTTGATCGTAAGCGCGAGCGTCGGCCCGTTCGTTTCGCGTTCATCGAAACGAACTCGAAGCGGCGGTGTGCGGAAGTGCTTCACCATCGCCTTGAGGAACGCCCACGTGTAGAGCGGCACCCCGGTGAGTCCGCGAATGCCCCGCGATTCGAGCGTCACCATTCCGTTGAAGCCGATGCCGAGGGCGTTCACATAGAACTGTTCGCGGCCGGAAGCGGTGATGCGGCCGACATCCACTTCCAAAACCGCGGTGGGCTCGGAGCGGCGTTTCCACCACTGCTGCATGCCGAGGGTGTACGCATAGTCGTTCGCAGAACCGATCGGCCAGGTGGAGAACACCGCGTCACGGTTGCCGGATTGGAGCAGGCCGTTGGCCACTTCGTGGACGGTGCCGTCGCCGCCGGCCGCGATCACCTTGGCAAAGCCCCGATCCGCCGCTTCGCGGGCCAGTTCCGTCGCGTGACCGGCGCGTGAGGTCGGCATCAGTTCGATTCCGCCGAGCGAATCGCGCGCGTCGTGCAGCCACCGCTCCGCCCGCCCGCGACCCGCGGCCGGATTGTAGATCACGCACGCCTCTGGCATGCACGTGTGATAACCGGACGGCCCCGCCGCCGCTATGTTGAGTTGGCCTTCCCCGGATCGCCCCGTCTGAATTAATCTGGCGACGGACCGCCCCCGCCCCGTGGAACCGACATGGACCTGCTCACGCAAATCGGCGACCTCCTCGTGCAGGTCGTCTCCAACCTCACCAACCCCGAGGCGTGGAAAACCGCGCTCTCGAACCGCGAAGCGATCGTCGCCGCGTTCATCACGCTGAACCTGATCGTGTTCACGGAGACGGGGTTGCTGTTCGGGTTCTTCCTGCCCGGCGATTCGCTACTCGTCACGGCCGGGGTCGTGGCTTCGCTCGTCGATTGGCCGGTGCACATCCTCATCCCGACGCTCTGTTGTGCCGCGATCCTCGGCGATTCCTCCGGATACCTCATCGGGAACGTGATGGGGCCGAAACTCTTCCGCAAGGAGAAGTCGTTCTTCTTCCGCAAGGACTATCTGCTGATGGCGCAGGAGTTCTACACGAAACACGGCGGCAAGACCATCGTGCTGGCGAAGTTCGTGCCGATCATCCGCACGTTCGCACCGGTGGTGGCCGGGGCCGGACGCATGCCTTATCGCCGCTTCCTCGCGTTCTCCGTGTGCGGCGCGATCTCGTGGATCACCAGCATGATCCTGGTCGGCTACTACCTGACGTCCGTGCTGGATCCGATCCTGTCCCGCATTCTCGGGCGGAAGATCGAAGTGGCGAAGAACATCGACATCGTGATCGTGTTCGTGATCGCCGTGTCCGTGCTCCCGATCGTGATCAAGGCGGGGAAAGGTTGGCTGGCGAAGCGTCGGGCACGTCTCGCACCTGCTCCGGAAACCACGACCAACGCGTGATCACGGCTTCAGCCGCACGAGTTTCATGGACGACGCATCGAACTGTGCGGTGCCTGCGGACGCACGAAGTTCCGCGACCAAGACCACGGGCACGCCGTCCTGGGCCACTTCGAACGTGTGCTTCAGAAGCTTCCAATCCGCCGTGCCCGAGAGGGAATTGGTCCGCGTGTCGCCGGAGACGCGGAGCCCCGCTCCGCCCGTCTTCTGATTCGCATCCGACGCGGCAGTCACTCCCGCAGTCTTCACCATCGACTGCAATTCGTACTTGCCCTTCGGCAGTGTCACTTCGCGCCGCCACGACGCGATGCACCGCTTGCCCGGCCCGCACTTCAGCACGAGGGCGTCCTTGTCCCCCGGCAACTTCTGCCGCTCGTGGACGGCATCCTCCGTTTCCTTCGCCTCCACCCAACCGGTGACGAGCAGCTCGCCCTTGTCGTCGAACTTCACAACTAGAGGCGGCACGTGCGCCTTCAGCAGTTTCGCAACCGCCATGTGCCGCTGTTTGAGTTGGTTCTTGACGTTCTCCATGTTCGCGAGGTAGCCGCGGGCTTGGTCCTTGTTCATGGCTTCGAGCACGGGCTTGAGCCGCTTCATGACGCCGTCGATCACCGGGTTGACCTTTTCCGGGGCAAGCAGCGGGGAGAGTTCCTCCAGCAATTTGTGGTAGCGTTGGCGGAACTCCGGCACTTGGATCACCGCCGCGCCCACGATGCCGCCGAGATCGAAGAGCGGGAAGTTCGGATCGCCGAACATCTGGTCCATGCCGTGCGGGAAGAACACGGCCTTGCCGTTCGCGGGGTTGAAGTAGATGCGGTAGTTGTTGCGATTGCGGCAGTAGCCGTCCCAGTGGCTGGCGAGCATCTCCATCGCGGCGAAGCGGAGGAACTGGTCGATGTCGAGGATCTTTTCGAGCGCCGCCTGCCGCTTGGCGATGTCGCCGATCTCGCATGCGGCCCGCAGCGACTTCAGATCCGAGTGGTCGTTCGGGCCGTTGCCGCACATCTTGTTGAGCGGTTGGTCGATCTCGCGGCAGAAGCCGCCGTCGTAGAGATTGCCACCGGGCTTGGTGAACCAGTTGCGGAGGAAGGTGGGGTCGAAGCCTTCCTTCAGCACGTACATGCCGAGGTCGCGTTTGTTCAGCCAGACGCGGGCATGGGTGGTGCGGGCGACCGGCACGCCGGCCTGCTTGAAGAGGTGATGGCATACGAGTTCGTGCAGGAGAGTACCGTCCTGCACGGAGTTGTTCAGGTGAAACTTGTCGAGACCGTGAAACGTCTGCCCGTCCTGGAACTTGTCCATGTTCAGCGTGAGCGCCGGGCGGTCGTTCAGGTCGCGAAAGCTTCCGGCCGCGCCCTTCAGCTTGATGCCGACGTCCTTGTACGTCGTCGTCTTCTTTTCACCGTTCACCGTTATGGTCTCGACGACAGTGCCGAGCACGTATGCCCGGTTGTTCATCTGGAGCTTCTTGACCTGCTCGGGCGTGATCTCGATCCGGATCTCGGGAATCGGACCGTCGTTGAAGAACGCCTCGCTCTCCTTGCCGTGCTTTGAGTCGGCGACGAACGCCGGGCCGTCCTTCGGCGCCTGCGCCGCAAGCGGAGCGGGCAGCAGGCTCGCGATGCACACCGCCCACCATGGAACTCGCTTCACCATGCCCGCCTCCTGCATGCCGCTCGGTCAATCCACATATAAGAATTCGTTCGAGGCCAGCAACTGCTGACAGAGATTGGTGAGGGCCGCGAGTTCGTCATCCTTGACGGTCGCCCGCAAGACGAGTTTCTGTTCTTCGAGGAACTTTGCGGCCGACTTCAATTCCTCGTTCGTGGGCGAACGCAGGTATGCGAGTTGCCACGCCCTCGTGGCGAACGCCTCCGACGTCGGCTTCGCCTTCATGTCCGTCCGTATCCGTGTGGCCATGTGTCCGGCCTGCTTCCGCACGAACTCGCTGTTGAGCAGCATCAAAGATTGCGGAGCGGTCGTGGTGGAATTGCGGCGTTCGCATTGCAACTCGCCGGCGGGCGCGTCGAACGCGCTGAGGAACGCCACCGGTTTGCTGCGGCGGGCCTGCAAGTACACGCTGCGGCGCGGTTGCTCGTCCGGCGTGATGATTTGCCCCGTCGCGTCCTCCGTCACCATCACGGGCGGGCCGAAGAACTTGCGATCCAAGCGGCCCGCGGCTTCAAGGATGCGATCGCGGACGGCTTCGGCTTCGAGCCGCCGCACGGGAAAGCGACCGTACAGCAGGTTCGCGCGGTCCACTCCGTCCTTCATCGGCTCGCGCACGGACGACTGTCGGTAGACAGTGGAGGTCATGATCAGCTTGTGAATCTGCTTCACGCTCCAGCCGCGGGCGGGGAGTTCGGTTGCGAGCCAGTCGAGCAGTTCGGGGTGCGAGGGAAGCTGGCCGAGTTTGCCGAACTCGGCGGGCGTGTCCACGATGCCGCGGCCGAAGTGGTTCAGCCAGATGCGGTTCGCCATGGTGCGGTTGAACAGCGGATGCGTGCCGTTCGTGATGTGCTTCGCCCACGCCAAGCGACGTCCGGTCGTCGATCCCGTGAGGTCCTTCGTTGCTTCGTAACGCTTGCCCTCGGGGGCCGCAATGGTGAGGTCCGCGGGGAGCAGGTCCGGGCCTTTCGGAGAGCGGGCGTCGCCGCGGTGGTACAGCTTGGTGGCCGGCACGCGGCCCGGCACCTCCGCCATCACCGACACGAAGTGCTCGACCGGCCGCTCCGCCGCCTTCCTGTTGATCACCTCCTGCATCGCCTTCAACTCGTCGGCCTTCTTCTGGTCGTATTGGTAGAGCACCCCGGGTGTGATGTTCAGCTTCGGGTGCGTGGCGACGAGTGCCTTCTGGCCGGGGGTTCGCTTCGCGTCAGACGTGTCGAATGCCGCCATGAGCAAGGCACGTCGGAAGAGCGGGAACCTCGCCAACTCCTTCTCAAATGCGACCCGCACGGCGACGGCGCTGATCTTGGCATGCTCGGCCTGCATCTTGCTCACTTCGGCGTTCACGGCCGCGGCCTTGGCGCGATCCGCATCGGTGTAGAGCGAGACGAGCCGTTCGCCGGGCCGTCGCCACTTCGCGGGATCGAGCGCGGGCTCGAACACGGCCCGAAGGCGAAAGTAATCCTCCTGCGGGATCGGGTCGTAGCGGTGGTCGTGGCACTGTGCGCACGCCACAGACGAACCGAGCAACCCGGAGGTCACGATCTTCAGCGTGTCCGTCATCACCTGTTCAGCGTCCGTGGCTCCGCTGGACGTGCCATCGGGTGCGGTTCGTAAATACCCGGTGGCGGCGAGCAACTCGATCTGTTCGGGCTTGAGGTTCGCCCACGGCCGCGGCACGAGTTCGTCCCCGGCGAGTTGTTCGATCACGAACTGGTTCAACGGATTGTCCGCGTTCAAGGCCCGGATCACATAGTCGCGGTATCGCCACGCGAAGTTGCGAACCGTGTCCGTGTTGCCGTCGCCGTCCGAGTCCGCGTACCCGGCGGCGTCGAGCCAGTGGCGGCCCCAACGTTCGCCGTACGCGGGTGACGCAAGCAACCGGTCGAGCGCCTTTTCGTAAGCATCCGCGGAATTGTCCGCAAGGAATGCGTCAAGTTCCTTCTGCGTCGGGGGAAGGCCGGTGAGGTCGAACGTGGCCCGCCGCAGCAGCGTGCCGCGATCCGCGTCCGGGTTGAAAGCGAGGTTCTTTTCGCGAAGCTTGGCGAGGATGAACGCGTCGATCGGCGTGCGGACGCGATCCGAGGCGGAGAACGACGGCACGGCCGGCCGCAGAACTGGCTGATAGAACCAGTACGCGCGTTCGTCCGCGGTGATCCCCAACCCGGGCGGCAACTTCGCCGGTTCGTCGCGAAGCGTGCGGGCGCCGCCGGCGATCCACTTCTCGATGATCGCAATCTGGTCCGCGGGCACCTTCTTTTCACTGGGCGGCATCTCGCCGGACTTCATCCGCTCGATCAGGAGGCTCTTCGCTGCGTCTTTCAGATCGAGGGCCGGTCCGGTCTTGCCGCCGGCGAGTGCGAATCGCTTCAGACGCAGGTCCAGCCCGCCCGGCATCTTCTCCCCGGCCCCGTGGCAATCGAGGCAGTAGGCCTTCAGGATCGGCCGCACGTGTTGTTCAAACGTGAGCGGTTCCGCAGCCGTGGCGGGGGAAGCGGCGAGGAGAGCGAGAACGGCGAAACGCATGAGGACAAGCCTGGCGGAAACGGGATGAGCGAACCGGCGGATGGATGAAGCATACACGACGGGGCGCGGCGAGTCCACGCGGAGACGGTGCCGCCCCGCATTCGGCGGGGCGGTGCAAACTCACTTCTGCTTGCGGAGGGTCATGATCATCACGTTGCCAATCGCCTTGAACTCCTTCGGGCGGTCGGCTTCCTTCCCCTTCTCGGCGGCGCAGATCGTCAGCACGTCCTTCTCGATCTTGAAGATGCCGTAGTCCACTTCCGGCTTTTCCTTCTTCGAGGTGATGTCGACCCACATGGGAGACTTCGACGCGTCGATCTTCAGGGTCGCCTCGTCCGGCTTGCCGCTGAAGTTCGCGATGATCATGCCGTCCTTGATTTCGACGTTCAGGATCTCCGGTTTCGGCACTTTCTTCAGCTCGTCCTCGGTGATCTTCTGCTTCTCCTTCTCCAACCCGATGATCTTGTACTTGCCTTCGATGCTCTTGAACGCCTCCTTGTCCGCTTTCTCGTCCGCCAGTGCGGCGGGTACGAGTGCGAACAGGACGCAGACGGCCAAACGGTGAATCGCGGTCATGCGGGGCTCCACGGGTATGTGGGGTTAGCCTAGCGGAATCACGGCTTCGCGGCGGTGTCGAACGCGGCGAACACGTCGGGCAGGGCTTCCCGCACGATGAGCAGATGTTCGAGGCCGGGGTACTGCTTGAAGGTCGCGTTCTTGGCACCGCCCGCGACCAACGTCTTGTGCAAATCCTTGGCCGGAGACAGGCCGAAGTCCTTTTCGCCGGCCGCGACGAAGACCGGCATCCGTGCGAAGGGAACGGCGTCGCGGACGATGCCGCCGCCACCTAGGCACGCGATCGCCGTGAAACTTCCGGAGTGTTTTCCGGCGAGGGACGCGACCTGTCCCGCACCCATCGAGTGCCCGACAAGAAATGTCCGCTTCGGATCGAGTGGGAAACGCTTACCGAGGCCGTCCAGGATTTCGGTCACGGGCGGAGCACCGGTGAAGTTCAGCCCGCTGCGCGTGGCGACGAACACCCAGCCGCGTTGGCGGCACTCCGCGACCGCGCGACCGGCTCCGTATCCCTCGAAGAACAAGTTTTCATTGCCGCCCGCACCGTGCAGCCCGACCACGACCGGCACCGGCTTCCCTTCCGCGAGTCCGCGGGGAATGAAGACTCGCACCGGCGCGGTGATCCGACCGCCCCGCGGCACGGACATCCAGTATTCGCCCGGCTTCGCCGCCGAGAAGAACGACTTGCCGTCCAGCATCGCCTCGGCGTTTGCGAGCAGGCTCGCAGCAGGGACGTCGGTTTCCTCCACGTGCCCGGCAGCAACGTGCGTCAACTGCACGGCGCGGTCGCGCGCCGTGGCACGTTCGATCGTGTCCAACTCCTCCCACTTTTCGGTCGCCGCCGTGAGGGCGGCGATGCGTGCGTCGCGGTTCTTGAGTTGTGAGATGCCGATCGTGTAGTGCCGCTGCACGCGCCCCGCTTCGATCATGCAGTACATCGTGCGGTCGAGGCCGGGCAAATCTCCGAGCGACGGCAGCGGCACCGTCGCATTGAACGGGATGCGGTCCGGCTTCAGTTTCACCACTTGCTTGTCGTTGAACCAGAGTTGCACCTCGAGGTTCTTCGGAAGATCGCCTTCAACCGGATACAGCGTCCGAATGGTGATGGCGAGTTCTTTCGCGCCGCCATCCACGATGCGTTCCTTGGGCACCGCGATGAGCGTGTTCACCCATTGCCGCGCGGTTCCGGGCGTGTCGTCGCTGTCCAGTGCGAAGGTCGCTCGATCCAGGACACGCGCGGCTTCCGGGAAGCGGAGCGTGAGGAACAAGGCGTGTGCATCGACCAGAGCCTCCGCAGCCCTCTTTCGCGCGGCGGCATCTTCGACCTTCTCCCAGCGGGCCTCGAACGCCTTGAGGCGCCGACCGAGCTCGTAGCGTTCCAAGGCAAAGTCGCGAGCCGGGGCCGGATCGGCGGCCACTCCGAGGTGCTTCCGCGAATCCTCGATCAGCTTCGCGATCGCAGCCGCATTCAGTTTTCCCGGCTTGAACGCCGAGTTCGAGCGGACCACGCGCCGATCGTAGAGCAGCACCGTGACGCCGGCCGCATCGTTCAGATCGTAATCCTTCACGTTGTCACGTTCGACTGTGGCCAGAACGGTGCGTTTGAGGTTGGCTTCGTCCGCGAGTTTGCCGAGTTTGCGGCGCGACTCGCGGCCCGCATCGGTGACGATCACACAGATGCCGCACTCTTTCTCCGCCTTGGCGGCCACAGGTTCGAGTGCTGTCACCAGCCGCGACAGTTCCTCGCTCGGCTTCGGCGCGAAGATCATGATGACCGGCGCGTTCCCGTACTTGCAGTACAGGCACGTTTCATCACCGGCGTCCGGCCCGTTGACGGGCGCGGTGAGGAACTGCCCCGGCACCGTGGCCCCGACCTGCGGCCCGGAGGCGAAGTCCTCCGCGACCACGAGAGAAGCGGCGAGCAGCAATGCGATCATGTCGGCGGCCTCACTTCGGAAGCGGATAGCAGAACAGGTTTTCTTTGCCCTTGATGAACAGATGGCCGTTCGCCACCGCGAGGTGGGCCCACGTGCCCTTCTCCGCCAGCGTCCACTTCACCACTTCCTGATATTCCTTGGTCGTCGCGCGGAACACGGTGAGTTCGCCCTCGGAATTCAGGCAGAGGCACACGTTGCCCGCCAGCACCAACGAATGGTACTTCCCCGGAGTGCGCGGCGAAGTCCACGCAACCTCGCCCGTTTCCATGCTCAGGCAGACGAGGCGGCTCGTCCGCATGTCGTAACCGAGCAGGTGATCCTGGAACAGGACCGGCGTCGTGAGGTAGCACTTGAGATCGTCGCTGGTCCATGCCGTCTCTTTCGTCACCTTGCCGCCGCTCTCCTTGATGCGGACGGCGGTGGTCGCACGGCCTTCGCCGGCCACGATCACGAGATCCTTCCACACCACGGGCGAGATGATCGTCTGTTCGAACCGAGCTTTGAACGGCACATCCCAAAGCAGTTCGCGATCCGAGTGACGCAGCCCGACCATGCGGGTGCCGGTGAAGCCGATCACCTGCTTCACGCCTCCGGGTGAGGCGATCGCGGGCGAGGCGTAGCTGCTGCGGTCCGCGAGGGCCTTCCATGCGATCTCGCCGGTATCGCGGTGGAATGCGGTAAACGCTCCGGCTTTCGCGCCGCCGACCGGAATCAGCACGTGCGGGCCGTCCACGAGCGGCGACGCGGACGCCCCGCACGGCGGGAACCAGTCGTCCCCCATGATCGGCGTCACCTTTACGCCCCAGTATTCCTTCAGGCAGTCGTGCTTCCACAGCACGCTGCCTTTTTCGGTGCCAAGGCAGTGCAGCTTGCCGCCCAAGCCGAACATGTACACGCGGTCGCCGTCCACGGTCGGCGTGGAGTTCGGCCCCTTACCCGCCGTCGGATCGGGAGCTTGGAAGGGCTCGGGATATTCGAGTTTCCACGATTCCTTGCCGGTGTTCGCGTCCAGTGCGAGGCAGCGTTCGCTCTTTTCGACGCGGCTGAGAATGAACAGTTTGTCCCCGACGATGGCGGGGCCGGAGTAGCCGAGGCCGACGTTCGCCTTCCAGAGTTCTTTCGGCGGTTCGGCGGGCCACTTCTCGGGAAACGCGAGCCCGGGGGCGACGCCGTCGCGGTTCGGTCCCCGCCAATGCGGCCAATCCGCGGCCGGCACGGTGGCAGCCGCGAGCACGGCGGATACGATCGCGACTCCGAAACGGCCCATGTCTCGCCTCCCGTCCGCGTGAGCGGCTCTTCCAGTATGCCAGAGATCGCCCGTCGCGTCCGCATCGCTCTTCGCGCGCCTGCGGATGCGGGGTAAGCTCCCGCGATGTTCCTCCGGCTCGCGTACTACACCCTGTTGCTTTTCGCGAGTTGGCACTTCAACCTGCTCGCGCTGCCGGACGCGGTGAACTGGTCGCGGTGCGAACTGCGCACGGGGTACATCGGCACCGAATCGCATCTCGTCGTATATCGGCTGAACCGGCCGGACGTATCCCCGTTGCATCCGCTGTACTCCGAGTCGCCGGGCGGCCCGAAGACGTACCGCTCGCAGTTCGGGCTGCCGGGAATCGCATTGGCCGCCGTGATGCAGACCACTGGCGGAACGACTGCGGAGTTCGCACCGGTCGCGGCATCGGGAGTCTCCCTCCTCACGGCTTTGGTGCTGGCGGCAGTATTCGCCTCCGCCCAGCGAAGCCTCGGCCCGCCGACTGGCGACATCGCCTGTGCCTTGGCGGCATTCGCACCGGTGTTCATGAAGTTCGCGCCGTCCCTGTATTGGGTGCCGTTCCTGCTATTGCTCCCGTTCGCTCTCGTGAGGTGCTTCGGCGGCTGAACTCACTCCGTGACGATCACATCTTCGAGGCATCGAACGCGTCGGGGAGCAATTCCGGCATCGCCCATCGCTTCGAGACGCCCGCCAGGTTCGCGAGGATCACATCCGCATCGGGTGCGAACTCCCATAGCAGTTGCCGGCACGCGCCGCAGGGGGAGGTCAATGTCTTCGCATCGGTCACGATCGCGACGCGGACGATCCGCGTCTTCCCCTCCGACACGGCTTTGAAGATCGCGACACGCTCGGCACACATCGTGAGGCCGTAACTCGCGCTCTCCACGTTGCAACCGGTGATCACCGTGCCGTCCTCGGCTTCCAGCGCGGCACCGACCCGGAACTTCGAGAACGGCGCGAACGCGCGTTCCCGTGCTTCCCGCGCCGCGGCGACGAGTCGCTCGCTCATCCGAGTTCCTCCAGTACGAGCGGTTGCGGTGCGGGCGGCGAATCGGAGAAGACCACCGCTTCGCCCAGGAGCGCCGTGGCCTCGGCGAGCGTTTCCTCGCTCCGATAGCCGATGGTGAAGAGCGGGTCGTGCGGAGCCACGCGGTCGCCGGGCTTCACGAGCACGGTGATGCCGACGGCGTGATCCACCCGATCCTCCGCACGGTTGCGGCCGGCGCCGAGCCTCATCGCGGCCACGCCGATCTTCTCCGCATCGAGCGAGGCGATGAATCCTCCCGTACTCGCGGCGAAGTCCACGCCTCGTGGCGGAACCGGGAGCCGCTGATAATCGTCGATCACCCGCGGGTCGCCGCCCTGCTGTTCGATGCACTTGCGGAACACCTCGAGCCCCGCTCCGGAGCCGAGTGCCGCCCGCACCTTCGCTTCCGCTTCCTCGTCCGTGCGAACCGTGCCCGCGAGTTTCACCATGCGGGCGGCGAGCAGCACGGAGAGTTCCGTGAGATCCGCCGGGCCGCGACCTTTGAGCGTCTCGATGGCTTCGATCACCTCGTTCGCGTTGCCCACGGCTTGGCCCAGCGGTGCATCCATCGCCGTGATCACGGTCGCGATGCGGAGCCTGTTCGCCGTCCCCACTTCGTGCAGCGACTCCGCCAAGCGCAGAGCGTCCTCGCGTGTCTTCATGAACGCGCCGCGGCCGCACTTCACGTCCATCACCAGCCCCGAGATTCCCTCCGCGAGCTTTTTGCTGAGAATGGAGCCGGTGATGAGCGGCACGCTTTCCACCGTCGCGGTCACGTCGCGAAGCGCGTATAGTTTCTTGTCCGCGGGGGCGATTGCGGCCGTTTGCCCGATCATGCCGAGGCCGACCTCACGGAGCGCGGTGCGGAACGCCGCTTCGTCCAGGTTCACGTTGAAGCCGGGGATCGATTCGAGTTTGTCCAGTGTGCCGCCGGTGTGCCCGAGGCCGCGGCCGGACATCATCGGCACCACCACGCCGCATGCGGCGGCGAGCGGCCCGAGGATGAGCGAAGTCTTGTCGCCCACGCCGCCGGTGCTGTGCTTGTCCACCTTCGGGCCGGGAATGTCGGACAGATCCAAGCGCGAACCGGAGTTCGCCATGCAGGCGGTGAGCACGGCGGTTTCCGCAGCGGACATCCCGCGCCAGACCACGGCCATCAGCAAGGCGGAGAGTTGGTAGTCCGCCCAGCCTTCACCCGCCGTGGCGCCGCGGACGAAGAACGCGATCTCGGCGGCGTCCAATTCGCCACCGTCTCGCTTCTTGCGGATCACATCCACGGCACGCATGCAGAGATGATATTCGCCCGGACCATGTATCATGGCCGCATGGCCAACCGCTACTTGGTGTCGTTCGATTCCCGCACCACGTTCCACCGCTTCACGGACGTGCTCGTCATCGGCGCCGGCATCGCCGGGCTGAGGGCCGCGCTCGAAGTGCCGCCCGATCTCGATGTCCTCGTCGTCACCAAGGATCGTGTCACCGAATCCAACAGTTCCTACGCGCAGGGCGGCATCGCGGGAGTCCTTTCCCCCGAGGACAAGTTCGAGAACCACGTTGAAGACACGCTGATCGCGGGGGACGGGCTCTGCGACCGGGCCGTGGTCGAAATGGTGGTGCGTGAAGCGCCGGCCCAGATCGAGAAGCTCGTGGAATGGGGCGTGAAGTTCGATGTGGAGAACGGCGCGCTCGCCCTCACCCGCGAAGGCGGGCACAGCCACCGCCGCATCGTCCACGCGCTCGGCGACTCCACCGGCTTCGAAGTGATGCGCGGCATCATCGACCGCGCCCGCAACGCCCCCAACATCACCGTCCACGACGAGACCTTCACCATCGACCTGCTCACGCACGAAGGACAGTGCGTCGGCGCGATCGTGTGGCATCCGACGTTCGGCAAGCTGCTGCTCTGGGCGAAGCAGGTGATCCTCGCGTCCGGCGGGTGCGGCATGGTGTACCGCGAAACGACGAACCCGCCCGTGGCCACGGGGGACGGCATGGCCGCGGCGTACCGCGCCGGCGCCGAACTTCGCGACATGGAGTTCATGCAGTTCCACCCCACCGTGCTCTACGTGGCCGGCTCGGCACGCTACCTCATCAGCGAGGCGGTGCGCGGCGAAGGGGCGTACTTGCGCGATGTGAATGGCGAGCGGTTCATGTTGAACGAAGACCCGCGACACGAACTCGCCCCGCGCGACATCGTGGCCCGCGCCATCTTCCGCACCATGGAGGCCACGCAGCACCCGAACGTGTACTTGGATTTGTCCCACCTCGATCCCGCGATGGTCCACACGCGGTTCCCCGGCATCGCACGGGTGTGCCGCGGCTTCGGCTTGGATATCACGCGGGACCGCATTCCCGTGCGCCCCGGCGCCCATTACATGATGGGCGGCGCGACCGTGGACCTCGCCGGCCGCACCACATTGCCGGGGTTGTGGGCCGCGGGGGAAGTGTCGTCCAGCGGATTGCACGGGGCGAACCGGTTGGCCTCCAACAGCCTGATCGAAGGGCTGGTGTACGGCACGCTCTGCGCCCGAGGCGCGACCGAGGCCATCCGTGCAATGCCGCGTTCGCTCGCGGTTCCGCCCTTGAGCCATCGCATCCCCGTGGAGGACGACAGCGGTCTTGATGTCGCGGACCTCACCAACTCGCTCCGGTCCTTGATGGTCCGGAACATGGGAATCGTGCGGAAGGAGAGCCGGTTGGTCGAAGCACAGCGGGACGTCGGATTCTGGTGCCGGTACGTGTTGGGCAAGGAATTCGGGGGGAAGCCGGGCTGGGAGTTGCAGAATCTTTTGACCGTGGCGCGATCGATGATCGACTCAGCTCGGGCTCGCACGGAGTCCCGCGGGACGCATTTCCGCAGCGATTTTCCGCAGAAAGACGACGCTGCGTGGGGGTTGCGGCATGTGACGACCCGTTACAAAATCACCGGCCCCGCTTGACGCATTCTCACAAACCGTTTATCTTTTTCACATGTCGTTCTCGTTTCGGCCGGTCTCGCATCCGGTCGGCGCGGCTTAAGGTATCGCTCATCTCGGCTGCGTTCTTCTTCTCTCTCTCGGAGGCACTGTGAAAACGTCTCTCTCCAAGCGGTCGGCGTTCACGCTGATCGAGCTGTTGGTCGTGATCGCGATCATCGCGATTCTCATCGGACTGCTTCTCCCCGCCGTGCAGAAGGTCCGCGAAGCCGCGGCCCGCAGCCAATGCCAGAACAACCTTCACCAGATCGGGATCGGCATGCAGTCGTTCCACGATGGCGCAGGGTTCTTGGCGAACAACGGAACGAACACCGGCAATCGGCCCGACTGGTGCTGGGGTTACCAGATCCTGCCGTTCATCGAGCAGGACAACGTGAAGCGGCAAGGCGACGCGGGAACGCCGCCGGCTCTCGGGATCAAAACCTACATCTGCCCAGGTCGCGGTCGCTCGCCGACCTACTCCACGGCCGGTGCCAACTCCCCCGGCTTCAACGGTCCGTTCACAGACTACAAGATCAACTGGAACACGTTTCAGAATGTCACGAACGATCCCGTGACCTCGCCGAACAAGATCACGCTCGCACGCATCACGTCCCGCCGCGGGACTTCGAACCTGATCTACGTCGGCGAGGGATTCTTGGATCCCAACGAATATGGCCGCAACCATGGCAGCAACTGGGAAGAGGTGATCTACTCCGGCGGCTATGGTGGCACGGGCCGCGGAAGTTCCGAACTGCGGAGGGATGACACCATCGGCCAAGGCGACCGGTGGGGCAGCCCGCACACCTCCGGAGCCCAATTCCTCTTCTGCGACGGCAGCGTCCGCGTCGTGCCTTACACGATGAGCAACAACAACATCTTCACGCAAGCGATGTACTGGAACAGTACCTTGGCCCAAACGCTCAACTGATTCACACTCCCACCGCGTCCTCCCGCCTCTCGGGAGGACGTTTTTTCTCCGGCTCTGGAATGCACCCCATGCGACTCTCCCTGATTCGTTCCGCTGTCTTTGTTTGCGCCACAACAGGCATGATGCTGGGTTGCGGCGGTTCGACCAAAAAGGTCGAAGTTTCCGGCAAGGTCACTTTCCCGAACAACGTGAAGTTGACAGACACCGACTCGGTGTCTGTTGAATTCATCGCAGACGGGAAGGGGCAGGAAGGCGGCACCGGTTCGGCCAAAACCGACGGCGCGTTTCAACTCAAAGTGGCGCCCGGCAAGTACAAGGTGGCTGTGACCGTTCAGCCTTACCCCGGGCAGAAGGACTCCGACAAGCGAGCCAGTGACATCACCATTGCGATTGGAAAATTCGATCGCAAGAACTCCACCCTCTCGTACGAAGTCACCGGCGACGAGAAGCAGACCGTCAATATCGATCTCACCAAGGGCACGGTCAGCAAGTGACAGGTGCCACATGTTGCAGCCCCGGGGCGCAAGCTTGCCTCCTCAGCCGTCGGGTCTCCGGCGGCTGATCTTTTTTCTCGGGTTGTTTTTACTAACGGGATGCTCGGCCCCTTCGACACCGGCCCCGTCGCCGCCGCCGGGTTGGTTTGAAAATGCCTCCGATTCCTCCGGCCTGCATTTCACCCACGATCCGGGCCCGACCGACGCCTACTTCATGCCGCAGTCCATGGGCTCCGGCGCGGCCGCCATCGACTTCGACGACGACGGCCTGCTCGACATCCTGCTGCTGAACTTCGGGGGGCCGAATGCCGCGTCCACGAACCGCCTCTTCCGCCAGACCGCGCCTGGCCGCTTCGCGGATGTGACCAAGGGTTCCGGGTTGGATGTTCCCGGCTGGTTCCACGGCGTCGCAGTCGGCGATGTGAACAACGACGGCCGCCCCGATGTCGTGCTCACGGCCTTCGGCTCGATCCGCCTCTTCCTGAACCGTGGTGAGGGCCGCTTCGCCGACGCCACCGAGGGCAGCGGCCTCGTGAATCCGCTCTGGGGCATGTCCGCCGCGTTCCTCGACTTCGACCGCGACGGCTGGCTCGATCTCTTCGTTGTGAACTACCTCGAATACGATCCGAAGGTGGACTGCAAATCGCCGGACGGCGTGAAAGACTTCTGCGGGCCGAACTCATTCTCCGGTGTCGCGAGCAAACTGTTCCGCAACCACGGCAACGGCGTGTTCGAGGATGTGAGTCTGAAGTCCGGCATCGGCACGTTGCGCGGGCCGGGGCTCGGCGTCGCCGTCGTGGACTTCGACGGCGACGGCTGGCCCGACCTCTTCGTGGCCAACGACGGCCAGCCCAACCGGTTGTGGATGAATCAGAAGAACGGCACGTTCGCGAACGAAGCGGTGTCCCGCGGCTTGGCCTACAACGCCATGGGCAAGGCGTACGCGGGCATGGGCGTGGCCGTGGGCGACACGGACGGCGACGGTCTCGCCGATCTTTACGTTTCGCACCTCGGCAGCGAGCAGAACAACCTCTGGCGGCAGGGGCCGCGCGGGCTCTTCCGCGACCGAACCAGCGACTCGAAACTCGCGGCCACGAAGTGGCGCGGCACCGGCTTCGGCACCCTCATGGCGGACTTCAATCGCGACGGACACTTGGACATCGCCGTGGCCAACGGCAAGGTCCACCGCGGCGGCCCGGCCCGCGATACCGCGCTCGGCTTCTGGGAAACCTACGCCGAGAAGAACCAGTTGTTCGTGAACGACGGCACCGGCGTGTTCGAAGATGCATCGGAGGAACAGGGCGGATTCTGCGGCTATTGGAACGTCGCCCGCGGCCTCGTGGCGGCGGACTTCGACCGCGACGGCTCGGTGGATTTGCTCGTCGCACCGATCGGCGACAAGGCCCGGTTGCTCCGCAACACCGCCGCGCACACCGGCCGCTGGCTCCAGGTTCGCGCCCTCGATCCCAAGTTGAAGCGGGACGCTTACGGTGCCGAGATCCGCATCCGCGCCGGCGGCCGCGAGCAGGTTCGCGTCGTGAACCCGGCGGAGAGTTATCTCTCGAGCGGTTCGCCGACCGTACACTTCGGCTTGGGTACCGCGGACTCCGTGGAGTGGATCCGCGTGACGTGGCCGAACGGCCCGCTCCCGTCGCAAGAGACCTTCCCCGGCGGCGCGGCGAACCGCATCCTCACGCTGAAACGCGGCGAGGGGAAGGCACCATGAGACGCGCAAATCCGGGAGCGGGCACCATGCTCGGAGGCGACCAGCGACCCACACCTCTCCCCCGCAACGCCGGGGGAGAGGTCGCCGTGCGGAGGCGTCGAGCATCCGCACGGCGGGTGGGGGGTCCGCTGTGGAGTCACACCGGAACGCCCCCTCACCCGGGGTCGAAACTGCTCGGCGCGGTCTCGACTCCGACCTCTCTCCCGCAAAGCCGGGGGAGAGGTGAAGTCATTGCTGCGCGAGGTGCGAGATGAACCGCGCGTCTCGTATCAGTGTCATTCTTCTGCTCACGGGCGGGGTCGCGGCGTGGTGGTTCCTCGGCCGCAACACGCCGCCCGCGCCACCGCTCCCCGCCGGCATCGAGGATGTCGAAGTTCGCACCACGTTGGAACGGGCTCGCGAACGGGTCGTGCAGAATCCCGATTCGGGTGATGAGTGGGGCGAGTACGGCTCCGTGCTGCTCGCGAATCTCTTCGACCGCGAAGCGGATCAATGCTTCATCCGAGCGATCAAGCTCGCCCCGAACGATCCGCGTTGGCCGTACGCCCGCGGCCAGATCGCGCTGAAGCGCGATCCACCCGCCGCACTCGGCTTGCTGGAGAAAGCCGCGGAACTCGCGACATCGTCTCCACGAGACCGCCAGCCGTTTGGCCTCACGTTGGCCGAGGCGTTGCTCGAACGCGGCGAAACCGACCGTGCCGCGATGCTGTTCGAGTCGCTGAAGGGTCCGCCCGAACCCGCTCGCGCCGAGTTCGGCCTTGGCTTGTGCGCACTCGTTCGCGACGACACCGACGACGCGGCACGGCGGTTCGAAGCGGCCGCGAAACATTCCTCGTGCCGCAAGCAGGTGAAGGCTCATCTCGCGAGGCTGGCCCGCGTGCGTGGCGATGCCGATGCCGCGAAGCGGCTCGAAGCCGAGGAAGCGGCGCTCGATCCCGATCCGCCGTGGCCGGACCCGTATCTCGACCGCGTCGTGACCCTGCAAGTCGGCGCACGTGGATTGGAGAAACGCATCACGCTGCTCGAGCGCGACGGCAAGTTCGAGGAGGCGGCCGAGCTTCACCTGCAGCAGGCGGCCTCGCAGCGGAACGCGCGGAACCTCACCGGCGCGGCCGTGAACCTGGCGCGGCTCGGCCGCTACGACGAAGCCCTGTCGCAACTCCGCGAGGCGGTGAAGCTCGACCCCGCCGATTCGCGTGCACGCTATACGCTCGCACTTGTCGCTTTCACGAAGTGGGAGAAGGCGGTGGACCTGGCTGCTGACGCCGAGGGTTGGCGCGAGGGGTTCCGCGAGGTGATCGAACAGGCGAAGAAGACCGTGGAGTTGAAGCCGGACCACGCCCGCGCCTTCCTGTTCCAAGGGCTCGCGTTCAAGCACCTGAACGAACCGCAGAACGCGCTCGCGCCGCTGCAGCAGGGCGTGGCCATCGAGCCGAACAACTTCGAACTGCACCTCGCGCTCGGGCAGGTGAAGGCGCTCGGCGGCGATCGCGCGGGTGCGAAGCAGGCCTTCGAAACGGCTGCTTCGCTGCGGCCCGGCGATCCGCGGCCCGGCCGGGAACTCGAACGCCTGCGTCCGTAAACTGGCAGGATGAAAGCCGAAATCCTGTCCATCGGCAGCGAACTCACCTCGGGGCAGAACCTCGACACGAACTGCCAGTGGCTCTCGAAGGAACTCGCCGCCCTCGGCATCCCCGTGGGCTTCCACACCACCGTGGCAGACGACCTCGCGGACAACATCGATTGTTTCCGCATCGCCGCGGAACGCGCCGATCTCGTCATCGCCACCGGCGGGCTCGGCCCCACACAGGACGACCTGACACGCGAAGCGATCGCCGCCGTGGCCCGCGTGGAACTCGAGGAAGACCCCGTTTCGCTGGACCACATCCGGGCGATGTTCGCGGCGCGGAACCGCGTGATGCCGGACCGCAACCGCGTGCAGGCGTTGGTACCTGTCGGCGGGTTCGCGATTCCGAACTCGTGCGGCACGGCGCCGGGCATCGGCATCACCGTCGGCCGCGCCTTGGTGATCGCGATGCCGGGCGTGCCGAGCGAAATGAAGCGGATGTTCGAGGACGAGGTGAAGCCGCGTCTCCACGCGGCCGGCCTCGGCGGGAAGGGCGTCTTCATCCAGCGGAAGATCAACACCTTCGGCGCGGGCGAGTCGCTGGTGGAGGAACGCCTGCTCGATCTCACACGGCGCGGTCATGTGCCGGAAGTCGGAATCACCGTGTCCGATGCCGTGATCTCGCTTCGCATTCTCGCGCATGCCGAATCGCTGGACGCGGCCGAGGTCCAGATCGCACCGATCGAACGCATCATTCGAGAACGGCTCGGCGATCTCGTTTTTGGTGTCGAGGAGCAGGAACTGCAGGACGTCGTGGTGCAGTTGATGTGCGAGAAGCGGCGCAGCCTCGTCACGGCGGAGAGCATCACCGGCGGCCTCGTCGCGAACCGCATCTGCCAGGTGCCCGGCGCCAGCGAGTGGTTCCATGGCGGGGTGGTGAGCTATACGAACGACGTGAAGCACCGCGAACTTGGCGTGCCCCGCGATTTGCTGGATCGTTTCGGTGCCGTGAGCGAGCCTGTGGCGCGGGCCATGGCCGAAGGCGTGCGAGAACGCTTCGGCACGGATTTGGCCGTGGCCACCACCGGATTCGCCGGCCCGGGCGGCGGCACCGAGGAGAACCCGCTCGGCACCGCGTATGTGGCACTGGCTCACGCAGACGGCACGGACGTCACCCGATACGGGTGGCTCGGCACGCGACAGGAGATCCAGAGCCGCACCGCGAAACTGGCATTGAACATGGTCCGGTTGAACCTGATGAAGCCTTGACCGGAGCATCCGCATGCGCTGGGAGTGCCGCTATTCGTCGTGCGAGATGATGTATCTCGAAGTCGGTGTCCACTCGGTGCGGAACTGGCTGGACCACAGCAAGGATCGCGCGGACGAGTGGACCTTCGCTGAAGTGATGGCGGGGGAATGCGACGGGCTCGTGCGTGCGGTGTTCGGCGACGACGTGCTGCGCGAGCTGAAAAGCTGCGTGGCGTCGCTTCGGCCGCACGAGTAGAATGCCTCCCGGATTCAACCGGATTCCCTCATCGAGGTGACGCCATGGAACGGGTCGGATACGGATTGCTCCTCGGTCTCGCATTCGTCGGGCTGCCCGCGCTTCGGGCCGACGATGCGAGCGACCCGGTGAAGGACGAACTCCTCGCCCTCAACCGCATCACCGCCGCGGACGCACAAACCACCAAGCTCCTCGCGTTCGTCAAGGACAAGCCCGCCGCGAAGAAGAAACTCGCCCTCGCACTCAAGATGCAGAAGGACGCCAAGGTCGCGAAGGACCGTCCGTTCAACTTCTCCGCGTCCGCGATCCTCGGCCGCGCCGCCCACTTCCTCAAGGAATACGAGACGGCCGAGTACTTCTACACGCAGAACGTCGAAGCCGCGACCAAGATCGAAAGCGGCGACAAACTGCTTTCCGCCTACGACGGCCTCATCGACCTGTATTGGGACACGAAACGCTTCGACGACATGATCGACACGTGCGAGAAGTTCGTCGAGTTGAAGGGGCCGCCGGAAGTGGACAATGCCAAGCCGTTCGTGCTGGAACGGCTCGTGCAGGCGAAAGCGAAGCAAGGCAAAACGGACGAAGCCCTTCGCATCACGGAAGGCCTGCTGCAACTGGACGAGGGCGGCTTCTACTTCATCCAACTGAAGGGTTGGGTGCAGCGTGAGGCCGGCAAGTTCGACGACGCGATCGAATCGTACCTCGAAGCCTTGGACAAGCTCGACGCCACGAAGCGGCTCCAAGGCGACGCCAAGGACCGCATGAAGAACCGCGTCCGCTACATCCTCAGCGGCTTGTACGTGGACGCGAAGGACATCCCGAAGGCGACCAAACAACTCGAAACGCTCATGAAGCAGGATCCGGAAAACCCCACGTACAAGAACGATCTCGGGTTCGTGTGGGCCGACCACGACATGAAGCTGGACGAAGCCGCGAAGCTCGTGCAGGAAGCGCTCGACCTCGACAAGAAGCGACAAGAGCAGGCGCTCAAGGACAAGAAGATTGACGAAATCAAGGAGACCGCGGCGTACTTGGACAGCATGGGCTGGGTGCTCTTCAAACAGAAGAAGTACAAGGAGGCGCTGCCGTTCCTGAAGAAGGCCTCCGAGGACGAGGAGGAAGGCGCTCACTTGGAGATCTGGGATCACTTGGGTGATGTGTACTTGGCCCTCGACATGAAGAAGGAAGCGATCGCGTCGTGGCAGAAGGGCCTCACGATGGAAGACGTCAGCAAGCGGGATCTGGAACGCCGCAAGGCTGTGACGAAGAAGTTGAAGGCGGCCGGCGGCGAACCGACGCAGCCCGAGAAGAAAGCGACCCCGCCGAAGAAGACCGTGAAAGATTGAACCCACATCTCAACCGGGGTCGTCAGCGACGGTGTGCCGTTGTTGACGAACCCCGGTTGGCACAATTCCCTTATCTCGAATACGGATGTGAAGTTAGGGAGCTTGGAAGCCCTTGGCGGGGATTCGGGATGAAGCGGCAAATGACGGCTGCGGCGGGGGTTCGGGTCGGGCAAGTAGTTTGGGTTCAGCTCCACAGCGAGATTCCACTCGTCGAATTCCCGAAAAATGTCCAGAAAGCCGGTCGAGATTCTTGATCGGTCTTCACCCGTCGTTTACAATCCCGTGCTGTCAAGGGTTGACGTTCGAGGAAGAGGTTCGAGCCGATTGCGCTCGACCAAGGCCGTCCCGCCCGACGGAACGCCCGCTTCGATTCGTCCGGTCGTATCGGCCGCAGTGCCGTCCCGGACACCATAACGAAGCCGAGGCCCGCCGCACGGTAACGATTCTTGGTCGAGTCGCTGCGTTTGAGGGAGCCCCGTTCAAGAGAGCGACGGGGCGTACGGCACGAGTCCGACACCATCCAAGAGGAGACCCCCGATGGCAGCGCAGGAAACTCAATCTCCCGGGAAGGCCAAAGCCACCATGAAGACGACGGTTCGACGGAGCAAGCATTCGGCCCAATCGGCCAAAGTGGCGGATTCCAACATCACCACGTTCTCGTCCGATCTGCTCACGCCCGAAGAAGAACGCGAATTGCTCACCAGCTTCTGGGATGTGAAGTGCGAACTGGTTCGCGTGCTGGTGCGGCACTACCCCACGGAACTGCGCTCGGTTCGTCCGCCGCTCGAGCCGTGGCCGATGGCCCAGTTCATCCGCGAGTACTGTACCGAGGAACGCAGCAACGTGATCGCGGTTCGCCGCCTTCGCGATCGGTACGTCCACTACAAGCACCGGCTCGCCAGCGCGAACATCCGCCTCGCGGCCCACGTCGCCAAGCGGTTCCGCCACCACAGTCTCGCGTACTCCGACCTGCTGCAGGAAGCCGTCTGCGGCCTGATGCAGGCCATCGACCGCTTCGATGTGAGCCACGGCACCCGCCTCGCGACCTACGCGACCTGGTGGATTCGCCAGACGCTCCAGATCGCGGTGGCCCGCCAATCGCATCTCGTGAGCCTTTCGCCGCACCACCTTCAGGAACTCGGTCTCCTGCAACAAGAGAGCGAAGCCTTGGCCCACGGCGGCAAACACCTGCCAAGCCCGCAGGAACTCGCCAGCCGCACCGGTTCCAGCCTCGAGCACCTCACGCACCTCCAGACCGCGACCCGCACCCCCGTCAGCCTCAACGCCGTCCTCGACGACGACAGCGATTTCAAGCTGACGGAGGCGATGCCGGACACGGGCACGCTGGTGATGCAGGAGAACAACGAGCGGCAGGAAGCGCTCGGCTTCCTGATGGAGAACCTGCGGCCGCGTGAACGCAAGGTGCTGGACCTCCGCTTCGGCCTCACCGGCAACGGCACGCACAGCCTCCGCCAGATCGGCCATCTGCTCCGCATCTCGAAGGAACGCGTCCGCCAGATCCAGAACCGCGCCTTGGAGAAGCTCCGCTCCTCCGCCGAGCGCGTGGGCTGGGAGCCGACCCTGCTGCTGGAGTAGTCGACGGTGCGAAGCTGAGCTTCCCGAAGCGAACCGGCTTGCCCGGTTCGCTTTTCTGCTTTTCCCGCCATCTTCTTGACCCACGTTCCTCGACACGGGATGATGAATCCGCCGGTCTGCCACCCACCGCGTTCCCACCCGCTGCCGTGAAGCATCTTCTCCTCGTCATCCTGTTTCTGAGTACCGCCTCGGCCCGCGCCGCGGACGAGCCTTCCTATCAACGGCACGTCTCGGCCTTGTTCAGCCGGCTCGGGTGCAACGGCGGCACCTGCCACGGCGCCGTGAAGGGCCAGAACGGATTCCGCCTCTCGCTCTTCGGTGCGGACCCGACTGGCGATGCCGAACGGATGCTGCGTGAGTTCGGCGCCCGCCGGCTGAATTTCACCGCCCCCGCGGCGAGCCTGCTCCTCAAGAAGGCGACGGGCCAATCGGAGCACGGCGGCGGCGTTCGCTTGCAAGCCGGTTCCGCGGAATACGAGACGATTCGCAGGTGGATCGCAGCCGGTGCGAAGGTCGATGCCGAGAACCGTTCGCAGGTGAGGGAACTTCGCGTTTCGCCGGATCAACGCACGGCCAAGCCCGGTGATCAATACCCGCTCAAGGTCGAGGCGAAGTTCGCGGACGGTTCCACGGAGGATGTCACGGCGTATTGCTCGTTCGAATCGATGGACAAGGCGGCCGCCGGAGTGGATGCGAACGGGAGGGTGACGGGGCGGAGTCCGGGCGATGCCTCGATCATCGTGCGCTACCGGGCGTTTCCCGCGCTGGCGCGCGTCGTGGTGCCGCGACCGGCGACCGCGGCGTTCCCGGATGTGAAGCCGAACAACTTCATCGACGCGCACGTTCTCGCAAAGTTGAAAGAGATGAATCTGCCGCCGTCCGCGATCGCGGACGATGCGGTGTTCCTGCGTCGCGTCCATCTCGATGTCACGGGCCAGTTGCCGGCACCAGCCGAAGTCCGGTCCTTCCTTTCCGACACGAGCGCGGACAAACGCGAAAAGAAAATCGAGGAACTGTTCAAGCAACCGGGCCACGCCGCACTCTGGACGCTGAAGTTCTGCGATCTTCTCAAGGCCGCAGACTACGGCGTGTACGCCGATGCTCTTTCGTTGGAAGCGGACGCACCGCGGTTCCAAGCGTGGATTCGCGCCCGCATGGAGGAGAACACGCCGTACGACGTGCTTGTCGAACGCATCCTGCTGGCCACGAGCAAAGAGGGGCGTACGGCCGAGGAGTATGCGTCGGAAGTGGCCGCGATGATGGAGGGCTACGGCCCGCAGCAGAACGATCTCGCACTCTACAAGAACCGCAAGACCCTCGACTTGTACTGGCAGCGACGCGGTGCGGACGGGCTCGGCGGCGCGATGCAGGTCGCCCACTCGTTCCTCGGGCTGCGCATGGAGTGCGCCCAGTGCCACCGCCACCCGCACGACGTGTGGCGTCAGGAAGATCTGCTCGACTTCGCGAACTTCTTCATGCGTGTCCGCACCGTCGGCTTCCAAGGTGACAACGAGAAGAAGTTCCCGGACATGGCCGCGATCAAGAAGCGATTCGACGACCATGCGAAGCAACTTGAAGCGGACATCAAGAAACGCAAGGACACCGAAGGCAAGAAGATCGACGACGAGGTGAAGGCCGCGAAGACGCCCGAGGACAAGAAGGCGATGGCGGCCAAGGCCGAGAAGTTCCGGCAGGAGATGCAGACCCTCGACCGCAAGGCGAAAATGCTGCCGGAAATCGGCCGGCGGCTTCTCCAAGCGGAGATTCGCGTGCTGCCGCCGGGGCCCGCTGCGAAGGTGACCAGCCCGCTCGGCTCGAAGGACTCCAAGACGTTCCGCCTGCTCGGCGAATCGGAGGCGGTCGCGATCGAAGCGGATCGCGATCCGCGCGAGGCAGTCATGGCATGGATGCGGCGACCGGACAACCCGTACTTCGCGCGAGCGATCGTGAACCGCGTGTGGGCGCACTACTTCGGCCGAGGCCTCGTCGATCCGCCGGACAACCTCTCCGCCTTCAACCCCGCGAGCCATCCTGCGCTGCTGAAAGAGCTCTGCGACGGTTTCGTGCGGAGCAAATACGATTTGCGGTGGCTGCACCGAACGATTCTGACCAGCCGCACGTATCAGCAAGCGACCGCGGCCACCGCCGACGCCGCCATCGATCGCGCGAACTACGCCGCATTCCCGCTCCGCAAACTCGGGGCCGAAGTGATGCTGGACGCGCTGAACTTCGCGACCGGCACCACCGAGAAGATGGACATGAAGTACTACCATTGGCCGGACGAGATGAGCACGGTGGAGGTGCCGTTCGCGCCGAAGAACGCCTTCGTGTCCTTCGTGTTGGAGAACTACGGCCGGCCGAAACGCAACGCCGCAGTACAGTGCGATTGCGAGCGGGATGGCGGCGCGTCCGTGTTTCAGGTGCTTGCATTGGCGAACCACCCGCGATTGTGGGAGAAGGTTCGCGACCCCGCCGGCCGCGTTTCGAAACTCGTGATGCGTGAACCGGACACCGCAAAGAGCGTGGACGAGTTGTTCTTGGCGACGCTTTCGCGACTTCCCGCGAAAGAGGAACGCGATGCGGCGGTAAAGTATGTGGAGAGCGCCGACAGCCCGGAGAAGGGACTGCACGGCGTGCTGTGGAGCCTGCTCAACACCCGCGAGTTCCTGCTGCAGCATTAGAACCCGCCGAGGCCGATTCGTGCTGTCCACCGCACCGACCTTCGATCAACTCTATTCACTGCTGCCGGGATCCGGTGACCGCCCCGAGGCGGTCACGGTTCCGGCGGAAGCCATACCGCAGCCGTACCGCAAACTGCTCGTCCACCACGATCACATGACGGTGACCGTCGAAGAGCACTTCGGCGGTGCGGTGGATGTGCGCGTGCTGGAGTGCCGACGAAACGGAGACGAGTACGCCCGCAAGATCCTGCTCGCGCTCCACGAAGGCGGCCGCGTCGTTCAGTTCGGCCTCGTTCGAATCGATCTCGGCGTATGCCCCGCACCGGTGCGCGATGCGATCGTGGAAGGGAAGACGCCGCTCGGCCGCGTGCTGATCCAGCACGATATGCTTCGCCGCATCGAACCGACGGCGTTCGTAAAGGTGAAGCTCAGCCCGAAGATGGCGGAGTGGTTCGGTTCCGCGGCAGGGACCGAAACCTACGGCCGCTTGGGCGTGATCTACACCGGCGAGAAGCCCGCCGTGGAAGTGCTCGAAATCCTGGCCCCGATCTGATCGCGCATCAGAGACCGAGCCAAGCTCGGGCGGCGTCCTCCACGAGTGCGAGTTGGTCGGGCGGCAAGTCGCCCAGCCTCCTCACAAGCTTGACTTGTGGAATCGTCACGATCTGCTGCGCATCGAATACTCCCGATCGTGGAGGAAGCGAGCCTGAGCCGCCACTTCAAATCGAGTGCCGTGCACGCTCGTGGTGTGGGGCACAACGGTCGCCAAGACCCGATCGTGGGGCACCGTTGCCACACTGAGGACCAAACAGGGTCGAACCTTGCAGCCATCCCGAGATCGACGATCCACACGGAGCCGCGATCAGCCGTGGGCATGACGGGCTTCCTCGTCGTCGAGCACTTGGAACAACTCGTCCGCCGCGAAAACGAGCGAGTCCTCCGGAAGATCCTTCGAGTCGGATGTCAAGCTAAGAATCTCGACAGTCGCCTCGTGCTTCTCCGCCTCCGGGAGCGACCGATAAACGTCCAAGAGTTGTCGAACTGCGATGGTCATCGGATTCCTCTTCCGCTGATGGATGCTAACACGAGGCGAATCCTGCAACAAGAGACCGTTCCAGCAGTGCCGTGCTTCATCCCATCGGAAGGTGCCCGCCGATCGAGGCATGTGGAGGCGGCACAGGACGGCTCCCCGTCACCGTCGCCACCAAGTCCGGGGAGCCGACCGGCGTCGGCAGTGCGAACGTCTCGCCGTAGCGGAAGCCGCAGCGCGAGCCCATGTATCCGTTCGCCGAGCCGATCATGTGCTTCACCCGTTCGAACCGCTCCGGGTCGAACTGCGACTTGTACGCGCGGATCGCCTCCAGCTTCTGGTCCATCGTATCGCTGATGTCCGTCACGAACGTGCTGTGGAAGTTGCGGGCCTCGGCATCGAACGGGAACGGCACGTACACGAGGTGCGGCACGCGGTACGGAGCGGTGCCATCGAAGCGGTCGTCCCATTTCGTGAGTTGCGAGTAGAACCGCGCCGCCTCGCCGATGAGGTGCCCTTGGTAGTGATCGGGCGAAGCGGCGGGCGTGCGGCCGGCGGCCAGGATCACGATGTTCGGGCGGTACTTCCGGAATTCCGTCGCAAGCTTGAAGCGGTTCTCCGGCCCGTCCATGAGCACGCGGTTGGGCAGTTGCACGTTCACGCGGACAGGCACGCCGAGGATGCGGCGGGCTTCTTCGGCCTCGGCTTGGCGAATCTCCAAGCTGCCGCGCGGAGTCGGTTCGCCGCTTGTCAGGTCGAAGATGCCGACCTTGTAGCCCTGCTTCACGAGCTTGGCGAGCGTGCCGCCGCAGAGGATTTCGAGGTCGTCCGGGTGCGGGGCCACGGCAATCACGTCCAACCGTTCGGGGAGTTCGCTCACGATTTGTCTCGCAGGGGGATGCAGGGAAACTACGTCCGGATACCGCGGCGAACAGTCTCGCTTTCGCGCGGCGGGGATAAACTGAGTCTTGCGGCTCGGTTGCGGGTTCGCGAGGAGTCAATCATGCCGTCGGTAGCCGTGATCATGCCGGCCGCGGGAAGGTCGTCGCGCTTCGGAGGCCGCGAGAAAAAACCGTTCACTTCGTTGGACGGCCGGCCCGTGTGGCAGCGGTCCGCGGAGCTGTTCTGGAATCGCGACGATGTCTCCAAGGTTTACATCGTCATCTCGCCGGAGGACCGCGAGGAGTTCCGCACGCGGTTCCAGCACCTCCTCCTGTTCGCGAACGCCGAGATCGTGGACGGCGGCGCGGAGCGTTTCGACTCCGTGGCCAATGCGTTGGCGCGCGTTCCTGAATCGGTCGAATTCGTCTCCGTTCACGATGCCGTGCGGCCACTCGCCACGGCGGGCTTGGTGGATGCCGTTTTCCAAGAAGCATTCCGCAGCGGTGCTGCGATGCTCGCCGTCCCGGTCGCAGATACGCTCAAGCGTGTCGAAGCCCGCATCATCACCGGGACCGTTTCACGCGAGAATGTGTGGCAAGCCCAGACCCCGCAGGTGTTTCGCCGCGAGTGGTTGGCCGAAGCCTACGCCAAACGCACCTCCGCGGTCACGGACGACGCCCAACTCATCGAAGCGCTCGGACACCGGGTCGCAGTCGTGCCGGGCTCGCCGTTCAACTTCAAGATCACGACGCAGGACGATCTTCAACTCGCGGAGGCGATCCTGAAGCAACGCATCAAGAAGGCGGACGACCGGCCTGCTCTCGGATTCAGCGAAGAAGCCCAGTGGTGAACCCTGAGATTGCCACATCCCGAATTGGCAATCTCCGACCCGGCGCGGGAGTTGCCTTAACTCGTATCACGGGTTTTTCGTGGCCTCCCGGGGGTGAAATGCTGAGAATCGCGGCAGCGGTGCCGCGCTTCCGGGCGGCCGCGACCTCCGAACCGGCGACACCGTGACAGCCAAACTTTTCGACATCTACCACCCACACTCCGCCGCGTGGGACGAGCTCTTCGACCGCGCCGGGTCGCCGCATCCGCATTGTTCCACCCTCGTCAATCGGCTCGGCGAACTCCACATCCCGGATTTCGGGGCGAAGCGAACGGACGCGGACCTCGCCTTCGTGAACCAAGGTGTCACGTTCTCCGTGTACTCGGATCGCCGCGGCGTCGAGAAGATCTTCCCGTTCGACCTGATCCCGCGGCCGATCCCGGCGAGCGAATGGGTCCGCGTTGAGGAAGGACTGATTCAGCGGCTCAAAGCACTCAACCTGTTCCTCGCGGACGTCTACCACGATCAACGGATCCTCAAGGAAGGCCGCATCCCGAGCGAACTCGTACTCGGATCCAAAGGCTACCGCAAGGAGATGGAAGGCTTCACGCCTCCGGGCGGCGTGTACATCCACATTTGCGGCACGGACTTGATCCGCGACACGGCCGGCAACTTCGTGGTGCTCGAGGACAACGGCCGCACCCCGAGCGGCGTGAGCTATGTGCTCGAGAACCGCGCCGTGATGAAAAAGGTGTTCCCGTACTTGTTTCAAGAGTGCCGAGTGAAACGGGTCGAGGATTATCCGCAGCGTCTCCGCGAAGCGTTGGCGTCGGTGGCCCCCGAGGGCGCGGGGCGTTCGCCGGTGGTCGTCGTGCTTTCGCCGGGGCAGTACAACTCGGCGTACTTCGAGCACAGCTTCCTGGCACGGCACATGGGCGTGGAACTGGTCTTCGGCCCCGATCTCTTCGTTCACGACGACACCGTTTACTTGAAGACTACGCGCGGACCGCAACGCGTCGACGTGATCTATCGCCGACTCGACGACGACTTCCTGGATCCCGAGGCGTTCCGGCCGGACAGCCTGCTCGGAGTGCCCGGGCTGTTCCGTGCGTATCGCGCCGGCAACGTCACGTTGGCGAATGCCGTCGGCACCGGGGTCGCGGACGACAAAGCCGTGTACCCGTACGTGGAAGAGATGATCCGCTTCTACATGGGCCAGGAGCCGATCCTGAGGAACGTGCCGACGTACATCTGCGCCCGCGAAGACGATTGCAAGTACGTGCTGGACCATCTCGAAGAACTCGTGGTGAAGGCGGTGAACGAGTCCGGCGGGTACGGGATGCTCATGGGCCCGTCCAGCACGGCGGAACAGCGTGCTGAATTCGCAGGCAAAGTGAGGGAGAATCCGCGCAATTACATCGCACAGCCGGTTGTAACGCTGAGTACCTGCCCGACTTGGACCGAAGACGGCCCCGCCCCCCGCCACGTGGACCTGCGGCCCTATATCATCAGCGGAAAATCGACCTGGGTGCTCCCCGGCGGCCTCACCCGCACGGCGTTGGTGAAGGATTCGCTCGTGGTGAATTCCTCCCAGGGCGGCGGCAGCAAGGATACGTGGGTGTTGGAGTAACCCGCTTGCGGGTTCGCGAACGTGATCTCACGCGTTGCGGAACATTGTTTCTGGCTCGCCCGTTATCTCGAACGGGCCGAAAACACCGCGCGCGTGCTCGAAGTCAATCACACGCTCTTGTTGGATTTCCACGTTCCCGTCGAGGAGCAGTGGAAGCCCATTCTCATCATCTCCGGCATCCACGATTTCAAGGAGGCCGCGACCGCCGAGCACGTCCAGGAATTCATGACGTGGGACCGCGACAACCCGTTCAGCATCGCATCGTCCCTTTATTGGGCGCGCGAGAACGCCCGCATCATCCGCGAGGTGATTTCCGGTGAGATGTGGGAGCGGATGAACTTCTACCACCTGTGGATGCAGGGGCCGGGCAGCCGGGCCACCTACAAGGTGAACCGAGTCGATTTCTACGCACAGGTCCGCCGCATCAACCAATTGCTCCACGGCATTTGCGACAGCACGATGAGCCACGGCGAGGCGTGGGCGTTCTTCCAACTCGGCACGCATCTCGAACGCGCCTGCCAGGTGGCACGGATTCTCGATGTCAAATATCACATGATCCTTCCGAAGCTCGAAGATGTCGGCACGCCGGCGGACAACGCGCACTGGCTCGCGATTCTCATGTCGTGCTCCGGCTACGAGGCGTACCACAAGAATGTGAGAACCGTGCCCGTCGATCCGGCCACGTCCATCGCCGAGTTCCTGATCTTCGACGAATTGTTTCCGCGTTCCATCCACCGGTGCCTGTGGGAATGCGAGACGGCGGCGGCCCAGGCGGCCGCCACGCCGCAGGGCCGCGATCCCACTCCAGCGGAGAAGGCGATCGCCGGGCTCGTGCAATGGCTGGACGAACGGACGATCCAAAACCTCATCGGAGCGGGGCTGCATGAATCGCTGACGCACATCGTGGACGAGATCCATGCGATCGGCGAAGCGATCCACCGCACATTCTTCGCGGCCGAAGTGAAACCGCCGCAGAAGCAAACACAAACACAACACCAGTCCTGAACCATGGGAATCCGCGTCGCCCTCTCCCACGTCACACGCTACCGGTACGACCGCCCGGTGACGTTGAACCCGCATGTGGTGCGGTTGCGGCCCGCGCCGCACGCCCGCACACCGGTGCCCGCGTACTCCGTCCGCATCGAGCCGAGCGAGCACTTCCTCAATTGGCAGCAAGACCCGTACGGCAACTGGCTCGCGCGGCTCGTTTTCCCCAAGCCCGCCCGCGAACTCGCGGTCACGATCGATCTCGTCGCCGATCTCACCACCATCAATCCCTTCGATTTCTTCATCGAGGAAGCAGCCGAGAAGTATCCCTTCGCTTACGACGAGGCGTTGAAGCGCGAACTGGCACCATACTTGGAGACGTTGCCTGCCGGGCCGCGGCTTCAAGAACTGATCGCGGCTTCCAAGAAGAACGACATCCGCACCATCGATTATCTCGTCGGTCTGAATCAGGCGGTCAACAAGCACATCCGCTATGTAATCCGCATGGAGCCCGGCGTGCAGACGCCGGAACAGACGCTCGACTTTGGCCGCGGGTCGTGCCGCGATTCCGCATGGCTGCTGGTTCAACTCGCCCGCCATCTCGGCCTCGCGGCGCGGTTCTGCTCGGGTTACCTCATTCAACTCGTCGCCGACGAGAAGCCGCTCGAAGGTCCCGAAGGACCGACCGCGGACTTCACCGATCTGCACGCGTGGGCCGAAATCTATGTACCCGGCGCGGGATGGATCGGGCTCGATGCCACCTCCGGCCTGCTCGCGGCAGAAGGGCACATCCCGCTCGCTTGCACCGCGGACCCGCAAAACGCCGCCCCGATCACCGGCTCCTACGGCTGGAGCGGCGACGACAAGGTGATCGAGACCTTCGACCACCACATGAGCGTGACGCGCTTGCGCGAGGTGCCGCGCGTCACCAAGCCGTACACGCTGGAGCAGTGGCACGGCATCGAAGTGCTGGGCGATCGCATCGACGCCGACCTCGCGGACATGGACGTGCGGCTCACGATGGGCGGCGAACCCACCTTCGTAAGCATCGACGACCGCGACGCCGCCGAGTGGAATACCGCGGCCTTGGGAGACGGCAAACGCAAGAAGACGATCGCGCTCGTTCAGAAGCTGCGAGACCGCTTCGCCCCCGGCGGCTTGCTGCACTTCGGCCAAGGGAAGTGGTACCCGGGTGAATCGCTGCCGCGCTGGGCCTTCAACTGCTACTGGCGGCGCGACGGCGAACCGATCTGGACTCAGACGCGGCTCGTGGCGAACGAACACGACCCGTACGGCTTCACTCCGGCGGATGCGGGCCGCTTCATCCGCACGCTCGCCGAAGTGCTCGGCGTGAACCCCGACCACGCGATTCCCGGCTACGAGGACGCGTGGTACTACATGTGGCGCGAACGACGCCTGCCTTCGAACGTCGATCCGCTGAAGAGCAACCTCGAGGATCCGGAGGAGCGGGCGCGGCTGGCGAAGGTGTTCGAGTCGAAGCTCGGCAGCGTCGTCGGCTATGTGTTGCCGCTTCGAAAGAACGTAGGTACTTGGCAGAGCGGCCCGTGGTTCGTGCGCAAGGAGAATCTCTTCCTGCTGCCGGGTGATTCGCCCATGGGCCTTCGCCTGCCGCTGGACTCTCTCCCGTGGGAAGTGCCCGGCAACCGGCAGTTCATGGAGGAACGCGACCCGTTCGCCGTGCGGGATGTTCTCCCGAAGCGGGCTGCGATCCGAGAACAGAAGAACCCCTCCCCCCAACCCCCTCCCCGAAGCGGGGAGCGGGGGCCGGATCGATCTCCCCCTTCCCTCTTAGGGAAGGGGGCCGGGGGGTTAGGTTCTTCCTCCGATCCGCTGGTTCGCACGGCGATCTGCGTGGAGCCGCGGAACGGCGTGATGCACGTGTTCCTTCCGCCGGCGCGGTTCCTCGAGGATTACCTCGAACTGGTCGCGGCCGTGGAGGAAACCGCGGCCGGGCTCTACATGCCGGTGCGGATCGAAGGTTATACGCCGCCCGAGGATCACCGCATCAATCATCTCTCGGTCACGCCTGACCCCGGCGTGATCGAGGTGAACATCCACCCGGCGCACTCGTGGCGCGAGTGCGTGGATCGCACGCGGATCGTGTACGACGAAGCCCGGCAGACGCGGCTCGCGTCCGAGAAGTTCATGCTGGACGGCCGGCACGCAGGCACCGGCGGCGGCAACCACGTCGTGCTCGGCGGCTCCACCCCCGCGGACAGCCCGTTCCTCCGCCGCCCGGATTTGCTCAAGAGCTTCCTCGGGTTCTGGAACAACCATCCGTCGCTCTCATACCTGTTCAGCGGGTTATTCATCGGCCCGACGAGCCAGCATCCGCGCGTGGACGAAGCGCGGCACGACGCACTGCGCGAACTCGAGATCGCCTTCCAGCAGGTGCCGAACCCGACGCGCGAGCAAAGCTCTCTTCCCTTCTGGCTCACGGATCGCCTCTTCCGTCACCTGCTCACGGACAGCACGGGGAACACCCACCGCGCCGAGTTCTGCATCGACAAACTCTTCAACCCGGACTCGGCCTCGGGCCGTCGCGGGCTCGTGGAGTTGCGCTCGTTCGAGATGCCGCCGCACGCGGAGATGAGTTGCGCCCAGCAACTGCTGCTGCGGTCGCTCCTGGCGTCGTTCTGGCGAACGCCGTACGAGCGGCCGCTGGTGCGGTGGGGAACCGCGCTGCACGACCAGTTCCTGTTGCCGCACTTCGTGGAGACCGACTTCGCGGACGTGCTCGATGAACTGCGCATCCGCAGCGGTTACTCGCTCGATCCGGCGTGGTTCACGCCGCACGTCGAGTTCCGCTTCCCGAAACTCGGAAGCGTCGTCCATCGCGGCGTCCACTTGGAACTTCGCACCGCGATTGAACCGTGGCACGTGCTCGGCGAGGAATCCGGCGGCGGCGGCACGGCGCGGTACGTCGATTCGTCCGTGGAGCGGTTGCAGGTGAAGGTGAACGGCCTGACGGATCCGCGACACATCGTGGCGTGCAACGGCCGCCGCGTGCCGCTGCATCCCACCGGGGTGAACGGCGAGTTCGTGGCCGGGGTGCGGTACCGGGCGTGGCAACCGCCGAGTTGCCTGCACCCCACGATCCCGGTCCACGCCCCGCTCACGTTCGACATCCTCGACCTGTGGAACGACCGCAGCCTCGGCGGTTGCACGTACCACGTGTCGCATCCCGGCGGGCGGTCGTTCGACGTGTTCCCCGTGAATGCGCTGGAAGCGGAGAGCCGCCGCGTTGCGAGGTTCTTCGCTTTCGGCCACTCACCCGGTTCGGTGATCGCACCGCCGGAGGAACGCAGCCGCGAGTTCCCGCACACCTTGGATCTGCGTCAATCGATGTGTTAGAGGGACGCAGGGCCCGGAAGGCGGAAGGACACGAGCCAAGCCTTCGCATAGCGAAGGAGTCAATCCCTCGGTAGCCGAAGGCTGCTGCAAATCGCAATGCGTCCAGTGCTCAGTTCGTGATGCCTTTCGTGATGCCCATAAACACGTCTTCGATGTCGATCTCTTCTTCTTGAAAACTCCGAAGCTTGAACCGCTCGGCGATCAGCCGTTCGGGGATGAAACTGCCGTCGTCGTGGCCGTCTTTCAATGTCACGCGGAGGGATGCGCTCGCGGGCAACACCTCGACCTTGCCCACTTCGCCGAACGATTCCAGCCGCTTCGCGGCTTCTTCGTTGCGGTCGCCGACCGAGACGAGAAACACGTAGCCTTGCCGCACGGCTCGCTTCGCTTCATCGACCGTGCCGTTGAAGATGAGCTTGCCGCGTTCGATGATGCCGATCTTGTTGCAGATGTCCGCCAGTTCCGGAAGGATGTGGCTGGAAAGCATGATGGTCTTGTTCATGCTGCGGAGCCGCTTGATGAGTTTGCGCATTTCGATGCGGGCCCGCGGGTCGAGGCCGCTGGCCGGTTCGTCGAGCAGGAGCACCTGCGGCTCGTGAAGCAGCACGCGGGCCAAGCCGAGCCGCTGCGTCATGCCGCGACTCAGGCTCGTGACCAACGCATCGCGCTTATACGTGAGATCGACCAGTTCGAGTACTTCGTCCACCTTCTTGCGGCGGGCGGGCCCTTGGATGCGGTACGCGGCGGCGAAGAACTCGAGATACTCCGTCACTTTCATGTCGTCGTATACGCCGAAGAAGTCTGGCATGTAGCCGATCGCGCGGCGAATCTCCTTCGAGCCCGTGTAGATGGAATACCCGCAGACGCTGGCCTCGCCCCACGACGGGTTGAGCAGCGTCGCGAGGATGCGCATGGTCGTGGTCTTGCCCGAGCCGTTCGGCCCGATGAAGCCGTACACATCGCCCTGTTCGAGCTTGATGGTGAGCCGCTCGAGGGCGAACAGTTCGCCGTACTTCTTGGTGAGGTCGTTCGTTTCGATCATGACTTCACTTTCAGAAACAGCCGCACATACGTCTCCTGCCGGGCGAAGCCGGGCAGGCTCTTGCCATCCTTCAGTAACAATCGCGTCGGCGATTCGCTTCCGTTGAAGCGTTCGTCGATGGTGCCGTGCGGCGGGAGCACGCGCCCGACCACGATCACTTCATCGCGATAATCCGGGGCGAGCCGCCAGGATTGGTCGAGCCGCCGCAGCGAGGCATTCCGCGGGATCACGCCCTCTTCGTTCCGTAGTGCGGCTTCGTGGAACAGCAGGCTCCACAACGGCAGGTGAGTCGTTGGTGCGGTGGACTTCACCGCATTCTTCGAACTGGAGGCTGCGGCCGCGCCGAGGGCTTGGCCGCGGCCGAGAAGTTCCGCCAACTGGCCGCGTTCCTGCATCCACTGCGGAGCCGGTTGGCCACGGTCCAGCACGAGCCGCACCTCCTGCCCCTTCAGGATCGTGCCGATCGGGTACGCCTGCCCCGCGTAAAACGCTGTGCAATCGCTCACGGCCTCGAACGGCATCCGGTTCACGAAGGTGCCCACAGCCTTGCTCGGATCGCCGAACGGATGTTCGAGCCGCGACTCGACCACGGGTGCCGCGGGATCCATGGAGTAAGTCCAATTCGCGGTGAAGGACTTGGTGCTCCACATCTGCACGGGCACGTCGTCGAGACCGCGTGCAACATGACGGCCGGACGAGTCGTAAGCGTACTTCCGTTGCAGCAACCCGGCGCGGCCGGCACGCGGGCCGCCAACCCAGTCCACCAGTGTTCGCCCCATCGTGCGAGTGCCCAGCCACGTCTCGGCAGGTGCAACCCGAGGGGAGTAAGTGTCGATCTTCGGGCTGAAGATCGTGAACCACGCGGTGCCGAACACATGGCCGGCGGGTTTTCCTTCATTCGCGTCGAAGTTCGCTTCCACATCGATCACATCGATCTTGTTCACTCGCAGCCAATCCCCCTTCATGGCCGAGGCCGACAGCGAGGCCGCAACGCATACCGTCACGACGATGATCGGGAACGTGATCCACGTGAGTTCGAGCCGGCCCAGGATGCGTTTCAGGAACCAGTACTCGATCGGACCGATGAGGAGGATGTAGAGCACGATCAGGAATGCAACCGAACCGAATGACACGACCGGGATCGCCTCGAAGGTGTCCGCATGGGTGCGAAGCGCGACGGCGACTTCATCTTCCTCATCCGTCGGGCCGCTGGATTCAATCCGCGTCTTGCCTTCGGAGCCGACCGACGCACGGCTCGCGCCGCCCTCGCGCAGCACCCAGTCCCAGAACTCGGCTTGCCGCGGAAACTCGGTGAACGGGGAGCGGTCGAGATCGAAGCCGATGAGCGTGACGCGGCCGAGCCCGAACGCACGCTGCACGGCAACGGCATCCTTGAGTTCGGTCGGACGGCTGGCGGGCGGAATGACGATGCGCGGCGCGTGGCCGGGCCGCGGAGCGAACTTCGCCACCGGGAACGTGCCGCTCTTCACGGCAAGGTTGCCGGTGAGTGATGTGCTTTGGCTCGTCTCGCGTGCGGACCAGTACAGCGGCAGGGACGAGACTTGACTGACGCTTGCGATCCCAACGGGAAGCAGAGAATCGACGATTTTCCAGTCTTTGGTGCTGCCCGCAACCACGAGTCGTCCGCCGCGTTCGACCCACTCGACGAGCGCCTCCCACTTCTCCGAGTCCGCACCGAGTGCGCTGAGGAACGCGGGCGAACTCGCGGACAGAATCACGAGATCGGCGGCATCGTAGCCGATCCCACTGACGGGAAGTTTCGCGGCATCCTCAATGGCGACGAGTTCGACGCGACCGCCACGCAGCGGGCCGTTCGCATCCGCTTCCGTGGAGCCGGTACCGGTCGTGGGTTTCGGCAGGTCGAAATTGGGCAGTTTCGATCCCAGTGAAAGTACCACATAAGTCAGCGGATCCTTCGGCCGCAGATTGCGGATGCGGAACGGTTCGCCGATCATCTTTCCGGATGTGTCTTCGAGATGAAGCGTGATCTCGCCGCTCGCAGCCGGGCGGACGTAAGTGATCGCACGCGTCGCGCCGGGTTCAAGCTTCGTCTTCAGTACGGTAAGCACGCCGTCCGCATCCGGCGATTCGACCACCAAGTGCGAGCCCGTTTCCGCAAGTTCCACTTCGATCGGAGACCACGCGGCGAACTTCGTGATCCGTTTTTCGGAATCGCGTGCGTCCGGGAAACCGACGCGGGCGGACACGATGCCGACGCGCGGCGACTCGGCCCGGACCGCGGGGACGAACGCGACGAACAACGCGGCCGCGATCAACCCGTTCCGCATTCCGAACTCCGCGTTCCGCATTGTGATCAGGGTTTCTCGGCGGTGCCGCAGCGGCAAGGGGTATGGCCGCAACCGGGGCAGCCGCCACCGTACTTCCGCGCCATCGCCTCTTCCAGATCTACGTTCGCGATGTTGGCAAGGGTCGCCAGCCAAGCGAGAACATCGGCGAATTCCAACACGCGTTCTTCATGCGAGCCCCCGCGGAGAGCCGCGGCCAGTTCGCCGACCTCCTCCATGAACCACATGAAGGTGCCTTCCGCGCCGCGGGCGCCGTCCTTGGCCCCGTACATCTCGCGAATGCGTGTTTGAAGCTCGCCGAGAGTCATGCAGGAAATGTACGGAAAGCCGTCCGCCATCGTGCTACGCCAGCAGTTCCCGGATCACGTTGCCGTGGACGTCCGTGAGGCGGAAATCGCGACCGGCGTAGCGGTACGTCAGCCTTGTGTGGTCGAAGCCGAGCAGATGCAGCATCGTGGCGTGAAGGTCGTGAACATGCACGGGCTTGTCCACGGCACGGAAGCCGAACTCGTCCGTGGAGCCGTACACGGTGCCGCCCTTCGCGCCGCCGCCCGCCATCCAGCAGGTGAAGCCGTAGTGATTGTGGTCGCGGCCGTTGAGCGCGGGCAACTCCGCCACCGGTGTGCGGCCGAACTCCCCGCCCCATAGCACCAGCGTTTCGTCGAACAATCCGATCCGCTTCAGGTCCGTGAGGAAGGCCGCGATCGGACCGTCCCACTGGGCCGCGAGCGTGCGGTGCTGACCGGCCAGATTGTCGTGGTTGTCCCACGGTTGGCCCGCTCCGCTCCAGACCTGCACCACGCGGACGCCGCGTTCGATCAGCCGGCGTGTCAGCAGCAGTTGCCGGCCATGGACCGTGTCGCCGTAGCGTTCGCGCGTCTCTTTCGTTTCCTTGGTCAGGTCGAAGGCCGTGGTCGCTTCCATCTGCATGCGGAAGGCGAGTTCGAAGGTGTTGATGCGGGCTTCGAGTTGGGCGTCGTGCTGCCGTGCGGCGGCGTGTTTGTCGTTGAACGCCTTCACGAGGTCGAGTTGTTCGCGCTGCCGCTCCGCGGTCAGTTCCGGGTTGCGGATGTGGGCGATGAGCTTGTCCGCCTGCGTGACGTTGGTGTCGAGGTAGGTGCCTTGATATACGCCGGGGAGGAATGCGGAGCGCCAGTTCTGTGTGGTGACGATCGGGTACCCGCCGGGGCACATGACGACGAACCCGGGCAGGTTGCGGTTCTCGGTGCCGAGGCCGTACGTGACCCAACTGCCGAGGCTGGGCCGCGGCTGCCGCCCGTCCCCGCAGTTCATCATGAGGAGCGACGGCTCGTGGTTCGGCACGTCCGCGTACACGGAGCGGATGATCGCCATGTCGTCGATGTGCGCAGCGGCGGTCTTGGCAAACAGTTCGCTGACTTCGATGCCGGACTTGCCGTATTTCTGGAACTTGAACGGGGACTTCATCGCCGCGCCGGTCTTGCGTTCGGTGCGGAGGCTGTTGGGCAGCGGCTTGCCGTGCAGCTTGTCCAGTTCGGGCTTGGGGTCGAACGTGTCCACCTGGCTCGGCCCGCCGTTCATGAAGAAGTGAACGACGTGCTTGGCCTTGCCGGGGAAGTGCGGCGCCTTCGGTGCGAAAGGCTCCGACGACTCCGCCTGCGCCATCGCGGCGAACGCGAGCGCGCCGAAGCCGGTCCCGATATTGCTCAGAAACTCTCGTCGATTACTCATTCTTCACCCGCTCGCGGGTTCGCGATTACGGATACCGGCCGACTGAACGGATCGCCCAATGCACATCACCAGAGGGGCCTGCACCACCCAGCCCAGGACCACTGCCGTCAACCCGAGTACGACTCCGTACACCAGCACGGGCATCACGATCTCGTCCAACTGATGGCGATTCAAGCTTGGAAGGAGGAACACTTTGCTCCACCAACTGTTCTCGCCCTTGGCCGCACCGCCAACCGGATCGATGAAGCCGAGCGCCACGAACGCGATGGCGGACGAGATCGCCCAAAGACGCTGATTCGTTCTGAACTGGCTCCGCGGCATGACTGTATCAATCCACGTACAGGAATTCGTTCAGGTTCAGCACCGAGTGGCACAGGTCTGTCACCGCGTCCGCGAATGTTCCTTTGTGATCATTCAAGAAGGACCGCATCGCGGTGCGTTCCTCGGTGGTCGGCAGGCGGCTCAGCGCCAACTCGAACACCCGGTCGATCACTTTCTCCGGGTCGTTCCCTGCATCCTTCAACACACGGGTGCCGAAGCTCTTGGCGATGTTCAACACGATGGCGTCGTTGAGCAGTGTCAGAGCCTGCGGGGCGGTCGTCGTCACGAAGCGCCGCGAGCAGGTTTCGACGCGGTCGGGGCTGTCGAACAGGCTGAACAGCGGGTAACGCAGGTTCCGCTTCACGCACACGTAGATGCTGCGGCGGTTACGCTCGGCAGCGTCAGCGCTCGGCTTCCAGTTCGCGGCCTTGATCTCGGCCGGCAGTTCGGGGAAGACGCTCGGCCCGCCCATCCGGTTGTTCATAAGGCTGGCCGAAGCCAGCATTGCGTCGCGGAGCGCTTCGCCGTCGAGTCGCCGCCTCGGGAAGGTTGATTGCCGATACGCGGCGGACGTGACGATCAACCGGTGGATGTGCTTCACGCTCCACGTGCGGCTGAACTCCGCGGCCAGCCAGTCGAGCAGTTCCGGATGAGTGGGGCGGTCGCCGGTCACACCCAGATCGCTCGACGTGCCCACGATGCCGTTGCCGAAGTGCTGTTGCCAGATCCGGTTCACCATCGTGCGGGAGGTCAGCGGATTCTTCGCATCGGCAATCCACTCGGCCAACGCCGTGCGGCGGCCGCTGGTCCGTGTCGCCGGTTTCACAACCGCATCGCGGTCGTCGATCGCGGAGAGGAATCCCGGCGTCATTTCCTCGCCGCGAGCACGCCAGCTGCCTCGCTTCAACAGATATGTAGTCGGCACTCGGGTTCCGACATCGGTCATGCACATGGCGGTCGGCGGCTCAGGCGGGCGGTCCTTCTCCAGTTCCGCCATCCGCTTCGTCATCGTTTCCCACTGAGGCTTCACCGCCGCGGGCATTTGCGCGGACGTGACCTTCGCCCGGCTGTACACCTGCCGCTCCACCAGCATCGCAAGTTGCTTCTGAAGCGGATCGCGCTCTGCCATCGGAAGGTCGATGAGGCTCGAATACTCCTTCGGGAAGCGGAACCGCTCCTTCGCCATCGCCTTCTCACGAACCGGCTTCTCGAGCGCATCCAGTTCCTTCTTCACCTCAGAGGCCTTCGCCTCCCACTCGGCCAACTTCTTCTCGAAGGCCCGTCGCTCGTCGCGGTTCAGGATCGGTTCGTCCTTCGGCCAGAAGCCCGCGAAGAACGCCTGGAACCGATAGTAATCGCGCTGGGTGATCGGGTCGGTCTTGTGGTCGTGGCACTTGGCGCAGCCGAGCGTGATGCCGAGGAACGCGGACGCGGTGGTGTCCGCGATGTCGTTCAGCATGTCCTGCCGCTTCTGCTCCACGTCCACCGCGTTGTACTCGTATGGCGAGTGCCGCAGGAACCCGGTGGCGATCAGGGCCGCGGGGTTCTCCGGGTCGATCTCGTCCCCCGCGAGTTGTTCCTTGATGAAGCGGTCATATGGCTTGTCGTCGTTGAACGATTGGATGATGTAGTCGCGGTAGCGCCACGCTGTGGGGCGGAAGTCGTCCGCCTTGAAGCCGTCCGACTCGGCGAAGCGCACCAGATCGAGCCAGAAGAGAGCTTGGCGTTCGCCGTAACGGGGCGAAGCCAGCAACCGGTCCACGACCTTCCCATAGGCGTTCGGCGAATTGTCCTTCAGGAAGGCATCCATCTCCTCGGACGTCGGCGGGAGCCCCGTCAAATCGAATGTGATGCGGCGGAGAAGGGGGCGCTTCTCTGCAGGGTTCGACTTTGCA
Source organism: Gemmataceae bacterium (assembly GCA_046350135.1). Lineage (GTDB taxonomy): Bacteria > Planctomycetota > Planctomycetia > Gemmatales > Gemmataceae > Urbifossiella. Next base: position 85,535 of record JAXMBB010000001.1, read on the forward strand.
GGAAGGAACGCATCGACGGGATTATTCGCACCGGCGGGAAGTGCCGGCTTCGTGACGGGCTTGTACGCCCATTCCGGCGGCACGTCCGCACCGTGGACGAGTCCCGGCATCAGCAGCAAGATGCAGGAAAGGCAGCGAGTCATGCCGCGATTGTACCCGCTTGGGAAAACGGGTCAAAGTGAAATGAAGGGCAGGGTAGGGCGTTATTCGGGTAGCCTGCGGAGGACTGAGCATGAAACGCAACCAGAGCCGTTACTCGCTGAACCTCTCGCCGACCGCCCAACGCCGCCTCTTCGGTACCGGGATGGTCGCGGCGGCGGTCGTCTTCACCTACTGGTTCTTGTTCGCGGAGGGCATGCCGATCCTGTGGGGCCCGACGGCCAGTGCCGCCGAGATTGCCGAGGGGCGGGAGTTGTTTGAACACGAATGGCAGCCGCACGACCCGATGGCTCACGGCGACGGCCTCGGCCCCGTGTTTAACGCGAAGTCATGCGCGACCTGTCACTTCCAAGGCGGGCTCGGCGGCGGTGGCAACAACGAGCACAACGCCGTCGGTTTCGAAGTCCACTCCCGCCCCGGCGATCCGAACTTCCACTCCGGCACCATCCACAACTTCAGCGTCGATCCGAATCAGAAGGAAAGCGTCAAACTGGTGAAGTCGCTGTTCCCGACGATCCCCGGTCGCACGTTCCAGAGCGGGCCGGAGGGTTGCCGCACGACCACGACCATTCCCGATTTCGATCCCGTGACCACGCAGCAGGTGCAAACCACGGCCCTGTACGGTGCGGGGTGGATCGATCTGATTTCGGACAAGGCCATCGTCAAGAACTTCCGCAACCGCGGCATCAAGACCGTAGCCAAGGAACTGGGCCTGGATTTCAACAATGTACCGGTCGCCATGTCCGATATGTGGAGGGCGGCGTCGTGAAGTTCGGTTGGAGGCAGTTCGCCCGGTTGGACGACTTCGTTGCGGCCGCGTGCGCGAACGAACTCGGCCTCGGCACGCCGTACCGCGAGCAGGCTGCACCGCTCACCGGGAACAAGTCGGGATGTGCAGCCGGACCTGGACAAGAAGTGTTCTGTTCGCTGGTGTCGTTCGTGAAGACGCTGCCGAAGCCGGTGCAGGTGGACGGGCCGGAGGTGGAGCAGGGCAGGGCAGTGTTCGCGAATGTGGGCTGTGCGATCTGTCACGTGCCGAACATGGGCGGTGTGAAGGGCGTATTCAGCGACTTCCTTCTCTACACGCTCGAAGATCCGCAACCGCACGGCAGCGGTCGGGGCGACTACACGCAGCCACCGGCCGAGTTGAATCTCGCCTCCCGTTCGGACGATGATCCGAAGCCGGCCGAGTGGAAGACGCCGGCGCTGTGGGGCGTGGCCGACTCCGCTCCGTACCTGCACGATGGCTCCGCCCGCAGCTTGAAAGAAGCAATCCTTCGCCACCGTGGTGACGCGACGCTCGTGCTGAAGCGATTTGAAGAGGCGTCACCGGCGGAGCAGGGTGCTCTCCTGGCCTTCCTCGGCAGCCTGAAGGCTCCGCCGGACGCCCCGCAACTCCGCGACCCGAGCATCACCCGGCTGGTGAAGCGGTGATCATTCCGGGATCGAGTGATCCGCCTCGCCGCCGGCGATGGTGAAAAATGCTGCGAGTCTGTTCCGGTCGAAGGGAAGGCGAAGAGTCCTGCTGGATCCGTCGAGCATCGCGACATTCACGCAGTCGCGATGCAGCCCGCCGAACTGCCGGCCTTCGCCAAGTGGTTCGAATTCATTCTCATCGAGGAAGCGAGTCGTGGGTCGCCCGCCGGCCATCCACGGCCCGTTGTCCAGCCCGGTTTCGATGATTGCGATTGTGGCCTCCGTGGTGTCTTGAACATCTCGATATTTGACCCATCGTTCGTGTTGAAAAGCTCCAGCCCGCGGGTCGCCGACTGCGCTCCGACCCGACCTCGGCCCGACGCCGAGAACGCCGACATAGTGGGTGAGCGTGAACCCTTCGACCGCTTGGCTCGCAACCGCTCCCGGGCAGTTCACCCAGATGTTCCGCTGCCGAGCCAGCCTCAAGTTGTTCTCGGAGCCCCACGACTCATGCCGATATCGTGTCCACTCCGGATCCATGCGCGAATGGATGAACGGGTCTATCTCGAAGAGCCAACTCAAGCATTCCTCCGGAGCCAATTCGCCCTTGCCGAAGTGAGCACGAGGAAATCGGTCGTTGTTCGCGCTGGCATAGTTGTGGATGCCGAGGCACAGAGAGCGAAGATTGTTCTTGCAACGGGAACGATCTGCGTCTTCGTGGGTTTTCCGAGCGAGGCGAAGAAAGAAAGTGATCGCCAACACGGCGACTACGACCGCGGTCACGGCTTGCATCCGCTTGCGATTCATGTCCCCATCACGCGATTTGAAGCGTCTTGCAAGTCTGTTCGTAGGAGCCTTCGAGGTCGAGCATGACGTGCAGGCCGTCGTCGAGCCAGACCGGCAGTTCAGGAATCGGCTTTCCCAATTCGATCGGGTAAAACCAGGTTTCGAAGCGGGATTCGGACACTCCCTTGGCCGAGCGACAAGACACACAATACAGCCCCGGCGCCGCGGGCTTGAGCAACGAGTCCTCCACTTCGAAGTAGTCCAGCAACTGCTCGTAGAGGTTGAATGAACGCGTCGTCACGACGTCTACGATCGCGACGCATACGCCGCTTTGCAGGAGCGAGCCGCACTTTGCCACGAAGGCTTTTCGATGTTCGGCTCGATCCTTGTTGGCCGGACTGACAAACTCCACGGCCGCGACCAATCGCTTCTCGAAGACCTCTTCGTGGATCAACACTTCGAATTCGTAATGCTCTCCGATGTCGAGTTCGGTCGTCATCGTCGGACGGGGGGCGACACGGGGAAGGGTGGCCACTCCACCGGCCTTCGACTCCGGCGGGAGCTCCTGTTGCACGGAGTCGAGAACACCGATGTCCAATTCGTAGAACTTGCCCAACGTCGCCCGGGGCTCGGCGACAAATCCTTCGGGCAGCTTTCCAAGCAGGGCATCCACGAGTTTGATGGGCCATGTGGCGTGGAATGACTGCCACGAGCGACGATCCTTGATCGGCGAATGGAAGTGGTCGCGGAGCGGCATGGGTTCCTCCGCGGGCATTGTACCCGGCCCATCTTTTTCTCGCAGGGGGCTGTCTTTCCCACGCCGCGCCGCGAGAATAGCTTCGTCCCGAGTTGCACTCCGAGGGCTCTCCCATGCTGACCACCCCGATCTCCCGGCGAGCGTTCTTCAGGCCGGCGGTGTCTCCGCGGCCGGGGCCGATGCAAGGCAGCCCGCCTTCGCCGCCGAAGACGACGGCGACCTCGGTCACGGCATCTCCCTCGGCGTGCAAAGCTACACCTTTCGTAACTTCGACCTCGAGCCCGCACTCAAGCGAATCAAGGAACTCGGCATCAAGAACGCCGAGTTCTACAGCAAGCACCTCCCGCCGGATGCCAAGGGCGAGAAGCTGAACGGCATCCTCGCTCTCTGCAAGGAATACGGGGTCAAGCCCGTCGGCTTCGGCGTCTCCGGCTTCAGCAAGAACCACGACGCGAACAAGAAGTTGTTCGAGTTCGGCGCGGCGTGCGGCCTCAAGTACCTCTCCGCCAGCCCTTCGATGGATGCGTTCGACAGCCTCGACAAGCTCGTGGACGAATACAAGATCGCCATCGCAATCCATCCGCACGGGCCGTCGGGGAAGGGCCGCGACCAATGGTGGTCCGCGGAGATCATTTACCAGGCCGTGAAGGATCATCACAAGCTCATCGGCTCGTGCCTGGACACCGGCCACCTCATCCGCATGGCCCAACTCGGTGAGAAACTCGACCCTGCGGAACAAATCCGCGTGATGGGCGACCGCAATTTCGGGATGCACCTCAAGGATCACGACAACAAGAAGAAGGAAGACGTGGTGTTCGGTGATGAAAAGGGCGTTTTGGACATCGCGGCGGTGCTGAAGGCGCTGCGAGATGTCAAATTCAAGGGCGCCATCAGCATCGAGTACGAAGCCCACCCCGAAGATCCCTCTCCGGACATGAAGAAGTGCGTGGCGTACACGCGCGAAACCGCCAAGAAATCCGGTTGATGAGGTGACAGCGGACATGACATCCGAGGAAATCGCCGAGCTTCGCACGAAGCGTTACAACGGCACCGTGACGTACCTGAAGAAGCTCCACTCGGACCTCATGGTGTTGCGGGTGAAGCCGGATTTCCCGCGGCCCCCACACAAACCTGGCCAGTATTGCTCGCTCGGGCTCGGCAACTGGGAAGCCCGCACCGAAGGATGCCAAGTCGAATCCCTGCCCGAAGCGGACCGCAGCAAAGTGGTCCGCCGAGCTTACTCCATCAGTTGCTCCATCATCGATGAGAACGCGAATCTCATCGATGTCGCGAGCACCGATTATCTCGAATTCTACATCGTGCTGGTGCGGGAAAACGCGGACGGCCGCGTGCCCGCCCTTACGCCGCGACTCTTCCATCTCCAGCAGGGCGACCGCGTCAACATCGGTGAGAAAATCACCGGCATGTATACGCTGGATGTCGTGAAGCCGACGGACAACGTCGTCTTCCTCGGCACCGGCACCGGCGAAGCCCCGCACAATTACATGCTGTGGGATTTGTTGAAGCGCGGCCACGCCGGCCGCGTCCTCTCCGCCTCCTGTGTGAGATTCTCACGCGACCTCGGTTATCTCGACACGCACAAGAAGCTGATGGGCCTCTTCCCGAATTACAAGTATCTGCCGCTGACGACGCGCGAAGCGACCATCACCAAAAAAGTGTACATCCAGGACGTGATCGCCGGCGGGGAACTGGAGGAGCACCTCGGGGCGAAACTCGATCCGCAAAACACCCACGTCTTCCTCTGCGGCAACCCGAAGATGATCGGCGTGCCGATCCGCGACAAGGACACCGGTGTCAAGAGCTATCCCGCGCCGACCGGCGTCATCGAAATCCTCGAGAGCCGCGGCTTCCAAGCGGATGTGTCCGCCATCAAGTTCAAGGGCAACATCCACTTCGAAGAATATTGGTGAATCGGGAAGGCGAGGCTTCTGACGAGCCGAGAGGCTTACGGCTCGGCAGGGGATTCGCCCGTCCGACATTGGAGCACGGATGGCGGAAGTCAACGAACTCATCGGCGGGTACAAGCTGCGGACGATGCTCCAAACGGGGCAGACGTCGCAGGTGTTCGAGGTCGTCGATCCGAAGAGCAACCGTCACTTCGCCATGAAACTGCTTCTGCCCGAAGCGGCGAGCAAACCGGCGGAGCGCGAGGCGCTCTTCAACGAGGCCGAGATCGGCGTCAAACTCGCCCACCAGAATGTGATCCGGATCCACAAGGTGAATCGCTCGCCCGAGACGCCGCACTTCATCATGGAGTTTTTCCCGTCCGGCAGCTTGCGGCTTCGCCTGCAATCCAAGGACATGAAGTTCATCCGAGAGCACGCCCGCAAGATCTTCAAGGAAGCGGCCACCGGCCTCGCATACATGAATGCCTCCGGATACGTCCACCGCGACGTGAAGCCCGACAACATCCTCGTGAATTCCCTCGGCGACACGAAGATCATCGATTTCGCCATCAGCAAGAAGATGCAGACAAGCTTCTTGTCGCGGTTGTTCCACAAGAAGAAGCCGCAGGGCACGCCGAGCTTCATGAGCCCCGAGCAGATTCAGGACCTGCCGCTGGACGGCCGCGCCGACATCTACAGCTACGCCTGCACCCTGTACGAACTCACGACCGGCCGCAAGCCGTTCGTCGGTTCCTCGCAGGGGGATCTGCTGACGCGTCACTTCACGGAGAAGGCGGCGTCTCCGGTGATGCACAACAAGGATCTCACCGACGAGTTCGGCGCGCTTGTCCTCAAGATGATGGCGAAGAAGAGAGAAGACCGTCCGAAGAACTTCCACGAAGTGCTCATCGAGTTGCGGAAAGTGAAGATCTTCAAGGACGAAAAGATCGTGGAAGAGGAGTGAGTTTCGCAATGGTTTCCAAGCCGCTCCCGTTCGAGCAGGACATTCACGAACTCGAGTTGCTGCTGGCGCGGCTCGAGGCGGCTCCCGATGCGCCGGGGGCGGCGGAGTCCATCCGCCGGATGCGGCGCGAGGTCGCGAACCTCAAGCGCGAGCGATACGCCAACCTGAACGCGTGGGACACCGTGCTCGTCGCGCGGCATGAGGACCGCCCGCAGACGATGGACTACGTCGAGATGATGTGCGACGAGTTCGTCGAACTGCACGGCGACCGCGCCATCGGCGACGACCGCGCCATCCGCACCGGCTTCGCCCGCATCGGCGACTTCAAGGTCTTGCTTGTCGGCCATCAGAAGGGCCACAACACGGCCGAGCGGCTCCAGTGCTACTACGGCTGCGCCCATCCGGAGGGTTACCGGAAGGCCCTCTCGAAGATGAAACTGGCCGCGAAGTACGGGCTGCCTGTCATTTCCTTCATCGACACTCCGGGGGCGTACCCGGGCATCGGCGCCGAGGAGCGTGGCCAAGCCCAACTCATCGCCACCAGCATCCTCGAAATGTTCCGCGTACGCACGCCCATGGTCTGCGTCGTGATCGGGGAAGGGGGCTCGGGCGGAGCACTCGGCATCGGCGTGGGCGACCGCGTGAGCATGCTCCAGCACGCCTATTACTCGGTGATCAGCCCCGAGGGGTGCGCCGGAATCCTGTGGAAGGTGGCCACCGAGCAGAACAAAGCGAAGGCGGCCGGCGCCCTGAAGTTCACCTCGGCCGACTGCCGGTCGTTGGGAGTGATCGACGACGTGATCGCCGAGCCGCTTGGCGGCGCCCACCGCGCCCCGCGGGACATGGCGAACAGCCTGAAGACCTATCTCGTGCGCCAGCTTCGGGACTTGACGCCGCAGCCGATCGACGACCTCCTCGCGAAGAGGTACGCCAAGTTCCGTGCGATGGGCGTCTTTTCCTGATGCAAAGATCGGCCGCGTTTGGTACACATTCCACACGCGACGGAGACCCCGGCCAAGGAGGGCGGGATGATTCGCTTTGTCGTCTATGCGGCCGTCCTGTACGCCGGCTTCGTTCACAACCTTTTCTGCGTTCAGGAAGACGTGCTCTCGATGGTCGGTGAATTCCGGCCGGGAGCGATGACGGGCGATTGCGCGTTGGTGGTGAACCGGATCCGCCTCTCCGACGGGGACGCCTGGGCGCCGATGGCCGCGTGGAACGGCGAATCGTGGACTCCCTACCGATCGCAATTCGGGCTGCCCGGAATCGTGCTGGCGGCGGTTCGGCGGGCCACCGGTGAATCCCCTGAGCGGGTCGCCGCCTTCGGCAGCGCGATCTGCGGGCTGATGAGCGCCGCCTTGTTCGCCGCGTTTTTCAGTTCGATCGGCGCCCGCGTGGCACCGGTCGCGGGGCACGTCGGGGTGCTGCTGACGGCTTGCTCGCCGCCGCTCCTGCTTTTCGCGCCAACCATCTATTGGTTGCTCCCAGCGCTCTTGGCTCCGTTCGTCTTTGCATGGTTCGCGTACCCGTGGGCCGCGAGTTCCACGGGTCGGATGGCTCTGTTCTTGGCGGGCGAGGCGGTTCTCGTCTGCATCAAGGCTCTTTGCGGCTACGAGTACATATCGACCGTGGTGGCCGCCCCGGCGGCGGCCATCGTGTTCCACCGGGCGGCACTCGGCGACGGCGTTCGCAGTTGGCTTCCGCCCGTGGCCGCCGTGGGAATTGCCGGCTCGATCGGGTTCGCCGGAGCCATCGGCATTCATGCGGCCCAGATCGCGGCTCAAACCGGGGAAGACGGTCTGGCGGTGATTCGAGAGCGAGCCGAATCGCGAACCGCTCGATCGACGGGCGACGGTTCGGAGCGAATCGGTTATCCCGTACTCGCCCCCGAGACGTTGCCCGAGCCCGTCCGTTGTTTTGCGAACTACTTCTATCAGCCGGTTCTGAGTTCGCCCCAAACGTGGGGAAGCGCTCGATTCGCGATCCCTCTCGGCTGGCTGGTCTCGGGGTGGGGTCTCGCCTCGGTCCTGTTGTGGTCCGTGCGAAAAGCCAACCCGGTGACCGCGGCCTTGGTTCCCGCGGCAGCGGTGGCTCTGCTTGCCGGAGCGAGTTGGCAAGCCCTGGCCGTCAACCACATGGTTCTGCACGGCCATCGGAACTTGGTGGTCTATTGCGTTCCGTTCACACCGCTGGCCTTCGCCGTGATCGGAGCGGCCGTTGCCCGTCTCGGCCGACCTCGTGCGGTTGCATTCTCATTGGCCGCAGCAGTGATCGGCGTTCTCCTCGCAAACCTCTTCACCATCCGGGAGCGGGTCGAAGCGAGCCGCGAGTCTCAGGCGGTCGCCGCCGACCGGGTGCGAGCCATGCTCCGGGGTGAATCCGAGCCGGTGCCCTTGGCGGGGCGGGGGCCTGCTCCGCTGCTCGCGCCGCTTCCCGTCAACCCGGATCACCTGCCGAGCGAGCCCGCGTTCGCGCCCATGTGCGGCCCCGGCTTGCCGGCGGAGGAGCGACCCATTGGGGCCTACGGTTGGGTGAGCATGCCTCGTGAACGGACGGGGCGGATTCCGGTTTCCGTGGTCTGCGTTCGCGGCTCCGAAGTCGTTCCGGCCCGCATGGAGTACCACCGTCTGGCTTCGGTCGAACAACTTCTCGGAAAGCAAGCGGCGTGCGTGGCGTTCCGCGCGGCGATCCCGCCGCGTGCCGGGCCCAACGAGCGGCTTCGCTTGTTTGTGGTTCCCGTTCGATCCGATCTTCCAATCATCGAACTGACATCGAGCGAGAAGTGACCGCAAGGCGATTTCGCCTTGTTTTCAGGCTCGAAACGCAGTTTGCGGCGTAGACATACGAACGATACATAAGATACATTATCGGACGTTATCCATCCGGGCCGCCGATCCTTGCCTGGCCGCGACCGCTTCCCGCCGCGGCCGATAATGTGCGTTATGTATCGTTGACAAGTGCGAGATTGCCACCCGCAGGCGTCCACTCCCTTCCGCCATGAAGGACACTGCGAACGGGGTGTGGCTCGTGGATCGTGTGCCGCCAGAGTTTCTCAGCGTTCGCGATTGAGCCCGTCCCTAACATCTCTTCATGAACACGCCACCTGCGATCCGCGCCGGCATGATCGGCTTCGGGATGATCTTCGACGACACGTACCGGCCGTTCTTCGAAGCCGCGAACCGATGCCCGCTGTACGCCCCCGAGACCGGTCCTGTGAGCGTGTCCCTGACCGCCGCCGCGAGCCGCACCGGCAGCCGGGCCCAGGCCTATCTCGATCGCCGCGCCGTGCCCGCGTTCCAAAACTTCTCCGGGCCGGACGCCACGGAGCGGCTCCTGGCCTCCGGCGTGGATGCCGTCTGCATCGCGACGCCGGACGACCGCCACTTCGAGCCCGCGAAGGCCGCCCTGCTCGCCGGCAAGCACGTGCTCATCGAAAAGCCCTCCGTGCTGAACCTGCACAAACTCGATGAACTGACGCGACTCGCGGAAGAGAACGGAGTTCTCGCCAAGGTCGTGTATCACAAACTCGCGGACCCGGACCACAAGAAGCTCCGCACCCTGTACCGCGACGGCATCCTGCAACATGTGAACAACGGGTACTGCTCGCTGCTCGAACCGAAGAGCATCTCCGGCGGCCAGTTCGCGGAGTGGATCGCGGGCCGCAACCCGGCCACGTACGTCGCCGTGCATTATCTGAAGCTGATCGATTTCACGTTCGGGCCGTCGTGGTCGTTGAAGCGTGTCTCGGCCACCGGCCAACGCGGGCTCGTCGGCCCGCCCGCCGGCAACACGTGGGATTCGGTTCAACTCCAGGTCGTGTATCGCCACCTCGACCAACGCGAGGCCGCGTTCGACATTCACACCAGTTGGGTGACGCCGGACAACTTCCCCGGCTACGTGGAGCAAGAGGTGCAGTTCCGTTTCGATAATGCGGTGTGGTCCGCCCACCAGCGGAAGCGCGGCGTGGAACTGACGATCGAGGGCCGCACGCCGGGCGAGTACAAGAACACGCCGAACTATCACTACAACGGCACGTTCCTCGAACCATGGAACGAGCGCTCGCAGCGCGGCTACGGCATCGAGATCATCGAGCGGTTCTTCCGCGAAGTGGCGTATGTGGAACACGGCGGAACGTCCGATAATCGCGCCCATCGGCTGCGGCAGGCGCGGGGCCTGAGCTACAACGATGTGTCCGCCGACCGCAACTGCGTGGCGATCGTGCAGGCGTTGGAGGCGATCCTGGCGAAGGCCGCGGCCGGCACCCCCGGCTGCGTAGTGTGCGTGAACCATCGCGACGAGAAGGGCCTCGTGCTGTTCGAGCCCGGCTCGGGCGAGAGCACCGTGTTGTATGAAAGCGTCGTGTAAAAACCGTTCACGCCGCGACGGCGACGCGGTCTTTGCGGCCGTTCAGGATCGCGCCGATCGATGTGTACCGCACCAGCCACGCGTAACTCGCCAGAAGCAATGCCATGGTCGCGGCCGTCACCAGCGCACACTTCACGACGGCCGGAAGCGGCCAATCCTTCACCACGAACTGAAGCACGAGGATCGGCGTGAGGCTGGCGAGGTAGCACCAGTACGCCGAGTCCGCGAGCCAGCGCATTCGGGCGGATGGACGGGCGAACAGCTTCAGGAACGCGCCCCACAGCCCCGTGATCATCATCCACGTGTACAGCACCGAGGCGCCGTGGACCGAGATCTTGGACTCGGCCGCCATCAGCAGGAATATCGCGGGAAAGACGGTGACGTTCGCCAGGATCAAGTGAAGGCCCCAATCGCGGCCGAACGCCGTCACGAGTTCGCGGTGGCGGAAAAGCATCCAACCGAAGGCGAAGAACGAGAAGTAATACGCGGGCAGGTGCCACGGTGGAAACCACGATTGCGGCGTGTCCACGATCCAGCCCATTTGCGTCATGAGCGGGAAGGTGTAGAGCGAGAACGCGAGCACTCGCAACCGACTGCGGGCGAGGCGATCGAACGCGCCGTCCGCGGCGGCGAGCAACCGCGTGCCGGCGAGTTTCCAACCGACGGGCGTGAGCAACGCCACCGCGGCCATGAAGATCAGCAGGTAATACAGGAACCACAGGTGGAACTGCGGCAGGCCGAAGATCCAACCGCCCTTCCCCACGAAGTCCGCCGTGATCCGCTCGCTGGAGGCGGCGGGGTTCGCGTTCACGAGTTCGGCGGCGAGTTCGCGCACTGGAGAAGGCGTGCCGCGCACAACGGGCGACCGCACGTTTTCCACTTCGCAATAGAGGAAGACCACGAGCACCGTCGGTGCGATGAAGACCAGCGAGAGCACGAACGGCACGGCGACGCGCTTCAGCCGGTGGATCGTCATGCCCTTCAGGCCGTACCGCTGGAATAGCAGGCAACTGAAGAATCCGGAGAGCAGGAAGAACAACTGCATCCGAAAGTCGTGTACTGCGATCACGAAGAGATCCATGAGGCCGCTCTCCTCGGTGTCGCGCACCGGCCAGAAGGGCGGAACGGTGCTCATGAACGAGAGCGCGACGTGCAGCACGATGCCGAGGAACATGGCGAACGCCCGCAGGCTGTCCAAGGCGTGAAAGCGGTCCACTTGGGCGGCGGACATCGGCGGGCTCCGGCGAGATTTGGGGAATCGTTCGCGGCCCCCGAACGGGGCCGCGCGGAAGCGGAGGTGCGGCTCACTTCTTCGCGGGTGCGTAGTCCTTCGCTTCGGTCAGATACTTCACCCTGATCATCGCCGTGCCCGGCTGGTCGGAGGTGGCGCGGATGAAGCCGAAGAGCATCTCATCCGTGGTTTCCTCGCCCTTCTTGGCGTCGCGCGGCGGGTTGAACGGATTGTTCGGGTTCGCGGCGCTATTGTCGAACACCGCGCGGATCTCGAACCGGGTGCCCGTCTTCACCGCGATCGGATCCTTGAAGAAGTACCCTTCCTGCCAGTTGTAATCCCAATCGCGAATCTCCACGAGAGTGCGTTCCGTTCCGCCGGGCGGGATCATGGTCACGATCACGTTCTTGCCGAGCATATGCATGTGGGGCAGGATCGAATGAATGGTGCAATCCTGCTCGGTGATCACCGCCCCGCGCACTTCGAACTCGCGGCCCTTCGGGATGACCTTGAACGGCTTGTATCCGTCGGACGGACTGACGAGTCCGGGCACCACAAGCAGGTTGAGTGGCTTCAGCGCCGCGGGATCTTTCGCGAAGTAGAAACCGATTCGCGTGCGATCCGTCTCCGCCCGCCCGTTGCGGTGATAGTGCATCTGCACGACCACTTCCGCCCCCTTCGGTAGCACGTAGCCGGTGCCGGCGGGCAGTTTGAAGCCGCGCTGCCCCGGCGTCCACCCGCCGATGCCGCCGATGGCGTTCGGCCGCAGCGAGGTGAAGCCGATGCCCATCGCCGACGTGTACCCCGGCCCGCGGTCCGGTTCGTTCGGCTCCTTCTTGCGAACGAGTTCCGCCTTCGCCAGTTCCGCCGCTTGGCCCGTCGTGTCGAAGTAGTTGATGAGGTGATGCACGATCCGAGGGTTGCCGGCTTTCACCTCGTATGCCGCGATCATCTTGTCCTGCAAAATCGGGGCGTGTTTCATCACGATGGCGCGGAAGTGATCGGGGCCGGTGGCGCCGAGTTCGAACTCTGCGGGCATCTCGGCGATCAGATCCGGCGGGCCGAACTGCCACTCGGAACCGGCCGCGAACGTCTTCGCCGGCGGCGCGTCGGCCGGGTCGCCTTCCGGGCACCCGGCATCGACCCACGCCGCGATCGTCTCGATCTCCGCTTTCGGCATGCGGCGTTCGTTCTGGAACGCGGGGCCGGCGGTCGGCTTCCAAGGCGGCATCGCGCCGTTCGACGTGTACTCCTTCAAGCGGTCGCCCCACTTCGCAGCCTGCTTGTACGTCAACAGGCTGAACGGCCCCGCTTCGCCGGGCCGATGGCAGTCTTGGCATCGCTTCTGAAGAATCGGCAGAACATCCTTGTGAAAGGTGGCCCCCTTCCCGGCCGTGGCCTTGTTCGGTTCCACCATCGCGACGGGGCAGCCGACCGTCGGCGTGCGTTCCACCGTGACACGCATGCCTGCGAGCAGTTCATCCAGCGCGTTCGCCAAGTCGGGCGTCGTCTTCCGCGGGTTCTGCTTGCCGGGCGTGACCCAGCGGTCGTCGATGCGGCCTCGGTAGCGGATCACGCCTTTCGCGTCCAGAACGAACACTTCGGGCACGCGCTCGGCCCCGAGTTCGCGCACCGCTTTCAGTTGCGGATCGGCATAGGCCGGTACCGCGAGTTTGAACTCGGCCGCTTGGCGCTTCACCTCCGCGGCGCCTTCATCGGGGCAAATCGCGGTGAAGGACACGCCCTTCCCCGCGTACGCCTTCTTGAGATCGGCCAGCGGCGCGAGGTAGCTCTTGGCCACCGGGCACTCGAACGAGATGAACGCGATCACTTGGAACTTCGCATCCGAATCGTTGGCGGGGAGCGAAGCGTCGCCACCATCCGGATGGCGGACGGTGAAAGATCGCACGGCACTTCCCACCGCTCCGCGCGGAGGTTCCGCCGCCAAGGCTCCGCTCACACCCATGAGGACGAACAGGATTCCACAGATTCGCATGGCAGCACCTCGTGGACGGGTCGTGGTTCAGAGTATTCTCGCGAACCAGCCCTGCGACCCCGCGCTGCAACTCGGTCGGGAGTGAGATTGCCACTTGCGTATGTGGCAATCTGGCAATGTGGCAATCTTGCGCCTGCGGATGCCGTATTATCCGGCATCCACTGTTGCTTCTCCGGGCATATCCGAATATCATCAAGTGGAGAAGATGGAGTTTGGACAGGATTCCTCGACTTCCTCTCCCGGAAGCGACGGACTGATGCCCAGAAATGAGCAGGTGGAGCCACCCTTGCCCGAAATCGTGGGCACGGCTCCGGCCATGCAGGATGTCTATCGCCTCGTGCGTCTCGCCGCACCGCGTCCCACCACCGTTCTTCTCATCGGCGAAACCGGCACCGGCAAGGAAGTGATCGCCAAGGCGATTCACAAGCTGAGTCGTCGCGCGAGCGGGCCGTTCGTGCGTGTGAACTGCGGCGCTTTGCATGAGAACTTGCTCGAGAGCGAACTCTTCGGCCACATCAAGGGCTCGTTCACCGGCGCAGTGTCGGACAAGGTCGGCCGCTTCGAAGCGGCGCACGGCGGCACCATTTTTTTGGACGAAATCAATAGCACTTCGCCTCAACTTCAACTCAAGCTGCTGCGCGTTCTGCAGGAGCGCGAACTGGAACGTGTCGGCGACAGCAAGACCATCCGCGTGGACGTGCGGGTGATTGCCGCCACGAACGCGAGCTTGGAGGAACTCGTCGAGGCGGGCAGCTTCCGCGAAGACCTGTACTTCCGGCTCAATGTGATCCCCGTGATGCTGCCGCCGTTGCGGGAACGCCGCGAGGATATTGCTCCTCTCGCACAGTTCTTTCTCAAGCGGTACGCGGACACGCACAAGTGCCCGGTGCCGGAACTGACGCCGCCGGTGATCGAGGCTCTCAAAGCGCACGACTGGCCGGGGAACGTCCGCGAGTTGGAGAACACGCTCGAGCGACTCGTGGTCATGTCCGACGGCGGAACGATCCCGAGCGAGATGTTGAAGTTCGGCCGGCCGCGGTACTCCCTTCGCCCCATGAAAACGGCCGGCGGATCGAACGACGTGCCGACGCTGATCCGCAATCTCGTTCGTGCCGGATTGCAGACCCCCCTGCCCCGCGGCATCAAAGGCTTCCATCCGTTCTTGGTGGACGGCTTGGAGCGCGAGTTGATTGAAGAAGTGATGCGTCAGTTCGGTGGCACGCAGATCAAGGCCGCAGAACGTCTCGGCATCAATCGCAACACGCTACACAAAAAGCTGGAGCAGTTCCGCAATGGTGATGCGGAACCGGAGGAGGCTGTGGAAGCGAGCGAGCCCGCCGCGTAAGCGAAGGGCGTCCGAGCAGGCGACGGAAGTCGCCGAATCGGTGTGGAGTTCAACTCCGGCGGCTTCTGTCACCGGCTCGAATGTGGACGCTGTTTCACTTCTTCGGCCCGAGCAGTTCATCCCGGCGATCCGGGTGCTTTTGCAGGTAGCGGGCGATCCCCGTGAAGAAATACAGCAATTGATCGGCCCCCTGCTCCGCCAGTTTCGGTGCGGTCGGCCCGATGATCTTCAACACCACGCTGGCGGCCTTGCTGTCCGTTTGCAGGTACACCTGTGTCACCGGTTGCATCACGGCCGCGCCGCCTTCGAGCGGCTTGTTCGGATGCATCATCACCACCACGGCCTTGACCGGCACCGTGGGTGTCACCGGGGTGCACTTCACCTTGCCGGTGGCGTACCACACGAGTCCGTCCTTGAAGCGGCCGACCGGTTGCCACGCGAGTTCGCTGCCGTCGCCATCCGCCCAAGTGAAGGCCCCCTTCCCTGCGTCCTGGATTTCGACGCAAGGCACCTTCAGCCGCTGCCACGCGAGACTCGTGCGATCCGGGTGCTCGAGCAACCATTCATAGACGGCGGCGGTGCAGGTGATCTCGGGCGAGACGCCACGGGTGGTGAGCGTCGGCTTCTTCACAACAGCGAGCACTGCGTCGCGATGCGCCGCCTCGATCACGTCCGCGAGCACGATCTTCGTGGGCATTTCGGCCATCGGTTGGGCCGTGGCCGCTCCGGAAAACGCCCATGAAGCCAAGAATGCTGCAACGATGCGGCCGCGTCCGATCATGTGAACCTCGCCCGAGCCGGTCATCCGGGTCGCTCCAACAGTATGGATCGTCCGGGGGGTGCGGGGCGGATGAGGAAATCCGGGTGTTCGACCTGCCGGGCGAAGCGGGGCGAGCTGCAAAGGAAGACGAAAGCTGCGTTGTTTCCGCGACCGATAGCGATTAGAGTCCGCCAACACGGGAGCAAAGATGTTTCCGCGCAAGGGTCGCTTGAAAATGAAGGGCCGCAGCCTCCGTATCTCGCCGTACCGCCGCGCGGTCGCAGATCTGATGCACTTCAGCCAGCAGGTGCCGGCCGTGACGGCGGAGCGGCGCATGGATTTGTCGCCGCTGATGGCCGCCCGCGCCGCCATTCCGGATCGTCCGTCTTGGACCGTGCTGTTCAGCAAGGCCTTCGCCATGCTCGGCCGCGACCACCCGTGCCTCCGCCGGGCGTATCTGAAGTGTCCGTGGGCTCGCTTCTACGAGCATCCGCACAACATCGCCGCGCTCAATGTCGAACGCCGGCTACCGGATGAAGACATCGTGCTCTTCTGCCTGATTCGTAGCCCGGAGAATCGCACGCTTGCAGAGATGGACGCGATGGTGCGGCATCATCGCGACACGCCCGTGGAACAGCTCCGTTGCTACAAGCGTTCGTCCGGCATGGGGAATATCCCGTGGCCGTTCCGGCGGCTGGTGTGGTGGTCGGCGTTGAACATGTTCGGGCGTCGGCGTTGCCACAATTTCGGCACGTTCAGCGTGTCGTCGATCGCGTCCGCGGGAGCCGGGTTGCTCACACTCGTGCCGATCCTCACCTCCGCAATCCACTACGGCATGTTCGAGGGAAGCGTGCTGCCAATGCGGCTCACGTTCGACCACCGCGTGATGGACGGCGCGGCCGTGGCCCGAATCCTCGTGGACTTCGAACAGATGCTGAACCGCGAATTGGTCAAAGAGCTGACCGGCGGCCCGCCCGCGATGCGGATCGCGGCGTAGGGGCTGATTGATCGCGCGCCGCCCGTTTGTATAATTCCATGAGAGCCGCGCGACCTCTCAGCGCGGCGTTCCCATGAGGGAACAACGTGACGCACTCGAGCAAGCGCCCCGCCGCCACCTTGGACGACACCTTCCCGCCCGGATCGATCCTCGCACTCTTGGCGAACCGGTCGCAGGTCGATTTTGAACTCGACTTCTTCTCCCGCGTGCTCTCCGCCGAACCTGATTTCCAAGAAGTGCTTCGCATCCACGGCGAGAATATGACGGAGAAAGGCCGCCTGCAGGACGGCCTTGCCGTGGACAAACGGCTCGTTTCCCTGCGGCCGCAAGACGCCACGGCACGCTACAACTTGGCCTGCCGCTATGCCCTGCTCCAGCAACCGGACTTGGCGTTGGTTACGCTTCGCACGGCCATCGAACTTGGCTACCGCGACTTCCGTTCGATGGAGCAGGACCGCGATCTTGACGCGATTCGGAAAGATCCGCGCTACCGCAAACTGCTCCGCGAATATCAGAAGCCATAAACTCCCGTCATGTCCCTCCCGCGCATCCGCGCTTCACATATCGGGAAGCAGTTCCCCGGCGTCGTCGCCTTGGACGACGTTTCCGTATCTCTCGGCGCGGGCGAGTCGCTCGCAGTCGTTGGCGAGAACGGCGCCGGCAAATCGACCTTGATGAAGATTCTCGCCGGGGTTTACAGCGAGGACACCGGCACGGTCGAACTCGACGGCAAGGTGGTGAACTTCGACGGCCCACGCGACGCGACCGCCGCCGGCGTGGTGCTCATCCACCAGGAACTGAATCTCGCCGAGAATCTCACCGCTGCGGACAACCTGTTCCTCGGCCGCGAATCGACGGTCGCCGGCCCGTTCCGACTGCTTTCCCGCCGAAGCATGGCCGAACGCGCAGTGGAGTTGCTGGACCGCGTCGGGCTTCCCGCCGATCGCGCGACCCGCCGCGTGGAGACGCTTCCGCCCGGCGAGAAGCAACTCGTGGAGATCGCTCGCGCCCTCGGCACCGACGTGCGCGTGCTCATCATGGACGAGCCCACGTCCAGCCTCACGCAGAAGGAAACCGAGCAGCTTTACAAGGTCATCGCCGGCTTGAAGGCAGCCCGTGTTTCAATCCTTTACATCTCGCATCGCTTGGCCGAAGTGCAGCAGATTGCCGATCGCGTGGTGGTGCTTCGCGATGGCAAGAATGCCGGTGAGCTCGCCAAGGCCGACATTTCGCACGACAATATGGTGCGGCTGATGGTCGGCCGCGACATGAAGCAGTTCTACCCGAAGGTGTGCCGCACCGGGACCGGCGGAGCTCCGGTGCTTGCATTCGACAACCTCCGCTATCGCGGCGGGCCGGAGCAGGCGGTCTCGCTGGAGGTGCGGGCTGGCGAGATCCTCGGCATGGCGGGCTTGGTGGGCGCGGGCCGCACGGAGTTGTCCGAAGCGGTGTTCGGCGTGCGCTCCCTGCTCTCCGGCGAAATGAGACTCGACGGAAAGCCGCTGGTGGTGAAGAGCCCCGCCGATGCGATCGCAGCCGGCATGGTGCTCATCCCCGAAGACCGCCGATTGCACGGGCTCGTGGCGCCGGAAGGCGTCGGATTCAATCTGAGCCTGCCCAACCTGGACCGGCTGGGTTCGTGGTTCGGCGTCCGTCGCGGCCCGGAACGCGAACTTCATGGCAAGTGGATCGAGCGCTTGCGGGTGAAAACCCCGAACGCCGCGCAGCCGGTCGGCTTGCTCTCCGGCGGCAACCAGCAGAAGGTCGTTTACGGGAAGTGGCTGGCCCGCGACCCGCGGGTCTTGATTCTCGACGAACCGACCCGCGGCGTGGATGTGGGCGCGAAGGCCGAGATCTACGCGCTCATCGACGAACTTGCCGGCCGCGGCGTCGCCGTTTGGATGATCACCAGCGACATGGAAGAGTTGCTCGGCATGTCCGACCGCGTGGTCGTGATGCACGAAGGCCGTTTGGCGGGCGAGCTTTCGCGGGACAAATTGAACGAAGAAGCCGTGATGAACTTGGCGACCGGCGGAGGACATTCCCGATGATGCGGATCCTGGGCGTGCTCGGCTTGCTGGTGATGCTCTACGCCGGGCTCATCGGCACCTACGTGGAGAACGCGCCGGCCGGCGAGCCTTCGGCCCGCACGCAGGCCCGCATCCAGGACAACCTCGTGGACGTGGCCAACGAGCAGGGCCGCTACGGCGTGATCACCCTCGGCGCGGCCTTGGTCATCATCGCGGGAGGTATCGATCTTTCGATCGGGGCCGTCGTCGGTTGTTCGGCCGTGCTGTTCGGGTACCTGATGGAAGAAGGTGTGCATCCGTTCTTTGCAGTGCCGATCGTGCTGCTCTTCGGCGCGGCGGTGGGGTTGGGCAACGGTTTGCTCATCACGCGGCTGAAGCTTCAACCGTTTCTCGTGACTCTGTGCGGCATGTTCGTCTACCGCGGACTCGCACGTTTGATCGCCGGTCAAGTCAGTCGGGCGAAATCGCTCGAGGTTCATCCCGAATTCGCCAACGCGCTTCAGAGTCTCCGCTACCTGTTGGTGGGGAAGAATGCTCAGAGCGAACTCGTGTTCCCGGCGGAATTCATCGTGCTTATCGTGCTGGCGATCGCGGTCGGCTTCTTCCTGCATCGCACCGCGTACGGCCGCTATTGGTACGCGGTAGGCCACAACGAACAAGCGGCCCGCTATGCTGGCGTGAACGTGAACCGGCATCGCGTCTCCGTGTATGTGATCTGCTCGCTCTTCGCCTCGCTCGCAGGCGTGCTGTTGTTCCTCGACATGCCCTCCATTCAGTCGGACAGCGGCGGCATGTACCTCGAACTGTACGCGATCCTCGGCGCCGTGCTCGGCGGGTGCAGCCTGCGCGGGGGCGAAGGCACCGTGCCCGGCATGGTGCTCGGCGCGATGGTGCTGCCGATCCTTCAAAGCCTCGTCAGCATCCGCGGACTGGAAAGCAATGTGATCCCTGCCGTGATCGGCCTCACGCTGCTCGTGGGCACCATCGTGGACGAGTTCATCCGCCGCCGCTCTCGCCTGCACAAATGACGCGCAAGAGAGCTCTCGAAAGGGAAATTCCTGTGCTCCCGATCACCGGTCGCACTTGACACATCCGCGGCAAATCTGGGAACCTGCCGTCTCATCGGACACAGCCAGGCACGCGCGGCAGGGGAGCCCGCGGCAAGGATCATGGAATGATCATCTGCCGGACACCATACCGGATCTCGTTCTTCGGCGGCGGCACGGATTATCCCGGCTGGTACCGCTCCCACGGCGGTGCCGTACTCGCCACGACCATCGACAAGTACTGCTACCTCACCTGCCGCTACCTGCCGCCGTTCTTCGAACATCGCCTCCGCGTCGTGTATCGCCGGATCGAAACGTGCGAATCGGTGGACCAAATCACTCACCCTACCGTTCGCGAGACGCTGCGATTTCTGAAGATCGGGCGCGGCGTCGAGCTTCACCACGATGGCGACCTGCCCGCCCGCAGCGGCATGGGCAGTAGTTCGGCCTTCACCGTGTGCTTGTTGAATGCACTGCACGCGCTCCGCGGCGAGATGGCGACCAAGCACCAGCTCGCCAACGAAGCCCTGCACATCGAGCAAGAGGTGCTGCAAGAGACGGTCGGCTCGCAGGATCAAGTGATGGCCGCCCACGGCGGATTGAAGCATGTCAAGTTCCATCCGGACGGCGAGATCGAAGTGAGCCCGCTGATTCTGCCTCCGGGTCGCATCGCGGAATTGAAATCGCACTTGCTGCTCGTTTACACCGGCATCGCCCGCACGGCCCAGGACGTGGCAAAAAGTTACGTGCCGCGGCTGGAGTCGCGTCGTCGCCAGCTTCGCATCATGAAGGAACTCGTCGATGAGAGCATCGAGGTGCTCGCCAGCGGGATGAATATTCTCGCCTTCGGCGACCTGCTGCATGAAGCGTGGCAAGCGAAGCGCAGCCTCAGCAGCATGATTTCGAACGACGAAGTGGATGATTTGTACGAGCGAGCCCGTGCCGCGGGTGCGATCGGCGGCAAGCTCACGGGTGCGGGCGGTGGTGGTTTCCTGCTGCTGTTCGCGCCGCCGGATCGTCACGCCGAGATCCTCGAATCGCTCGGCCGCATCCATGTGCCCTTCGAGTTCGACACCGCCGGCAGCCAGATCATCTTCTACGAACCGGGCGTGGATTATCTCGAGGCCGAGCGGGCACGCGACCGCTCCACGTTCGCGTTCAAGGAATTCACCCCGAAGCTTGCGGAGGCGTCATGAATCGCCTCTCGCGAATCTTCGTGTCCGGTGGCGACACTCTGATCGGCTCCGCCCTTCTCGATCATCTGTCGGATCGCGGATTCATCAACTTGGTTGGTGTCGGCGCGTACGAGCCGGATCCGACCGATGCCGACGCGGTGGCGGACTTCTTCCACCAAATGCGGCCCGAATATGTGTTCCTGACCGCGGGCCGTTCCGGCGGCATCGGCCTGAACCGCACCCGCCCTGCGGATTTGATGCTGAACAATCTGAGGGTCGCCGGCAACGTACTCGAGTCGGCGGCCGGGGTCGGGGTCAAGAAGCTGCTGTACCTCGCCAGTTCGTGCTCCTATCCGCGTCTTGCCCCGCAGCCGATGGCGGTCGAATCGCTACTCGCGGGACCGGTCGAGGCCACGAGCGAGTCATACGCGACGGCCAAGATTGCCGGATGGAAACTGTGCGACGCCTTCCGCAGGCAGTACGGCTGCAACTTCATCACCGGCATCCCGGCGAACGCCTTCGGCCCGAACGATGACTTCGACTCGGAGAGCGGCCATGTGATCCCCGCCCTGCTCCGCCGCTTCCACGATGCGAAGCTGCGGAACCTGCCGGAGGTGGCGATCTGGGGCAGCGGTTCGCCGCGCCGCGAGTTTATCTTCTCACGCGACCTCGCGGATGCCTGTTTGTTCGCCATGAAGCATTACGATGGCGATGCCCCGATCAACCTTGGCGGCGGCACCGACCTCAGCATCGCGGACGCGGCCCGCGCCATCGCCGAAGTGACGGGGTACCGCGGGAAGTTGGTCTTCGATGCGAGCAAGCCGGACGGTGCACCGTTGAAGGCTCTCGATTCATCCGTTTTGTTGAACGCGGGCTGGAAGCCGCAATGCGACTTCCGCTCGGCTCTCGTGGAAACTTACCGTTGGTTTCGTGGCAGCATCGCAACCGGTGTGCCGCTGAGCAAAGCCGCTTAGGTCATGAACATGATCGAACGCATCTACCGCAATCTGCTTCGCATTCGCCGCCTCGAAGAAGAGGTGGCGCGCGTCTATGCCACGGACAAGATCAAGAGCCCGGTACATCTGTCCATCGGGCAGGAGGCCGTGTCGGTCGGCGTGTGCGATGCACTGCGGAAAACGGATATCGTTTTCGGCACGTACCGCGGCCATGCGATGTATCTCGCCAAGGGCGGCGATCTGAAGGCGATGGTTGCGGAGCTTTACGGGAAGGCTGCGGGCTGCACCAAGGGCAAAGGCGGCTCAATGCATCTCATCGATCCCGGGGCCGGTGTGATGGGCACCTCCGCCGTCGTGGGCACGACGATCGCCAACGCCGCAGGCTATGCATATGCCTTGAAGACCCGTAAGAGCGATGCAGTCGTCGCTTCTTTCTTCGGCGACGGTGCCACTGAAGAAGGCGTGTTCAGCGAGACGCTCAACTTCGCGGCGTTGAAACGACTTCCGATCCTTTTCGTATGCGAGAACAATGGTTACGCCATTCACACGAGCCAAGCGAAGCGGCAGGGCAGGCCGGACATCCTCGCCCGTGCCGAAGCCTTCGGTGTGATTGCCGAGCGGCTCGACGGCAGCGATGTGATCGGCCTCGCGAACCGTTCGAGCGAGGTGATTGCGAGGCTGCGGAATGGCGAAGGCCCGTGGTTTTTCGAGGTGAACACGTACCGCTGGCGCGAGCACGTCGGCCCCGGCAAGGATTATCAACTTGGATATCGCGATGAGTCCGAGTGTGAGAACTGGATTAATCATGATCCGGTGGTGAAGATCGCCGCCGAGCTTCCGGTTCGCACGCAATATCGAATCAAGAAAGAAATCGAAGCCGAACTGCGCGAGGCGTTCGACTTCGCGGAGTCCAGCGATTTCCCGGATGCGTCCGAACTCATGACCGACATTTACCAGGAGGGCATGGATGCCTTCGCAACTGCTCGTTAAGCCGAAGCGAGTTGCTCCGCCCGCGGTGGAGCGGACTCTCTCGTTCGTCGATGCCGTGCGTGAAGCCGCCGAACAGGAAATGGCTCGCGACGGATCCGTGATTGTCTTCGGCCTTGATGTCGACGACCCGAAGGCGATCCAAGGCACGACACGCGGCCTCGTCGAGAAGTTCGGCCCCGAGCGGGTCTTCGGAACGCCACTCTCCGAAGACGCGATGACAGGTGCGGCCATCGGCATGGCCCTCGCCGGGATGCGCCCGATCCACGTCCACATCCGCATGGACTTCCTGCTGCTCGCGATGAATCAACTCATCAATGTGGCGGCGAAGAGTCGCTCGATGTTCGGCGGGAGAGCGAACGTGCCGCTCGTGGTGCGGGCGATGATCGGCAAAAGTTGGGGCCAAGGGGCGCAGCACTCGCAAGGGCTGCATTCCATGTTCATGCACGTGCCTGGCATCAAGGTCGTGGCGCCGTCCACGCCGTACGATGCGAAAGGCTGCCTCGCTGCCGCGGTTCGCGACAACGACCCGGTGTTGTACGTCGAACACCGCTTGTTGCATTTCCAGAAGGGGCCGGTTCCTGAGGCGAGTTACACGGTTCAACCCGGCAAGGCCCGTATCACACAACCCGGTGATGATGTCACGCTCGTCGGCATCTCGTACATGCAGGTCGAATGTCTGCGGGCCGCGAAATACCTCGAGAGTATCGGCATCAATGCCGAGGTGATCGATCCGATCTGGCTCAGCCCGTTGGACGTCGACACGATTTGCGAATCGGTGGAACGCACAGGGCGGCTCATCGTGGTGGACACGGCCTGGACGAACTGCGGTGCCGCGGCCGAGATCGTGGCCCAAGTCGCCGAGCGATTGCAAGGCGTACGCGATGTTCGCATGAAGCGGATGGGCTTTGCACCGACCACATGTCCGACCACGCCGGTGCTCGAGAACCTCTTCTACCCGAACGCCCGCACGATTGCCGCCGCGTGCGCGGACATGGTCGAAGACGAGAAGACGGGTTGGATTCCGGATGAGAGTCCGGAATTGCAGAGCATCGAATTCAAGGGGCCCTTCTGATGACCACCGCAATCGCCAGCCCGAAGGTCGTCGGCCTGAACTGGCCGCTGATGAAGAACAACATCGCGCGAGAAGATCTCGACGCGGTGTGCAAACTCCTGCAGCAGGAGGATCCGATCCTCACGCAGTCGAAAAACGTGCGTGCGTTCGAGGAAGAGTGGTCCCGCTGGCTTGGCGTGCAGTATTCCGTGTTCGTGAATTCCGGTTCATCCGCGAATCTCGTGACACTTGCGGCACTGAAGGAACTGCATGGCGATGGTGGCGAGATCGTGGTTCCCGCGATCACGTGGGTGTCCGATATTTCCGCCGTGCTGCACTGCGGCTTCACCCCGGTGTTCGCGGACATCAACCCCCGCACGCTGGGCATGGACAACTCGCTGATATTGGACAAGCTGACGAACAAGACCCGCGCCGTGTTCCTCACGCACGTTCTCGGTTACAACGCACTCTCCCAGCCGCTTCTGGACGAACTCAAACGCCGCAACATCCCGCTCATCGAAGATGTGTGCGAGTCGCACGGCGCCACATTCAACGACCAGAAACTCGGCTCCATCGGCTGGGCGTCGAACTTCTCGTTCTACTACGCCCACCACCTCAGCACGATCGAAGGCGGGATGGTGTGCACGAATGACGCGGACCTGTACGAAACGGTGCGAATGATGCGCGGGCACGGCATGGTCCGCGAGATGGATTGCAACGGCCGCAAGACCGATCTGATTGATGACAACCCGGATTTGAACCCCGAGTTCATCTTCGCATTCCCGGCTTACAACGTGCGAAGCACGGAGATCAACGCCGTGATGGGCCGCTCGCAACTCAAGCGGCTGGACGCGGGCAATCTCCGCCGCACCGAGAATCTCAAGTTGTTCCTCGGGCATCTCGACCCGGATCTGTATCGCACGGATTTCGACATCGAAGGCAGTTCGAACTATGCGTTCACGCTGATCCTGAAGGACAAGGATGATCGCCTGTGCGAGCGGGTGATGACGACGCTCCGCAAGCACGGCGTGGAGTTCCGCCGAGGCACGGCCGGTGGAGGCAACCAACTCCGCCAACCGTACCTGAAGCGACTTCTCGGCCCGGATGCGTGGAAGCAGTGCCCACTCGCGGACCACGTCCACTTCTATGGTTTCTACATCGGCAATTATCCGTCGCTGGAGCGTGAGCGAATTCTGAAGCTCTGCGAATTGTTGAACGGCCTCGCGGCGGGGCGCGGACTTTGATTTCATAGGGGGGGACACTGTCCACCCACAGATCCAGAGTTTCCGGGGCAATTCAGCTTGTTCCGGATCTGTTGGTGGGCAATGCCCACCCTACAAGGTGATGGTCATGCCAAAGCGACTCGATGTCCTGCTCATCAATCCGTGCAGCCGGCCGCAGGTGTACCAATCCCTGGGGCAGAGCCTCACTGCGGTGGAGAATCCGGTGTGGGCCGGGCTCATGGCCACGTTCTGCCGCACGAACGGCCTCTCCGTCGAGATCATCGACGCCGAAGCGGAGTGCCTCACACATGAAGCCGTCGCGGAACGGGTTCAACATCTCAAACCCGTTCTCACCGCCATCGTCGTGTACGGTCATCAGCCATCCGCGTCGACGCAGATCATGACGGCGTGCAGCGACGTGTGCCGCACCATCAAGAGCCTCGCCCCGGACCAAAAGGTGTTGATGCTGGGCGGGCACGTGGCCGCACTTCCCGAGCGGACGCTGAATGACGAGGCGACCGATTACGTGGCGGCGGGCGAGGGTCTCTATACGCTCGCGGCATTGGTCGAGGCGTTGAAGTCCCCGGTGCCGATGCTTCAGCACGTGCCGGGGCTCTGGTATCGCGATGGCGGCCGGAACCGCATGAATCCGGGCCGCCCTCTTCTTTCCAACCTCGATGGCGAGATGCCGGGTCTCGCGTGGGATCTGCTTCCGATGAAGCAGTATCGCGCCCACAACTGGCACTGTCTCGGGGGCCGAGACCGCCAACCTTATGCCGCCCTGTACACCACGCTCGGTTGCCCGTTCCATTGTTCGTTTTGCTGCATTCAGGCCCCATTCAAGAGCGGCGAAGAAGCCGCGGGTGTGAAATCGAGCGTCAACACTTATCGGGCGTGGAGCCCGGACCATGTCATCGCTCAGATCGACACGCTCGTCAATCAATACGGCGTGAGGAACATCAAGATCGCCGATGAGATGTTCGTCCTCAACAAACGGCACGTTGTCGGCATCTGCGACCGCATCATCGATCGCGGGTACGACCTCAACATCTGGGCATACACGCGGGTGGACACGATCAAGGACGGGATGTTGGACAAGCTGAAGAGGGCGGGGTTCAACTGGCTGGCGATCGGCATCGAGGCGGGCGATGGCCGCGTTCGCGCGGATGTGGACAAGGGCTTCGGCCAAGATGACGTGTATCGCGTCATCAAGCAGGTGCAGAACGCAGGCATCAACGTCATCGGAAATTACATTTTCGGCCTTCCGGAGGACGACCTTTCGACCATGCGGGCGACGCTGGACATGGCGATCGACCTGAACTGCGAATTCGGGAACTTCTACTCGGCGATGGCGTACCCCGGATCACCGCTGTACACCCTGGCGGTTCGCCAAGGCCTTCCCCTTCCTGAGAGGTGGACGGGGTATTCGCAGCACTCGAAGGATTGCCTGCCGCTGCCGACGCGGCACATTACGGCCCGCGAGGTGCTGCGCTTCCGCGACGAGGCGTTCCTGAACTACTACACTCAGCCGCGCTACCTCGCCATGTTGCAGCGTAAGTTCGGGTCGGAGACGGTGAACGACATCCGCCGCATGACCTCGCACAAACTCGAACGCGACCTGCTCAGCGGCAAGCTTGCCGTTCCGCCCAAGTTGGTGCCGAAGGACGAGCCGATCGAGCAGTCGGAGCGAAGTCACGTGTTGTCGTTGGGAGTGTTGTGATCGAGCCGAAAATCCGGCGGAGGCTAGCAGGACAGGTCGCGCCGCAAGTCGGCGAACTTTTCCCGAAGCCGGATCAGACGCATGCGCAGGAGACCAGGGTCCAGTTCCAAGAGTTGCCCGGCGTCCGTCGTCGTGAAGCCCCGAAACCGCAATTGCACCAGGATCTTGTCCGTCTCGCTCAGTTCTCCGAGGAAGTTGTCCAGCATGTCTTCGAACTGCGCCTTCTGGAGGGGGCCGGACGATTCTTTGGAGGTGGGCTCGATGTCGTACTCGACGGTCTCGCAGGTCGATGGATCCTGCACGTTCTGAATCAGCTTAGGCTGCGTCTTCGCCTTACGCCAATATCGGGCCACTTGCCGACGGAGCAGCATCCTCACCAAGGCTGCGAGGCTTGCGATGGTCGGTGCCTTGAACTTGCCCGCCTTCACGCCCAGCCAGAGGGTGAGGAGCGTGGATTGCACGATGTCATCCGCATCCACCTGCGCACGCATGGCGGAGCCCACAAGACCCTGGGCGTATTTCCGCATCTCTGGTTCGAGCCGGTTCGAAATCTCGCCCATGGCATGGTCATCGCCATCGGCGATCCGCTGAACCAACTCGAGGACGGTCTGCGACTGGTAATCCTTGATCATGGCATCCCATAGGCCGGGGGATCATCGTGACGGCAGGCAGAATCGATCAGCCAGTCTCGGATATCTTATGATCAAACACCTGCTTGTTCAAGTAGTTCCACCCTTTGAGATTTGTTTCGTCGCGGTTTTGGGGGAAAGTCCTCTAGCCACACAATTCTCTTAAGTCAGCAAAATTTACAGCCAATTGAGGACTCGACCTCCCGCCGCAGGCTTGAAATGCTTGTAAGTTGTGCAATTCAAAGCACTTGTCATTCAAACGAATGGAAGAGTTCGTGGCGATCCTTTTGACGCAAGTCCAGAATTTGAAGAGGGTCGCGTTGCCGCCACTGCGACGAAACAGGCCTGCGGTCAAATCCAATCGCGGTCTCGGAGAACACCCCAATCGCTCAGTCCCAACACGCTACTGAGTGGGAACGCGGCATTTACCATCCCCGTCGGCACGGCTCCTGGCACTTACGACGTGGTACTGAGCCTGAAGCAAGCCGGCAGTGCCTACGCTTCAGATTCGGCTGATGACCCGACTTACGGAATTGTCATCGCTTCCGTGACCGTCACCACGACCACCTCGGTGACCGCCGCGAATACCACTTACACGGGTTCTGCATACTCTGGCGCGGTGATCGTCACTGTCTCGCCTCTCGCGGCCACTGGCACGACCGTGCTGACGTACCACGATGACATCAACGATGTCGACTTGGGCACGACGCCCCCGACCAACGCAGGCACCTACACTGTCACCGCGACGTTTACATCCAACACCAACGCCTATACGAGCTCATTCGGCACGGCGACTTTCACCATTGATAAGGCCAACGCCTCGGTAACTATCTCCAACTACACCGGCACTTACGATGGCAACTCGCACACGGCCAGCGTGACGATCAAGGGCGTTAACGGCGAGACCTTGGCGTCTGCCTCCAAGTCGGGAACCAATGTCAGCGATTCGGGTTCGGTCTCTACCTCGCTCACGGGCAACCCGAACTACAACAACGTTGCAGAAGAAGATGCGACGGCCACCCTCGCGATCAACGCCAAGCAGATTACTGGCAGCATCACGGCTCAAGACAAGGTGTACAACGGGTCGACGGCCGCGACAGTGACCACGGCCCTGTCGGGCGTCCTCGGCACCGATGAGGTCTTCCTCACCGGTACAGCGACATTCTCCGACAAGAACGTCGGAGTTGACAAGACGGTGACGCTGAATGACGCCGCCCTCTCTGGCGCGGCCGCTGGCAACTACACCTTGGCCCCGGGCGCGATCACCGATCTTGCGACGATCACAGCCAAGGCCCTCGGCGACTTCTCATCCGGCACGGTGCAGGCGGCACTGGACCTCGCCAAGCAAGGCACTGTTTCGTTCGCGCTCACCGTGGGCGGCATCGAAGAAGGCGATTCGCTTGCCGCAGCCTTCAACGACGCGAAGTTCACTCTCTCCATGTGCGGCGAATCCTGTACGTTCACGGCCAAGGCGACCGTGATCGGCAACGTCGTCTACATCGACATCAACTTGAAGGGGAATACGGCCTTCTATAACTTCCTCGCACAGGGTTTGGATAATGGCGAAACCAGCGCGTCGCGGGCTAGCTGGGAGACGATCAAGTTGACTGCCACCTCCAACGACGGCAACTACACCATCAGCGAAGATGTGCTGACCCGTATCTTCAAGTCGACCAAGTAATCTGAGTTCGACAACAGGCCAACCATTCGGGCGGGGACTTCGGTCTCCGCCCGTTTCATTTTGGCTGGCGAGCCACAGGATCGCGCGGGATAATCACACCATGCTCCTGTTCGGTCTCCGCACCACGCGATCGTGTCAAACCGTGGGTCGCCGCGCGTTCCTCCAGATCGGCGGGTCCACGGTCCTCGGCCTTTCGTGGGCGGATCTCCTCCGTGCGAACCGCTCCGGGCACACTCCGGGTTCGGCTAGGGCCGTGATCCTGCTCTGGCTGTGGGGCGGCCCCAGCCAACTGGACACGTTTGATCCCAAGCCGCATGCTTCGCTCGATTACCGTGGCCCGTTCGGCACCATCCCCACGAAGGTGGCCGGGCTCCGCTTCTGCGAACTGTTCCCGCAACTCGCCTCGCACACGGACAAGCTCGCGGTTCTGCGCACGCTCACAACACAATCGAGCGACCACGGCGTGGCCGGCACCATCGGGCTCACCGGGAGTGCAGCCGGCGGCACGGGGCTGGATGGCAAACCGCTCACGGGTTCGCCACGGCCCGCGCTCGGATCGATCGTCGCAAAGGCGAACGCGAAGCGTGCCGGCCTGCATCCGTTCTTCGTCGTCGGTGGGAAACTGCACCAAGGGAAGAAATCGATCATCGGGGAGGGTGGCGGCTCGCTCGGCCCGGCGTTCGACCCGTTCCGCCTCGAGTGCGATCCCGCGGCCGGCACGAAGATCCCGGCACTCCAGCTCCCGAAGGATCTCACCCCCGAGCGGCTCACGGACCGACAGACCCTGCTGGCCGCGTTTGGCAAAGCCGAGAGACGCACCGAGGCAATCGCTTCCACCCGCGCCTTGGACGATTATCGGTCCCGTGCCTTGGGGATGCTCACAAGCCCGACTTCGGCCACGCTCTTCGATTTGGGCCAGGAGAAGGCTTCACTCGCAGATCGGTACGGGCGCACGCGATTCGGCCAAAGTTGCCTGTTGGCCCGCCGTTTGGTTGAAGGCGGCATCCCGTTCGTGCAAGTGAACTGGAGCGATCACGTCGAAGCGGAGGAAGACGCGGGCGACGGCGGCTGGGACCACCACTACCGCAACTTCCAGATCATGCAGGACCGCCACGCGATGTGGCTGGACCAAGCGATGTCCGCGTTGTTGCAGGATCTGCAGGAACGCAGCCTGCTGGGGAGCACCTTGGTGTTGGCGGTCGGCGAGTTCGGTCGATCTCCGAAGATCAATGACAAGGCGGGACGCGAACATCACCCGGGTTGTTACAGTGCCCTCTTGGCTGGAGGCGGCGTGGCAGGCGGCCGGGTCGTCGGCACGAGCGATTCCCGCGCGGAGAAACCGCTCGACACTCCGCTCACGCCCGCGGATCTGAACGCCACGGTTCTGCACATGATCGGCATGACCAGCGAGCAAGTCACGGGTTTGGGGCTCACGCCGACGGGACGAGTGATTGAAGAGGTGTTCTGATCGATCTTCATCGCCCGAGATGGCGGCGGATGGCGGCTTCGAGTTCGTTGCGTTTGGCCGGGTGCCCCTGCCACAGGACGTTTCCGTTGCCGTTCAGCAGCACCACCGTGGGATAGCTTTCCACGTTGAAGCGGTCCCGCACTGCGCCGGGCTCCGCGCCGGCCTCCACATACATCGCGTAATTCAAGCCATTGTCGCGCTGGTATTTCGCGGCCAAGGCCGCACGCTGGCGTTGCGGCACGTCGTCGCACAGCACGCCGATCAGTTGCAGACCGTTGTTCGCGTACCGGGATTGAAGGTCGGCAAGGATCGGGATCGTGCGCTTGCAGTGGACGCAATTCGTGGAAACGAAATCGAGCAACACGAGCGAGCCGGAGCGATCGCCAAGGCTCCAAGGCCGTTCGAGCGAATCGACGAGAGCGATGTCCGTGTCGCGATTCTTCGGCAACGAGGACATCTTGCCCGGCAGCGTGGGCACCCCCGGTTGTGGCACGGGAAGTGTGGGCACACCGGGGCCGGGGATGCTGGCCGCGGGCGGCCGCCACGGAGGCGCCTCCGAACCGGCGGTACTTTCGGGGCGAACCGCGGGCCGCGGGTCGAGAGGCGGTACGATGCTGGCCGGCGGCGGAATCGCGGGGCTCGGCGTTGCACCGGGAATCGTCGCGGGAACCGAGGCCGGGGCAGAGCCGACACCCGGCGACCAGCCGCCTTGGGTCGGTGGCGAAGCCGCTCCCGGCATCGGCAGCACGGTCGAGGGAATGTGATCGGTGCCGCCCTGCGGAAGCCCCGCAGTGGACGCGCTCGGCGGCAGACCGCCTTCCCCGCCCGGAAGGTTCAAGTCGTCCCGCAAGGCGATTGTGATGTTCGCCTGCGGCGGGCGGGTCTGCACCACACCGATGAGCGACTTCCCTTCGGACTTCGCCTCGGCCGTCAAAACGTAGGTTCTGCCCACGGGCAGTTCCTTCACCATGAAGAAGCCAGCTTCGTTGGTGAGGATGCCGATCGCGGAGCCTTCGCGTTCCTTGGCCGTTGCATCGGCGGGTTCGATACGGATGAAGACGTTCTTCGCCCCTTGGCCGAACGGGTCCAACACACGGCCGGCGATCAGCCCGCGGCCTTCTTTGACCGTGTCGAACCCGGCATTCTTCGGGTCGCTCCACGATCCGCCCTTGGGAATCGTGGTTCCGCCGCCGGGCAACTTCGCCAAGGAATCTTCAAGCCACGCAGGCGTGGCCCCCTTCGCACGGCCGGCAGGCGATGCAGGATCCTTCTTTTCGATGGGCTTGGGCGCACCGTTGCGGCACCCCGCAAGGGCGATGAGTAGTGCGAAGGCGAGTACGCGGCCCAGCCGCATGATCGGACTCGTGGTGGCGAAGTTTCGGGCTCTGCGCGCGATTCTTCCGTCGCGCGCGTCCCGGGTCAAGGCCGACACGCAGGAGGTGCTGCGAGCGGGGCTTTCACACGCCCCGCAAGTTGCCGAGAATGCCGGGAATCGGGCGAGAGATCGGAACCGGGAGAAGCGGCAGAGTCGCCGCAATCACCACGGCTTGCCCAGAACATCACACGCTGAACCGAAAGTGCAGGACGTCGCCGTCTTGAACCGGGTACTCTTTTCCTTCCAAGCGGAACCGGCCGGCCTTCTTCGCGCCGGACTCGCCGCCGAGCGCGAGGTAGTCGTCGCACGACACGGTCTCGGCGCGGATGAAGCCCTTCTCGAAATCCGTGTGGATCACGCCGGCCGCCTGCGGTGCCAGCGTCCCGGAAGTGATGGTCCACGCGCGGGCCTCCTTCGGGCCCACCGTGAAGTACGTGATCAGGTTGAGAAGCCGGTACCCGGCACCAATCACGCGTGAGAGACCGGTCGCCTCCAAGCCGAGCGAACCGAGGAACTCGGCGCGTTCCTCCGGATTCGTCAGCAAGCTGATTTCCGCCTCGATCTTCGCCGAGACGACGACGCAAGGGGCCCCGCGTTCCGCCGCCATCTTCGCGACCGTCTCGGAGTGCGCGTTGCCGGTCGCGGCACTGCCTTCATCCACATTGCAGACGTACATCACGGGCTTGGTGGTGATGAGTTGCAACTGCTGGAGTTGCTGGCGTTCGGAGTCATCCCGCACCTTGAGCGAGCGTGCGGGTTGCCCGTCGTTGAGCACCGCGAGAACGCGTTCCATGAGGGCCGCTTGGTCGCCGGCTTCCGCGTCCCCGAGCTTGGCCTTCTTCTGGGCCGCGGGAAGCCGCTTCTCCAAGCTCTCAAGATCGGCCAGCATCAGTTCCGTTTCCACGATCCCGGCATCCCGGATCGGATCGACACGGCCCTCGACATGCACGACATCGCCGTCGTCGAAACATCGCAACACGTAGATCACGGCATCCACCTCGCGGATGTGCGAAAGGAACTTGTTGCCGAGCCCTTCGCCCTTGCTCGCGCCGCGAACGAGGCCGGCGATGTCCACGAATTCGAGTTGCGTCGGAATGAGTTTCGCCGAGCCCGCGATGGCCGCGAGCTTCTCCAAGCGATCGTCCGGCACCTCGACGCGGCCGACGTTCGGCTCGATCGTGCAGAACGGATAGTTCGCCGCGGCCGCCTGCATCGTCGAGAGCAGGGCGTTGAACAAGGTGGACTTGCCGACGTTCGGCAACCCGACGATCCCGCACTGAAACCCCATGAATCCCTCTGCGTATGAAGCGACAAAACCGCAAGCGTGTCACGCTTGCGGTTTCACAACACCAGTATCACCAAGCCTTGCCCGAGACGCGGCCCGCGAGGTCATACCCATTCGCCGCCGTTAGATTCACTTTATGAAGTCGCAGGGTTCTCCCGTTGCACATCCCGGAGCCGTGGCCGACAGCGCGGCCGCCAGGAAGCAGCGCCACCGACCCTTCAACTTGCCGAGAATGCCCGGAGAATCCGAACGCTGTCAGTGCTGCCGGGGCAGCACGGTTCGCGGGTTGATCGCGCCACCGCTGCCCACACCCGTGCCCGCGCGGTTGATCTGGAAGTGCAGGTGCGGCCCGGTAGTGTGGCCCTCCGAAGACGTGCCCACCAGGCCGATCACTTCGCCAGGCTCGACGTGTTTTCCCACCGAGGCCAAGTGATGTCTGCTCAGGTGGCCGTAAATGGAGAGTTCGCCGTCTTCATGGCGGAGAACCACCCAGTGCCCGTAACCACTGGCCGGCCCAGAATGTTGAACTTTGCCAGCCCGAGCCGCGAGTACGCGAGTCCCGGGACCGGCGGCCAAGTCCATACCTCCGTGGCCGTGAGGGTGGTTCTTGTCGTTGTGCATGGCGTCACGCGAACCGAACTCGCAGGTCACGCGGATGTGCCCGGCCAGCGGCCACTCGTACCGGCTCGCCGAACCGTGAGAAGTTGGCTTCTGCTTGTGACCCTTGTTGAGTTCGGCCAGTGTTTTTCCGTTCACATCGACGCGGCCGTCGGGAACCGCCATGAATTGCTTCTGGTATTCACGGATGGCGTGCAACGTCTTCGGACCGACCAGCCCGTCGACGACCAGCGGTGGCTTCGCGCCAGCGGCATTGAGTTGGGCCTGGATCTTGCGGACGTCTATCGGATCGTTCTTGCCGTTCGCTCCCACGGAACCATGAATGGCGACTGACATGGCTTCACCCCTCAAGAAATGGATGGAGTGATTTTGGAGCAACAGCGGAGCGATTGCAAGCCCTTGCACTGAGGTTCAGTACGACTGACCGACCGGGGAGGAATCGGTTCGCTAAATCATCTGTGCCGCTTGCAGTTGCGAATCTGCTACGCCGATTGCCCCGTGACGTGTAGAAAGAGAGGGTACGGCGGTTGCGTGCGAACCTTGGCCGAGGCGTAGTGTCGAGTGTAGTAGGGTGATACGCCACCGAACCCGCAAGCCGCACAACAAAGATCACCAGACAAGGCCTTTGCCCCCGTAGCTCAGCTGGATAGAGCGGGGCTTTCCTAAAGCCCAGGTCACAGGTTCGACTCCTGTCGGGGGTATTCTCACCGGAGGTTTCATGCCCGCGGATTGGATGGACCGTTTCGTCCGGGCGATCGCGGATGCCGCCGGCGCGGAACTGTTCGTCGTCAAAAGCGTACTCGTGCTGCTCTTCGTTTGCACGTTATGCGGCATGGTCGGCTCCATGGTCGTCGGCAACCGCATGGCGTTCTTCTCGGACGCGATGGCTCACTGCGCCTTCGCGGGGATCGCACTCGGGTACCTCACCGCCGTGTTCTCCGCCGCCCGCACGGACAATCCCGTCGCCGACCGCCAAGCCACGGATGCCCTCGCGTCTTGGGTGGTGCCGCTTGTGATGGTCAGCTTCGGCTCGCTCGTCGGGGCCGCGATGGTGTACGTCCGGGAGCAAACTTCGCTCGCGTCGGATACGGTGATCGGCGTGTTTTTCGCCTTCGCGATCGGATTCGGCGCCATGCTGTTCCGCGTCCTGCGCGACATCAGCAGCTTCAACCCCGAGGCGTTCCTCTTCGGCTCGCTGCTCTTCACCGACCCCGTGGACCTCGTATACCTCTTCGTGCTGCTGTTCGTGGTCGGAGGGCTCTTTGCATGGCGGTACAACGACCTCGTGTTTGCCAGCTTCAGCCCGAGCCTGGCCCGAACGCGCCGCGTGAGCCTGCGGGTGAACAACTATCTGTTCATCATCCTGCTCGCGCTCGTGGTGAATCTCTCGATCAAGGCGGTGGGCGCCCTCTTGATCAATGCGTTGCTCGTGGTGCCGGCTGCGGCCTCCTCGAACGTTGCTCGCAACCTCCGACAGATGTTCTGGGGCACGGTCGGGTTCTGCATCTTCGCCGGATTGCTCGGCTTTTACCTGAGCACGGCCGTGGCGGTCCGCTTTGGCGGCAACGAGCCGGTGAAATTCGGCCCGAGCGGCACTATCGTCGTCGTGTGCGTGGGGTTGTTTGCGGCCACGGCGATTGCAGCGGGCCTGCGCCGCCGCGCCTCCGCACACGCCCGATAGAATGAACCCGCCGCATGCGGCGAGCGTACCATATCCATCCCCACCCGACTGCTTGGCGGTGACCCGGTGAAGGAAATCCTGGACTTCATCCTCACGTTCAGCGCCGTCCTGTGGGAGGCGATGCCGTTCATCGTGCTTGGTGCGGTGATCGCCGGGATCCTCGAAGAATTCCTCCCGCAACAAGCCATCACGAAGTTCCTCCCGAAAGCGGTCGTGCCGTCCGTGATGATCGGCGGCGCGCTCGGGCTTGTCTTCCCGATGTGCGAGTGCGGCATCGTCGTGGTGATGCGGCGACTGCTGCGGAAAGGTCTGCCGCTCTCGTGTTGCATCGCATATATGCTCGCCGGCCCGATCATCAACCTCGTCGTGATCTTCAGCACGTGGATCGCATTCAAGGACCACAAGATCGGACCGGAGGTGGTGGGTCTGCGCATCGGGCTCGGCTTCATCACCGCAGTCGTGACCGGTCTCGTGGTGCAGTCGCTTTGGGCGAAGCACGGAACGAAGCTGTTGACGGCGAGCGCCATGCCGCCGGCACCGAAGCCGAGCCTTTCGTTGAATGTCGTGGAGGCGGACGAGCCCCCGAAGTCGAAACGGACCCCGATGCAGCGGCTCGGGAACATCTCGTCCACCGCGATGCATGACTTCGTGGACATCACGGTGTTCCTGATTCTCGGTGCCGTGCTGGCCGCCGTCGCCAAGCAATACGTTTCCTCCGAACAGATCGAATCGCTGTCCACGTCCGAGCCTTATCTCGCGATTCCGGCGATGATGGTGATGGCCGTGCTGATGTGCCTTTGCTCGGAGGCGGATGCGTTCGTGGCCGCGAGTTTCACGAAGATGCACATCTCGGCGAAGATGGCGTTCCTCGTGCTCGGGCCGATGCTCGACCTGAAACTGCTGATGATGTACACCCGCGTGTTCAAGCCGCGACTGATCGCGACCATCGTCACCTGTGTGGTCATCCAAGTTCTTCTGTATTGTTTCGCGCTCCACGTGATTTACCAACAGAACGGCTGGACCGGCATGCCCGGTTGAAGGAGGCCGACATGGCACACGACCATCATCACCACGGGGAATCGCTCCGTGATTACTTCGTGGAGCAACTGCTCACGATTTTCGTGGTCGGGCTGTTCGGAGCCGTAGCGATCCTGCTGCACACCAGCGGGCGGTTGCAGTACGTTTTGGCCCCGCAGTTCCGCGACCCCGTGCTGTATGGCGGCATCGCCGTAGTGATCCTGACCGTGCTCCGCGCCATCGCGGTGTGGCGAGAAGCCGGTGCCATGCAGAAGCACACCCACGACCACCATCATCATCACGATCACGCCCATTCCCACGATCACGGACACGATCATGTCCACGGTCCGGACTGCAACCACGACCACGGACACGACCATCATCACGATCATGGGCACGACCACGGACATGGGCACGGCCACCACGACCATTCCGCCGAGGATCACGGACACAGCCACGACTTGGCCTGGGTCTTCGCCCGCATGATGGTGCTGTTTTTCCCGGTCGCATTGTTCTTCATGGGCGTGCCGAACGCCGGGTTCAGCCAGGACCGCATCAACAAACTGCTCGGGCGCGACGACGCGCTTGGCGATGTGAACCTCGCCGAGGTGGCCCGCAAGGACGGCACCGTACTGAGCTTCAACGACCTGAACGACGCCGCGATGAACGAGGACAAGCGCCGCATCTTCGAGGGACAGACGGCCCTTCTCGAGGGTCGCTTCAAGCGGCTCGGCGACAAGGAATTCTCACTCGTCCGGTTGAAGATGACATGCTGCGCCGCGGACACGATTCCGTTGAAGGTGCGGATCATCACGCCTTACGCCCTGAGCGGGTTCAACGACTTGGAATGGGTGAGCGTGAAGGGACAAATCCAGTTTATCTCGCTGCCCGGCGGGCGCTACATCCCGGTGATCAAGGTGGCCGAGAACACGGATGTGAGCAAGCTGAAGGATCAAAGCAAGAACGATTACGAGTGACCCTCGCCTGCGTGTTCGCGATGGCTGTTGCAGCCGCCATCGCGAACACGCAAGCGACTTCACTTCCCGGCGATTCTGAGATAGGCCAGCAAGTCGGCCACGTCCTGTTTCGACAACTTTTTCTCCAACTCCTCGGGCATCAGCGAGAGCTTCGTCGAACGGAGCGATTCCACGTCCTTGCGGAGGATCGTGTCCTCGGCGCCGTCCGCGCGGCGAAGCGTGAGGCTGGTCGGCGTCTCAGTCGCCACGATGCCGAGAAGGATGCGGCCGTCGGTCGTGATCGCTTGGTAGTTCACATAGCGCGGATCGACTTCGCGGTTCGGGTCGAAGAAGGACGTGATCAGGTCTTCGCCCGACTTGTTGGGCAGGGCTGCGAGCAGGTTCGGGCCCACTTCGTGACCGACGCCATCGAGTTTGTGGCAGGCGGCACACGTCGTCTTGAACGCAGCGCGGCCCTTCTCCGCATCACCTTTCAGTTCGAGCGCGGCAGCATATTCGGCCACGATCTTGGCGCGATCGGCGTTCACGCTCGCCTTGAGGATCGCGAGCGCCTTCTTCTGCACGGCTGCGTTCGGATGCGTTTTCAGTAGCGTGACGCGGGCCGGGTCGATTTCGCCGGGCGCGACCAGTTTCTTCTCAATGGCATCGAGCAAGTTCAGGATTCGCTCGGGCCGCGCGAGCAGAGCGTCCAGCACCTCGCGGCGCAGGGCCGGCCCGTACCCGGACCACTTGGCGAGCAGCAGTTCGCCGACCTTGGGATCGGCATGAGCCGCGAGCGCACGCACCGCCGCGAGTTGAAGTTCGCCGGACGACGCGGGAATGAGCACCTCGGCGAGTGACGCTCCGGCCGAATCGAACGGCCCGATGGCGAGCAGGTTCGCGGCGGCGATTCGCACCGCATCGCCCTTAGTCTCGTCTTTCACGATCGCGGCAGAGGACGCGAACCGATCGCGGAGCTTGACCATTGCGGCTTCGGCCCCGGCGGGAGGCTTCGTCCACCATGCGGAGAGCGGCGACTTCCCGTTCCGCATCCCTTGCCCGAGGCCGTCCAGCAGTTCCGCCCCCCCCTTCCCCTCCGCGACGAGGGACAGCAGCTTCACGATCTCGGATTGATCGCCTTTCGCACCGGTCATGGCAGCCAATTTCAAAAGCGCCGGCCGGGCCTCGGGTCGGTCCAGCAATGCCTCGATCAACGGAACGGAGATTTGGGATGCGGAACTCAGGGCCGCGGTCTGAATCCAAGGATCCGCCGCATTTCGCTCGAGCATCACCGAGAGGATCTTGGCCCTGGATTCGGGATGCAGAGCCGCGGCACTCAACGCCAACTGCAATCGCACGCGCGGCTCGGGATCGTTGATGCGCTTCACCACGGCATCCGCCAACTCGGGCGAGGTGCGGAGAAAATCTTCACTCAGGTGGATGGCGTGTTCGCGGATGCCGGGCACGGCGTCGTCCAACGCGGGTTGCACGTCCTTCGCGGAGAGATTGCCCAAGCCGTGCAGGGCCCACAGCAGGTTCACGCGGCCCGGCTTCCCGGCGGACTTGGCGAGTCGCTCGCGAATCGGCCCCGCAGCATCGTCCATCTGCCGCTCAACGATCAGCCGTTGGGCGAGCAAGCGCCGCATCGGATTCGGACCCAGCAACTCGTCCGCGAGTTGGGCCGCGGTCAACTTGCTGAAGTCGGGGAACTTCGCCGGCTTGAACCCCTCCGGGGCGATGCGCCAGATGCGGCCGCGGCCGCGGCTCTCCAGGTTCAGACTCTTCTTGATGTCGTCCGGCAATGAGAGCGGCGTCTCGATCGCTTCGCGGTAGAAGTCCAGCATGTAGATCGCGTCGTCCGGGCCGAGTTGCAGATTCACCGGGCGGAACCAGTTGTCCGTGCTCGCGAGGAACTCGGAGTCCGGGTCGAGACGCTTCGCCGTGAACACGCTGCCCTTCGGCAGCACCGCCTCGCGATGGACGAGGTTGTTCGCCGGATCGCAGACGAAGTTGTTTCCGCGGTACGCTTCGGGAAAGAGATCGGCCGTGTAGATGAGCGGGCTGCACGCGGACGTGATGAACCCGCCGGGCACGAGTTCGTTCGCGGGGAACCGTTTCGCATCCGGCCCCTTCGCGCGGCGATTCGTGCGGTCCACCCGCCATTGCTCGAACGGGCTGATGCGGAACACCTTCGCGGCCGCACCGTGCTCCGGGATGTTGATCGTGACCTGACTCACTGGAAGATACGGGTTGCGGCGAAGGTAGTGATCCGGCAGCACGATGTGCTTCAGGTGCTCGCTATTGGTCGCGGTGAACCAGTGCTGGTAGTCGTCCGTCGTGAGTCCGAATTGCCCGCCGCCCGAGGTCAGTTCGAGGCTGCCGATCCGCCACGGTTGGAATCGGAGCCCGCGGCCGCGCAGTGACACCGGTTCCGTGTCCTTTTCCTTCGAGTGCACCGTGCCGCCGTCGTTCCCCGCGCTGCCATAGATCCAGTTGTCCAGCCCCCATTGCAGGCCGTTCACCATTTGCTGGATGTTCGCGAGGTTGAACCCCGTGTACAGCACGGTGGTCGTGTCGGCCTTACCGTCGCCGTCGGTGTCTTGCAAGTAGAGGATGTCCGGTGCGACGGCGACGAGGATGCCGTTCTTGTACGGCGTGAGGCCCATGGGAAGCGCTGGTCGTGATCGCGATCATCGCGATTCTCATCGGCCTGCTCCTCCCCGCCGTCCAGAAGTCTCGGTGGCCATGCCGAAGCAGATCTTGCCGCGGGTTTCGTCACCGGTGCCGACTCCGCCGTTCGGGTAACCGCGCATCTCGCAGACGAAGATGCGGCCCTTTTCGTCGAAGCACATCGCGACCGGATCGACGACAGACGGTTCGCTGGCCACAAGTTGGACGCTGAAACCCTTCGCGATCTTGAACGTGGCGCGTTCCTGTTCCGGGGTGAGCGGGTCGGCATGGAGGGATGGAAGCGCCAGGATGGCGAACACGCAAGCGGCGGCGAGTCTCATTTCTTTCCCCCGAGCAGTTTCTTCATCGCCATCAGGATGAGTTCTTCGGAATCGGCGCTGGTGAGGGCGACCGTGGGTTCGTAACCGCCTTCGAGGTACGCGGCGGCCGTGGGAATGTACCCGGTGCCGTCGTCGCCGTAGGCCACGACCTGCACCGTGGCATCGGGACGCAACTTCGGTGCAGCCAGTTGATACTCGATGAACGCCTCGCCGGGGAGGAACAGCGTCATCACCTTGCCTCCGAAGTCGAGGCAGTTCAGTTCGATAGGCGTGTCCGCCCGCTTGAGCCACGCAAGTTGGTACGCGGAGTTGTTCCGTTTCGCGGCCGTCGCCTTGGGATCTTCGAGCGCTTTCCGGCTGGCTTCCTCGCCGAACGACGGCTCCTTCCGCGGCAGAAACTTCACCGGCTCGAACCGCCATTCCCAGCCGTCCACGGGTTGCTGCTTCGTTGCGGTGAGCGACGCTTTCATCGCCTTGTGGATGCGATCGCGGAGAATCACGCGGTTCGCCTTTGAGCCGTCGTTGTACTTGCCCGCGGTCACGTTTCCGCCGCAGCCGTTGAAATAGACTTGGAATACCTCCTTGTCTTCATCCTGAAGCTTTTGCCGGGCGAGGCCGCAGAAGTCGGCGCTCACGCGGCCGTCGCCGTAGTAGCTCATCGGATGGCACGCGTAGGTATGTAGCGCGGCGACGGGCTTCTCCCCGTGCCAGAAGCTGAGCGTGCGCAGGAAGGGATCGATGAGCCCTTCCGGTTCCTTCCGAACGTTCTCGTCCTTGGTCGCACTCGTGCGAGTGAACTTCACCTTGCCGTCGACCACGATCCGTCGGTTGCATGCGACTTCCTCCACCTTCGCGGCTCCTGTGCCGATATGGGTGAACGGCTTAGCCTTGGGGAGCGACGCTTTCAACGCCTCCGCGGATCGCTTCACGCAGTCGTCGTAATACTTCAGATCGAGCGACTTGGCCGCTCCTGCCGCTTGGATGAGTTTCTCGGCTTCGGTGTCCGCGAAGGGTGCGTTGTGCGGATGCACGCAGTGCAGCGACACGTGCTCCGGTGTGGTGTGGGCCGCATCCGCCAGTGCCTTCCGCCAGATGCGGAACGCTTCATTGCGGAGGCCGGTCCAGTCCACGGCGCAGAGCACGACGGGCTTACCGGCGCCGAGCAGCACGACGCCGAGCGCCTTGAGCGGATCGTCGACGCCGCGCACCGGTTCGATCCAACCGCCGCACAGCGGATGCTCGAGAGGCGGTGTCACGTCGCATTCGAACGTCGCAATGTGAAGTGCGGCCATTTTCCACCACGGAGGCAGGGAGGACACAAGACAAAAGAATGCAGAACCGGGCAGGATGCAATCTCGATTCCGTCTTCAGTTCCGTTTTATGCCCTGTGTCTCGCTGTGCCTCTGCGGTTGGTTCTGCTTCAGAGGCACATACCGCCACACCAATGCCGCGAGGATCAACCCGCCGCCGATCAGCATCGGCCCGGTCGGTTTGTCCTTCTCCGGTGTCATCAGGTACGCCCAGAACGGGTTCAGCAGCGGTTCGATCAGCGTGATGATGCCGGCTTCCTGCGGCGACACGGCCCGCAGGCTGCGCGCGAACAGCCAATACGGAATCGCCATCTGAATCACGCCGTACAGCGCGAGCACCGCGACTTGCGCGATCGACGGCGCGCCGGCCCATGCGAGAAACTCGGACCAGCCGAAGAGGAGCAGCACATACGCACCGAGCGCGACCGCGCTGCCGATGAGGTTCATGGCCGTGAGCCACGCCGGCGCGTGATGCCGCAGCATCCGCAGGAAGATCATGACGCCGGCATAGGTGAAGCCCGCACCCACGCCCATCAGCAGGATCGCCACTTGAGCCTGTTCTTCGTCCGGCGGCAGGTCGGTCGGCCAGTTTCCGCCAACGATCACAACCGCACCGATTCCGCCGAGCAACACCGATTGCCACCCGCGACGATCCGCCGATTCCTTCAGGACGAGCACCGCGAAGAGGTACACCCAGATCGGAGCCGTGTTCTGGAGGAAGATCGCGTTGGCCGCAGGGCCGAGCGCGAGGGCGGACATGTACAGCCCGCTCATCGCGGCAAAGATCGACACCATGCCGATCATGCGGGGCTCGAAGCGCATGTTCACGCGACGGACGAGCACCAACATGCCGAGCCCGCCGAAGAGACCGCGATAGAACGCGACTTGCAACGGCGTGAGGCCGGGCTCGTGCAGCGTGAAGTTCAGCGAGGTCGCGAGACCACTCGGTTCGCGCAAGAAGCGAATGAAGAAGCTGCCGGAACTCCACAGTACGGCGGCGATCACGAGGCAGAGCCGGGCTTGGGCGGGCGACGGGCTCACTTCGCGGCAGCCGGCGAGAGGTTCAAGGGAATGTCCGCTCGCGTCGCCATGTCCGGCGTCTGGGAGTCGGACAGCGTCGGGGTTTCCGCTTCACCCACGGGGTAGGTCGGGATCGCGGAAGCGAGTGAGGTCGATTCCAAAGCTTCGACGAGTTCCGCAGCGGTCTGGTAACGGTCACGCGGATCGCACGCCAGTGTCTTGGCGATGATCGCCGCCACATTCGCCGGAACGTCCGGATTCAACTGGCGAATCGGAGTAAAGGACTC
Source organism: Gemmataceae bacterium (assembly GCA_046350135.1). GTDB lineage: Bacteria > Planctomycetota > Planctomycetia > Gemmatales > Gemmataceae > Urbifossiella. Next base: position 128,747 of record JAXMBB010000001.1, read on the forward strand.
CGATTCCTTTTCGCGCAGGATCTCTTCGTGGGTGGCTCCGCCGAACGGCACCTGCCCCGTGAGCAGGTGGTACAGCGTGGCTCCGAGCGCGAAGATGTCCGACCGGCCGTCCACGAACGCCGCGTTCCTGGCCTGCTCGTACGGCATGTAGTAGGAGGTGCCCACGCCGGTGTTCACGGAGGTGAGGTGCGAATCGTCGCTGAGCCGTTTCGTGAGGCCGAGGTCGGCAAGCTTTGCGGAACCATCCGGGGGCAGTAGCACGTTGTCCGGCTTCACGTCGCGATGAACATAGTTGCGATTGTGGAGGAAGTCCAAGGCGCGGCCGATGTCGATGCCGATGCGCACGGCGGCCCCCACCGGCAGCGTGCCGAGTTTCGTGAGAAGCGTGTGCGAACTCGGCCCGTCGATGAACTCGAGCACGAGGTAGTGTTTCTTCGATTCCGAGTCGTATCCGGCGGCGAAGCCTTGAACGAGGTTCTCGTGCTGCAGCAGGCGGCTCAGGCGAGCTTCGCGATAAAAGCGGTTCACGAAGTCGATCTTGCCGGCGAGGTGGTCCGCGAGCAGTTTCACGGCCACGGAACGGCGGGCCGGCACATCGTAGCTGAGATACACGCGGCTCATGCCGCCTTCGCCGACCTGCCGCAGCAGCTGGTACCCGGCCACGGCGCGCGGCTCACCGGTCGCGGCGTTCCGCGCGTTCTCCGAACGCATTTCCCCGGTCTCGGGCATCAATCCGTCTCGATGCGTGGGCGGGCGGCGTTGTGGGCGGCAACGGGCCGGTCAGGCTTACTGGTTGGTGAACGGCGAGTCCGTCGGGGCAGCGCGATCATGGTACACGCGATGAGACGGAATCGCAAGAACTCGCCCGCGGAAATCAACCCGGCGGCCAACCCAGATCGCGGCCGCCAAGCAGGTGCATGTGAAGGTGCGGCACGCTCTGCCCGCCCTGCTCCTTGCAGTTGATCACCAAGCGATACCCGGAAGCGAGTCCGAGGTCCTTTGCGAGTTTCGCCGCGACCACGTGCAAATGGCCGATCAGTGCCGCATCTTCGACCGCGATGTCATCGTGCGTCCGAATCACCTTCTTCGGGATGATCAGCACGTGCACCGGCGCCTTCGGCCCGATGTCGTGGAACGCGAGGCACTGCTCGTCCTCATACGCGATTTTCGCCGGGATCGATTTGTCGATGATCTTCAGGAAGATGTTGTCCGCCAGCATGGTGCCGCTCCGGGATCAGCGATTCGCGTTCAAAAGCAGCCACTCGATGAACCAACCGAGCAGATTGAGGCTCGCGTCGCCACGGTCGCGGCCGGGGTCGAACTCCGAGATCGAACAGCCGATCAGCTTGTCGAACCCGACCGCACGCAGCAGTTGAATCACCACAGTCGGTACGAGCCCGAACGGCAGCGGGTTCTGCACGGCGGGCAGAAACGCCGGATCGAAGGCATCGCAATCGATGTCGAGCCAGATCCGCTTCGCGGCTTTGGCGTGTTTCTGCACCCGCTTCAACACTCGCTCCGCGTCACAGGCCACATTTTCCGCCGAGAAGGCTTCCGCATACACGGCATTGATTTCTTCCGGCATCAATAGCAGATCGCGATGGCCGACGTTCACCAACCTCGGCAGCGGCGTCGCTCCGTGCAACAGAAAGTTCCCGTGGGACAATTCCGCCATCGTGTCGTGGAACGCGTGAATGTCCAAGTGTGCGTCAAGCTGGATCACGAGCGTGTCCGGCCCCAATTCTTCTAGCACGGGGAGCACGGCCAGATGGTTGCCCGTGAGCCACAGGACGAACTCGCCACGGGAGATCCGCTCTTTCATCCGCTTGCGGCCGGTCGAACGCCACCCGCGGAGTTGATCGATCGTGTCGAAGGCGAGTTCGTCGACCTCCAACGAGCCGCGGTGAACATCCGCCCGTGTCGAGCGCGTTTCCGCCTCCGTGTCGTCGAGGATTTCGCGGACCACATCCCCGAGCAGTTGCGCACCGGCGCCCGTTCCGGCCGAGCCGAACTGGTCGAACGGGAACACCACGACGGACTTCTTCACCACGATGGCACCGGGGCGTGAGGTAAGGCAGAGAATACAAAGAAATCATGCTCTATCTTGCACCGACGGCCATCATTTGCGGCGACGTGACGGTCCGCGCCGGCGTCAATCTTTGGTTCGGGGCCGTGGCCCGCGGCGATGTCGCGCCCATCGTGCTCGGCGAGAACGTGAACCTGCAGGACGGCGCGATTGTGCACTGCGACTTCGGAGTGACCAACACGCTCGAACCGGGCGTGGTTGTGGGCCACGCCGCCGTGATCCACGGAGCGCGCGTCGGGGCGGACACACTGATCGGGATCGGGGCGCGGCTCTTGGCCGGCACGGAGATCGGCCCGGAGTGTTTGATCGCGGCCGGGGCCGTGGTTCCGCCGGGGATGAAGGTGCCTCCGCGGAGTGTCGTGATGGGCCTTCCGGGGAAAGTGGTGCGGGCCGCGACCGCGGAGGAAATCGCGAACACGCGCGTGATCAATCTGCGGTATCGCGAGCTGGCGAAACGGTACGCCGCAGGCGAATTCCCGCTTCGCACGCCATAGAAATGCAGTACAGGAGACGCGGGCGTGGATGTGCTTATCACCGAGGAGGAGATTCGCGAACGGATCGACGGGCTGGCTGTGGAAATTGCCGCGGCCAGCGGCAACCGCCCGATCACGGTCGTGGGCATCCTGCACGGCAGCATCGTGTTCATGGCTGATTTGATCCGCCGCATCAATCTGCCGATCCGCATCGGCTTCCTCACCGCATCGAGTTACCGCGGCGAGGCCACTTCACCCGGGAAACTGCTGATCCGCGATGAATTGCTCCCGGAACTCGCCGGCCGCCATGTGCTGCTCCTGGACGACATTCTCGACACCGGAAAGACGCTCACCCGTGTCGTGTCGCACCTCTTGGACAAAGGGGCGGCGTCGGTGAAGGTCGCTGTGCTGCTCCGAAAAATCGGGCGGCAGGAAGTGCCGTTCGAGCCGGACTTCATCGGCTTCTCGATCCCGGACAAGTTCGTGATCGGCTACGGGCTGGACTTCAACGACGAATATCGCCACCTGCCGTTCATCGGCGTGCTGCCGGACTCCGGGGACGCAGCATGACGCCCATCCTGTATCTCACTTCCGGTTCGCCGCCGGGGAGTGTCGCACGCCGGATCGCCCGCATCGCCGCCAGCTTGGATCCGGCGCGATTCCAAGTGGAATTGCATCCGGTGCACGTGAAGTACGCATTCGATTGGAGCGGGTTGAGAACGACACGCCGCATCGCCGCCGCTTTGAAGCCGAAGATCATCCACACCTGGGGCCCCGACGCATTGCGAGCGTCGATTGCCCTCGCGACGTCACGTTCGGACGGCGGCTGCGAACCGAGCGTGGTCGCCTCCGACGCGTCGTTCACTCCCAACACGTTGGCCCACTGGCTCACGCGGCGGCGTCTCCGAAGTTGCGATCGCGTCGTCTCCGCGACCTGGGTCGAAGCCGAGCGGTATCGGCATTTGGGCGTTCCAGCCGACCGGCTGACGCGCATCGCTCCGGGGATCGAGCCGAGCCCCACGGTCGACCGGGGCGCGATTCGTCGAGCGCTGCGCCTTCCGGAGAATGCCCGCGTGATCGTGGCGGGCGGGCGGCTGGATCACGATTGCGGAATCAAGCTCGCGATATGGGCGTTCGGGCTGATGTGCGCTCAGTTCCCGTACCTGCACCTCGTGATCCTCGGCGACGGCCCGGCGCGACCCGCACTTGCGGAGTTCGCCCAAGCCACGCTCCACGGCGACCTCCGCGTACACTTCGTCGGGAACCGCACCGATGAAGCGGCGGTCATCGCGTCGGCGGATCTCGCATGGGCCGTTCATCCGCGCGGAGATTGGTCCTTCGCCCTGGAAGCACGGGCGGCGGGCGTGCCCGTCGTGGCATGGAGGCTGCCCGAGATGGCGGAATTGATTGACGACGGTGTCACGGGTGTGCTCGCGGATGTCGGGCAGCCCGCCCGCTTGGCCGCGGAAACGCATCTGCTCTTCGCCGACGAGCCGTCTCGCATCCGCTTGGGAGAACCTGCTCCGAACGCGGCACCGGATCGGTTCTCCGCCGCCCGCGAACGCGATCACTTTGCCGCACTCTACACCGAACTTCAATGAGAAACGGCGACCGATTTCGGTCGCCGTGTCCGGTTCGCCTCGTCGCGGTTACCCCTTCCGCAACTTGGCTCGCCTGCTGCTGTCGGTTGATCCCATGCCGGATCAGCGGGGCTGGGTGCGGAGGCGACGGTTCGGGTCCACCTCGACCGCGCCGAAGGCCTGCTCGTGACGAGCGACCACCACGCGGAGCACCTCGGCCAGTTTCTTGGCCGTCACGAAGTTCATCACGAGCCGGTGCGTCAGTTCGATCGGCTCGGGGCCGCCGGGGCCCATGACTTGGGAATACATGCCGAGATCCAAGAGGACCTCGTCCGGATTCCCGGTCACGCGGAAGAAGTTGACGTAAACGGACGCCATGTCGGCGTCGTTGATCGCCACTTGGATCTGTTGCTGCTGGCCTTGTTGGCCGGCGGCGGGTGCGGGTGCGGCTTCATCAGGCATGGGAACACCTCGGATAAGGAGTGTGAAACGGGGTAAACAACGGGTGGCCGGAACATTCGGCCAATACCAGTGTACCAGACGAGAGAGCGACGCCCGCGGATTGACAATTCCGCGGGCGAGTTTCAGCACGGCCGAGTCAAACTTTGCGGGTGAGGCAAGATCGGTAATCAGGCGGGCGTCTTACGACGAAGGCCGCGGCCCAAGAAACACCCGGCACCGATGAGCCCCAGAACAAGGCCTGCGGGTGCCGGTACCGCACCGGGAGGCGGCGGAGGCGGGGGAGGAGGGGGCGGCGGAGGGTTGCAAATCGTGCCGGAGACCACCTTATCGCTGGAGCCATCCAAGAAACCGCGGAAACGAACCATGAAAGCTGCGCCGCCCGTGCTGTACGTGTTCAGGATGTTGGCAGCCGTGAGCTTGTCCAAGTTGGTGCCTGTCACGGTGAAGGTGAAGACACCGGTCTGGTTCACTTCGATGCCGGGTTGCGGTGCACCGCCGCCGAGCAGGTCGCCGCCGACAGCCGCACCGATGTCGAACGATCCGTAGGGAGAACCGCTGATGGTGTTGTTGAAGGTGGACCCGCCGATCAGCGACATGTAGTTCGCCGGGGGCGCGCCTTCCGGGTTGTAGGCCTGGGTGAAATTCGTCACAGTGCCGATGTTGCCCTTCGACGTCGAGTTCGGGTCGTTGAAGGCGAAACCGGTGATGAAGCCGCCATTGGCGATCGGGCTGTTGTTGGTCAGCGTGACTTGAATGACCGCCGAACTCGGGCTGATCACGTCGACGGCGAGGCTACCCGTGAAATAGCCAGGACCCGAGGTGCTGGTGTTCCCTTGGAAATACGCGGTGCTATCGGCCACGAAGGCGGCTTGGGCCGAACCTCCGAAAGTAGCACCAATTAGCGCGCAGAGCGCGAAAGGCAGGAACCTTCGGCACCGCCGAAGGGGACGGGAGGACATTTGCATTCTCCTGGTGCGAGACTCAGCGGCGACTCAAAGCAAAGGGGGGAGTCGTTGGGACCGTGGAGTGCTCTCGCGAAATTAAGCAGGATGCGTGCCGCAATTGGCACGCACTTTTCCACCCACGTCTCAATTCGCAAGCCCTTGATATAATGAGACTTTAGGCAGCCATGCAAACGCCTTTTGATCTCGCGCGAACGCTCCAGATGAACTTCGACATCCCGTGCGGCAACTTTTGGAAGCGCACTCTGTAAACCCTTTACAACCTGATCATATGATACAGACGATTCAGCCGCCGGAAGTGATTTTAACAGCTGGGCAAAAGAAGAGGCCGCGCGATGATTGCGCGGCCTAGAGCGGAAGCGAATCTGTCAGGACGCCGCGCCGAGCTTCCACGGCGAGCGATACGGGCGGCTCACCATCTCCGCCGCGTCCTTTTCATTGGTGATCGATTCCGCCTTGGGATCCCAAACGAGCTTCTTCCCGGTGCGGATGGCGATGTTCCCGAGGTGACACACGGTCGCGCTGCGGTGGCCGATCTCCACGTCGCAGATCGGATTCTTCCGCGTCTTGATGCACTCGAGCCAGTCCGCATGATGGCCGTTGCTCGAGTACAACTTCACGTCGCCAGTCGAAAGCGAATACGGGTCAGCGACCTTCTCGCCGCCGAGCGTCACGGTGATGTTGCCGCGGCGAACCGCGATGGTTCCCTTCTCGCCTTCGAAGGTGACGCCACCGGGGTAGCCGCCCGCGCCCAAGCTGCACAGCACATTCACTCCGTTCGCGTACGTGTACGTGAGCTTCGCCGTCTCCGGCGTCTCGAACCACTTGTTCTTGTTGAACGTGGCTGAGCCTTCGATCTTCACCGGGCCGCTCTCGTCCATCCCGAGCGCCCACTGGGCGATGTCAAGATCGTGGGCGCCGAAGTTCGTCTGCTGGCCGCCGGAGTAGTCCCAGAAGAAGCGGAAGAGGTAGTGGACGCGTTTCTCGTTGAAGGGGCGTTCGGGCGCGGGCCCGAGCCACAGATCGTAGTTGAGAGCCTTAGGCGGATCGGAGTCGGCCACGGCCGGGCCTTTGAAATTGGGACCGGGCAGCCCGACCTTCACGCTCGTAAGCTTGCCGAGGGCCCCGCTTCGGACCAGTTCGCAGGCCTTGCGAAACTCCTTTCCAGAACGCTGTTGGCTGCCGGTCTGCACCACGCGTTTGTGCGCCCGGGCAGCCTTCACCATCTCGCGGCCTTCGGCGATGAACAGCGTCAGAGGCTTCTCGCAGTACACGTCCTTGCCGGCCTCGCAGCCGTGAATCGCGGTCAGCGCGTGCCAGTGGTCCGGCGTGGAGATCAGCACCGCATCCACGTCCTTGCGTTCGAGCACCTTGCGGTAGTCCGTGGCCAGGAACAGCGACTTCGTACCACTCTTCTCCACGATGCCGGCGGCTTTCGCGAGGTGATCATTGTCCACATCGCACACGGCGACCACGTGCTTGAGCACGGCCCGCATGTTGCCGGTGCCCTGCCCTCCTACGCCGATGCAACCGACGCGCGGCGTCTCGCTCGGTTTGTCGTCCGCGAGGATGGCGGCGCGGTAGGTCGAAGCGGGAAGACCGAGCAGGGCGCCGGCTTGAAGGAAGGACCGGCGGGAGAGACGGGCCATGGCGATGACTCCGAGGTGGGGTGTGACAAGGATTCTTCGGCTGCCTTGCATCGCCCGGAACCCCTCCCCCCAGCTCCTCCCTGAATCGGGTAGGGGAGCACGATTCAAAGCCCCTCCCCGCTTCGGGGAGGGGTTTGGGGAGGGTCTTGCGAAGTACGTTGGAAGCCGCACCGCGGGCTGTTATACCGAAGACATTCGTTCCGCGATCGCGGAGGTTCGCCATGCCGATTCGTTTGCTGCCCGTTTTCGCACTCGCCATGTTGCTCGGAGCCGTTCGCGCGGAGGAGCCGGCCCCGCCGCCACGCGAGAAGCTGGCAATCGCTCCCGCACCGCGTGAGAAGCCCGCGCCGATCGATGTCACCGCCCTGCTCCGCTCGTCGGCGAACGAGGCGGCCCGCGTCGCCCGCCTGTATGACACCGATCGCGCCGCACTCATGCGAACGTACGTCGTGGTCGATTCACCCGCGCGGTTGGAGCGGCTTCGCAAGTTCGATTCGGCGTGGCTCGCAGCCTTGAAGTCGGTGGACTTCACCACGGTGAGCACGGCCGCCCGCGAGGAACTGCTCACGCTTCGGTCCAAGGTGGAGGACAACCGCAAGGAGTCGGCTCGCCGCGCCGCGGAGATGACGGAGATCGCGCATCTCGTGCCGTTCGCCAGCACCGTGTTCGAGTTGGAGGAATCGCGGCGGCGAGTGGAAGCCCCGGATCCGATCAAGGCGGCCGGGCGAGTCGATGCGCTTCGCAAGGATGTGGAGAAGCGAAGGACCGCGGTGGAGAAGGCGGGCAAGTCCACGGAGGAGGCGGCGAAGCTCGGGCTCACCAAGTGGAACGCGGGCCGCGCCGCGGAAGCGGCGACCGCACTTCGCAGCAGCTTGAAGACGTGGCAAGGGTTCTACACCGCATACGATCCGGAGTTCACGTGGTGGCTCGCGGAGCCCTACAAGCAAGCCGATGCCGCGCTCGGCGACTACGCCAAGGCGTTGGCCGAGGCCGCGAAACAACTCCCGGATTCGGAACATACGCCCGCTCCGCGCTCGACCGAGGTTGTGAACTTCGACACCACCGACAAACCGGACTTGCCCGCGCTCTTGGCATCCCCGCGCAGCGAGTTCGAAGCGGTGATGAACCTGTACGCCCGGGGCCGTCCCGACCACAAGCGGTGGCTCGAAGGGCTGAACGCGGTTGACTTCGAAACGCTCTCGCGACCCGCGAAGGCGGACTACCTGCTGTTCAAGGTGCATCTCGAACGGGAACTCAAGCGGCAGGAACTTCGCAACTCGACGCGGCCGCCCGCACCGAAGGACGACACCGGCATCGCGGGCCGCCCCATCGGCCGCGACGCGATGATGATTGAGCTTGCCGGCGAACTGATTCCAATGACGCCGGAGGAACTCCTCGCCATCGCATACAAGGAACTCGAGTGGTGCGATGCCGAGATGCTCAAGGCCAGCCGCGAGATGGGCTTCAAGGACGATTGGCGGGCCGCCCTCGAGAAAGTGAAGCAGGCGCACGTGAAGCCCGGCGAGCAGCCCAAGCTGATCCGCGAGATTTCCGACTGGAGCATCGCGTGGCTGAAGGAACGCGGGCTCGTGAGCATTCCGCCGCTCGCGGAAGAGACGTGGCGGATGATCATGATGAGCCCCGAGCGGCAACTCGTGAGCCCGTTCTTCACGGGCGGCGAAGTGATCAGCGTCGCGTTCCCGACAAACACCATGTCCCACGAAGCGAAGTTGCAGAGCCTGCGGGGGAACAACCTGCACTTCTCGCGAACCACGGTGCAGCACGAACTCATTCCCGGCCACCACCTGCAGCAGTTCATGAACGCCCGCTGGCAGACGCACCGCTGGCCGTTCAGCACACCGTTCTGGATCGAAGGCTGGGCGTTGTACTGGGAACTTCTCCTGTACGAAAAGGGCTTCCCGCAGAGCCCGGAGGATCGCATTGGCTTCCTCACGTGGCGGAAGCACCGCTGCTGCCGCATCGTGTTCTCACTGAAGTATCACCTCGCCGAAATGACTCCACGGCAGTGCATCGATTTCCTCATGGACCGCGTCGGCTTCGAGCCCGAGAACGCGACCGCCGAGGTGCGGCGTTCCTTCACCGGCGGCTACGGCCCGCTTTATCAGGCTGCGTACCTGTTGGGTGGATTCCAGTTCTGGGAATTGCGGAAGGAACTGGTCGGCACCGGAAAGATGACCGACCGCCAGTTCCACGACGCGATCCTGAAGGAGCACGCGATGCCGGTTGCGATGGTGCGCGCGCTTCTGACCGACCAACCGCTGAATAAAGAGGGGCTCCCGCCGTGGCGGTTCGAGCGAAAGCAGGTGCCATGAGTCGCCGCGAATCCGCAAGAGTTCCGCGGACCGCTTTTGGTTTCGCGGCAGGGCGCGGGTCATATCTTAAGTGAGTCCCACTCCCGCCTTCCGAGTTCTCTCCCGATGTCGTCTCACAACATCACCAGCATGCTCAAGGAAACGCGGGTGTTTCCGCCGAGCGACGCTTTTGTGAAGCAAGCCCATATCGATGCTGCTGAACGGGATCGCCTCGCCGCGTGGGCCGAGAAGGATCCTGAAGGTTTTTGGGCCGAGCAAGCCAAGAGCCTCGACTGGTTCACGCCGTTCAACACGGTTCTGGACTGGTCCAACGCCCCGCACGCGAAGTGGTTCCTCGGCGGCAAGCTGAACGCCTCGTTCAACTGCGTCGATCGGCATCTCGCAACGTGGCGGAAGAACAAGGCCGCGATCATCTGGGAGGGCGAACCCGGCGACAGCCGTACGCTCACCTACCAGCAACTGCACCGCGAGGTGTGCAAGTTCGCGAACGCCTTGAAGGGTCTCGGCGTCAAGAAAGGCGACCGCGTCACCATTTACATGCCCATGGTGCCGGAAGCCGCGATCGCGATGCTGGCCTGCGCCCGCATCGGGGCCATGCACTCCGTCGTGTTCGGCGGCTTCTCCGCCGAAGCCGTGGCGGATCGCAACAACGATGCGAAGAGCAAGTGCATCATCACCGCGGACGGCGGCTGGCGGCGAGGAAAGGTCGTCCCGTTGAAGGCGAATGTCGACGCGGCATTGGAGAAGAGCCCGACTGTTGAGACGTGCATCGTGCTGAACCGCTGCAATACCGCCGTGCAGATGAAGGCCGGCCGCGACGTGTGGTGGCACGACGTGATGGCGACCGCGTCGGATAAGTGCCCCGCCGAACCGCTGGACAGCGAACACCCGCTGTACATCCTCTACACCTCCGGCAGCACCGGGAAGCCGAAGGGCGTTTTGCACACCACCGCGGGCTACCTTCTCGGTGCATCGCTGACCCACAAGTGGGTGTTCGACATCAAGGAAGACGATGTGTACTGGTGCACGGCAGACGTGGGCTGGGTGACGGGCCACAGCTACATCGTGTACGGCCCGCTCGCGAACGGCAGCACCGTCGTGATGTACGAAGGCGCCCCGAACCAGCCGCGAGAAGACCGCTTCTGGGAGATCATCGACAAGTACAAGGTGACCGTCTTCTACACGGCTCCGACCGCGATCCGTGCGTTCATCAAGTGGGGCGACCACCATCCGAAGGGCCACGACCTTTCCAGCCTGCGGCTGCTCGGTTCGGTCGGCGAACCGATCAACCCCGAGGCGTGGGTGTGGTACCACGAAGTGATCGGCGGCGGCCGCTGCCCGATTGTGGACACGTGGTGGCAAACGGAAACCGGTGCGATCATGATCGCACCGCTGCCCGGCGCGGTGCCCACGAAGCCGGGCAGCGCGACCAAGCCGCTCCCCGGCATCGCCGCCGAGGTCGTGGACAAGGACGGCAAGAAGGTGCCCGCCGACCAGGGCGGCTTCCTCGTGGTGAAGCGGCCGTGGCCCAGCATGATGCGCACGATCTACGGCGACGACCAACGCTTCAAGGACACCTACTGGAGCAACTACCCCGGCATCTATTTCACCGCGGATGGAGCGCGCCAAGACGCGGACGGCTACCTGTGGGTGATGGGCCGCGTGGACGACGTGTTGAACGTGAGCGGACACCGCCTCAGCACGATGGAAGTGGAGAGCGCGCTGGTGCATCACCCGAAGGTGGCGGAAGCCGCGGTCGTCGGTCGGCCCGATGATCTGAAGGGCGAAGGCATTGTCTGCTTCGTCACGTTGAAGCAGGGCAACGCGCCGGTGGACGAGTTGAAGGCCGAGTTGAAGGCGCACGTCACCAAGGAGATCGGAGCCTTGGCCCGGCCGGACGACATCCGCTTCACGGATGCCCTGCCCAAGACGCGCAGCGGGAAGATCATGCGACGATTGCTGCGGGACATCGCCGCCGGCCGCGAAGGCAAAGGCGACACGACGACGCTCGAGGATTTCAGCATCCTGGCCAAGCTTCGCGAACAGGATGAATGACGGGCACATCGCTTGCGTGTTTGCGATGGCGGTTGCACCGCCATCGCAAACACGCAAGCAGATCACTTCACGCGCTTGAACCCGCCCGTGGGCAAACTCCTCGCGGCTCTCAAAAACCGTGAGGAACAACAGGTCCTGCTCCGGCTTCGCGCCCGGGGCGAGCCCGACCGTAACAGCTTCCTCGCAGTGCCAGTCGTCGCCGGGCTTCGACAGGAAGTACACCAGCAGCGGGTTGCCGAGGTGCTCCACCAGCAGGAACCGATGCGACACCGGTTTTGCGTTCTTGGCCGACAGCACAACGCGGCCTGCGAGATACACGCGTTTCCCCTCGAAGAGTTCGCGGAAGTTCGCGGGCACGGCATCGGCCACGGAATCGTCCCGCGTAAAGGTGAGACGCGATTGTGCGGCCGAGACGTTGCCAAGTTTGGCGTTCAGATCCGCATCCCAATCCCACGTTCCGATCAAGCCGCTACCGACGGCATTCTGCGGCGATGGCGACACGGTGACGCTCGAAGTGCGCGTAGCCGACGCTCGCGCGAGTGTGAGCCGATAGCTGCTCCCGCCGTAGGGCGAACGCGGCCCGCCGCGCGAGCCCGGCTCCGTGATGGACACGATCAGCGTTTCATCGTTCACCTCGAACGGCAGGCGAACCGCGGCGAGGTTCTTTTGCTGCGGTTCCAGCACGAGAGTGGAGGAGTTCTCGATCCGCCACGAGAACGCACGCTGTTCGTGAAGCAACAAGCGGTTCAGGCTCGCGTTGCCGCTCGCGTCGAGGTCGAGGCCGAGCCCCTGCTTCTCCCACGGCGTGAGTGGTTGGCCGTCCCGCGTTCCGGATTGCACACGCCACGCGCCGATGAGACGGCCTCGAGTCCGCTCCAGCGGATCGACCGGTGGAGGTGCCTCGGCCACGGCTGGCGGAGGAGCGATCGGTTGTATCGGAGGAGCGACAGGTGGAACGGGCGGGTTCCGATCCTGCGTCGCGGCCCATCCGCCGGCTGCGAGCCCCGCCAGGATCACACATGCGAAGCCGAGTCTCATCCGCTTCGCGAAGCCACTCATCACAACCTTCGCCAATTCGGACACGGACGCGGATGCGGATCCGAGCGCGGCCCGCGTCGTGTCGGCCACCAGCGATGCGGACATCACTTGGGCTTCGGCCGTCATGGCGGTGGCGAGCACGCCAGCGGTCACGCCAATGCCGCGGCGGCTCAACCGCTCCGCGAGCAGGTCCCGGGCGCGGCTCAGGCGGCTGGCGATCGTGCCTTCCGGAAGGCCGAGCAATGCCGCCACCTCGCGACGCGGGCGGTCCTCCATGTCGCACAGCACGAGCACCTCGGCGAAGGGCCGCGGCAAGCGGTCGAGTTCGGCATCGAGGATCGGGCGGATGTCGTGGGGCATTGGTTCGGGACCGGGTTCGCGCGGCAGAACGCGGCTCTCGTATTTGTGCCGCCGGGCCGCACGCTTCAAGGCTTCCCGTGAACAGCGGAAGGCGACCCCGTGCAACCACGCTCCGACAGCGGACGCGGGTTGAATCGCGGTCGCTCGCTTGGCGAGAACCAAGAATGCGGCCTGGAATGCGTCGTCCGCATCGGCGGAGTTGCGAAGCACGCGGCGACACACGCCGAGAACCATGCCGCCGTGTCGTCGCACGAGTTCGGCGAACGCATCTTCATCCCGGCTGCGAACGTACCGCTCCAGCAGGTCGCCGTCGGCCGCTCCTTCGAGTCGGTACCGGGCGAACTCCGGGATCAGCCGCGCCACCGGGTTCTCAGCCATGACACTGGATTATGGCCGAAGCTGGGGAAAGTGTTCCGGAAAAACTGACGCACGTTCTTCGCAAGTCACCGTTTCTTGGTTAGAATTCCGTCACATTGGAAGGATGATCACATGACACAGACCGGGGTCGTGGTGAACGGTGCGATCGTTCCCGATGGCAATACTCCACTTCGTGAAGGGGCGCGTTGCCTCTTCAAACTCGTCGATGAGTTCCCTCCGACTCACCCGATGGCCCCGTACGACCGCGACAACGAGATCGCCCTCATCCGAGCATCAATCGCGGACCCGGAACCCGGCATCCCGCTCCGTCAAGCGTTCGAAGAACTTTCCCGGAAACATGGGCTTGAGCCGCTTCCTCCGGAGTGAGCAATGCCAACGCCCCGGACGGTTCAACTCAAACGGAGCGCTTACACGGACATCGGCGAGTTGTTCGGCTTCGTAATAGAGCGCTCCGGAGCGAGGTCCGCCAATTCGTGGCGAACCGCATTGCTCCAGCGGTTGGAGACTCTCGGGGAAAGAGCCGACATCTGGCCACTGACCGACGATGCCGAACTTGCTTCCCTCGGTGTGCGGGAGCTCCTATTTCGCCGGAATCGGTTCGTGTACCGCATCTTTTACAAGATCGAAGACGAATACGTTCTCGTTCATCGCATCCGCTCGGCATCGCAAGATCAATTGACGCCTGACGACCTCTGACACCGGTGCATGAGTTCACTCCTCGTTCGCCAACGTGGTGCGGCCCAACGCCACATCGAACTCGCTGAGCAAGGGCACGAGCATCGCGGAGATGGCGAAGCCGAACGCGCCGCCCAAGGCGAGGAACGGCATCAGCGGATCCGCCGATTCATCCGTGCCCGGCTTCGCGATCAGGATGTTCACCACGCAGTAGAACATGGCGAGCGGGCAGAGCACGCTGGCGACCGTGAGCGCGGGCGACGGGCGATCCGCGCTCAGCACGTACATCAGGCCGCCGATCCCGAGGATCAGGAACGCGATGAAACTGAGCCACTGGTTCGCGAAGCTACCGCCGTTGATCACGATCAAGTAGATCGTGATGAGCGTGCCCACCGAGAGGAAGAATACGGTGCCCAGCGCGTTCACGATGGCAAGCCGGCTGTTCCCGATCCGCAAAGCCACATGCAATCCGAGCATGATGGCGAACGAAAAGAGCACCACGAGCGAACCGAGCACCGCCAGCATCGGGCCGAAGTTGGCGGCGAACGCGGACGCGGCGTCGAGGCCGGGCGGCGTCCGCGTGAGAGCACCGCGAACGGCGTAGAATGCGGCCAGCAACAGCGGCGGTATCAGGTATTCTTTAGTGTTGTAGACCACCGCGAGGAGCTTGCCGAAGACGAACTCCTTGGGCGAGATGTCGGTCACGAGCAGGATGTCGAGGCAGCCACCATCGCGTTCGGAGGTGACGGACGTGACCGCTTGGGCGGAGATGAGCAGCAGGCTGAGCACGGCGACCGGCACGAGGCCATACGCGGCGGCGAACGCGGGCCGCCCGCCGGCGCGGTTCAATTCGCTCACCGCGAAGTACAAGATGAGTGTGAGCACAAGGCCGAAGGCGAACTTCACCAGAAGCGGGCGTCGTCCATAGGCCAGCGTGCGGATCTCGCGCCAGAGCACAGGATTGTGCCACACGGGCCGCACGGCGCCCGGCGCCGCGTGGGCCTTCGCCCGCTTCTCCGCCTCGACGGTTTCATCCGTCTCCACGGCGTCCGGCACCTCCCGCTGCATGATCGGTTCGCCGCTCGGGTTCCACTTCCGCAACTTCCAGATGCCGATGCCGTTGAGCAGAGCGCACCAGCCAAGCATCACGAATGTGAAACCATAAGCGGGAGCAAGTCCGCCCCATCCGCCGGCCGGCGGTTCGAGCACGGTCAGCATCGCGGCGACTGGATCGAACCATGACTGCACGCCGCTCACCGCTCCGAGCCCTTGCACCACGCACACATACAGCACGAGGAACAGCATCGAGAGTGCGACGGCTTGGTACGTCTTGTCGCGCCAAAGTGCGATGAGCCCGCCGAGCGAACCCGCGGCCGCGGCCGATGCCGCCAGCACGAGCACGGCTTGGATCACCTGTTCGGGGTCGATGCCGCCGAGGAAGAGCAGCAAGGCCAGCACGGGGGCCGTGATCATCAGTTGAATGGTAATCGGCAGCAATGCGCCGAGCAGCTTGCCGAGCACGATCTCGTAGTCTCGCATGTCCGTGAGCAGGAGCAGCACGAACGTGCGGCGGTCCTTCTCCTGCGACACGGCGCTGGCGGCGGAGAGTGCGGCGAAGAACAGCGTAAGCAGCAGTTGAACGAACACGACGATTTGAAACAGAAGGAGACCGAACGCTGCAGTCTCGCCGAGGGTCGCGTCGCGGGAGAAGCCGATGGTGGCTTGCCAGGTGGTGATGCCGAGGATGGCGAGGAGCCCGGCGACGGCACACCGCGCGGCGTGGTGCCCGCGGCGACGCGGCACCGTGACGAGTTCGCGGGCGAAGATCGGACCGAGCAAGTGACAGCCTTTCAATCAGTTTTCACCACAGAGTCACAGAGGACACAGAGAAATCAGTTCGACTCGACCCAGACCTCGGTTCCCGTCGGAACATCCGAAGGTTGAAACTCGGAAAGAGCCAAGAACGGGTTTGGGATCGGGTTCGGTGCATGAATGAAGTGGAGTACGTTCACAGTAGTCTCGCGCACGGAGCCATCGGGCAGGATCAGTCGCAAACGATCGCCGATCCGAAGCGGCGTCTCCAACAAGCCGGTACCGGGTGTAACGAGCAGCCGACTCCTAGAACCATGAACGAGTCGGTGACGGTAAACGCGAACTTCACTTCCTTTTTTCTCTCTGTGTTCTCTGTGCCTGTGTGGTGAAGTCTGTATTCACTCTGGCTTTATAGAATCGCCAGTCATGAACGTAATCGTCTTCGTACTTCGCGGTTGTCCGGCGGGTTGGCTCGGAGCCTACGGCAACGAGTGGGTCGCGACGCCGAATCTGGACCGGCTCGCGGCCGAGTCCGTCGTGTTCGACCGCCACATCAGCGAGTGCCCGACGCCGGAGGCGGCGCACGCGGCGTGGCTGCCGCACGGGCCGCCACCCGGTTCCGTTCTCATTCGCGCGAATCATCCGGAAACCGATTCGCCCCCTGAGTTCTACGCCGGCTGGGGCGAAGTGTTCGATGCGCGGCCGCAAGAAGGGGATGCTTCACCACTGGACGAACTGCTTCGCACCCTCCCAAGGGTGTTGGAGCGTGATGCTCCGGTGGTATGGATCGAAATCGATCGGCTGCTGCCGCCGTGGGATGTGTCGCAGGACGTGTTCGAGGCGTACATCGCCGATGAAGATGAAGAGATCGAGAAGATCGAGCCGTTGGCCGATCCGGAGCTCGGTTCCTTCGACACCTCGGATGCCGCGGCGTGGGAGTGGCTGCACGCCAGCTTCGCAGCCGTGGTCACATCGCTGGATGCGGAACTGGGAGCGGCGTTCGAGTTGTTGCGAGAACGCGGGCTGGACAAGTCCGCGACGTGGGTGGTGTCTTCCGATTACGGGCTCCCGCTCGGCGAACACGGCATCATCGGCCCGGACGGTTCGGAGTTGCACGAGGAACTGGTGCATGTGCCGCTGATCGTGCGGAACCCGGACGCGGCCGATGCGGGCCGACGTGCTACGGACATGACGCGTCCCGGAAGCCTGAAAGAATCCTTGCTCGCGCGTCGGGCTCACGAGGTTGTGGTGTCGCGGATGGGCGGTTCGGCCGCGGTGCGAACCGAGCAGTGGGCGTTGATCGTTCCCGCGGAGGGTTCTCTGAAACTTTACACGAAGCCGGACGATCGTTGGGAAGTCCACGATGTCGCGAGCATGCACGAGGACGTGGTGCAGGAACTCACCGAGCGGGGGGCGTCAGCCCCGTGTGCCGACGGGGGGGGCCGCCCCCCCCCGCTCGGCATGCTTCACTCAATCCCCCGGGCCGGTCATCTTTTCGGGCCGCACGATCTGGTCGAACTTCTCGCCGGTGAGCACGCCGGTGCCATCCTTTAGTGGCGGCGCCAGCTCCACCGCCTCTTCGCGGAGGGTCGTGCCGTTGTGGTGCGCCGTCTTGGCGATCTTCGCCGCGGCGTCGTATCCGATGTGGCGGTTCAAGGCGGTCACGAGCATCAGCGAGTTCTTCAGGATGCCGCCGATCACCTCGCGGTTCGCGTCGATGCCCTTGCGCGTCTTGCCGCCCGCCTTCGCCTTCAGCTTCGATTGATCCACCTCGACCATGCCGCTGTCCGCGCCCACCGAGTACTCGAGGGCTTCGTAGTCGGTCTCGGGCATGTCCGCGGCGCAGTGCTCGCGGTAGCTGCGGCACGCGTCGGTGAGCAATCGCACCGAGTGCAGGAAGTTGTGGATGATCACCGGCTTGAACACGTTGAGTTCGAAGTTGCCCTGGCTGGCGGCGAATCCAACCGCCGCGTCGTTGCCCATCACCTGCACGCAGACCATTGTCATCGCTTCGCTCTGCGTCGGGTTCACTTTGCCCGGCATGATCGAGGAACCGGGTTCGTTCTCGGGTATGGTCAGTTCACCGAGGCCGCAGCGCGGGCCGGACGCGAGCCAGCGGATGTCGTTGGCGATCTTCATGAGGCCGGAGGCGAGCGCCTTGAGCGCCCCGCTGGCGAACACGAGCGGTTCGTGCCCCGCCAGCGCCTGGAACTTGTTGGGAGCCGTCACGAACGGCAGCTTGGTCAAGTCTGCGATCTTCTTCGCGACGCGGTCGGCGAACTCTTTGTGGGCGTTGAGCCCGGTGCCGACCGCGGTTCCGCCCAGAGCCAGTTCATAAAGCATCGGCAACGTCGCTTTCACCGCGGCGAGGCCGTAGTCCATCTGGGCCACGTAACCGCTGAACTCCTGGCCGAGCGTGAGGGGCACCGCGTCCATCAAGTGCGTGCGGCCGATCTTCACGATCTCTGCGAACTCCTTGGCTTTCGCGTCGAACACATCGCGAAGTGCCTGCACGCTCGGGATCAGAGTGTGAAGCAGTTCCTCCGCGGCGGCGATGTGCATGGCCGTGGGGAACGTGTCATTGCTCGATTGCGACATGTTCACGTCGTCGTTCGGATGCACGGGCTTCTTCGAGCCCATGACTCCGCCCGCGATCTCGATCGCGCGGTTCGAGATCACCTCGTTCACGTTCATGTTGCTCTGCGTGCCGCTGCCGGTCTGCCACACGCGAAGCGGGAAGTGGTCGTCCAACTTGCCGGCGATCACCTCGTCCGCGGCTTTCGCGATCAGGTCCGCCTTCTCCTTCGGGAGCAGGCCGAGGTCCGCGTTCACGAGTGCGGCCGCCTTCTTCAAGGTGCCGAAGGCGCGAATCACGGCGCGGGGCATGGTGTCCGCACCGACTGCGAAGTGAACCAGCGAACGGGCGGTCTGCGCCCCGTAGTAGCGATCCGCGGGCACGCGGATCGGGCCCATACTGTCGGTCTCGGTGCGGTAGGCGTCGGGCATCGGGTGATTCTCGGAGAATGATTCGGGCGGATATTGTAGAAGCGGTCCGGCTACAACGGCGCGGCGCGTGCCGATTGTGCCGCAGGAAGCGGTTTTCACCTTGCCGCGGCCGCTTCGCCCCCTCACACTTCAAGCAATCGCCCGTTTCACCCCGCGATCCACCGCCATGCCCATTCTCGACATTGCCACGTTGCTCAAGCCGATCCCCGGCGACGATCCCGGCGGTCCACCTCCGAACCAAGTCCGCGACAAGGAGGCCCGCGACCCCACGAACCTCGCCAGAATCCGTAACGAGGCTAAGGAAAAGCGCGGCGACGCTCCGACCATCGACTCGCTTCCCGTGAACGACCCGATGCGGATCAAGCACTGGCGCGACGGCATGAAGTTGGCTCAAGACCTCTTTTCCACGCGCAGCAAGAGCTTGGACTGGGCCATCTATGTGGTGGACACGGCCACTCGGAGCGGCGGCTTGGCCGGGGCGCGAGAAGGGTTCCAGTTCCTGACCAAGTTGGCGAACGACCTCTGGAGTTCGGTCTGGCCGCGGCCGAACTTGGCCGAAATCGAAGCGGCCGACCCCGAAGAACGCGAGAGCGTACGGCGGGAGCAGGAAGGATACGCCGCCGAGGGGCGGGCCGGCCGCTTCCAGTCGCTGGACGACGCCGGGAGCGGCTTGCTCTACCCCAATGTGCTTCGCGAGTTGATTCTCGCCGAGCAAGATGGCGTCTCGATCAGTGTGTTCTCTTGCCGCGGCGCGGAGGGAAAGGCGGCCAAACACAGCATCGAGGAGGTGCAGTCGGTCGCCCGCAAGATCGGCGCGGACGGCGTGAAGGCGATCCTCACCGAGGTCGACGGTGCGTTGGCGGACTTGGAGGCGATGCGTCAGGCGGTGGAGGCGCGGTTCGTCGAGGCGAACGCCGGGGATCTGGCGCCGTCGTTCCGCGAAGTGCGGCTCGCGCTCGAAGACTGCCGCAAAGTGGCGGACGACATGTACGCCGCGGTCGAGACCGTGGACGAACCCGGCGGCGGCGATGCGACTGCGAGCGGCGATTCGAGTGGAGAGGCGGCCCCCAGCGGCGGCGGCGGGGGCGGGAGCGGCAAGGGGGAGAAGATCACTCGGGCCGGACTGTACAAGCAGATCTCGCAGATCGCCGACCACCTGACCCGGCTCGAGCCGCACAGCCCCGTTCCGTTCCTGCTCCGCCGCGTGGTCGAGATGCAGGATCTGCCATTCCCGCAACTCGTGCGCGAATTCACAAAGACGAGCGAGAGCGTCTTGGAATTCCTCGCGCGATCGTTGCCGGAATCCCCCACTGGCGAGTGAGGCGTCCCGCGGTTAGACTCCCTTCATCAAACGAATCGCAGGGAGTCGGTCATGGCCAAGGGCGAGGGCGGCGGGTGGCGTCCGGGCGGCGGCAGCGGCCCCGTTCGACGCGGCCCGAAGGCCGATTGGATGCCGACGGCGCAGAAGCCGAAGAGCCGCAAGCGGCCGATCCTGATCGCCGGCTTGTTCCTGCTGTTCGCCGCGATCTTGATCGGGATCTGGTTTCTCGTCGAATTCCTCCGGCCACCCAGTCCGCCGGTCCTGCTCATCATCACCACCGACCCCTCACCGGACGCGCCGAACCTCCACGCGCCCATCGATCCGTACGGATGGATGAGCGGCCGGGACTTGGAGAAGTGGAGCGAGCGTAACCGGGATGCCTCAACCGAATCGGAGCGGGCTCACGTCCCGATGGCGAGCAACGGCACGGACAAGTTCCGGACCGACGACATCACCAGCGTGGAGAGTTTGGCGGACTGGGTGCTGGGCGAGACCAGCCACTCCGGCCAATTCCGCAAGCCGAGCGACACCGCGATCATCTACTTCGGCCTGCACACGGGCGCGGATGCGAACCGCCCATACCTTTACGTGAACAAGGGGCAACGGTTCGACGTGGAGCAGTTGCTTCAGTCGATCTCGCAGAAACTCGCGAGCACGAAGACGAAAGTGCTCGTGATGTTCGACCCTGCGCGGCAGACGCCCGAACCGACTCGCGGCCACCTCCACGACGGGTTCGTGCAGGCGATGAAGTCGAAGGAGATGAACGACGCCCTGCTCGCCATGGGCAACATCACCGTGATCTTGGGCTGCGATGAAGGCGAGCGGGCATGGGAGTCCGAGGAACTGAAGCGGACCGCGTTCGCCCACGCCGTCATCCAGGGACTCGGCGGAAAAGCAACTCCGACGGCGCAAAAGTACTTGAGCGCGCTCGACCTCTACGAGTACGTGCGGGATGGCGTGAGGAACTGGTCGTCACAGAACCGGCCCACTTCGCAGAACCCGGTGCTGCTTCCGCTCGGCGACGCGGGCAAGCAACGCGCCGCCGGCACGACGCTCATGCTTCACCGTGTCACGGAAGACGACAAGCCCGCGACCTTCGATCCGATGCCGGGGCTGTCCGAGCAATGGAAGAAGTACGGCGAAGCGGCCGCACGCGGCGTGCCGGGGCCCGAGGTGTATTCCCCCCGGCACTGGCGGCGATACCGCGAACTGCTGATCCGCTACGAACAGACCGTGCGCTCGGGCCATACCGAGTCTGCGGATGCCGTGGCCCGAGCGATGCGGGCCGAACTGGACGCGATCGAGAAGTCGCGGACCGCGTCGTACATCGGCGCATCCCGCACGGCCTCCGCGCCCATGTGGCAGGCGTCCGGCGCCGCCCCTGTCATCACGAAACAATACGATTCGGAACTTGTTCCGCTGGGTAGGAGCTTCTTGGGATCCGGCACGGAAGAGACCCTGCAGGCGGTGCGTGCCGCGATCAATCGCCCCGATCTTCGCGATCATCGCATGGCGTATTCCGACTTCCTGATCCAAGCGGCGACCCGGGCGCTGCCCGACAACGAGATCGTGAAGCAGGTGCCTGCGGCGGACGACAAGACGAACACGTCGCCGTTGAAGCGGCGGGCCAAGCTTCTCCGCGCGATCTGGGCCGACGAACCGATCCGGCCGCCGAACGTCCAACTGTTCCTCATGCTCGACCAGTTCGCGGAACTCTCGAAGGAACCGTGGCCCGTGGAGGCGGACCCGGGCACCGGGAAAATGCTTTGGCAGCGGGCGTTGATCCTTCGGGAACACGCGGAGGAGGCCGCGCTCGGCCCCGTCGCCGCGGACAAGCACCCGTACAGCGAAGCGGTGTGGCAGGTGGTGCAGGATGTGGTGAAGAGCGCGGACGTGTCGCGCCGCCGCGCCGAGGACATGCTGTTCGCCCTGCCCGAACAACGGGGCGAGATCTTCAACCACTTCGCGGCCGCGGAGAAGAAGTACAACTACGCGAAAAAGCGTGCGGAAGAGATCCGCGACGCGCTCGCCCTACGCGACGAAGTGATGGCGGACCTTCCGTTTCTCGGTCGCTGGGTCGTGTTCGAGGACGAGGAACGGTACGACCCGAAGCCGTTGCCCAAGCTCTGGGCGGATGTTCACGCGCTGGCGGAAGCGATCGACAAGCTCCCCCCGGAGCGCGCCGAGGCGGACGCCATCCCGGACCAGGAACGCTTCGCGAGGCTGCAATCGTTGGTGGGTTCGGTTCGCACGGGATATGCCGCGCTGGCAAGCCGCTACGAAAGCATGCTCGCCGGCAAGGCGAAGGACCCCGTCTCGCTTCAGAACGATTGGCTGCTCCGCGAGAAATTGCTGCTCGTGCCGCCGTTGAGAGGGCGGGCCGATCCGATTTCGATGCTTCGTCGCGACGAGATCGTCCGCGCGAATCGTATCGCCACGCAAGGATTCGACAGCGGCAAGAACAAGACGGCTTCCGAAGCCAACGACAAGCGCCAGCGGGACATCAACCGTCGCGAACGCGCCATCGCCTTGGGCTACTTGGCGTTGAGCGAACTGGGCAAGTCGGTCGCGGACACCCAGAAGGTCGAGAACATCAAGCTCTCGAGTTGGGACGTGATCGGCGGAGAGGTCAACAAGATCAACGAGAAGTCTTGGACGGAGTCGGCACGGGTCGGGGCCCAACTCTTGGAGCAACATCTCGCCTTGGCGAAGCGGGCGGACGTGGCCGCGACCCACGCGGACGCGGCGCAGTCGGAACGGTTCAGCCGCGGCGCCGTGCTGCCCGAGCTTCGAGACGGCGACGAACCGGCCGTGATCAACCGTAATCATCGTTGGCAAGTACTCTTCGCGGGGCAAGCGCACCGCACGGTGTTGGACCACTGGTACGACGAACCGGAATCGACCCGGCCGCGGTACTACAAGTCGGTGTCGGAGGCGTTCTTGACCCCGCCCGCTCCCACCGACAAGGAGGGAGACGCCGCGCAACAGAAGCTCTTCGGCATGACCGATTCGCAATACGCCGCATTCAAGGAACTCCGCGACGCCGGCGAACTCGACATTCTGCCCTCGGCCGACACTGCGTCGTGGACGACGGAACGACAACGCCGCGTGACCTTCGCGCTGACGACCAAGACGATTCCGCCCGATAGCTCGGCGGTGATCTGGGCCGCGCTCGAACCCAAGGACGTGCCCAATCGCAAGATCTCGCTCATCCCGGAGAAACTCGCCCGGCAGTTGTGGCCGCTTCAGCAAAACAAAGCGGATACGTTGGTCTCGATGCTGGAGCCCCCGAGGGACGGGAAAGCGATCCGGGAGAGCGCGACCGTGCGCCGCAAGGTCTTCTTCCGCGGGCAGTACAAGAAGGCCGACGCCACGGCGGAGTTGAAGCGCGTGCCGGACGTGATCGCAACGCACGTGCGTGCCCAAACCGAGGCGCCGCGAGTGGCCTTCATGGGGCCCAACGACATCGACGTCGGAATCGTGTCGATCATCATCGACTACTCGCCGAGCATGACGGCGAAGATTCCAGGTCAGGAAAAGTCTCGGCTGGACCGTCTGTGGGAGGAATTGCACACGATCCTCAAGGGATTGCCGGACGGCACGAAACTGCGTGTGCGCGGCTTCGGCGTCGCGCCCCCGAACCCGAACGCAGTGCCGAAAGCCCTGCCCTACGAGACAGCCGCCACGGCGGGTAAAGCGAACGTCAACAAGGATGGCAAGGATCCGGGCGACGACGGGAAGACCGTGTATCCCGGCACGTTCGATCGCACCGTACACGAGCCCTACACCGTGGACTGGGGCGCGAACAAGATCGCACTGGGTGCGTTCCTGCAGCGTCTGCAGCAGTTCCCGAAACATTTCACGGATCTGGGGCCGGACAAACGGGCCGGAGTGTATTCGCCCGTGGTGCGTTCCATGGTGAACGCGGTGAAAGAAGACTTCGAGGAGGCTCGCGACAACCAGCGCAAGGTGCTTATCGTTCTGACGGACGGTGCGGACAACTCGGATTGGGTCTACCAGGGCGGGAAGCACGTCGGCTACTCCCACGACGCCTCGTTGAAGGCCTTGGAGAAGGAGTTCGACACGGGTGGCGGTCGCGGTGTCGCCGCCCACATCTTCCTGATCAAGGACGAACTGGCGTTGCAGGACAAGGAGATCGAGAAGTTCCAAGCCGCCGCAAAGGGGAAACTCGGCAAGTTCGACCCGCCGGGCAGCATCCACTTCGAGGAAGTGGACAAGTTCGCCCAGACGCTGAACGATTACCTCCGCCCGCGGGTACTGGTGGCCGCGGACGGTCGCCGCGAACTCGAGACGCATTACCGCTTCGACGATCCGGAACCGGTTCGCGAACGCGCTTGGTGGAGCGATCCGCTCACCGAGCTTCGCTACGACACCTTCGTGCGCCGCCGCCCGCCGGATACGCCGTACCGCATCGAACTGGCGAACGGCGACCGCATGCTGGTCCGCGTGTCGCGACCGGACCCGAAGCAACCGCCGGTGTTCGAGCGGTTGCTGTGGGGCCAGTACCGAACATTCGGCAAGGAACTGATCGCCTCCGGCCGGGTGCTCAAGGAACCCGTGAACGGCTGGCTGATGAGCATTCCGCGGTACCGCGGCACCACGGCGGGCCACCAAAGCGATTACCGGGACGAAAACGGGCGGCACACGCTGGACCTCACCGCCGCCGTCGAGAACAAACCCGCGGCGGGATTGAAACTGCTGAATCAGCCGGCCCCGGCGTTCGCGTGGTGGGAACTCGCCTCAGATACGGTGCGATCCCCCGGA
Organism: Gemmataceae bacterium; assembly: GCA_046350135.1. GTDB lineage: Bacteria > Planctomycetota > Planctomycetia > Gemmatales > Gemmataceae > Urbifossiella. The sequence continues at coordinate 153,722 of JAXMBB010000001.1, forward strand.
GCGACTGTGTACTGGTGGCGCGAGTACAAGAACCCGGCCCCGTCGTGGCGGATCCGCCGCTGGAACTGGGTCGACGCCAACGACGGCGAGCAACTCGCGAAGGGCAAGCTCACCGGCTGGGTGGAATCGCGTGCAGGAGCGTTCTCCCCGCGCGATGTCACGACGCTGGAAGCCGTGGGCGAAGCGGCGAATGCGGCCGCGGGCGGCGAGCAGGAAGGCCGCAAGTGGACCGAAAAGTGGGAGTCGCCTGACTGGACCGTGCAGTTCACTTGGGAGATGCACCGCTTCTCCACCGACCCGGACTCCCCGGAACCGAACAAGGAGGAGAAGCTTTGCTTGGCCGTGCGTATCTACTCGAAACGGACGGACAAGCTTCCGGACGGCAAGAAGGTGGCGCCGTACTTCGTGCAAGTGGATGAGACGCTGACCGAGGAGCACCGGTTCTTCCGCGAATTCGGTGCGTACACCGGGTACTTCGACCTGAAAGGCACGCCGCCGGATTCGGCCAAGGGCCGCCGTGTGCGGCTGTACTCGGTGGCCGACCTCGCGGACCCGAAGTCCGGGACGATGCTCGAGCTTCCGTTGGCGGGGGTGAAGGCGAGCGCCCAGGATCCGGTGCTTCCGTATTGGGACGAGCCATTGATCCCGCAACCGATCAAGTCTCCGTGAGGTTTGCCGTGGCCGACGCCAATCCGCCCGCCCCCGAACCGCCGCCGCCGGCGGACGACAACGCCGCGCCGTGGGAGCGGGGAGCGAAGAAATTCGAAGGCAAGGTGCCGGGCGGCCCTGCTACCGGTTGGCACGACCACCGCGGCAAGGAACGCATCCGCAAGCCGCAGATCGCGATGGCGGTCGCCCTGTTCTTCGGCTTGGCCGGCGGCATCCTCGCCCTGTTCATGTTCCTCGAACCGAAGCCGAAAGACGTGGTGTTCCACGGCCTGCCGGTGCAAGAGTACGGAAACATCGAATGGGCTTCGAACCCGAGCGCCCAACGCGACGCGGAGGCGTTGCTCAAGCACTTCATCCAATCGGACGGCCTCGGCTCGGCCGCCCAGCAGGGGGACAAATTCCGCGACCAGATCAAGGATCTGGACGCGCTGCGCGGTGAGAAGAAAAGCGACCTTCCGTTCGTGCTCTTCGTGAGCGCCATGAGCGTGGTGCGGGACGGCAAGGTGTTCATCCTCCCCGGCGACGCGCGGCTCGACGGGCCCGATCCCGCCTCCACGTGGATTCCGCTCGAAGCGATCCTGAAAGCCATGGATGCTTGCGCGGCCAAGGACAAGGCGCTTCTCCTCGATGTGGCGCGAACGCCGGCGGATCCGTTCCGCGGGCCGCTGCAGGACGACGTCGCCACGCAGGTCGATCTCGAGATCACCGCATTCAACCCGAAGTATCCCGTGCTCGCGTCGTGCTCGCCGGGCGAACGCAGCCTTGTGATTCCGGAACTCCGACTCTCCGCATTCGCCGCGTATCTTGCCGAGGGTTTGTCCGGCGAAGCGGACGGATACCGCGCCGGCGAGGCGACGGACAACCGCATCACGTTCGCCGAAGTGGCGGACTTCGCGATCTGCCGTGTCTCGCAGTGGTCGTTCGGAGTGCCCGATCGGCGGCAGGTGCCGAAACGCTACGGGCCGGACGGGAACGACTTTCGCCTCTTCTACAACCGGACGCGGAAGGGGCCGCCCGCCGAGGACGCCCCGCCTCCGCCGGAGCCTCCCCCCTACCCCGCCGAACTGCTCGATGGTTGGAAACAACGCGACTCGCACCGCACACTCGGGCGGTACTTGGCGCCGGATCTCGTGATGGAACTGGAATCGCGTATGCTTCGCGCCGAGGCGCGATACCTGGACGGGCTCGACTTCGAAGATCCTCGCCAAAACTCGACGTGGAAGTCCGCCGTGGCGCTGTTGCAATCGCGCACGACGCTGTGGCGCGAAGTGAAGGCCTCGAGCATTTATGAACGCCGCGTCGGGCGGCCTGCGCCCAAGCCGGAACTCACACTCGCACTCGATCGCTGGATTCGCCTTCGTTACCCGCCGCTGGACGACGCCGGAAAGCCGATTCCCGTGCCCGCCGGCGAACTCGACAAGCACGAGTTGGAACTCGAGAAGATGCTCGACGGCGACCAAGTCTTGGACGGCTTCTTCTACTTCTGGCAAAAGCTCGTGGACGACCCGTCCCTCACTGCGGAACGCATCGGCCGCATCGCTGAACTGCTGGAGCGCACGCCGTTCCGAAAGCTGAAGAACGATTCCGGCAACGACCTCGTCACGAACGAGTGGCTGTTGTTGAAGCGCGTCGCGAAGGCGAAACTGCCCTCGACCGTCACGCCGGACGCGTTGCGGGCATTGCTTCAAGCCGAGCAGGCGTTCGGCGAAGTGCTCGTCGCCACGGGCGGCCCGCTGCCCGAGGGCTTCCGACGCGTGCGGCCGCGTTTCGAACAGGCGGATCGTCGCCGCCTTGCGGCGGAGGAGACGCTCTTCAAGCCGACACCGAGTGCCGCGGAAGTCAGCGAGGCCGTCCAGCAGCTGCGGCAGTCCGCGTCCGAACTGCGGATCGTCGCGAAGAATGCGGAATCGATTCGCATCGCACGCCGCACGGTGGCCGACGCCGCGTGGCAACTTCAGGCCACTCTGCCGTCCGCGATCGCCTGGGATCAACCCAAGCTGGAATCTTGGCAGCGTGTCGCCACTGTTGCGACCGACCTCGCGGCGCAACTCGCGGTGGACGGCCCGTTCGACACCACCACATTCGCCAAGCTGGATTCGATCGCACGTCAGTTGCAGGCGGACCTGCCGACGCTCACACTGCACACCCCGGGCGAACTGAAGAAACTCCAAGAGACGGCCCACCTGCAACCGGAGGCCAGCACATACATCCGCTTGCAGGTCCTGCTCGCGGGAGCCGGGCTCGAGTCCGGCGATCGCGCCGCCATCGCATCGGGGTTCCGGAAGGTCTCCAACATCCGCTTCCAGAACGAGCGGGCGAAGTTCGAGAAGGAACACATCACCAAGCCGGTGCTGAGCGAACAGAAGAAGTGGGAGCCTGCGATCGAGCGGTCCCGCCGCCGCGCCGTCGCCTCGTTGAACCTTCTCCGCTTCTCGGGTGCCGAGGCGGCGGATGTGGCGACGACGTTGCAGTCGGCCGGTGCCGATGCAAGCCGCTGGCAATCGTTGACGGACAAGAACCTCGCCGCGTGGCGGTCGCGCATTCCGGCGGCGGACGCGGTGCAGAAGTCTCCGCAAACGCTCGAACGGATTCTGCGGGCCGCTCCGCCCCGACTCGACGCATCCGTCCGGGAAATCGGGCTCGGCAATCTGTTCGTTTCAGAGGAAGTCGAACGCCGGAATTGGCTGGCGGGGCGGTTCGGCGAGTACGGGAAACTCCGGTCGGGCGTGGCCGGGGCCGCCGCTTTCTACTCGGACTTGGCGCAAGACTGCGACCGCCCCCTCGCGAAGGGGGGAAGATAGTGCAGGAATCCGCGCGGTACTGCGCGCGGACGCCCCACACCCCCACAGGTATACACGGATGCGCACCTCGAAACTCATCGCCGGATGGTCGCTCATCCTGCTGCTGCTCCCCGCGGAGCGGGCGGCAGGCCAGGACAAACCCAAGGCATTCTTCAGCCCGACGGTGGATGTGGGCTCCAACTACAATCCGGACACGGATGCCAAGAAGCCGTTGCGTCAAATCAACCTGCGGCCCAATCAGGAAGCTCCGTTCCACGTCTACGTTCACAACCCGCTTCCGGTGGAGGCGGAACTCACAGTGCAACTCGTTTCGGGGGAGAAGACCAATCGCGTGGTTGCCGCGTCGAGCAACCTGCTGAAGGTGCCGAGCAAGACCACGGTTTACGTTGCACTGACAGCGGACAAGGCACAACTTCCGCCCGCGTTGCCGCCGACCATCGGTGCGGACGGCAAGCCGGTTCCCGCGCCGCCGCCCGCGATCAAACTCGGTGCGGACCCCGTCATCCGGGTGCTCGATGCCAAGGGCGTTCCTCAAGATGAAAAGGCCACGATCGGGAACATCTCCATCGGTGATTTGGCCACCATCTCCCCCCCCACGCTCGAAGGGAAGAAGCTCAGCATCAAGGTGACGCCGAAGACCTTCACCCCGGAGAATAAGCCGCTTGGCCCGCCGATCACCGTGAAATTGACTCCGCGCAAGGCCAACGGCGAACCTGTCGCTGCTTCCAAACTCGCGGTCGCCGGCAATGTGCTCGAAGGATCGTTGGCCTTGAGCAAAGAAGAAGACGGTGCTGCGGAATTGACCCTCTCCGTGCTCACCGACGGGTTGGACGCCAACGGCTTCCTGGATGTCTCGGTGGACGGATACTCTCGCGCCGGAGCGTTCAAGCTGGACGGCACGCCCGCCGCGATCTTCGCGGTGGAAGCCCCGAGCGCCGCCATCCCCGGGAAGCCGATCACGGTCCGGCTCATGGCGTCGGACCCGAAGCCGAATGAAAAATTCGCAGTCATCTTCAAGCGCGGCGCGGGCGTCGAGGAAGTTCGTCATGCCCCGTCCGCCCGGAACGAATTCACGAGCGTCCGCATCGGCGCCAATGGCGAAGTGGTGCTCGCGTTCCGCTCCGAGGATTGGTCGTTCCCGTTCGCGACCAACGGCTTGTTCGGCGCGAAGGACTTCGTCGCGCGACGTGCGGACAAGACCAGCGGTCCGAGCACGGTCCAGTTCGATTCGACCGCACCGAAACTCGGCGAAGTGAAGGCCGAGCCGGTCGGTGTGAAGGCGGCCTCGGAATGGTTCGTCCCCGGTCAGCGGATCAAGGTCATCGCCACGCCCACCGAAGGCGAATCGGCCATCGATCCGGCAAGCGTGCTCATCTACATCGGCGAGAAGCCGGGAGCGGACGGCAAGGCCGCGCCCGGCGGCCAAGTCGCCCAAGGCAAGCTGGAGGCGGACGGCAAAGCATTTTCGGCCGAGTTCACAATTCCCGCAACGTTCGCCGGCACGCGGCTCCGTGCCGGCATCATCGCCACCAACACCGTCGGCCTCGTCGGCGGTGGCGAAGGCGAGATCAAGGTGGACCCCACGCCACCCGAAGTTTCGAAGCTGATCATCCTTCCCCAAACGGGCAAGGAACCGGACTTCCAGCCCGGCATCACGGAGAAGGAACCGCTCGCGTCGTTCAAGCCGGGCGACACCATTCGCCTGCTCGCCACCGCCATCGATCCGGAATCGCAGATCGACACCTCCGCCGACGTCGTGTTCTTCCTCGGCGACGCGCCCGGCCCGGACGGCAAGGACCTGCAGACGACCTACAAACGCTACCCGACGAAACAGGGCCAAGCCGGCAAGACCGACGCGGACTTCAAGTACGCCGCTGACATCACTCTGCCGAAGGACATCAAGAAGGAAACCGAGGTGAAGGTCGGCGTGATGTTCAAGAACAAGGCGGGGCTCTACGGCACCCGCGTCGCGAGCATCAAGTTGGACAAGGACTTCACCACGGCCACGATCAAGGTGAAGGTGACTCAGGGCGGAGCCGAACGCCTTCAGCCGGATATCAAGGTGTGGTTGGTGGATCAGTTCGGAGCCGTCGCCGCGGAAGGCAAGACGGACAAGTGCGGCGTCGCCGTGTTCGAGAAGGTTCTGCCCGGCACGTATCTGGTCTGGGGTGTGAAGGACACGGATCAGAACTCGCAGGATTACAAGACAGTGGTGGCCCGCGGCGGCGATGAGATCGATGTCGCCCTCTCGGTCAAGCGGCAACTCGCACCGAACATTCAACCGCCGAAGCCGCCGCAGCGCTGAAAGCATTTCTGACAATCCGACCGGCGGAGGAAGCGATTCCTCCGCCGGTTCTTTTCGGGTTTGTCGCCTCTTGATTCGGCTCCGTCGCGGCGATATGAGCGGCGGCACTATGAAGACCAGCTATTTCGTGTGCGCCGCCACGGCATTCGCCGCGGTGGTCGGGGGCGTGTCCGCGTGGCCGAGTCGGGTTCCGGTCGCCGAGTCGATTCGGCTGGTGCCCGCGAAACCGTTCGCCGAGTCCCCGGTGATCGCGCATCCCCCCGAGCTTCCGTCGATTGTGCAGGGGCCGGATGAGAACGTGATCCCCGCGTCGGCCCTCGTGCCGCAACTTCCGCCGCCTTCGGAGTTGCCCAAGGTTCCGCCTCCTCCGATGCTTCCCGCTCTACCGGGCGTTCCCGCCGCGTCTATGGCGGTCGAGCCGCAGAAGCTTCCGGCCGTTCCGCCGCCGCCAGCGGCTCCCGCCGTGCCAGCGCCGCTGGCGCCGCCGCAGAAACTACCCGCTGTTCCGCCTCCAGCCGTGCTGCCTGCGCCCACGCCGCTCGTGTCCCCTGCCGCACCCGGCATCGGCTCGGTGGTGCTGCTCCAGGACAACAAAATTGTCGAGGGTGTCGTGACGCAGGCCGGGGAGAAGATTCTCGTCCGCCGCGGGTCCATCGACGTGCCCTATTCCAAAGATCGGGTGCAGTTCATCGGCAAGTCGAAGGACGAGTGCTATTCGCACTTGGCTGGCAAATTGAATCCGGACGACGTGCCGGGCCGCTTCAAGCTCGCGCGCTGGTGCATGTACAACGGGCTTCGCGAACAGGCGCTGGCGGAAGCCCAAGCCGTCGTGAAGTTGCAGCCGAACCACGCTATGGCCGCCGAACTGGCCCGCACGATGGAAGAATCCATCCGCTTGTTCAACGGGGACGGCACATCCAAGCTACCGCCGCCGGATGCTCCGAAGGCGGGGCCATCCAAGGGGGGCGAGGCGGAACTCGAGGTGAATGCGGAGGCGGCCGCCGCATTCGCTCCCCGTGTGCAACCGGTGCTCGTGAATCTCTGCGCCGACTGCCACGCGAAGCCGAGTTATTCCGGGTCCTTCAAGCTGGCGTGCGGCACGGGGGCGGACCACGACCCCGCGATCGCCAAGCAGAACCTGCGAGTCGTGCTCGGACAAATCAAGAAGAGCGAGCCGGCGACGAGCCCGCTGCTGGAAAAGGCGCTCGCGGCTCACGGCGGGATGAAACAGGCGGCATTCGCGAACCGGATGGTGCCGGCCTTCCGCGTCTTGGAGGCGTGGGTGGTTCTGGCCGCGAGTTCGGCCGCGGTGCCGGTGCTTCCCGCGGTTCCCGCTCCTGTGGCCGAGCCGAAGCCGGAAGCCCCGAAGAGCGTGCTGCCGCCCGTGCCTCCGCCGCCCGTGGCGAAGTTCGCGGAGGACGCCAAGGCCGTAATTCCCGTTTCTGGAGAATCAGGAGACGAGTTCGACCCGGCGGTGTTCAATCGCGTCAGCGGTGGCCCGGTACCGCCGCCGCCGGGGAAATGAAATCGGCCGGCCCCACCCCGTCCCTGGGGCGAAGCCGGCAGGAAGCCCGCGGGCGTCCGCTGCCGGGCTGACACGTGCAGGCTCGAATCAGGCGACTCGCGACGGGAGGGGGTACGCGGCCCGCCCCCGGGTGTCCTCGTGACGTTGCCCCGTGCGCGTCTGTGCGGCGGGTGCGAGTGAGACGCTGTCGAGCCCGACACCGTGTTTCCAAAGGAATCACGCGACCGCGGCCGCTGCGGCCGGGATTCGCAAGTCGGTGATCGGGTTGTTGAAGCCCCGCATCGTGCGGAGAGAACCACTGAACCGGGCGACCGCGGGAGAGTGGAACGGGTCGCCTGCGGCCGGGTCAGCGCCGGATGGGGCGCAGGAAATCGGACGGGGAAAAGACCTGCATTTCAATCGCGCGAACACGCGTGGCCATCGCTGATCCTCCTAGTCGCCCCTTGCGGGGTCGGGAGCAAACTACCGGTACTTCACCCGGAGTCAACCACTTCGCGGGTGACACCGGAGTGTCACCGGATGGTGTTCCGAATGTATTGGTTATGCGGAGTTTAGGGGCAGGGGGAGAACCGGGAAGGGGCATTTTCCAGCGCTTGAACAGCTTCTTGGCCGATGCCAAGTGAGCTCGCAATCTCGCACCTGCCAAGGACTTAGAATTGCAATGCAGCTCGAAACGCGGATGATTTCGGAAAATCTGGACGGAGGACCCGAAACACGAAGAACCGGAAGAAATGACACGAGCTGGAAGCTCTCGCTCCCAGCTCGTGATAGTACCTCCACCTGTGCCGTGTGAAACGTCTTTCAGGAACCCGCCATTGAAGGGGGAGCCTCTCGGGTGGATTTCGGATCCCGTCTTCAGGCTCCGGTCGAAACCGAGGCACTGGCGGGCTTGCGGCAGCCACCCGAATTAAGAAAGGCTCCCCAGCAGGTTTTTGTAGGTTCGCCAAAAGCGCACGTTCAACTCGAACACTGCAGAGGCTCCTCAATCGTAGGCACGGCCGCGCCGCGAAACAAGTCGATTCCAGGAACCGGGTCGCTTGCCGCGGTAGAATGCCCACGCCTATAGGGTGTCACCGCTATGCGACTTACATCGTTGTGCCTCTTCGTGGCCGCTTCCACCGTGCTGGCCTCGCAAGATCCAAAGCCGAAGGAACCGGTGAAGCCGCACCGCGAGAAGCCACTCGAAAGCAAGGACGCTGCGAAGCTGTTCAAAGCCGAATCTTGGAAGCAGGTGCAGGCCGCCGCGGAGCTCTTGCTCAAGGAGAAGTCCACGGACTTCCTCATCGATTCGATCGCGACCGCGCCGAAACTCACCGCCGAGCAGGCGAAGAAGATGACGACCGAGGAAAAAGAGAAATACTTCCACGGGCTGGTGAGCGACCGTGCGAAGACGGACAAGCTGCAAGGGATTTACATCCTGATTTGCAAATCGCCGACGTACCTGTACGTCGGCACCACGGGCGACGCGCACTTCCCCTCCGGTGAAGCGAGCAAGATGCGTGTCGCGCTTCTCGCCGGAATGCGGGACAAAAAGCCGGACGAAGCATTGCTCAAGGTTGTGAACATGGCGCTCGAGGCGAAGGGATTGGGGGAAAAGAAGTGACCGGCCTCATGCTCACGGACGATCTCATCTTCTTCAGCCGCGTGTCCGGGGCGGCCCGAGCCAAGGGTCTGGTCGTGAAGCAGGCGCGGAACGCTGCCGCGTTGCTGGAACTGGCGACGCGCGAACCGCCCGGCGGCGTGATTCTCGACTTGCAGAACGACGGGCTCGACCTGCCGGCGTTGCTGACCGGCCTCCGCGAAGCGTGCCCCGCGATGCCAAGCGTGATCGCGTACGGCTCCCACGTGGAGGCGGAGACGCTTCGCGCGGCTCGCGCGGCCGGCTGCGACAAGGTCATGCCCCGCAGTCAATTCGTGGAGTTGCTGGAATCCGATTTGAAGGAGTGGTTGGCCCCGCCGCTTACCCGTGAGCTTGGTTGAGGCGGGCTTTCCAGTCCTGTAACTGCCTCTGCACTTCCGCGGGTGCGGTGGAGCCGTAGCTCTTGAACGCAGTCAGCGCGTTCGCAACGCCGAGCACTTCGCGGATCTCGGCAGTGTCGGGCAGGTCCGCGAGGCGGCACTTCTTCAACTCGCATTCGCGAACCATCTTTCCGACCGTTTCGTGCGCGGTGCGCATCGGCGTCCCCTTCGCGATCAACGCTTCCATCAGCGTGGTCGCATCCAGGAAGCCGTCCTCGAGGCGCGAAGCGATGGATTCACGGCGGAGTTTCGTTTGTCGAACGAGTGGCGAGGCCACGGCCAAGCACGACGCCACGGTGTCGAAGGCGTCGAAGATCGCCTGCTTGTCTTCCTGCAGGTCGCGGTTGTACGCCAGCGGCAGGCCCTTCACCAGTACGAAGAGTTGCTGCAGGCTGCCGATCACGCGGGCCGATTTGCCGCGCGTGAGTTCGAGCACGTCCGGGTTCTTCTTGTGCGGCATGATGCTCGACCCGGTGCAGAACGCATCCGGCAACTCGAGGAAGTTGAACTCCGTGGTGGACCAGATGATCCATTCCTCGGCCCAGCCCGCGAGGTGCGTCGCGATCAGCGACAGATCGAAGACGAATTCAAGTGCGAAGTCGCGGTCGCTGGACACGTCCAAACTGTTGCGGGCCACGGAATCGAAGCCGAGCTTCGCCCGAACCGATTCGCGGTTGATGGGCAGCGAAGTGCCGGCGAGGGCCGCAGCACCGAGCGGCAGCACGTTCACGCGCTTGCGGCAATCCGCGAGCCGCTCGCGGTCTCGCTGCCATTTCTCCGCATAGGCCAAGAAGTAGTGCGACGCCAGCACGGGCTGGGCCCGTTGAAGATGCGTGTAGCCGGGGATCACGACGCCGGTTTCACGCTCCGCCGATTCCACGAACGCCTTTTGGAGATCCTTCAGCAGGCCGTCCAGTTCGTCGATCGCGTCACGGACCCAGAGCTTCACATCGGTGGCGACTTGGTCATTGCGGCTGCGGCCGGTGTGGAGTTTGCGGCCGAGATCGCCCAACTTCGCGATCAGGGCGCGTTCGATGTGCGTGTGGATGTCTTCGAGCGAGATGGAGAACTCCATTTCACCGCGCTCGATGGTTCCGCCGATCTCGTCCAACGCGGCGGCGATTTGCTCCGCTTCGCCGGGTGCCAGCAGCCCGGCTTCTTCGAGCATGCGGGCGTGGGCTTGGCTGGCGCGGATGTCGTGCCGCCATAGCCGCCGGTCGAAGCTGATCGATTCGGTGAACGCCTCGACCTGCTTGTCCGTGCCGCCGGTGAAACGCCCGCCCCACGTTTTCTGTCCGCTCATGATGCTCTCGTAGACAGTCAGGGGACAGATCCGTCGCATGGGACATATCCGTCCGGTGCCGCTCCCGTTTTTTACGATTTCAACCGCGGAGTGACACAAGTAGCGTGGCATCAGGGTATATCATCCACCTGACCATTCCGTGGAGTTTGCCATGCGTTTGAAATCGTGGGTGTTCGCGGTCGCGTTCGCCCTGTCCGCCGTGCTTCCTTCCGCCTCGCTCGCGCAGAAGCCGGCCGAGCCGACCCTCTCGATCCGGCTCCGCTCCGTCAGCGACCTTCTCGACAAGGCCGAGTACATCGGCAAGCTCGTGGACAAGGACGAACCCGTCAAGCAGGTTCGCGGGTTGGTCCAGCAACTCTCCGAAGGTGGAAAAGGTCTCGAAGGCATTGACATCAAGAAACCGTTCGGCGCGTACGCCGTGCTCGCCCAAGACGTGCAATCCAGCCCCGTCATCGTCATGGTGCCGATCGCGGACCAAGCCCGGTTCCTGCAAGCCCTGAAGGACCGCCTGCAAATCGAACCTCAGAAGGCGGACGGCGGCACGCTCAAGGCCAACGTGCCGCTCATCAACGAAGTGTTCCTCCGCTTCTCGAACGACTATCTCTACGTCGGCCGCTCCGCCGCGGATCTCGCCGAGAAGTCGCTGATCGCTCCGAAGGATTACTTCGCGAACGACGACGGTGCGGTGCTGTCCGTGTCCGCCCGCTTCGACCGCATGCCGGACGACGTGAAGACCCTCGTGCTCGGTCAGTTCGAACACCAAGTGCAGGAAGGCCTCAAGAAGAACGAAGGCGGCAAGAACGAAGCCCAGAAGAAACTCGAAGCCCTCCTCGCGGACACCGTCGTCGGCTCCACGAAGATGCTCGCGGACGACGGCAAGGAATTGAGCCTGAAACTGTTCGTCGATGCGAAGACGGACGATCTCTCGTTCGAACTGAACTTGACGGCGAAGGACGGCACGCCGCTTGCGAAGAACTTCGCGGGGCTCTCCGGCCGCACGAGCCAGCCCGCGGGCATCGCCGCCGCGAAGAACGCGACGGCTCAGATCATCACGAAGGCCGGACTGCCGGACGACCTGAAAAAGAAACTGGCCCCGGCCATCGACCAAGCCGTGAAGGACGCGATCGACAATTCCGGCGACCGCGAAGCGGCTCGCCGCGTGCTCGAACCGATCGCCGCCACGGCGAAGAACGGCAATTTGGATTTCGCCGCCAGTTTCGTTCCTTCCGCCAAGGGGAAGCACAGCGTCATCGCCGCGGTCAACGTCACGGATGCGAAGGAACTCGAGAAGGTCCTCCGCGACTTTGCCGCCGCGATCCCGGCGGACGCCGTGGACATCAGCTTCGACGTGGAGAAGATCGGCAAGTTCAACCTGCACAAGTTCGAGGTGAAGATCGCGGACGACAATTTCACGGATGTGTTCGGCACCAAGTTCGTGTGGCTCGCGGTGTCGGACGACTGCATTGCGATCAGCGTGGAGGAAGACGGTGCGTTGATCAAGGCGGGGCTCAAGGCCAAGCCCGCCGTCGCACCCGTGTTCTCCGGCGGCGTCGCGCTTGGCCAAGCTGATTCCTCTCGTGGAGAAGAACCTGAAGCCGGACGAAGTGAAGGCCCTGATCAAGGACGCGTTCGGCACTGGTGAACCCGCCGGGCAGGACACGATCGGCATCAGCGTCGACGGCGGCAAGCAACTCACCGTGAAGATCAAGGTGAAAGGCAAGGCCTTCCGCCTCGCCACCATGCTCGATCAGTTCAAGCTGAAATGAACGGAGCCGCGATGGACGTCAAACAGATCACGCCGATTCTGAACGTGTCGGACATCGGCGTGAGCTTCGCGTGGTTCGAATCGCTCGGCTGGCGGAAGTGCTGGGATTGGGGCACTCCGCCCTCGTTCGGCGCTGTCGGATCCGGTGAAGTGGAGATTTTCCTGTGCGTCGGAGCCCAAGGTTCGCGCGGCGGGCCGATGCCGAAATTCGCCGGCGACGACGAGACCGGCGGCGTGTGGATGTCGTGGTGGGTCGAGTCGCCGGCCGAGGTGGACCGCATCCACGACCGCGCCGTGAAACTCGGCTACACCATTCCGTGGCCGCCCACGAACGAGCCGTGGGGCGTCCGCGAGTTCCACCTCCGCCATCCGGACGGCCACACCTTTCGCGTCAGTTCGGGACTCGGAACCCACGCATGACTGAATCGGATCCTTTCATGACCGCGCCGCGATGCACATCCGCCTGTCGCTTGAACTTCGTGAGCATGCGAGACAGCGCCCGACTCAAGTGATGCATGTCGGCAGTGAGCTTGCCAACCCCGTGAGCTTGAAAGTGGCAATGTGGCGGTCTGAGTTCTTGTTCCGGCTCTCGGATTCGATTACAACCGGGGCTCCGCTCTCCCGGAGTTCCGCCATGCCGACCCGCCGCACGTTTATCCAATCGTCCGCCGCCGCTCTCGCCGTCCCCGCACTCGCGCCCGCCAAGGCGGGTCCGGACAAGCTCACGATCTGCCTCATGGGCTGCGGCGGGATGGGCACGGGCCACCTCAAGCTGCTCGCCCAGAACAAGCAGATCACCATCGCCCATGTGTGCGACGCGGATGCGAACCGCCTCGCCGCCGCCGCCAAGATCGCGGCCGACGCCGGCCACCCGGTGAAAGCGACCAAGGACATCCGCACCGTGCTCGACGACAAGAGCGTGAACGCCGTGTGGATGGCGACGCCGGACCATTGGCACACGCCGGGCGCGATCCTCGCCGCGGACGCGGGCAAGCACGTGTATGTCGAGAAGCCCTGTTCCCACAATGTGCGCGAAGGCCGGCTGCTGATCGAAGCCGCCGCGCGAAACAAGGTCGTGATCCAAGTGGGCACGCAGTCGCGGAGCACCAAGACCGTGAAGGAAGCGATGGACCGCATCCACGGCGGAGCCATCGGCGAGATTTACGTCACCAAGGCGTGGAACTCGCAGCTTCGCCGCAATCTCGGGCACGTGAAGCCGACCGAGCCGCCGCCGCACATCGACTACGCCCTGTGGCAAGGGCCGGTGCCGGAAGCCCCGTTCTACACCAACCGCGTCCACGGCTCGTGGCGCTTCTTCCACGACTACGGTGCGGGCGACATGGGCAACGATGGCGTTCACGACATCGACGTGTGCGTATGGGGGATGAACCTCACCACGCTGCCGAATCGCGTCGCAGCCCTCGGCGGGAAGCTCTTCTTCGACGACGATCAACAATGGCCGGACACGCAGTATGTGGTCGCGGATTACGATGCGGGCAACGGCGGCGCGAAGCCGCGCCAGTTCATCTTCGAGCAACGCATCTGGTCGCCGTACGTGCAGGAAGGTTACGAGAACGGGGCCGCGTTCTACGGCACGAAAGGTATGCTGATCATCGGCCACGGCGACGGCTGGGAACTGTACGGCGAGAAGAACAAGCCGCTCGAGAGGATGCGAGGCCGCGTCGATCTGCCGGCCCACCACCAGAACTTCATCAACGCGGTGCTCAGCGGTGAGAAGCCGAACGCCCCGGCGAGCGTCGGGCACATCTCGGCCGCGCTCTGCCACGTCACCAACATCAGTACGCGACTCCGCAAGACGATCGAGATCGACCCGAAGACGGAACAGGTCACAAACAGCCCCGAGGCAAACGCCATGATGAAGCGGAAGTATCGCGACGGGCACTGGGCGGTCCCCAAGAACGTTTAGCCGCGAGGCGGAGTCCGCGGAGCCGAGCGAAACCGCGGCGAAACTCATAGACATTCCGCATGAAACTCTCCACTGGTTCGACACTCATCACCAATGGCACCCTCGTCGATGGCAACGGGGGGCCGCCGATTCGCGATGCGGCCGTGCTCGTGAAAGACGGCCGCATCGCCTATGCCGGGCCGGCCCGCGGCGCGCCCGCGGAACCGGATGCCACGCGGATCGACGCCCGCGGCGGCACCATCATGCCGGGGCTTGTCGAGGCGCACTTCCACCCCACGTATTTCAACGTCGCCGCACTCGAAGACTTGGACATCAAGTATCCGGTGGAGTACGTCACGCTCTTGGCCGCGGCGAACTGCAAGCTCGCGCTGGAATGCGGCTACACCGCGGCCCGCTCCGGCGGCAGCCTCTTCAACATCGACGTGTGGCTGAAGAAGGCTCTCGAAAACGACTTGTGCCCCGGCCCGCGGTTGGCCGCATCCGGTCGTGAAATCTGCGGCGTCGGCGGGCTCATGGATTGGAATCCGGACTTCCGCAAGATCGGCATGGACGGCCTCGTGCTCCTCGTGAGCGGAGCCGACGAAGCGCGCTCCGCCGTTCGCAAACTCGTGAAGGACGGCGTGGAGTGGGTGAAGACATACCCCACCGGCGACGCCGCCGCTCCGGATACGAACGACCACCACACGCTGTGCATGACCTTCGAGGAAATGAACGCCGTGGTGGCGACCGCGCACAATCACAAGCTGAAGGTGACCGGCCATTGCCGGGCCAACGCGGGTATCAAGAACGCTTTGCGGGCCGGGTACGACGCCATCGAGCACGGCACCTTCATGGATCAGGAAGCGCTCGACCTGCTGCTGGCCCGCGACGTGCCGTGCGTGCCGGCGTTGTACTTCGAGTACGCCTCGGTGGAACGCGGCCCGGAATTCAAGCTGCCGAAGCGCGTGATCGAAGGCCACCAAGAGACACTCGAAGCCGGTGCCGAGAGCGCCCGCATGATCCTGAAGGCGGGCGGCCGTCTCGGCATGGGCGGCGACTACGGTTTCGGTTGGAACCCGCATGGCGATTACGCCCGCGAACTCACCTTCTTCGTGAAGTACGTCGGCTTCACGCCTCTTGAAACGATCACCTGCGCGACCCGCACGGGCGCCCAGATCATGGGCCGTGCCGACGAGTTCGGCACGCTCGAAGTCGGCAAACTGGCCGACGTGCTGGTCGTGGACGGCGATGTGGTGAAGGACATTTCCCTGCTGGAAGACCGCACGCGCCTCATCGCGGTGATGCAAGGTGGAATCGTGAAGGCCGGACAGTTGAAAGATGGCCGCTCGTGACTCGCGTGCATGCATCGGGTACGATGACCGGGTGATGATTCACTCTTCCCGTCGCGAAGTTCTGCAAGCCGGGGTGCTCGGGCTGTTCGGGCTTGCGCTGCCGCGTTACTTGCAATCCGCCCAGCCGAAGCGCATCAAGCGGTGCATCGTCCTGTTCATGTGGGGCGGGCCCGCCCAGCAAGACACGTGGGACATGAAGCCGGACGCGCCGGACGTGTACCGCGGCGAGTTCAAGCCGATCCAGACTGCGGTCCCCGGCCTGCAAATCTGCGAGCATCTGCCGCTACTCGCCAAGCGTGCCAACGATCTGTGCCTCATTCGGTCCATGACGCACGGCGACGTGAACCACACCACAGCCACGCACCACCTGCTCACGGGCAAGCCCGCCCCGGCCGGTCCGATCGCGGACGATTGGCCCAACTACGGGGCGGTGATGGCGAAGCTCGGGCGCGGGCAAGGGCCGCTGCCGCCGTATGTGTCCATGATGCCGGTGGTGCCGGCCCCTGCGGGTGCGCCGCGATTCGTGGAAGAGAGCCACGGCCAAGGCGCGGGAATGCTCGGGCCGCTCTTCAACCCGATGCGGATCGATGCGGACGCGTCGCTCCCGGACTACCGTGTCGGCGAGTTCGCACTCGCGGCCGAGACGGCGACCGACCGCGTGGACGGCCGCCACGGTTTGCTCCGCTCACTCGATGTCCAAGCGAAGCGCTTCGAGAAGCACGCCGATCTCGAAGCGATGGGTTCGCACTATGAACGCGCCTTCTCGCTGCTCAATTCCCCGGACGCGGTCCGTGCGTTCGACTTGAAGCAGGAGCCGGTCCGCGTTCGCGAACGGTACGGCATGAACCGCCACGGCCAATCGGTGCTGCAGGCCCGCCGCCTGATCGAAGCCGGCGTCCCGCTCGTCACCGTGTTCTGGCCGAACGACGGCATCACCAACGTGAGCGTGTACTGGGACACGCACAATCGCAATTTCCTCGACTTGAAGACTCGGCTCTGCCCGGTTGCGGACCAAGCGTTCTCCGCGCTCTTGGACGACCTGAAGGATCGCGGCATGCTGGACGACACGCTGATCGTGTGGACCGGCGAGATGGGCCGCACGCCGAAGGTGGGCCAGTCCGTGCCCGGCGGCGCGGGTGCGGGCCGCGACGGTCGCGACCACTGGGGCAAGCTCTTCACCACGGTGCTGGCCGGCGGCGGCGTGAAAGGCGGCACCGTGTACGGTTCGAGCGACAAATACGCATCCGAACCTTCCTCCAATCCCGTTCCGCCGGTCGATCTCGCCGCGACGATTTATCACGCCCTCGGCGTCGATCCGCGGACCGAAATCGTGGACCGACTTGGCCGGCCGGTGACGCTGTGCGAGGGCCGCGTGATCGAGTCCCTTCTCCGGTGAAGCCGCGCGGCAATTCCCTAACCTAATCTTTGGCCGACTTGAGCGAAGCCCCCCCGGAGCCGTTCCCGGAACGTCCGGTCTTTCGAGGTCTCGATGCTCACCGCTTCCGCCGCCGCCCCCCCCCAAAAGAAGCCGCCCCACCCGGACCGCACCCGCGAAACGATCGAGACGATCGTCTTCGTCGTCGTTCTCGTGCTGCTCCTGAAACTGTTCGTCACCGAGGCGTTTGTCATCCCCACCGGCTCGATGGCGGAGACGCTCTACGGATACCAAAAGGTGGTGACTTGCCCGAAGTGCGGCCACGAATTCCCGGTCAATTCCCACGACGAAGTCGAAGGCGCGGCCAACGACGTGAACCGCGGCGGCCCGCGCCGCCCGGTCGAGATGGTTGGTTACACCTGCCCGAACTGCCGGTTCCATGGTCAATTCCCGCAGAAGGCAGACGGCCGCCCCGATTCGCCCTCGAACAACACCGGCGACCGCGTGCTGGTGCTCAAGCCCATCTACCACATGAAGGCCCCGACGCGCGGGGACGTGGTCGTGTTCAAGTTCCCGGAGTCGCCGCAGGAACGACAGGTGGCGCAGAATTACATCAAGCGGGCGATGGGCTTCGGCGGCGAAACCGTCGCCATCCACATGGGCGATCTGTACGTCACGCGGTCTCTCGATTACCCGGCCAGCGCGATCACGCCGGACGGCGAGTTGCTCTACCGCCGCCCGGAAGATCCGCTCGACTTGTGGCGGCCGGAGTTCATGTACAAGAACAACCAGAAGGCGCTCGACCTCTTCGAGAAGTCGAAAGCCGCGGGGTTCCCGGAGGGGCAAGGCGGTTTCGAGATCGTGCGCAAGGGCGTGGACCAATTGCTCGCGGATCGCCGCGTCGTGTGGGACAACGACCAGCAACCCGCTGAGATTGCGGGCAAGTTTCCGCCCCGCTGGTTCGTCGCGCCCGGTTCCAAGAACTGGAACGGCGACAATCCGCAACTGCCGAAGAATTTCACGCACAAAGGCGAAGAACTCGAGTGGATCCGGTATCAGCACCTGATCTACCCGTGGGACGCGCCTGACACGGCGGGCACCGTGAAGCCCGTGCTGATCGACAACCTGCTGGGCTACAACTCGGAAGTGGGTCGTTACCGCGACACCGGCACCCAGACTCAATCTCGTTCCAATGAACACGAGCGTGAATGGGTCGGGGATTTGATCCTTGAATGCGAGGCGGTTGTCGAAGCCGGCGGCGAGGTGACGCTCGAACTCTCCAAAGGCATGAACCGCTTCCAGGCCACGTTCGGGAACGGACAGGTGAAGCTGGCTTCCACCGGCCCCGGTGGGAGAGAGTTCGGCACGCGACCCTGCAAGGTGACGAACGGCACGTACACGCTGCGTTTCGCAAACGTGGACAGCCGCTTGCATGCGTGGGTGAATGGCAAGCACATCGACTTCGGCGCGGACGCGGACTATCTGCCCGGATCCACGGTTCCGAACGTACCCAACGCGCAGGGCTCGTGGCCGGACAACGACGTGGAAGCCCCGGCGAGCATCGGCGCGAAGGGCACGGTCACGGTTCGCGGATTGAAGTTGTCCCGCGACGTGTTCTACACGCAGGGGCAAGGCGGGACCTACATCTACTACGTGCAGCCCGGCCACTATCTGTGCCTGGGCGACAACAGCGCGCAAAGCTCGGACAGCCGCACATGGGGTGCCGTGCCCGAACGCCTGATGCTCGGCAAAGCCGTGTTCGTGTTCTGGCCGTTCTACTTCAGTGCGACGAAGAACCGCATCGGCTTCATCAAGTGACCCGGCGAGCCGGCCTGCGTCAGCAGCCGGAGTTGAGAATGCTCAGCGGTGAAACTCAGATTCGCGTCCGCTACGCGGAAACCGACCGCATGGGACTGCTGCACCATGCGAACTACCTCGTGTACTTCGAGCAGGCCCGCACAGAACTGCTCCGTCAACAGGGCCGCACGTACAAGGACATTGAAGACGAGGGCTTCTTCCTCGTGATCTCGAAGCTGGAAGTGAAGTACAAACTGCCCGCGCACTACGACGACGTGCTGACGATTCGCACCACCGTGACCCGGACCAGCCCGATCCGCTTGGAGCACAAATACGAAGTGCTCCGCGAGGGCACGCTGATCGCGGAAGGGATGACAACCCTGGCGTGCGTGGATGCCGACGGTAAACTGCAACAGATGCCCGAATGGCTGAGCGAATCGAAGTGACCCGCGGAGCCCTCACTTGCGGCGATTCTGGATTCACCACGTTCTGCCGTTCCTGTTCTGCCTGGTCCCGCCGCTCGGGGCGGGGTTGGTCCTTGCCGCCGTCCCGCCGGACGCCCGCCGCGACTACCTGAACCGATTGCCGGATTCGGGTATCGATTGGGTGATTCTCTCACTCGGATTCGCGTTGTTCGCCACGCAGACGCTCCTGGCGTGGAAAGCGCTCCGCTGGCAGACGGCGATCGCGAACTTCGACGAACGCGCGGACCGCTGGCTCACGCACCTGGCCCAAGCCGCCGAGTGGTTCCCGCTGCTCGGGCTCATCGGCACCGTGGCCGCGATCCTCCAGACGTTCAGCAGCATCGCCCCCGGCACGCAACCCACCCCGCAGGACATCATCCGCAAGTACGCCCCCGCGATCACGGCCACGGGCAGCGGCTTGTTCATGGCGTTGATCAACATCCTGCCGACGTGGATGGTCTCCATCGGCCGCGACGCGATCCGCTCGCTTGGCGGCTACGCCCCGCCCCCTGAGTCGGGGGCGAAGGCATGATCGATCTGCCCAAGCGCTCCGTCACGCGGTTCTTCATCCCGCTCATCGACGTGCTCATCCTGCTGTTCTGCATTTTTCTGCTGATGCCGTTCGTCTCGGCTCCCGCCCAGGATGACGAACCGGAGAAGAAGAAGGACCCGCCGGCCGAATTGCCGACGGACGTGAAGGAATTGCAAAAGCGACTCGCCGGCGCGAACAAGGACCGCGACGAAGCAATCAAGCGACTCGAACGCCACCAGAAGGAACGCGGCGAGAAGCTTGTCGTCCGCGTGCTGGAGATCGACCCGAACACCGGCCGGCTCTCGTACTACGCCTCCGGCAAGCAGGAGATCGCGAGTCAGGAGCACGCCGAGAAATACATCGCGTACGAGAAGCGGTTGGCGGGCGAAAAGGACGTGTACTTTTCGATCCAGTATCCGCGTGTGGCCGGGCGTCATCCCACACCCGCGGACATCGCGAGCTACAAGGAGTGGTTCAAGAACGTGCAGCACGACTTCGACCTGCCGCGTTCCGGGCCGTGAGAGAAAGGGTACCGGGTCATCGGAGCCCGTCTGAACCTTCCGTTAAGGGCTGAATTGACACCCCGGCCCGAACCGGTCACAATCCAGAGAGCGGTCGCAGTGGCGCGGTTTCTCTCCGCCACGGGCGTAGTTTGTGCTATACCACAATCAGCATTCTCGCTCCGGCTGCCGAGCCTCAAGGATCCCGCATGCGTAACGTCACCTTTCTCGTGCTGGAAGGCGTGGACAAGGGCCGCGTCTACCGCGACCTGCCGATTCCGGTCACCATCGGGCGCGAGGAAGGCAACGGGCTGCGTTTGAACGACGAACGCGTGAGCCGCTACCACGCCAAAGTGCAAATGGAAGACGGCGATGTGATCCTCACGGATCTGGACAGTACGAACGGCACCCGGGTGAACGGCACCGCCATCCAGATTCGCCGTTTGCGGGCCGGGGACCAGGTTGCGATCGGCCGCTCGATGCTGCTGTTCGGCACGATGGAAGAGATCGCGGCCCGCCGTGCGGCCGCACTCCCCGCCATGGGCGAAGTGCAAGGGGCCCAGACGATCCGGGCCGAGGAACTCGCTGCGGCCAGCGGCCGGGTCGCGGCCGCCGCCGGGAAACGGGTGGTCGACACCGAACAAGGAATCCGCACGTGGACCGCGTTCGACGACGACATCCCGCCCCTGCCCCAAAAGCTGACCCCGGCCCAAGCCGCCCGCCTCGCGGAGATCTTCGACTACCTGCACCGCGGCCTGACCAATGCCGTCGAGAACATTGATGCCAACGACGACGGCACCGAGGTGCGCATCGGCTTCGGCGAATGGCAGATGATCCAAGCCGTGCAGATGCTTCTCGCTCGCTACGGCCGCACCATCGCGGATCCCGAGCCGACCGTCTCCTAAGCACACACATCACCTGCGGTCTTTCGCCGGGACGTGAAAGACCGTAAATTGGATGCATGCTCCGACCTGCCGTCGCTCTCCTCGCCATGGTCGCGGTGCAACCGCTTCGCGCCGCCGACCCCGATCCGAAGGCCGTCGAGTTCTTCGAGGCCAAGATCCGGCCGGTGCTGGTGAAGCACTGCTACGCCTGCCATTCCGCCGAAGCCCAGACGAAGAAGAAACTCAAGGCCGGGCTGCGGCTCGACCGCAAGGACCACGTCCTGAAGGGCGGCGAGTCCGGCCCGGCCCTCGTGCCCGGCGACGCCAAGAAGAGCCTGCTCATTCAGGTGCTGAAGGCGGAGGGATCCGAGCGGATGCCGCCGGACAAGCCGCTACCCGCTGCGGTGATCGCTGATTTTGAGAAGTGGATTCAGGACGGGGCTTTCGACCCGCGGACAGGTGCGGATGAATCATCTGCGGACATCGCGGAGGCGAAGAACCACTGGGCGTTCCAGCCGCTTCGAAACGCGGGCATCCCCGCGGGGCGGAATGCAATCGATCATTTCATCCAATCCAGGCTGCGGGAGAACGGCGTCTCCCCTGCCCCGCTTGCGGACCGCCGCACGCTGCTTCGTCGGGCCGCGTTCGATCTCACGGGTCTGCCCCCGACACCGGAAGAAGCCGAAGCCTTCCTGAAGGATGAATCTCCGGAGGCATATGCGAAGCTGATTGAACGGCTGCTCGCGTCGCGACACTACGGCGAGAAGTGGGGCCGGCACTGGCTGGATGTCGTGCGTTACGCGGACACGGCCGGCGAGACGGCGGACTTCCCGCTACCCGAGGCGTGGCGGTACCGCAACTATGTCATCGACGCGTTCAACGCAGACAAGCCGTTCGATCGCTTCATCAAGGAACAACTGGCGGGAGACATTCTCGCCCGCACCGCACTGGCGAGCGAACGCCCGGCGCTGCTCGCGGCCACGGGCTATCTCGCGATCTCACGGCGATTCGGTTTCGACGTGCGGGCCGACCACTTCCTCACGATTGAAGACACCATCGACACGCTCGGCAAGTCGTTCCTCGGGCTCACCATCGGGTGTTCGCGTTGCCACGACCACAAGTACGACCCGATTCCGATGACGGATTACTACGCGTTGTACGGCGTCTTCGAGAGCACGCGGTTCGCGATGCCGGGCTGTGAGAAGGACAAGCGACAGCACGACCTCGTGCCCGTGTCGCGGAACGCGGAACTCGCCATGCTCGGCGGAATGACGACCCGCGACTCCGTGTATGGCGTGATGGAAGGCAGCCCGCACGACGCCCAGTTGCACAAGCGCGGCGACCCCGAAACGCGCGGCATCGTCGTCCCGCGTCGCTGGCTCACGGTGTTCGGCGCGCAAGCCTTGCCGAAGGAATCCGGGAGCGGCCGGTTGCAACTCGCCGAGTGGATCGCCGACCCGAAGAACCCGCTCACCGCCCGCGTGCTGGTGAACCGCGTCTGGCAATATCACTTCGGGCGCGGCTTGGTGAGCACGCCGAACGACTTCGGCACCCGCGGCGCGAAACCGAGCCACCCGGAATTGCTCGATGAACTCACCGCCGAGTTTATCCGCAGCGGGTGGTCCGTGAAGCAACTCCATCGCCGCATCATGCTGACGGAGACGTATCGCCGATCAACCGAAGCCGCGGCCGACCGCGACACCGCGAACACCTGGCTCGGCCGCTTCAGCCGGCGGCGGCTTACAGCGGAAGAGATCCGCGATTCGATCCTCGGCGTAAGCGGCGACCTCGACCCGACGCCGGGAACGCGGCACCCCTTCCCTGCCGAGAACACTTGGAACTTCACACAGCACGCCCCGTTCCTCGCCGTGTACGAGCACGACAAGCGCAGCGTGTACCTGATGTCGCAACGGATCAAACGGCACCCGTTCCTCGCGTTGTTCGACGGCGCGGACCCGAACCGCAGCACGGACCGCCGCGAGACCACCACGGTTCCCACGCAAGCGCTGTACTTCTTGAACGATCCGTTCGTTCACGCGAAGTCTGCGAAACTCGCCGCCCGCATCGTGAAACTGCGCGAGTCGGAGCGAATCGACGCGCTGTACCTCCGCATGTTCAACCGCAAGCCGACCGCGGACGAACGTGCCATCGCGGGCAAGTTCCTCGGCGAGGGCCTCGAGCAGAACTGGGCCGCGTGGATCCGCGTGTTGTTCGCCAGCAACGAGTTCCTGTACGTCGATTGAGGCCCGCATGGCATTCGCCTTCGATCCCGCCCGCCGACACTTCCTCCGCTCCGCGGTGGCCGCTTCGGCATTGTTTCCCGCGATCGTGCGTTCTCTCGCGGCGGAAGATCGCACGGATCCGCTCGCACCGAAGCCACCGCACTTCCCTGCCAAGGCGAAACGCGTCATCTTCCTGTTCATGTCCGGCGGCGTGTCGCATGTGGACACGTTCGACCCGAAGCCGAAGCTGACCGCGGACCACGGCAAGCAGGTGAAACTCGACCACCCCGAGACGCGGAACCGGCCGGGATACGAAAAGCTCTTTCTCAAGAGGCCGCAATGGGAGTTCAAGCCGCGCGGAAAGTGCGGCATGGAAATCAGCGAACTGTTCCCGCACCTCGCCACCCGTGCGGACGACATCGCCCTCATCCGTTCAATGCACACCGGTCACTCGAATCACTACAACGCCACGCTCGGAATGCACACCGGGTCGTTCACGGTGGCGCGGCCCGGCATCGGCTCGTGGGTGAGCTACGGGCTCGGCAGCGTGAACCGCAACCTGCCGTCGTTCGTGGTGATCGCCCCGCACACGCCGTACGCCGGCGGGCAACTCTGGTCGTCGGACTTCCTGCCGGGCGAGCATCAGGGCACGCCGGTGATGCCGTCCGCCGAGCCGATGGCGAACATCCAGCCGCGCGTGCCGACCGCCGAGCAGCGCAAGGAACTGGACGTGCTGGCCGAGTTGAACCGCAGGCACGCCGAAACCCGCAAGACGGACCCGACTTTGGCCGCACGCATGCAAAGCTTCGAGACCGCGTTCGGCATGCAGACCGCGGCCCCCGAGGCGTTCGACCTCTCGAAGGAAACCGACGACACGCTCAAGCTGTACGGGCTGCCGCGAGGCCGCACCACCGGCTTCGCGTGGCAGTGCCTCATCGCCCGCAGGTTGGTCGAACGCGGCGTGCGCTTCGTGGAACTGATCGACACCGGCGCCTCGAACAACTGGGACGCCCACGGCGACATGATGGCCCACGTGCCGCTCGCGAAGAATGTGGACCAGCCGATCGCGGGCTTGCTCTCGGACCTCAAGCGGCTCGGGTTGCTGGAAGACACGCTCGTGGTGTGGACCACGGAGTTCGGCCGCACTCCGTTCAACAACACGGCGGAGGCGAAAGGTCGCGAGCATCACAACTGGGCGTTCTCGTCGTGGCTCGCCGGCGCGGGCGTGAAGCCCGGCATCGTTCACGGAGCGACCGACGAGCACGGAATCCGCGCCGTCGAGCAGCCGGTGGATGTCCACGATTTCCACGCCACCATCCTTCACCTCATGGGGCTCGATCACGAGAAACTCACCTTCCCGCATGCCGGCCGCGATTTCCGCCTCACGGATGTGAAGGGGCGTTTCGTGAAGCCCGTGTTGGCCTGATCGCGGCGTATAACAACGGTTCGCGGCCGGATTCCCCGGCTGCTGCAACCGGAGAAACAGCGATGAAGGCTCTCTCGATCGGCGCCATGCTCGTGGGCTTGGCCGTGATGACGGGTTCGGCATCCGCCGAGGACAAGAAGGCGAACCCGACCGGCACTTGGAAGTGGACCGTCGAACGCAACGGGCAGAAGCGCGAAGTGACGCTCAAGCTCAAGCTCGAAGACGGCAAGCTCACCGGCAGCGTGACCACGGGCAAGGACACCGACACGAAGATCGAAGACGCCAGCTTCAAGGACGGCGAAGTGAAGTTCTCCGTGACGCGCGAACGGAACGGCGAGAAGTTCACCAGCAAGTACGCGGGCAAGCTGGACGGCGACACGATCAAGGGATCGTACGAGACCACGATCGGCGGCAAGGAGCAGAAGCGCGAGTTCGAGGCGAAGCGCGAAAAGACCAAGGATTGAGGATCGATGCCGCAAGCCACCGGACTTCGCCGCGTCCTGTTCGTGACGGCCGGCTTGCTCTGCGTCGGCATGGCCTACGTGGGCGTGGTGTTGCCCGGCCTGCCGACGACGCCGTGGGTGTTGCTGGCGAGTTATTGCTTCGGTCGGTCGTCGCAGCGGCTGCAAAGGTGGCTGCGACGCACGCCGGCGTTCGGCCGGTTGCTCCGCGATTGGGAAGAACACCGCGGCATCCGCAAACCCGTGAAGATCTTCGCGGTGCTGCTGATCCTGATGGTCGTGTCCGCGAGCATTCTGTCCGGGCGATTGCCGGAGTGGGCGCGCTGGGTGGTGGGCGCATGCGCCACTTGCGGCATCTGCACGATCCTCTTCCTCGTGCCGACGGTCCGCCCTGCACCGCCTTCGAAATGAGCATCAGACCCGCGAGATGCGGGTGTTCTCGTCCAGCGAAACGCTGCTGCGTTCGCCGTTCGCCTTGGTGAACTTCACCACCGGCACCACGAGATCGTCTTCCTTCACGCGTTCCGTGGTGACGCCGGTCTCCAGATACGCGATGCCGTTGAACGCCCCCTCGGCGGTCGTCTCCCACTTCTTCGCGCCGACGCGCACGGACTGCACCACGCGGATGGCGTCGCCGGGTTTCAAGGAACGCAGCAAGTCGGTGATCGCGGGATCGAGCCGCCGGGTGGGCAGCACGATGTTTTGCGGTTGCGTCGCGCTCACGTCCCCTCCTCCGCCACTTGCGGCTTCGGTTCGCCGCGAACGAGTGCGATGCGGCCGGTGCGGGCGAGTTCGAGAATGCCGTACGGCCGCATCAGTTCGATGAACGCCTCGACCTTCCCTTCCGTGCCGCTGATCTCCATCATGACGTTCGCATGTTGGATGTCGATCACCCGGCCACGGAACGATTCGGTGAGTTGGAAGATCTCCGGCCGCTTCTCCGGCTTGCAAGCCACTTTGATCAGCATCAGATCGCGTTCGACGAAGTTCTCGCTGGAGATGTCGTCCACCCGGACGACAGTGATGACCTTGTCCAGTTGCTTGCGGACTTGGTCGAGCACGTTGTCGTCGCCGTGAATGACGAACGTCATCCGGGACATGTTGCTGTGTTCGGTTTCGCCGACGGCGAGGCTTTCGATGTTGAAGCCGCGCGAGGCGAGCATGCCCGAGACGTGCGCGAGCACGCCGGGCTGGTTTTGAACGAGGGCCGAAAGCACATGCCGCATCGACGGGCCTTCCTTGTGCGCAGGTTGAAACGCAGTCCGAGGAATCTTATTTATCGCCCGCATGACGTTCAACGCGCGGCGGAGTATCAATCCGTTTAGCCGCGAGCGGCACCGCCTCGGCTGAATGAACCATCTTCGGAACTCTCCCATGCCCGAACCGCTGCGTTGCGTTCCCGAGTCGACCATCATCGTCGGGTGGGACTTCAGCACGTCCGCCGTGAAGGCATTGGCGTTCAATCTGCGCGGCAACGTCGTCGCGCGAAGTTGGTTCAAGAACGACGTGTGGACGGACTACACGCCGGCCCCGGCGAATCGCGAGTGTTTCATCGACTCCGGCAACCGCGAAATCAACCTGATGCAACTCGAAGGGCAGGCTCGCGCCTCCGCTCGCGAAATCGAAGCCCTGCTCGAGGAAGAAGGCTTCGCGGACGAGTGGCTCGCCGCCGGAATCTCCGCCACGCACCACACCGCCGGCTGGATCGACGCGAACCACAATCCGATTCGCCGCGCGATCTGCTGGGACGATCAGACGCTGGCGAGGTATCACGCCATCGGCCTTGAGCGACTCGGCGGGCCGGATGCGGTGCGCAAGCTGATCGGCGGGCCGTGGGCGGTGCGGTACTCGCTCAGCCACTTGGTGAAAGACGGAACCACTTTCTCGAAAAAGGATTGGCAGCGGGCCGAGTGGATGATGGGCCACGGGCCGCTCGCCGCGGGCTATCTCACTGGAAAGTTCGGCGTCACCAGCGTTTCGTCCGCCGCCTCGACCGGCATTCTCAACTTGAAGACCGACCAATGGCAGTACGCCATGCTCGGCGCGGTCGGCGATCCGGACTTGCAAACGAAGATCGCAAGCTGCCTGCCGAAAGTGGTCGAGACATTCCGCCCCATTGGCAAACTCGCGGGCTCGGAATGGATGGACCTCGTCCGCATCGAGTTGCCGAAAGGGATGGAGTTTCAACGGCCGCTGTTGTTCCCCACGCTGGACGACCAGGCGGCCGGGCTCGTGGGCGGCGGCGCGACGCAACCCGGCGAACTCGCCATCATCCTCGGCACGTCCGCCGTCGTGAATTCCTCCGCGAGCGCGGCACCAACAACGGACTCCTTGGATGCAATGAAACTCGGATGGGACAATGCCTACCTCTGGATGCGATGTTACTCCAACGGCGCGGGCTTCGCCGAATCCGTCGAGCCGGTGAAGACGCGGATCGAAGTCGAACCTGAAGCGGAACGGCTTCCGCCAGGTTGCGACGGCGTCAGCGTCCTGCCGTTCCTCAACTCGGAGCCGTCGCTCGGCATCAATCAGAAACGAATCGAGTGGACGGGCGACGCGACGAGCAAACCGGTGCGGGTGCGGGCGGCATATGAAGCGATCGCGTACCTGATCGCGCTCGGCGTGCGGGCCCATCAAGACGCAGGGCAGAAGATCACCCGCATCACCGTCTCCGGCGGCTTGGGCAAGTCGAAACTCATGTGCGAGATCTTGGCCAGCGTGCTGGCCGGCGTGCTGCCGAGGCCGCTGCCTCTCGTGCGGCTCGTCTCCGATGAAGGCTCCGCACTCGGTGCCGCCGTTCTCGCACTCGCGGGATTGGAAGCCACGATGCGGGCCGAGCGCGGTATCGAGGAGCCGTTCACCATCGCCGACGCCACCGCCAAGCTCGTGCACGAACAGGATCGCGTGTCCGCCCGCGGCGAGTGGATCGAAGGCTACCGCAGACTCTTGGCCGAATTCGAGAAACGGATCCACTTATGATCGCATCGCTATTCCTTGCATTCGCGCTTCAGCCACCCGCGCCCGACTGGGTGAGGGTGACCGACAAGGCCGGGTGGAAGCCACGCGACTCACAGGGCGAAGTCGTCTTCAAAGACCGCCTCTGGATCATGGGCGGCTGGTACGACTCGTTCTCCTCGCCGCCACGGGACGTGTGGTCCACCGCGGACGGCGCGAAGTGGGATCTCGTCACGGATGACGCGCCGTGGAAGCACTCCGACTTGCCGATGACCGTCGTTCACAACGACAAGATGTGGCTCATGGGCGGCTGGTACAACGGGCGGCTGAAAGATCACTCGGTGAGCAACGAAGTGTGGTCGAGTACGGACGGCAAGGAATGGAAGCAAGTCACGGCGAAGGCCGCGTGGTCCGGCCGCATTTCCGGCGGGCTCGTGTCATTCAAGGGCAAGATGTGGCTCCTCGGCGGCACCGAAGACTACTACTTCGGCACCGAGAAGAACCTGAAGAACGACGTTTGGTCCAGTGCCGACGGCAAGGAATGGACGCAGGTGACCGCGAAAGCACCGTGGTCGCCTCGGGCGTACCTGCAAGCGGTTGTTCACGACAACAAGATCTGGGTCATGGGCGGCGGCAACTACGTGCCGACTTACTCGGCGAAGAATGACGTGTGGTTCTCCGAGGACGGTGTGAACTGGACCGAGGCGTCGGCCATGGCGCCATGGCACGAACGAATCTGGTTCTCGGCCGTGGTGTACCGCGGCCGCATCTGGGTGCTCGGCGGTTGGAGCAAGGGGCCGGACAAGAATTGGGGCGATGCGTGGTATTCGAAGGACGGCAAGACGTGGACCGAGTACAAGGCGGCGACGACGTGGAAAGCCCGCCACGAACACTCGGCGTTCGTTTGGAAGGACAAGATCTGGCTCGCCGGCGGCCATGCGGCCCCGCTCAGTAGCGAAGTGTGGAGCTTGGAGTTGCCAAAGGACTGGTGATCACAAACGAACTGCCCGAAACCTGGTTTCTGCTTTGGAAACCGGGTTTCTCACAGGTGTCGCGAGAAACCCGGTTTCCAAAGCAGAAGCCGGGTTTCAAGAGTCCTCACAATTCAAACCGGATGCTTCCCGTCCGCACGTCATAGATCGCGCCATAGATCTTGATCGCACCCTGCTCCTCGAGTTCGCGCAGCTTGCGGCTCTTCTCGCGAAGCACTCCGATCGTGCGTTGCACGTTGAGCGCGGCCACGCCGTCGGAGAACTCCATCCGCTGCGCCTCCGTCCAAGCGCCGAACGAGTCCAACTTCGATTCGTCGATCGTGCCGCGGATCTCATCCACCACGGAATCCAAGTGTTCGCAACCGGTGGCATCCATCGCCGTCAGACGCTTGGCGGACAACTCCACTGCGGAATTCACCGCGCCGCACCGCGTGTGCCCCATCACCAGGATCATCTTCGCGCCGGCCACCGCACACGCGTACTCCAAGCTGCCGAGCACCTTGTCCGGGGCGATGTTCCCCGCGATCCGCACGGTGAAGATGTCACCCAAGCCCACGTCGAAGATGATTTCCGTCGGCGTGCGTGAGTCGATGCAACTGAGCACCGCGGCGATCGGCGTCTGCCCTGCGGCCGTGGCCACCATCTGCCGCCGGTGATTCCGCGTGAGCGGCTCGCCGCTCTGGAACCGATCGTGGCCGGCTTTCAGGATCTCCAGGACCCGCTCGGGCGAGAGCCCGTCGCGCACTTCGCGACTCGTGAAGTCCGCATAAAGAATGCGGTCTCGGAAGGCGTATTGTTCATGGAATCCCAGCATGCTGACGCTGACGCCGCGAACCGGTGCCTCGTCTTTCTCGAAGGTGCGGAGCAAGTCGAGGATGTCCGGATCGATGTAATCGGTGTCGGTCGCGTCGATGAGCACGTGCCCGCCGGGCGGCACCTCCTCCAGGATCGTCATCAGCATTGATCGGTTGAGGAAGCTGACTTGGTTCGGAAGCTGGATGTGCAGCACGTCGCCGGAGACGTGCTTCTCCAGCACGCGGCGGAGCGGCTTCCGCACATTGCTGCGCAGGATGAACAGCGTGCTCACGCCGAGGCCGATGAGCGTGCCCTTGAGCAGGTCCGTGAACACGATGGCGAGCAGCGTGATGATGAACGGCAGGAACATCGGCCAGCCCTGCTTGTACACGTTGCGGATGATCTTCCACGAAGCGAGCTTCCAGCCGGTCATCACCAGAATGGCCGCGAGGCACGCGAGCGGGATGCGGTTCAAGAGCAGCGGCAAGGCCGCGACGCAGACCAACAAGAGCACCCCGTGGAAGATCGAGGCGAACTTCGTGGCCGCGCCGGCGTTGATATTCGCGGACGAACGCACGATCACACTTGTGACCGGCAGCCCCGCGAGCAGGCCGCTCACCACGTTCCCCGCGCCTTGGGCCATCAGTTCGCGGTTGGACGGTGTGATCCGTTTCTTGGGGTCGATCTTGTCCACGGCCTCCACATTGAGCAGCGTTTCGAGCGACGCCACGATCGCGATCGTGGCCGCCGCCACCCAGTGCGGGATTGCCGAACAGGGAAAACGACGGCGCTTGGAGCGTATCGAGGAATTCGCCGACGCTCTTGAACTCGGGCACGCGGACGAACTGCACGTACTTCTCGTCCTGCGGTCCGGAGGGTGTGGCGAACAGTTCCCACGGGCGGCCCAGCGAATCGAACAGCTTGCCGAGCAGCGTGCCGACGATCACCACGATCAACGGCGACGGCACCGGCGACTTCTTGAGCGACTTCACCCGGTCCCACGTGATCAGGATGGCGAGGCACGAAGCCGATGACGAGCGCGCCCGCGTGCGGGTCCATCACGGAGTATGCGATTTCGGTGAAGGTGTTCGCCTTGTCCGGCTGGAGGAAATTCTCATCGCCCTCCGGGTCGAAGTCGCGGCCGAGCAAGTGCGGAATCTGCTTCAGGATGATGATGATGCCGATGGCGGCGAGCAGGCCCTTGATCACGCTCGTGGGGAAGAAGCTCGAGATGAACGGCGCGGGCCGCCCCCAACGCGATTTGCATGGTGCCGGCCAAGACGACTGCGACTGTGGTGAACGACGAGTAATCGCCGAGGACTGTGATCTGGTATGCAACCACGGCGGTAAGCCCGGCGGCCGGGCCGCTCACACTCGTGTGCGAACCACTGAGCAAGCCGACGACGATGCCGCCGACGATGCCTGCGATCAGCCCCGCGAATGGCGGCGCGCCGGACGCCACGGCCACGCCGAGGCACAACGGGAGCGCGACGAGAAAAACGACAACCCCTGCCGAGAGGTCTCGGAAAACGGAATGCGGATTGATCATGAGAGCGCGTTCAAACCCCGCACAGGGTGATGGCTTGGGTGCGGGTATTATTCGGGATTGGTGATCAATTCGCCAGCCGGCTTTTGGTCCTTCACCGTGAACGCGCGGACTTTGCCCGTGTAGTCGCCGACGAAGAGCTTCTCACCGTCGTGCGAAAACGTCACCTTCGCAGGCAGGTCGGAGAAGCCCTCCAATCGAGCAATCTGGTTGCCGTTCGCGCCCCAGAGGCGGGCGGAGTTGTCGCGACCGCAGGTGGCAAGCGTGCCGCTGCGGGAGTAATTCACGGCCATCACGCCGGGCAATTTGCGGGCATTCGGCTGCTTCGGATCGACTTGGGCGTTGAAGCTGCGTGTGGGGAAGCCGTCTTCGGAATACCACAGGATCACCTTGCCGTCCTCGCTGGCGGTGGCGAGCATCTGCGAATCGGCCCGCCACGAGAGCCCCGTGATTGCGTCCTTGTGGTCCCCGAGTGTGAATGCGATGCCGCCAGTTTCCGCATCCCAGATGAACGCACCGCCGTTGCGGTCGCCGGTCGCCAGCGTCTCGCCGTTCGGGCTGAACTCCATCGCCGTAATCCAGTCCGTGTGTTTCTTGATCTTGTGTTTCAGTTCGCCGGTGGAAGTGTCGTAAATCTTGATGAGCTTGCCGGGGCCGCCGAGTGCCACGAGCTTGTGGTTCGGGCTCACGTCCGCCGCGAGCACGACATCCGCTTCGTCGCCGACTTCCGTCACACGCTTGCCGGTGATCACGTCCCAGATGACCACCTTGCCGGCGGAGGCGCCGCGGCCACCCGCCGCAAGCAGCCACTTGCCGTTCCGGCTGAACCGCAACACATGCGGGATGCGCTCGGGAAACGACAAGGTGCCGATCAGCTTGAACGTGTCCGAGTTGTACAGCAGCACGCGCTCATGTCCGGAGACGGCGAGAAGAGGCGCCCATGGGCTGGCGGCAAGCGCGGTCACCGGATGCGGTCGCACCGTTTTGGCAAGATTCACTTCCGGCAACTTGCCGGGCATCGGCGGCGGGCCGTCGGGTTTGCCGAGTTTCACCGTGACGGGATCGATGTCCACTTTGCGGGCCGCGGATTTGGCCGCGCCCACGGCCGTCTCCGGCGCGCCGCCGTCGATCCACTTTTTGAGAATGGCGAGGTCCGCATCCGGGATCTTCGGCCCCTTCGGCGGCATGTTCGGCTCGACTTCGTGATTGACCGTGCGGAACAGCAGGCTTTGCGCCGAGTTGCCCGCCTTCACCGCTTCCCCGCTCGACCCGCCGGCCATGAGCGCGGCGTAGCTCGACACGTCCAGATCGGCCTTCGCTTTGTCCGAGGAATGGCAATTGAGGCAGTGCTTCCGCAGCACCGGAAGCACGTGATCCTTGTAATTGACCGGCGCGTCTTTCGGCGCGGGCGGCTGCGCGGACGCGAGCCCGATCAATGCGAACGTAATGAGCAGCACTCGAATCATGTGCGCCACCGATTAGCCGCGAGGCGGAGTCCGCGAAGCCGATCGCGGTGTTCCTAGTGGTTGAACGTGAACTCCGTGGAGTTGAACAACCCCCACAGGATGTCCCCGTAAATCATGGCGGGCACATTGGCTTCATGGCGCTGCCGCGCTGCGACCAATTGCTTCTCGACGGCCTCGATCTGTTTCGCGATCGCGGCGTCCTTCGGCGATTTCTTCAGGTCCGCCTTCAGCGTCGCAAGCCGCTCCTCGGCGCGAGTGTATTGCACATCCAGCCGCGCCTTCACGGCCGCGAGTTCTTTCACACGCTCGGCATCCTTGGACTCGCGGTTCACGATGTCGGTCAGTTTCTTCACCTCGGCCTCGGTCGGCTTGCGGCTCAAAGCACGGACGTACAACTCGCCGATGATCTCCTCCGTGCTCTTCTTATCGGCCAGCATGTCGCGAATGAGGCGGCTCTGGGCGATCTTGTTCGTCACCGTGTCGCCGTTGACGAGATGCAACGCCTGGCTCAGGTTCGCCTCACGGTTCACTTCGCAGGAGCATGGTGTCTCACGCGGCGCCCGGCCGAACGTCGTGAGGAAGTAGTTCGTCACCTCGCCCGTGTGGATCTGCACCGCCCGCGTGCCCGGCGGCGACTGTGCGAAGCGGTCCTCGGTGCCCGTGATCCGCGTAATCGAATCAAGCAGCACCTCGGCCCGCAGTCGCCGCACGTAGGAGTGCGAGAAGTATTGTTCATCGAGTTCGTTGGTCGGATTCGTGCTCGCGGCCAGTTGATACGTCCGCGAGTTGCAAATGTCGCGAATCAGTTTCTTCTTGTCGAACTTGTATGCGGCCAGCCGCTTGCCGAGTTCTTCGAGCAGTTCCTTGTTGCTCGGCGGGTTCGAGATGCGGACGTCGTCCACCGGATCGACGATGCCGCGGCCGAAGAAGTGCGCCCAGATGATGTTCGCCATCGTCTGCGAAAAGGCCGCGTTCTCGGGCGAAGTCAACCATTCGGCCAAAGCCTTGCGTGGATCCTTGCCCTCGACATCGGGAGCATCCGCGCCGAGGAACTTGGGCTTCATCCGCCGGCCGTCCACCGGGTGGGCGGTCGTATTCGCGGCGTTGTTGTTGGTCACGAACACTTCGCGGCCTTCGACGCCGCGTTTCAGGTTCACGCCGGCGAAGAACGCGGAGAAGCCGTAGTAGTCGTCCATCGTCCAGCGATCGAACGGATGGTTGTGGCACTGGGCGCACTGGATGCGAATGCCGAGGAACACCTGGGCGATGTCCTCGGCCGTCTTCTCCGGAGTGAGCCGCTCCGCGGCCGTGTACAGGTTCGCGGGCGGGCTCTTGAAGTTGCTCCCGGTGCCGACGAGCAGTTCCGCGGCGAACTCGTTCAGCGGCCGGTTCGCGGTCATTTGCTCGCGGATCCACGCCGAGTAGCTGTACATCGCCTTCGCATCGCGGCCGTACTGCGGCACTTGGTTGTACGATCGCACGCGGAGCAATTCACCCCACTTCATCGTCCACATGTCGATGAACTCGGGGCGTTCGAGCAACGCGTCGATCAGCTTCTCACGCTTGTCCGCGGCCTTGTCCACGAGGAACGTCTCGAACTCTTCCTTGCTCGGCGGCAGGCCGACGAGATCGAGATAGACCCGCCGCAGGAACGCTTCATCGGTGCAAAGGTCGGACGGAGCCATGTGCAGCTTCTTGAGCTTGTCGAAGACGAGTGGATCGATCCAGTTCTTCTCCGGCGTGTTCGGCCATGTGAACTGATCATCCACGGGCAGCACGATGGCTTCGGCCCCGACCGTGAACTTGCCGAAGCGGGCGAACACGAACGCGCCGCCGCGGCCGCCCGCGGTGACGACGCCGTCTTTGCTCATCGCTGCGATCGCCTCGTTGTTCGTCATGTACAAGGCGAGGCGAGTCACATCGCGAACGGAGCCGTCCGAGTACTTCGCGAGCACGACGGACTTCTGCGTCTGGGCCTTGTTCGAGAACACGATCTTGGAGGGCAGCAGTTCGACGCTTGTCGGCTCCGGAGTGTTCGCGCCGTCGTCCGGGGCGCCGGCTTCGATCCACCGCAGGATTGTGCGGTAGTCGTCGTGCTTCTCATCGAAGAGCTTGCCGCCAGTGTGAGGGACGGCGCTGATCGTCTTTTCGAGGAGCAGGCTCTTCGAGGGGGCGGCGAGATCGATGCGACGGCCCACGATCGCGCGAGTGAGTCGGAAGTAATCGCCGGCAGGATCGTAACCGAAGAGCGAGAGCATGAAGCCGTCCTTGCCGCGGGCCGCCCCGTGGCACGACCCGTTGTTGCAGCCGTGCTTCATGAACACCGGCATCACATCCAGGCGGAACGAAACGGGCCGCGACTTCCCCGCATCGATCACCTTCACCGGCACCTCGGCCGTGAGCGATCCCGCTTCGACGAGCAACTTCGTAGAGCCGTCCTTCTTCGGTACCAGGTTCGAGCCATTGATCGCGGCGAGATCGTCCGCCAAGCGGAACTTCGCGGTCGCGGTCACGTCCTTCGTGGTGCCCTGCTCGTCGACCACTTGAACGACGATGCTCTGGCGATCATCCGCACCGCGGAGTTCGATCGCAGGCGGGAACACTTTCAACGTGGACGCGGCGAACGAAGACGATCCGAAGATCGCAGCAGCCGCGAGTACAATTGGGTAGTTGCGCATGATCATTTGGACTTCCGTTCAGCGTCCACTCGGAGGATGCCGTACCCGCTCAGTTGTCGCACCGCCTGCCCGTTCTCGGTCACGGTGAGGTCCAGCACGATGCCCTGATAATTGCCCACGAGCGCCTCGGGTCCGGCCTTCAGCGTGAAGCTCACTTCCTTGTCCGCGCCCGTGATCTCCTTCGAGACCTCGACCAGTTCGATGCCGCGAGGCAGGCGGGCAAGCGTCGCCGTCGCCTTGCCTTCGAACGCCTGCAAGTGCGTAAGTTTCACCACCAGTGTCGCCGTCTTGCCGCGTTCGATGGACGTGCGGGCGATCCGCGCATCGACGTGGGGTTCGGACACGGTCAACGGGAACGGCTGAGACGACACGATCGTGCGAACCTCGTCGCCGCCGCGGCGAGCGGTACCTGTGGAAGCCGTAAGCACGACTTGGTGCTTGCCGGCTGCGGCGTTCCGCGCCGCGCCCAGGATGTACACACCTTCCGTTTGGCCGGCCGCGAGCGTCACCGGCGTCGCGGTATTGATGCCGAGCGGGCGAAGGTCCATCTGCACGGTGACAGGGCCGTCGAAGCCTTTCTTGCGGTTCACGGAGAATTTCAGCCCCATTTCACCATTCTGGACAAGGGCGGTCTTCGGCTCTTCGACCGTCAAGCGGAACGGAGCCGACTCGGTGACGGCGACTGCGAGTTTATCCACGGGCACGTGCAGGTAGTAATCGTTGTTGCCGTAGCCGTTCAGTGCGATGGTTTGGCGGAAGCCGCCGGGCAGGCTCGATTCACTTCCCCCGACGGGCCGCACGACCAGATCGACCAGCGTGCCCACGGATTCGGCATTCTCCGCGGCCTCGAACACGACCGGGACGCGCAACACACCTGTCTTGATGATCGGTGCGTGAAGCGTCACGCCCTTGGGCAGGTTGATCGCGACCAGTTCCAAGTCGCCGTTGAACGGTCGGTTCCCGGCGAAAAGTGCCACTTGGCACGTCATGCGGTTGCCGGGCGCCACAGCGATGGTTTGCCGGGCTTGTGGTTGCTGCTGGTTCTCGGGTTCGGATGCGATGGAGGTGTAAACCGGGTTCGTGGCCGGAGCGGCTTCGATGCGATAAACGAAGTCCGGCCCCGCTTCGCCGCGTTCATCCTCGATGGTGAGCACGTACTCGCCATCGGCGCCAGCCGTGAAGTCCAGCACGGAGTCGTGCGTTTCGCGCATCAGGCCGCCGGGATTGGCGAAGCCGTGCTGCGCGGGAGTGGAATCCGCGGCACGCTGCGTGCCGGCAGTGCCCTTCGCAATGGCCGGGCGGATCGAGATGATGGGATTCAGCGGCGAACCCAAGGCGTTGGCCAAGGCCGTGAAGCGAAAGGACTCGCCCTTCTTCGCTCGGAAGCGGAACGAATCGGTCTCGCCGACCTTCGCGATGATGCCGTTGAACGCCGCGGGCAAACTCACGACGGAGTCCCCTTCCCCTTCGATTACGTTGGGGAACGGCGACACGCGAAGGCGGTTCGGCGTCGGCGCGGGCACTCCGTCCGTCATCGCGATGAAGCCGAGATCGCCGACGGCATCGGGCAGTTTCGCGGATTGAGTCCACTCGCCCTTCGGATCGCCGATGATGCGAACCTTCAACTCGCTGCCAGCGGGGCCGCCCGCGGGGAAGATCGCCGTGGGCCGCGCGAACGTGCCGATGTGAAGGCGGTACTGGTCGTTCGCTCCGTTGTACATGCTATGCCGCACTTCGATGAAGAACTCGCCGTCGCGGTCCGCGAGGATCGACAGCACGGGATCTTGGACAAACAACGCGGAGTCGTCCGCCGCGGCGAGTTTCTTCCCCGCCGCATCGGTGATCGTGAGGTGCAGGTCCGGGATGCCGCGTTCCACGCCGAGCCGATGAGCTTCGATCTCGGCCGAGATGCGCTGGCCCTTCTTCGCCTCGACCCGGTAGATGTCCAAGTCCGTGGGCTCGATCAGGCGTCCGAGCACAGTCGTGTTCATGGGTACGGGCATGGCCGCTTCTCGCTTGTCGTTGCGTTTCTGCGGCGTCTCGATCTCTTCGAGCGTGGGGAACGGGCCGACGAAGAAGCGTACGTACTCGCTGAGCCCGCCAGCCGTGCGCAGCCGCAGACCGTGGGCTCCGAGTTCGCAATCGGCCGCGATCTTGAACTTGGCCTTCACCCGATAACCCGGTTCGACCGCGACCTCGCGGCCGTTCACGATTCCCTTTTCCACCGGTTCGATGGAAGCGAGCGTGATGCCGGGCTCATAAAAGAGCACGTCCTTGGGTTGATCGAGCCCGCGGCCGATGAACTCGACCTCGACCACGGCACCGCGCTGGCCACCCGGTGGCGTAATGCGTGAGAGACGCGGGACGCCCGCTCCCAAAACGGATTCACCACAGAGGCACAGAGAGCACAGAGAAAGAACGAACGCAGAGATCAAACGAGCCATGGTGGATCCTGCAATGTCCGAGCGATGAGTCGCGTGGCGGGATGGATCATTGACAGGATGAAGAGGATTGACAGGTTTCAATCCTCTTCATCCTTTTTATCCTGTCTTGGTTTTCTCTCTGTGCTCTCTGTGCCTCTGTGGTTAGCCCACCAGATCCTTCACCACTTCGCCGCCGTCGATGATCTCGATGGGGCGGTTGCCGGGGGCCATCAGTTCCTTGTCCGCGTTGATGCCGAGTTGGTGGTACACGGTCGTGAGCACGTCTTCGACGCGGACGGGGTTCTCTTCGGGTTCGCTCGCGGTGGAGTTGGACGAGCCGTAGACGAGACCCTTCTTGAAACCGCCGCCGGCGACTGCGAGCGAGAAGACGCGCGGGAAGTGGTCGCGGCCCACCGAGGCGTTGATCTTCGGCGTGCGGCCGAACTCGCTCGTCACCAGCACGATCGTGCTGGCGAGCAGCCCGCGGTCGTCGAGGTCGCGAATCAAGCCAGCGAGGGCTTGGTCGAGGCCGGGGGCTTGTCGGCGCATCGCATTCTCAATGCCCGCATGCATATCCCACCCGCCATAGCTCACCGTGACGAACCGCACGCCGGCTTCGACCAAGCGGCGGGCCAAAAGGAACCGCGGGCCCGCGTCCGTGCTGCCGTACTTCGCACGAGTCGCGGACGATTCCTTCTCGATGTCGAAGGCTTCGCGGGCGGCGGGGGACGAAATCAGGGCGTAGGCGCGTTGGTAAAACGCATCCATCGCGCCGAGGGCTTCTGCGTTCCCCGCTTGGTACCGGAAGTGATCATCGACCGCGGAGCGAATCTCGCGGCGGGTGTTCGAGCGGCGATCATCCACACCCGGCGGCAATTTGAGGTCGCGCACCACGTATCCGGGGCGAGCCGGGTCGCTGCCGATGCCGAAGGGGCCGAACTGCGAGCCGAGATAGCCGGTGCCGCCGTACTCGTTGGCATTGGGCACAGCCACATACGGAGGCAGATCCTTGCGCGGCCCGAACTCATGACTCACCACGGCACCCAAGCTCGGGTGCTCGATCGCCGGGCTCTTGCGGTACCCGGTGAACATCGTGTAGCTCGCGCGGCCGTGATCCGCTTCCTTCCCCGCGATCGAACGGACGATCGTCATCTTGTCCGCGACCGCCGCGATGTTGCGGAAGTTTTCGTTCAGCACCACGCCCGGCGTCTTCGTCTTCGCCACGTTGAACGGCCCGCGATACTCGAGCGGAGCGTCGGGCTTCGGGTCCCACGATTCCTGGTGGGCCATGCCGCCGGGCAGCACGATCTGGATCACGCTTTTGGCGACGCCTTCTTTGCTCTCGTACTTCTTGATGTCCGCCCGGGCCTGCATGGCGAAGTAATCGCCGAGCGTGAGGCCGAGGGAACCGACGACACCGACGCGGAGAAAGTCGCGACGACCGGGGGCAGCAAGTCCGTTCGTGGCAGGCATGGGCAGCACCGTGTGGAGTGGAAATCGGCAGGAGGCGAGGCTCAACGCAGCATTGAACCCCGCTATAAGGGGGAAGTTCCGCTATTGTGAGGCCGCGATTCGTCGGACGCAAGCGGAATCCGAACACCGAGCCCGCCACTCTCAGAATTTCGGCGGGTCCGTGATGTAGATCTGAAGTTGCTCCAATTCGGGCTTCACTTTGGCTTCCCAGCACTTGGGACAGACGCCGTGCGAGGACTTGGCTCCCGTCCGCTGCGCGACATACTTCTCAATGGCGACCCAATCCTTCCCCTCACGCACGTCCTTGCAGTACGAACAGACGGAGAGCAACTCTTCGAGCTGGCGGGCGTGGTTTTGCAAACCCACGATCCGCTCCGCCACTTGAAGCCGCGCTCCGAGCAGTTTCACGTCCGGCGGCTTCACCAGGAAATCGTCCACGCCGGCCCGGATCGCCTCGTGGTAATTCTCTTCGCCGCCGTGGCCGGTGAGCAGAATGAGGTAGGTGTAGCGGGGGTGCGGTTTGGTGCGAATCAAGCGTGTGAGCACCATGCCATCCATTTGGGGCATGTGCCAGTCCGTGACCAAGACGGGGAAGTATTCACATTCGTAAAGTTTCCAGGCCTCCGCGCCGGTCGTCGCGAAAACCACCTCGTGACCGAGGGAATTGAACAATCCCCCGAGGATCATTCGGAACGTGGAGCTGTCTTCCGCGACCAGAATTCGCAAGAGAACCTCCGCTGGGCGCACGAGGGAACGCGAGTCAGAATGTCATGATAACAGCGAGTCCGAGATCGGTCACGCCATGCGCCACGTCGTCCCCGTCGGGCGGTCTTCCACCAGCACGCCGAGCGACTCCAACTGTTGCCGCACTTTTGTGGCTTGGTCGTACAGCATGGCCTTCAGCGGGTCGTCCTTGGCGGCGATCTTCTTCGCTTCGGTGCGGAGCGTCGTGCGAAGGTCCACAATCAGTTGAATGAGGTTGCCCGCGAGCTTGTCGCCGGTGGCGGCGGGTGCGGGTGCCGTGAATGTCAGCCCGAGGATGTCCGCGAATTCCTTCGCGAGCACGGCCCCTTCGCGGAATTCGGACTTCACGCCGGCATCGGCCGCGGCCGGGTCTTCCAGCTTGCCGCGATCCGCCAACTTGTTCAACGCCGTGACCAATTCGAAGAGCACGCCGACCGCGCCGCCGGTGTTGAAGTCGTCGTCCATGTGCATCTGGAAGCGGCGGATGTAGCTCGCCTGATCCATGGTGGCGGTCGGCCGCGCACCGGAACCCTGCTGCACGGGAAGATCGAGCGCGTTGAACGCGGCACCGGTCACGCGCTTGACGCGTTCCGCGAAGCGGACGAATGTTTCGTGGGCGGCCTTCGCCGAGAGCATCCCGTTCGGCAGCGGCTTCTGCGGCTCCCATTCGCCCATGTCGATCGGCGAGCGATAGTGCGAACTGAGCAGGAAGAACCGAATCGCGTCGCCGCTCATGTGCTTCAGTGCGTCCGCGACGTTCACGACGTTGCCGACCGAGCCCGCCATCTTCTCCTTGCCCATGCGAAGCAGGCCGTTGTGCATCCAGATGCGAGCGAACTCCGCACCGGTGGCGGACTCCGCTTGCGCGAGTTCGTTCTCGTGATGCGGGAACTGCAGGTCCAAGCCGCCGCCGTGGATGTCGATGGTGTTGCCGAGGATCTTCGTGGCCATCACGGAACACTCGATGTGCCAACCGGGCCGGCCCGGCCCCCACGGCGACTCCCAAGTCACTTCCTTGGGCTCTCCGGGCTTCGCTCCTTTCCAAAGGGCGAAGTCGCCGGGGTTCCGCTTCTTGTCGCTCACTTCGATCCGCGAGCCCGCTTCGAGTTGCTCCGGGTCGCGGTTGCACAGCTTGCCGTAATCGGGATCCTTCGACACGTCGAAGTACACGTCGCCGCCCGCGGCGTAGGCGTGCCCCTTCTCGATGAGCGTGCCGATCATCTGCTTCATGCCGTCGATGTGTTCCGTGGCCTTGGGGAACTTGTCGATCCCGGTCACGTTCAGCGTCTTGAGGCAGTCGTAATAGTCCTGCGTCATCTTCGCCGCGAGAAGCGGCACAGTGACTTCAAGTTCCGCGGCGCGTTTGATGAGTTTGTCGTCCACATCCGTGATGTTCACGACCCACGTGACCTTGTAGCCGAGGAACGACAGGTATCGCTTCACGGTGTCGAAGATCACCGGCCCGACCATGTGCCCGATGTGGCTGGGCTTGTACACGGTCGGCCCGCACACATACATGGTGACCGGTTCGCCCCGCTTCTTGGGGAACGGTTCCTTCTTGCGGGTGAGCGTGCTGTAGACTTGCAGGGGCATGGGCTGAATCCTTCGTGTATTTCGTAGGGTGGGTCGAAGCGTGCGCGGCACGCGAGGCCCACCGTGCGACTCCAACCGCCCGAGGTGGGCCTCGTCCGCTGGCGCGGACTTCGACCCACCCTACCAATCACTTTGAATCAAAACGACCGCATGGCAGCCGATCGCTTCGCCGCGACCGATGTGGCCGACATGCTCGCCGGTCTTCGCCTTCACACTCACATCCGATTGCGCCATCCCGATCAGTTCCGCGACATTCTCAGCGATACGGGCCTTGAGGGAGCCGAGTTTCGGTTCTTGGGCGAATATCGTGATGTCGAGATTGATCACTCGATAGTCGTGCTGCGACAGTCGGTACGCCGCTTCCTCCAAGAAACGCCTTGAATCGGCATCCTTCCACTGCGGATCGGTGTCCGGGAAGAGGTCGCCGATGTCGCCGAGCCCGGCCGCACCGAGCAAGGCGTCCGTGACGGCATGCAGCACGACATCCGCATCCGAGTGGCCGGCGAGGCCGCGGGAATGTTCGATCCGCACTCCGCCGAGGATCAGCGGACGCCCCTCGACGAGCCGGTGCGTGTCGTGCCCGCTGCCCACCCGCATCGCCACGGTTCAACCTCCGAACTGTTGGTGAATTGTATGACTACACTGACGCCATGAAGATCGCACGCATCGAAACGCACGTCTGCAACGCCCGGATGCGGAACTGGGTGTTCGTCAAAGTCGTCACGGATCAGGACGGGCTCTTCGGCTGGGGCGAAGCGACGCTCGAATGGCATACGCGGGCCGTGGTCGGGGCCGTCGAGGATTGTGCCGAACTGCTCATCGGCGAAGACCCGACCCGCATCGAACACCTC
Source organism: Gemmataceae bacterium (assembly GCA_046350135.1). GTDB lineage: Bacteria > Planctomycetota > Planctomycetia > Gemmatales > Gemmataceae > Urbifossiella. Next base: position 196,544 of record JAXMBB010000001.1, read on the forward strand.
TGGCAGATGATGTACCGGCAGCACTTCTGGCACGGGCACGGCATCGTCCGCGCCACCGCCATCGCCGGCATCGATATCGCCCTGTGGGACATCCTCGGCAAAGTATGCGGCGTGCCATGCTCGAAGCTGTGGGGCGGCCCGGTGCGCGATCACGTGCGAACCTACTGCCACCTCGGCGGCGGCAAGATGGAAGACTTTTACGAGACCGCCGCGGACGACGCCAAGCGCTTCGCCGACCTCGCGCGGCAGGCCGTGGCGGATGGCTTCACGGCGTTCAAGACGATGGCCGTTCCGCCGACGCTGCCGCTCGAAGGATTGAAGCCGATCCGCACGGCCGAGAAGTGCGTGGCCGCGATGCGCGAGGCAGTGGGCGAGAGCATCGACATCATGGTCGATTGCCACGCGCGACCCAGCCCCGCGATGGGTCTGCAGTTCGCCAAGGCGCTCGAACCGTACGGCCTGTACTTCTTCGAGGAGCCCTGCTGGCCGGAGAGCGTCGATGGGTTGGCGATGATCAACAGAGCGGTGAGCACGCCGATCGCCACCGGCGAACGCGTGACCAACCTCGCCGCGTTCCGCGACCTGTTCAACGCCCGCGCCTGCGAGGTATGCCAAGTGGACATCACACATTGTGGCGGGCTCAGTGAAGCACGGCGCATCGCAGCCCTGGCCGAAGCGCATCGCATCTCGCTGGCCCCGCACAACCCGCAGGGTCCGGTCAGCACCGCGGCGAGTCTGGAGTTCGGGTTCTCGCAACCGAGCTACATCATCTGCGAAACGGTTCACGCGGATGTGCCGTGGCGGTCGGACGTGGTGCAGGAAGGGTTCACGGTGGAACGCAAGGGCCGGATCGTGAAGCCGAACCAACGCCCCGGGCTCGGCATCGTGATCAACGAAGCGGAAGTTAAGAAACACCCGTTCCAGCAAGAGCTTCCGCAGCGCGTGTTCTACTCGGACGGAAGTGTCGGGGATTGGTGATGCCGCTTGTGGTTTCGCGATTGTGCGGTTTGTGCGGCTCCGATGATCCCATCGCGAGCGGCTCTCGAACTCGATCCGCAATCCGGACACTTGGCGTGCCGATAATGGACCGAAGGAGTGCCCACCGATGAACGAATCACCCAAGCCCGCCCCTGAAACCCCGCCCCTCGAATATAGCCGCGCCGACGCCATCCTGTTCCAGGCTTGGCTCGTCCTGTTCCTCGTCGTGATCTGCTTCGCCCTCGTGAACTACCTGATCTCCTACATCTGATCGAACCCGCCGGCGGCCGCGCGCCTCTCACTACAATTCCCGTACTTCCCTCCTCGTCCCACCCACCGGGATGCAGCATGACGCCGTACATTCAGCACGCAGGTGAACCGCAGGCCAACGAGCTCCGCGGCTCGCTCACCCGCGTGGAGCCTCGTTCGCTTCGCACCTTCACACCCACGCAAGCCCTCATTTCGTCCAGTGCCGGTGTCTTCCATTCGACACCGGACGGCCGTCGACTCTACGACTTCACCTCCGGCGTGCTCGTCTCGAACCTCGGCCACAACCCGACCTCGTGGATGCACCGCTTCACGAAATACATGGGTTGGACGGCGCATCCGGACGCGTCGAAGCCGTACTTCCCCGCCATGCCGATGACGGCCTACAACGCGATCACGCCGGTGGAAGTGGACGCCTCACGGCGCCTGCTCAAGTCGCTGAAATCCGCTCCCGGCGGCGGCCGGATGGAGCAGGTGCTCTGGGCCGCGTCCGGCTCCGAGGCCATTCAGAAGGCACTTTGGGTGGGGCAGGCCCGCGACCGCACGCGGCCGATGATCGTCGCCACCCGGTTCGGCTTCCACGGGAAGAAGGGTCTCGCCAACGCCGTCACCGGCAGCGAGACCGACGCCGAGCGCGACCCGCGCGTGAAGTTCATCTCGTTCCCGATGGCCGAGTGCCAGGATCTCACGCTTCGCGAAGTCGCGTTCGACCCTGCTCCATACCAGAAGGAACTGGACGCCCTGCTCCACCAGTTCGGCCGCAGGATCGGCACGCTGATCACCGAGCCGTATCTCGGCGGCGGCGGCTCGTACCACCCGCACGCGGCGTACCTGCAACTGCTCGATCGCTGGTGCAAAGCTAACGACGTGGTCTTCATCCTCGATGAAGTGCAGGCCAATTTCGGCCGCACGGGGAACCTGTACGCGTACACCACGTACGGCTTGGAACCGGACATCGTCGTGCTCGGCAAGGGGCTTGGCAACGGCGTGCCGGTCGCCGCGGCGGTGGGCCGGGCCGATCTGTTCGCCTCGCTCGATTACGGCGAAGGCTCCGACACGTGGAGCGCGAACCCGCTCTGCTGCGCGGCCGTGCTCGCGACTCTGGACGAGTTCGAAGCCCGCGACGTGATCGGCGAGATGAAAGTGCCGTCACGCATCATCGAGGCCGGGCTCTTTAAGCTGAAAAGCTTGCTGTCCGTGGCCGCGGTTCGCGGCGAGAAGGACGGTATGGTCTGGGGCGTCGAGTTCCGCGACCCCGCCGCAGCAAACGCCTTCGTGCTGGAGTGCTACCGCGGCGACGGCAAGGACGGCATCCACCTCCTCGGCCCGCTCTCGAAGAAGGTGGTCCGCATCGCCCCGCCCCTGACCATCACCCCGGACGAAGCGAAGGACTCGATGGCGATCCTGGATCGTGCTTCCAAGCGCATGTACCGGCCGGTTAGAATGCTCGAGTGGAGGGGCAATCATGGTGGTCGACGGAACCGTTGTGAACGGCGTGGTGGTGCTGGACGGCAATGTCACGCTTGCGGAGGGCTTGCGCGTTCGCGTCGATTGCGAACAGTTCGAGTATCCGCATCCGATGGCGCCCTATGACCTCGAGAAGGAATTGGCACTGCTCCGAGCATCGCATGAGTCGCTGAAGGCTGGTAATCGCGGCATGTCTGCGAAGGAATTCTTCGCTCAATTGGCTCGCGAATTCGATTTGCAGCCGCCTTCACAGGAGTGAGCCGTGCGGCGTCGTGTGGAAGTGCTGGCTTCGGCTCAGTGCGATCTGAGAAGTATCACCGCATTCATTTCCCGCGAAGTGTCGCGTGCCTCCGCTGACCGGTGGTTGAAAGGCATCTCCACCCGGATCGATTCGTTGGAATCGACAGCCGACGTCTGGCCGGAAGCCGATGAATCGTCGTCTCTGCCTTTGGACTTGCGGATGATGTTATACGGCAAGAAGAAGCAGACCTACCGCATCCTGTACGAGATCGAGGACGATGTCGTGCAGGTGCACCGCGTGCGACATGCGGCCCAAGACTCGCTCGCCGCGGACGATTTTGAATGAAGCCGCTGCTCTCCATCACCGCGATGCTCCTCTCGCTTCACGCCACGGCGGCGGAACCGGACTTCAATCGCGATGTGCGGCCGATCCTGTCGGACAAATGTTTCGCGTGCCATGGACCGGACGAGAAGCACCGCAAGGCGAAACTGCGGCTCGATGTCGAGAAGGATGCACGGGCCGCGATCGAGAACAGCCTCGTTGATCGCATCACGGCAAAAGATGCGGATGAACGCATGCCGCCGGCGAAGAGTAAACCGCTCAACGCCGCGGAGATCGACATCCTGAAGAAGTGGGTCGCGGCCGGAGCGAAGTACGCGCCTCACTGGGCCTACGTTCCGCCGAAGAAGCACGACGCACCGGCGGAATACATCGATCACTTCATCCAAGCCCGGCTCGCGAAGGAAGGTCTGAAGCCGAGCGCGGAAGCGGATCGCCGCATGCTTATTCGTCGACTGACGTTCGATCTCACCGGCCTGCCGCCGACGCCCGCCGAAGTCGATGGCTTTGTGCAATCGAAAGATGAAGCCGCTTACGAGAAGTTGCTCGATCGCCTGCTCGCGTCCGAACACTTCGGCGAACGCATGGCGATGTACTGGCTCGATCTCGTCCGCTACGCGGACACCGTCGGCTATCATGGCGATCAGGATCACCACGCCTCGCCGTATCGCGATTACGTCATCGATGCGTTCAACCTGAACCTGCCGTTCGACCGCTTCACGAAGGAACAACTCGCCGGCGACCTGCTGCCGAAGCCGACCACCGATCAGATCATCGCGACGTGCTACAACCGGCTGCTGCAAACCTCGCACGAGGGCGGCGTGCAGGCGAAGGAGTACCTCGCGATTTACGCCGCGGATCGCGTGCGGAACGTCTCCGCCGTGTGGATGGGGGCGACCGTCGGCTGTACCCAGTGCCACGACCACAAGTTTGACCCGTACACCGCGAAGGACTTCTATTCGCTCGCCGCGTTCTTCGCCGACGTGGACGAAGAGAAGCACCTCAAGGGTGGAGCGCCGACAGCATTCCCACGAGCGCCATCCGGAAGTTGCGGTGCACACGCGGCGAGAACGCGAACGCCTCGCCGAACTCGAATCGTTGATCGCCAAGAATGCGGATCCGGCCTTGGTGAAGGAGCGTGACGCGATCCTGAAGGCGAAGCGGCCCGTGATGGTGACGCAGGCCGTGCCGCCGCGGACGGTGCGCGTACTGCCGCGCGGCAACTGGCTCGATGAATCCGGGTCCGTGGTCGAACCGGCGATCCCCGCGTTCCTGGGCACGGTTCCGGTGAAGGGCCGCGCCACGCGGCTCGATCTGGCGAACTGGCTGACAGATCCGAAGAGCGGCGGCGGCGGTCTGACCAGTCGCGTATTCGTGAACCGGTTGTGGTACCTGTTCTTCGGCGCGGGATTGTCCCGTTCGCTGGAAGACTTCGGCGGGCAGGGCGAGCCACCGACGCATCCCGAACTGCTCGATCAACTCGCGGTCGATTTCGCCAGCGACTGGAACGTGAAGCGCATCCTCAAGCGCATCGTGATGAGCCGCACGTACCGGCAAACGTCGTTCGTGTCGGAGTCGATGTTCGAGCGCGATCCGGAAAACAAGCTGCTCGCGCGGCAGGGCCGGTGGCGGCTGCCGGCCGAGTCCATTCGCGACAACGCGCTTTTCGCCAGCGGCCTGCTCGTGCTCGATGTCGGCGGGTCGAGCGCGAAGCCGTACCAGCCTGCGGGCTACTACCGGCACCTGAACTTCCCCGTGCGCGAGTACGTCAGCAGCACGGACGCGAAGCAGTGGCGGCGCGGCGTGTACGTCCACTGGCAGCGGCAGTACCTGCACCCGATGCTGAAGGCGTTCGACGCGTCCACCCGCGAGGAGTGCGCGGCCCAGCGGGCGCGGTCCAACACGCCGCTCGCGGCACTCGTGCTGCTGAACGACCCCACGTTCATCGAGTCGGCCCGCGGACTGGCCCAGCGTTCGATCACGGCGGAGAAGGACGACGCGTCCCGCACCGCGTTCGCCTTCCGCCAGGCGACCTCGCGTTCACCCGACGACGCCGAACGCGCCGTGCTGCTGAAACTGGTGGAGAGGAACCGTGCAGCTTACAAGGCGGATGCGAAAGCCGCAGCGGATCTGCTCAAGATCGGCCTCGCGCCGCTGCCGAAGGAGTACGACGCTGCCGAACTCGCGGCATGGACTGCCGTCTGCCGCGCGATCCTGAACCTGTCCGAGACCATTCACCGCGAGTGATGTGATCATCGCCGAGCGGGGGACGTAAGTCCCCCGTGTTGCTGGCACACGGGGGACTTACGTCCCCCGCTCGGAGTCAAGTATCGGAGCAGTGCCATGTTCCACCCGCTGACGCGTCGCACGTTCCTCGGCACCGGGCTTGGGCTGGGCACGATGGCGCTGGACAGCCTCGCGGCGCCCGCGTTGCCGCACCACGCTCCGAAGGCCAAGCGCATCATCTACCTGTACATGTCCGGCGGGCCGAGCCACCTCGAGACGTTCGACTACAAACCGGGGCTCGACAAACTCGACGGCCAGCCGATGCCCGAGAGCTTCACGAAGGGACAACCCATCGCCCAGCTTCAAGGCGCGAAGCTCAAGGTGCAGGGGCACCTCACCAAGTTCAAACGGCACGGCAAATCGGGGCAGTGGATCAGCGACTTCCTGCCGTGGCACGCCAAGTTCGCGGATGACATTGCCATCACCCGCTCGATGGTGACGGATCAGATCAACCACGATCCGGCGCACACGATGATGAACACCGGCACCGCGATCAGCGGGCGGCCGAGCATGGGAAGCTGGATCAACTACGGCCTCGGCAGCGAGAGCACGGACCTGCCGGGCTTCGTGGTGATGACGAGTTTCGCCGGCCGCAACCCGCAGCCGATCTCGCAGCGGATGTGGGGCAACGGCTTCCTCCCCGGCAAGTTCCAAGGAGTCGAGTTCAACAGCACCGGCGACCCGGTGAACTACCTGCGGAACCCGGCGGGCGTGAGCGCGGCCCAGCAGCGCGAACTCGTCGATGCCGTGGGCGAACTCGACCGCAAGCGGAACGCAGTGGTCAAGAACCCGGAGACGGACACGCGCATCGCCCAATACGAGATGGCGTTCAAGATGCAGGCCAGCGTGCCGGAGTTGATGGACCTCTCGAAGGAGTCCAAGGAGACGCTCGAACTCTACGGAGCGAAGCCGGGCGACGGGTCGTTCGCGTCCAACTGCCTGACGGCCCGGCGGCTCGCGGAACGCGGCGTTCGCTTCATTCAGCTTTACCACCGCGACTGGGACCATCACGGCGACCTGGTGAAGTACATGAACATCTGCTGCGGGGCGACCGACCGCGCGACGTGGGCGCTGCTCACGGACCTGAAGCGCCGCGACCTGTTGAAGGACACGCTCGTGATCTGGGGCGGCGAGTTCGGCCGCACGCCGATGTTCCAGGGCAAGGGCGGCCCCGGCCGCGACCACCACATGAAGGGCTTCTCGATGTGGCTTGCCGGCGGCGGCGTGAAGGGCGGTGTCGGCTACGGGGCGACCGATGAGTTGGGTTATGCCTCGGTGGAGAACGTGGTGCACGTCCGCGATCTGCACGCGACCGTGCTGCACCTGATGGGCATCGATCACGCCCTCTTCAGTGTGAAGCACCAGGGCTTGGACATGCGGCTCACCGGCGTGGAACCGGCTCGCGTTGTGAAGGAAATTCTGGCATAGCGATCACAGATCGGCCGGTCGATTCGGATGAGTCGACCGGAAGCGGTAGGTACCGCTTCGATCCCAGTTCGTTGCTCCGCGGTTGGTCGCACCGCGGAATGTGCCCTGTGAATTGAGCGAGGTTCCCCGCTGCGCCGGCGGTCGTCCGCAACCGGACACCAGCACGAGCATCGCGATGCAGAAGAGCGGGGAGAAGGACTTCATCGGCGACCTCCGAAGTGAGACCCGCATCGTACCGCGTCCCCCAAGGGTCCACAATCCGCCAGGGCCTTCTTTCGACAGCGAGTGCTTGTCCGAGTTGCCCGCTCTGAGTGTCGAGCCGGATGATATGCAATTCCAATGGCTTTCGACCGCTCGACGATGTACTCTTCAAGTTGGTTCGGCTCCCTCCTTCCCTCCCCACGGGAGACCACTCATGTTCCAGCAACTCCGCTCGCGCCGGGATATGCTCACGGACATCGGCCGCGGAATGTTCGTCGCCGGGCTCGGCACGAGCATGGCGACGGACCTGGGCCTCGCACCCGCTTGGGCCGCCGAAGACCCGCGTCGCCTCACGTTCGGCGAACTCGAACCGCTCGTGTCCTTCATCCAAGAGACGCCGCCGGAGAAGATCATCCCGGCCACCGTGGAGAAGCTGAAGGGCGGCACCGACCTCAAGCAGATCGTCGCGGCCGCGGGGCTCGCCAACGCCCGCGCCTTCGGCGGCGAAGACTACATCGGCTTCCACACGCTCATGGCCCTCGTGCCCGCGTACCACATGGCGATGGAAGAGAAGAGCGCCGCCCGCAAGCCGCTCGCCGTGCTCAAGGTGCTGATGCGGAACGCCAGCCGCCTCAAGGACACGGACAACCACCACAAGGACGTGCTGAAGCCCGTCGTGGAGCAGGCACAGAAGCGGCTCACCCCGCCCGAAGCGGTGCGTGACGCCGTTCGCCGCAAGAACCTCACCGAGGCGGAACAGGCCTTCGCCCAACTCTCGCACACGCCGGAGAACGCGCTCAACAACCTGATGCTGATGGTGGACGACGGCGCGGAGGTGCACCGCGTGGTACTCGTGTCGCGGTCGTGGGACTTGCTCAACTTCGTGGGCAAGGACAAAGCCCACACGATGCTTCGCCAGTCGGTTCACTACTGCGTGAAGAGCGAGCAGCCGAACCAAGTGCAGTACAACGCTCCGATCCGGGCCCTGCTGCCGAAGTTGCTCGATCAGTACAAGCTGAACGACAAGGCGGCCGGTACGCGCAAGGCGGACGACTCGTACGTGTCGCAACTCTGCGAAGTGATTTTCAAGGAAACGCCGGAGAAGGCGGCGGATGCGGTGGCCGCGGCGCTGGCTGAAGGCCAGGATCCGGTGGCCGTGGGCGAAGCGATCTCGCTGGCCGCCAACCTGCTCGTCCTTCGCGATGAAGGCCGGCCGAAGGAGTGGGCCCAGCCGAACAAGCCGGTCGGCAGCGTGCATGGCGATTCGATCGGCGTTCACGCTTGCGACTCGGTTCACGCATGGCGGACGATCGCGATGGCGGGGGACAACCGCACCCGCAATTCCAGCCTGATCCTTGCCGCGTACCAAGTGGCGCGGGACAAGGGCCACCGTGGCGACCTCTTCAACAAGTGGGAGAACTACCCGCGGGCCGAGCACATGGAGCAAGTGAAGGGCGTGGCCGACGACGCGCTCTTGAAGGAACTTGGCGGCGCGATCCGCGAGAATAATCAGGCCCGCGCCGCGGCCCTGACCGCTCGCTTGGGCTCGGCCAAGGCAACCCCTGCATCGGTGTTCGCGCTGCTCCGCGACTTCGCGATCAGCGAAGATGGCGCCCTGCACGCCGAGAAGTACTATCGCACCACGACCGACGAGTTCGCCCACACGCGGCCCGCGTTCCAGTGGCGGCAGATCGTCGCCCTGGCCCGCGTCACCGCCAGCGCCTACGGCTACCCCGCCCCCGGCTTCAAGGACTCCTGTGAGATCCTGAAGACGGGTTGAACTGCAGCTCCGCTTCGTAACGCAATGTAACGCCGACCCATGCCTCGCGTGGATTCCTGTTGCTTTCCCCGCCGGGCGATTCGATACTGAGATGAACCATCCGGGTCGCACCTCTCCGCGGCCCCTGCGCTGAACGCGCAACAGGAGGCTTTCATGTCCGCCGGCCGCACCGTCCGCCTCTGCGCCGCACTTCTTCTTACCACCGGCATGCTCCGCATGGCCGTGGCCCAACAACCCGACGCGACCAAGCAGCGGGACGGACAAAAGAAGATTCAGCAGCGGATCGAAGAAGCTTCCCGCCGCGCGTCGTCCACCATCGAAGCGATGCTCTTCCAACGGCTTTCGCCGCGACTCGAATCCAAGATGATCGAGGAAGTGGCGGACTCGCTCAAGAACTTGAGCCAGGACGAGATCAAGGCGATTCTCGACCACCTCGAGAAGTCCGTGGCCGCCCCGGACCCGACGACCAAGGACAAGGAGCAGGTCGCGGCGTACGAGAAGCACCGCATGGTGGTGGCCCAGCTTCGCGGCATCCTCGTGAAGCTCGACGTGATCAAGAACCTCGATGAAGCCGCGGCCCGGCTCGATCGCGCGGCTTTGGATCAACTCGCGGTAAACGCCGAGATGCTCAACCTCGCCGCCAACCGCAAGCGGGCTGGCTTCGGCGATGCCGCGCACGAAGACCTCGTCGATCACCAGATGGCGCTCGGCAAGGAAACGTCCGCGATCTTCGACCAGATCGACAAGCTCTACCCGATGCTCAACCCGCAGCAGAAGGAACGTGTGGACGCTGCCGAGGTGAAGATCAAGGGCGCGGCCATCGTGTCCGAAATGACGCAGACCATCCGCCACATTCGCACCAAGGACTACTCCGCGAACGGCGAAGCGAGCAAACAGCAACGCAAGCACGTGAACCAGTTGAAGGACCTCGCCGCCGCGCTTCGCACCCCGCCCGGCGACAAACTCACGGCCCTGAAGCAAGCCGCCGCGAAAGTCGAGAAGGCGATTCAATCGCAAGAGAAGGTAAACCAGGAGACGGTGAAGAAGCCGGACGAAGTTCGCAAGGACACGCCTGAGCAGAAGCGCGAGAAGGCTAACGAACTGGCTCACGAACAGGCCAAGTCCCTGCTCGATACCCGCGACGCACGCAAGGCCGTGGATTCGGTTTCTCCCGAGGCCGCTAAGAACCTCCGCCCTGCCGAAGACAAACAATTCAAGGCCGAAGACAAGATCCGGGAGATGGATCAGGACGCCGCCAAGGACGCTCAGAATAAAGCGCTCGAATCCCTGAAGGCGGCCAAGGACGAACTCGACAAGCAGATTGCGGCGGCGGAACTGGCCAAGCGCGACCCGCTCGCGGCCGTGAAGAACGCCTCCGAACAGATCGAGAAGGCGATTCAGGAGCAGAAGACCGCCGCGGAGAAGACGGACACCGCCGAGAAGAACGCCGACAAGATCCCCGATGCGGCCAAGGCTCAAAAGGAAGTCGCGAAGGCGACCGAGGAATTGAAGAACTTGCCGCTTCCCCCGAACGATGCGGCCAAGGACGCGCTGGCTAAGGCGAACGAAAAGGCGAACCAGGCCAAGCAGGATCTGGACAACCGCAATCCGGCCGAGGCCAAGCCCGACCAGAAGGACGTGGTGAAGAACCTCGAGATGGCCAAGGCCGCGCTGGACCAGCAGGCCAAGGACATCGAGAAGCGTCGCGAGGAGATTGCGAAACTCGAGGACGCGAAGAAGGACTTGGACAAGCTGGCGATGGCTGAGAAGAAGGTCGCGGACGACGCCAAGAAAGCCGCGGACGAAGCCAACCCGATGAAGGGCGACACACCGAAAAACGGCGACATGCCGAAAGCGGGGGATCAGCCCAAGAACGGTGATCAACCGAAGGACATGCCCAAGAACGGTGACCAACCCAAGAATGGTGATCAGCCGAAGGACATGCCCAAGAACGGTGATCAGCCGAAGAACGGCGATCAACCGAAGGACATGCCGAAGAATGGCGATCAGCCCAAGAATGGTGATCAACCGAAGGACAACCCGAAGAATGGTGATCAACCGAAGGACATGCCGAAGAATGGCGATCAGCCCAAGAACGGCGATCAACCGAAGGACAATCCGAAGAACGGCGACATGGCCAAGCAACCGGATACGAAGGCACTGGCGGACAAGCAGGGCGAGCTTCAACCGCCCACGAAGGATGTCGGCGAGAAGTTGAAAGACGTGGCTCCGGATGCCGCCAAGAAGGTCGAAGAAGCCGGCATGAAGCAGGAAGGCGCGAAACAGGATCTCGCCAAGAACAAGCCGATGGAAGGAGCCGAGAAGGCACAAGATGCCGCCAAGAAGCTGGACGAAGCAGCCAAGGCCGTGGACATGAAACTGGCCGAGGAACGCGGCAAGGAGGCGAACGACCAGCAGGCCCTGAAGCCCAATGATGTCGATCCGATGGCCGCGGCTCAGCAACTGGCCAAGGCGATCGAGCAGGCCGAGAAGGCAGCTGAAAAGGCGGAAGAGGCTGCGAAGGCTGCTCAACCGCCGATGAACGACAAGGGCATGCCGATGGCCGGCGAGAAGATGCCGCCCATGAACGGCGAGAAGAACAACATGCCGCCGATGAACGGCGAGAAGGGCATGCAGCCGGATTTGGCGAACCTTCAGAAGGAAGTCGCCAAGCAGGCCGAAGCCGCGAAGCAACCCGAGGCCGCGAAGGCCGCCGATGAAGCGGCCAAGGCGCTCGAGAAGGGCGATCTTCCGAAGGCTATTGAGAACCAACAGAAGGCGCTCGACTCGCTCGAGAAGGCCGCCAAGGCGATGCCGCAAGGCGAACCGATGACGGGCGAGAAGGGCATGGGCGAGAAGGGGATGCCGATGACGGGCGAGAAGGGCATGGGCGAGAAGGGGATGCCGATGCCGGGCGAGAAGGGCATGGGCGAGAAGGGGATGCCGATGACGGGCGAGAAGGGCATGGGTGAGAAGGGCATGCCGATGCCGGGCGAGAAGGGCATGGGCGAGAAGGGGATGCCGATGACGGGCGAGAAGGGCATGGGCGAGAAGGGCATGGGCATGGGAATGCCGCAGACGCCCGGCGAACTCGCCAAGGCTCAACAGCAGATTCAGGATGCCACCAAGGCTCTTCAACAATCGCAACAGGCGAACAACGCCGCTCAGGCTGCGTTGCAGCAGGCCCAAGCTAACGCGCCGATGTCGATCCAAAACCAACTGAACAAGGCGAACGAAGCCTTGAACCAAGCCGGCCAGCAACTCGGCATGGGCATGCCCGGCGAAGCCGGAATGAACCAAGAACAAGCCGCGAAGGCGCTTCAGCAGGCCTTGGACGCCCTCAACGCCGCTGCGATGGCGAACGGGATGATGGGCACTCAACCCGGCATGAACCCGATGGCCAACGCCGGCATGCAACCAGGCATGGGCATGCAGCCTGGAATGGGTGAAAAGGGAATGCAACCCGGCATGGGCATGGGAATGCAGCCCGGCATGGGCATGGCCAAGGGCATGCAACCGGGGATGCAGCCCGGAACGGGCATGGAACCCGGAATGGCCGAACAGGCGAACAACGAGGGCAAATCCGAGGGCGACAAGGACGGCAAGGATAAGCTCAAGAATGCGGCGTCCAACGGTAAGAACACCGAGGGCGACGGCGCCTTCATCAACCTGCGCAAGCGCGAGCGGGACAAGGTTCAGCAGAACGCCGAAGCCCAATTCCCCGCCGAGTTCCGGGAGTTGATCAAGCAGTACAACATCAACATCAAGAACAACAAGCCGGCCCCCGCCGGCAAGTGATTGCGGCCGCAGTTTGGGCGAATCGCACAAGTTGAGCGATTCGCACAACCGATAGCTCCCTCGACCCTTTTCAGGGTCGGGGGAGTTTGCAATGTCCGGGACACGCCCGCGGCCGCCGTTGTTTCGAGCGCTCGGTGCCGCTGAACCGCCGCCCGAAGTGATGATCGGCGACCGGGCTCACACCCTGGTCGAAGTTCTGAAGCACGATTCGTGGGCGGCCACGGCGATCTATGCGGACAAGGCGGGGCGGCGTGCGATTGCCAAGTTCAATCGCACGCAACCGGCACTTGGTCTCGGGATGCAATGGCTGGGGCGACGGTTGGCCTCGCGCGAGTCGCGTTCGCTGGAACGGCTTCGCGGCCTGCCGAACGTACCCGAACCGTGCGGCGCGATCCGGCTGGAAGGCCGTATCCTCTGGAACGCAGCGGCCCGACGGTTTATCCCCGGCCACCCGCTGGGATCCAACGAACGTGTGAACGACGAGTTTTTCCCCGCATTGAGCGGGCTGCTGCGAGAGATGCATCGCCGCGGGATCGCATATGTGGATCTTCATAAGCGCGAGAACATCCTGGTCGGCGACGATGGCCGGCCGTACCTGATCGATTTCCAGATCGGGTTCGATGTCACGCATCCCCGCGTCCGCTGGATTCCGGGCATCGGGGCGTTGTTCGGCATTCTGTGCCGTTCGGACGAGTACCATCTGGCCAAGCACGCGGCCCGGCACCGCCCGGACCAACTTGGTGCCTGGCAGGATGCCGCCCGCCCGTGGTGGATCAACGCCCACCGCACGGTGGCCGTGCCGTTCCGCGAGTTGCGGCGGCGGCTGCTGGTCGCCGCGGGAATCCGCTCCGGAGCGGGCCGCGTCCAGACGGAATGCGCCCCCGAAGACGCGGTCCGCCGCGAGCGCGACGCGCTTCGGCCCGCTGCCTAGTCGATCGCCTGCACGAGGGACACCATGCGATTTCTTCTTGCCGCCGCCTTTGCCCTGTTCCTCGCGGTGCCCGCGATTCCGGCCCAGCCGCCGGCCGCCGCACCGGAGAAGGACAAGGTGAAGATGGACGAGGCCACCAAGGCCGCCGTCGAGAAGTCCCTCAAGTGGCTCAAGGACCAGCAAAACGCGGACGGCTCGTGGGGCAGCACCACGAAGACCGCGATGACCAGCTTCGCCCTGCTCGCGTTCATGGCCAACGGCCACGTCCCCAACCAGGGCAACTACGGCCCCGAGGTCTCCAAAGGCATCCGTTACTTGCTCTCGTGCTCCCGCGATTCGGACGGCTATCTCCTCGGGCCTTCGGGCGGCAACATGTACTGCCACGGCATGGCCGCCCTCGCCCTCACGCAGGCCTTCGGCATGACCGGCGACGAAGACGTGAAGAAGGTGCTGAAGAAGGCGATCGAACTGATCGTAAAGACGCAGAACCACGAGGGCGGCTGGCGCTACGATCCCTCGCCCACCGGCGCCGACATCTCCGTCACCATCATGCAGGTGATGGCCCTCCGCGGTGCGAAGGACAGCGGCCTCCACGTGCCGGACAAGATCATCAAGAACGCGATCGACTACATCAACAAGTGCTACGACAAGCGTTCGGGAGGCTACCGCTACCAGCCGTACTCCAGCGGCCCCGGCTACGCCCGCACCGCCGCCGGCGTCTGTGTTCTGTATCTCGGCGGCGAGTACGACGCCGACGAGATCAAGAAGGCCGTCGAATACCTCGAGCGCATCGGCGACGACAACGCCCACTACTGGTACGGCCACTACTACGCGGCCCACGCCCTCAACCAGGTCGGCGGCGAGGTGTGGGAGAAGTACTACGACCGCATGAAGACGACGCTGCTCAACCGTCAAAAGGCGAGCGGCGAGTGGTACGAACCCCGCCGCGAGGCCGCCTACGGCCCGGTCTATCAAACTTCGATCGCCGTGCTCATCCTGAGCGTCCCCAGCCATTACCTGCCCATCTATCAAAAGTGAAGTGACGACCAAGGCGGGATTCGCCGCCTTGGTGCGAGCACGCCTTTTCCAATCTCGCCGGCACGGTTCGGGCGGCAGGAGCAATTTCTTATCGCGGGCACTCCCGGCTCGCATGTGCGGAATCGCCCGCCCGCCCCTCCCTTTCGTGTGCGGTGCGGGCTCATCTCAGAGGTCTGCACGCAGGATGCGACTCGATTTCTCCGTGGTTTCTACACTTTTCACGGATTCACGACCATTGGCAACGCGCTTGCTTAAGCCTCGCCCGCCGGACTGTTTCGCCACGGGACCGGCTTGGATTCGCGACTCGGCGAAGAGGTGCATGACATGGTCAGCATTCAAAATGTGAACTCCGACAGCATGGACATCCTGCTGTTCTCCGCGATGATGGTGCTGCTGGTCGGGTCGATCGTCTTCACGTTCGTCGGCGGTCTCACCTTCGTGGTGTTTCGCGACAAGTGAGCCGCCGTTTCTCGGATTCGCTCACCCACGGATCACAGCCATGTTCGCCGTCTCCGACCAAGACCTGCATTCGCTTCTGACGCCGCCTCCCGGCGACGGACAGTTCCTGTCCTGCTACGCCGCTCTGGACACCCCGGACGCGAACCAGGGATGGGAGCGGGAGTTCGAATCCCGCGCGAGCGACCTGCACCGCGAGATCCATGCGAACGATCAGGCGCGAGCCGATTTGGACCTGAATCTCCTCGCTGTGCGCCGAGTGCTCTCCGCGGACGTGCCACGGCACACACCTTGGGTCGCCGTGTTCAGCTGTGTCCGTCGGGATTTCCTACGGGTGGTGCGGCTGGACGTTCCCGTCGCCGGTGATCTCTCGTTCGGGAAGACGCCGCACTTGGTTCCGATGCTTCGTGCACTGCACCAACGTCGTGAATACCTCGTGGTGCAGGCCGACACGCATCGGGCCCGGATATTCTCGGCGACCGCCGCCCGTATCGTCGACCTCAGCGAAATGGACGCGGAGGTCCCCAAGAAGCACCACTCCTCCGGTGAGAAATTCGGATACGATCAGAACATCATCGCCCGGCACCGTGAAGATCACATCCGACACGTCCGCAAGGAACTCGTGGAGCACGTTGAACGGCGTTGGGGAGAGACCGGTTATGCCGGGTTGATCCTGCTCGGCGAACACGTCACGATCGAGCACCTTCGCGATTCGCTGCCCCCGCGGTTGCGGGGAGCGGTGGTTCGCGAAGAGAAGCTGGAATGGGATGATCGCGGCACGGAGGCCCGCCGGGCGATACAGCGGATCGTGCGCGAACTTCAAGTCGGCGGCCTCGAGCAAGCCATCCGTGATCGCATCTTCCAAAACAGTTCGGTCGCCTTGGGGTCGGGGGCCGTACTCGAGGCACTCGACCACGGTCGGGTCGGCGCGAGCGGCCACGGCTGCCTGGTGCTCGGACCGGACACGGGCGAACTCGTCGGAGTTTGTGCGGAGTGCCGGACGCTCTCGGTGGAACCGCTCGGGGCGTGCCCCAAATGCCAGGCCCGCTGCGCGCCGGCATCGCTCCAGCAGGAACTACTCGGGGCGGCGTTGCGAAGACACATCGCGGTCCACTTCACGAACGAGGCGAACGAGCTTCGGCCCTATGGCGGGATCGTCGCGCTCTTGGCCAAATGAGCCTCGTTATTTCTTCTTCAGCAGGGGCGCGAGCACTTCGGCCATCACCTCCGCTTGGCGGAGGAAGCCGAGGTCCGTGGGGTGTGAGCCGTCCACAGTGCCTTCACCGTCGTCTCCGATCAGTCTCTCGCCGGGAATGTAGTGCAAACCCTTGATACCGGCGGCCGTCAGCGAGTCGAACGCCGCCTTGTTGGCCGCGTGATTCCCGGTGTTGCGTTCCTTCAGGCCCGGGTTCCACGGCGCATTGGCGTAATTGCGATCTTCCACCAGCACGATCGGCGTGTTCGGACGGGCCTTGCGAAGGGCCTTCACAAACGGCTCGGTGCGTTCCGCCGTCTGCTTCGGCGCGAGGTTCGGCAGGCAATCCAGCACATATGCGGCGGCATCGATCTCCGCGATGAGATCGCCCATTTCGGGGTCGAGCGTGCCGCTGCCGGAAAAGCCGAGGTTGATGACCGGCACATCAAAGCGGCGGCCGAGGATCGCCGTGTGAACCATGCCGGGGCGCGACGCACAACCGCCCTGCGTGATGGATGTGCCGTAGAACACCACCGGCTTGCCACGCTCGTCCGCCTTTTTCAACTTTGCGGTCTTCGGGATGAGCTTCCCGGTGAAGCTGTGCCGTTGTAGAGCGGCAGGTAAAGCAGGTATTCGCGTTCGCCCGGCGGGAGCGAGCCGGCGAGCAACGCCGTCGTCGTCTTGCTACTCGGCCGCCCGTTCGCCACCCACGACCACTTGCCCTTGGCGTCCCGAGCGTACAAGTCGAGACCGCTGACCCCGGTCGCCGGCATGTGCGGCATCGCCAGATTCTCGCTCGTGACCGTCCATCGTGCGTGAATCGCGGAAGCATCCGAGAGGAACCGGACGCACAACCCCGCCGATTGCCGGCTCAAGCCCCACACCGGCGGCCGCACGAGCTTCTCCGCTTTCGCGGGCAAGCGATCGAACGGCGACTTCACGTCGGTCCAGCCCTGCCCTTCGAGGCCGAGCGGACGGACATCGTACCAGAGCACGCCGTTGTCGCCGGGCTTGGCGGTCGCGGGGTCGAGCGGCGGCCCCGCGGCGAACAACGTGGCCGGGAGAAGCAGCGAGACGAGCACGGTACGGAGCATGGATCACCGAATTGCGAAGAGGTGTGTCAGAAGTAACACCATCCTGGAAGGCCGGCGTCGGGTCAAGGAGAAAGGGCACTGTAAGGCATGACGGCCTAAGCCGTCTGTACCCTTGGGAACGGCATAGAACACCCTCAGTGACCGCGGGGAACTCACCATGAAGCGACACTTCCTGCTGTTCGGCGTCGTCGCGCTCGGGCTCGCGGCACCCGCCGCCGAGCCGACCGTCCGCCACTTCACCTGCCCCGTGAACCAGCTCGAGTTGCTCAAGGGCGAACTCCCGCCCTCGAAGCCGGGATCGTTCACGCCGCCGACGGTACGATTGGACGGCGCGGGTGAAGTCGAACTCGTGATCGAATCGGAAGTCGGCGATGTGAAATGGTCCAACGTCTTCGTGGCCGTTCGCACCGCGGAAAAGAAGCCAGCCACGGGCACGCTCGCGTTCGGGAATGGCGAGAAGCGGAGCGTCGTTCGCTGGAGGCTGCCGGAGAAAGCGAACACTGTTCGCGCCGCCGACTGGTTCAACTATGGCCGCACCGCGCGGCTGGAACGCACGGCTTGGAACGATGCCGGAGCGCCGGGGCAAGCGTGGTTTAGGCACCAGTTGAACGAGGCCACGCGAGCGGAGGACCTGGGATTGCTCTGGCGCAGTCGGTCGAGCCCGCGCCCCGCCATCGCGCCGGAGGCGATGGAACCTCGCGTGAAGTGGGTTCCGCGAGTGAGTGCGGACCCCGGCTTGGAACGGGGACGCAACTTGGACGACCGAGGCGATCCGTTCCAACTGCTGGGTGGCGGCCGCGCGGTGTCGGAGAATCTTCAACTCCATCGCGATCTCAACGTCCGCCCCGGAGTCGCCGCGCTGCATGTGGTGAACGTTGCGGAACTGAAAGGCATCGATGTCAAGGAGTACGACTGGTCGCCGTCGATCGCCGGGCTGCGGCCGCGGCTCGATCCGCTCGCAGCCCTCATTCCCGCGGACCAGCACGCGGTTTTCTTCTCCGATGTGCCGGCGGCGGTCGCCGTGATGGATGAACTGGACCGCCTCGGTCTCGCCGCGTTCAACTTGGCCGAAACGCGCGGCTCGAACGCCCGCATCGCCGAGCGGTACATGACGCAACTCGGGCTGCCGTCCGCCCAACTCGGGAAGTTGCTGCCGCCCGCGCTCATCGACAACGTCGGCGTCACCGGGTCGGATCTCTACTTCGACATCGGCACCGACACGGCCGTGCTGCTGTCCAGTTCGAAGGCCGGGCTCGTCCGGCAACTGGTCGCGGGCTTCTGGCCGGTGCTGAAGGCGACGACTCCGGACGTGGTGGAACGCGAAGAAGAAATCGGGGGTGTGAAGTGCCGCGTGCTGCGAACACCGGACCGCCGCATCTGCTGTTACCTCGCGGTGGTCGGTGACGCCGTGCTGCTTGCGAACTCACCGGCACAAGTGCGGCGGATTGCCGAAACGAAAGCCGGGAAACTCTCACCGCTCAGCGATGCTCCCGAGTACACCTTCTTCCGCGACCGCTACCGGATCGGTGAATCGGAAAACGAAGGGTTCGCGATCATGACCGACGCCGCGATTCGCCGCTGGTGCGGGCCGAAGTGGCGGATCGGGCACGACCGCCGCATCCGGGCCGGTGCGATCCTCGCGGACATTCAGGCCGCGCAACTTCGATCGATGCACGCGGGCGAAGCGCGGAAGTTCGAAGACCCGCGGATCGGCCCGGTCGAAACGGGGCCGCACGGAGCGTTCTCCCCGAAGCACGGCTCGCGATTGTTCCAGACACCGATCGCGGAATCGGAGATCGATCAGGTCACCATGGCGGAAGCCGACGCGTACAGGCGCTGGCGTGACTCGTACCAGCAGAATTGGTCGCAGTTCTTCGATCCGATCGCCATCCGCATCGCGGTGCGTCCGGACTCGCTCGCGGTGGACACGACGGTGATCCCGCTCATCATGGCGACGGAGTACCGCGAACTGGTCGGGCTCACCACGGGTGCACGACTGGCCCCCGGCGCGGGCGACCCGCATCCCGAGGCGATCGCGCAGTTCATCATGGGCTTCAACCGCAAGAACGAGAGCTTCCAGAAGACGATCGCTCGATACGAAGGGATGATCGGCCAGCAATTCGAGATCGCAAGCTGGATCGGCGACTGGCTGACCGTGTACATCGACGACGATCCCGTGTGGGAGGAGTTCGCGAAATCGAGCGAGCCGGAGTCGGAGTTCTGGGAGAAGCGCGACTACCGATTCCCGGCGGCGGTGGGCATCGCCGTCGCCGATCCCAAGAAGCATGCCGAGTTCGTGAAGAAGTTCCGCACGCTTTTCGGCAACTTCTTGCGGTTGGAATGGACCGATGCGACCCACAAGGGCGTGACGTACACACGCGTGCGGCAGAAGGACCAGGAACGCGGCCTGCAAGTGTGGTCGCTCTCGCTTCCGGATCAGTGGATCCTGAGCACGAGCGAAACCGTGGTGCGCCGCGCGATCGAGCGGCACCTCGCACCGAAGACTGCCCGCCGTCATGTGTGGCCGGGCGACAGTTTGGGCGGCACGGTCCAGCCCAAGGCGGTGGGGTATCTGCGCGAATGGTGGGGGCGGTCCGGGGTGAATCAAATGCAGCGGGCGGCGTGGAGCAACTTGCCGATTCTGAACGAGTGGCACGGGTTTGGCCGCGTCTCGGACCCGGTGGTGTTTCACGAGAAGTGGTGGGGCGAACGACTGGTGGAGCCGGCCGGCGGCAAGTACGTCTGGAACGCGGATGACGGCACAATGGAGTCCACGGTGTTCGGGCACCCCGGACGGCCGAAGGGAAGCCGGGCGACACTTCCCGCCGCGCTGTCGAGACTGCGTGGAGCGGATCTCGGCGTGACCTTCGAGAAGGACGGCCTCCGCGCCCGAATCGAGTTGGCACGGTAACCGTTGAGAGTTCAGGCGGTACCTGCTCGTTGATCACTTCACATCGCGCCAGAGCCACACGAGGCTCTCGGGCAGGATCACGCCGCCGTGCATTCCGTTGTGGCCGCCGTCGCCGTAGGCGAGCGTGTAGTCGTAACCCATGTGCTTCAGGCTGGCGGCCATCTGCAGATTCGCGAGCGGCCAATGGCCGTGCACGTTGTCCAAGTCGCCGCTGCCATCCTGGAGGTACACACGGATCGGCTTCTTCTCGGTCTTGCGGATGAGTCCGGGGTACACGTCTCCGCCGCGGATGTTCGTGAAACTACCGACATGGCTGAGCACCTTCGAGAAGAGGTCCGGGCGTTCCCACGCGGCGGTGAAGGCACAGATGCCGCCGGAACTGATCCCGCAGATGGCGCGACCCGCAGCATCCTCACGCAGTTTCACCGTCTTCCCCACTTCCGGCAGAAGTTCCTTCTCCAAGAAACTGGCATACTGGTTGGAAACGGTGTCGTACTCGAAGCTGCGGTTCGAGCGGCCTTTCCCGCCGGGGAAGGTGCCGGGGCTGACGAAGATGCCCACGGTCACGGGCATTTGCTTCTTATGAATGAGGTTGTCGAACACGACCGGCACGCGGAACTGCCCTTTGGCGTTCACGTACGTGCCGCCGTCCTGGAACACCATGACGCAGGCGGGTTGTTCCGCCTTGTATTGCGCGGGCACGTACACCCAGTACTCGCGTTCGGTGCCCTCGAAGACTTGGCTCGTCCACTTGATCGGACCGGCGACCTTGCCTTGCGGGACGCCGTCCTGCGGGATCGAGTCCGGACCGAGGGTGTAATCGTCCGCGGCGATGAGCGCGGCACACGGGACGAACAGCAGCGTGGCGAAGAGGCGGCGCATCGGGTGAACCTCGCGGTGGAGTTGGGAAAGAACCTACCGCGCGGCGATGTGAAGAGCAACATGTGCGACTGCGGGCACTCGGCGCGGAGGGCGGCATGATCGCCTCCGACATTCAACTCCGCGACTTGCTCGAACGTCTCACCCACAACGAGCGTCGGACGCAGGCACTTGAATCGCTGCTGCTGCACGAGGCGAGGTTCGGCGGCCCGACCCACGAGACGCCGACGCCCGGTGGCGTGGATACGCCGCGACCGCCCATCAAGCCCAAGAAACCGGTCGCCCACGCGGACATCATCGTCGCCTCACTGGATGACGCGATCTGGTCCGTTTCTCCCGACGGCTCGCAGGTCTATCACATCGCCGGCGGCGTGGAGCGAGTGTTCGGCCGGCCTGCGGCCGACTTTCTCGCGAGGCCTGGCCTCTGGTTCGACATCGCACAGGACGCCGACCGCACGGTGCTTCGCGACGCATTCCACCGGTTGCCGCAGACGGATGCACTCGACATCGAAGTCGCCATCCGGGTCGGCACCGGGTTGCCGCGCTGGGTGAATCTGCGAGGCCGGCTCGTTCGCGGCGCAGACGGTGTGCCAATCCGCGTGGACGGCATCGCCACGGACGTCTCGGAACGGGTGAAGACCGAACGCACAGGCCTCGCGATCTTGGCCGCTCTCGGGCCGCGAACAGGAGCGGAGTTGCTGAACGCGGCCGCCGAGCAACTCGCGAAAGGGCTGGATGTGAGGGCCGCGGTGATTGCCGCGACCCACCCGGACCCGGGCACGGTGCTCACCTTGGCCGCATGGGGTGGACGGCCCAGTTCCGAGAGCCATTCTCGTTCCCTGCGGACGCCCCGTTTGTGAAGGACGTTCTCGCGGGTGGTTCTCAATTCCTTCCGAGCGCGGCCCGCGACCGGTTCCCGACCGACGAGTTTCTCAATCGGATGCGGGCGGAGTCGGCGGTGGCCGCGCCACTGGTCGCTCCCGGCGGTCGAATCATCGGTTTCGTCGCGGTTGTGGATGATCGGCCGCTCCACAGAGCGATTGCGGATGCTCGCGCCCGTTCTCGGCGCAGTGGCGCCCGCGGCTCGCCGGTCCAGTCCGGTACCGCCTGCCGCGTCTCGCTCCGCCGAGGATCGCATCCGAGAATTGGAAGACCGCCTTGCCGCAGCGGATGCGCGAATTCGCGAATCCGCCGGATTTGAAGCCGTCGGGCGATTGCTCGCCGGCGCGGCCCACGATTTCAACAACCTGCTCACCCTCGCCACCGGCCACGCCGAACTCGTGCGGGAGAATCTCATGGCGGACAGCCCGCTTCGCGAATCCGTGGATGTGATCATTTCGAGCGGCCATACCGCGGCACGCGTCGCCCGCCAACTTCTGGCGTATTCGCAGCCATCGAACGCCGCCGATTCCGCAACGATGGACCCGAACGCCGCCGTCGCCGAATCGCACATGATTCTCTCCAAGATGGTCGGCTCGCGGATCGAGTTGGACCTGCTGCTCGCTCCGGGCGTTGCCCCGATCCGCGCCTCGCGTTCGGACTTCGACCGTGTGGTGCTGAACCTCGTGAGCAATGCGAAGGACGCGATCGAGGATGCCGGCGTGATCGCCGTGCGGACCGCAACCGCGACCGTGCCCGCGAATCGCCGTGGTTGGCCCGCCGAGTGCCCGCCCGGCGAATACGTCGCCATCACCGTTTCGGACACGGGCTGCGGCATGACGGACGAAGTGAAGGCTCGCGTCTTCAACCGCTTCTTCACCACGAAGGGCGAAAAGGGCACGGGCCTCGGCCTCGCCACGGTGCGCGACATCGTTCGGGCCGCCGGCGGACATGTGGAATTGGAATCCTCCACGGACTGGGGCACGAGCGTGCGCGTCTTCTGGCCCGCCGCCGCGGAGGACGACGAACCCGTCTCGCTGAGTTTCGAGGAAGCTTTGGTCGCCTGCGGAATGATCACTTTTTTCGTGAGCCGGTCGCGGCCCCGTTCTCGCATTGCTGGTAGGATGCGTTT
The DNA here is from genome assembly GCA_046350135.1 of Gemmataceae bacterium. Lineage (GTDB taxonomy): Bacteria > Planctomycetota > Planctomycetia > Gemmatales > Gemmataceae > Urbifossiella. The sequence goes on from JAXMBB010000001.1 coordinate 219,844, forward strand.
CGCACGGGGTTGGTCATGAACGACGAATCGCTGTTTGCCGCCGCGTTGGAGCAGCCGGACCGCCCGGCCCGCGATGCGTTTCTCGCCGCGAGTTGCGGTGCGGACGCGGGACAGCGGGAACGCGTGGAGCGGTTGCTCGCCGCCCACGATCGTGCCGGCGAGTTCCTGAAGTCTCGCGCGAACACACCCGATTCCACACGCACTTTCGGCGAACCCGCGGACGACGATCTCGGCGACGCCATGGCGTACCTTCAACCTGCCGGGCGTCCCGATTCCCTCGGCCGCCTCGCGCATTATGAAGTGCTCGAAGTGCTGGGCCGCGGCGGGTTCGGCATCGTCTTCCGCGCCTTCGACGAAAAGCTTCAGCGTGTCGTCGCTGTGAAAATGCTGCGTCCGTCGCTTGCCGCCACGTCGCCAGCGCGGAAGCGATTCCTTCGCGAAGCCCATTCCTCGGGCGCGGTGCGGCACGACAACGTGGTGCAGGTGCATGCGGTGGAGGAATCGCCGCTGCCGTTCCTCGTCATGGAATTCGTGCCGGGTGAGAGCTTGCAGCAGAAGCTGGATCGTAGCGGGCCGCTGGCCGCGGCTGAAGTGGTGCGCATCGGGCGTCAGATCGCCGAAGGGCTCGCCGCCGCCCACGACAAGGGACTGGTGCATCGCGACATCAAACCGGCCAACGTGCTGATGGACGGTGGGGCTGCGGGCCGCGTGAAGATCACGGACTTCGGACTGGCTCGCGCCGCGGACGACGCAAGCCTTTCGCAGTCCGGCATCGTCGCGGGTACGCCGCTCTACATGGCACCGGAGCAGGCACGGGGCGATTCGCTCGATCACCGTGCGGACCTCTTCAGCCTCGGCAGCGTGCTCTACGCACTGCTTACAGGTCGCCCGCCCTTCCGCGCCGAGTCCGCGCTAGCCGTGCTGAAGCGTGTGGTCGAGGACAACCCGCGACCGATCCGCGATGTGATCCCCGAGGTGCCCGAATGGCTGTGCCGCATCGTGGAGAAGCTCCACGCCAAGGATCGCGGCGATCGCTATCAGACCGCCCGCGAACTCGCCGAGGTGCTGGCCGATTGCGAGAAGCAGATGCAATCGCCGGCCGGGCTCACGAATTACTCCCGAATCCCCGCCCGCCGATCTCGGCCGACCGTCGGCGTATGGCGATGGGTGGCCGCCGCGGTGCTGATCCTTGGTGCGATCCCGGCGTCGTTCTTCATCGTGTACCTGCTCTCCCAATCCCACGACCGAATCGAGAAGGTGCCGAACCCCGTCGGCACGCTGTGCCTGAAGTTCAACAACACGGCGATCGAGTTCCGCATCGACGGCATCGGCGCGAACCAGACGGCGGTTTCGAATCATCAGGTGCAGCTTGAAGCCGGCTCGCACCAAGTCTGGTTCAAGCTCGGCTCGCGGAGTTGGAAGACCGAGCCGTTCCTGATCGCATCCGGTGAGCGAACCGAACTCGAGATCGAGGTCACCGATTCGTCCACCGAGGTGCGGCTTCAGAACCGGTTGCTCGAAGTGATTCCGGATCGCAGCGTTTCCCGCGATCGCGAGTTGTTGCAAGGCACATGGGTCGGCGTCTCGGGAGAGGCGAGGGGAGCGGCAATTCCGGAAGTCAGGGCGAAGGCGATGCGGTTGGAATTCGACCGCGACCGACTCACCGTGACGGAAGGGGGCAAGCCGCCGCAGGCGGGCACGTTCAAACTCGATCCAGATGCGAACCCGAAGGAGATCGATGCCATCCGCGGCGACGACGACAAGGGGATGCGCGGGATCTACAAGCTCGAAGGCGACACGCTCACGATCGCCATGGGCGAACCCGGCCCCGCGAGACCCACTTCCTTTCGCACGACCATGGACACCGGTTCGATTTTGGTGGCGACGCTCCGCCGTACCCCGGCCGCGAAAGCACTCGATCCCGCCGTCCGCAAGGCGCTTCAGGCGGCGATCGTGGAGCACGAGAGATTGTGCGAGAACGCGAAAGCCCGATTCGAGACCGCCCGAGCGTCCTACATCGAGGTTCTCCAAGCGTTGGTCGGGCTCGCCAATGCACAGCATCGTTTGGCCGAGGCCGAAGACAAGCCGCAGGAGGCGTTGCGACTCTTGGAACGACTCGTGAAACATCACACCGAGATGCATGAGATCACGCAGGCGCTGTTCCGCGCCGGCCGGATCCCGCAGGTCGATGTGCTCGCGGCCGAGACGCGGCTCGCGGACGCGAAGGCTCGTTTGGCCAAGGCGAAGTCCACGACCCAGCCGTGAGGCTCACTTGGCGCGAGTCGCGTCCGGTACGCCTTCACGAAGTTCCCAGTAGGCTCCGGGGGCGGGCGCGTTCCACGACTGCTCCCCGCTCCAGGACCACTTCACCGTCAGCCGCTTCACGGGTTCGGAGTCGGGAAACCGGAACATGATGCGCGGATCGTGCGCGGAGAGGTAACTGCCGCCCCCTTTCACGAACCGCGTGAGTTTACGCGTCGCGGTTTCCAGGATCACGGTCGAGCCGATGATGTCGCGGCGGTCGCGGCCGTGCAGTTTCACGCCGAGCCAGCCGCCGACCGGAGTGATGTTCCGCAGAATCGCCATCGGCGTGTTGATGTGGCTGACGAGGAGATCCGGCCGGCCGACATTGTCGATGTCCCCGAGTGCGAGCCCGCGGCCCAGTTCGGGCTTCTGGAAGTAGCTTCCGCCGAGGGAACTCACGTCCTCGAATCCACGACGGCCGTTTCTCTCCACGTTGCGGAGCAGCACGGGTTTCTGCCGGAAGGAACTGGCGAGCGTGGGGCGACGGATGACGTGGCCGTGTGAGACGACCAAGTCCTCCCACCCGTCGCCATCGAAGTCCGAGAAGACGGTGCCGAATCCGACGAGGTGGGTGCCGATGGTGGCGATGCCGGCCGCGCGCGACTGATGATCGAAGGCTTCGTTCGGGGCCGCATGGCCGAGATTGCGATAGAGCGCGTGCAGTTCGCCCTGGAAGTTCGTGACCCAGATTGAGGCGCGGCCGCTGCCGTCGTAATCGGCGGCGTCCACGCCCATGCTGCCGTTGTACCGCCCGCTTTCGTCCGTCGCGACACCGGCGCGCCACGCCGATTCCGCGAGCTTGCCCTTCTCACGGTTCAAGAACAGGAAGTTGTCTGTCGCATCGTTACCCACGTAGATGTCCGGCTTGCCGTCTCCATTCACATCGGCGATCACGACGCCGAGTCCGCATCCGGCCGCCTTGAATCCGTGTTCGGCACCGACTTCGCGAAAGCGCTGGCCGCCTTCGTTCAAGTACAAGGCGTGAACGAGCGGCTTGAATCGCTGCGGGGCGCACACATCCCGCGGCACGCCGATGATGTAACCGGGACAGTGAGGGTTGTTCGCGAACGACCAATCGACGTAGTGGCACACATACAGATCCGGCCAGCCGTCGCCATTGATGTCGCCCCAGGCGGCGCTCGTGCTCCACGAGTCGTCCTTCAGATCGAGCTTCGCCGAGACCTCCTCGAATCGCCGCGTTCCGTTCGGGCCCGCGACGTTGTGGAAGAGCAGCACACTTCCGTAGCCGGTGACGACGAAATCGGGCCAGCCGTCGCGGTCGAAGTCGGCGACGGCGAAGCCGTGGTTATAATGCCACGTCCGTTCCAGTCCCGAGGCCGCGGTCGCGTCTTCAAATGTTCCGTTGCCGCGATTCCGGAAGAGGCGGCAGGGTTGCCCGATGATGTCCCTCTTGTTCGGCCCGGCGAATCCGCCGCCGCCCGCGGCCAGAACATCGAGCCAGCCGTCGCCGTCGTAGTCGATCAACGCGACACCACTGCCAAGCGATTCGAGGATCGTGAACTGGTCCGCCTCTTCGCCGTTGCGGGAAGTGAAATCGATGCCCGACTCGCGCGTCACATCGGCGAACCACGGCGGCCCGGAGACTGCGTGGGGCGGTTCGTCAATCGGAAGTGGCGGCTTCGTCGGTTCCGCCGGAGGCGACTGCGAGCATGCGAACCCCAAGAACGCCGCTCCGAGAAGGGCGAATGCCGGGAGCCCGTGCGGTCGAATCATGCATTTCATTTCGGGACTTGTTTCTCACGTTCGATTTCCAGGAAACGGTCCTGGTGTCGGGCGGCCTCCGCGGGGCGGCCGAGCTGACGCAGGCATCGGCTCATCGCGGCGTGTGCATCCGCATCCCGCGGTGTTGCGTCGAGCACGCGTTTCAGCAGCGGTTCCGCCTCCGCCGGCTTCTCCATGTCCAGCGCGATCCGCGCCTGAAGGAAGACACCGGGCACGTACTCGGGAAAGCGAGCCAACACTTCACGCGCTTCCGCCAACCGCCCGGCTTCCCTCAATGTCGCGGCCCACGCGATCTGAATCGAGGCGTCCACAGGATGCTCGGCTGCCAGTTGTCCAAGCGCGACGCGAGACTCGTCCGGAGCCTCCTGCTGGCGGAACAATGCGAATAGCAGACGCGGCAGCTTGCGATGCGGCTCCATTGTCATGGCTTCTTTCAAATCGGCGAGAGCGGCCGCGTGTTCGCCGGTCAGTTGGCGGAGTTGCGCCCGCCAGACGAGCCCCTGAGCACGAGCCGGGCTGTCCAAGGGCAGCCCGAACCACAGTTCCAAGGCCTCCCGCAAATGTGGGATCGGTGTGTCCTGCAGAGACTGCTCGGGCTACGGACTGAGGCGGGATGTGTCGTCGCGATTCAGTGCGGCTTCGATCACCGCTTCAAGGGACAACTTCGCATGCCCCGATTCCGGATGACGCCGGGCGTCCGCGATGTGCTCTTTGGCCAGCAACGCGTTTCCCATCCCGATGGCCACCAACTCCCGCTCGAATTGAATCTCCGACTCAGCGACTCCGGCGGACTCACAGCGTGCCAAGTAACTCCGGGCGCCGTCGCGATCCCCCGCGCGTCGCGCGGTTCGAGCCGCAATCAACAACGCATCCCTGTCCTCGGGGTGTGCATCCAAGTGTCGCTTCAAATGCTCGCGTGCCGAGTCGAAATCCCGCCGTTCAATGGCGAGCGTCGCGGATTCCAGATCGGTCGGAGGCCGCTCCAAGCGAAACACGAACCATGCCGCGACCGCCAGTGCGACGGCGATGGCCAACGCGGTCCAACGGCGGCGGTGGCGAGTCATCGCGAGCATTGCCGGGAGTGGATCGAGGGAGATAGAATCCTATCCGCCGCACAATCTTCCATCAAGCGAAGGACGATTCATGAAACCGCTCTTGGGTCTCGCCGCCACGCTGCTCTTGGCCGCGGGTGCGTCTCCGGCCGCGGACAAGCGGCCGATGCAGGTCGAAGACCTGTTCAAGTTCAAGCGTGTGGCCGCCCCGCAGATCTCCCCGGACGGCAAGCAGGTCGTCTATCAAGTCACGACCGTGAGCTTGGAAGAGAACAAGAGCACGACGGCACTGTGGCTCGCGGCCACGGACGGCAAGACGCCGCCGAAGGCGCTCACCGATCCGAAGGGCAAAAAGGACCTGAGCCCGCGTTGGAGCCCGGACGGCAAGACGATCCTGTTCGAGTCCACGCGGCCGGGCACCTCGCAACTCTTCACCGTGCCTGCGGCCGGCGGCGAACCGAAGCAGATCACCAACATCAGCACCGGAGCAAGCAGCCCGATCTGGTCGCCGGACGGCACGCGGGTCGCGTTCGTGTCCGCGGTGTGGCCCGAGTTCAGCGAGAAGCCTTTCACTGAGAGCGACAAGATGAACAAGGAGAAAGAGGAGCGGCTCGAGAAGGACCCGGTGAAGGCGAAGGTGTTCACGAAGCTCTTCTACCGGCACTGGGTGGAGTACGTGGACGACAAACGGCAGCACCTCTTCGTCCAGCGCGTCGCGTACCTGCCGCACGAATCGCCCGAATCACCGGATGCACTCAAGTATCCGCGCGATGTCACGCCCGGCGATCGCGACGCGTATCCGACCAGCACGACGTTCAGCAGCGGCGACGACTTCACTTTCACGCCGGACTCGAAGCACCTCGTGTTCACCGCGGTGCCCGAGAAGAACGAAGCGTGGAGCACGAACTACGACCTGTGCCGCGTATCGATCGGCAATCCCTCCACGAAGTGGGAGACGTTGACGAAAAGCAACCCCGCGGCGGACAGCGGTCCCAAGTTCAGCCCGGACGGCACCAAGCTGGCGTGGCGGATGCAAAGGAAGGCGGGCTACGAAGCTGACAAGTGGGATGTTGTCGTGGCCAATTGCAAGCCGGATGGTTCGCTGACGACTGCGATAATCAACCTACTCGAACACAAAGATGTGAGTTGCAACGAGTTCGCATGGCGGGGCGAGCACCTTGCATTCACGGCGGATCAGCACGCCCGCAGCTTGACACATTACGTGCCTACGAAACCGAACTCGGACATTGTCCCAGAAGATTTGGTGTTCGGTTCCGCAAGCAGTCTGAGTTATTCGGCTGATGGAAAGCATTCTACATTTGCCCACACGTCACTCAACGCACCGACCGCTGTGTGGGCTACGTACTCGGACGGCGGTGGCAGCACCTCCATAGCCAGAGTCAGTCACGCCAACGATTCCCTTCTCGCCAAACTCGACCTCGCCAAACCTGAGTCGGTGAAGGTGAAGATCGAAGATGGCACAATGCAAATGTGGATTCTCAAGCCACCCGGGTTCGACGAGAAGAAGAAGTGGGCCGTCGTTTACCTCGTCCACGGCGGGCCACAGGGTGCATGGGAAGACTCGTGGTCCTTCCGGTGGAATGCCCAGGCGTGGGCGGCGCAGGGCTACGTCGTCGCGATGCCGAACCCGCGCGGTTCGACCGGCTTCGGCCAGAAGTTCGTGGACGAAATCACCGGCGACTGGGGCGGCAAGTGCTACCGCGACCTCGTCGCCGGGCTCGATTACGTCGAGAAGTTGCCGTACGTGGACAAGGACCGCATCGCCTCCGCGGGCGGCTCGTTCGGAGGCTACATGCAGAACTGGTTCGCCGTGAACGACATCGCCCCGCGTTTCAAGTGCCTGATCACGCACTGCTCCGTGTGGAATTTCGAGAGCATGTGGGGCACGACGGATGAATTGTGGTTCGACGAGTGGGAGCACGGCGGGCTGCCTTGGGAGAAGCCGAAGAAATACGCCGAGTTCTCCCCGCACAAGAAGGCCGCCAGCCTGGCGAAGCACAAGGTGCCGATGCTGATCATCCACAACGATCTCGACTTCCGCTGCCCGATCGGGCAGGGGCACGAATTGTTCAGCGCGCTGCAGCGGCAGGGCGTGCCGAGCCGCTTCGTGAACTTCCCGGACGAGGGCCACTGGGTGCTGAAGCCGAAGAACAGCCAACGCTGGCACCAAGAAGTGTTCGGCTGGTTGAAGAAGTACTGCCCGCCGGGCGGAAAGTGAGGACTCGCTTGCGTGTTTCGCGATGGCGGTTGCACGCGTCATCGCGATCATGCAGGCGAGGGGTTTTCACAGCAATTCGCCGATCATCACGGTGACGTCGTCGCCCAAGGGTTGTGTGCCGCGGAAATCTTTCTGCGCCGCGAGCATGCTCTGCAGCACATCTCCCGGCTTGCGGAGGCACTCTTGCAATCGGGGCTCGCCGAAGAGTTCGCCGATCTCGTTTCGCGTTTCCACGATGCCGTCCGTGTAGAAGCAGAGCCGGTCGCCGGGTTCGAGTTGCACTTCGCGCTCGCGATACACTTCGTCCGGCATGATGCCCAGGAGGAACCCTTGGGCGGTGAGCGGCGTCACTTCGCCCGTACGCTTCGAGTAGCGCAGCGGGTACGGGTGGCCTGCATTCGCAAACGTGAACACCCGCGTGCGGCGATCCAAGATGCCGTAGAAGGCCGTGACGAAGCGTTCCTCGGCCATTCCCTGCAGCCGGCGATTCATGGTCGCCAGTACTTCGCCCGGGCGGTCGGTTTGCCCCGCCACTTCGGCAAATGCGATCCGCGACATGATGGCCACCATTCCGGCCGCGACACTGTGCCCGCTGGCATCGGCGATCAAGATGCCGAGCTTGTCCGGGCCTGCGGCCGCGAGGTCGTAGTAGTCGCCGCCGAGGTGGTCCAGCGGGGCGTAGTGGATGTCCCATTTCAGTTCGGGCCACTCGGGCGGTTTGCGAGGCAGCAGCAGCCGCTGCTGCAACCGGCCCGCGACTCGCAGGTTGTGCCGCAATTCCGAATCGCGGGCGAGCAGTTCGTCGTAGGCCCTCTGCACTTCGCGCGTCCGTTCCTCCACGCGGCGGTTCAGGTACTCGCTGCGGCGGTCCATCAACACGCGGGACGAGATCAGCCCGATCACGCGGCCATTCTCCATCACCGGAAGGTGCCGCACGCGGTGCTTCGCCATGAGCCCGACCGCTTCATCCCAACCGGCATCGGGCGAGACGGTGAAGGGGTCGCGCGTCATCCATGCGGACACGGCCAGTGTCTGCCATCCGGGTGCCGCCACGCCGACGCGGCGGAGCAAGTCGCGATCGGTGAAGATGCCGAGCAGCCCGCGTTCGGGGTTCACGACAATCAGCGCGCCGATGCGGTGCAGGTTCATCAACCCGAGTGCCACGTCCAACGGGCAGTCCGGATCGACGGTGACCGGGTCGGGTTGCATCAGTTCGCGGATCGTCAGCGAGGCCATACGTTCATTCTGGGTGCGGATCACCCCTTCGGATACGGCACGCGGTAAGTGCAGTTCACATCGGGATCGGGGAAGGTGAGCGTGGCACCATCCGGCCAGCGGATGGAAACGGATTCGACAACGGGATCGCGGCCGAGCCCGAAGTGGGCGACGGGTTCGTTCAGACACAGTCCGTTCGTACCACCATCGATCTTGCGAACGAGCGTGCGGCCGTTCACGCGGCACGTCACGATCGCTCCGCGGGCCGGTGCTTGGAACCGTGTGAGCGGCAGCACACGGAGCCACGCGTTCCCGGCGGTCGACCGCGATTTGCAGACGTGAATGGAGCCGCGACGCGAAACGATCAGTTCGAGCAAGCCGTCGCCGTCCACGTCCGCAACGGCGGCTCCGGCACCGGGTTCCGCGGCGTCGCCGCATTCGAGCAGGTGCACATCCGCGGCGATGAGATACAGCCGATTCTGTTCATCCGTGTTTACCAGAAGCAGTTCTTCGAATCCGTCGTTGTCGAAGTCCGCCACGATGGCGGCGGACAAGTCCGAGGGCATGGCGAGCGACGGAGTCGCGCGGTCGCGCGGCAGGCCGTTCTTCACGAGAACCTCGAGCCGATGCGGTGCGTCCGGCACGGCCAAGAAGGAGTCGAGGATGCCGTCCGCATCCAAGTCCACGGGCACGCTGACGGGGGGGCGAAGTTGCAGATTGGCGAAGGCGTGTGTGCCGGGCTGCCAGGTCAGTTCGCCCCGCGGCCCCGTTTCAAGAACGTTCATTTGCCCTGCAGTTTGGAACACGGCCATTCCATAGCGGCCGTTCCCGCGAAGATCGTGGACTTGAAATCCGGTCGCGAGTCGGCCCCGCACTTCCCAAGGTTCCCACAACCGGTCCGGGCCGCGACGCAACATCCGGCTCGCTTCCGAAATGAAATACAACTCCTCGACTCCGTCCCCGTTCACATCCGCGGCGGCGACTGCGAACGTCGCTTGCTTCGCATCGGCGAGCACGGGCGAAGCGACATCACGCAGCCGGTCCTTTGCGAACTTCAAGACGAGGTTCGGCCCGTCCGCGTTGGCGATGATCGTCTCGAAGATTCCGTCCGAGTCGACATCCACGATGGTGACGCCGCGGTAGTCGCCGGAGGGCAGGTGTGCAGTCCACGAATCGAGGGCGCGGAACATGGCCCACAGATTCACAAGAATGCGGCGGAAACGCAACACGAAGCGGCCGCGCAAGCCGAGATTCCCGCAGCGTTCCACCAATGCAAGGCCGGAAGGATCCCCCACACGGCCGATGCACCCCTCGGGAGAGACTGCCATGAAGTTCGGGTTCCTCGCGGCCGCGGCCGCTCTCGCGCTCGGATCGCAAACCGCATCCGCGCAACCGCTCATCATCCAATCCGGCGGCTATTTGCCCGGCGGGTTCACCCTCGGCGGTGCGGTCACCGGCCGCGGCGGCGTCACCCTCGGCGGCTTCTACTCGAGCGGCCCGACGTACTACACTCCTCCGCTCTATTCGGGCCCGGTCATCGTTCCCGTGCGGCCCGTGGTGCCCGTGGTGCCCGTGGTGCCCGTGCGGCCGGTGTACGGTCCCGCATACTACTCGCCTTACTACGGCCACTCGCATCACCATCATCACCACGGCTACCGCTGGTGATCGAACGATGTGTGAAAAGGAAATCGGGTGGCCATTCGGCCACCCGATTGCGTTTCCGGTTCGGAGGGGTCTCACCGTGCGATCGACACGTGTTCGCGGGTGGCGGCTTGAATTTGAGCCAGCGTGACACTCCGGGACATCTGCCCGCCCGGACGTTGATAAAAGACGAAGGTCTCGTTCGCGTCGATGCCGTCCGGCAGCACATGCTCCAAGCCGATCGGGTATGCCGCATCCCGGTCGGATCGCTTCACCATCCAACGGCCGTGTGCGCGAAGTTGATACAGGTTCAGCTTGCGGTCGCGGTTGGAGAACTCCATCCACTCGGCGCGCGGCGGGGGCAACGTCGCCATCTGCGGCCGCTCGCTCGCCGCGGATGCCTCGACCGCCCCGTTGTCTTCGGGCGACGCATCACCGGGCTCGTGGCCGCAACCGAACACCCCGACAAGCAGCAGACCGAATCCGAACATGGCGAATGTCGAGAGGGCCGATCCGTGGCCGGCCCTTCGGGCCGGTCGTGCTGTCGGGGTCATCCTTAACGCCATCATGACCGCTCTCCATGAGTCGGTGGAAGAGGTACCGCCATCGGAGAAACCGATGGAATTGTAACATGGGAATCGGCAAAAGGATAGCCGAACAGGCTCATTTCAACACGTCCTTCAATACTTTGCCGAAAACATCCGTCAAGCGGAAGTCGCGGCCGGCGTAGCGGTACGTCAGCTTCTCATGGTCCAAGCCGAGTTGATTCAGGATCGTGGCTTGCACATCGTGGATATGCACGGCGTTCTCGGCGGGGTGGAAGCCGAGTTCGTCCGTGCTGCCGTAAGTGATGCCGGGCTTGATGCCGCCGCCCGCCATCCAGATGGAGAAGGATTGCGGGTGGTGGTCGCGGCCGAGGCTGCGACCGAGCGTGGGGTTGGATTCCACCATCGGCGTGCGGCCGAATTCACCACCCCAGATCACGAGCGTGCTGTCCAGCAGGCCAGTGCGCTTCAGGTCCGCGACCAATGCCGCGCTGGCCTTGTCGGTCGCCGCGCACATTCCCTTGTGGTTGCCGACAACGTCCGAGCGCCGTCCCACCTCGTGGTAGATGTTGATGAAGCGGACGCCGCGTTCGACCATGCGCCTCGCAAGCAAGCCCGCGAAAGAGGGCTTCGCCGGATCGGGCGCCGTACAGGTCCAGCGTTTCCTTCGTCTCCTTCTTCAGATCGGTGAGTTCGGGTGCGGCCGCTTGGAGGCGACCGGCCATCTCGTAAGCCGCGGTGCGGGTTGCGATCTCGGGATCGCCCACCACATCCAGGCGTTTCTGGTTCAGCTTGCCGACCAGGTCCAGCGTGTCCTTTTGAAGTTGATCGTCCACCCCCGGCGGCGGCGAGAGGTTGAGAATCGGATCGCCCGAGTTGCGGAAGCGGACGCCGGTGTACGTGGTCGGCAGGAACCCGCTGGACCACACCGCGCTGCCGCCACTGATGCCGCCGCCCGTGGACATCACGACAAAGGCAGGCAGGTTCTTCGATTCGCATCCGAGACCGTAGGTGATCCACGAACCCATGCTCGGTCGGCCCGGCTGCCCGAATCCCGTGTTGAAGAAGATCTGCGCCGGAGCGTGGTTGAATTGATCCGTATGCACCGCCTTCAGGATTGCGATGTCGTCCACCACCTTGGCCAGATTCGGCAGCATCTCGCTGAGTTCGGCTCCGCTCTTGCCGTGTTTCGCGAACTTGAACCGCGGCCCGAGCACGCCGGCTTCCGGCCGGATGAACGCGTACCGCTGCCCCTTGATCACGTCCGGCGGCAGCGGCTTGCCTTCGAGCTTCGCCAATGCCGGCTTGTAATCGAAGAGTTCGAGTTGGCTCGGCGCCCCGGCCATGAACAGGTGAATGACGGCCTTCGCCTTCGCGGGGAAGTGCGGCTTCTTCGGCGCGAACGCATCCGCTGAGCGGGGGACGTCAGCCCCCCGTGTTTCCGCGACCAGCAGCGATGCGAGCGCGGTCTTGCCCAACCCGTAACCGCAATCGCGGAAGAAGTGGCGGCGTGCAATCGGATTCATCGCGCGATCCTCGGCGGTCATTCGGGCAGGGGTAACACGATGCGGAAGCCGGTGTACGGGCTCGGCTTGTCCGCGAACTGAGTCTGCGGTTGGCTGAGTTCTCGCTTCATGATGTCAAGCGTGAGCGGAGTTGTCAGGGTGTAGTTACGACCGCGGAGGATCGCGAGTTGCCCCGGTTCGAACCGGGTGACGGCGGCCCACTTGCCTTCGTTGAACGCGCCGCACGTCCACTCGCGGCCATTCGCCGCCATGTCCACCAGTCCGTTCTTGTTCTTCGGCCGGTCCTCGCCGTGAGTCTCGGCCGGTTCGGCGAGGCCAAGTTCGATTTTGCTGCCCGGCAGAAACGGCTGCTCGGTGGCGGCGTGGTCCCACTCTTCAGGAGTGGGAAGGCGCCCGCCGTGCTTCGAGGCGAATTCGGCCGCGTCGTTCGCGCTGATGTTCATCACGGGGTGTTTCGGTTTCTCGGCGATGCCGTAGAACTGGTTCCACACCTTCGATTCCAAGATGTAGAACGGTTCCCCGGCTACCGGCAAAACGAGTCGGAACTTTGCGTTCGGTGCGGCGTCCAGCGTGAGCCACTCCGGAACCGAACGATTACCGGCCACCTCGATCAACTTGTCTCCGTGCTTCGTCGTACCACGGGGGAGTTTGGTCTCGGTCGGCGTGATGCCTTTCGTTCCGTCCTTGCCTCCGCCGAGAAGAATGGCCGCGACCGCGATCGCCGCAATCACGCCCACGGCTGCGAGGTAAGCCGCCCTGCTCGGCTTCACCGCGGGCTGGCCGACGAGAGAATCGATGGTCGTGCCGCGCACCGTGGAGCCGCTGCGATCCGTGTCCCCACCTGCGACCGAGCCACCCGGCCGCATCGGTGGCACGGGTTCAGTGCGACGCCGCACATTGCGACCGACCGCTTCCGCAAGTTCCTCCGCAAAGGCGAGGCACGATGGATAGCGATCCGCGGGATCCTTCGCGAGCGCGCGGTTGAGTACGGCACGCTCCGCTTCGCCGATGAATTCCGCGTAGTCGAACTGGCCGCTCATGTGGGCCTGCATCACTTCCATGACCTTGCCGAGCTTGAACGGCGTGCGGCCCTGTCGAAGTTCGACATAGCTCATCGCGAAGCCGTAGAGATCGCTGGGCGGCCCCCCTTCCCCGCCCCACACTTCCGGCGCCATGTACGCCGGCGTGCCCGCGAAGCTCATTAACGCCACTTCATTGGTTTCGTGCTGGCGGGCGAGGCCGAAGTCCGCGATCTTGGCGTGGCCGTTCACGATCAGGATGTTGTCCGGCTTCACATCGCGGTGCGTGATCATCTTCCCGTGCAGGTAATCGAAGCCCTCGGCCGATTCGAGAATGTAGCGGAAGAGTTCGTCTTCGGGGATGCCGACGTGCCCGACTTCCTTGCATTCGTAGAGCCGCCTCCGCAGGGAGGTGTCCGCAAGTTCCGTCACGATGTACAGCTTGTTGTTCGCGGTCCAGAAGTCTTCGGTGGCGAGTAGGTAAGGGTGGCGGAGGTTCTTGATGAGTTCGAGCGATTCGAGTTCGCGCTTGGCGACTTCGTCGTCCGCGGACTTGTGAAGGATCTTCACGGCTTTCTCGATGCCGGAAGGCATCTTGCGGGCAAGCCACACCTCGCCGAACGCTCCGCGTCCGAGTTCGCGGATCAGTTCATAATTCTGTGCGACACCGAGCAACCCCTCACCGCCCTGCACGCCGCTGACCACCGGCCGCTTACCGGACGTGGCCACCGTCCGCGTGGCCTTGATCTCCGGATCTTCCTCGGTGTCGTCCACCGGGATCGGCGGGGGCGGAACTTCCGGCTTCAGGAAACGATCCGACGGCCGTGGCAGCACGTTGCTACGCTGCGTGGCCATCGCCGAGGCACCGGCGCGGCGTTCGTACTCCTCGCGAAGTGTGGCGGGTTCGTGCCCGCGCGGGCCCAACTCGGGAAATCGTTCGACGTACTCGTCCAACGACGGCTGTTCGCCGCTTTCCCAACGGTGGTTCAGTTCAATGACGGAAAGCTCGGTGAGCAGCGCGCGACGGACAGCGGGAGTGACGCCTTCCAGATACGGGGACCAGTCGCCGCTCGCGGCACCCTGCATGAGCGCGACTTGGAACTCGTCCGCCCGCATGGACAACAGGGCTTTTTCGTCCGGTGAAAGTGGCGGATCGCTCGCAGCCATGCGGCTGATTCTACCAAGTCGGTGCGAAGCGACTCACCTCTGCCCCGCGAACCGATCCAACGTCCACGAGTGCCGTTTAAAGCCTCGCGCGAATCCGTATCTTTTCGCTGTGGGCCGGACACTTCTCTCCCGGTTTCGCCCCCGCGCCACGCACACTCACGAGGTTTCGCCGGACATGCCGGATTCAGCGCCGCGCCCGTTCAAGAAGTTGCTCGTCGCCAACCGCAGCGAAATCGCGATTCGCGTCTTCCGTTCCGCCCACGAACTGGGCATCCGCACGGTCGCGATCTATTCGCACGAGGATCGCTTCGCGCTGCACCGTTTCAAGGCGGATGAAGCATACCGCGTCGGCAAGCCGGGGGAGCCGATCCGCGCGTACCTCGACATCCCCGGCATCGTGGCGCTGGCCCAGGATGTCGGCGTCGACGCCATCCACCCCGGTTACGGCTTCCTCTCGGAGAATGCCCAATTCGCAAAGGCGTGCGCCGAGGCGGGAATCGCGTTCGTCGGTCCGCGAGTCCAGATCCTTGAGCAACTCGGGGACAAGGTCGCGGCCCGCGCCATCGCCAAGAAGGCGCAAGTTCCGGTGCTCTCGGGCAGTGACAGCCCGGTGTCATCCATCGACGAGGCGAAGCAACTCGCGGAGAAGCTCGGGTATCCGGTGATCGTCAAGGCTTCCATGGGCGGCGGCGGCCGCGGCATGCGTGTGGTGCATTCCGCGGACAAACTCGAAGCCGCGATCGATTCCGCCCAGCGTGAAGCGGGCGCGGCCTTCGGCGTGGCCGACGTGTTTCTCGAAAAGTTCGTGCAGAAGGCAAAGCACATCGAAGTGCAACTCATCGGCGACAAACACGGCGGACTCGTGCACCTCTTCGAGCGCGATTGCTCCATCCAGCGGCGTCATCAGAAGGTCGTGGAACTCGCACCGGCCCCGAATCTTCCCGAGTCGGTGCGGCAGGAGATCCTCGATGCCGCTCTCAAGGTCGGAAATGCGGTCGGCATCGACAACGCGAGCACCGTCGAATTCCTCGTCGATACCGCGACGCAGAGGGTGTATTTCATCGAAGTGAATCCGCGCATCCAGGTGGAACACACCGTCACGGAAGTGGTCACGGGCTTCGACGTGGTGCGCTCGCAAATCCTGATCGCCAGCGGCCTGCCGCTCAACCACCCCGAGATCGGGCTGGAGCAATCGAAGATCAGCACGCAGGGCTTCGCAATTCAGTGTCGTGTAACCACCGAGGATCCGGCGAACGGCTTCGTGCCGGACTACGGCCGGCTCAGCGCGTATCGGTCGTCCGGCGGCCCGGGCGTGCGGCTCGACGCGGGCACCGCCTTCGGCGGCGCGGTGATCACGCCGTATTACGACTCGCTATTGGTCGCGACGGCGAGCGGCCGCCGATTCCAAGACGCTGCCACGCCCCCCCCCCCCCCCCCCCCGGAAACGGTGCTTGCAAGGAGTTCCGCGTCCGGCGGGTGTGAAGACGAACATCCCGTTCCTGCTGAACCTCATCACGCATCCGGAGTTCCTCGCGGGAAACGTGACCACGCGGTTCCTCGATGAGACGCCGGAGTTGTTCAACCTGCCGACGCGGCGAGATCATGAGCAAGCTGCTGAAGTACATCGCCGAAGTGATCGCAACGCCACCCGAGGCAGGCGCAACAGTGAAGCCGCGCGATGCGGTGGTGCCGCTGGGCGATTCCGGCAGCGACACCCCGCCGACGGGCACTCGCGACCGGTTCAAGAAACCTGGGCGGCCGGGTTCGCCAAATGGGTCCGCAACGAGAAACGGCTCTTCATCACCGACACGACGATGCGCGATGCGCATCAGTCGCTGTTCGCCGATGCGGACGCATGACATGGTGAAGATCGCGCCGCGCTACGCCGCGGGATACGCCGATTTGTTCTCGTTGGAAATGTGGGGCGTGCGACGTTCGACACTTCCATGCGGTTCCTCAAGGAGTCGCCGTGGGACCGGCTCGCGGAGCCGTGCGAGAAGGTGCCGAACATCCTGTTCCAGATGCTGCCGCGGCGAACGCGGTCGGCTATTCGAACTACCCGACAACGTGGTGCGCGAGTTCGTGAAATCCCCGGCGCAGGCCGGCATGGACGTCTTCCGCATCTTCGACGCGAACAACTGGTTGCCGAACCTCACGATGGCCGTGGACGCCGCGCTCCGCACCGATGCGATCTGTGAAGCGGCCATCTGCTACACAGGGGACATCCTCGATCCGAAGCGCGACAAATACACGCTCACCTACTTCGTGGACCTCGCCAAGAAACTCGAGAAGCTCGGCACACACTTCCTCGCGATCAAGGACATGGCGGGCCTCTTGAAGCCGTACGCGGCGAAGAAGCTCGTGAAGGCGCTGCGGGCCGAGATCGGTATCCCGATCCACTTCCACACGCACGATTCGGCCGGCGGGCAGCTTGCGTCCTACATGATGGCCGCGGAGGAAGGCGTGGACATCGTCGATTGCGCGTTCGCACCAATGGCGGGCGTCACGTCGCAGCCCAGCCTCAACGCATTGGCCGAGGCCATGCGATTCTCGGATCGCGACCCGGGGCTGAACTTCGACGCGCTCGCCGAGACCGCCGCGTATTGGGAGAGCGTGCGCACCGAGTACGCAGCTTTCGAAACCGGGCAAATCGCGAGTTCCGCCGAAGTGTACTTGCACGAGATGCCCGGCGGGCAGTACGCGAACCTGTACCAGCAGGCCGCGTCCCTCGGCCTCGGCGATCGCTGGCACGAAGTCGCCAAGATGTACTCCGAGGTGAACAAGCTCTTCGGCGACATCGTGAAGGTGACGCCGACATCCAAAGTGGTCGGCGACATGGCATTGTTCATGCTGGCGAACAACCTTTCGCCGAAAGACGTGCTGGACTCGAAGCGTGAGGTCGCGTTCCCGGAATCGGTGGTCGAGTTCTTTGAAGGCAAACTTGGCCAACCGCCGGGCGGCTTTCCCCCTGCCCTGCAACAACGCATCCTCCGCGGCCGCAAGCCGATGACGGAACGCCCCGGCGCGTTGCTCCCGGATGCGGATCTCGCAAAGGCCCGCACCGAACTGGAGACCAAGCTCGGCCGCACACCGACCGATGAAGACGTCATCAGCTACGTGCTGTATCCGAAGGTGTTCCTCGACTTCGCCACCACACAAGGCAAGTACTCGGATCTGAGCGTGCTGCCGACCTCGGTCTTCTTTCACGGCATGGAGAAGGGCGAGGAGGCGAGCATCGAGATCGAGCCGGGCAAGACGCTGATCGTAAAGTTCCTCACGGTCGGCGAGGGCCAGCCGGACGGCAAACGCGTCGTGTATTTCGAGTTGAACGGCCAGCCGCGCGAAGTGCTGGTGACGGACAAGAGCCTGGGCGAGGGCGCGGTGAAGGGACGGCCGAAGGCCGAAGCGGGGAACGCGAAGCACGTCGCGGCCCCGATGCCGGGCTCGGTGGTCGCCGTGACCGTGGCCGTTGGCGAGGAGGTGGCCGCCGGGCAGAAGTTGCTCTCACTCGAAGCGATGAAGATGGAGACGACGCTGTACGCCGAGCGCGGGGGCCGCGTCGCCGAAGTGCTGGTCCGCCCCGGCGCCCAAGTCGACGGCGGCGATCTGCTCGTGCGGTTCGAATGAGCCGAGGCCCGCAGGCGGCTTGGAACCGACTGTGGGCCTTTCGGTCATTGATTCCGAAGATCGATTCCCATCTTGTCGCCCGGGCGGAGCGTGAGGTTCATCTCGCGGGTGCTGCCGTTCCAGCGGGCCTTCAGCGAGAGGGTGCTCGAACTGCCCGCAGCGATCACCGGCGAAGTAAAGGTCGCCTTGCCTCCCGGCGCGGGCGTCTCCGTGTCGTTGAACCACACGGTTGCGCCATCCGGCACTGTGAGGTTGACCACGGCCGCGGCCGGAGTCGAGGAGACTGGCGCGGGTGTGTACGGGATCGCTGCCGGGGCCGCAGGCTGCAGCGGTACGACGGGCACCACGCGATAGGCTCCATATGCGGAGCCCATGCCCATGCCGTAGCTGAGCGGGAAGTTGTTGAACGAATAGCCGTACGGATAGCCGATGCCGCCGGTGGCGAATCCGAATCCGAACCCGCCGTAGGGGTAAGGGTAGCCGTAGGAGTACGGGTAGCCGAAGCCGCCGCGGTAGCCGGAGTAGCTGCCGCCATGGTATCCGTGGTTCAGGCTGCCGGGATGAGCGGGGCCGCTCATGTGCGGAGCGGCGTGCCCGCCCGCGTGCCCGCCGCCATGATGTTGGGCGGTGGCGAGGTTCGTGGATGCGAGCAAGCCGAGGAACGAAGCCAAGCAAGAGAGGCGGAACACGGTGCACCTCGGAGTTGAGAGGGCATGGCACCTCTATTCTACACCGTGGCACCCACTGTGTGTTGCCGTGTCACCCCGCCTCGGGATCCCGCCATGTTCACTCTGCTGCTGATTCTCGCCGCCGACCCGACCATCAGCGCAGTCGCGGGCACGGGCGAACAAGGCTTCACTGGCGACGGCGGCCCTGCGGCGAAAGCCAAGCTCGATCAGCCGTTCCACGTCGCGTTCGATTCCAAAGGGAACCTGCACTTTTCGGACACCTTCAATCACCGCATCCGCAAGGTGGACGCGAAGACCGGCGTCATCACCACGATTGCGGGCAACGGCAAGAAGGGCCACGGCGGCGACGGCGGTCCCGCCACCGAGGCCATGCTCAATGAACCGTACGGCATCTGCTTCGACAAATTCGACAATCTCTACATCGTGGATCGGCTCAACTTCTGCATTCGAGGAGTCGAAAGGCGAACGGGTACGATCATGACGCTTGCCGGAGTGCCGGGCAAATCCGGGTTCGGCGGGGACGGCGGCCCTTCAGACAAGGGACTCCTTCGCGAGCCGAACGGTGCATGCTTCGACGGAGATGACAGGATCTACATCGCGGACGTGGCCGATCAGCGCGTGCGATTTGTGAACCTGACCAAGAAGACGATTCACACCCTTGCCGGGAACGGCAAGAAACTCTCGGCCGGCGACGGAGGGCCGCTCCAAGACGCGACCTTCGCGGGGCCGCGGGCCGTGGCTTTCGGACCGGACAATCGCCTGTACATTGTCGAACGCGAAGGTAACTCCGTTCGCCGAGTCGACCTCAAGACGAAAACCATCGAGCGGCTCGCGGGCACCGGCAAGAAAGGCTACACCGGCGACGGCGGCCCCGCCAAGGACGCGACGTTCGACGGGCCGAAGGAACTGAGCATCGACGAGGACGGCAACGTGTACGTGGTGGACACCGAGAACGAAGCGATCCGCCGAATCGATGCGAAGTCCGGCATCATCACGACGGTGGCGGGCAAGGGCCGCACGAAGACGCCCGGCCTCGGCGACGGCGGCCCCGCCAAGGACGCGACCCTCGGCCGCCCGCACGGCGTCGCCGTCGGCCCGGACGGCGCGATCTACATCGGCGACACCAACGCCCACCGCATCCGTCGCGTGAAGTGACGCTACGCCTTGATCAGCACCGCCCCTTCCCCGTTCCGCAAGGTCAGCGACGTGATCACGCCGCCGAGCGAACCGTCCGCATTCACGCGGCGGTAATTGCCGCCGAGTTGGTGCGTGGTGGCGGTGGCATCCGCCAGCGTACCGCTGACGCCAGCGGCGTACGACAGCGGCTTGTAGAGCACCAGCGCGTTCTCGTAGCTGCGGCTGTACACGCGATACGACAGGCTCGCGTTTTGCGGATCGGCGCCGCTGGCGAAGACCTGCATCGAGCCCGTCGGCCGGCCCACGTTCACCGTCGCCGCTTGCGACCAGTGGTAGATCCACGACGAAGTCGGGCTGTACCCGCCGTAGAACATGAGCATCGTGCGGTCCGGATCCGCGACCAAGTAGTACTCGGCGAGCGTGGCCAGCTGCGTGCGCGGGTCGGTGGTCGATCCGTCGGTGGGCAGGCTGTCCAGCACCACGTAGGGCGAGCCGTCCGCGTTGAGCCGCATGGCCACGAGGTCCGCCATGTCGTTGACCTTGGACCAATTCGTATCCAGCGGGCGCAGAAGGAATTCCTCGATCACCGCGGCCGACCCGGCGGCCACCGCGGTTCCTTCGGCGCGGCCGCCCGCCGTGTTGGACATCACCCACTTCGGATAGATCGCACGGTTCACGGCCGCGACCATCGCCCCGGAGTCGTCGCTGTAAGTCGTCGTCGGTTCGATCACGCTGATGCCGGCGAACGGCACTTTGCCGTGGGCGTTGTCCACGAAAAAACCATCGGCCAACGGGTACGACGCCAGCATCCGCTGGTGGTAATCCACAGCCCACTTGCGGATCGCGGATGACGCCGGGTTCGTGACGAAGCGCATCTGCCCGTAGTTCGGATAGAAGAGTCGCGTCTCATGGATGAAGCGGGCGTCCTTCCCCGCGACGCGGCCGGCGTACTCGGCATCGTTCAGATAGCCGTCGTGGTCCTTGTCCGCGGTGTAGTCGAATGCGGGAATGGTGCCCGAAACACCGCCGTTCGCGCGAACGTAGTCGCGGCCGAGGATGGATCGTGGCTGCGGCGCCTGGCTTGCGGTGCCCGCCGTGGCCCGCATGCGGATGTAGTACTCGCGTGTCGTGCCGGCAAAACTCGCCGTCTTCCAATCCGCGGGCGGATCGAAGGTGATGACGCCGGAGGAACGCATGGCGCTCGTGCCATCCGTGTTCAGAGTCAGCGTCTTCCACGCGGTCGGGTTGCCGTTCGCATCCACGGCCGAAACGTACTCCCACACGCCGCTCCAACCCGCGCTTGCGCCGACCGCCATGGTCACGTTCAGTTCGCGGAAGCGATCCAGCGAACCGAGCGCGGTCCAAGTACCCGCCGCGCCCAAGTTCACGTTGTAGGTGCGGCCGCCGCGGATCGCGGCCTCCTGATCCGTGAGTGTGCCGTTGGCAGACTGGTAGGCGCTCCAGAACCATGTCACCGGCCGCGACGAAGCACTGGCCCCGGAGAACGGCGTCGCCTGCGTCACATGGTAGAACGCGAGATCCGGATTGATCCCGTTCTTGCGGGCGTAATCGATCCAGTCCGCGAGCAAGCCTTCGTACAAGTTGGAGACGTTCGTGTAAATCAACTGAGGCGTGTCCGGTGCTGCGGCTTGGATCGTGGCGAGGTTCTGCGGATTGGGAACCACGAGATCCACCGAGTTCCTCAACAGCGTCTGCTCGAAGGCATTTCCGACCGGGCTCGAACTGTACGCCAGTTGAGCGATCCGGATGTGCGAGTAGTGCCGCGGGATGCTCGGTTTCGGCACGGGTGCCGAATCCGAATTCGAGACCGTGAAGGCATAGTCCTTCGAGCCGACGTTGCCCGCGGAGTCGAAAGCCCGCACGTTCAGTGTGTACGTGCCGTTCGGCACCGTGGTGCTGTCGAACGTCCATTCCGTCGGCGAGGTGGCGCCCGTGGCGCGAAGTTGGTCGTTCAGGCGGAACTCGACGCGTGTGATCACACCGGTCGCTTCCACCGAGAACGTCACGTCGTTCTTCACGGTGCCGCTTTGGTCTGCGGTCACGGTTACGCTCGGGCCGTGGGTCGCGTTCGGCGACTCGGCGGTGAAGTCGTCGAACGTCGCGATGCCGGAATACTGAGCGACACGGGCCACACCCGTCTTCCCGCCGCCGGGGATGCCGGAGTCTTGTTTCTCGATCGCGAACTCGGGACCGCCGGACCACGCGCCGTTCGCGCCGAGCCATTGCTGGGTATCGACGCGATACAACGAGACGCGCATACGGTCGCCTTCCGCGACGAGCGAGACGCGAAGCCACTGGGAACTGAAGTACCCTGTGGACTTCACTGTGGCGAGCGTGGTCGTGGCACCGTTCACGACCTTCACCAGTTTCGCCTCCAAACCGCGCGTCACGGTCACGGCGTAGTATGTCGGCGAAGTCGTGTCCAAGCTCGATCCGCGAACGAAGACTTGGGCCGGAATCAAGCTGTCCAGATAGATTGCGACCGACGCTTGTACATCGGCGGGGAAGTCCGTGTCCGCCCAAGCGCGGGCGGCACTCGTGGATCCTCCGCTCGTGCCGAACCCGTTGGCGACACTCAGTGCGCGGGCGTTCGAGACGGCAAACGCCGAAGCCGTGTCGCTCGACCAACCGCTCCACCCGGAGGGCCGTGCCCCGGCTGCGACCGAGTCGAAACTCTGATCGACATCGGGTACCGACGGGGACGACGGCGCGGCCGGCCCGAGGATCTCGAAGTTGTCCATGGACGCGGTGCCCGCGAATGCCGCGGAACGGCCGAGCCCGACGAGCCCGCTGACATTCGGAAGCGCGGTGGTGGCGACCAACGCATTCACCGCGCCGTCCTGCCATGTCCCTTGCGGGGTGAGGTAGCGGCCGTTGTCCAACCGCTGAACTTGCACCGCGACTGAGTTCCCGCTCGGCATGATCGAAAGACGCGCCCAGTTTTGCGAGAAGTAAGCGGTGGACGGCGATGCGACGGACGCAAGCACGCGTGGCACGCCGTTCACCACTTCGGTGAGCGTCAGATTGACGCCGCGCGTGAGCGTGGCCGAAAGGTACGTCGGTGCGAGCGTGCCGAGGTTTGAACCGCGAATGAATGCGAATGCGGGGAGAACCGTGTCGAGCTTGATGGCCGCGGCGACGCCGGAGTCGCCGGACACGGCTGTCCCGTTCCACGCGAGACCCGAGGTGCGGCTGTTCGCGGTGGAGGTCAGGCCGACAGTGCCGCCGAATCCGGCTCCGCGGGCCGTGTCGAACACGTTCGTGCCGTCGTTGCTCCACTCCTGCCAGCCGGAGGGCAGTGCGGGCGGAGCGGTCGCATCGAAGGATTCGATCGAGCCGGCGGACGGGGTTTCGCGGAGTTCGAGGGATTCCGGGCGCAGGCGCACGCGAATCGGTCGCGGCATGACGCGTTGCTCCTCAACGATGTCGACTCAATGCGGGTGCGCGGAAACGCACGGTTCCACTTCGGCCATCCGCACAGCGTGTGGCGAAGAATTGCGCGAGGACGAGAGCGAACCGGCCCGGACGTCGCCGCTACGTCAGCGAAGACGGGCGCGACGCGCAGATCGCGACGAACCGCACTTGCGATTCGTGCCACACCGCCCGCAGGGATTCCGCACTTGGAGCGCCGGACATTCGGCACGACCGAGCGAATCGGATTGCGCGTATGATTCAAGGGGGAGGCGGTGATGAAGCGCGTGCGGATCGGAAATGGCTGCGGCTTCTGGGGCGACAGCCTCGAGGCCCCGATCCGTCTCGCGGAACGCGGCCGCCTCGACTATCTCACGCTCGAGTACCTCGCCGAATTGACGATGTCGATCCTCGCCGTTCAGAAGGCGAAGGATCCCGCGGCCGGCTTCGCTACGGACTTCCTGGACGTGCTCACGCGGCTGGTTCCGATCCTGGAGCGGCAACCCGGATTGAAGATCGTCACCAATGCGGGCGGCATGAATCCGCATGGTTGTGCTGCGAAGGCGAAAGCCGTCCTGCCCGCGGCCCGCATTGGAATCGTGAGCGGTGACGATCTTTCGCCCCGCCTTGATGAACTGCTCACCGCCGGACATGAGTTGAAAAACTTGGACACGGGTGAACCACTCTCCGCGATTCGCGAGAGGGTCGTCAGTGCGAACGCGTACTTGGGCGCGAAGCCGATCGCAGACGCGCTCGCCGGCGGCGCGCGGATCGTGATCACCGGCCGCGTGGCCGATGCGTCGCTCACCGTCGGCCCCGCGGCTTACGAGTTCGGTTGGAGCTTTGTAGACTGGGACAAGCTTGCGTCCGCGACCGTGGCCGGGCATCTGATCGAATGCGGCGCACAGGCCACCGGCGGTCTCTGGATTCACGCGGATGAAACGACGAACCTCGCCAATGTCGGCTACCCGATCGCGGACATCGAAGCGGACGGCGGTTTCATCCTCACGAAGCCACCCGGCACCGGCGGCATCGTGAACCTCGACACCGCCGCCGAGCAATTGCTGTACGAAGTGGCGGACCCGGCTCGTTACTTCACTCCGGACGTGATCGCGGACTTCACTACGGTGCGGATGGAAGAATTGCCACCGTCCACCGTCCGCGTCTCACCGGCACGGTCGAACGGCGCCACCGATTCGTACAAGGTGTCCATCGCCTATCGCGACGGTTACATGGCCGCGGGCACGCTTGTGATCCCCGGCCCGGATGCGGAGCGCAAAGCCCGCCACTCCGGCGAGATGATTCTGGAACGGCTGCGTGCAGCGGGCTTCACCTACGCCGCGAGCCACATTGAGGCGCTCGGCGCGGGCGAGTGCGTGCCCGGTTCGCCGCGATTCGACCCGCCCGAGGCGGTGCTGCGCGTCGCGGTCCGCGATCCGAGCCGCGGCGCAGTCGAACGCTTCACCAAGGAGTTCGCCCCGCTCGTGACCTCCGGCTTCCCCGGCACCACGGGCTACACCACCGGCCGCCCGCCGGTGCGTGACGTGTTCGCGTACTGGCCCGCGCTCGTCGCCAAATCCGCGGTGCAAGCTCGAGTGGAGTTCCTGTGATGAAGCCGCTTTCGACCATCGCCCACGGCCGCAGCGGCGACAAAGGCAACCACGCGAACGTGGCCGTGATCGCTTACACCGATGCCGCTTATGCCTGGATGAAAGAATTCCTCACGGCCGAACGCGTGGCGACTCACTTCGCCAGTGTGAAGCCAAGTCGCGTGGAACGGTTCGAGGCGCCGAACGTCCGCGGGTTGAACTTCATGCTGTACGACGCGCTCGCCGGTGGCGCGAGCCGCAGCCTCCGAACGGACACGCAAGGCAAAGGCTACGCCCTCGCGCTCTTGCGAATGGAGTGTGACCTGCCCGAGGGCTTGCGATGAGCGAGGTGTTGCTCTATGAAACGCGCGGCGTCGCTGCGGTACTCACGATCAATCGACCGGACCGGCGGAACGCACTGTCCCGCGCGCTGATCGCGGAACTCGGTGCAGCCTTCACCCGCGCCGCGAACGACGACGCGGTTCGCGCCGTGGTACTCACCGGCAACGGCCCCGCGTTCTGCGCCGGCATGGACCTCGACGAACTCCGAGGCACGCTTGGCGCGGAATCGGACATGGTGTGGCACGACGCCGCGTCTCTCTCCGCGCTCTACGAGCAGATCTACGCACTGCCCAAGCCGACGATCGCAGCCGTAAACGGAGCCGCGGTCGCGGGTGGGGCCGGGCTCGTCACGGTGTGCGATCTCGCCGTCGCCTCCACCACGGCGAAGTTCGGCTACCCGGAGGTGCGGCGCGGGTTGGTCGCGGCGATGGTGATGCCGCATCTCCTGCGGCACGTCGGAGAACGCACCGCCCGCTGGCTGCTGCTCACCGGCGAACTCATCGACGCGGCGGACGCCGTGCGACTCGGCCTCGTGAACCTCGCCATCGCGAAGGAAGCGCTGCTTGAAACCGCTCTGGCATGGTGCGACGCTCTCGCAGAAGGCGGCCCGATTGCGCTGGCCAAGACCAAGGAACTGCTGCACCGCTGTTCGCACCAAGCCGTGCCGGTGGCGGAACTGGCAAACGCCAGCGCCGAGCCGCGGCTCACGGAGGAATGCCGTGGCGGCCTCACCGCCTTCTTCGACAAGAAACCGGTGCCGTGGAAATGAACCAGCCCATCGTCGGCATCGGCGAACTGCTCTGGGACATCTACCCGGACGGCCGCAAGGTCGCGGGCGGCGCCCCGTTCAACTTCGCATTCCACTGCCATCAACTCGGCCACGAGGCGGTCATCGTCTCGCGCGTCGGCGACGACGAACTCGGCCGCGAACTGCGGGAGGAAGTGAGGCGACTGGGCTTGAGCGATGCGTTCATCCAGACCGACCGCGAGCACCCGACCGGCACCGTGACCGTGAGCTTGGACGCGAACAAGGTGCCGACGTACACGATCAACGAGAACGTGGCGTGGGATTACATCGGTGCAGAGGTTGCGTCATTGGAGGAGGGAGTGCGGCACAATGTCCGTGCCATCTGCTTCGGAACGCTCGCGCTTCGCAGTCCGGTCTCCCGCCACTCGATCCTGAATGAAGTGCGAGGCGGCGCCCACATGTTGCGCGTCCTCGATGTGAACATTCGCAAACCCCACACGCCCTCCGCACAGTTGATTCGAGAGTGCTCGGAGGATGCGAATTGGATCAAAGTCAGTGTGGACGATCTTGATGCAGTCGAAACACCTTTGGACTTCGACCATTGCGATGCTGCGAGTTTGCTCATCGTGACACGCGGGCTCGACGGGTTTGAAATTCACAATGCGGAAGGTCGAGTACTTCAAGAGTCCGCCGTTCCCGCCAAAGTGATCGACACCGTCGGTGCCGGGGATGCATTCACGGCCGCGATGGTGTGCCTGCATCTGGAAGGCAAGCCGCTCCGCGAGTGTGCCAGGTTCGCCAACCGGTACGCGGCCCGCGTGTGTGAACACCAAGGGGCCACGCCGCGCATCGACCGCGCCGAAGTGGAAGCCGCCTTATGACGGACTTCGTGAAGTTCGATCCCGCGTGGCGGCCGCCGACACTTCACACCGAACGGCTCATGCTGCGGCCGTATTGTGAAGCGGACGCCCCCCTGCTCTTCCCGCTCGTCTCGAACCCGAACACCACCCGGTTCACGCTCTGGGAGCATCACAAGACTCTCGACGACACGCGAGTCTTCGTTCGCGACTATGCTCTGGGCCGCTACGCCGAGGGCGTGCCGGAACCGCTCGCGATCTGCATCAAGGAGCAACCGATCGGGAGTTGCGGGAGCTTTTGGGCGTCCTACCCGCACCGCACCATGGAGATCGGGTACTGGCTGGCCGAACCGTACTGGGGCCGCGGCATCATTGTGGAAGCCGTGCGCGAACTGGTGAGGTACTCCTTCGACTCTTTGAAGCCGAAGCGCATCCAAGCCCGCGTGATCGAGGGCAACGCCGCGAGCATCCGCGTGCTCGAGAAACTCGGCTTCCGCTTCGAAGGCACCCACCGCTCCGCCATCCTCCGCCGCGGCCGCCATGAGGACGTACACTACTTCGCAAAGCTCATGGGGGAGTGACCGACGAAGCCGGTGTGTTCCCCGAGCCCGAGTGTTGCAGATGTTCCGCGAACCCGCAGGCGACCGCGAGCCTCGTTCAGCCATGAGCACGCTTCCCAACGACCACCGCACCCGCATGGATCGAGCCCGCTTGGCGCTCGATGGACTCTCCGTCGGCGACGCGCTCGGCGAAACCTGCTTCCATCCGGACAACTCCAAGGCGTTACTCGAGGACCCGCGCGCGACCGCAGCCGGCCCGTGGCCATGGACGGACGACACGGCCATGGCGCTTTCCATCTTCGACGTACTGGAGGAGCACGGCCGCATCCACCAGGATGTACTGGCGAAGCGGTTCGCGGCGCGGTTCGCTGCAGAACCGTGGCGCGGGTACGGCGGCGGTGCATTTCGAATGCTCGGAGCCGTGGTCGGCGGGGCCGACTGGCGCGATGCGGTGCAAAGCATGTTCGGCGGACAAGGTTCGTTCGGAAACGGTTCGGCGATGCGCATCGCGCCGCTTGCCGGCTACTTCGCCGAGGACGACTTCGCGACCATCGCGGAGCAGGCCTCACTCGCATCCGCCGTCACCCACGCGCATCCGGAAGGAATCTCCGGCGGTATCGCGATCGCCGTGGCCGGTGCGTATGCATGGAAGAATCGCCAGCGATGTTCGAATCCAGCCGTGAAGCAAGCGATATTCGAAGAAGTGTTGAAGCACACGCCGCCGGGTGAAGTCCGGGAAGGCATCGAACATGCATCAATTGTGAGTCTCGAACTGTCCGTCGATGCAAGCTCGCGTCTCCTCGGAAACGGGTCGAGGATCAGTTGCCAGGACACGGTGCCGTTCTGCGTCTGGATCGCGGCGAAGCATATGGACGATTACCCGGCCGCGGTGGTGCAGACGATCCGCGCCGGCGGGGACATCGATACGAACGCCGCGATCGTCGGAGGGATCGTGTCGCTCGCGACGGGACAGGATGCAATTCCGGCGGACTGGCTTGCGAATCGGGAACAGTTGCTGATTTGAGTCCCCGGGCAGATAGTTCCATCGATGTCTGACAATTCGCGACCCGCAGCCTTGTGCAGCCCGGACGGGCCGTCTACCATGCTCTTCGACCCTCCCCCACCCCGAGTGCCCGGTGTCGCCCTCCCCTTCCGCCTGTTCGCGTTGCAGCCAGCCGCTCGCGGTCGCATCCGCGAACGGCTTGTGCGCGTCGTGTTCGGAGGCGTTGGAGACATCGAAACCGCAAGGCACTCCCCCTTCGCGGGAGGATGCCTCTGCCACACGGACCAACGAACCGGCAAACCGATCGTCGCGCATGCGACCGGCCCCCGCGGGCTACGATCTGTATCGCTACCTCGGCGGCGGCGGCATGGGCGACGTGTACTTGGCGCGGGAGCACGCCGCGGAACGCACCGTGGCGATGAAGTTCCTTCGCGCGGCCGCCAACCCCACGAGCGTCGAACGATTCCTCACCGAAGTTCGCGCGCTCGCGCGGATCGACCATCCGAACATCGTTCGCTTCTACGCGGTGGACTTCGAACGGGCGGACCCGCACTTCACGATGGAGTACGCGCCGGGGGGCACGCTGGCCGAACAGGTGAAATCCGAGGGCCCGCTGCCGGTGAGGGATGCGGCGGCGATTGCAGCGAAGCTCGCCCGCGCCATCCACGCCGCCCATGATTCCAAGATTCTGCACCGCGATCTGAAGCCCTCGAACATCGTGATCGCTGCCGACGGCACGCCGAAGCTGAGCGACTTCGGCCTCGCGAAGCGTACGGACATCGACGAGGAACTGACGCGCACGACGCAGTCGATCGGCACGCCGTCGTTCATGCCGCCGGAGCAGGTTTCGCGATCGCACGGCGAGTTCGGCCCGGCTTCGGACGTGTACGGTCTCGGTGCCACGCTCTTCCATTTGCTCACGGGGCGGCCCCCGTTCGACGACCCGGCGCAGGATGTCGTTCTCCGCATGGTGCGATTCGATCCGCCGCCGCGGCTCCGATCCCTTCGCGCCGAAGTCCCGCTCGAGTTGGAAGCGATCGTGCTGAAGTGCTTGGAGAAAAAGGCGGCCGACCGCTATTCGTCCGGAGCGGAGTTGGCGGCGGACTTGGATCGCTTCTTGGCCGGTGAGAAGCCCGAAGCGCCGCCATTGACCGCGGCCCGGCGAGCGAAGTTGTGGGTGAAGCGGAACCTCGCCGCGCTCGCACTCGCTATGCTGAGTGCGGTCGTGATTGCCGCTGCATTCTTGTTCGGCCGCGGCTCAAAACCCGTGCCGCCCCCGCCGGTGGATTTGGCGGAGGAGTACAAGAAGGAACTCCAAGCGGGTCGCGCGGTGGCGATCGTTCCGGAAAAAGGCCTGCCGCCGTGGTTCCGCATCGTGGCGGGCCGCGTCTCCGTCTCCGAGGCGAAGGACTTCAAGGAGGCCGAAGGCGCGGCGGCGATGGAGTCGCTCAACGCGTGTCTCGTCGAGCTTCTGCCGGACCCCGGGATCGACCGGTACGTGGTGAAGGCCCAGATGATGTTCCTGGATCGTCGCAGCAGCGATGAACGGAAACAACCGCTGCAGGCGATCGACCAGTTCCCGACGAGCCGCATCGGCTTTTATGTCGGAGGTGTGGACGCCGCGGCCGACAAGGGGGCGTTGGCGCACACGTTTCTCGCACTGAACTACCGAGAGTTCATTCCGTTCGAGATGCGGAAGATCGTGCCCTCCGGCGACGCCGATTTCAGCGCGGGGATTTTGGCCGTGCATCCGGACGCGAACTTGGTCGATCACATTCACAACAGCCCCCCGTCCGTGCGATTTCCGACTGTGGACCGACTGCCCGGCCGCTGGTGGCCGATGCGGATTGAAGTGACGAAAGAAGGAGTGCGGGCGTTCTTCGGCACCCGGCAGATCACCGAGAACAAACCGTTCGCCACGCTGGATCCGGAATCGCTTCAGGTGAAGAAGGAGGAAATGCGAAAGATCGCCGCCGTGAACCTCCGATTGCCGTTCGCCGAGACGACGTGGAGCCCGCGACAATCGATCGGCTTGTGGAGCAAAGGAGCGACGGCCGCCTTCCGCAACGTCGTCGTCGAGCCCCTGCCTTGATCCCGCCCTTGTTTCCCACCGGAGAAAACCATGTCCGTTGCCATCCTCTCCCCCTTGTCCGGGGACACCGTATCGAGCCCGGTCGCGGTGAGTGTCGCTTACGACTTCACCGCGGGTGCCTGCAGCCTCACGACAAGCATCACGGGGAGCACGCCGAGCACCGCCGGGCCGTTCTCGAACGCGTCGATCTGGCCGTTCAGTTTCACGACAACCACCACCGGCAACGTCACGGCCACCGCCACGGCAAGCCCCTCGTCCGGTGGCTCGAATTCGGTCGCGTTCACGATCGGTACCGGTGCGGGCGGTCCGCCGATCATCATCGAAACCATCGACCCGAACCCGCCACCGCCGCCCCCGCCCCCGCCGGGGCCGCTGGGCATGCTCGGTGCCGCCGCTCCCATGAAGGACTTCAAAGCGAAAGGATCGATCAAGGGCACCACGATCACCCAGGTGCGGTACCGCGTTCTGCAAGTGAACCTCGGCGCGATCTCGTGGAGCACCGTGGTGCCGAACACCAATGCAAACGTGGGCGGGAACAGCTGGCACATCAACAGCATCAAGTTCACGCCGGCGGCGAAGTGCCAATACGCATTGCAAGTGGACGGGCTGGACGCCTCCGGCAACAAGGTGGCCCAGTTCACCAAGGCGATCGCGTTGTGAGTCGCCGCGGAGTGGAGTATCCTCTCCTTCATGAACCGCGCTCTCCTCTTCACATTTCTGTTCGCGTCGTCCGCCCGCGCGGACGACGCCATCGACTACAACCGCGACGTGCGGCCGATTCTTTCGGACGCCTGCTTCACCTGCCACGGGCCGGACGCGAAAACGCGACGGGCCAAGCTCCGCCTCGACCTGCCCGAAGAGGCCACGAAGAAACGCGGCCTCATCTACGCCATCAAGCCCGGCGACCTGAAAGAGAGCAACTCGTGGGACCGCATCATCTCGGATGATGCGGACTACGTGATGCCGCCGAAGGATCACAAGAAGCAACTCACGGACAAGCAGAAGGAGATCATCAAGAAGTGGATCGAAGGCGGGGCGAAGTACCAGAAGCACTGGTCGTTCGAGCCGATTCCGAAACGCGGCGCGGGGAGCATCGACGGCTTCCTCAATGATGCGATCAAGAAGGCCGGACTCACGGCACAGCCGGAGGCGGACAAGACCACGCTGATTCGCCGCCTGTCGTTCGCGCTCACCGGGTTGCCGCCGAGCCTGAAGGAATTGGACGAGTACCTCGCGGACAAGTCGCCGAACGCCTACGAGAAGATGGTGGACCGCTATCTCGCCTCGTCGCGGTACGGCGAAGAGATGGCCCGGCACTGGCTTGATGTCGCCCGCTACGCCGACACACACGGCCTGCACCTGGACAACGAGCGGTACATGTGGAAGTACCGCGATTGGGTCGTGAAGTCCTTCAACGAGAACCTGCCGTTCGACCAGTTCACGAAGTGGCAGATCGCCGGCGACCTGCTGCCGAACCCGACTCCGGACCAACTCACCGCGACCGGCTTCAACCGCTGCAATGTCACGACCGGCGAAGGTGGCTCCATCGACGCCGAGTGGGTGTACCGCAACGCCGTGGACCGCACGAGCGCGATGGCGCAGGCGTTCCTCGGCCTCACAGCGGGCTGCGCCGTATGCCACGACCACAAGTTCGATCCGATCTCGATGAAGGAGTACTACTCGCTGTACGCGTTCTTCCTGAGTGCGGCCGACCCCGCCCTCGACGGCAACGTCGCAATCGTGGGGCCGTTCGCGAAGCTACCCACAGCCGAGCAGCAGAAGAAACTCGATGACGCAATCAAGGCCGAGGCCGAGGCGAAGGCGAAACTTCTGAACGCAGCCCGCAGCTTGAAGTACGTCGATCCTGCGGACGAACCTGGTGAATCCCAGGTGTTCGCCGCGGACGAAGAGTTGTTCGATGATCTCTTTCCGACGGGCAGCACCAGCAGCAATACCAGCCGCAACGCCGCGGACTGGGTGACGAATCCGTCCTTCGGGGCGAAGTCCGGCCGCCGCGTGCTGCGGCAAGCGAACAGTTTCTTCCACCAGGATGCGATTCAGTTCAAGGGACGGATCATTACGGTGCCCGCGAACGGCGAGTTCTCCGCGTGGGTGTACCTCGACCCGCACAAGCCGCCGGGCGCGATCAGCGTGCAGTTCGGCGGCGGGAAGAAGGTCTGGTGGGGAAGCGAACCGACGACGGGCACCGGGTACTCCGGCGGCGATCCCGGCGATCGTGTCGGCCCGCTGCCCAAGCCCGGCGAGTGGGCGAAGCTCTCCATTAGCACCGAGAAGCTGGGCTTGAAGGAACTCCAAGTCATCGGTTCGCTCACACTTCAGGAGCACGGCGGCGTTGTGCATTGGGATGCCGTGTCGCTTCGCGGACAAGGCAGGTTGAAAACCGACCCGAGAACTTCGTTCAGTTTGTGGCAGAAACTGGAGAAGTCGAAGCCCGCGGGCGGAGAGAAATCCCTGCGTGAACACTTCCTAGCATTCGTCGCCCGCCCGTTGAACGCAGAGCATGAAGCGGCTCAGGTTGCGTATGAGAAAGCGCAGGCCGGTCGAGCCGCGGCCGAGGACGCGATTCCCGGCTCGCTGATCTTCCGCGATCTGGGCATGCCGCGCGAGGCGTTCGTGATGGCCCGCGGGCAGTACGACAAGCCTGGCGACAAGGTTCAGCCCGGCGTGCCGGCCGTGTTCCCGCCGCTCAAGTCGGCCGGCCCGCGGCCCACGCGGCTCGACCTCGCGAACTGGCTCGTGTCGCCGGAACATCCATTGACCGCCCGCGTCGCGGTGAACCGGCTCTGGCAGCAGTTCTTCGGCACCGGGCTCGTTCGCACCTCCGCGGACTTCGGCACCCAAGGCGAACTGCCGAGCCACCCCGAATTGCTGGACTGGCTTGCCGACGAATACCGTTCCACCGGTTGGGACACGAAGAAGCTCGTGAAGCGGATCGTGATGTCCGATGCGTTTCGCCGCGACTCGAAATTCGACGCGAAGGATCCCGGAAATCGGTTGCTCGCCCGCGGCCCGCGCTTGCGGCTGGACGCCGAGCAACTCCGCGACAACGCGCTCTTCACAAGCGGCCTCATGAATCACACGCTCGGCGGCCGCGGCGTGAACCCGTACCAGCCGCCGAACATCTGGGAGCCGGTCGGCTACGGGGACAGCAACACCCGCTACTACCTGCAGGATCACGGCGAAGCGTTGTATCGCCGCAGCCTCTACGTGTTCATCAAGCGCTGGCCCGCATCCGTTCCTCGCGAACTTCGATGCCCCGAACCGCGAACAAGGTGCAGTCCGCGACCGCACCAACACGCCGCTCAGGCGGCACGCTCATGAACGACGTGCAGCACTTCGAGGCCGCGCGGGCCTGGCCGAACGCGTGCTCACCGAGAGCGCTGGCAGGACCGACATAGATCATGGCGCGGCTGGCGCGTGGTGCTGTCCCGGACGCGCGAACCCGACGGTAAAGAGTTTGTGCTCGTGTCGTTGGAGAAGCAGCGTGCGATCTACAAGAAGGACCCCGCCGCCGCGAAGAAGGTGGTTCACTCCGGCGAATCGCGGCCGAGGAGGCGGCCGCCCCGGACGCCGAAGTCGCAGCGTGGACGATGATCGCGAACCTCACGCTGAACCTGGACGAAACCATCATGGGGAACTGAGTCGTGTCCGATGTGCTCCCGCAGTTGATGAGCCTCGATGCAATTCGAGAACGGAACCGCCATCGGCGTCAGCAACGCCGGTGGGAACGCGGGCAGTGACTGCTCGATCCTCACGAAGGCGGGGGGATCGTGGGCTGCGGCATCTACGACCCTGAAGACGGCGGCGGAGTTCGGCCAGGCGATCGCCATCGCCCGCGGCACCCCGGCGAAGCCGCTCGTGGAGCCGGAAGACTTGTTCGAGGCGAAGATCGTGGATGCCACACCGCAGGCCGAGACGCTCGGGATTTCACCGGGCCTGACCGGCCGCGAAGCCGTCGAAGATCATGTTGAAAACAGGACAGTAACCGCCGAACACACCCCTCGATCTCCACCGTCGCCAGTTCGGCGGCTCATCGGGCCTCCGTCTCGGCGGCGATGAGCCTGCTCGAACGCTCCGCGGCCGCACCCGCGGAGCGCGTGCATCCGCCGCTGCCGGGGTTTCCGCACTTCCAGCCAAAGGCCAAGGCCGTCATCTACCTGCACATGAACGGCGGGCCGAGCCAACTGGATACCTTCGACTACAAGCCGAAGCTGATCGACCAATTCGACAAGGACCTGCCCGCGAGCGTTCGCATGGGGCAGCGGATCACGACGATGACGAGCGGGCAAGGACGGCTGCCGGTCGCCCCGAGCCAGTTCAAGTTCACGCGGCCGAACAAGTGCGGCACGTGGGTCAGCGAACTGCTGCCGTTCACCGCCAAGTGCATGGATGACATCGCCTTGGTGAAGAGCGTGCACACGAACGCGATCAACCACGATCCCGCCTGTACGTTCGTAATGACTGGAAGCGAGGTGCCCGGCAAGCCGAGCATCGGCTCCTGGCTCAGTTACGGCCTCGGCAGTGAAAGCAACGACCTGCCGGCGTTCGTCGTGTTCACGCCGTTCTGGACGTCCGGTGCCGCGGCCCAAGCCTTGTTCTCGAGGATGTGGTCGAGCGGGTTCCTCCCCGGCAAGTTCAACGGGGTCGCGCTGCGGAGCGTCGGAGACCCCGTGCTCTATGTGAAGAACCCGGACGGCGTGAGCGCGGAGAGCCGCCGCGCCATGCTCGACACGCTCGGCCAACTCAACCAGCGCACCCACGACAAGTACGGCGACCCGGACACGCTGACGCGCATCAGCCAGTACGAGATGGCGTTCCGCATGCAGACCAGCGTGCCGGACCTGACCGACCTCACGAAAGAAACGCAGGAGACGCTCGATCTCTACGGCCCGGAAGTGAAGAAGCCCGGCTCGTTCGCCGCGAGCGCGATCATGTCCCGGCGGTTGGTGGAACGCGGTGTGCGCGTCGTGCAGATCCTTCACCGCGGCTGGGACCAGCACGGCAACTTGCCGAAAGACCACAAGTCGCAATGTCTCGACACGGACCAACCGACTGCGGCCCTCCTCACGGACTTGAAGCGGCGCGGGTTGTTGGACAGCACATTGGTCGTGTGGGGCGGCGAATTCGGTCGCACCACGTATTCGCAGGGCGGGCTCTCGAAGACGAACTACGGCCGTGACCACCATCCACGCAACTTCTGCATGTGGCTCGCCGGCGGCGGCATCAAGGGCGGCATCACCTACGGCGAAACCGACGACTTCAGCTACAACATCGCCGAGAATCCCGCCCACGTGAACGACTTGAACGCGACCATTCTCCACTGCCTCGGCATCGACCACACGAAGTTCAGCTTCAAGTTCCAGGGACTCGATCAGCGGCTCACCGGCGTGGAGGAACAGCACCCGATCAAGGAGTTGTTGAAGTAGCGCCCGCGTTCACTTCGTGACGAGGTGCGGCGTCGTGACTTCGAGGCCGCGTTCGTCGGTCACGGCCAACTCGAAGACCAGCGGCCGGGCCGCGGGCAAACTTGCACTCACGACTCCGTCCTTGATGTCCGCCGCAATCGACTTCCACTCGCGCTTTTGCCACGGCCCTTCAGCGATGGCGTAGTGCAGTTTCGCGTCCTTCAGTTTCACGGAGGAGGTCACCGTCGCGCTCGCCGTATCGTCCTTCAGAGTAATGTCTGAAAGCGCCGCCAGCTTCTCACCTTTCTTGAGGTGGCTGTCGATGAACGCATCCACTTCACCGAACGTCCAGATGTGGCCGTGAGGCAGCCGAACACGCACGCTCACGGTGCGGTCCTGCTTCACGAGCGAATAGCACTTCTGGTAGCTGTCCATCGGGTAAGCGAAGTCGTTGGTGCCGTTGAGGAACAGGATCGGGCACTTCACGCCGCCGAGGTACTTCGACGGGTCGAAGCGGTTCACCCATCGGTCGCGGCGTTCGGCGGTGAAGCCGTCGAGCGTCGGTTTCCACACGCTGTTTTCATGGAGGAAGCCGCAGCCGTACACGGGGACAGCGGCCTTCAGGCGGTCGTCTATGCCCGCGATGATGCATGTGAGGTAGCCGCCCCAACTGATGCCGGTCACGGCGATCTTGTCCTTGTCCACTTCCTTGAGCCCGGCGAGCAACGTGTGGCCGCGGAGTGCGGCGGCGACCGCGTGATACGTCCACATGTCCTTCAAGTCGGGGTCGGTGAAGTCGCGGAACTTCGTACCATCGTCCTGGCCGGGGCCGCCAGCCGGGAGGCGACCGCCGGGTCCGTTCCCGGCGAGGTCCATGGCGATGGCGCAGTAGCCGCGGGCGGCCCAGTGCTCGGCCCATTTGTCGAAGGCCTTCCCGCCGCCGCCGTGCACGCAGACCACGGCGGGGAACGGTCCGTCGCCGGCGGGCTTGGCGTAGTACGCGAACACCCGAGTGGGTTTGCCTTTGAACGGTTCGCCGGCGTAGTACACCTCGCGTGCCTTGCCCGGCCCCTTGTCCGCACCCCATTCGGGATTCACCTTTGCAGCCTTGAGCGCGGGCACGTCCCACGGCCCGGTGAAGGTGCGTTCGAGCGGCTCGGCCCGCAGAGCGGGAAGAAGCGCGAGCAGCAAAGCAAGAGCGAGCAAGGTTCGCATAGGGGTTTCCATCCTGCCCCATCCCCGAAGCGGGGAGGGGCTTTGATCTTTCTCCCCTCCCCGCTTCGGGGAGGGGCTGGGGGAGGGGTTCCTACTTCTGAACGACGGGGAACTTTGGCGGGTCGCGCGGGAAGCAAATCGGATTCTGGCTCTTCCCCTTCAAGCCGATCTGGCGCACGAGCGACGGCACCGTGATGGACGAGTGATTGAACAACTCCTCCGCGGTGAGGATGCCGTCCGAATCACGGTCGGCGTTGCGGAAGCCGTCGCCGAGGGCGTCGAGCACGGCGTAGGAGAACACGCCGTGGTTCAGCTTCGGGTGTTCGTAAGCGAGTTCGCTCTGGTCGCACGAGGCGATCACGAACGGCCCCTGGCCGTTCGGTGCAGCGCGGCGAAGCAAGTTGGCCTCGGACGCTTGGCCGGAGTGGCACGCGTCCAGAAGCACCACCTTGCGGCAGTTCACTTTCGCGAGTCCGTCGAAGAGTTCCTCCGCCGTGAGGGACGTGTTCGCCGCGTTTTTCTCGCTGTACTCCGGGCAGCAGAGCACGAAGAGCCCGCCGCCGGCGGCGAGGCCGCGCTGCCCTTTCGGGATCAACTCGGGCTTGATGTTGTTCGGAATGAGGCCGCCCTTCGGGCCGGGGAGCACCAGATCGCCGTGGCCCGCGAAGAATACGACGAGCAGGTCTTCGGGCTTGGCCGTGGCTGCAAACGCGTTTAGGGACGCAAGCAGTTGCTTGCGATTCGCCTTGGCATCCAGTCGGAGTTCGAGTTCACCTTGGCGGAAGAATTTGTCCGAGCCGCGGAAGCCTTCGAAGGTGCGCGCGATGGCCATGGCGTCGCGATTGGCGGATGCAAGGTCGCCGAAATTGCGGGCTCCGCCGGCCTTGCGGTAGCCCGAGTAATCGTTGATGCCGACTGAGAGGCCGACGAGGTTCACGGGGTCGGCGGGCTTGGGGTTCTTCACTGTGCGAACAGCTTCGGCCCGGCCGCCGGCCGCATTGAACGTCAGGACCGCGAGATGGTTCTCGCCGGTGCGGAACTTCGCGGCATCGATCTGGAATTTCTGTTCGAACGGATTCTTCGGATCGAGTGAATTCCACACTTCAAGCCGGTGATCGTTCAACCAGAGTTCGACGCGTTCGGGCAGCAGGTCGGGGTTGTTGCCGCGCGGTTTCGCGCTCACGGTGATCGGCAGTCCTTTCTCACCGAGCACGGTTTTGCCCACGCCGATGGCGACGGGAGCGGGTTCGTACGCGCTGAAGGAGACGGGCAGCGGGTTGTTGCCGCGCACCTCCCGGATCGCGGCGCCGATGTCCCGCGTGGCCACGAGTTTCTCGATCGCATCGAGCCGGTGGAAGTGCTTCTCGAACTGCTGAAGCTGATAGAACTCGGGGCGGCCGCCGGGCTCGGGATGGTTCACATGCCAGCCGATCAGGCGGTCCCCGTGGGCGGACTTCGTGTGGTAGTACGAACCGTGCCACATCCACACCACCCAATCGGTGAGTCTGCCGCGATCGTTGAACGCCGGGAACCATTTCCACAACGGCCGCTGGCGAACCGTGGTGAGCGATTCCTTCCTGCCGGGCTGGCCTTTGGAGGTCCAGCCGAAGAAGAGTTCGATCCGCGGCTGCGGGGACTTCAATGCGGCGAGCGCGGCTTCGGCCGTGCCCGTTTCTTTGTGCTTGGGGCGGCGATCGAAGAGCAGCTTGCCGCCGACCGCCAGCAGGTCGAGCGTATCGCCGACGCGGAGGCCCGCTTCCCAACCCGGCGAACCGGTATCGACGCCGGTCACTTCCAGGTTGCCGTCCATGATGTCGAACGACGAGCCAAGCGCAGGGTGCGACGGCCAATCGGTGAGGCTCCACGCCGCGACGGTGTGATCGCCGCCGCCCGTGACGAACCATGTTTGATCCTTCGCCGCCGCGATGGAAAGCGTTTCACCCGCGTGACCGGTGAAGAGTTTCGTCTGTTTCGCACCCGCCTCGGTGAGTTCAAAGAGCGATGCGCCGTAGTAGTGGCCGACGAGCAGGCGTGTGGGCCGTTTGTCGGTTGCGGGGAGAAACGTGAAGCAGGTCGGAGCTTGGTCGCGGGCCCGGTCCAGTTCCAACCTGTGGCGCTTGCCGTGGCCCACCGCGTACCACGTGAATCGGCTCTCGGGCTCGATCATCCAGCCGTCCGCGCTCGCGATCGGTTCGACCCATCTCACGGAGTCGTCCCCGCTCGGCGTGAGACGGTTGAGATCGAACTTGGCCCACTCGCCAGTGCCGCGGCGGTTCGGATCGTCGCTCTTTGCCTCGCGCACCGTGCGGATGCCGAGCGTGTCGCCGTTCTCGGACAAACTGACGGACCAGATCTGGCGGCCGGCCCCGCGAATCGTGCCGAGCGGTTTTTCGGGCTTCGCGAGATCCAAGAGCGTCACTTCATCCGCATCGCCGCCCGCGATGGCGAGCCGGTTCTCGCTCGGGTGGAAAGCCATCGCCTCGGCCGGGCCCGTGTGGCCGATCCGCTTCGGTTCGCCATTCCCCTCGAACGGACTGTCGAAGAGCAGGATGTGATCGTTCTCTTCGAGGTAGAAGCGCGGCTTGCCGTCGGCCGCGGGGCGGGCCGTCGCGACGCCCACGGCGAGTTTCTTGCCGTCCTTCGAGAGTGCGAGGCTGTGCGGGAACGAATCCTTCGTCAACTCGATCGAGCGAAGGAGCTTGCCGTCCGCGCCGCGGAGCAACACCCGAGGGCCGGAGGTGGCGATGGCGAGCCGGCCGCCCGATGCTTCCGCCCGATGCACGGTGACACCGCCCTGCCCCATGATCGCGTTGAAGAGCGGCTTCGACTTCGCGAGGTCGCTCTCGATCACCTCACCGCTTTGAGCCACGGAGACCAATGCGTTCGGCCCGGTGAATGAGAGCGATCGCGGGAAGTTGAACTCCCCGTTCGGCGTGTGCGAGCCGATGGCCTGCGGCGGTTTGGACGGGCGGCCATCCTTGTCCGGCACCGCGAGTTTCTCCGGTTCCCACAGCCACAATCGGCCGTCGGCCGTGCCGAAGGCGATCCGTTTGCCGTCCGGATGGTACGCGACCGCCATCACCGCACCGATGTTTTCGCCGGGCTTCGACAGAGGCCAAGTGAGGCCGAGCACATCGCCGGTTTCGCGGTCCAGCAGGCAAACAGTGCTGGGTCGCATGCCATACCCGCCGACAGCGACGCGCTGGCCGTCCGGCGACACGGCGACCGCCTTGATGCCGCCTCGCTGTTCGCGCCACGCCCGCCATCGCAGCACGCTCGCCTTGCCGAGGCCTTTCTCATCGTGCGGCCACACGCGAACGACCTTGTCATCCCCGCCGGCGAGCAGGTGCTTGCCGTCCGGCGTGAACAGCAGGGCGTCCGCAGGGCCGACTCGACCGCCGGCTTCGACGACGATCTCCGGTTCGTCCCGAGCCCGCCGATCGGCCTGCTGCGCGAACGACACTTCGGCGAGGAACAGGAGGGCGATCAGGCTCGGGAAACGGTTCATGGTGAGACCGTCGTCAGTGAGTCGTGGAGAACTCCACGACGGATGAAAAGTGCGTGTGGATTGCTCGCGCATCGTCGTCGACTGCGAGCAATCCACATGAACGGCAAGGAACCGGGAGCGTTCACTCGGGCTTGGGCGGCTCCGGCGTCTTCGGCTCTTCCGCCTTCGGCGGCTCGGGTGCCTTCTCCGGTTCGTCCGGCTTGAAGAACGCCGCCAACTCCGCGAACGTATTCAGCGCGGCCTTGCCCGTCTTCTTGTCGCCGGTCAGCTTCGGCAGCGGCTTCGGCGGGCGCGGCGGGCGAACCGGCTTCGGCGGAGGCGGCGGCGGGAGATCCACCGGGCCACTCGGTGCAGGGCGCGGTTCACGCGGCGGGCCGCCGGGGCCACGGCCTCCGGGGCGCGGGCCGCGATCGCCGCGCGGCGGGCCTTGCCGTTCCCCGCGTTGCTCCCGCGGAGGGCCGC
Organism: Gemmataceae bacterium; assembly: GCA_046350135.1. GTDB lineage: Bacteria > Planctomycetota > Planctomycetia > Gemmatales > Gemmataceae > Urbifossiella. The sequence goes on from JAXMBB010000001.1 coordinate 260,982, forward strand.
CCGGACCGGGGCCGCGGTCGCGACGCGGTTCACGCGGCGGGCGTTCCCCGCGCGGCTCGTCCCGCTCCGCCCGGCGCTCCTGCCCCGGTTGGATCATCGAGAGCGAGATCTTCTTCTCCGCCCCCTTCACGTCGATCACCCACACCGTCACCACGTCGCCCACGGCCACCACGTCGTACGGGCTCTTGATGTAACGGTTCGCCATCTGGCTGATGTGCACGAGGCCGCTTTCCTTCAAGCCGATATCCACGAACGCACCGAACGGCACCACGTTCAGCACGGTACCCTTGAGTTCCATCCCGGGCGTGATGTCCTCGATCTTCAGCACGCCCTTCTTGAAGATGGGCGGCGGCAGGTCTTCGCGCGGGTCGCGGCCCGGATTCGCGAGAGCCTCGAAGATGTCGCGGATGGTCGGCTCGCCGACCTTGAGCACGTTGGACGCTTCGGCCGCGCTCGTCTCGCGAAGCCGGGCGCGGAGTTCTTCCAACTTCGCCGCGTCCCGCAGGTGGTTCGGTTCGAAGCCCAGATCCGTGAGAATCTGCCGGGCGACCGGGTAGCTCTCCGGGTGGATCCACGTGCCGTCCAACGGGTCCGGCGAATCGGCGATCTTGAGGAAGCCCGCGGCTTGGGCGTATCGCTTCTCGCCGAGCCCCGCGACTTGGGCGATCTCTTCGCGGCTCTTGAACGGGCCGTGGCGTTCACGGTGTTCGTAGATGGCTCGCGCCGTGAGCATGTTCAACCCGGATACGTGACGCAGCAGCGGCACGCTCGCCGAGTTGACATCGACACCCACTTGGTTCACGCTCGACTCGATGACGGCTTCGAGCGATTCCTTCAGGTGTTTCGGCCGCACGTCGTGCTGATAGAGGCCGACGCCGATGTGCTGCGGCTCGATCTTCACGAGCTCCGCGAGCGGATCCTGCAGGCGGCGGCCGATGCTGATCGTGCCGCGCGTGGTCGCGTCCAAGTTGGGGAACTCTTCGCGGGCCACCGGGCTCGCGGAGTAATCGCTGGCACCCGCTTCGATCACGATTACGTAAGCGAGGTCCGGCGGCGCATCCGGCAGGCCTTCAAGGCTGATTTCCGGAACCGGCGGGGCGGCGGGCACGGGAATCACACCGGAACCAGTCGTAACCGTTTCGCTCGTCGGGGCCGCGGCACCGGTCGTCTCGACTCCAGTGGTTTCCGGGGGCGGCACGTGCACATCCGAGGTGAACGACATCCCCGCCACCGGCATCACCGGATCGGACACGAACGTGCCTTCGGGCAATGCCGGGGCCGGAGCTTCCGTGTGCGTCACGGTGTCCGGCGCGGCAATGGGGGGAACTTCGGCGGCGGGCGCGGGCGGCGGTACCGCGGGCACGCTCGGCGTCGGGATGAGTCGTCGATGTTCCAGATCCGAGATCAGTTCGGCGACGAGTTGCTCCGTCTCGCGGCAGCCCGCGCCGTTCCCGATCGCGATGATGTCCACCTGATGCTTCCGCACCAATTGTTCGAGGCGGCGCTTGGAATCGGCAGCGTTCTTCCGCTGGCCATGGGGATAGATCACAGCGTCGTCCAGCGGCTTGCCGGCTTCGTCGAGCACGGCGAGCTTGCAACCGGTGCGGATGCCGGGGTCGATCGCCAGCACCTTCTTGCCGCGAAGAGGAGGCTGCAGCAGCAGGCTGCGGAGGTTGCGGGCGAACACGTGGATCGCGTGATCCTGTGCGCGTTCGGTCAGTTCCCGCCGCACTTCTCGCTCGAGGCTCGGCAGCACGAGCCGCTCCAGAGAGTCAGCCGTCACCGCAGTCAGCAGTTCCCTGTGCGGATGATCCGCAAGGTTCAGATGAAACGTGGCGATCTCATTGGCGATGCCGCGGTCGATGTCCAAGTGCACGCGCAGGATGTTCGTCTTCTCGCCACGGTTGATGGCGAGCACACGGTGGGGCGGAATCTCCTTCACCGGCTCCTTGAAGCTGGCATACGGATCGAATTCCTTGCCCTTGCCCTCCGGCAGAGTCTCCACTTTGTTGGACGCGATCAGACCGACATCCCAGATGAAGTTGCGGAGCGGCCCGCGAACATCGGCCGAATCCGCGACCATCTCCGCGAGAATCTCCCTCACGCCGGCCAGCACTTCGTCCGTGTTGAGCAGCCACTTGTCCGGATCGACCAAGCCAGGCAGAACTTCGTCGAGCTTGGCGACAGCCGGATCGCGGTGCCAAATTGCCTCGGCGAGCGGTGCGAGCCCCTTTTCACGAGCCTCGGTCGCCTTCGATTTCTTCTTCGGCTTGAAGGGCAGATACAGGTCTTCGAGTCGCTTCGGAAAGTCGGCCGCGAGAATGGCCTGAGTCAGGTCTTCGGTCAACTTGCCGTGGTAGGCGATGCTCTTGAGGATCGTCTGCTTGCGGTCTGCGAGTTGGCGCAGTTGGCGAACGCGTTCCTGGATGCGGCGGATCGCTTCTTCGGGCAATCCGCCGGTCGCTTCCTTCCGGAAGCGGGCGATGAACGGCACCGAGTGCTCGTCGTCCAGCATCTTGACAACCGCTTCGACCTGCGCCTTGCGGATCTGCAGATCCTGCGCGATTCGGCTCAGATCGTGCGGTTGCGGAGCCGGCGGCACCAATGGCACAGGCTGGCTCGGCCGCTCCGGCTTCGGTAATTCGACCGGTGCAGCAACTTCCGCCGGCGACACCTCCACGGGAAGTGCGGCCTCGGACGGCTTCTCCTCCACAGCCAAGGTGTGGGACAGAATCGGTTCCGAAGGATTGGGCGTCGGCTCGGACGGACTCATCGCGGCCTTCCTGAGGGTGTACGGCACGGCCGGCTTCGCGGGCGGCGTCGAAGTCGGGGGTTGTCTCGTGGGAACCGGCGGGTCGATCCGCCGCAGAAGTCATGACTACGGCCGGATTCGCGGCCTGTCAAGAAATCAACGGGGATCGGCTCGCAACCTGAAAAGCGCATCGAAATCCGTGAACTTAGCCCCACGCCCACCCAAATACCCTGTATTATCCAGATTCACACTCTGGGATCGCCCGATGGAAGGCCCTCCGCAACCGGCCGCCGGCCCGTCCGACGCCGACTGGAAAGCCGCGAAGTGGTTCGCGATCGGCGTCTCGGCCGTGGCCGCGCTGTTGATCTTGGCGTCCGCCGTCAAGATTCAGATCACGGGCGACGGCCGGCTCGTCGTGGTCGCCTCCGCCGAAGCCGTTCCGGACGATCCCAAGCAACCGGACAAGGGCGGAACATGGACGGTGCGCGGCCATGTCAGCGAAGGCTCGGGCGGCCCGGCTGAAGGCGTCAGCGTCACGTTGGTCGCCCTCACCAAGCACGGCGAGACGCGTCCCTTCCCGAGCCTCACCACCGACGGCACCGGAGCGTTCGCTATCCCAAAGGTGAAGAAGGACGACGCCGACCCCGTGCGCGAGTTCCAGATCGCGGCTTTCAAGCGAACCCCGTGGTATCAATTGGACAAGCATGGCCGCTACACTTGGGGAACGAACGGCTCGGCCGGTTCGATCCGCACGTCGGACGTCGGATTCGGCACCGGCTTCACCATCCCGCCCATTTGCTTCGCGCTCTCGCTCCTGCTCGTTGCCTTCTTCAGCATCCAGGATCGCGTCGGCAAATCGTATCACTTCGTGCCGTGCGTGCTGGCCATCGTGGCGACGGTGTCGATGGTCGTGCTGGTCGGGTACGGCATCCGCTGGGTGAACGAACACTTCGAGGCGGGGCAGCCCGCTTCGTTCGGCTTCGTCACCTTTCACCAAGGCACCTACGTGAAGGGCGGCTGCACCGACTGGCTCGTGTCGCTCACCAAGCCGCTCACACCGGCGGCAGAGGCGGCGGCGGTCAAGCCCGCGGAACCTGTGCTGGAGGCGGGCTTGGGTGCCCCGCTGTGGGTGGTGTTCATCTCCGTGCTCGGTTCCGGCCTGCTCACCATCGTGCTGGTGATCGGCGAGACGCTCGTTCCGCTGCCCACGGACAACTCGGCCGAATCCCGCGAGAAAGTGCAGAAGCGGTTCCGCGGCATCCTCGAGCATCAGTTCTTCGTGCTGTTCTCGCCCTTGGCGGGCATCATCATCTATCAGATCATGGTGACGGCCGGCGCGGCCGGGCAACCCGTCGTGGTCGCCATGGCCGTACTCGGTGCGGGCGCGGCGTTGAACGGATTGCTGGCACGGGCTGTGAAGTTGGCCGAAGGATGGATCCAGAAAGGAAGCGAAGAACGGCCGATGGCGGGTGGCCCGCCATAACTACTTTTCGGCGTCCTGTTCGTATGCCAGCCGCAGCCACTTCACGACTTCAGCATCCACCTCGGCCGGGGTCGCGAGTTCAATCAGGTGTTGCTGGCGATCCTTGGCATCCGCACGCGGGTTCTTTTCAACCGCCCCTTGAACGGCAGATCGACCAGCGCGAGGGCCAACTCGAAGCGCGTCTTCGTCGCCGGCTTCGCATGGGCGAACTCGCGGCGACGGTAGAACGGAATCATCGTCTTGCATGGGCACACTTTCACATCCTTGCCGAGTTTTCGCACCTCGGCGTACACCGCTTCGAACACTGGCTGCTGCCACTCCTTGCCCTTGCCGAACATCGCTTTGACGTATCCCTCGGCCTGCTTCAAATACACTTTCGGGTCGCCGTCCCACGTGGCGGCGTCCTTCGAGTACTGCTCGATCCAATAGGCCGTGTTCGTGCCGAGCCCGTGGGTTTCCTTCAGCCACGCGCGACACGCTTTGGCATCCGCCGGGCCTCGCATACGGACGAACTCGGCCCATTCTTGCAGCGTGCGGCCGGTCTTCACCGGCAACTCGTCCGTCCACTTCTTCACCATGGCGACGCCGGGATGGACGTCGAATTTGATCTTCGGCATGAGCCGAGAGTACACTGAAGCCACCCGCTGCAACAGACCCGCCGCCATGATTCGTGCCACCCCCCTGCTCTTCCTCTGCGTCGCCATCGGATTCGGTGCGGATGCACCGAAGTTGCCGCCGGCCAGCACATCGGCAGTCGACTTCGAGAAGGACGTGCGGCCGCTCTTGGCCAAGCACTGCGTGAAATGCCACGGAGCGGAGAATGCAAAGGGCGGGTTGCGAGTCGACGACCGCAAGCACCTGCTTGAAGGCGGCAACAGCGGCCCGGTGCTGGTGGAAAAGAAGAGCGAGGAGAGCAGGCTGATTCACGCCGTGGCGGCAATCGAAGCGGACTTGAAGATGCCGCCGGACGGCCCGGCCCTGAGCGCGGCCGAGGTCGGCATCCTGCGCGCGTGGATCGATCAAGGTGCGAAGTGGGGCGAAGGCCCGATCGCGAGTTCCGCCCCGAAATCCAATCATTGGGCGTTCCAGCCGATCAAGCGACCCGCGGCACCGGATGCCGCCGAGCATCCGATTGATGCCTTCATCCGCTTCCGGCTTGCGAAGGAAGGGATGAAGCCGTCCCGCGAAGCGGACAAAGCGACACTGCTGCGGCGAGTCACCCTTGATCTCATCGGGTTCCCGCCGACGCCGAAGGAAGTCGATGCGTTTCTCGAAGACAACTCGTCGCAAGCCTACGAGAAGGTGGTGGACCGGTTGCTCGCGTCGCCGCACTTCGGCGAGCGATGGGGCCGCCACTGGCTGGATGCCGCCCGCTACGCCGACTCGGACGGCTACGAGAAAGACACCGGCCGCCCGTTCGCGTGGCGCTACCGCGATTGGGTCATCAAGGCGCTCAACGACGACCTGCCGTTCGACCGCTTCACCATCGAGCAACTGGCCGGGGATCTGCTGCCGAATGCGACCCTCGATCAGAAGATCGCGACCGGCTTCCACCGCCAGACGCTGACGAACAAGGAAGGAGGTGTGGATCAGGAGGAGTTCCGCGTCGCGGCCTGCGTGGACCGCGTGAACACGACCGGCAAAGTGTGGCTCGGCCTCACCGTGGGCTGCTGCCAGTGCCACGACCACAAGTACGACCCGATCTCACAACGCGAGTTCTACCAACTCTTCGCGTACTTCAACTCGGATCGCGAAGTGGATCACGACGCCCCGCTGCCAACGGACCAGGACAAGAAGAGCATCAGCAAGGCGATGACGCTCGCGGCCGGCCCTGTGAAGCCGACGCACGTCATGATCCGCGGCGATTTCCTGCGCAAGGGCGTGGAGGTGAAGCCCGGCACACCGCGTGTGGTGAGCCCTGGCGAGCCGGGGGCGTCAGCCCCCGGTGTCTCGCGTCTCGATCTCGCCAAGTGGATCATGGCACCCGAGAACCCGCTGACCGCTCGCGTGACCGTGAATTGGGCGTGGTCGAAACTCTTCGGCCGCGGCATCGTTTCAACTCCGGAAGACTTTGGCACCCAAGGTGCGAAACCAAGCCATCCGGAACTGCTGGATTGGCTCGCCTCCGAATTCAAAACCCCCGCAAAGCCCACGGACGGCCGCCCGTGGGCGCTGAAGCGACTCCTGAAGCTCATCGTGACATCGGCCACGTACAGGCAATCCTCGGCCGTCACGAAAGACCACTTGGCGCGCGATCCGCTCAACGTGCTGCTCGCCCGGCAATCGCGTTTACGGCTCGAAGCCGAGATCATCCGCGATAGCGCACTCGCCGCGTCCGGGCTGCTCAATCGCACGGTCGGCGGCCCCTCGATCCGCCCGCCGCAACCCGCCGGCATCTCGGAACTGACCTACGCCAACAGCGCGAAGTGGGTCGAATCCGCCGGACCGGAGAAGTACAAACGCGGGCTCTACATTTGGTTCCAGCGCACAAGCCCGTACCCGATGCTCACGGCGTTCGATTCACCGGACGGCAACCTCTGCACGGTTCGCCGCGAACGCTCGAACACGCCGCTGCAGGCGCTCACCATGCTGAACGACTTCGTGTTCGTGGAAGCGGCCCAAGCCTTGGCCAAACGTGTTCTGGCCGAAACGATGGACACCGACGCGCGAATCGCCTTGGCCTTCGCGTTGTGCCTCGGCCGCAAGCCGACCCGCGAGGAGTTCAAGCGGCTGGCGAAGTTGTTGAAGGAGCTTCACACACCGGCCAAGGCCGATCCCCCGGCTTCGGCGAAGTTGCTCGGTTCGCACAAACCGGACGGCGTTCCCATCCACGAAGCCGCGGCGTGGGTCGGCCTCTGCCGCACGATTCTCAACCTGGACGAGTTCGTGACGCGGGAGTGAGTGCGATCGCCGCGGCAATTGCGAATGCAATACCCGCTGCGATCAATCCGCCGGTTTCGTCCGTCCACGCCGTCGTGTTCAGCCAGTCGTTCACATCCGGGTACCAATTCGCGCTCCCGAACAGATGCAACCCCAGCGTATGGGCGCGGACCTGAGTCCAACGGTGCGGCGCGTAGAGGCCGATGAAGAGGCTCGCCGCGAGAACCGCCACATGGTGCCCGGCGAGCGCGGGATAGTTCAGATACACGAACGTCCAGTTCCACGTGGTGTAGCCGAGGATCCACGTGCGGCTCGTGGCCGAAAGCAGGTCGCCGCGGGAGTCGATCCATGTTCGGGTCGAACCGTACGGCACTGCGGCGACGAGCACGAGCCCGGCCGCGGCGTTCAGAAGGTGAGCAAACCCGCCGGCGAAAGCATCTCGGGCCACGGCTTCGAGGATGTTAGCCCCGAGCAGCAGCGGGATTGTGGCCTTCGCCCACGGCCGCTCGCCGAGGGTTGTAAACCGCAGCGCGGTTCCCCACACGACGCAGAAGAAGACGGTGTACACCTTCACCCATTGGAACCAGTCGAAGTCGTTGATCGCGATCCAGTGTGAGGCGAGGGCCGCGGGAAGGGCCAGGAAGAGACACCATGCCGGCCAACGCCCGCTGCGGCGGAGCAGTTCCTGACCGACAGGCAGGGCGAGGGTCACGATCAGGATCTTGGCGAAGACGGGCATCGGCGGGCTCCGCGCGCACCGTCTCCGGCGGCGGCACGAGCCACCAAAGGGCGACGGATGAGGTTGAGGGAATCGGGATCGCGAAGAGGTGTGGTTCGTTCGCGTCTACAGGCTCAGCGGGACAAGCCGCCGAACCTTACGCGTTTTTTTGTGCTTGGCGGTGAATCGCCATGAGGTGGAAACCGACCCAGACTTGAAACGCACTGACAACCAGCCCGTAGAGACCCGGCCAGAACCTCATCGGAATCAGCGGCATGATCGCCGCCATGGACATTATCCCGAGCCCGGCGAGATAAAGCCGGCCCCAATACATTGCGCCGTGAACGTAGACGCCAAGTCCGACGACGGCTGCGAGCGACGGAAATACCGACTCGATATCTGTGCAGTCCAGCCAGTGCTGCAACGTGACCAAGGACGCGGCCGTGATCATGCCGAATTGCGTCGCCAGGCTCCCGGTCTCGACCGGGTTCATCTCGTGACGGCGGACGAGAAGAAAGTACCACACGATGCCGAACCACGCGACGAGGTAATAGACGAGAGCGGCATCCGGGACCCAGCGGGGGGCATCGAGCAAGATCGCGAGTTGCAAGACGACCAAGGCCAGAAGCGAAGAAGCAGCACCCCAAAACGGCGTTGCCCAGCTCGACATCTCGCGTGTATCGCGCCGGTGATCGACAGCTCGCCGGACGCTCGTGAAGATGCCGCGACGCTGTTGCCCGGCCAGCGGCTCGCCATTCAGGAATCGCGTGAGGTCATCGGCGAGAGCCTGCGCCGACGGGTAGCGGTCGGCAGGCTCCTTTTCCATGCACTTGCCGCAGATGGCCTCCAAGTCCGCGGGTGCGTCCTTGCGAAAACTCCGCAGGGCGGGGGCCGGCTCGTCTTGCAGTCGCTTCAAAGTCAGAAGTATGTCATCCGCGCCAAACGGCGTTCGTCCGGTCAGCAATTGGAAGAGGATGGCTCCGAGTGCGTGGATGTCGAGGGCCACTGTCAGGCGCTTGTCGCCACGGGCCTGTTCGGGCGCCATATAGGCCGGCGTGCCGGCGATCCCCCCGGACACGGTCGTGGATGCCTCCAGCGAACGGGCGAGACCGAAGTCCGCGACATGCGGCCTCGCATCCGAGTCCAACAGGATGTTTCCGGGCTTCAGGTCCCGATGGATCAGTCCTTCCTGATGGGAATGGTGGACGCCGCAGGCGATGTCGCGAATCAGTTCCGCTGCGGCCCGAGGCGCGAACACGCCGCCGACCGTCAGCTTGTCCGCGAGACTGCCGCCTTCCATGAGCGGCATCACCAAGTACGGCATGCCGTCCACCTCGCCCGACGCGAAGACCCGCACCACGTTCGGGTGATCGAGATTGGCGACGGTCTTCGCTTCGAAGCGAAACCGCGCGAGCCGATCCATTCCGAATCCTTCCGCCGGCCGGACCAGTTTCACCGCGACATCCCGATTCAACACCGGATCGTGCGCGCGGAACACAATTCCCATCCCGCCCTGGCCGATCTTCTCGCGTAACTCGTACCCGCCGACAACGAACCCGGGGCCGAGCACGCTTGAAGACGGAGTCAGGGTTTCGGCAATGTCGCGTTGGCCGCTGAGGAAGCGACCGAGACTTGCCGCATGATCGGCGTGTACCGCCATCCAGTCTGCGACGGCCTTCCAGTTGCCAGATTCCTCGGCGCGCAGCACGAGGGCGATTCCCTGTTCCAGGGAATCGTCGGCGGGATGGGCGATGGTGGGCTGTGAATTCATGGATCATCCGGCGGTTCGGCCAACTCGACACGCATGGTCCCGACCGCCCGGTGGAGGAGCAAGGCTATTGCACCTTCCGTGCGTTCCATCGTGGCGGCGATTTGCGCGACCTTGAGCCCGCGAAGGTAGCGAAGTTCGACCGCGATCCGCTGTGCGTCCGGAAGGCGGGCGAGGCTCGCGGCCAGTTTCTCGAAGCGTTCATTGCGCACGGCGCGTTCGCTGGGCGATGTGTCCGGCGCTTCCAGGTGCGCCGCGAGGCCGGTGCTGGACTCGGCGAGCAGTTCCGGAGAAACCTCCATCCGCGCCCCGCCGTGCTTTCGGATCGCGTCGATCAGGTTGTTGTTCAGAGCCCGCCGCAGCCACGCCAACACCTCGTGATCGGGCCGGCCGTCGAATTTCGCCGCCTCCCGCATGTATTCGAGAAGAGTGTGCTGAACCAAGTCCGCAGGGTCGAGCTTGGAACGGAGCCAGAGCGGCGTCTGCGATTCGGCAAACGCCAGCAGAGCGGGCCGGATGCGATCGTGCAACTCATTCATGGCGGATCCAGCGGGAGATGCCGCCCGATCTTACGCGGAAATCCGGGGAAGTTCACTGCTTTCACTGCTATTCTGGCGAGATGGATGCTCTCCAATCCCGCCGCGATTTCCTCGCCACGAGCGCCAACGGCGTCGGCCTGCTCGCGCTGGCCAACCTGTTCCAACAGGACGGCTTCGCCGCGGCCGCTCCGCACTTCGCGCCCAAGGCCAAGAACTGCATCTGCATTTATCTCGAAGGCGCTCCCTCGCAGATCGACCTGTTCGATCCCAAACCGAAGCTTGCCGAATTGAACGGCCAGAAGTTGCCCGAGAGCTTCACCAAGAACGTCCGCTTCGCGTTCCTGCAGAAGGAATCCGCGACGATCATGGGGTGCAACCGCAAGTTCGTGAAGCACGGCCGAAGCGGGATGGAATTGTCCGAACTCGTGCCGCATCTCGGCACCATCGCGGACGACATCTGCCTCGTCCGCAGCATGCACACCGAGGCGTTCAACCACCATCCCGGCCAGTTGATGATGAACACGGGGAGCACGCTGCCCGGCCGGCCGAGCATGGGAGCTTGGATGAACTACGGGCTCGGCAGCGAGTCGAAGAACCTGCCGGGGTACGTCGTGCTCACGGCGGGCCGCGGCACCTCCGGCGGCGCGGGTAGCTTCGGCAACGGCTTCCTGCCCACTGAGTTCTCCGGCACGCTCTTCCGCAACCAGGGCGAGCCGGTGCTGAACCTGAACAACCCCGCGGGCCTCTCCGCCGAGATGCAGGCGAAGACGATCGAAGCGGTGCGCGATCTCAACGGCATTCGCCACGCGGCGATCGGCGATCCGGAGGTGAACAGCCGCATCACCGCGTACGAACTCGCGTTCAAGATGCAGTCCGCGGCCCCGGAACTGATCGACCTCACGAAGGAAACCAAGAAGACGATCGACGCGTACGGCCTGAATCGCCCGGAACCGGAGTTGAAGGGCGGCCGCGGTGCAAAGGGCGAGTTCCGCGGCTTCGCGGCGAACTGCTTGCTCGCCCGGCGGCTCGTCGAACGCGGTGTGCGGTTCGTGTCACTCTTCCACGCCTCATGGGATCATCACTCGAACTTGGACGTGGAGTTGCCGCACAACTGCCTGATGGCGGATCAGCCGGTCGCGGCGTTGGTGAAGGATTTGAAGCAGCGCGGGCTGCTCGAAGAAACGCTGGTGCTGTGGCTCTCGGAGTTCGGCCGTACGCCGCTTGGCGAGAACCGCCCCGGCCGCCCCGGCGTGACGGGTCGCGATCATCATCCATTCTGCTTCACGATCTGGGCCGCGGGCGGCGGCATCAAGGGCGGGCAGGTCGTCGGCGCGACCGACGAGTTCGGCTGGAACATCACGCAGGACCCGGTTCACATCAACGACCTGCACGCGACCATCCTGCACCTCTTCGGCATCGACCATTTGAAGCTGACGTACAAGTTTCAAGGCCGCGACTTCCGCCTCACCGATGTGGCAGGCAAGGTGGTGCAGAAGATGCTGGCATGATCTATTCTTGAATGATCGGCAACTCGGAGGACGCGACTTGGCCGTGAACCAAGTCTCGCTCTTCTTTTATCCTCCCCGCTGGAAGCAGCGACTCACAACGCCGAATCCCAAAGGGCTCACTGATCAAGGCACGCCGGTTCAAGTCGCCGAGTCGGAGCCTGTCGTCGGATCGGACCACGCAGGGGTCTCAACCCCTGAGGTCAAGTCTTGGCTGGCCGATATGGTTTCACTGGGGTCGAGTGGGGCTATGGTTTCACCTTTCAACGCGGGCAGGTGCAGTCGATGTTCGGGCTCGAAAAGGAAATCGAGGTCTGCATCGGCGACGACGACGGCGAGCTAACGAGCTTGTACTTTCGCTTCACGCTTCCGCGACGAAACCCCCTCCGCTTTCCCAATGGGCTGCATTCGTAGGCGAGCGATGCGGTCGGTTTCAATTGCGACTCGTGGCCGACGGCGGGAAACCCTGCAATGAAGCCGAGTTTCTCATCGCCACACGGAACGACCGAAACTACCGGGAGCGCGCCGCTGCCTACGGTTGGGATTCGGACTAACCATTCAGTGCCTTCCGTAAAATGCGGGGATGAACGCGACACCGAAGGTCATTCTCAAGCCGAAGCGCGCCCAACCGTTTTTCGCGCGGCATCCGTGGGTTTTCAACGGGGCCATCGAACGCATCGAAGGCACGCCCGCGGACGGCGACGAAGTCGAGCTATTCTCCAGCGGCAACAACCTCATCGCCCGCGGGTTGTTCAACAGCCAATCCAAGATCAATGTGCGGCTCTACTCCTGGGAGCCGGGCCAGGCATTGGACCTCGCGTTCTTCCGGGAACGCATCGGCCGCGCGATCGAGCTTCGCCGCCATGTGCTGAACCTCGTGGGCCCGGACCGCGGTTGCCGCGTCGTGTTCAGCGAGGCGGACCAACTCTCGGGAATGGTTGTGGACCGCTACGGCGACTGGCTCACCGTTCAGTTCACCGCATTGGGTCTCGCCAATCGCCGCGAGATGATCGCCGGGTTGCTCCAGGAACTGCTCCAGCCGCGCGGCATCTACCTCCGCACGGAGAAGGGCATCGGCAAGCTCGAAGGCGCGGAACTGCACGACGGCTTGCTCGCAGGCGAACCGCCGCCAGCGGACCTCACCATCGAAGAGAACGGCCTGCGCTTCCTCGTGAACCTCGCGGAAGGCCAAAAGACCGGCTACTACCTCGACCAGCGCGACAACCGCGCGGAAGTCGCACGGCTCTGCCCCGGCAAGCGCGTGCTGGATGCGTTCTGCTACTCCGGCGGCTTCGGGTTGTACGCGGCGAAAGCGGGTGCCGCCGAGGTGCTCGGGCTCGACGCTTCCGAGCCGGCGTTGGAGTTGGCGCGAAGAAACGCCATCGCCAACGGCTTGGCCAACCTCTCGTTCGAGAACGCGGACGTGTTCAAGCGGTTGGCGGAACTTGTGGCCGCGGATCGCAAGTTCGACGTGGTGATTCTCGACCCGCCGAAGTTCGCGCGCAACCGGGCCGCCGTTCCGGAAGCGATCAAGGGTTACCGCCGCCTGCACCAACTGGCGATGAAGTTGCTCGACCGCGACGGCGTGCTCGTCTCGTGCTGCTGCACCGGGCTCATCGCCATGACCGACCTCGAAGACCTGCTCGCGCAGGTGGCCATGGAGTCGCGGCAGGATCTGCAAATCCTCCAGCGGCGCGGGCCGTCCCCGGATCACCCGGTCGCCATTTCCTGCCGCGAGACCGGCTACTTGAAGTGCATCATCAGCCGCGTGTGGTGAGGCCTTGTTCGCCACCCGTGCGGCTGCTTTAATCGGATGAGCAAAAAACAGCGGAGGCATGATGATCGTCCCGACACACGCGACCGCGCGATGCCTCTCGGCGCTGCTCCTCGGATCGATGCTGCTCCCGGCCGCGACGGCCCAGGACGACCCGATCAAGGCGGCGCTCGAGACGGCGAAGGAACGCTACGACGGCGAGGTGACGCGCTACCGTGTGGCCATCAAGGAGTGGCTCGACAAGCAGGAGGAATCGGCACGTGCCTCGGGCAACCGCAAAGGCGTCGACCAGGCGAAGGCGGACCGCAAGGAATACGAGGACAGGGGCCGGGTGCCGCTGAATCTGCCGGCCGCGACGAAGAAGAAGTACGAGTCGGCCCGCTCCGCCATGGAAGTCGCGCTGGTCGGAGCGGTCAAGAGCTACACGAAGGCGAAGCAGGACGCGGAAGCATCGGCAGTTTCACGAGAACTGGATGCGTTTCGAAAAAAGGTCAAGGATGAGGTGAACGCGGAGTTGGTGCAGGTGTTCGAATCCGCGCCGGCGAAGTACCTGATGTCCCGGAAGTTCGAGTTCGGTACTGCCGAGAAGACATACTCGATCTTCACATTCAAGGCGAAAGGCGAGATCGCGGGGAGCAAGCACCCGAACGAATCATCATGGACCGTCGAGAACAATTTGCTGGTGCTGAAGGATCCGAAGGGGACCGCGTCGACCATCTTCACGACCGTCGTCGCCTTGGACGGCCGCATCACGTTGAAAGGCCGATTCCTGCTCAGCAAGCAGGGGGTCATTCACGAACTCCGGGAGGTCGCGAAGCCGTAGGTCGTCCGTGAACGCACTCTCGGCCCGGAGACATGAATTGCCGGCCACGGATGATGGACGCTGGAAGGGAGCGGGGGCAAGCCCTGTCCAGCGGACACTCGGGGGCGATAATACGGGGACGAGGAGTACGCCTCGAATTCCACCCAGCAGGAGAGAGATTCGTGAAGTCGCAACTTCGAATTGCTTGCGGTACGGCGTTGGCCGGGCTGTGCGTGTGGGCCGCGGCTTCGGCCGCCCCTCTGGACCTGCCCAAAGATAGTGCCAAGACCGCGACCGCCGCGGATATCGAGGCCCTCCAGAAGAAGCTCGAGGCCATCACGGCCGCCCCCGAAAAGAGCAAGGGCGCGATCCGCACCGCCAAGGGGCTCGTGCTCACGCTCGGCGCCTACGGTGACGAAGCGATCCAAGGCCAAGCCGCCAAGGTGCTTCTCGCCTTGGACAAGAAGGACTACGCCGGTGCGGCCGAAGCCGCGAAGGGGCTGAAGGCTCCGAAGGCGGACGCCGACGCGTGGAAGGCCATCGACAAGAAGTACGACCTCGAAGACGTGATGAGTCAGTTCCGCCTGGCGAAGTCCGGTGGCATGAACATCGAGAAGGACATCCGCGACGGATACAAGGGCGGCAACATCGACCCGAAACTGGCCGAACTGATCGGCGCCCGCTCCGCGGCCCTTGGCGTCTACACCGAGAAGATGCCGAACGACAAGGCGATGACGAACCCGGCAATGAAGAGCAAGTGGGAGAAGTTCTCGAAGGACATGATCGCCGCGGGCAAGGAACTGGCCGAGGAGGCGGGCAAGGCGAAGCCGGACGCCAAGAAGCTGACGGCGACCCTCAAGAAGCTCGACGCCAGTTGCAGCAACTGCCACAACGATTTCCGTAACGAATAACAGTTCCTTCACCCGGTCGCTGGCTTCCGCCGGCGACCGCGGTTCACTCGGCAATTCGATTCGCCGCCAACGCCCGCTCCGTCGGCTCCCGCACATCCCACACCAAGCCGATCGCCGCCAACGCCCGAATCGTGTAATAGCTCACGTCCAGTTCCCACCACCTGAAGCCCTGCCGGGCGCAACTTTGGTAATGGTGGTGGTTGTTGTGCCACCCTTCGCCGAGCGTCAGGATCGCGGCCCACCACAGGTTTTTGCTTTGGTCCGTCGTCTGGTAACGGCGGCGGCCCCACACATGGCACGCCGAGTTCACCAAGAATGTGCCGTGGTACAGGCAGATGGTGCTGACGAGGAAGCCCCACACGAGGCCGCTCCAGCCGTCGATCCAATAACACAGGCCGGCCAGCGCGAAGCCGGGAATCCAGTGCAGCTTGTTCAGCACGCGCAGTTCCACGAACTTCGTGTAGTCCTTGATTTCGTGGTACGGAGCCTTGCGGAAGCGGCCGGAGATCACCCAGCCCACGTGAGCCCACCAAAAACTGCGCAGGATCGGCGAGTGCGGGTCGCCTTCGTGATCCGAGTATTTGTGGTGGTTGCGGTGGTGAACGGCCCACCAGAGCGGCCCCTTCTGCATCGCGGAGCAACCGATCCACGCGAGCACGAACTGGAACCAGCGGCTCGTGCGGTACGCACGGTGAGCGAAGTAGCGGTGGTACGCGCCGGTGATGCCGAACATCCGCACGATGTACAGCCCGATGCCGAGACCGACGGACAGCCACGTGGGCGCCACCAGGCACGCCCCGACGATCGCGAGCAGGTGGATGATGAGGAACGGCGCGCCACGCAGCCGTCGTCGCCATGTCGCCATCCAGTTTTCCGGCATCTGGAGCGAGGGAACGATCTGCGGCATTGTGGCGGCGGCGGGGGCGGGGGCGGAAATGGTTCGGCTCCGTGAGGCTTCGGCAGAATGGTATTATAGGCGACCCACCGCCGTAGAATATGGCAGGCTTCGGAGCGGGATCATGATTCATTTCACGGGCGAACGTCGCTTCGCATTGCCGGTCGGCGAGCTGTTCAGCAAGCTGTCCGACGCCGCATTTCTGGTGGGTTGCTTGCCGGATGCGAAGGTCGCCGAGTCGAGCGCGGATCGCGTGGCGTGGAAGCTCAAGCCGAAGCTGTCGTTCCTGACCGGCGGGCTCGATGCGGTGATCGAAGTGGTCGGGCGCGAACCGGGGCGTACGGCGACGTTCCGCATCGTATCGAAGGCGATCGGAGCGAGCAGCACCGTCGCTGCGGTGCTGCAATTCCTGGCTACCGAAAGCGGTACTCTTGTGAATTGGGCCGGCGACTTGCTTGAAGTCACCGGGCTGCTGAAGATGGTGCCGAAGGGATTGCTCCAAGGCACCGCCGAGAAAGTGATCGAGGACACGTGGCAGGCGATCGAAGCGAAACTCACGCCTTCTTCGCCGACGCCTTGATCCCCTTGGCCGCCAGCCAGTTGCGGGCGAGCGCCACCGTCAGCCCCTGCGGGCCGACGCCTTCGGCGGTCACCGTGGTGCCTTCCGCCACGAGTGTGCCCGTCCAGTTCCCGTCCGGCTTGCGGTTCATGTTCACTTGGGTGCCGATCGGCAGCATGAGAATGGCTTCGCCCTTCTTCGGGATCTCGGCGGCGGCCTGTTTGTGGGCCTCGTTCAACTTCGCCACGCATTCGGCGCAACGCGTTTTCTGGAACTTGGCGAGCCGCTGGGCCCGGTACTTGTCCACGGCGTAGTGCTGGAACTCGCACATGCAACCGCACGCACGGGCCACCATCGGCCGCGCAGTGATTTCACCCGACGGAACCGCCATCTCATCGTCTCCCTCGCGCCGGGCAAGCGCAGGGTTGGTTTACGAACCGCTTGCCCCGGTGTCGCCCCGCATGTAGAACGCCGCTCCACGAACTCTCTGGAAATCGCATCATGCCCGTCACAAAAGACACGATCGGCGTCGGCTTCATCGGTGCCGGCGACATCTCGATCCTTCATGCGGCCGCGGTGAGGAAGTGCCCCGGCGCGAAACTCGTCGGCATCTGGAACCGCGACCAGACGCGCGCCAAGGCCCGCGCCGCCGACTTCGGATGCACCAACTACGCCTCGCCGGAGGCGCTCGTCGCGGACCCGAACATCGACGCCGTCTTCGTGCTCACCAACCTCGAAACGCACCTTCAATACGCGAAGCTCGCGTTGGACGCGGCCAAGCACGTGCTCGTGGAAAAGCCCGTCGGCGTCTCGGTCGCCGAGATCGAACAGATGAACGCAGCCGCGAAGGCGAAGAACCTCGTGTGCATGCCCGGCCACAACTACATCTACGAATCGAGCATGATGCGCACCCACGACCTCGTGGCCAACGGGGACTTGGGAAAGATCGTCTCCGCGTACGTGATGTACAACATCCACCACCCGGAGGAGGTGGCGAAGCGCTACCCCGGCGTCGTGCGGCAGATCCTCACTCACCACTCGTACATCCTACTGTACCTCGTCGGGAAACCGGTCGAACTCTGCGCGATGAAGGCGACGCTGCACTACAACGAGTACCCGGAAGAGGACATTGCGATGGTGCAGATGCGGCTGGCGAACGGGGCGCTCGCCCACTTCTGCGCCAGCTTCGCGGCGGACGACCACGCCGCCGATCCGTGGACCGTGATGGTGAAGGTGATCGGCACCGCCGGAAGCACCCGGTACAGCTACCGCGACCACGTCGAAATCAAGCCGGGGCTGGTTCACAGCCAGACCTACACGGCGTACCAAGGTTCGGTGATGAACGAGGTGAAGTACTTCCTCGTGGACTGCCTGCGGCTCGGATCTCAGCCGCTGTCCACGCTGGACGACGCGATCACGGCGCAGAGGATGATCGAAGCCGCGGAGGAATCCATCCGCAAGAGCAGCGTCGTGAAGTTGTGACCATCACCCCGGCGTCGTTCGCTTCGCCCTCGGCTTCCGGACCGGGCGGGGAACGATGCGATTCGCGTCCTCGGCGGGGGCCGGCGCGAGCGGAGCCTTGATGCCCGCTTCCGCCAGTTCCAGGAACCGTTGCTGACTGCGAATCGACGGCGCGCCCGGAGCCGGAATCACGCGGCGATAACCGCCGTCCGGCAACAATTCCCGCGCTTTCACGTTGTCCCCCAACGTCGTCTTCAGGATCTCGTCGATCAGCCGGATCTTCAGGTCCGGTTGCTCGACGGGGAACACCACTTCGACGCGGCGGCTCAGGTTGCGGTCCATCCAGTCCGCACTGCCGGTGAACACCTCGGGCTGCCCGCCGTTCTCGAAGTAGAAAATGCGGCTGTGTTCCAGGAAGCGGTCCACGACGGACACGACGCGGATGTTCTCCGACACGCCGGGAATGCCGGGCCGCAGGGAACAGATCCCGCGGCAGACCAACTCGATGCGGACGCCCGCCTGGCTGGCGCGGTACAAGGCCTTTACCACGGCCGGTTCGAGGAGTCCGTTCAACTTCGCGACGATGCGGGCCGGCTTGCCCGCGGCCGCGTTCACGGCCTCGCGTTCGATCCGTTCCAACATCGCCGCTTGCAGCCGGCTCGGGGCCACAAGCAACTTCCGCCACTGCGGCAACTCCGCGTAGCCGGTGAGATAGTTGAACAACGCCGAGACGTCGTCCGCGAAGTCCGCGTTGGCGGTGAAGAGGCCGATGTCCGTGTAGGTGCGGGCCGTCTGCGGGTTATAGTTGCCGGTCGCGAGATGCACGTAGCGGCGGATCGCGTTATCCTCTTCACGGCGGACTACGAGCGCCACCTTGCAGTGCGTCTTCAATCCGATGAAGCCGTACACGACATGGACGCCGGACTTCTCCAATTCCTTCGCCCAAAGGATGTTCCGCTCTTCATCCAAGCGAGCCTTCAACTCGATCACGGCGGTCACTTGCTTGCCGCGGTCCGCGGCGCGTTGCAATGCGCGGACCACCGGGGAATCGCTGCTCGTGCGGTAGAGCGTCTGCTTGATGGCGAGCACGCGATCGTCGTTGGCCGCCGCTTCGATGAACTCCACGACGTGGGCGAACGACTCGTACGGGTGGTGAACGAGGATGTCCCGCGCGCGGATCGCGGCCCACGGGTTGGCGGCTTGCGTGAACGCGGGAACCGGCGCGGGCACGAACGGCCGGTCCCGCAGTTCCGAAAAACCCGCGAGGTTGTAAACTTGGAACAGGCCCGTGGCGTCGAGCAATCCCGTGATCGGGTACACATCAGTGGGATCGAGATCGAGCGCGTTCGTGAGGAACTGCTCGACGTCGGGCGGGGCGCCGGCTTCGATTTCGAGCCGCACCGCGTGGCCGCGTTTGCGGGCCTTCACCTGAGCCTCGATGGCGACGAGCAAATCCTCGACGCCTTCATCGTCGATCTCGTACTCGCTGTCGCGGGTCACGCGGAAGCACACCACCGGGCCGAGCTCCATGCCGGTGAACAGATCCTTGAGGTGCAAGCGAATCACTTCTTCGAGCGGGGCGAGGGCGTAGAGCGGCCCCTGTGGGCCGTTGCGGCCGGGTTCGCTGGACGGCAGTTGCACGAAGCGCGGCAACAGGCCGGGTACCTGCACCACGGCGTAAAGCGGATCGAGAACGCCGGGGCGTCGCAGTTCCACGGCGAGGTTCAGCGACTTGTTCAACAGGTGCGGGAACGGGTGCGCCGGGTCCGTGGCCAACGGAGTGAGCACGGGGAAGATTTCCCGCTGGAACAGCTCGCGGACCGCTTTGAGGTCGTTGCCGGCGAGATCCGCCGCCCGCCGGATCACGATGCCCTTCGATTCCAAGGCCGGCAGCACGTCCTGGCAGAGACTGGCGTACTGGGTCGAAACCATCTCGCGGACGGACGCTTCGATCTTCTCCAACTGCATGCGCGGAGACATGCGATCCGCACCGGAGCCGGTCGGCACCCCGGCCGTGACCTTCTGCTGAAGCCCGCCGACACGGACCATGAAGAATTCATCGAGATTCGAGGCGAAAATCGCGAGGAACTTCAACCGTTCGAGCAGAGGCACGCTCGGATCCTGCGCCTCTTCGAGCACCCGGCGATTGAACGAGAGCCAACTCAACTCGCGATTGATGTAAAGGGCCGGATCGTCGAGATTTACGACGGGGGCTGTCGGAACCGCTTGCATGGGAGGATCGCCAAAACCGGACATGAGCGCGAATCGCACCCGTCAATATAGGAAGGCGGCCGCGATGCTGCGAGAAGCAGCGTATGAAGAGTCCGTGTTCTACTGTTCGGAGGGAATGCCGCCCGCCCGCGGCTTTCGTATTTTATTCCACGTGTCATCCCGCCCGCACCTTCCTTTTGCCGGCATCTTCATCCGAGGATTCGAACTTGCCCGCGCCGACCCCGACTCTTCCCGCCCCGCAGACCGAAACGGCTCCCGGTAGATTCGTGTATCCGCGCGTGAAATTCCCGCGCGACGCGGCCGGTTTCCAACGCGAACTCAAGAAACGCGTCTCCGAATACTTCCAGCGCACGGGCCAATCCGAACGCGGCGGGTGGCGAATTTACTTCAAAAGCTTCGTCGTGTTCGGGTGGATGATCGCCAGTTACATCGGGCTGGTGTTCTTCGCCGAGAGCCTGCTGGTGGCAATCCCGCTGGCCGTGAGCCTTGCCGCCGCCATGGCCGCCTCCGCGTTTTGCGTCCAGCACGACGGCGGACACAAGGCCTACTCGAACCTGCCGTGGGTGAACAAGCTGGCCGCGCTGTCCCTCGATTTCATCGGTGCCAGTTCTTACCTCTGGTACTGGAAACACGCCGTCCTGCACCACACCTACTCGAACATCCCCGGCCACGACACGGACATCGAACTCGGCTCCGTGATGAGGCTTTGCCCGCAGCAAAAGCGACGCTGGTTCCACCGCTTCCAGCACATTTACTTGTGGGTGCTTTACGGCGTGATGGCGGCCCGGTGGCACTTGTGGGGCGACTTCAAGGAGATCGTGGTGGCGAAGATCGGGCCGCACCCGATCGCCCGCCCCAAGGGGCTCGATCTCTTCCTGTTCCTCTTTGGCAAGGCCTTCTCGATCGGCTGGCTGATCGTGCTGCCGATGTTCTTCCACGAGTGGTGGCTCGTCGTCGCGTTTTACCTGTTGGTGACGGCCGTGATGGGCGTGCTGCTCTCCGTGGTCTTCCAGTTGGCGCACTGCGTGGGTGAGGCGGACTTCCCCAGCCCGGATGAACACCTGCGGATGGAATCGGCTTGGGCGATCCACCAAGTGCAGACCACCGCGGACTTCGCCCGCACCAGCAAGACGCTCACGTTCCTGCTCGGCGGGTTGAACTTCCAGATCGAGCACCACCTGATGCCGCACGTGTGCCACATCCACTATCCGGCGCTCTCGCCGATCGTGGAGCAACTGTGCAAGGAGTACGGCATCCGCTACTCCTGCCACCCGACCTTCTGGGCCGGTGTGGTGTCGCACTACAAGTGGCTGCGCGAAATGGGCCAAGCTCCGAACATGACCGCGGCGTGAGCCTTCCATGTTCGCCGAACCCGAACGCACGCGATTCGACCTGAACTTCCGGCTGTTCGGGTTCCACGTTCGCGTGCACCCGTTGTTCTGGTTGCTCGTCGCGCTCTTCGGCTCGGACATCCTCTCCAAGATGGGTGTCGATCACTTCCTGGTGTGGGTCGGCGTCGCGTTCTTCTCCATCCTGGTGCACGAACTCGGTCACGGCCTCGCGTTCCGACTCTTCGGCGTGCAGTCGCACCTCGTGTTGCACTCGTTCGGCGGGCTGGCGATCCCGTGGTCGCGGCCGCGCCGCCGCTGGCAGCGGATCCTCGTATCCCTCGCCGGCCCCGCCGCTCAGTTGATCCTCTTCGGCCTCGTGTACGGCTCGATCTTCATCACGCCGTGGCCGGTGAACCACCCGCTGGCACTGTCGCTGTTCGGGTTCCTGGTGCAGGTGAACTTGGGGTGGGCGTTGTTGAATCTGCTGCCGGTATGGCCGTTGGACGGCGGGCAGGTGTGCGAAGAGATCTGTTCGCACTTCGCGCCGTACAAGGGTCGCGAGTTCGCGTTCAACATCTCGATCGGCACGGCGGGTGCCGTCGCGGTCTATTCCGTGGCTTGTTACTTCGGCATGCAACAGGGCGCGGACTGGCTGAAGGAGATCCCGTGGTGGATCCCGCGAGGCAGCATCTGGACGGCGATTCTCTTCGGGATCCTCGCCGTCCAGAGCCACCAAGTCTTGCAGCGGATCCGGTGGCAGGGCAGCCACTGGGACCGCAACTGACTGCAACGGAGTGACTGCATCATCTGTGCACGATGTGAACGCGGCTTTTGGCGTCAGGGGGCGAGGTCTCGCTCTCCCGCAGAGCCAATCATGCTCCGGGTTCGCCTTCGCAACTCCGGATGCATGGTGATACGATGTGCGAATGGTCATGGAGGAAAGGTCGATGAATCCGTTCAAGCGGTCGGTGCTGAGCGCCGCGGTGGTCGCGGCCGGCGTGTCGCCCGGCTGCACGCCGCCGACCACGGACGCCTCGCAAGACAAGCCGCCGAAGAAAATGGAGTTCGCCGAAGAGGCCGCACCCAAGTTCGCCGCCGCGGATTTCAAGTTCGACCAGGAACGCTCGCTGAAGTACCTGAAGCAGATCTGTGACATCGGCCCGCGCGTGAGCGATACTCCGGGAATGAAGAAGCAGCAGGAGATCATCGAGAAGCACTTCAAGGATCTCGGCGCGAGCGTCACGAGGCAAGAATTCAAGGCCCGGCAGGTGAGCCGCCGCGCGGACACGCCGATGACCAATCTCATCGTGTCGTGGCACCCGGAGAAGACAAAACGCATCCTGTTCTGCTGCCACTACGACACGCGGCCGATCGCCGACCAAGAGGATCGCCGCGCCAATTGGAACAAGCCGTTCCTCAGCGCGAACGACGGCGCCAGCGGCGTCGCCATGCTCATGGAACTGGGCCACCACATGAAAGGGCTGAAGGGCGAAGTCGGGCTCGATTTCGTCTTCTTCGACGGCGAAGAGTACATCTTCGAGCCGAGCCAGTTCGGCGGCGGCGACAAGTACTTCTTCGGCTCCGAGCACTTCGCCGCGGACTACACCAAAACGAAACCGACGCGCAAATTCAAGTACGAAGCTGGCGCGCTCATGGACCTTTGCCACGCGAAAGGGACACTGCTGAAGGTCGAGAGCCATTCCTACGCGATGGCGCCGAGCGTGTGCGAGAAGATCTGGGCCGTGGCCGACGCGATCGGTGCGAAGTCGTTCAAGTACGCCCCCGGTCCGGAAGTGCTGGACGATCACATCGCCCTGAACCGGGCCGAGATCCCGACTGCGGACATCATCGACTTCGACTACCCGCACTGGCACAAGCTCACGGACACGCCTGACAAGATCTCCGGCGAGCAGATGGCCGAGGTGGCGAAGGTGCTCGCCACGTGGTGGCTGAGTGTGAAATGAAGCTGGTTCCCCTCGGCGACCAAGCCCTGCTCGTCTACTTCGGCGGCGAATCCGGAGCGATCGCGTTCGCCGAATCCGTTCGCGAGGCGAACCCGCCGTGGTTGCAGGACGTCGTGCCGGCATACGCCAGCGTCGGTGTGTTCTTCGACGCGGACGCGATCACCACGAATGAAGTGGTTCAGTACCTGAGCGGGGAGCGGGAGCCCCCCCTGTCGGAGAGGACACCGCGGGCTCACGCCCCCCGCTCAGCAGTGAACATCCCCGTCTGCTACGAACTCGCCCCCGATTTGCCCCGCGTATGCGAGCACACCGGTCTCGCACCGGACGACGTGATCCGCCTGCACACTTCGATCGAGTACACGGTGTACGCGATCGGCTTCGTGCCGGGCTTCCCGTACCTCGGTTACCTGCCCGTCGAGCTTTGCGGCATGCCGCGGCTGGAATCCCCGCGGGTGAAAGTGGAACCGGGCAGCGTCGGCCTCACCGGCCGGCAAACAGGAATCTACCCCCTGCCGAGACCCGGCGGGTGGAACCTCATCGGCCGCACCCCGCTCACCATCGTCGATGTGAAGGACGGTTTCTTCCCGCTCCGCGTCGGCGACCGCGTGCGGTTCACGCGAATCGACGACCAACGGTTCCGAGAATTGCAGGGCGAACGGCTTCAATAGTCACGCTTGGTGAACCGCCAAGCGGACAGGCCGAGCATCACGCCGATGAACGCCAGCGACACAAGGCCCATCTCGATCCAAGATGTGCGAGGCGGGCTGCCGTAACCTTGCTTCTTCAGCTGATACGGCGTCAGCACACCTTCCGCGATGACGCGACCGAGCCGGTCGTCGAGTTGGTACGTTCGCGGGGTCACGGCGTGGACCGCCTGCCACGGCGAGAAGATCCACTTCGGAATGAAGCCCCAGAGCGGCGCATCCGGATCGAACCGCGCGAGCGCGCCATCGGCATCGCCCGGCGGTTCGTCGGGATCGACCTTCGGGGGGCGGCCGGGGCGTTCTTCCGCTTTCGCCGCCGCAGCCGCACGGTTCTCGATCCCGTCGTTCACCTTCCCGACCACCCAGAAGAGCCCCCACGCCAGGCCCGTCGCAAGGATGGCGACAATCGTGCTGCGCGTCAGGATCGCGGCGAGCGTCGATACGGCGTAGAGGATGGCGAAGTAGAAAGTCAGGATCGGAATAATGGCGAGAAAGTTCACACCCCACAGCCCGGTGCGGAGGCCGATCATGACCCACACACCCAGCACGGTCACACCCGTGAGGAGGAAGACGAACATCAGCCCGCCCACGTACTTGTAGGCGAGAAGCCTCGTGCGGCCGATCGGCTTCGAGACCAGCAAGTCGAGGCTGCCCTTGGCCAGCATGCTCGGCATGAACCCGGCCGTGATGATGACCGCGACGAAGAGCAGCACCCAGGAACCGATGCCGTTCACCAGCCACTTCTCGATGAAGTACGCTCCATCGCGCGTCGACACGTGCAGGAACGGCACCTCGTAGAAGAAGAGCACCGAGACTTGGTGCGGCCACGCAAGCGGGTCGTCCACCTTGTTGCCCTTGGCGGAGACGTGGAAGCGGGCTTCGGGGGCGGCCCATGGCGGATCCGCGGCCAGCATGCCGCCTCCCGCCGCGAGAAACGCCGTCGCGTCCGCCGGCGGGGGTGGCTCCGTGACTTCCACATGTTCGAAGTCCTGCAAGCCGTTGCGCAGGAATCGCTTCACTTCCTTTTCAGTGGTCGGAAGTCCTTGGGCCGCGCGAGCTTTGCGCATGGCCGACGAAGTGGGGCATTTCACAAGGAAATCGAAGTCGTAGTCCGATCGCCAGTGCGCGTTCGGCTGCGTCGCCACCACGTTCTCGATCGAAAACTCGGGCTTGCCGATCTGCTCGTACCCGGTCGAGTTGGTCGCCATCAGGCGCGTCATCAACCGCAGCGGGCCGGCGAGCTGATCCTCCACTGTGATCGGGCGGAACCCGATGCTCGCGACCAGCGCGATGAGCAGGAACGAGAGCACCAGCATGATCTGGAGCATCCAGCCGCTGCGGGCTTCGCGATACGAATCCTTGAGGAACGCCAGGAATTGCACGGTCACTTCCTCCGGTTCACGGGGGCCCCGACTTCGCGCGTCTTCCGCTTCCGCTGATCGGTGCCCGGCTCCACCGCGTCCACCATCGAAACGAATACGTCTTCCAAGCTTTGCTTCTTCTCCACCAAGTGGCGGAGATTCAAATTCTTTTCGTGGAGCAGGGCGAGCACCGGGTCGATCACCTTGCCGCCGGGCAACTCGACCTCGACCTTGTCCCCGGCCGCGACCACCGGGTAGCCGAGCTTCACCACGTCCTCCGTGGGAAAGGCTTGACCGGGGGCGAGCCCGATGACGAACTGGTTCGATTGACGCGTGAGTTCGGCGACCGTCCCCTGCCGCGCGAGCGATCCCTGTTGCAGGATCGCCACTCGATTGCAGACCTGTTCGACTTCGCCCAGCAAGTGGGAGTTGAGGAAGATCGTCTTGCCGTCGCCGCGGAGGCGTTCCATGAGATCGCGGATCTCGCGACGGCCGACCGGGTCCACACCGTCCGTCGGTTCATCCAGGAAGATGATCTGCGGATCGTGGAACATCGCTTGGGCGATCCCGAGCCGCTGCTTCATGCCCTTCGAGTAAGTGCGGATACGGTAGTCCATGCGGGAGCGGATGCCGACGACCTCGAGCATCTCGGGAATCTTCCGACGTCGCACGTCGCGGGACACGCCGTAGAGTTGCCCGTAGAAGTCCATCAGGCTGAACGCGGTGTGATACTCGGGGAAGCGGTGGTCTTCGGGCAGGTAGCCGACCTTCTGGCGGACATCGACGGTGCCGGCGGATTGACCCAGCAGAGCGGCGTCGCCGTCCGTCTTGTGAACGATGCCGAGCAGGATCTTGATCAGCGTCGTCTTGCCGGCGCCGTTCTGGCCCAAGAGCCCGTAGATTTCACCGGGTTCGACGCGAATGGAGACGCCCTTGAGCGCCTCCACGCGGCCATAGCTCTTGCGGAGATCCCGCGTCTCGATCACTGCGGACACGGTTCGCCTCCGGAGTTGTTGCAGGGAGTTGGAGAGGATTCGCCGTGAGGGGGAAGATATTGACGAAATCGCGAAGCGACGACGTTGCCCGCCGCTACTTCACGCGCTCGAGGCCGAGGTTGTTGCGGATACCGAGATACAGGATCATCCCGATCGAACGCAGGGCTTCCTTCCGGTTCACCTTGCTCGCGCCGGCCCGGCGATTCTCGAACAGGATCGGGTATTCACCCAGCGTACATCCGGACTTGTAGCAGCGGAATAACACTTCCTGCTGGAAGGAATACCCGCGTGATTTCGTTCGCTCCAAGTGCGCGGTGCGCAGCTTGCTCACGCGGTAGCAGCGGAACGCGCCGCTCGCGTCTTTCACCGGCATCCGGAAGAGCACGCGAACCAGCAGGTTCACGCTTTGGCTGATGAACCGGCGTACGAACGGCCAGTTCTCGGTGCCGCCGCCCTTCACATAACGCGAACCGATCATCACGTCGTACTTGCTCATGCCGGCGAGAAGGCCGGGGAGATAACGCGGTGGATGCTGGCCGTCTGCGTCCATGTTCTGAAGCAGGTCGTAATTGTTGGCCATGGCGTAATCCATGGCGGCGAGCGTGGCTGTGCCGAGCCCCAGCTTTCCCGGCCGGTGGATGATGTGGATGCGCGGATCCTTCGCCTTCAGGTCCTCGACAATCTTCCCCGTGCCGTCCGGCGAGTTGTCGTCGATCACGAGAATGTCCGCCTTCGGCACCACTTCATGAATGGCGGCGATGAGCGACGCGATGTTTCCCGCTTCGTTGTACGTGGCGAGCGAAACGAGGAGGCGGGGTTCGGCGGGCGGCGAAATCGGATCGTTCGGCATGCTGGGAACCGGGGGAATAGGTAAACTACTTTCTAGAGTATTGATCCGCTCGAACCCGCTTTATGCCCGTGCCGGCGAGATTTCGCCCGCGGCGAGGACGACCCATGCCGGCCACGTTGGACGTTTCGTGCCCCGAATGCGAGAAGGCCATCAAAGTGCCCGCCGAACTCGAGGGCAAGAAAGTGAAGTGCAAAGGCTGCGAGACGATCTTCGTGATCGCGGCCCCGAAGAAGGCCAAGGCGACCAAGCCTGCGGCCAAATCCCCTCCCCCGCCGCCACCCAAGCCACCGGAACCCGAGAAGCCGAAGAGCCCGTTCCTCGACGAGGAGGACGAGGACAATCTCCCGGCCGGCGTGGCTCCGAAGCCGATGGAAGTCATTCGGGAAGAAGATGCTCCGCGTTGCCCGCACTGTGCGAAGGAACTGGACCCGCCGGACGCCGCCGTGTGCAAGAGTTGCGGATTCAACAACAAAACGCGCGTGAAACACGAGACGAAACGGGTGATCGAGTCCGACGCTTCGGACTGGGCCTCGCACTTGGCCCCCGGCATCATTGCCGCCGTCCTCGCCATCGGGATGATCGTTGTGGACGTCGTCTGCTGGGTGAACATGAAGGGCTGGATGGAAGGCGGAGCACTTGAGAAGAGCGAGAAGAACCCCGTCACCGGCGATGTCGAGTACTTTGTGAAGCCGGGGGCGTTCATCGCGTTCATCATCTTCGCATCGCTCTTCATCATCATCCCGGGCGCCCGCTTCGCGTTCCGCAGATTGGTGCTGAATGTGAAGCCCGAAGAGAAGGTGAAGAAGTGACGGATCCGAACGTCACCACTGATCACACGGAGTCGGTCGGCGCGGGTTCACCCCCGCCGACCGTGGATCTTTCGCACAACACGTCGGACGGGCCGAAACGGAACCCGCTGCGAACCGCCCCCGTGATTCCCGGATATGAGATCCGCGAGGAGCTTGGCCGCGGCGGCATGGGCATGGTGTATCTCGCCCGGCAGGCCGCTCTCAAGCGCGATGTCGCACTGAAACTGATCCGCGCCGGCGCCGATGCGGACGCTGATCAACTCGAACGGTTCCGCGTCGAAGCTGAAGCTGTCGCCAAGCTGCACCACGCGAACATCGTGCAGATCTTCGAGATCGGCGCGGTCGACGGCGTGCCGTTCTGCGCATTGGAGTACCTTCCCGGGGGCAACTTCGCGGACAAACTGAAGGCCGGCCGCCTGTCGGCGAACGACGCCGCGGAGTTGCTCGAGTGCCTCGCCCGCGCCGTTCACCACGCTCACCAAAAGGGCATCGTTCACCGCGACCTGAAGCCCGCGAACATCCTGCTTGCGGAAGACGGCTCGCCGAAGATCACGGACTTCGGACTCGCCAAACGACTCGAAGAAGAGAACAGCCACCTCACACGGACCGGCGCGGTGATGGGCACGCCGGCGTACATGGCTCCTGAACAAGCCGCCGGCCGCACCGCCGAGATCGGCCCCGCGGCGGACCTCTACGCACTTGGCGCGATCCTCTACGAAGCGCTCACTGGCCGCCCGCCGTTCACCGCCGAATCCGCGGTCGCTCTTTTGCAGGCCGTTCAAACCGCGGAGGTCGGCCCGCCGTCGAAGCTCGCTTCCGGCGTTCCCCACGATTTGGAAACCATCTGTCTGAAGTGCCTGGAGAAGGAGCCCGCGCGACGATACGCCTCCGCGCTGAGCTTGGCCCAGGACCTGGAACGCTTCCGCGCCGGCGAGCCGATTCTCGCCCGCCGCGAGGGCTTCGTTCACAAGGTGTGGCGCAAGGCGCGGAAGCGGGCGATACCGATCGCGGCCGCGGTGCTGGTGCTGATCGCCGGCGCAATCGCCATTCAAATGAGTCTCCGCGCCGGAAGCACGCAGCAACTTGCGGAGCGCAATCGCGAACTGGATGCGGCATTGGATGGCGAAGACTGGAACGCCGCGGACTTGGAACAAGGTGTAATGGCGATCCACGCGCTGGACCCGGCCGAAGGCGAAGCCGCGAAGCGAAAATTGATCGACCGCACCGCGCGGCGCGTTCGCGAACGGCTCGCGCAAACACGCGTCTCGGCCGAGGACGTGGCGCGGTTCGAAGGCGAGATCCGTTGGGTGTCCGACCGGGATTCCGAACTCGCGGGACAACTCGATCGCGAACTCCGGAACCGCCTGCGGGCGTGGCAGCCGCTCATCGTGCTGACGCCGCCGTTCGCCAATTTACGAGAGGCGTTCGCCCCCGGGGCGGCCATGGTGAATCCGGCCGGGCTGCTCCTCGGTCCCTCCCGCGGCGACATGACCTTCACCACGGTCTCGTCACTGGGTTCCATTCGCTTTGAAGTCGAGTTCGACGCGCGCTGGTTCGCCGCGGGGCGCATCGGCCTCGCCCTCGATCAACAACCCGAGACGCCGGATCCGATCGGCTACCGCTTCTTGCTGCGGCCCGGCCAACCCGCCGATGTGAAGCCGGCCCCGAAAGCACCGCCCGCGACGTTCCAGTCGATGGACGGTTTGGCCGTGCTCGAGATTCATCGCGGCTCGATGCTGATCCGCCGGGAGGAACTGCAACTGCCCGCCGAGTCGCTGCGTTTCGCCGTGGAGCGGAATCGCGAGCGATTGCTGGTGACAATCAATTCCACCATCCGCATCGGCTTCGACGATCTGGCGATGCTCGGCGCGAAACGCGGCGTCTGTGCCGTCACCGCCCCCGGCAACCTCCCGCTGACATCCGTGCGGTTCGAAACGCTGCCGCTGCCGCCGGCACCGAGCCCGCTTGAAGCCGCGGACGATCTGCTGGCCCGCGCGAGGTACGCGGACGCGTTCCTGCAATACGACCGGGCTGGCGGATCGCAGGAGGCGGTGTGCAAATCCGGCATCTGCCTCATGGAACTGAACCGCCCGGACGACGCGGCGGCGAAGCTCGAAGCGGTGATGACGCAACCCGGCGAGCGCTGGCCCGCCATCGCCGCGGTTTACCTGTGGTCCCTGCGACTGAAGCAGAACCGTGTGCAAGATGCGGACGCGATCCTCGTGACGCTCGGCACCCGCTTCAAGCGCGAGCAACTGCTTCAACTGATTCCGGAGAGCACCAGAAGCACCATCTCGGACACGTACCAACTTCCGGCCGTGAACTACCTGGTGCCGAATCGCGACCTCGTTCGCCAAGTCGAGGCGCAAGTTCGCCTCGCGGAGATGCTCGAGCACGACATCTCCCTGCTTCGCATGAAGCAACACCTCGGCATGATGCAATCCCTGGTGGGAGACACGCCGGAAGCCACGCGGACATTCCGTTCGATGCTGCAGGCCAACGATTACAAGAACTCGGCGACCACCGCTCTCATCCCCTGGTGCGCGCGATGGCATTACTGCGCCGGTGCCGGGCACGGAAATACCAGCGGCGCCTTCAACGATATCAGCCGGGCGTTTCCCCTCGCCATGGAGTCCATTCCCGCTCCCGTGCCGGATTGGTCCCAGCGTATGCGGTCCGAAGTGCTGTCGATGCGACTTTACGCCGCACGCGAACACCTTGCGAAAGGCGAAGTCGATCCAGCCTTGAACATCATCAACGCCCTGCTGAACGACGCGAATTTCGCTCTCGCATCACGCTACCTCTGGTATGCCGAAGCGTATCTGATCAAATCCATCGCCCTGGAGCGGAAGTCCGACCCGACAGGGGCGGCGGAAGCGGCACGGGCCGCGACCTTTCAGACGTGGATCGATCGTCCCGGCTCCCGGCATGCCGCATACCGGGTTCTCTACGGCCGATACGATCAGATCACCGCACTGTTGGCGGGTTCCTACTGTGGCGAACTTTCCGACGATGACGCACGAACGATCTTCAACGCGCTCGTTTCCAGCGTCAGTGACGACCCACTTGTGGCACAGGGCGTCGCCGCACTGAACCTCAACCCGTCGATCCTTCGTGGAGCCTACCGCTCGTCGCGAGGTCGCGAGTGGGCGCAAAAGATGATTCTTCTGGACATCAAGCCGATCGAATACCATCACATGCCGATCCGGCTTCTGGTCTACGAGAAGTTCCGCATGGAACTCTTCGGCGGCAAACTCTCCGAAGACCAAGACGAGCAACTCTGGCGGACCATTGCGGACTTCAGCACCAGCGGCGCGGAAGGCCGCATCGACAAAGCCATCCTGTTCCCCGCGGCCCTGGCGTGGAAGGGCACCACCGGTACGCTCGGCTGGGCCGGGTTCGCCAAGGCGCTGCCGCAAGAGCACCGCGGCCCGTTCGCTTGGATCATGGGCAAGCGGTATCTCCACTTGCAGCGACCGGCCGACGCCGCCGGCATGTTCAAGATGGCGGCCGCCGAAGCGGGCAAGAACGATCGACTCGCCCGGCTCGCCAAGCAGGAACTCGACGCGATCGAAAAGAAGTGACGGAGGGTCGATGCCATGCTCGCCAAGCTCCGCACTTACACGCTGCTGGGAATCGACGCCGTCCCCGTCGAAGTCGAGGTGGACGCGGCGGCGGGCCAACCCAAGACGGTGCTCGTCGGCCTGCCGGAACTCGCGGTTCGCGAGAGCATCCACCGCATCGAACGCGCCTTGGCCAACCTCGGCTACTTCCGCCCGTCCGGCCGCACGATCATCAACTTGGCGCCCGCCGATCTTCCGAAAAGCGCCGGCGCACTGGATCTGCCCATCGCGCTCGGCCTGCTCGTCGCCACGCGGCAACTCACGCCGGATCAACTGGACGCGTTCGCCAGCGTGGGCGAACTCGCCCTGGACGGCAGCGTGAGGCCGGTTCGCGGCGCGCTCTCGATGGCGATGGAAGCCCGCACCCGCGGAGTCGCCAAACTCATTGTCCCCGCTGCAAACGCGCGTGAAGCCGCCGTCGTACGTGAAGTCGAAGTGTACGGCGTCACGTCGCTCGCCGAAGCCGTGGGCATCGTTTCGGGAGCGGTCGATGTCGATCCCGTCTCGCCGGGCATGGAAGAGATCGAAGCGAAGTTGAACAAGTACGACGTGGACTTCGGCGACGTCCGCGGGCAAGAGTTCGCCAAGCGTGCGCTCACGGTCGCGGCCGCCGGCGGGCACAACGTCATCATGCTCGGCTCGCCCGGGTCCGGGAAAACGATGCTCTCGCGGCGGCTGCCGACGATTCTCCCGCCGCTCACGCCGGACGAGAGTTTGGAAACGACGCGCATCTATTCCGCGGTCGGCAAGATGTCCGCGGGTGAAGCGTTACTCACGACACGGCCGTTCCGTTCGCCGCACCACACAATCTCCGACGCGGGCATGGTCGGCGGCGGCAGCATCCCGCAGCCCGGTGAAATTTCGCTGGCCCATCACGGCGTGCTGTTCCTCGACGAACTGCCCGAGTTCAACCGCCGCAGCCTCGAATCGCTGCGGCAACCGCTGGAGGAAGGCCGCGTGACGATCAGCCGCGCGGCGCACTCCACCCAGTTCCCCGCGGACTTCGTCATGATCGCCTCGATGAACCCGTGCCCGTGCGGCTTCCTCGGCGATCCGAAGCACGTGTGCAAATGCACGCCGATGGCCGTGGAGAAGTACATGGGTCGAATCAGCGGTCCGCTGCTTGATCGCATCGATCTGCATGTGGAGGTGCCGCCGGTTCCGTTCGACGATCTGGCGAAGCCCGGCGAAGGCACCACGAGTGCGAAGATGCGAGAAGACGTGTATCGCGCCCGGGCCATCCAAGAGGCCCGTTTCGGCAGGGGCGCGGGGAAGTTGAACGGCCGCATGACCTCGAAGCAGATTCGCACCCACTGCAAACTGGATGCGGAGGGGCTCGCGGCGTTGAAGGAGGCGATGGAAGGCCTCGGCCTCTCGGCCCGCGCCCACGACCGCATCTTGCGCGTGTCGCGCACCGTCGCCGACCTCGCGGGCAGCGAACGCATCACGCACGACCACATCGCCGAAGCCATCGGCTTCCGCGCCTTGGATCGAAAGCTCTGGGAAGGTTGATCCCCGAATCACGACAGCAGCAACTCGAGGTCCTCGCGCTTCAGTTCCGTGATCAGGCGTTCGTCGCCGCCGAGGATCGAGTCGGCCAGCGATTTCTTCTTCTGCTGCAGTTCCAGCACTTTTTCTTCCACCGTGTTCTTCGCGATCATGCGGTACGCGAACACGGGGTTGGTCTGGCCGATGCGGTGACTGCGGTCGATGGCTTGGGCCTCGGCGGCCGGGTTCCACCACGGATCGAGCAAGTACACGTAGTCCGCGGCCGTGAGGTTGAGCCCGACGCCGCCCGCCTTCAGGCTCACGAGGAAGAGGCGGCAGTCCGGGTCGGTTTGGAAGCGTTCAACGCGGGCGGCGCGGTCGCGGGTCTTGCCGTCCAGATACTCGTAGTCGAGCCCCAAGTCGTCGAACCGGTACTTCGCGATGGCGAGGAACGACGTGAACTGCGAAAAGACCAGTACCTTGTGGCCTTCTTCCACCACGTCCTGGATCTGCGGCAGCAACGCGTCCAACTTCGCACTGGGAGCATCGGCGCGCTTCTCGTCGATGAGTCCGGGATGGCACGCCGCTTGGCGCAACCGGAGCAGTGCGGCGAGCACTTGGATTTTCGTGCGCTTCATGCCGAGTTCATCGACCTTGGAAAGCAGCGAGGCGCGGTAGTGGTCGCGGAGTTCGTCGTAGAGTTTCCGCTGCTCCGATTCGAGTTCGCAGTAGAGCGTTTGCTCCGTCTTCTCGGGCAGGTCCTTGGCGACCTGCGCTTTGGTGCGGCGGAGAATGAACGGCTTCAGGGCTTGGGCGAGCAGTTCGCGCATCTCGGGGCCGGGATTGCGGAGCGAACCGGCTTCGCCGCCGAACGCGCCGGCGCGGCCGAGCATGCCGGGGTTGAGGAAATCGAACAACGTCCAGAGTTCGCCGAGGTGGTTCTCGATCGGCGTACCGCTGAGCGCGAGCCGGTGATCGGCCTGAATCAGTTTCACGGCCTTGGCCGTGTCCGTGGTCGAGTTTTTGGCCGCCTGCGATTCATCCAGCACGCAGGTGTCGAAGCGATGGCCCGCGATCAGGGCGGCATCGCGCCGCAGTGTGCCGTAGGTGGTGAGCACGATGTCATGCGTGGCGAATGCCGTCGCATCCTTCCCGCGGTCGAACCCGGTGTGGTCGAGCACCTTCAGCTTCGGCGCGAAACGCGCGGCCTCCTGCTTCCAATTGAAGATCAGCGATTTCGGCACGACGATGAGCGTGGTCCCCTTGCGTTTCGAGGCGAGATGGGCAAGCACTTGGACCGTCTTGCCGAGGCCCATGTCGTCCGCGAGGCATCCGCCGAACCCGTGGGTGCGGAGGAAACGCAGCCAGCCGAGCCCGTCGCGTTGGTAGCCGCGGAGTTCGCCTTTGAACGCAGGCGGCGGGTCGGCCGACTTCACCCCGTCGAACTTCTTCAGTTCCCTGCGTGCCTTGTCGAATTGCTTGTCGAATTCAATTTCCGGGCGGGACGCGAGCAAGGCGTCGAGCACGCCGACTTGGGCCTTGCCGAAGCGGATCGCGTCGCCGTTCGCCGCCCCCATGCGCGCGATCAGGCCATACTGTTTCAGCCATTCCTCGGGCACGATGCCGACGGTGCCATCGTCCAGCACCACGGTCTTTTGGCCCGAGCGCAAGGCATCGAGCAACCTCGGAAGGGGCACGGCGACACCGTCGAAGTTCGCCGCGCCGCCGAGATCGAACCAGTCCGTGCCGGACGTCACGTTCAATTCGAAGTGACTGGCCTTGCGGTAAAGCCTGCCATCGGCTTCGACGAGCCACCCGGCCTCGGTCGCCTCCAATGTGAACTTGACCAGTCGGTTCGCGTGGAGTTCCAACCCGAGTTTCCCGGCGTATCGCGATTCGAAAACACCCATCTGGTGGAGCTTGGCGGTGGCGAGGGATTCCGCAACACTGTCGCGGATGACGACGCGGCGGCGATCCGGCTGTGCGAAAGTCGGAGCGAAGGGCTTGGCGGGCACGGTCGTATCGTCGTAGATGAACGAGAGTTGGACTTCGAGAAGTTGGTGGCCGTAGACCTCCGCCTTCTTGACCACGACGCGCGGCCGCGGTGGCACCCGGATCTCTTCGTACTTCAATTCGTCCGGCAGGTTCGTGCGTTCGGGCCGCGGCATGGCGAGCAATCTCGCCGCGAGTTGTTGCCCACGGGCGTACGGGACCTCGATCGACTTTTGTTTGCGAAGGACGGAGATCCAAGCGAGGCCGCCCGTGTCGCGGAAGCGGTGCAGCGTCCGGTCGCGGAGAATGAGACCCGGCACGAGAAGCTCGAGCCGTTCAACTGGCAGCGATTCGTCCGCGCGAACCAGGCGACCGGTCACTCGCAGCGTCGTCCTGGTTTCGTCCCGTTCGATGTCGAGTGCGAACTCCCATGGCGGACCGCCGTCCACGGCCAACGGATACGGAGGCACGCCATCCGCCGCGCGTGCGAACAGCCTCCCCGACTCCGC
Organism: Gemmataceae bacterium; assembly: GCA_046350135.1. Lineage (GTDB taxonomy): Bacteria > Planctomycetota > Planctomycetia > Gemmatales > Gemmataceae > Urbifossiella. The sequence continues at coordinate 296,887 of JAXMBB010000001.1, forward strand.
GAGCAGCGGCAGCAGCACGTCCACGTGTGCTTCACCCAAGCGGAACTGGCCGTGCTGCTGATACGGCTGATAGCTCGAGTAGTAGTTGTTGATGACGCGATCGGCGCCGTTGAGGATCGTGAAGATGCGACGATCGAGCGGGTCCGAGAGCCGGTGGATGTCGATGCCACCGGCTTGACGCCTGATTACACCCCACTCGCCGTTCTTCTTGAGCGGCTGGACTCCGATCTCCAAGGCCAGTTTGCGTGCTTTCTCCGTCTCGGCCGCATCGACGAGAAAGACGAATCGCTGCGGCCCCGGATCCCGGTGCCAATGCGAACTCGGTGTCGGCGCCGGCAATGCGGCTCGCTCAACGGCCGCGAGATGTTCCTCCCACGCCGGGCGAGCCGCCTTCCGATTCTTCCTGGCCTTCACGGCCGGTGTTCGCGCATCATACTCCTCCTCGGGATCCTCGTCTTCGGGGTTCTCGTTCAGCAAGCGGACCTTCCCCGTGACATGGGCGCCGAAACCGCGCTGTTCCGCTTCGAGCAATGCCGCCCAAATGTGCTTGCAGGTCGCGTAGCCGTCGCTGTAGGGGCAGGTGCAACTGACCGTAAGATCGTGGCCGTCCAACTCGAGATCCACATCGTAGAGCCTTGAGCCACGTACTTCTGCGGAGAAGAATGTGGCCGTGCGACTGACTTCCCGCACCCGCCGCTGGCGGAAATACGCCGCACCGCGTTCGCGGACTCCTGAACCGAATTGCCCGTAAAGGGAAGTGGTCAGCATGATTCCGTTCCTGCGGACGCAAAAGGGTATGGCTCGAGCCGAAGCGGCGGTAAGATACAGCCCGACATCGCTCGTGTGAGGTCGGTTGTGATGATCGCCAGCACATCCCTTTTACTGCTCGTACAGATATGGAATTCGAGCACCGGTGCGGCCCCCGCCGCACCGTTCGAGCGCGAGGTGATGGCCGTGCTCTCGCGGGCTGGGTGCAACAGTGGTGCGTGCCACGGCAACCTCAACGGCAAGGGCGGGTTCAAGCTCTCACTCCGTGGCGAAGACCCCGCCGCGGATTTCGCCGTGCTCACCCGCGACATGCACGCCCGGCGAATCGATGCGCAATCACCCGATGCGAGCTTGCTTCTGCTGAAGGGCGCGGGACTCGTGCCGCACGAGGGCGGGGTGCGCTTCCACAAATCGAGCCTCGAGTACCGCATTCTGCGGGCGTGGATCGCAGGCGGTTGCCGCACCGATCCGCCGCACGCACCGCGACTCGTTTCGATCTCGGTGGATCTCGCGAACCGGATCGTGTTCGAGCCGGAGGATCGTTTCCAAGTCCGCGTGCGGGCGAAGTTCGCGGATGGCACCGATCGCGACGTCACCGCGTTGGCAGCATTTGAATTCACAAGCACCGGCACGGCGCGCATCACGGCGGGCGGCGAGGTAATCCGGGAGCAAACGGGGGAAACGGTGCTGCTCGCCCGCTATCTCGGGCAGGTCGTTCCCGTTCGCGTCGCGTTCCTGCCGGATCGGCCGAACCCGGACTTGGCGACCGTTCCGATCCACAACGAAATCGACCGCCTGGCAAGGAATCAGTGGAAGGGACTGCGGATCTCGCCGGCCCCGCTCGCCGCGGATCACGTCTTTCTGCGCCGCGTGTTCCTCGACACGATCGGCCTGCTGCCGACTCCGGAGGAATCCCGGATCTTCCTCGCGAGCACTGATGCGAACAAACGCGAGAGGCTGATCGACACGCTACTCGCACGGTCGGAGTTCGCCGAGTTCTGGGCGCAAAAGTGGTCCGACCTGCTCCGCAACGAAGAGAAATCGCTCGATCGAAAAGGTGTGGCCGTATTCCACCGCTGGATTGCGGCGCAACTCGCCACGGATCGCCCGCTGAACGAGTTCGCGCGGGACATCCTCGCCGCCCGCGGCAGTACATATGCGAACCCGCCGGCCAACTTCTGGCGGGCCGTACGCGATCCGCTGGTCCGCGCCGAATCCGCGGCTCAAGTGTTCCTCGGCGTCCGCGTCGCGTGCGCCCGTTGCCACAACCACCCGTTCGACCGCTGGACGATGGACGACTACTACGGATTCGCGGCGTTCTTCTCTCGCATCGATTACCGCGTGTTGGAGAACAAGCGACGCGACGAACTGGACAAGCACGAATTCGTCGGCGAGCAGATCGTGTTCTCGAGACGCGACGGCGAGATGATGCACCCGCGGACGAAAAAAGCAGCCGCTCCGCGATTCCTCGGCGGCTTGGAAACTCCTGACACGCCCGATCGCTTGGACGCGCTCGCGGAGTGGATCGCACATCCGCAGAACCCGTTCTTCGCCCGCGCCCAAGCGAATCGCATTTGGCTTCACCTGACGGGCCGTGGGTTGGTCGATCCCAACGACGACTTCCGTGCCACGAACCCGCCATCGAACCCCGAACTGCTCGCGTGGCTGGCGAAGGAGTTCGCCGACGGCGGCTTCCGCCTCAAGCCGCTCATGAAGCGAATCCTGATGAGCCGCACCTATCAACTCGCGTCCGCGGAGAACGAATCGCACTTCTCCGCCGCGATCGTTCAGCCGCTGAAGGCCGAGCAACTCTTGGACGCACTGGCTCGCGTCAGCGGTTCGTCGGCACGATTCCGCGGCTACCCCCGTGGGATTCGTGCGACTCAGCTTCCCGCCACACCGCAGAGCGGCGGCCGCAGCGGCGCAGGAACCGTCGCCGAGCAGTTTCTCAAGACCTTCGGCAAGCCGGAGCGACTGCTCACCTGCGAGTGCGAGCGGAACGACGACCCGGGCCTGCTGCAAGCGTTTCAAATGATCACCGGCGAATTGCAAAACGCGATGATCCGCGACCCGGACAACCGCATCGGTAAACTCCTGGATGCGGGGCGGACCGATGGAGAAATGCTGGACGAGTTCTATCTCGCGGCCCTGTGCCGTCGGCCGACCGAAGCGGAATCGGAGCGGATGCTCGCTCACACGGCCGCGGCCAAGGATCGCCGCGTCGCGTGGGAAGACGTGCTTTGGGCGATCGTGAACAGCAAAGAGTTCTTGGTGCGGCGGTGATCACCGACCGACCGCTGTCACGAGTTTCGCCACGGACTTCGTGATGAGTGGTTCGACCTCCGCGGACCAACGCAGCGCGGGGCGGCCGTACTCGTACAGATTCGAGCCGCCCTCGTACCCGCCCTCGAGCCACACCCTCTTGGACGGGATGTAAGAGATCATGTCGTCCGCATAGCCCATCACCCACGTGTCGCGGCCGTATTCCGCCTTGAACGTCAACGCGTAGTCCACCACCGTTTCGGCCCCCATGCCGATGAACAGCGTCTTTTCGCCGAGTTTCCAAGCGTGCAGCGGGTATGGATAAGCCGGGGCGAATTTCTCCCCCGCGTCCAACTTCTTCAGCAACCGCTCGGCCCACCGCTTCTTGATGCCGGCCTGTTCCTTCGCCATGATCTCGTAGTCGGCGCGCGTCATGAGTTTCTCGTACGGCAGGTCCACATACTCGAAGGCGGTGACGAGGCCGGGTTGGATCGGCGTCAGTTTCTGCTTCAGGGCTTCCTCCACACCGGCGGCGAGCATCTTGCCGTATTTCTCGCACAGTTCCACGGAGCGGCGCGGCAGCGGATTTTGGTCGCCGCCGCAAGTGTTCACGAACATCGCCATCGCGCCGGGATGGGTTTTCTCGATCTCGATCTGGGCGAATCCGGGGTAGTCCCCGCACCACTTGGTGAAGTTCAGCGTGGTAGGGTGGCACGCGTAGCCGAAGAGGACGGCCGCGAGCTTGCCGTCTCGCGTCACGGTGAGCACCGGCACGTCGTGATCCACCGGCCCCTTCAGTGGTTCGCCTTTGGCGAGGATCGCGGGCACGTCCGCCTCGCGGTTGTTGCGGCGGTTCACGGCGAAGGTCGCCTGGCCTCGGCCGGTGGCGAGCGAGGCCGGCGCGAGATTCTTGATCGCCTCGCCGACCATGGCCACGAGCTTCGCTTCCATCTTCCGCGTGTACTGCTCGACGAGTTTCTCCTGCTCCGCCTCCACGGGATAATAGTCGATCAAGTCGTCGCCGAGACGCGGGCCGCAGTGGTTGTGTGAGAACGTGATCATCACCTGCGTTCGTTCGAGGGTGAACTTCGATTTCAACTCCGCGAATACGCGGTCGGTCATCACCTTCGGCATGCCCTGGTTGTCCGAGGTGACCAGCACGACCCGCTTCCCGTGGTGGTCCTCAAGTGCGAGGGCTTTCATCCAGAGGTCGTGCAGCTTGCCGTCCGGCACGCGCTTCGAGCCGTACCCCGCGAGCCATACCGGCGTATCCGGCGTGATCACGGCCTTCGCCAAGCCGGCCTTCCATTGTGGCGACTGGCCGAATGCGGATGATGCGCAGAGGAATGCAACGATTGCGAGGGAGAAACGCATCACGGTTCCTTCTTCACGACAAGGTCGGCGGTGTTCCACAGCCGAAGGCCGGGTTGCTTGCGGAGAGCGGCGGCGAGCGTGCGGCCGTCCGCGGAGTAGGCCAAGTCGCGGACCCACGGGCTGGCGAGCCCGCCGCGTTCGCGGCCGGTCGGCACATCGTAGAGGCGGATGCTGTCGCTTGAGCCCACGGCAAGCGTGCGGCCGTCCGGCGAGAACGCCAAGGCGTTGATGCCGTCGGCCGAGCCGAGCGCGCCGCGCCAACGGAGCCGTCGCGTCTCGTTGCCGGTCTTCGTGTCGTACAGGCTGAGGCGGTTGTTGCCGTCGTACTCGGCCAGTTGCGAGCCGTCCGCATTGAACGCAAGGCAACCGGCGGATACGACCTTCTTCTCGAACGGCACGGCGTCGAACGGACCGAAGCGAAGGGCCTTGCCGTCGTGCCACGCCACGAGCCCGGCCTTGGCGTTCACTGTGAACGACGGCTCCATCTGTTCATGAAACGTGCCGATCTCGCGGGCCGGATTCGCGTCCAGCGGCCGGAACCGCAACTTGCCGCCACGGGCCTCCACGATTGCGGTGTCGGATGCGAACGCCACTTGCCTCACATTGCCCTTCGGATCGCTCGTGAGGCTCGCCGTCTTCGTGGCTTTTTCCTGATCCCAGAGCGTGACCTCGTCCCCGAACATATTCGTGGCCGCGATCTGTTTGCCGTTCGGGCTCACCGCGATGCGGAGGCCGAAGTTGCCGCGATCGTTCTTCTTCGGCGGGTCCGGCGTCATGCTCCGCACCACGATCTTCTGGTCCGCGTCCCACACGCGGACCACGCCGTCGCCGTGCCCGACCACGAGCAATCGGGACGTGCCGACCCACGCGAGGCTCAGCGTGTCCCGCGGGGAAGAACTCGGCTGTGGGTCCCACGTCGCGTCGAAGCTGGACGCGTCGATCGCTGCGGGTTGCAACGGATGCGGCTCTTGCGGCTTCCTGTTGTAAAGCACCGGACCGCTCAGGTTCCAACGCACGGTGTCGCCCGGCTTCACATCGGGCAGACTGATGTCGTTGATCGTGAGCAGCCCGTGAAAGTAATGGAGGATGTCGCCGCGGCGGGTGAACACGACGTCGTTCACACTCGCCTGGAGCGCGATCTTCACGCCCTCTGTCGTCTCGTATTCGGCTTCGAAGGTGATGCCGTCGATGGTTTTCGTCTGGACCTGCACTTCCGGCGGGGGCGGCGCGGGCGGCGTGCGGAACGTGTTGTAAATCCACATGCCGATCGCGGCGGCCACGATGGACAGCGGAAGAATGAGCAGAATGGTGCGAACGATGCGATGCATGAATCACCCCACCCGGTACTTCTTCAACTGCGTCTCGTCCAATTCCACACCCAAGCCCGGGCCATCCGGCACCTTCGCGTACGGCGGGCCGAGGTCGAGCGGTTGCGTGATCAGATCCGCGTCGTGATAGAACGGGCCGATCGTATCCGCGGGAAACGCATCGGTGTCCACTTCGGGGTAGGCCGCGGCGATATGCAGCATGGCGGCAGTGCCGATGCCCAGTTCCAAATTGCTGCCGATGGTGCAGCGCAGCCCAGCAGCCTTTGCCACCGCGATGATTTCGGTCGTGGCCGCGATGCCGCCGTGCTTTCCCGGGTAGATGCTGAGGATGTCCGCGGCGCGGTGTTGAGCCAGGAGCAGAGCATCCTGCAACGTGAACACGGATTCATCCGCCATGATCGGCGTGTGCGTGGAAGCCCGCACCTCGGCGAGTGCGGCCGGATCGCCGGCGGGGATGGGTTGCTCGGCGAGGAGCAAGTTCGTGCCCCCGAGTTCTCGCAGGCACCACTTCGCTTGCTGAATCGTCCACCCGCAATTGGAGTCAAGCGTCACAGGAATGTCCGGTCCGGCCACTTCGCGAACGGCCTTCACGCGGGCCACGTCCGTCACCGGGTCGAGGCCCGTTTTCACCTTCACACACGAGACTCCGAGCTTGAGGTGGCCTTCGGCCATGCTGCGGCTGCCGGCCACGTCGCGGGCCCACACCACCAGCTTGATGCGGACGCGATCACGCACCTTGCCGCCGAGCAACTGATACACCGGCAACCCGGCGGATTTGCCTGCGATATCCCACAGGGCCATTTCCGCAGCGGACTTGGTGAACGGATTCAGCTTGATGATGAAATCCATCGCCCGGCGGCAGGCCGTGATGTCGCGCGGATCCATGCCCAGAAGTTGCGGGGCGATGTACTCCGCGATGGCGGCCACGGTGCCCGCTTGCGTCTCGCCGGACCACAGCCCGGAGATCGTCGCTTCGCCCAAGCCCGTGATTCCGGCATCGGTGTGTATCTTCACCAGAACGTATGGCGAAACCGCATGCTCGCCGTGGGCGGTCTTCGCCGTGAGCCCCTTCTTGAGCGGCACGCAGATCGGAATCGGCTCGATGCGGATGATCTTCATAGTGAAGTGAACAGTACGAATGCTTCTGCTAAACTCAATCTCACCAACGAATCCGCGACTCGGGCGTTGGCAACTCCAACGGGAGCTTCTCGCATGTCGTTCCGCATTGCGGCGTCGATGCTCGTTCTCATGCTTTCCGCGGCTGCGGTGCGGGCCGACACACCCGCCACCGGCACGTTCCGCTTCGAGCCCGACGCGAACGAAAAGACTACCGTGCCCGAGCGTTACCGACTGGACGCCCGCGATCTCGAATACAAGCTTTCGCTGCGCTACGAGCTGCGGCACAGCGGCGTTAGCGTGTACAACCTCTCGTTCCCGTCGCCGGTGCAGTCGCCGATTCCGGAGAACAACACGGTTCATGCCGAACTCTTCCTGCCGAACGCGGCGAGCGCCTCGAACAAGGTGCCGGCCGTGATCGTGCTGGACATCCTGGACGGGGCTGCGGTGGTGGCGCGGGGCGAAGCGGTGTGGCTTGCACAACACGGCGTGGCGTGCCTCTTCGTTCACATGGCGCACTACGGCCCGCGCCGCCCGCCCGGCAGCAAAGTGCGGCTGCTTTCGCCGAATATCGACCAGACGATGGCCGCGGTGAAGCAATCCGTGCTCGATTGCCGGTGTGCGACGTCTTGGCTGTGCAGCCGCCCGGACATCGACGCGAGCCGCCTCGGGCTCGTGGGGACGAGCCTCGGAAGCCTCGTCGGGGCGAACGTGGCTGGTGCTGAACCGCGGCTCAAGAACGTGTGCCTGCTCCTGCCCTGCGGCGGCCTCGTGGACGCGCTCTACGACCACCCGAAGGCGAAGCCGTACATGGACGTGATCTCGTTTCTCGGCGGCAAGAACGCCTTGAAGCGAATGATCGCCCCCGCGGACCCGATCACCTACGCGGAGCAGTTGAAGAACCGCAACGTGCTGATCCTGGCCGCGAGCCGCGACGACGTGCTGCCGCCGAGCGGCGCGAAGGCCCTGTGGGAAGCGACCGGCAAGCAGAAGATCGTGTGGTTCGACAGCACCCATGTCGGCGCGGCGGCCTTCGCCCTGCCCGCCCTGCAAGCCGTCACCGAGCATGTGAAGAAGTAAAATCTCACGTCACGAGGTTCGACCATGTCCCGTCTGGTGTTCGCAATCGCGGTGTTGGGTCTGCTGCCGTCGCTCGGCCGCGCCCAGGACAAAAAAGACCCGCTCCCGGATCTGCTCGCCAAGCTTCGCAAGCCCGTGGAACTGATCCCGGGCGACAACGTGAACCTTGGCGAACTCAAGGACTTGATCGCCGACAAGCACGGCGTGCAGGTGCTCATCAACAACGCCGCGTTCAACATGGCCGTGGGCGAGAACGCAACCGGGTTCCAAGTCGAGATGCCAAAGGCGAAGGGACTGCCGCTCGGGGCCGTGCTGAAGCAAGTACTCTCGCAGCGCGACGCGACCTTCCTGGTGCGGAAGTCGCACATCGAAATCGTGCCCAACAGCGTAGCCGCGAAAGAAGCGAAGGTGACGCCCGAGGAGGACGGCACGGTCGTGCTGCCCGTGCTCGTTTCCGCCGTGTACAAGGAGAAGCCGCTGAACGAGGCTTTGGCCGACCTCGCGGAGGAACACGACCTCACGATCACGGTTGCGCCGCAGGCCGCGGACAACAAGGCGGCGTTCATCAACGCACGGCTGCTGAATGTGCCCGCCGACAAGGCGATCGAACTCATGGCGATCCAAGCCGACCTCCGCGTGGTCCGCAAGGGCAACGCGTGGCTCATCACCAGCAAGGATCACGAGCAGGAGTTGTTCGAGCGCAAACTCGAGCGGTCCAAACAAAAGAAGGAAGTGGAGCTGCTCGGCACGCCGCCGTTCGGATCGGGCCAACCTCCGATGAAGTGAGCGACTATTCACTCGCCCCGGCCGCTCCTTCGGACAGCGTCCAGTAGCGGCCGGCGGCGAGATCGGACCACGTCTGTTCGCCTCCCCAGGACCACTTCACGGTGACGCGTTCGATCGCAGACGCCGATCCGAGCCCGACCAAAATCCTCGGGTCGCTCGCGGAGAGGTAACTTCCGCCACCCTTGGTGAACCGCACGATCCGCCGCCCGCCCGCCTCCACGATCATAGTCGAGCCAACGACATCGCGCCGATCGCGGCCCACCAAGCGGAATCCGACCCAATTTGCGCCGTTGCGTCTCGCGATGCGGTTCCGCAAGACAGCCGCGGGCGCGTTCACGTGGCTCACGACGAAATCCGGTGCGCCGTCGTTGTCCAAGTCGCCGACGGCCAAGCCGCGGCCGCGCATCGGCCGGTCGAAGAACGGGCCGGCTTGGGAACTGATGTTGCGGAAGCGACGCCGGCCGTCGCGTTCCTCATTGCGAAGGAGCAGTGCCGGCTGATCGAACCGGCCGCCGAACGGCGGGTGTTGCAGCACGTGGCCGTGGACTGCGACGACATCCTCCCATCCGTCGCGGTCCGCGTCGAGAAATGCGGCACCGAAGCCGACGAGGTCGAGGGGCAGTTCGGCCAGTCCGATGCCTTCCGAGTCGAACTGGAAGCGTTCGTTGGCGTCGTTGCGGTAAAGTGCATGCAGTTCGCGTTGAAAGTTGGTGACGAAGAGCGACGGGCGGCCGGAACCGGTGCAGTCCGCGAGATCGACCCCCATGCTGCCGTTGTACCGTCCACGGCCATCGACTGCGGCCCCGGCGGCGAGCCCGTTCTCGACCAACTTACCGCCGCGGTTGAAGAACAGGAACTTGTTGGTGGCGTCGTTCGCCACATACACATCCGGGTGACGGTCGTCGTTCAAGTCGGCGATCACGACACCGAGCCCGTTGCCCTTCGCCTCGAACCCGTGTTCGGCCGAAACGTTTCGGAACCGCTTGCCGCCCTCGTTCTTAAACAGGGCGTGGACCAGCGGCTTGAAGCGTTCCGGAGGACACACGTCGCGGGAGGCCAATGCCGCAAGCCCCTCGCAGTGCGGATCGTTGTCGAACGACCAATCGCAGTAGTGGCACACGTAGAGATCGGGCCAGCCGTCGCCGTCGATGTCACCCCATGCGGCACTGGTGCTCCATGAGTTGTCCTCGAAGCCGAGCGACCGGGATGCGTCGACGAAGCGCCGGGAGCCGTCCGGCTTGGCCTCGTTGTGGAAGATCGCAGCCCGGCCGTAGCCGGTCACGATGAGGTCCGGGAAGCCGTCGCGGTCGTAGTCGGCGACGGCTGCGCCGTGGTTGTACCACCATTCGATGTCGAGCCCGGACTCGCGTGTGACATCCTCGAACGTTGCGTCGCCGCGATTGCGGTAGAGGCGACACGGGTGCCCGCGGATCGTGCGTCCTTCGAAGTAACCGCCGCCAGCGAGGAAAAGATCGAGGTCGCCGTCGCCGTCGTAGTCCAACAATGCGACACCACCACCCAGCGTTTCGAGGATCGTAAATCCCCCGTCCTCGCCGTTCCGGCTGGAGAATTCCACGCCGGATGCCGCCGAGACGTCTTCAAACCACGGATCAGCCGCGGCCGGTTCGTTCGTGCTTCGTCGCAAGAGGTAGGCTGTAACGCAAAAGACCGCGAGCATCGCCAGGATGCACGCGGTCCGGTGAGTGCGCCAGAGTCTCACAAGTCACTCTTTCTTCACGAAGAGCTTGCGAAGGCCGACGTCGAGAGCGTACGCCTCGTCTGCGGTGAATCGAGTCTGTGCGGCAAGCTTTTGGAGTTCGGCCGGGATCGGCGTCTTTTGCCCGGCCGGCATCTTGTCCACCGCGAAGGCATCGTCCGCCGGGATGCCGAAGCGGTTCACCTTCTTCTTGTCCACCACGAGTTCGGCCACATCCACGGTGTCCGGCTTCAGCCACACCGCATCGTCGAAACTGGTGCCGACTCCGTCCGTTCCCACGCGCCAGAGCAGGACTTCCATCCGGCCGCTCAGTTGATCCACGACCATCGCATACCGGTAGCGGACGAGTTTGTTCTCGTCCCCCACGCGAAACCACACCGGTGTATCGAGCAACGCCAGGCTCGGACCGGAGAACACGAGCACCGCTTTCTTCTGAACCTCATAACCCTTGTTGAGAATCTCGCCGCCGAATAGACCGAGGTCGCCGCCGAGTTTGCGACCGGTCTCGGCGGTCAGGATCGTGTCGCGTTCCTTGGCTTTCGCCCCGAGCCCGAGCGCAGCCTTGTCGAACCGATAGCGGCCGTTCTCGTCCTTGGCCACGTTGGCGACGAACGCCGTGAACATCCACGAGGCCTTTTCGACCGTCAGTTCCGGAATCCCCGCCTTCTGATCCTCGCGAACCCGCGGCAGGCTCTTGATCACGAGGTGCGACCAACCCTTGGGAGCGGTTTTCTCAACAACAGTGCCCGGCTCCATCGAGTCGGCCGGCTTGCTGGTCAGATCGTAGCGAACGGGAGCGTCTGCGGAGACGTTCGAGGCCTCTTCCGGCGGCCGCGGCGCGGTGTTGTACTCGCCGGACCAATCAATCGGCGGCGGCGAGACCGGCCAAGTCGCCCAAACCACCCCGGCCACCGCGAACCCCGTGGCGAAGAGCGTACCGAGCAACCATATTCCGCGTCGTGCCATGTGCGCCTCCTGCCGATGACGCCGGTATGGTACGCGGAACGAGCGTGGAAGAAAAGCGGATTGAACTACCCCAACAAGCGGCCGGGGTTGAACACGTTCTTCGGATCGAGGGTTTGTTTCACGTGCTTCATCAGTTCGCGATCCGGGCCGGGCCGGCCCCACACGGGGAACGCGGATTTCCACGCGGTCGGGCAACGAACGATCGCCAAGTTGCCGCCGCCCGCGACGGCGAGATCGCCGAGTGAAGCCGCGACCGACTTCGCCCGCTCCAGCGTCACATCCGTCACCGCGCGGCCGTGAACGATGCCGTTCAGTGCCTGGGAATGCAGGACGATCTCGTGCGACTCCGCGGCTGCGTTCAAGAACTCCGCCGTCCGGCTGGGCCGCACATTCGCCTTGAATGCGAAGTTGCACGACGATCCGCCCGAACTCGCGATCCGTGCCGCCGCATCCGGGCCGCGTTCCGCCGTGACATCCGTCACCGGCGAGTTCCGCATCTCATCCAAGAGTGTGCGAACCTGCCACTCCACGGTCTCGGCCTTCTCCTCGTAGCCGGCCCACACGCACCACGCGGCCCCGAGCGTGGAACGATCCGTAGCGGCATCTGCGATCACCGGCCGGGATCGCGATTCGTGCAATCGGTCCAGCACGTCGCCAAGTCGAGCCGCCGTGCAGATCATGCGAACAATCGCGGCCGCCTCCGGCTTCGGCTTTACCTTCAAAGTGACTTGTGTGAGCACACCCAAGCTGCCGACCGCGCCGACCTGCAACTTCATGAGGTCGTAGCCGGCCACGTTCTTCACAACGCGGCCGCCAGCCTTCACCTCTTGGCCTTCGTCCGTGACGAAGCTGATGCCGATGACGTAGTCGCGAAACGTACCGTTTCCGAATCTCCGCGGGCCGCTGAGATTGAGGGCGATCGCGCCTCCAAGCGTGGCCCGTTCCGGATTCGGCACGTCGATCGGAAGCCACTGGCCTTCCGCGGCCAGCGTTCGTTGGAGTTCCGCGATCGTGATGCCGGCCTGCACCGTGATCGTCATGTCGCGGGCGGGATAATCGACGACGCGGTTCAGTGCCGTGGTGTCCAGCGCGAGGCCCGGCTTGCTCGGCGGAAGGCCGACATCGAGCGTGGTTCGCCCGCCAACGGGGTAGACGCCCTGCCCCGCCGCCGCGGCTTCGCCCACGATGCCGCACAACTCGGCGACCGACTCGGGGCGGCGAACGGGAAGCGGGCCGAACTCATCGATTGTGATCGCAGACATGTCATCCTCGCGGTTCCCCTCAGTTTATGGGACCGCGACGATTCAGACCGGTTCCTTCAACATCCCCACAGCACCTCGAACGAGACGCATCGTTTCTCGCGCTTCTTTCCGCGCCCGTTCCGCGCCTGCTTTCAGCACGTCGTCCACGAGTCGCGGGTCGGCGGCGAGTCGCTTGCGCTTCTCACGGGCGGCGGCGAAGTGGGCGTCGATCTTGCCAAGGAGCAACGTCTTCGCATCGCCGTAACCGAACGGCCGGCCGTTGCGACTCTCCGCCCCTTTCATGGGGTCGCGGTAATGTTCGGCCAGCAGCGCCTGCTCTTCGGGGGTGGCGAAGAGCTTGTACATGGCGAACGCGTTGCAGGTGTCCGGGTTCTTCGGCTGGTCCACCGGCGTGCTGTCCGTCTTGATGCCCATCACCGCGTTCTTGAGCGCCTTGCCCTCGGCGAAGATTTCGATGGTGTTGCCGTAACTCTTGGACATCTTGCGGCCGTCCGTGCCCGGCACCTGCGCCGCTTCCCCGTGCATCTCCTGCGGTTCGGGGAACACTTGGCCGTACGCGTGGTTGAAGTAACCCGCCATGTCCCGCGTCATCTCCAAGTGCTGCACCTGATCCTTGCCCACGGGCACGATGTGCGACCGCACGATGAGGATGTCCGCGGCCATGAGCACGGGATAGGTGAAGAGCCCGACGCTGGCCGCGATGCCGTTCTCCACCTTGTCCTTGTACGAGTGGGCGCGTTCGAGCAAACCCATGCCCGTGACCGTGCTGAGGAACCACGTCAGTTCCGCGACTTCGGGCACGTCCGATTGGCGGTAGAACGTGGACTTCGCTGGATCGAGGCCGAGCGCGAGGTAATCCAAGGCCACGTCGCGGACGTTTTCGGCGAGGATTTCGCGGGCGGGGCGGGCTTTCAAGGACTTGTTCTTGGCGGCGGCGCCGGCCTCGGCTTCTTCCGCGGCCTTGAGCGTGGTCAAGGCGTGGTAGTCGGCGATGAAGTAGAACGCCTCGCCGCGGTCTTGCAGTTCGATGTGCTGCTTGATGGCACCGAAGTAATTGCCGAGGTGCAGTTTGCCCGAAGGTTGGACACCGCTGAGGATGCGCTTCACAGTTGGACCCCGAACCGAAAGCCCGCCGACGGCTGTCGGCGGGCTGTCATTCATCAGTATTGCAACCGCAGACCGAAGTTCAGCCCTTGCGCCCAGAAGTCGTTGGCGTTCCAACTGAACGCGGGGCGGTTCTGCGTGCTGCCGGCCGGGGCGCCCGCGATATACCGCACGCCCGAATCGTTGATCGTCTGGTCGATCGCTTCCCCCGGCCGCATCACGCTGCTGATCCAGATGATGGAGTACCCGATGTACACTTGGGTTCGCTCGGTGAAGTTGTAGGTGACGTTGAAGGTTTGCTCGTAGATCATGGCGAACTTGTCGCGGTTGAAGGCGCCCAGTGCACCGCCGCGGGCGTAGAGGCCGCCACGTTCGGTGTCCGCGGCCGCGCCGGGCGTGAGGAATGTGTTTGACCCTTCGAGCACGGCCTGCTGCTGCACGGCGCCGACGGCCAGCTTGCCCGTCGTGTCGAAGCCGATCCCCTTGCTCGTGCCGTTGATTTTGCCGTTCAAGCCGATTTGCCCGCCGTAGAAGCGGTTCTGAGTGCGGATGCTGTCCTGGATGATCACCGAGTTTCCGCCGGTCAAGTCGGAGCGTGTGTACAGGTTGATGCGTTCCTGCAAATCGAGATAGCGGAAGCCGACGACCGCGTCGGTGGTGTCGGTGAGGAAGTTGTAGAAGGGCAGGCGGGCGTTCAGTTCCGCCCCCCACAACTGGCTGCTCACATCGGAGCGGATGCCGCCGCTGGCTTGCCCCTCCAGCGAGGACAGCAGGCTGATCGTGGTGTTGGTTCCCGCGCGGATGTAACTTTGGGCCGCACTCACCGGCACACCCGCATTGACGAGGCTGCTCGACTTCGTGACCGTCGGCAGGTACAGGTAATCGGCTTCGAGGCCGAAGCGATCGAAGTTCACGCCGACCGTGCCGCGGACGCCGCTGAACGCGCCGAACTCCAGTTGGCGCGTCTCGGGGAAGTAGCGGGTCGTGGAACCGGCCGGTAGCGTGCTGTTGCCCGCGACCGATTGCAACGCGATGCCGGACGGCACCGACTGGATCAGGTCCGGGGCGTTCATCGGCGTGATCCACCACAGCGAATACTGGGCGTTGGCCCAGATCCGCGGCCCCTGCATGCTCCAATCCGCAGTGGCCGCCCCGAGGTTCGGCGCGGGCGCGGCTTCTTCCAACGGCAGATTGGTCAGGGCGGCGGGCGGCTGCGCCGCGGCCATGCTCGCGGTCAGCAGGAATGCGTAGCCGGAGATCAGTGATCGGCGCATGGGATGGTTCCGCTGCGGATTGTCGGCGATCCGCCATTGGTATCGGATGGGGGAAGGCGGGAGGTTGAGTGGAAAAGGCTCGGCCGCGCGGTTGTGGCGAACGAGCGAATCTAGGCGGTCGCGCCATCGCAATTTCGCCCGCAGGAGCGGCACAATCGCTTGCTTCGGCCGCACCGCGCCGTTATACGCCCCACCATCGCACGACGACTGAACGCGGGTGGGGCCGGGGGACGGCTTCGGCCGGTGGCTCCGCCCGCGGCAGGGGGACGAATGACGATTTCCTGCGATTCTCTCTTGCGCCAAGTGCTGCGCGACGAAGGCCTGACCCGCGGCTTGGGCGATGTCGAAGGCCGCATGCTCGCCGAGTGGGTGGCCGACTGGACGGAACTGCTCGTGGAAGCCTCGCGAACCGAGGCCGATGCGTGGTCCTGCGTCAAGCGACTGAGTCGCCGGGGCCGCGCGATCGGGCGGTTCGTGCAGTTGTGGAACGCGCCGAAGGACCGCGTCGCCGCGGTGCAACTCGCCGCAGCCGAACGCTTCACTTGGCCGCTGCCGACCAGCGAAGTCGAACCCGCGGACCTGATGCACCACATTCTGACGTGGGAGAATCAGCACCCCGGCGACTGACGCCTCGTACTTTGACGGGATGCAGACGAACCGCATCCGCACGGCCAACTCGCGGGACTTGAACGCCTCCGGGCGTTACGTCCTCTACTGGATGCAAGCCTTCCGCAGGCTGCACTCGAACCATGCGTTGGACTGCGCCTTGCGGTGGTCCCGCGAGTTGAGCAAGCCGCTGGTCGTGTACGAGGGATTGAAGCGCGATTACCCGTGGGCCAACGCCCGGCATCACGCTTTCATGTTGGACGGCATGCGGGACAACGCCGCCGCCGCGAAGAAACTCGGCCTCGCGTATTGGCCATTCGTCGAGGCACCGGACCAGCCCGGCCGCGGACTCGTCCGCAAGTTGGCCGAAGACGCCTGTCTGGTCGTGACGGACGACTATCCCGCGTTCATCGTTCCGGCCCACAACCGCGCCCTGGCGAACTGTTCGGTACCAGTGCATCTCTTGGATGGGAACAGCCTCGTGCCGCTGTCGCTGCTCGGCCCGGCGGCGAGCGCGGCTGCGCATCTGCGGCACCGGATCCATGCGAACTTCGCCGAGGCTTGGCGAAACCGCGCCGCGGCCGAACCCGAAATCCCGAAGGCGGCGAAGAGCACGCTTGAACCGCCCTTCCCCGCGTGGTCCGGCGATGCGACTGAGGCCGAAGTCGATCCGTCCGTTCCACCCGCGCCCGGTATCCGCGGCGGAAGCATGGCCGGCCGTGCGGTGCTGGCCGAGTTCGTCACCAAGAAGTTGCCGCGATACGCCGAGCATCGCAACGATCCGGAAGACCCGGCGGATGGAGCGGCGTCGCGGCTCAGCCCGTACCTGCGGCACGGCCACCTCTCCATCCAGCAAGTCGCGGAAGCCGTGCTTGGCGACGCGTGGTCGCCCGACGAGATCGACCCGAAATGCAAGGGCAAGCGAGAGGGCTTCTACACCCGCGACGCCAACGCCGGCTCGTTCCTGGATGAAGCCATCACGTGGCGCGACACCGGCTACCACTGGCACTTCGCTCGAAATGCGGAACTCGAAGCGCAGAATGCGGAATGCGGGACCGTGAGTCGGTTCACCCCGCAATCCGAACCCCGTATTCCGCAATTCAATTTCGAGACGTTCGACTTCTCGCCACTCGGCAAACGCGCGCTGGAAGTGGTGCTGCCGGAGTGGGCCAAGGCCACGCTGCGGAAGCATGTGAGCGACAAACGAGAATTCACTTACACGCTGGAGGAGTTCGAGGCGGCTGCGACGCACGACGACCTGTGGAACGCGGCCCAGCGCGAACTCGTCCGCACCGGCCGCATTCACAACTATCTGCGGATGCTCTGGGGCAAGAAGGTGCTGGAGTGGTCGCCGACGCCGAGCGACGCCTACCGCGTACTGGAGCACTTGAACAACAAGTACGCGATCGACGGGCGCGACCCCAACTCGTACACGGGCATTCTCTGGTGCTTCGGCCTTTTCGACCGCCCGTGGTTCGAGCGCGAGGTATTCGGCAGCGTGCGGTACATGTCTTCCGCTAACACCGCGAAGAAGTTCGATCTCGACGGCTACCTGCGATACGTGAACGGGCTGAAGTGACGCCCCTCGGCCGATCGGCCGAGGGCCGTGCGCTTGCACTTACACCGCAGCGACGACGGCGTCGCCCATTTGCGTGGTGGTGTGCTTCCCACCGAGATCCGGAGTGAGCACCTTCGCGTCCGCCAGCACCTTGGCCACGGCGTCGCGAAGCGCATCGCCGCTCTTCTCCAAGCCGAGGTGGTGAAGCATCAACGAAGCCGAGAGCACCGCCGCCATCGGGTTCGCGATGCCCTTGCCCGTAATGTCCGGCGCGGAGCCGTGCACCGGCTCGAACATGCTGGGGAACTTCTTCGTCGGGTTGATGTTCGCACTGCTCGCGAGCCCGATGCTGCCGGTGACGGCCGCGCTCAGGTCCGTGAGAATGTCCCCGAACAGGTTGCTGGCCACGACCACGTCGAACGCTTCGGGCCTGCGGACGAAGTCCATCGCGGCCGCATCGACGAGCAGCGAGCCGCTCTGCACGTCCGGGTAGTCCTTCCGCACCTCGTTGAACACGTTGTCCCACAGCACCATGCTGTGAACCATGGCGTTGGACTTGGTGATGCTCGTCAGTTTCTTGCGGGGTCGCTTGCGGGCGGCGTCGAACGCGGCCCGCAGGATGCGCTCGGTGCCGCGCTTCGTGAACACTCCGGTTTGAACCGCGACTTCGTTCTCGGTTCCCGGATAGAGATTGCCGCCGACCGGCGCGTATTCGCCCTCGGTGTTCTCGCGGTACACGAGCATGTCGATCGCGCCGGGCTTCTTGCCGACGAGCGGGCACGGCACGCCGGCGAAGAGGTACGCGGGCCGGAGGTTCACGTACTGGTCGAACTTCCGACGCATCGGCAGAAGCAGTTGATGCACCGGGATCGTGTCCGGGATCTCGGGATCGCCGACCGCGCCGAACAGGATCGCGTCATGCTGGGCGAGCGTGTCCCAGCCGTCGTCCGGCATCATCTTGCCGTGCCGCTTGTAATACGCGGACGACCACGGCAGCCGGTTCCACGCGAGTTCGACCTTGTCGAACTTCTTCACGGCGGCGTCCACCCCGCGGATCGCCTGGTCGATCACTTCCGGGCCGATGCCGTCGCCACCGATCACCGCAATCCGCAGAACCGCCATTGAACGCACCTTTGTGAATGGTTATCCGGTCGCCCCACGCGTCACAGCCCGCCGGCCGCTTCCGCATGCCTCGCCCGAATCGCCGGCGCGGGGTTGTCCGCGGACGTGCGAAGGGGAACGATACAGGTGGCAGGTTAGAAGTAGCCGACCCCGGAGGCGGGTCAAGATGACCGTGCTTCACCGCATCCCCCGATTCGCCAGCACACGCGGCCTTGCGTGGGCGTGCGGCCTTGCGCTGCTTGCTTCGGCGATCGGGTGCAAGGGGAAGGATCGCGGCGCGGGCCCGAGCAGCAACCTCACGGGCAACGACCCGCTGCTCGCCGGCCCCGGCCGCATTCCACGGCAGAATGTACCCGTGCCCGGCCGCGACGGCACCGCCGGGGGCGGCAAACGCGGCGACCCGCTCTTGGGTTCGCCCACGAGCGGCACCCGCGCCAATTCCGATGCCGAGCGTTGGAAGAACGGCCCGTACATGCCCGGCCCCGGCGGCTCGCCCGCCGCTCTCGCCGGCAAGCCCATGAACGATGGCGAAGGCTTGGCCATCGAACTGCCCGGCGGCGAGAAGCTGACTCCGGCCGGCGGCGCGAGCGTCCGGCCCGAACCGCGCCCGCCCGAACCGGCCGCTCCCATCGGCTCCGATGCGGCCTTCGGCGAACTCGCGAAATACGGCGTGAAGCGCGGCGACTACGCGGTGTCGCGCGAAGACGGAGTGTTCGTCGTGCGGGTGAAGGTGTCCACTGCGGACGGCCCGACCCGTGGCCTCACCGGCCAAGGCTCGTCTGAAACCGCCGCCGTGAAGCAAATCGTCGATCAACTCAAATCCGTGAAGTGATCCGCGACATCCGTGACGCGCGACGGGTTCGTGCCTATCTTCCCAGTGTCCCGCCACGAACGGAGTCATCTCCATGAAGCGTTTGCGTTCTCTCCTCGTCGCGCTCGTCGCGGTCGGATTCTGCTCGTTCGCCCTGATTGGGCGTCCGGACGGCGGCACCGGCGCGAAGATGGCGGACGCCGCCAAGGGCTTCCTCGCAACGCTCAACGCCGAACAGAAGCAGAAGGCGAGCTTTGCGTTCGACGACAAGAAGCGGCTCGCGTGGTTCTTCACCCCGCAGCAAAACAAGGAACGCAACTACACCCGCATCGGTGTCCGCTTCGAGGAGATGAGCGCGGAGCAAAAGGCCGCCGCACTCGCCTTGCTGAAGACGGGCACCTCGAAATCCGGCTACGAGCAAGCGACCACGATCATGAGCCTCGAAGGGATCCTGAAGGATCTCGAAGGCGACAAGGGGGCGATGGTCCGCAACACGGGGTGGTACTTCGTGTCCGTGTTCGGTGAACCGTCGAACACCGGAAGCTGGGGCTGGCGGTTCGAAGGGCATCACATGTCCCTGAACTACACGCTCGACAAGGGCGAGGTGGTGACCGCGACGCCGATGATGTTCGGTGCAAACCCGGCCGAGGTGAAGGCCGGCGAACGCAAGGGGCTCCGCACGCTGCCCGCGGTGGAAGACGAAGCTCGCGCCCTGATCAAGTCCTTGAACGAGGAGCAGGTGAAGGTGGCGAAACAGCCGACGCCGGAGGGCTACGAGAAGCAGTGGGAGATCAAGGAGAACAACCCGCGGGCGGATGTGGGTGACGCGGTCGGAATCACGGCGGACAAGCTGACCGCGGAACAACGCGGCACACTGCTCATGAAGTTGCTCAACACGCGGACCGCATGCCGGAGATCTCGCGGCGATCGAGATGAAGCGGGCGAAGGACACCGACCCGGCGAAGATGTTCTTCGCCTACACCGGCTCGCGGTGCCGGGCAAACCGTACACGTACCGCGTGTCTGCCCCGGAGTTCGTGGTCGAGACCCTCAATGTGCAGGCGGACAGCGAGAACGCCGCGAACCACATTCACAGCGCGTGGCGGCGGCTCCCGGCGGACTTTGGTCTCTCAAGTGATATCGATCGGCTGCGAGTCGGGGTCCGCAGGCCGAGCTACGCTCGGCTCCGCGGACGCCCCGACTCGCAGCGCCAGCGAGATTGAATGATGTCGAAACTCAAGGACAAGGTTGCACTCGTGACCGGGGCGTCCCGGGGGATCGGGGCCGCGATCGCGAAGCGACTCGCCCGCGACGGCGCGAAGGTGGTCGTGAACTACTCGTCGAGCCAAGGCGCGGCCGAGGAAGTGGTCGCGGCGATCCAAGCGGCCGGCGGCGAAGCCGTGGCCATCAAGGCGAACATGGGCGAGCCGAAGGAAATCGCCTCGCTCTTCGCCGCGGTCAAGTCGCGATTCGCCCGGTTGGACATCCTCGTGAACAACGCCGCGGTCATGCAGCGGACATTCCTGAACGAAGTCACCTCCGAGAACATCGACCAGCACTTCAACGTCAACGTGAAGGGCTACCTGCTCGCGGCGAAGGAAGCGGCCGCGATGATGACGCGCGGCGGGTGCATCATCAACGTGGCGAGCGCGATCAGCCGCATGGCGTATCCCGGTGCCGTGGTCTACACCGCGACCAAGGGCGCGATCGATGTCATGTCCCGCGTACTTGCGGCGGAACTCGGTCCACAGGGTATCCGCGTCAACGTTGTGGCTCCCGGCTCCACCCGCACGGACATGAACAGCATCAAGAGCGGGAAGACCAAGGAAGAAGAGTATCAGGAGGAGCAGGCCACGGCCCTCCGCCGGATCGGCGACCCGGAAGACATCGCGGACGCCGCCGCATTCCTCGCCACGGAAGACGCCCGCTGGGTGACTGGCACATGGCTCGACGTCTCCGGCGGCATCCGCCTTTAAGATTCATCATTCACAGGAAGACATCATGCGAGTGAATTGGACCGGGGTGTTCCCCGCTGTATGCACGCAGTTCCACCCGGACGAGTCGCTGAACGTGCCCGGCACGCTGGCCCATATCGACGCCATGCTCGCCGCCGGCATCCACGGCCTCGTCATGATGGGCTCCGTGGGAGAGAACACGACGCTCGATCCCGCCGAGAAGAAGGAACTGCTCAAGGCCACCGTTTCGCATGTCGGCAAGCGCGTGCCCGTGCTGGTGGGAGTCGCGGAGTACACGACGGCCGGCGCGTGCCGCTGGGCCGCGGACGCAGCCAAACTCGGAGCGGACGGCCTCATGGTGCTTCCGCCGATGGTGTACAAGACGGACGAACGCGAAACGATCGCGCACTTCCGCACCGTGGCGAAGGCCAGCGACCTGCCGATCATGGTCTACAACAACCCGCCGGCCTACAAGACGGACATCACTCCGAGCATGTTCGCCGACATGGCCGACGAGCCGAAGTTCGCCTGCATCAAGGAATCGAGCGACAATCCCCGCCGCATCACGGACATCATCAACCTGGTGAAGGACCGTTACGTCCTGTTCGCGGGCGTGGACGATCTCTTCCTCGAGTGCATGATGCTCGGGGCCGTCGGGTGGGTGAGCGGCTTGGTGAACGCGTTCCCCGCCGAGAACCGCCTGATTTGGGACTTGGCGAACGCCGGCAAGTGGACCGAGGCCCGCGAGGTGTACCGCTGGTACACGCCGCTGTTGCACTTGGACACCCACGTGAAGCTGGTGCAGTACATCAAGCTGGCGAGCGCCGAGTGCGGCTACGGAACCGAACTGTGCCGCGCCCCGCGATTGAATCTGGTCGGCAAGGAACGCGAAGAGGTGCTCGGCATCATCCGCCGCGCCATCGCGACGCGGCCGAAACTGTGACGAATCATTCGCCGATCGGCATCCATTCGGTCACGTCAAAGCGGGCGTGCGGATTCGTGTGCGGGCTGGCGAGCGACTGGTAGTACGCCGGCAAGCACGCGGACAACAGCGACATCAACTCCGAGGGCTCCAAGCAGCCCTGCTCGCGGCAGAAGAGCAAGTCCGTGGTGGAACCCTGCACCGGGATGGTCAAGGCCGAGGGCAGCGTGCGGCGCACGTCGCTGGCGAAGGAGCGGCCCGAATCGCTGTCCGGCACGATCACGAACGTCCGCACTTCGGCCGTTGAATCGCACGGCGGGTGCGCCCGTTCGTGGTAGTCCGTGATCCGTGCGGACAAGTCCTCTTCCACGGCGCGGGCCGAACTCGTCTCCACTTCCGTCACGTCCGTCACCGGCAGCAACTCGCCGAGGAACGCCGTCGTCTGTTCGATCATCGGCGCGACGAGTGTGCGGAACAGGTCGGCGTTGATGCGGCAAAGCCCGGCCAAGCCCCCGCGAGATTCCAACACGAGCTTCTGCAATGCGGTCTCCAGCCGCAACTTCTCCGCATCGTTCACCGAGTTCAGCACTCGTCGCACGGAGCGGTCGATGTGTTTCTCGCCGCTCGGCAGCACGACCTGCACCGTGTTCGTGGGATGCAGCGTTTGTTGCAGTGATTCTTCGGAGAGCCCGATCGGCGAATCCGGATGAGCCGGCAAGTTGGCCAGCGGCGAATCGAGCACCTGCAGCACGCTCGCGAGTCGGTTCCGACAATAGGCAAGATCGCGGGTCTGCGTTTCGATTTCCCCTTGGATCGCGCGGTAGCAGCGGGCCGTCGCGTCCAAGAAGTCTTCCTGCAAACGCAGGCGGGCGAACGCGCGGAGTTGCTCCAGGAAGTGTCGCATGCTGCGGTTGCTGCGGCCTCCGAAGAAGCTGAACGTCCCGCTGCCGGCTTGGCAGGCATCGAGGGCCGACTGCACGTCGCTGCGAGACGATTGCGTCTTCACCGCGAGTTGCCGAAGCTGCTTATCCACAGTCTCTGCCAAGCTGCCGCACACGATGGAAAAGCGGCGGAGGGCGGCTTCCACGGCCGCGAGCCGGTGGCCGGGTTCGTCCTGCAACGGCCCGGCGATCGCGGCGAATTCATTGCCCCACATCTGGGCCGTGCGGCGGATGCCTTCGTCCAACGCCTTGCTCAAGCGGCCGCGGCGAACGGTGATGTCCTGCTCGTTCGTGGGCCGCACGCCGATGAACTCGCGGGCTTGGTCCCACACGTTCCGCGACCACGCCCCCGCATCCGAACGGCGGGCCATCGCCTCGATCTGCCCTTCGAGTCCGTGGAGCCAGCGTTCGATCTGATCCGCGGGCGCGCCTTCGGGGCCGCGCGGCATCTCGCGCTCGATGTACTTCTGAACCGCGTCGGGCTTCAGCCGGGCGTCGCCCTGCACCTGCGTGGCGAGCCGCTCCAGCGTGGGGCTGTTCGCGGTGTTCGTATCCTTCTGCCACTTGCGGATCAGTTCGATGCAGATCTTCTGGGCGGCGGCGCGAAGCAGCAAGCCGCGCGGGAACCACACCCCGTACGTGCCGAACCCGCGGAACGGACTGCGACCGTAGCCGGAACCTTGCTGGCGGACTTGCTCCAGCGCCGGCCCGAGCGGCGTGGTCAGGTCGTGGGCCACATACCCGGCCAAATGTGCGACGCAATCGCGGAACGCCGCGGGCGTTCGATCCGCCATCGGCATGAGGTACGTCGCGGAGAAAGGCAGGCCCTTGCCCTCCACGCGCGGCCCTTCCGGCCCGCCGTACTGGGCCACGAAGTTCACATCCTCTTCGGCGTAATGGTTCATCTCCGTGAGCGTGGCGAAGACATTCGCGAGTTCGTGGTCCGGCGTGCCGGGATCCGTGGGCGAAGCCGCGTACAGGAACGCCGTCACGGGAGAATCCTCGGCGTTCATGCGATCCAGCACGCGGCGGACGGCATAACCGAGATCGACGAGCATGCCACCCGCGCCGCCGGTTGCACCGCTGAACACATACACTTGCGGCACGTTGTCCCGCGGCATCAAGCCGGTCTGGTCGGACGATTGCGAGATCGATTCCGGGTGCGTGGCGATCTGAAGTTCGCGGCGCAACCGCGTGACGAACCGCAGGTAGTTGTCGCAGAACGCGAGACGGCCGAGCGCACGCGAGCCGCCGGCGTTCAGACTCCGTGGAATCGAATACAGCTTCTCACGCGGCAACCAGTCGAGAATTTGTTCCAACTGGCGTCGTCGATAGCCGGTGACTTGCTGCAGGGGCAACGGGAAAACATCGTCCGGCGAGAGCGCCACATCCGGCGGCGCGGACGTGGCCTTGTTCACCGCGTCCGGATCGCAATCGACATACAGGAAGCGAAAGGCCGGCACCAACGACATGTCGCCGAGGCGATCGATCAGTCGGCAGCGCACTTCCTGCAACGCACGGCGGCCGAAGCTGCCCACGCCGATGAGCACCGTCGGCCGCAGGATGCCGACTTCCTTCTGTACTGCAGTGACGCCGAGGTCTTCGTGTTCGGGCTCGGCCACGGCCGCGCCGCCGCGCGAGGGCTTCCAACCGAGGTCGAAGTTGCCCGCGGGCGTGAGATCGACTTCGCCCGCGACGCGGTTCGCCTTCGCCCACGTGGTGGGCTCGTACATCCCGCCCGAACCGCTGCCGCTGGAATCGCTCGAACGCGGCCCGCCGGCCAGCGAGCGGATGAACGCCGTGCAACTCGGGAATCGCTCGTCCGGGTTCTTCGCCAACGCCCGCGCGAGAATCACGCGGTCCACCTCCGGGAGCATCGTGAGGTCCGGCGGCTCCGTCATGTGCTGGAGCGCGAGTTGCCGAATGTTCTTCCCGCTGAACGGCCGCAGGCCCGTCAGCAGTTCGATGTACACGATTGCGAGGCTGTATTGGTCCGAGTGCTTGCTGATCTTGTTCGAGAACGTTTCGGGTGCGGCGTAGATCGGCGTCACGCCGCCCATCAGTCCCGAACTGCTGCTGCGTTCCAACTGCTTCACGAGGCCGAAGTCCGCCACCTTCACACGGTCCGCGACCACGAAGAGGTTGCGCGGCTTCACGTCCAAGTGCTGAAGGTTGTGCTTCTCAATGAGGTGATCGAGGCCGACGGCGGCGTCGTCCAGGAAGCCGAGCAGGATGTCCCGCGGGATGCCGGGGCGGCCCATCTGCTGGTATTCGACCAGCGTGTCGTGGAGGTTCTTGTCCGCCAGTTCCATCACGATGCAGAGTTCGCCGCCGACATCACGGATCTGCTCGATCGAGAGAACGAACGGATGACGGACATCCTTGATCCGCTCGAGGGCTTTCATCTCCTGCTGGGCGCGGACGTCGTCACCTTCGAGGGAATTGAGGTTCCCGTAGACGAATTTGATCGCCTTTTGGATGCCGCCGGGGGCGACGCACCGCCACACCTCGCCGAATCCACCCGTGCCGATGGGTTCGACGAGTTGGTAGCCGGGGATCGGTTCGGCGTCGGGCTCGCGGAGCCAGTTCATAGGCGCAAGTCTGCCGGTGCGGGTTGTGCCGGATGAACCGTAAGTCACGGTCGGGGGGATGTCCAACGGGCGGAATGCGTTATGGCGGGAAATGAATCGAGTTCAGATTCTGCGGGAATTGCGGGTTGAGCTGACGCCGGCCAACCGGCCACCGGCCAAGCCCACACACTCTTGGCCGCCAACTGTCCAATCGCACGAATGCCAGACTGTTCCGGCGTGACCTGGACTGCCGGATCGAGTACAACTGTTCGAACCATGCCTGCCGATCCCAAGCCGCTCTTCCGTCCCGAGGCCGTGCAGCCGCTACTGGAGGCGTTCGAGCTTCCCGCCGCGGCGCTCGCCGCGCGGCCCAAGTTGAAGCGCTGGGCCACCTTGCTGAAGACGCCGCAAGCGGCTGGCCTGAAGGAGACCGAACTCCGCGACGAGTTCATCTACGACGTGTTCCGCGACCTGCTCGGCTACGTCTCCTCGGTGCAGGACAGCGACAACTACACCCTGAAGAAGGAAGCCTTCATCGAGGCGGACGGCACCTACGCCGACGCCGGGTTCGGCCGCTTCACGCCAAGCGAATCCCGCTTCGTCGCCGTGCTCGAAGGCAAAGGCCCGAACGACCCGCTGGACAAGCCCTACAAGAACCGCAAACGCTCGGCCGTGGAACAGGCCGTACTCTACGCCCTGCAACTCAAGCTGGACTGGTACCTCGTCAGCAACCTCCGCGAAACGCGGCTCTACTGCAAGCGGGACGACACCGCCCACTTCGAACGCTTCGAAACCGCCCGCCTCGCGACCGACGATGCCGAGTTCAAACGGTTCGTGTTCCTGCTCGGCGCCGAGCGCGTGGTCGGTGAGAAGAACCACCTCGACAGCCTGCTCGTGGAATCGAAGACGATCGGCCGCCGCCTCACCGCCGGGTACTATCAGGAATACCGCACGCTCCGCGCCAAGACCTTCGAAGCCCTCCGGCAGCACAACCCCGGCCGCGACGTGCGCGAACTCCTCGCCGCCGCCCAGAAGATCCTCGATCGCGTCCTGTTCATCTCCTTCTGCGAAGACCGCGACTTGCTGCCGCGCGACATCATCGCCCGCGCCTACCAGCACAAGGACCCGTTCAACCCGCGACCGATCTGGGACAACTTCAAAGGGCTCTTCGCCTCCGTGGACAAAGGCAACACGCCGCTGGGCGTCTTCGCCTACAACGGCGGCCTCTTCGCCGCGGATGCGTTCATCAACTCGCTCACCGTGCCGGACGACATCTGCGAAGGCTTCAAGAAGCTGGCGGAATATGAATACGGCTTCGAGTACCGGCCCGGCACCAAGCTCATCGACGTCGAAATCCTCGGCCACATCTTCGAGCAGTCCATCTCCGACCTGGAGGAACTGCACCAGCAACTCGATTCTCCCCCTTCCCTCTTAGGGAAGGGGGCCGGGGGGTTAGCTTCTTCCCACTCACCCTCGAAGCGGAAGAAGGAAGGCGCGTTCTACACGCCGGAGTTCATCACCCGCTACATCGTGGCCGAGACGCTCGGCCCGGTGGTCGATGCGCGGTTCAAATCGCTCCGCGAGAAACATCAGGCGAAGATGAAGGGGACGACCGCCCGAAAGTTGCTCGACGATCCGCTCAACTTCGACCCGAAGGCGCTCAACGAACCGCAGCGGAAGGCGCTCGCCGAGTTCTGGCACGCCTGGATCGACGTGCTCGAAACCATCCGCATCGTCGATCCGGCGTGCGGCAGCGGCGCGTTCCTCATCGAAGCCTTCGATCAGATGTACGCCGAGTACGAGGAGGCCCAGGACTGCCTCAAGCTGCTCCAGGGTGCGAGCCTGCTCGACGTGCAGAAGACGATCCTCACCCACAACCTCTTCGGCATGGACCTGAACGGCGAAGCCGTGGAGATCGCCCGGCTCTCCTGCTGGATCAAGACCGCGGTGAAGGGCAAGCAACTCACGACGCTGGACGAGAACATCCGGCAGGGGAACAGCGTCGTCGGTGATCCGAACGCGTTGGCACATTGGCGAGCGAGCTTCCCGACGGTGTTCGAGGCGGGCGGGTTCGATGTAGTGATCGGCAACCCGCCCTACGTGCGTCAGGAGTGGATCGCACCGTTCAAGCAGCACTGGAAGGACACTTTCGAGTGCTTCGACAGCATCGCGGACCTGTTCGTTTACTTCTACGAGCTTGGAGTGAAGATCATGCGTCCCGGCGGGCGCATGGGGTACATCACGTCGGGAAGCTGGGTTCGAGGGAACTTCGGTGAGGCTCTTCGGAACTTCCTGACGTGCAATGCGGGGCTGGAATCGATGATCGATTTCGGCGAGTACCAACCGTTCGAAGACGCGGAAATGATTCGCCCGACGATCACGATTCTGTCGAAGCGAGCGCCGGGTGGCCCGATGAAGATGTACAAGTGGCTGACTTCGGGGAAACCACCTGAGGATCTCAGTGCATTGATTAGCGACGCGCCTTCCGTAGATACCGGGAATCTTGGCAAGCAGGCATGGGAGCTTGAATCCCATGCCGCAATCGCACTCCGAAAGAAGCTCTCTGCGCTGGGACAGGGGCTTGGTGCCTACTCCGAAGGGAGGCTTTACCGCGGAGTGCTGACAGGCCTGACGGAAGTCTTCGTGATCTCGGACCAGACTCGGAACCAACTGATTCGCGAGGATGCGAATAGTGCTGAGATCATTAAGCCGTTCATTCAGGGCTCGAACCTAAGACCCTGGCATATCACTATGTCTGGGGAGAATCTGCTGGCGATCAAATCCAGCAATGACCATGCCTGGCCTTGGTCGGACGCCGGTCAAAATGCGGAGTCCATCTTCGCGAAATCATATCCGGCGATCCACGCTTACTTGGATGGTC
The DNA here is from genome assembly GCA_046350135.1 of Gemmataceae bacterium. GTDB lineage: Bacteria > Planctomycetota > Planctomycetia > Gemmatales > Gemmataceae > Urbifossiella. The sequence goes on from JAXMBB010000001.1 coordinate 325,289, forward strand.
ACCGCGCCGCCGCAATCAAGCGAACTGACCAAGGACGGTTCTGGTGGGAACTTCGATCCTGTGCATACTGGCACGCATTCGATGAAGTGAAGATTGTCTGGCCCGATATTACAAATCGGCCTCGTTTCTCCATGGACCTGGAGAAACGCTACCTGGGCAACACGGGCTACATCATCCCCGGCGAGGATTACTTCCTGCTCGGTGTGCTTGCTTCGTGGGCGACGTGGTTTTTCATAAGCAAGACCGCCCAACCTCTCCGACTGCGTTCCGATCGGTGGCAGTACAGACTCATCGCTCAGTTCATGGAGCATGTCCCGATTCCTTCGGCCAAGCCGGTTGATCGCGAGAAGATTGCCGAGCTCGCTCGGGCATGCAATCAACTTGGAGGGAAGCGATACTCAGTCGAGTGCGCGGTTCAGCATCGCTTGCTCCAGTCTTTCGGGACCTCTTCAACTGGTGAGTCGCTCGGCAAGCTCAACGAGAAGTCGCAGGAATGGTGGGAGCAATCGCTCCAGGTTCTGGGCGGCGAGTTGAAGAAGAGCTTCAAACTCTCCCGAAGTCCGTTCTCGAATCCCAAGACGGCCGATGATTGGGAACCCTATCTGAAGGAGAAGAAGATCGAGGTCGATGGCTTGCGGCAGAAACTTGCGGACGCCGAAGCCGAGATCAACGAGCGGGTGTATCGGCTGTTCAACCTCACTCCCGACGAGATCAAGCTCCTTCAGCGCGAAGTCGAACATTGACGAACATGCCGCGTCCGTGGTGCCGCTTCAGAAACTGGCCCGCGAGGCGGACGGGTTGGAACGCCGCGTGTCGGACATCGTGAACGAGGCGTTCGGCCTCACCCCGGCGGACGTGAAACTGATGTGGGAAACCGCCCCGCCGCGAATGCCGATCACTCCTCCGGCGAATTGAGCCGCAAACAATGCGGTTCGCGCCGAACAGCTTGGCCTTCGTCAGCCGTGGGGGTTGTCCAGGAGTTGTTTGAGGCGCGGTTCGAGTTCGGGCTGGACGCGGGGCAACCAGGACTCGTCCACAAGGCCCGTTTCGATCATGTCCTGCAGATGAACTTGGTCCTTCAAACGGAACGAGGTGAGCTTCATCCGCACCAAGTCTTCGAGCGGGAGTGTGCGGAAGGCGCCGCTCGAATCGGTCTCGGTCAAGTCCGGAGTGGCCGAGACGTATTCCGGTCGGACCTTTTCGTTCGCGAACAGGATGTGAACGGCATCGCGGGCGCGGCCGCCGTCGCCGTCGATGAACATGTCGATACTTGCCGCATGGCGATAGCGGAAGCCGGCACGCTCGAGCGAGACCTTCACCGCGTCGAAGTCCGCGCGGCGAATCAGGATATCCACGTCCTGAGTGTTCCGCACGGCGGCGGGGTCGACGCGGCCCACCCACTCGGCCACGGCGTTGCCTCCGATCACGGCATAGGGAATCCCGGCGGCTTCGAGGGCCTCCGTGGACCGCTTCAGGCGTTCGCGGACCTTCTCCACTTCGCGCGCCACCCTTTCCCAACCCGAGAGCACTTCGGTGCCGAGCATACTCGCAACCTCGCGACTCGGTACAGGATAGCAGGTCCGGTTCACATCAAGTTGTAAGGGTCCACGTCCACCTGGAACTCGACGCCGTTCGGCGGCTTGGCGATGGCGAGCACGGTGCGGATCGCGTCGTGCAGCGCCCCGCTGGAAGCGGACTGGATCTGGAAGTGGAAGCGGTAGTGGTTCTTCAGTTTGAACACGGGGCACTCGGCGGGGCCGAGCAGCCGCACTTCCGCGCTCACGCGCTTGATTGCTTCCTGAAACGCGGCCGCCAGTTCGTCCGCGAACTTGCCGGCGGCTTCTTCGTTCTCGCTTCGCACGATGAGCCGCGCCATGCGTTCGAACGGCGGATAGCGGTGCTCCTTGCGGTGGGCCAGTTCCTGACCTGCGAACTGCACGTAAGCGTGTTTCGCGGCCAAGGCGATGCACGGGTGTTCGGGCGTGAGCGTCTGCACCATCACGTGGCCGCCCTTGTCTCCGCGGCCGGCGCGGCCCGCCACTTGGGCCAGTAACTGGAACGTGCGTTCGGCCGCGCGGAAATCCGGCAGGTGCAACCCGGTGTCCGCGTTCACCACGCCCACGAGCGTGACGTTCGGGAAGTCCAGCCCCTTCGCGATCATCTGCGTGCCGAGCAGGATGTGGATGTTGCCTTGGCGGAAGGCGTCGAGCGTCTTTTCGTGGCTGCCGGGGCGTGTCATCGTGTCCGAATCCATCCGCTGGCACACGTAGCCGGGGAACTTGGTTTCGATTTCGGATTGCAGCTTCTCGGTGCCGAGGCCTTGGTAGCGGATCGCGTTCTCGCCGCACGCCGGGCACTGGTGATACGGCGGCGTTTCCCAGCCGCAGTGATGGCAGACGAGCGCCGAACGCTTGCGGTGGAACGTGAGTGCGAGATCGCAGTGGGCGCACTGCGCGACGTGGCCGCACGCGGGGCAATGCACGTGCGTGCTGAACCCGCGGCGGTTCAGCAGCAGGATCACCTGCCCTTTCGCTTTGAGGTTCTCGCGCATCGCGCGTTCGAGCGTGGGGCCGATGGCAAAGAACTTGCCCGGCGTCTTCGGTTCGTGCCGCAGGTCCACGAGTTTCACCGGCGGCATCGGCCGCTCCTCGACTCGCTTCGGCAGCTTGAGCAGCGTGAACGAACCCTTCTGCGCGTTGTGCCAGCTTTCTAAGCTCGGCGTCGCGCTGCCCATCACGATGGGAATGTTCTCGAGCCGCGCCCGCATGATCGCCACATCGCGGGCGTGGTACCGCGGCGTCGATTCCTGCTTGAACGTGTGTTCGTGCTCCTCGTCGATCACGATGAGGCCGAGTTTGCGGGTCGGGGCGAAGACCGCGCTGCGGGCGCCGACCACCACTTGGATCTGACCCGCGGCCACTCGCCGCCAATACGCCCCGCGTTCCGCATCGGTGAGGTGCGAGTGCAGCACCGCGACGTTCCCGCACCGCCCGCGGAACCGCGCGATGGTCTGCGGTGTGAGCGATATCTCCGGCACGAGCACGATCGCTTCCTTGCCCTGCCGCACGATCTCCTCGATGGCCCGCAGGTACACTTCGGTCTTGCCCGAGCCGGTGACACCGTGCAGGAGGAAAGCGTGAAAGCCCGCTCCGAGCGATTGGTGGATCGGCTCCCACGCAGCGACTTGATCCGCGTTCATCTCGATGTGTGACGACGGGCCCGAATCATCGTCCGTGGTCTCGTTCGATTCGATGCGCTCGGTGAACTTGCGGATCAGCCCCTTCTTCACGAGCCCGCCCACGACCGCGGGGCTGCACTTCGTCAGGCGGCAGAGTTGGCCCTGCTCCATAGGCCGGGCTTCGTGCTTCAGGCGGTCCAGCACGATCTTCTGCTGCGGGCTCACGGTGGGCAACGGGTTGGGCAACGCGTCCGGCGGCAGCGATTCCACGAAGATGGCTTGCCGCGTGCCGGCGTTCTCGCGCACGCCGGCGGGCACCACCGCGTGCAGCACCTGCCCCCACCCGCAGAGATAGTAATCCGCCATCCAGCGGGTCAGTTTCATGAGGTGATCGTCCACCAGTGCTTCGTCGTCGAGCACTCGCAGGATGGACTTCACTGCCCGCGTGGGTGCCTCGGACGCGACGCGGACGCAGAAGCCGGGGATGCCGCGATCGCCGCGCCCGAACGGCGCTTCAACGCGCTTGCCGACCGCGACCTGCGCCGCGAGCCGGTCCGGCACGGCGTACGTGTACGCGTGGTCCATCGGCCGGTCGAACACGATCTCGACGAAGAACGACGCCGGCTCCGGCGAGGCGTGTACCTCGAGTTCGTCTTCGGTGGCGAAGAGGGAGCGGGACGTCATTTCAAACATGATTGTACGGTAGCCGCGAAGCTATGCCGCCGCGATGAGCGTAGTGCACGCTTGCGTGTTCGCGCTGTGGGTCGCAAACGCCATCGCGAACACGCAAGCGGAGATCGATCACCACAGCGTCCAGCCGCCGTCGATGACGAGTGTCGCGCCGGTCATGTAACTGCTGGCGTCGGAGGCGAGGTACACGGCGGCGGGGCCGAGTTCGTCCGGTTCGCCGAGGCGGGCCATCGGCACCTGCGATTCGAACAACTCGCGGAACTGCGGCTTCTCGCCGAACCACTTGCGGTTCGGGTCCGTGAGGAAGCCGCCCGGTGCGATGGCGTTCACACGCACGCCGCGGTCGGCCCAGTCCACCGCCAGTTCTTGGTGAGTGCCGTGAGCGCGGCCTTCGCCGTCTCGTAGTGCCGCCCGCGGATGCCCTTGATCTGGATGAACGCCCCGGCCACGGACGTGACGTTGATGATCGACCCGCGGCGGCGCTCGAGCATCGGCTTGCCGAGCTTCTGACAGCAAACCAAAGCGTTGGTCAGGTTCAGGTCGAAGAGCTTCTGCCATTCGGCGATCGGCACGTCTTCGGTGGGCAGATCGACGCGGCGGCCGCCGACGTTGTTCACGAGGATGTCGATGGGGCGGCCGAGGGCGAGGGCGGCGTCGCAGGCGGCGGCCGCGCCGTCCGGCGTGCCCGCGTCGCCGGGAATGATGTCGATGCGGCGGCCGAGCGAGGCGAGTTCCGATTTCGCGATAGCGAGCGAATCCGCTTCGCGGCCCACGAGAATGAGATCGGCGCCCGGCTTCGGCCAAGGCCTGCGCCATCGCACGGCCGAGCCCGCGGCTGCCTCCGGTGATGAACGCCGTGCGGCCGTCGAGACGGAACTTGTCCAGTACGTTCATGCAGATTCCCAAGTGCATCCATTCCGAGCGGGGACGTAAGTCCCCGTGTTCGTGCACGGGGACTTACGTCCCCCGCTCGGGAATGCTTCCGACTATGATACGCTCATGGCGAAGTGCGATGAAGGCTACCGCTGCGAGGTGTGCGGCCGTGATGTGGACGCGATCGTCGATTCGGATTTGTACCTGCGGTACGTGCTCGGCGAGACTCCGCTCGAATCGCTGCACCTGAGCCACGAGCGGCACATCCGCTGCAATCCGGCGATGGCGCAGTACATCGTCGATCCGCGCTTCGAGCCAGCCGAGTGCGATGGCCCGTTCGACAAGAGAAACCTCGATGCGGGCTTCGTGTTGAACGAAGAAGACCGCGTGACCCGCGGCTGGCGGCGGCTCCAGGAACTGCCCGCGCTCGGGCTCGCGATCGCCGAGTATCCGCTGTCCCTCATCCCCGTGGAGGCGTGATCCATGTTGAAGGCGTGTGCGTTGGCGTTATCCGCAGCCCTGCTCGTGGCTCCGTTCGCCTCGGCGGACGACGACTCCGGCCCGAAGGCGGATTCGAAAGTCGAGAAGCTCAAGGCGTTCGGCGTCACAGGCCCCGTGGAGAACAAGGAATCGGACTTCGCCACGGATCGCAAGGACGCACCGACGATCTACCTGTTCGTGGCCGCACAAGAAGGCGGCATCCCGGTCGGCGGCCGACCCGCCGCCCGCTTCATGAAGAAGCTCGACGAAGAGATCGGCAAGGTGGACGGTGCCAAGATCGTGGCCGTGTGGCTCGGCGAGAAGGCCTTCGACAAGCACAAGGAGTATCTGCCGAAGATCAACATGTCGCTCAAGTTCGAGAACACGCAACTGGCCGCGTTCGACGGCGAGAAGAGCGGACCGAACGGCTGGGCGATCAACGGCGACACGCACGTCACGGCGGTGGTCGCGAACAAGGGCAAAGTCGTGAAGTCGTTCGCGTTCACTTCTGTGAACGAGACGGACGTTCGCGCCGTACTTGGCGAGTTGAAGAAGTCCGTCGATAAGAAATAGGCATCATCTTCGACGTCGGGTGTCGTCATGGCCAAGCCGCTGGTGGTCGAACTCCGCGGGCAGTCGTTCGATCTGCACCTCGAGAAGGTGGACCGCACGAAACTGTACGGCTTCATCGAGACCGAAGTTCTCGATGAAGCCGGGCGGCCGTGCGAGACGGGCACGCTCACCGGCGACGGCCACTCCATCGTCGGCCGCGGCGGCTCGGCCATCGCGTATCTCTCGCCGGACGGCCTGTGGCGCAAGAAGACCGAACTCCGCCCCGTCGATCCCGCGGGGCAACCCATCCCGCCCGTGAAGTCCACGTTCGATTCCATCGTGAGCCTCGACTGCACGGTGAGCATCGACGAGTATCTCTCCCACAACATCCACCTCATTTATCGTCTCACCGCCGAGCAGGAACCGACCGCTCTCATGGACGAATTGAAGAAGGGCACGATCTTCCAATTCCCGTTCAGCTACCGCGGCGGGATCGAAGCTTCGGCCGGTTTCCTGCTCCAAGCCGCGGACGGCAATATTTTCCTCTGCGTAGGTTCCCCCACGAAGAACGAGTTCATCGGGTTGAAGACCGCCGCGCCGATCGTCACCGAGGAAACCGGCGGCACGGACACGGAGGAAGAGGATCTGCTGGACTTCAGCATCGTGTGAACGGAGTCCCGGGCATGAGCACGTTCGCGGAACAGGAAGCCCGTATCCGGCTCGGCGGCGGGGCCAAGGCGATCGAGCGGCAGCACGAGAAGGCGCGGCTCACGGCGCGGGAACGCATCGGGAAACTCGCCGACTCGTTCTTCGAACTCGGCCTCTGGGCCGCGTGGAACATGTACGCCGAGTGGGGCGGCGCGCCAAGCGCCGGGGTCGTCACCGGCATCGGCACGGTTGGCGGGCGGCAAGCAATGATCATCGCGAACGACGCCACCGTGAAGGCCGGTGCGTTCTTCCCGATGACGTGCAAGAAAGTGCTCCGCGCCCAACGCATCGCACTTGAGAACCGGCTACCGCTGATTTATCTCGTCGATTCCGCCGGCGTGTTCCTGCCGCTTCAGGATGAAGTCTTCCCCGATGAAGACGACTTCGGGCGCATCTTCCGCAACAACGCGGTGATCTCTGCGGCAGGGGTGCCGCAGTTCGCCGCGATCATGGGCAATTGCGTGGCCGGCGGCGGCTACCTGCCCGTGCTCTGCGACACGCTGCTCATGACCGAAGGCAGCGGCCTCTACCTCGCAGGGCCCGCGCTCGTGAAGGCCGCCATCGGCCAAGTGGTGGATCATGAGTCGCTCGGCGGCGCGAAGATGCACGCCGCCGTGAGCGGAACGATTGATTATCGCGAGAAGGATGATGCCAGTTGTTTGGAACGATTGCGGCGGTTGGTGGAGATGCTTCCGTTTAGCCGCGACGCGAAGTCCGCGGAGCGGAGCGCGCTCGGCTCCGCGGACTCCGCCTCGCGGCTAATCGACAACGATGTCCGCACTCTCATCGCATCCATTCTCGATCCGGTTCCGTTCGACGAGTACAAGGCGGAGTACGGCCAGTCGCTGGTGTGCGGGTACGGCAAGCTTGGCGGCATCGCGGTCGGTGTCGTCGCGAACCGAACGAAGAGCGTGAAGCCTGCGGACGGCCCGTTGCAGTTCCCGGGCGTGATCTATGTGGACTCCGCGGAGAAGGCGGCGCGGTTCGTCATGGACTGCAATCAGCTTCGCGTGCCGATCCTCTTCCTGCAGAACGTCAACGGCTTTATGGTGGGGAAAGAGTCCGAGCAGAGCGGCATCATCAAGGCGGGTGCGAAGCTGGTGAACGCAATCGCCAACAGCGTGGTGCCGAAGATCACGCTGATCACCGGGGGCTCGTACGGGGCCGGAAACTATGCTCTGTGCGGGAAGGCGTTCGATCCGCGGTTCATTTTCGCGTGGCCCGCGGCGAAGTACGCCGTCATGGGAGGCGACCAAGCCGCGAGCACGCTGCTGGACATCCAGGTGCAAGCGTTGAAACGTGCGGGCAAGGAACCGGACGCGGCCGAACTCGCGGCGTTGCGGGACAAGGTGAAGGCGAGCTACGACGAAACCGCGGACATCCGTTACGCCGCGGCGCGGCTCTGGGTCGATGCGATCATCTCACCGGAGGAGACGCGAGAAGCGCTGATGCTGGCCGTGCAGATCGCTTCGCGCCACGACGACGGCCGACCGTTCAAGACGGGCGTGTTCCAAGTGTGATTCATCTCATCGTGAACATGATCCACGCGGCGAGCAGACCGAACACGCCAAGGATCCCGAGAAGACCGCAACCGTTGATTCCGATCGCGAGGTTGCGCTTGCGGGTGGCGAGGTTCGCCTCCGGCTTCTTCGCGTCAAACTCGTGTTCGCAATCGTCGCAGACCACCGCCTTGCACAAGATCGCGCCGACGGTGCCGAGATACCACGGCCACGGGCCGGGGCTTTGTGAGCGCGAACCGCACTTCGGGCACGGCACGCCGTCCGGTTCCCGGCGTCGCCGCTTCCTGCGGCGGGGGCGGTCGTCGTCATCATCGTCATCATCGTCGCGGTCGTCGCGGGGCATCAGATGAGTTCCGGGATTGCGGTGCCGTCCGGGAGCATCGGCATCGGGCGGCCACTGCCGTCCGGGAAGCTGATGCGGTTGTAATCGATGTCCAAGTGCTGGAACACGGTGGCCCAGAGGTCGTTCGGCGTCATGGGGCGGTCCTTCGGCACTTCGGCCTTCGCCGTCGTGCTGCCGACGACCACGCCCGTTTTGCACGCACCGCTCACCACGATGGCTTGGGCCTGCGGCCAGTGATCGCGGCCCGGCTGCATCACCTTCGTCTGCGTGCCGATCGAGTTCTCGATGCGGGGCGTGCGGCCGAACTCGCCGGTGACCACGAGCAGCACCCGCTTGTTCAACCCGCGGCTGTACAGGTCTTCGATCAACGCGGACATCGCTTGGTCGAGGAACCCGAGCTTGTACTGGGTGTCGTCGAAGATGTGGCAGTTCACCGCATGCGAGTCCCAGTTGTAGCAGTGGTTCTGCTTCATTTGCACGCCGGGTGGCGTGGCGTTCTCGAGCACGCACGTCACCCATGTGGCTCCATGTTCGACGAGCCGGCGGGCCATGAGCGCGCGTTGGCCGTAACGGTGCATGCCGTAGCGTTCACGCGTCTTCGGCGATTCCTTGTTCAGGTCGAATGCCGAGCGTGCCGCATCCGTGCCGATGAGATCGAGAGCCCGGCCGCGAAGGGCTTCGATGCTGGCCGCGCTGCCGCCCAAGTCCGGGCCGTTCAGCGGCTTTTCGACGCGGCTCAGCAAGCGCGAGGCGATCCGCGAGTTTGTCCTCGGTGCCGGGCAGCAGCGAGAGGTTCTTCATCTCGAACTTCGGCTCGCTCGGATCGCCGACCACCGCGAACGGGTGCGTTTGCGGCCCGAGGTACGCGGAGCCGAAGCTGAATACGTCGATGTTCTGCCGTCCGCCGTCCACGATGTTGATGTAGTTCGGCACCGGGGCGTGCTTGCCCTTCAGCACTTCCGCCACCATCGAGCCGACCATCGGCGTGTCGTTCACGAAGCCGACGGGTTGCAGCGGGTCGCGGCCGGTGAGGAACCGCTTGTGGCCGCCTCCGTGGTCCGCGAACTTGTGGGCGATCGAGCGGATGATCGAAAACTTGTCCGCCTGCTTCGCGAGTTGCGGCATGTGCTCGCAGATCTGGATGCCGTTCACGTTGGTTTGGATCGGCTTCCACGGCCCGCGAAATTCGGCGGGCGCGTCCGGCTTCATGTCGAAGGTGTCTTGGTGGGGCGGGCCGCCGGGCAGCCACACGAAGATCACCGCGGGATCGTTCGAGGTGTGATCGCCGGCCTTCTTCCCGAAGGCGGCGAGGTTGCCGCTCGCGGCCGAGGCGAAGGCCACGGACCCGAACTTCAACAGGTCGCGGCGTGAGGGGCCGGGGCATCCGTAAACATTGGCCACGAGACAAGCTCCGTCCGCGGAGTGAAACGGCAGGTAAAATGAATTTAGCCGCACGGGAGGGTGAAGTCAAATGCGACTCGACGCCGAAACCTGCATGTGATATGGGTTTGCCATGCGAAGCGGCTCGCTGCGAATCGCGGTGCTTGGGGCCGGTCCCATCGGGATCGAGGCGGCTCTGTGCGCGAAGTCGCATGGCCACACGGTCGCGGTGTACGAACGCGGGCAAGTCGGCGAGCAGCTTCTGCGGTGGGGCCATGCGAAGATGTTCACGCCGTTCGGGGCCAATGTCTCGCCACTGGGCTTGGAGGCTTTGCAACGCGAGAAGAAATCCAAGGACATTCCCGCCGCGACGGACCTGCTCACCGGCCGTCAGTTTCGCGACGCGTACCTCGTGCCGCTCTCCGAATCCGAAACGCTCATCGAGTGCATGCATCCGCAAAACGTCGTGATGCAAGTCGGCCGCGCCACCAGCCTGAAGAAGTCCGAAGCGGACGGCCCCCTGCCCTTCCGGTTGCTCGTGCGTTCGCTCAGCACGAACGCCGAACGAATCGAAACGGCGGACATGGTTCTCGATTGCACCGGCGTGAACGCGACGCCGAACTGGTTGGGCGACGGCGGGCTCCCGGCCGTGGGCGAGATCGCCGCCCGCCAGCAGATTCCGCACCTGCTCGAAGACGTGCTCGGCGAGAAGAAGGACTTTTACGCCGGCCGCAGCATCGTGCTCGTCGGCGGCGGGTACTCGGCGGCGCACACCATCTGCCAACTCGCCACGCTCGCGGAGGAGCACCCCGCCACATGGGTCTTCTGGCTCACGCACAGCCCGCGCGGCGCCCCCTTGCCCCGCCTCCCGAACGACCCGTGGAAGGAACGCGACAAACTGGCTGCGAAGGCGAACTCGCTCGCCACCCGCTGCGACGGCAACCTCGAATTCCACCCGCAAACGCAACTCGATGAACTGATCAGCCACGGCCCGGACAAGGGCTTCCGCGTTGCGGGGCGGTCCAACGGCAAGCCGGTGTCGTGGGATGTGGACCGCGTTATCGGTTGCACGGGCTTCCGTTCCGACCTGCGCCTGAGCGGCAGCTTGAAGGTCGACGAACCCGCCGGCCGCATCGAAACGCGCGAACCGGGCTACTTCATCTTGGGTGCGAAGAGTTTCGGCCGCGACCCGGGCTTCTTCCTGAAAGAAGGCATCGAACAAGTTCGGCGAGTGTTTGCGAGCCTGGGGAGCAAGAAGGCGGCGTGAGTTCACTCCGCCGCTTCGAATTCCAGTAGTTCATCCAGCGCGAGTGCGCACTCGCTCGGGAAAGCGGCTTCGGGTAGGCCGGTCTCAGCAGCTGCCAGGACCACGGCTTCACGATACAGGTCCGGCAGCACGGCCTCGGCATGGGCTCGCAACACGCCGCGGCCCATCGCCCGCCCCAATTCGAATTGCTGGTTGATGATCGAACTGCGCCAACTCCGGGAGCGGTGATCAGGCTGGTGCGTCCACTTCAGGATGTGCATGAGCAATTGAACGAGGCGGCTCTCCACTTCGTGACGGTCCCTTCGAGCCATGTCCGTGAGATACTCCCGAAGGTTCTCGAAGTCGAGTTCCGAGACGGCTCCCTCCGCGATGAGTCGGGCCATGGCTTCGAGCCACGCCGTCTCATCCGCGAGGTAGAGTTCCGCCAGATTCTCGGTCGCCGCCGTCATTCGCGTTCCTCGTCCCAAATCTCATTGTAGCGGCATTCCGAAGCCGCGATCACGCCGCCTTCAGCGCGAAGTCCGGGCGGTCCAAGCGGAAGTGCGGGCTGAAATACGGATCGCCGGACTTGAGAAACCCGGACCATTTCAGGTGGAAGAGATCGTACTCGCGTTTGAAGCGGGCCTGCTTCTCGGCCGTGTCCTCGTAGCCGCGCGTCTTCGATTCCAAGTGGTACAATTCGGCGTCCGGCGTCCACACGATGCGGTGACCGGCCTTCAGCACCGCGAGGCACAGGTCCACATCGTTGAACGCCAGCACGTAGCCTTCGTCGAACCCGCCCACTTCCTGGAACACGGATCGCGGCATGAGCAGGCACGCGGCCGTGACCGCCGCGACGTTCTGCGTGATGCGCAATCGCTGCATGTAGCCTTGGGCCTGACGCGGGTAGAAGAGGTGCGAGTGCCCCGCGACGCCGCCCATGCCGATGACGATGCCGGCGTGTTGGATCGTGTCGTCCGCGTAGTACAGCTTCGCCCCCACCGCGCCGACGCCGGGTTGCACCGCGAGCTTCACCATGGCCTCGAGCCAATCCGGGTTGATGGCCTCGGTGTCGTTGTTGAGGAAGAGCAGCAGTTCGCCCTTGGCTTGGGCCGCCGCGAAGTTGTTCACGGCGGCGTAGTTGAACGGCCGCGTCCACTCGACGATGCGGATGTGCGGTTGCTTCGCGAGTTCCCGGTAGTACGCATGCGTTTCGGGCAGTTGGCTGCCGTTCTCCACGATCACGACTTCGTAATTTGCATAGCTGGACTTCGCCAGCGATTCGATGCACCGTGAAAGCAGTGCGACCTGATCCTTGTTCGGGATGATGATGCTGACGAGCGGTTGCGCGCGGAGGTGGTAGATCACCTGGTACGTGCCGAGAATCGGGCCGTCGTGAACGGAACCATCGATGCCGAGGCGCGCGAGGTGCTCGCTCACGGCCTTCTTTCCGGCTTCGTACGCGTAGTTCTTCGTGCCCTTTGCAAATGCGGTCGAGGCGGCGTGCATCCGCCAGTGGTACAGCACCTGCGGCACGTGAACGATCTGCCGTGCGGCTTCGCTCGCCCGTAGCACCAAGTCGTAATCCTGCGAGCCGTCGAACCCGGTGCGGAACCCGCCGATCGAATCGAACAGCGACTTCTTGAGCACCGTAAAGTGACAGATGTAGTTGCGGCTGCGAAGCGTCTCGGGGGACCAATCCGGCTTGAAGTTCGGCTCCACGCGGGCGCCGTGAAGGTCCAGCTTGTCTTCGTCCGAATAGAGGAAGTCCGCGTCCGGGTTGTCGTTCAGGGCCGCGATCATCTCGTGAAGTGCGAACGGGGCCAGCGTGTCGTCGTGATCCAGCAATCCGATGAAGTCGCCGGTGGCGAGCGCGGCCGCGGCGTTCGAGTTGCCGACGATGCCGCCGTTCGATTCGAGGAACTTCACTTTGATCCGCGGGTCGCTCGCCGCGGCCTTCTCCAGAATCGGCCGCACATACTCTTTCGGGCTGGCATCCGCGAGGCACAGTTCCCAGTTCGCGTACGTTTGTTGCTTCACCGATTCGATCATCGCTTCGAGGTATTCCGCCGGCGGGTTGTACACCGGCACCACGATGCTGAGTTTCGGCGAGCGCGAGAACTTGTGCCCGCGTTGCCGCTTGAGTTCGGCCGCGTCCGCTTCGTTCTTCGCGATCCAGCGTCGATATTCGTCCGGCGGGGTGCATTCGCTCAGGTGCCGCTCATCCGGCGGGGGCCCGTTCTTCGCGCGCCGTCGCGACCACAACGCGGCCGGGATCGCACTCGCTTTCCGCATCGTGGACTTGAGGATCGTGCGCCGTTTCGTGTGCAACGGGAACAACCGATCGAGCAGCTTGTTGCCGAACGACGCGAGCTTGAACGCCTTGGAAGCGCGGATCGCGGCCAGTTCCGACTGCTTCTGTTCGAGCAGTTCCGTCCGCCGCATCAGGGCCGTTTCAAGCTGCTCGATGCGACGTTGGGCGACGGCAAGATCCTGCTCGGGCATGGCGGCTCCATCCGCGGAAGGCACGGAGCCCGACCATAGCGGCAATCGGGGGCTTCGGGCAATCCGAATTCCGGAGGCCCGCACTCACTTGGGGGAGAGTTCCGTGATGCGGATGTCCTTGTAATGTGCCTTGGCTTTCGCCCCTCCGTGAATCTGCACCGCGATCACGCCGGTGCGGTCGATCTTGTCGTCCTTCTCCGTGTAGTCCACGGTTTGCTTGCCGTTGAGCCACAGTTGAACGCGGGGGCCTTCGCAGCGGATCACATACTCGTTCCAGTCGCCGTGTTTCACGATTTCCGCGAGCAGTTTCGGGTCCGGTCGGGCCAGCACCGTGTTGCGGCGTGATTCGTCGTACAAAGCGCCCCAGTATTGCTGGCCCATGTCCGCCTGGTAGCCGCTCACTTCGTGGTGGTTCGGGATGCGCTTGGTGCGGAACTGGATGCCGGCGTTCGCCTTCCCCTTGTCGCCTTCGAGCTTGAACTTCACCTTCAGTTCGAAGTCGCCGTACGTCTTCTTGGTGCAGAGGAACTCGTTGCGCGGCACGGTGGTCTCGAGCGACCCGCCGACGATCGCGCCGTCCTCGATGCGCCACGTCTTCTCGGTGTCGCCCTCCCACCCGGCGAGAGTCTTGCCATCGAAGAGCGACACGGGTTTGTCGTCCGCGGCGGCGATGCCACCAAGGGGAAGAAGCAGAAGCAATGCGGACAGGATTCGATTCATGGCTTGTCTCCATCCCTCGCTTGCGCGTCGGGCTAACGAATTGCACTCCACGTCCAGTGGCGGTCGGTGGTTTGCCTCACCGTCCCGGCATCGTATCCGAGTCCGGACACATGGGCACGCACTTCATCGAGCGTCAGGGCCGCGTGCAGGGACTCGGCGAACATCTTGCGCTGGTGATCGTTCGCACCCGCGGCATACGTGTTCACGAGATGCTCCAGCGTCGCGCGGTCCGCGGGGCGGAGCAGATCCCGGACGAACACAGTGCCGCCGGGGGCGCACACGCGGTGCATCTCGGCGAAGCAGAACTGCGGCTCCGGGATGTGGTGAATGATGCTGTTCGAAATCACCGCGCCGAAATAGCCATCCGGATACGCGAAGCCCTTGGCATCGGCCTTTTCCGGGCGGATGCGAGGCACGAATCCTGCGGCGGCCACGTTCGCCCGCGCCAACGCCAACATGTGGTCCGCGAGGTCGATGGCAACGATCTCGATCGAGGGAGAACGCCGTGCGATGGCGATCGGAATCTGCGCCGTGCCGGTGCCGACGTCGAGCACCGGGTTGCGGCCGGACCACACCGCGAGAAAGTCCGCAGCGAACGAAGCGTTCACCGCCGAGTGATCCATGCGGTCGTAGTCGCAGGCCTCTTCCGCGGTGTCCATCACTTCCGGTTCGAGGATGCGCTCGAGCATGGTTCACACCAGTTCGGAGAGGAGAGTTTGCAGACGAGCCGCACCGAGCCTGGCGTTGGCCAGCACCTCGGCGTGGTGCAGCGTTTCCCCGCCGAGCCCGGCCGCGCGGTTCGTGATGCACGAGATCGCCGCGACTTCCAATCCGAGTTCCGCGGCTGCCTCCGCTTCCCGCGCCGTGGACATGCCGACCGCATCCGCCCCCATTGTTCGCAGGGCGCGAATCTCGGCCGGCGTCTCGTAGCACGGGCCGGTCAAGGCGGCGTAGATCCCCGCGAGCAAACCGGCGGAGCGAAGTTGTTCCAACAGTGGCTCCGAATACGGCGACACGATCGAATGCGCGCGCCAAGCTTCGCCATCCAGCAACTTCAGGTGCCCGCGGAGGGCCATCAATGCACCGGGCTCCAAGCTCGGATGAATCCCGCCGGCAGCGTTCGTGAGAATCAAGCGCCTCGCGCCGAGACTCGCGGCGATTCGCACCGGGGCCGTCACTTCGACAGTTGTGCGCCCTTCGTATCCGTGAATTCGACCGAAGAACACCAGCACCGAGCGGCCGGCGCCGGCGTGCCCGGCCAGCGTCGCGAGCACGAGCTTGCCGGAGTGGCCGCCGACGGAGGGAACGCAAAGCCCCGGCACATCCGCGAAGGGGATGGCGGCCTGTTCGCGAAAGTCCGCGCCGAGATTGCCCAAACCCGAACCGAGCACCACGGCCGTGCGCGGTGCGTGATCGCGAACCGCATGCGAAAAGCGGGTGAAGGCGTCGGCCATCACGGCCCCGCGAGATCGTGGATGCCCGCGGTATGCGGCGGGCCGACGAGATCGACGAACTGCTGCTTCGTGCGAACGGCCCAACCGATGAATTGCGCCGCGCCTTCGACCCCCACCCGCCCCGAGTTCACGATCAGGTCGTACACGGTGGGATCGGACGGGTTGCAGAGCAGCGACCGCGTAAGGTACCGCGCCCGGCGTTCGTCGCGGGTGCGCACTTCTTGAGCGGCCTCGTCCTTGGTTTGCCGCAGCGCTTGGGCCAAGTAATTCACCCGCGACTCGAACGGAGCGACGATGCGGACGTGCAGCGTGGTCTCCGCCGGAAGCAGGAAGCCGGCCCCGCGGCCGACGATCACCGCGTCGCCGCGGGCGGCCACGGACAGCACCAAACGAATGAGATTCTCGGTCTCCTGCTCGACTTTCAAGCCGCGTTCGCCGACCAGCTTGCGGTACCGGGCTTCGACCCACGCCCGCCCGCCGTCGGTGAGTTCCGCCAGGATTTGGGCGCGGCCCGCATCGTTCACGATCAGGTAATCGATCATCTCTTGATCGAAGACCTGCCAGCCGAGGATATCCCCGAGCTTGTGGGCGATCGTGGTGCCTCGGGCGCCGGCCTCGCGGCTGAGGGCGACGGTGAGCCCGCGCGGCTGGGCGGACGCTTCGTCCGGCGCGGCGCCGCGGTATCCGTGGAGCGGCGCGGCTGCATCATCCACCGTCATGTTTCGCCTCACACGTCGTCGCGGTGTTCGGCCCGCGCGAACAGTTTCATGCCCAGCAACGTGAATCCGACCGTCGCCCCGATCAAGACGCACCACGCGGTTTCGTTGGACACGGGTGCCGACACTTCCAGCATGGCCCCGGGGCAGCCTGCGGCAACCGCCTCATTATACATGAGGCTTCGCGCATAAAAGGTGAGCGAGAGCAGCTTCAAGCTGCCGGGCAGGATCGCGACGAGGATCTCGAAGAAGAACACGTACACGAGGCCGATCACCACCGGCCAGCGGAACAGCGATCCGAACAGGTGGAAGAGCGCAGACAAGGCGAGTGCAAGGGCGAAAGCGGCGGGCCAGAACAACTTCGCGGCCGCACGGCCCGGCTCGCCACCGGCCGCGCACAGCACGAAGAACCCGCCCAAGACGAAGAACAGGCACCATGGCAGGGCGCCGAGGAACTTCGCCAGATAGATCGCTCCACGGGGCATCGGTCGCGTGAGCAGCCAGATCAGCGTGCGGGCTTCGCGCTCGGCGCCGATCGCACCGCTGGCATAGGCCAGCGTGAACATCGGCAGGACGAACCCGAGGAACGCGCCCAGCACCACGAGCCGCGCGAAGCTTGCGAATCGCCACTGCGCCCGCACCACGTCGGATTGCAGCACCGCATGGGGAACGGAGAGAAGGAGAGAAGCCAAGTTGTCGCGAAGCGGGTCGAGCGGCGAGGGCGTTTCCACATCCGCGACGAGGCGCTTTTTGGCGTAGTCCGGCGGATCGAGAGCGGCGTTGTACCGGGCGGCGGGGCGGAGTTGTTCCCCGTACTCGCGGTGGGTGACCTCACTGCGGCGAATGCGCCGGTTCTCCAAGCCCCAGCCTTCGGGGCTCATCGTCCGGGCTCCGACCCACATCGTGATGATGCCGAGGAGCGCGAGCGCGACCCAGCCCATCTGGCGCAGCCGCCAGTGCCGCTGGAACCCTTGCCCGACGAGCACGCGGAACGCCCGCCACGCGGACGGCGGCGATGAAGTGGCGGTCATTTCCAAGGAACGGACTCGCGGGCGTTCTTCGGATTCAACCGTGCGAACTCTTCGATCAACTCGCGGCTGCGATCATCGACCGAACCGGACGGCACCACCACTTTGAACACGAGGTATTGGTCGCCGTCGGCGATGCCCTTGCCGCGGAGCCGCAACTTCGCCCCGCTGGACGTGCCCGGCGGCACTTTCACTTCCAGCCGCGCCCCGCCCACTGTCGGCACTTCGACCTTCGAGCCGAGAATCGCCTCGGAGACCGAGATCGGCACATCGAGGTACACGTCGTTGCCTTCGCGGCGGAAGTACGGATGCGGGGCGATCTTCACGCGGAGCAGCACCTCGGTGCCGCCGGTGGCTTCGGGCGGAACGCGAAGCTTCTTCCCCTCCGCGATGCCGGCGGGCACTTTCACGTCGATCCGGCGACCGCTCACATCGATGGCCACGCTGCCACCGGTGGCCGCGACATCGAACGGCACCGTGACATCCGATTCGATCGGGTCCGGAGCGCGGCGGTCAGCACTGCTTCTCGTGGCGGCCGCCGCGGCCGCCGAGCACATCGCCGAAATCCCCCCCGCCGAAGATGGACGAAAAGAGATCGTTTGGATCGATGTTTCCGCCCGCGCCGCCGGGGAAGCCGCCACCTGGGAATCCGCCGGGAAATCCGCCACCGCCGCCGCCCGGGAAGCCCGCGCCGGGGGTCGCCGTGCCGAAGCGGTCGAAGTTCGCTTTCTTCTCCGGATCCGAGAGAATCTCGTTGGCGGACTGCACTTCCTTGTACGTGGCCTCGGCCTGCTTGTCGCCGGGGTTGCGGTCCGGGTGGTACTTCTTGGAGAGCTTGCGGTACGCCTTCTGAATCTCGTCCGCGGTTGCGGACTTGGCGACGCCAAGCACTTCGTAGGGATCGCGTGGCATGGGCGGGTTCAGTCAGCCTTCTTGGCGGATGTCGGGTTGTGGAAGCGGTCTGCCGCGGGTTCGAGGTTGCGCGACAGCCAGTACGAGCCGGCGAACAGCACGACGGCGAAGATCACGAACCCGATCACGAAATACTTGCCCGGGAAACGTCCGGGCGGCACGGTGTCCGCGTCCACGATCAGCCCTCGGTGTCCACCCGTATTCTATCGCCACGGAATGGCGATGACCGCACCCGTCGGCCTGCCGGTCTTGCGAAGGAGCAATCTCGATGGCGAAGCCACCCGCACTGAAGAAAGAAACGAAGAACACGGGCACGGCCTTCACGCTGGAGGAAACCCTGCGGCAACTCGAATCGATGCGCGACCCGAAGGTGCGGGCCCAAAACTCCAAGACCGGGCCCATGGGCGCCGGCGCGGGGGATAATCAGTTCGGAGTCCAACGCGGCGACGTCCGCAAGCTCTCGGCCCGGATCAAGACCGACCACGGACTGGCATTGGCCCTGTGGAACACCGGAAATGTCGACGCCCAGTTTCTCGCCGCGCTCATTCTCGATGTGAAACTCCTGACCGCGGCCGACTTGGAACGAATGGTGAAGTCCACCGCGTGGGTGTGGGTGGCGGACTGGCTGTACTCGTATGTCGTCAAGTTGCACGCGGAGAAGGAGCCCCTTCGCCGGAAGTGGATGAGTTCCAAGAACCGCTGGACGCTCCGTTCCGGCTGGCAACTCACGGCCGGTCGCGTCGCAAAGAACCCGGACGGCCTCGACCTCGACGCACTGCTCGACCGGATCGAGAAGGAAATGCCCGCCGCCGTTCCCGAAGTGAAGTGGACGATGAACATGTGTCTGGCGGAGATCGGCATCAACCATCCGAAGCTCCGCAAGCGAGCGGTCTCGATCGGAGAGAAGCTTGGTGTCTATCGCGATTATCCCGTGTCGAAGGGATGCACGTCGCCCTTCGCTCCGATCTGGATCGATCACATGGTGAAGCGGCAGAAGTGACCTACGGCTTCTTGCCGAGGGTCACGCCGCGCTGCTTGAGCGCGGCTTCCAGCTTGCCTTGGTCCGTCTTCGCGGGATCGATCCACGCGATCACGACGCCGTCCTTGAAGCTCGCGGTGGCGTGGTACACGCCGTCCACGTTCGCCACCGCTTCATACGCGGCAAAGTTGCACGCCTTGCAATCGCAGCCGCGGGCGGCGATCTCCACCCGCTTCAGTTTGTCCTTCGGGATCGTCCGCCTTGCGGCCACGCCGAAGGTGTGGTTGGTCGCGCCGCGAACCTTGTCGTTCACCAACTCCGTGACGCGCTCGGGCTTCTGCCCCGGCCACAGCTTGGCTGGTGCGAAGTCCACGGTGATCTCGGCCTCATCGAAGCTCACCGACACCAGCTTGAAGTCCGGTGCCAAGTCCTCGAACCCGGCGCGGAGATCCTTTTCGCGTTCCTTCGAGAACAGGCCGATGACGCGATAGGTGATCCGCTCCACCTTCGGCGGTTCCTTCGGCTGCGCGGCCGCGAACGAAGCGCAGGCCAGCAGCATGAGCAGTGCGAATCGCATGGCGCCTCAGCGAGTTCGGAACAGTTGATGGGTCGTGAGTTCGTACAGGAGCGTGCGGATGCCGCCGGCCTTGCTCGCCGCGGCGATCGCGGCGATGTCGTCGCGATCGGCGAAGCTCACGCCGCGGCCCGTGGAGTACACCGCGAAATGCCGGCCGAGGTTGTTCAGCAGCTTCTCCTTGTCCGCAGTCAGGAGGTTCTGGAACTCGACGAGCCCGGCGAAGGTGCGGCCGTCCGGCATCGTGCCGCTGGAATCGACCTTCAACCCGAGCTTGAAGCCGATGCCGATGAACGGATCGATGTTGCCGCGCGGAGCGGCGTCGCCGGTGCCGAGCGAGCGGTACCGTGAGCGATGCCCGCCGATCACGTCGAACTCTTCGAGCGCGAAACCGGGCGGATCGATCTTGGCATGGCACGATGCGCAGGCCGCATTGTTGCGATGCTATCGAGTTGGTCCCGAATCGTAGTTGCACCGCGGACATCGGGTTCGACCGCGGGCACGTTCGGCGGCGGCGGAGCGGGCGGTTGGCCGAGCAAGCGATCAAGCACGAACGCGCCGCGCGGCACAGGCGAAGTCGTCGTGCCGTTCGCGGTCACTTTCAAGATCGCGGCCTGCGTGGAAAGCTTCCCGCGGGGTGCCCGGCGGCAGTGGAGTGCGGCGGACCTGAGTCCCGCTCACCGGCGGCAGGCTGTAATGCGCCGCGAGCCGGCCGTTGAGCATCGCGAAGTCCGACTTCAGAGGTACTCCGCGGCGAGATCCTTTTCCAGCATCTCGCGGAAGTAGGACCGCGATTCGGCAAGCATCGAGTCTTCGAGATACTTGTTGAACTCGGGGTACAGCTTGCGGTCCGGGTCGTTCGCGGCAATGAGGCGCAGCTTCAGCCATTGGCCGAGGAAGTCTTCGATGAAGCGTTGCGAGCGCGGATCCGCGAGCATGCGATCGACTTCCTTCCGTACCGCTTCAGCCTTGAGTAAGGCCCCGGACGAAGCCAGCTTCGTGAGTGCGTCGTCCGGCATCGAGTTCCACAGGAAGTACGAGAGGCGGCATGCGAGGGCGTGGGCGTCCAGTTCGCCGGCCGGTTCCACGTGATAGAGGAAGTCCGGCGAGCAGAGTGCGGCCCGGTACGCCCAGCGCATCGCGAGTTCGAAGCAATCGCCAGACTTGAGCCGCGCCGCGACTTGCGCCACGTATTGCTTCCGCACATCGGGATCGACCGGCCGCCGGAACGCCCGCGGCAGGAAGTCCGCGAGCAGGCGATCGGCATCCTCCAGCGGCATCGCGCTGCTCACGCTCCAGATGCCTTCCACGGGATCGGGCTTGTTGCGGCCCATGAACAACTGCTGGCGGTCCGGCGTGCGTGGCGGCGGCTTCACCCCGGCCTGCGACTTGGGATCAAACAGCTTGATCGGCACGTCGCCGAAAAGCCGCTTGTGGCTGAGCGGCGGCCATGTGTCGTGAATCGGACCTTCCACATCGAAGTAGTCGCAGGCGATCGCGGGGCCGGTGAAGCCCATGGCCCGCTTCGGGCCACGAGTGTGCGCATGAGCCAGGCTCGCGGCGTTGAAGCCGATCGTCTCACGCGGGTTCAGCCACGTGGTGACAACGTGAACCTTCTCATTCATCGATGGTGCGTCGTAGTAGCCGAGCACGGTGCTGGGGTGTCCGCCGCCGCGACCGTCGCCCACGAGTTGCACAATCGAGAGCCGCGCGGCCTCGGTGCCGCGCGACGGCAGCACCTGCCCCTTGTCCCACTGGAAGCTCCACAGCGACGTGGTGAGCCGGTAGCGGCCGGGGTAGATCGCGACGAACTCGTTGAAGTACGGGTGGAACGATTCGTCTTCGGTGCGGAAGAGGCCGACCGTGGCCCCGTTGCGGAACGAGCCCATGCGTTCATGTGCGCCTTGGTCGATGTGCTCATGTTCACCCGCGGGCGGGAAGTCCGGGTCGGGCTTCTTGTTCTTCAGCAGGACGCCGTCACCGTGCATCAGCACATGGGCGACGAACCCGGACGGGTTGGCGAGCGAGACTCGCTGCTTGATCGGCTTCGGAGCCGCGGGGCGGGTGGCGATCGCGACATCGAGTACGCGATCCGCGGCTTCGAGATACTTGCTCAGCGTGACGTGCGAGAGATCGAGTGCGTCCGCGTTGCGGTCGAAGCCGTGGACTTGGCCGTCCGGCGGGAGATCGATCTGGAGCGGGATGCCGGGCAGGTCGAAGAGGTCGCGGAGGGTGTTCTCGTATTCGGATCGGGTGAGCCGACGGAGCCGCGTCTTGCCGTCGCGTGCGGCCGCCTTCCGTTCGATGGCGACGAGATCATCGTGAAGGGACTTCAGTGCGGCGGCGGTCTCCGCTGCGGGCGGCCTCGGCTTGTTCTTCGGCGGCATCTCGCCGGACGCGATGCGGTCGTGCACTTTGATCCACGCCGCGGCGTTGGCGTCGTTGAACGGCATCGCCGTGAGATCGAGGTCGCCCTTCTTCGTGGCCGAATCGTGGCACGACGTGCAATGCGCTTCGAGGAACTTCGCCGGCGGCGCGCCTTGGGCCTGTGAGGAGACAAGAAGCAGGCTCACGCAAAGCCCCAAAGACGCAAAGAAGAGAAAAGAAAGACCTTTCTGAATGCAGTTTGGCATGCTCGAACGTTGCTCCAATGAGTTTTATGCTTCTCTTTGCACTCGTGTTCTTGCGTCTTGGCAGCTTTGCGCGAGTCAGTTGCTTCACTCTTTCAAGCCGTTCACGACTCGCGAGATTCCGTCCTTGATCAAGGCTGCACCGAAGTTAATGAGCAGTCCGAGCCGACGATCCGTCAACCGGAGATGAGTGAGCAATTGCTTCTTGTGAACAGGGGCGACACTCTCCACCGACTTCAGTTCGACGATCAAGATCTCCTCGACGATCATGTCCGCCCGGAATCCCACTTCCAGCCGCACGTCCTCCCATACGACCGGGACCGGAACTTCCGTTTCGACGCGAAGCCCACGCTTCCTCAACTCGTACGCCAGTACGGCATGGTAGACGGATTCCAACAAGCCCGGCCCCAACTTCACATGAATGTGGAAGGCCGTGTCCACGACGATGGCTGCGACCTCGTTCTCCGTCATGGGTATTCTCCTTGGGAGAAGTTCTCATGCAACGCCACGGAGTCGCACGAAGGCAGGTCTCACGCAACGGCGGCAAGACGCAAAGAACGACAAAATCGGAACAGAAAGCTGGAGAAACGACCGCACTCGGTCGTGATCGACTCATAAGTCGCACGCACCGATCATTTCCTGCCTTGCATTCTTGTCTTCTTTGCGTCTTCGCGGCTTTGCGTGAGTCATTCTTCACACCATTTCCAGGCCGCGCATCGTGCCTTTGCCCGTGGAGAACTCGCGGGTCTCGATACCCAATCGCTGCAGCATGGACACGAACAGGTTCGTGAGCGGGTAGTGTTCTCCCTGTCGAAAGCCAATGCTGGCCGTGTTTGAAACCGCCGCCGGCGAGCAGCACCGGCGGGTTGGTGTTCGAGTGCGAGTTCGCGCTGCCCGGCACGTGCCGTACAGCACCATCGTGCGGTCGAGCAGCGTGTGGTCCGCCTCCTTCGCCGCGGACAACCCCTTCAGGAACCCGCCGAACGCCTCGAACTGGGCCTCCTCTTTCGCCCGCAGTTCGGCCAGCACTTCGGGGCGGTTGCCGTGGTGCGTGATGTTGTGGATCACCGTCGTGTCGATGAACAAGCTGACGAGGAGCGTCGAATCCGTTTCCAGCGCAAGCTTGACGACGTCCGTCATGATCTGCGTTTGCCGGGCGAACTCGCGGGCGTCCTTCTCGTCGTCCGGCGGCTTCGCGGCGGTTTTCGGCTTCGGCTTCTTCTCCCAATCCTCCGCGCTCGCCAAGCGTTGCTCCAAGTCGCGAACGCTGGTGAGGTACTGATCCAGCCGTTGGCGATCCGCCGGGGCGAGCCGGCCGTTCAATTGCTTGGCCTGCTCGCCGACGAAGTCCAGCGTGCTGCGACCCTGCCGATTCCTCCATCTTGGCCGCCACTTCGTTCGGGTTGCCTTGAACGAAGAGTTTCTCGAACAGTTTCCGTGGGCTACGTTCGATCGGGATGGCGCCCCGCTCCGCGTGTAGCTCAGCGTCTGCCCTTCCTGCCCGACGCCGAGCGTGAGCGACGGGTATCGCGTGCGATTGCCGAACTGCTCGGCGGCGAACTGATCCAACGACACCCAGTTGCGGAATCCGCCGCGTTCCGGATGCGGTGTGCCGGTGAGGAAACACTTCTCCGCCGCGTGGCCGCCGGTCACGCCGGGATGGCTCGTGCCCGAAAACACGGTGATCTGGTCGCGGTTCGCCTTCAGCTTCTCCAAGTACGGCGTGAGCGTGAAGTCGCGGCCCGCCTTTTCGGGGAAGAAGAACTGCGGCAGGATGCCCATGTTCGTTTCGATGCACACCATGCGGCGCGGGGGCTCGCTCTTGCCGGCCGCGCAGGTCATCGCTTCGAGCAAGGGCAAGCCCATTGCCACGCCGGTGCCGCGCAGAAACGTGCGACGCGACAGCGGACGGGGTCGCGGTGAGTGAAGGTTGGACATCGGGGGGGTCGGGGGTCGTGTGAAGGTGCGGTTCAGCAGTGGAATCATCGTCGCAAACAGAGAGTATCGCGTCAACGTTCAACCGGCCAAGCGTCGCCCGGCCACTTTGCGGTGCTTCCGCGTCTCCACCAATTCCCGCTCGATCGCGAGCAACTCGCGGGCGGCTTCTCCGGCCGTGGGTCGCTCTTCCGGCACCCGTGCGAGCATGGCCCGCACCGCGTCCACGGTTCGCGCCGGCCACGGGCCGCGGTAATCGGCCAAGTCCAGCGGGCGGCGGCGCTTCCGTTGTTGGAACGCTTCCTCCACCGTGTCCGCGGGGTACGGCACCTTCCCGGTAAGGCATTCGAACAACGTGGCCCCGAGCGCGAAGATGTCCGCCGCCGGGCCTTCGCGCACCGGCAGGATGCACAACTCCGGAGCCAAGTAGTTCGCGGTGCCGATGGTGAAGCCGGCGTCGATCAGCTTGCGGTTCTCGCCGGGGCGATGGGCGAAACCCAAGTCGATGAGCTTGGCTTCGCCGGATTCGCGCACCATCACGTTCCCGGGCTTCACATCCGCGTGAACGAGGCCGGCCGCATGAAGAGCGGCGAGCGCTTCGGCCACCTGACGTGCCATCCAGATCGCCCGGCGCGGGCTGAAACGGCCGAAACGGCGGATGCGATCCTTCGCCGTCTCGCCCGGCACGAACTCCATCACGACGTGGAGCGGTTCGTCTTCGAGGCGGGAATCGATGATGCGGACGAGTTTGGGATGCTGCACGAGTTCGCCGGCCCGCACCTCGCGTCGCAAGAGCACAAGCGTGGAGGCGCGATCGAGCGCGGCATGGCGGGGGACCTTCACCGCCACGGGGTTGTCGTTGTCGTCCCGCGCCGCCCACACGAGGAAGCTCTTGCCGCCGCCGAGCGGGCGCAGCATCTGATAGCCCGGCAAAAGCGGCGGTTCCATGGGCGCAAGCTGTGAAGCAAATGAAGCGAGCCGCAGGGTACGGACTCCCGCGACTCGTTCATCGGCTTCGCAATCGCGACCGTTGATGCGTTTTCCGCTGTGCGTCCTGGCGAATCACTCCGGCGTCGATTCAACCGCTTTCTTCGGCGTCATGCGGAAGAACAGCACGAACAGCACGAGGCACGCCAGCACGCCGACGCTGGGCACGAGCCAGAATTGATACCAGTCCGTAACCGGCGTGGTGGCGACGAACGCCGGCCCGCCGCCGACCGAGCCGAACGCCGCTCCACCGTCTTTCAGCGTGACTTCCGTGAGCACCTTCTGCGTGGTGTAGTTGTCTTGCAGCATGCCTGCGAGCATGCTGCCGAGCCACATGCCGACGCCGTAGGTGAGGAAGCTGAACAGGGCCTGGGCGCTCGCGCGGATGTCCTTCGGAGCTTCGTTGTCGCAGTGGATGAACCCGGCGGCAAAGAAGAAGTCGAAGCAGAACCCGTGCAGCGCGATGCCGATGATGGCGAGGATGAACGGCAGGCCGTCCGCCCCGGCGTTCGCGAACAGGAAATACCGCACGCCCCAGCACAGCATGCCGAGGGCGAGCACCCACTTCATGCCGATCCGCAGCAGGAACAGGGGAAGCAGCGGCAGGAACACCGTTTCGCACACCTGCCCGATCAGCATCGTCGAGCCGATGTTCTTCACGCCGCATCCGCCCACGGCCGGGGATGCGGTGAGGAACTGCGCCGTCACCACGTAGTAGAACGCGAGCACCACGGTGATGATGAGCGAGAGGATGAAGAACACGGAGAAGGAGAAGTTCTTGAAGAGCCCCAGCGCCTTGATGAACGGGATGCCGTCCGCTTCGCCCTTCGGCGGCGTCTTCGGCAGGAACAGGCTGTACACGCCGAGCACGGCGGAAAGCGCCGCCGCCAGCACGAGCGGGCCGTTGCTGCTGGCCGCCGTCTTGCCGTCCTTCGCGAAGACCATGTCGATCGAGAAGCCGGCCGCGATCCAGCCCAAGGTGCCGAGGACGCGGATGCCGGGGAAGTCCCGCTGGCCGTCCGGCACGTGGTGGAACGTGATCGAGTTCGCGAGCACGAGCGTGGGGTTGTACAGGATCGCGTAGACGAGCGTGAGCGCGAACAGCGTCTCGTAGTCGCTCGGGGATTGAAGCTGGGAAATGCCGTAGAGCGCGCCCGCGCCGAGCAGGTGGCAGATCGCCATGAGTTTCTCGCTGGCGATGAAGCGATCCGCGATGTATCCCGCGCCGATGGTCGAGATCATGGCGCCGAGCGCCATGTTGCCCATGAGCGCGCCGGCCTGCGTGCCGGTGAACCCCGTGCCGAGCAGGTACGGGAAGAACACGACGAACCACGAGCCCCAGATCGCGAACTGCAGGAACATCATGACCGAGAGATTCAGGCGCAGCGGCAGCGCGAGAGGTGGAGCGGTCGTCATCGTACGGGTCCCGTTTGAAGAGGAATGAACTCGGTGTAAAGCCCGCCTGCGGCCGCGGCAACCGTATTATTCCAGCACGGAGATCACGCATGGAACAACTCTGGGCGCCATGGCGGCTCGGGTACGTCACCGATCCGGCGGAGAAAGCGAAGCCGACCACCGCGGACGCGTGCTTTCTCTGCGCCGCCGCCAGCGGCACGGACGACCGCGCGAACCTGCTGGTGCATCGCACGGATCTCTCCGTCGTGGTGCTGAACAAGTTTCCCTACAACAACGGCCATTTGCTCGTATCTCCGCGCGAGCACCGCGGCCGCTTGGATGAACTGAGCCCCGAACAACTGCTCGACCTGCAACTCCTGTTGAAGAAGATGCTCGGCATCCTCGAGAAGCGAATGAGCCCGGACGGCTTCAACATCGGGTTGAACCTCGGCCGCGTCGCCGGGGCCGGGTTGCCCGGCCACCTGCACTGGCACATCGTCCCGCGGTGGAGCGGCGACGTGAACTTCATGCCCGTGCTCGCCGGCACCAAAGTCATCGTTCAATCGCTGGACGCCTTGTATGATTTGCTGGTGGAAGAACTCCAACCGTAGGGTGGGTCGAAGCGTGCGAATAGCACGCGAGGCCCACCGTGGGCGAACGGAAAGCCGCGATGTCCGACTACCGTCGCATCTACGTTCCCGGAGGCACCTATTTCTTCACGATCGTGACTGAGGGCCGCCAACCTCGTTTCGCCGAAGCGAAGAACCGAGCCAAGTTGCGAGTCGCGATGAAATCGGTGCTGAACGAAAGGCCGGTCTTGATTCAGGCGATGGTGTTGCTGCCCGATCACATGCACACGATTTGGACGTTGCCTGAAGGGGACCGGGATTATTCGTCGCGCTTAGGCCAGATCAAAGAACGATTCACGCGGGAATTCCTGCAAGCGGGCGGTCGTGAAGTCGCAATTTCGGCTTCGCGCCGAAAACACCGGGAGCGACTCATTTGGCAGAGACGGTTCTGGGAGCACACCGTTCGTGATGAAAGCGACTTCGCAAGATGCTTCGACTATATCCATTGGAATCCGGTTAAGCATGGACTGGTGACGCGAGTGAGCGACTATCCGTGGTCGTCGTTCCACAGGTACGTTCGCAACGGGTGGTACGACCGGCACTGGGGCGATGCAGAGGCTTCGGATGTGCCGGGTGCGGAGTGGGAGTGATTGCTGACGCATGGTGGGCCTCGTCCGCTGGCGCGGACGTCGGCCCACCCGACGAAAGAATGCCAACATGCCGAAACTGCGGATCGGACGCGAGATTCTCAAGAACGCCATGGAGCGAGCCGTGCTCGCGGACGGCGAACGCGCCGCCATCGACAAACTGCTCGCCAACGCCGCACCGAAAGGACCCGTCACCGCCGAGGTGGCGAACCTCCCGCAATCGTGCCTCAAGGCACTTCTGGACGACAGCCGGCTCTCGCCCAATCAGCGCGCCGTGATCGTGATGCACGTCCACGGCATGACCGGCGGCGCGGGCCCGCAGCGCGAGTACGTGTACACCACGACCGTCGCCAATCCCGTTGAATTCGGATCGTCGTTCGCCATGCTCGGCACCAAGACGCCGAACGCCGAGCTGTTCCTCAACGGCCGGTGGTACCCGATCACGCTCAACGTGCAGTTCCTGAACGACACGCGCGAAGGCAACTACCTCAGCAAGGGCGTGCTGCTCCACGGCACGCTCTCGCTCTGCGAGACGGCCTTTGGGTTCAGCCGCTACGTGTATCCCGATCTGTTTCTGGACGACGCCGGGCAGCCGCGCGAACTCACCGTGACGCAGGTGCTCAACCACTTCGGCTATCGCGGCATTCAGGCCCAGCCCGGCGAGTTCAACCTGAAACTCCTGCGTTCCGAACGCTTGAGCCGCGAACGCGGCAAACTCGTGCTCGTGGCCGGGCCGGTGGTCACGATCTCGAGCCGGTGGATGCCCGGCCCGGAGAGCCGCACGCTGGGCACGCCCGAGATGCCGCGCAAGGGCGTGATCGAGGCCGAACTCGAAGTGTCGCAGGAGCAGCGGAACTACTACGCCCCGTACGGCGGCACCACGGAAGGCATGAGCCGCCTGCCGTTCGTCCGCGTCTTCAGCCTCGACACCAAGAGCTATGTGTACGTCGATGTGGACGATGTGCAGAGCTACGAGTTCGACACGAACGCGATGTCCAAGCTGCACCTGCCGCAGGAGATGCTCGGCATCCTCGGCCGCGTGTTCAGCACGCCGGTGGAAGGCCTCTTCGGCGACGTGATCAAGGGCAAGCACGGCGGCGTGGTGATCCTCGCCGCAGGCAACCCCGGCGTCGGCAAGACGCTCACGGCCGAGGTGTACGCCGAACAGACGCAGCGGCCGCTCTACGTGCTCGAACTCGGCGAACTCGGCACCAATGTGCAGCAGTTGGAGGAGAACCTCAACCGAGTCTTCGATCGCGTGGCCCGGTGGAACGCGGTGCTGCAGTTCGACGAATGCGAGATCTTCCTCGCACAGCGCGGCGAAGACCTCGAACGCTCCGCGATCGTCGGCAGCTTCCTGCGCCTGCTGGACTATTATCAGGGCATCCTTTTCCTCACGACGAACCGCGCCGAAGTGCTGGACCACGCGGTGAGAAGCCGCGTAATGCTGCGACTGGATTATCCCGATCTCGATGTCGCGGCCCGCACCGTGATCTGGACGACGATGTTCGAGTCGGCCGGGCTCGTGATGACGGAGGGCACACTGGCCGAACTCGCGGAGTCCGTGCTGAACGGCCGCCAGATCCGCAACCTCACCCGCCTCGCCCGCATCCTCCACCCGGGCGGCACCATCACGCTGGCGCAGATGCGGAACGTGCTTCGTTACGGATGTGCGTGACAGTCACGCGAGGCGGTGCTTCTCGATGAGGCGGTACAGCGAACGACGGCTCACGCCGAGCGCCTTTGCGGCTTGCACCTTGTTGCCGTCGTGCCGGGCGAGCACCTCGGCCACGTGCCGTTTTTCCATGCCGTCCAAGTGGTCCGGGTGCACCGGAGTTGCCTCATGGGTGATCGGCGCCCCCGAGGTCACGGTCTCCGGCAGGTCGTCGCAGGTGATGACGCCGCCTTCCGCCAGGATCTGGGCCCGCTCGACCACGTTGGCCAGTTCGCGGATGTTGCCGGGCCAGTCGTAGCGAACCAACGCGTTGAGCGCGTCGGGTTCGATGTGGAACTCCTTGTTCCCGAACCGACGGGTGCGGAGAAAGTGTTCCACCAGCAGCGGGATGTCCATGCGCCGTTCCCGCAGGGGCGGCAACTCGATGGTCAGCACGTTCAAGCGGTAGTAAAGATCGGAGCGGAAGCGGCCGGATTTCTGCTCCTCCTCCAACGGCTTGTTCGTGGCCGCGACGACGCGCACGTTCGCGCGGCGTTCCTGCGTCGCACCCACGCGGCGATAGTGGCCGTCTTCGAGCACGCGGAGCAACTTCGCTTGGAGCGCCGGGCTCATCTCGGCGACTTCGTCGATGAACAGCGTGCCGCCCTCGGCCACTTCGAAGAGCCCCGGCTTCGCGCGATCCGCGCCCGTGAACGAGCCCTTTTCGTGGCCGAAGAGTTCGCTCTCGAGCAGGCTTTCCTGGAGCGTCGCACAATTGACCGTCACGAGCGGCGAATCCTTGCGGGCGCTGTTCCCGTGCACGGCCCGGGCGATGAGTTCCTTGCCGGTGCCGCTCTCCCCGCGGACGAGCACCGTGGCATCCGTGCCGGCCACTTTCTCGAGCATCTGCAGCACGCGGCGGATCTCCGGGCTTTCGCCCACGATCCGGTAACGCGACGATTCGAACGTGAGTTCGCCGACGATCCGGCGCAGTCGCGTGTTCTCGCGCCGCAGCCGTCGCACTTCCAACCCGCGTTCGAGCACCGGCAACACATGCTGCAGCTTGAACGGCTTCAGGATGTAATCGAACGCCCCCGCCTTCATCGCCTCCACGGCCGTCTGGATCGAACCCTGCCCCGTCATGATGATGCACACGAGGTTCGGATCCGTGGCGCGGCATTGTTTCAGCAGTTCGACGCCGTCCATCCCCGGCATCATGAGATCCGAAAAGAGAATGTCGAAGTCGCTGCCGCCGCGGACGGCTTCGAGCGCCTCGGCGGGCGATGTGAAGCCGGTGGTCGCGAATCCTTGCTCGCCGAGCGTCTCGCACAGCGCGCGCATCAACTCCACTTCGTCGTCCACGATCGCGAGCGAGCCTTTGGTCGGTTGGGCCACGATTGCACCTCACTCCGCGTTCGCACGCAGTTCGCTGACGTTGTCGCTGTTCTTCACGGGCAGCACGACGCGCACGGTGGTGCCGGCGCCGAGCGCGCTGGTGATGTCGAGCCGGCCGTCGTGCTGATCGATGATCCGCCGGCAGATCGCCAATCCGAGCCCGGTGCCCTTCCCTTCTTCCTTCGTGGAGAAGAACGGCTCCGTGACGCGAGGCAGATGGGCGGGGTCGATGCCGACGCCGGTGTCCGCCACGGTGATGGACACGGCGGAACGGTCCTCCGCGAGTTCGGCGGGGTGCACGCCCAAGTCCAGTTTGCCGCCGTGGAGCATCGCGTCCGCCGCGTTCGTGAACAGGTTCAGCAGCACCTGCCGGAGTTGCTGGCGATCGGCGAAGATGTCCGGCACCTCCGGGTGAAAGTCCGTCTTCACCGCGATGCGGCGGCGGCGGAACAAGTGATCGGTCAGTTCCAGCGTCCGCGACACTTCGTCCGGCACGTTCACGGTCGAAACCTGGTCGCGGCCCGGGCGGCTGAATTGCAGCAGGTTCGCGACGAGCCGCGCCATGCGTTCCACTTCGGAGTCGATCACCTCGAGCGCGTGCCGGCGCGGGTCGTCCTTCGCGGTGTGGGCCAGGATGGATTCGAGTCGCAGATGCACGATGCCGAGTGGATTGTTCAGTTCGTGGGCGATGCCGGCAGCCAGTTCCCCGACACCGGCCAGCCGCGCCGACTGCCAGAGTTGCTGGGTGGTGGACCGCAACTCGACGAGCGCCTGCTCACGGGCCGC
Source organism: Gemmataceae bacterium (assembly GCA_046350135.1). Taxonomy (GTDB): domain Bacteria; phylum Planctomycetota; class Planctomycetia; order Gemmatales; family Gemmataceae; genus Urbifossiella. The sequence goes on from JAXMBB010000001.1 coordinate 357,145, forward strand.
TTGGGCGGCTTGAAGCTCGCGGCGTGTCCGAGACGTCTCCGCGATGCGGCCGATGCGCGCGAGCAGTTCGCCGGGTTCGATCGGCTTGATGATGTAATCCGCGGCCCCGAGCCGGAACGCGGCGATGGCGCCTTGCACATCCGAGTAGCCGGTCACGATCAGCACGTCCGCGTGCGGGGCGAATCGCTTCAAGTCGGGAAGCAGGGACTCGGCCAAGGCATCCGGCAACCGGCGGTCCAGCACGATGGCGCCGATCGCATCCCAGTTCGCCCGCGAACGCACCTCGGCGGCCGTGCCCGCGGTTTCCACGGCGTACCCGTCCATCTCCAGAATGTCCCAGAGGTTCTCCCGGGTGTCGGCGTCATCGTCGATGACCAGAACGGTGAACGGCACGGCGGTTCTCACACGGCGGGCTTGGAACCCGCCAAGTCCTCGATCGTCTTCAACAATCCCGGAACGTCGAACGGCTTGTAGCACACCGCGTCCGCGCCTTCGGCGAGCGCCTGCCGCACCTGTGGATCGACCTCGCCGCGGTGCCCGGTGATGATCACGGTTCGCGCCGCGGGATCCACTTCGTGAACGGTGCGGGCCACTGCCGTGCCGTCGCCGTCCGGCAAGCGCATGTCCACCAGCACCACGTTGTAGTGCCGGTCCTTCAACCGATCGGCGGCGGCGCGGCCGCTTTTCGCCAACCCCACGCGGTATCCGCGATCCCGCAACAAATCCCAGAGCGAGAGGCAGAGGTCGTTGTCGTCGTCGATCACCAGCACGAGCGGTTCGCCGGCCGCCTGCTCCACGAGCGTAAGAAGTTGGCGGAAGTCCAACGGTTTGGAGAGCACTCCCGCCACGCCCAGATCGTTCGCTTCCTGCCGGGTGGCGGCATCGGTGTAAGCGGAGATCACGATGGCGACGGTCTCGGGCTGCCACTCGCGAATGGCCCGGTACACTTCCAAGCCGTTCATCCCGGGCATCTTGAAGTCCAGCAACACGACATCGAAGGGAGTGCGGGCGACTTCCGCGAGCGCGGCCGGGCCGTCTTCCGCCGCAGCGGTGCGGTAACCGAGATCGCCGAGAATGTCGGACAAGTTGCGACGCGTGTCCGGGTCGTCGTCGACAATCAGGATCGAGACGGGGCGATCGGGCATTTCAAGTCTCCCGCGGTGCCGCCCGCAATGTCAGGGTGAAAGTCGCGCCTTCGCCGGGAACGCTGGACGCTTTCAGCGTTCCTTGGTGCTTCTCGACAATGGCGCGGCACAGGGCCAACCCCAAGCCGAGCCCCTTGGCCTTGGTGGTGAACAGCGGTTCCATGATGCGGGCGAGCACGTCCGCGGGGATGCCCGGGCCCGTGTCCGCCACCGCGATGGCCACGCATCCGTCGGCCGCTGTGGCCGAGATACGCAGTTCGCCGCCCTTCGGCATCGCTTCGACTGCATTGCGAACCAAGTTGGAGAACACGATCTTCAACTGGCCGCGGTCGCCGAGCATCTCCGGAAGATCGTCGGGCAGACTGAAGGACACCGTCGCGCCGGCGGGAAGCGAGACATCCGCGAGCACTTCTTCAATGCAGGCCCGCACGGGAACCGGAAGCAATTCCGGCGTCGGCATCCGCGCATAGTTCGAAAGCGCGGAGACCACTGCGTCCGCAACGCCGACCTGCCGTTCGATCCGATGCAGGTGTTCGGCTTGCTTCTCGGGCGCGGGGTTGCGGGCGTGCAGCAGATAGTAAATGGACGTCTTGATGACGTTGAGCGGATTGCGGAGTTCGTGGGCGATGCCGCCTCCGAGCTGCCCGATGGTGGCGAGCCGTTCCAGCCGCTGCTGCCGGGCCAAGTATTCGGCCTGGTATGCGTCTTCGATGATGGCCAGATCGAGATCGAGGAGCGTGTTCAGGGACTGGTGGACGGCGCGAAGCGCGTCCTCGTCGGCGGCCCACAGGCGGTTGAGCGTGTGCAACAATCCGGCCCGCAAGCGGGAGAGCGCGACGTTCGTGTACACTTGGTCGAGCCCGATCTCGACATGCCGCCAACCAACCTTCCAGCGCCGTGCCACATAGGCCTGGTCGTACGGGCCGCGAAGAAGTTCACGCAGCCACGCGATCAGCGTGCCCTTGAGCCGCAACACTTGCGCCGGCCCGCCGGTGATCACCCGCGCGGCCGCGGGATGATGCTCGATCTCCGCGTAGAAATCGTCCACGAGCGGAGCCAAGTGCTGCTCCAACAACCCCGCCGCGGATTGGACGCGTGCGGCGTCCTGCTCCGTCCAGCCGACGTACCGCTGAAGATCCTGATAGCGAAAATGTTTCTCGTCGCCGGTCATGTCGGCCCCGCGGGTTCGAATCACCGGTCGGAGACTTCCGCCGCTTGAGCACACTTCTGGCACCGCCGGGCGAAGGGCAGCACCTTCAACCGGGCGTGCGCAATGGTTCCGTCGCAGGACTCGCACACGCCGAATCGGCCGGCATCAAGCCGCTCGAGTGCCGCGTTGATTTCCGCGAGCGTTCCCGACTCGGCACCATACAGCGTCCGCGCCACTTCCTCTTGGGCCGCGCTCGAACCGGCGTCCGACTGCGTGTCCGCTCCGAGGGCGGCCATGCCGGCCGTCGGGCGGAACGCTTCCTTCTCAAGCCCCGAAACCTCGGACTCGAGGCGGGCCTTCATCTCTTCCAACTGCGCTCGAAACGCCAAGGATTGAACCGAGTTCATGGGTCGCTCCACACGGGGGTCGGGGTTCACTTCGCGATCGCGAACGGCTTCCATTCGGGGGCCGCACCGATCTTTTCCTCACGCACATGCGTGTGGCACTTCACGCAGGTCAGTGTGATGTCCACGTACGCCAGCGCGGCCGCGTCCACGTTCTTCGCCTTGGCGGCCTTCTTCATCGCCTCCAGGTTCCGGATCATGTCGTTGCTGTACACCTCGTACTTCGGCGTGGCGACCGCCTTCCACGAGGCTTCCTTCACGCACATCGTGAGCCCGTCCGCACCGGCGGCGATCTTGTCGAAGTCCGCCAAGGCCAAGCCTTCGAGCATTTTCTGAGAATGGATCAGCTTCCGTTGCATCACGGTCGGTTGCTTCGGCTCCGGTTTCTTGTCCGGGTCGGCCTTCTGGCCGCGGGCTCCTCCCGCCGTCGCGAAGCAGAGCAAGGCGATCGCGATCTTGGACGCTGACATGGGTGCTCTCCAGGTTGGTGGCCGCGTGCCGGATCGCTCAATGCAAGAGCGGGGCCAATGTGGGAATGTGCTCGAAACCGGGATTCGAACGGAAACTCGTCGTTCACACCCTGTGCGATTGCGGCACACATGGGGAACACTGTGCCGATCCGGCACAGATCAGGGTGCTTTGAAATTCACCAGAATGCGTTCGATGAACGGGCGGCTCACGTCGCGGTACTTGTCGAACGTGGTGCGGCTCACAGTGTACACTTCGACACGATCGACGGCGCGGACGGTGGCGTTCCGCGGTTGGTCCATCAGAAGCGCGACTTCGCCGAAGTAGCGGCCGGCCCCCATTTCATCGAGTTTCTCGGTGCGGCCCTCCGCGGTGCGCAGCACCTCCACCCGGCCGCGGCGGATCAGGTAGAACTTGCTCGATTCATCGACGCGTTCCCCCTGCCGCACGATCTCCTGCCCAGGCTCGAACACCTCCACCCGCCCCGGATGTTCGTTCAATTGATCGGGGCGAACCGCGTGATCGGGATGCACGCCCACCAGGATTTCGTCCGCAATCTTCTGCTGTTCCTCGGGCAGGATCGCCGCGAACACGGGGGACTGCCGCAACCCTTCCCGCACGAACAACCGCTCCGCGACCACGACATTCGACTCGACCCGCCCGCGATCCATGTTCACGATGCGGTCCGCGAGGTTCATGATGCGGGCGTCGTGCGTCACGATCAGGCTGGTGGTGCCGGTCTCGTGTGCGATCGCTTTCAGCAGCGGAATCTGCCACTCGGCGAGCCGCCCGGCTTCCGAGTGTTCCTCGGGTGGACGCACAAGTTGTTCGAGTTCGGAATCGGGCCGCTCCCGCGCCAGCGAGCGAAGCAACGCCACCACCGCGAGCCCGGTGTTGGCATCCAGCGCGGCCGTGGGTTCGTCCGCAAGCACGAGCTTGGGCCGGTTCACGAGGGCACGCGCCACCGCGACGCGCTGCCGCTGCCCGCCGGAGAGCGCGGCCGGCTTGTACGCGATTCGCGGCTTCTGCACTTTCCCGTGGATGTCGCGATCGCCGAGCATCAGGTACGTGAGCAATTGAAGCGCGTCCGCATCCGGATCGGCCGAGGCGGGTTTGAGCCGCTGCGCCATGCGGACGTTCTGCAACGCGGTAAGCGAGTCGAAGAGGTTGTGCCGCTGGAAGATGAAGCCGATGAGCCGCCGCACGCCGACCAAGTCCGCTTCGCCGAGCCCGAGCAGCGAGATGTAATTCCCTGCGGCCGGGTTCCACACTTCGATCTCGCCGGATTGCAGCGTGCGGAGCCCACCGATCAGCGTGAGCAGCGTCGTCTTCCCCGAGCCGCTCGGCCCGCTCATGATGACGAGTTCGCCGGGCATCACTTCGAGATTGTTGTCGAAGAGGACTTGGCTCTTGGTTTCGCCCTCGCCGAAGTGGTGGTTCACGCCGCGAATGCGGAGCACGGGCGAACCGGTCGGCGGAAGCGATGTGGCCATACGCTTCAAATACGGCCCGTGGATTTCAACGCCGAGGTGATCGCGGGGCCGATCAGCGGGAGCGGCAGCACTTCCACCGCGGCCTTGAGTTCGACCGCGGCCCGCGGCATGCCGTACACCACGCAAGATTCCTCGTTCTGGGCGATGGTGTGCCAGCCGAGCATCCGCAGCCGCAGAAGGCCTTCGGCACCGTCCGTGCCCATGCCGGTGAGCAGCACCGCAACGCCCGGCCGCGGCGAGTGCATCGCCAAGCTCGAGAAGAGCACGTCCACCGACGGCCGATACGGTTCATCCTTCGGCAGCGGGTTGTAGTTCAGGCGCAGCCGCGTGCTGAGTTCGAGGTGGTCGTTCGTGTGGGCGAGGTACACGGTGCCAGGTTGCGGGATGTCGCCGGCCTTGGCCGCGCGCACGGGCAATCGGCAGCGGGACGAGAGCCGCTCGGCGAGGCCGGGAATGTAGTCCGCGTCCAAGTGCTGGGCGATGAGCACCGCCGCGGGGAAATCGCGCGGCAGCGTTTCGAGCACGACCGGCAAAGCGGCCGGGCCGCCGGTGGAGACGCCGATGCCCACGATCCGCGGCAACTCGACAGACATCGAGGTGGGGCTGGACGTGGTGAGCGGTTCGGCATGATGCCCGCCGCGGAGCGCGGTGCCGAGTTTCGCGAGCCGCAGTGCCAGTTTCTCGCCGTTCAACACGGAACCGCCGGGGCCGAGCACGGGCGTTTCGATCGCGTCGAGCGCCCCCGCCCCCATCGCCTGATACACGAGGTCGAAATTCCCCGGTACGGTCGCGGTCACCACGATGATCGGGCACGGCGACGCCTTCATGATCCGCCGCGTGGCCTCGGCGCCGTTCATCTTCGGCATCACGAGGTCCATCAGGATCGCGTCCGGGCGGTCCCGTTGAGCGAAGGCCACGGCCTCCTCGCCGTCCACGGCCGACCACGCGACGGTGTTCCCTGGCACGGCCAGCACCACGCGGCGAAGTACTTCGCGAGCAAGAGCCAGATCATTGACGATGGCGATTCGCATGTGCGGCTTCATCATATCGCGAAGCCGATGAAAGCAACATGACGACCGGGATCCCGACCGAGCGGGACCGAGGAGGCCGTACCGCCCACCCCGTCCAATCCCAGTGCTTCCCGCCCGGTGGGTGGCCGAACCGATGCTGCGGCTCTAACATGAGTTGCGTCGGAACCCCACGGCGCAACTCTCCCTATCGCCGGCCATCCATTGAGGGTCTATGCTCGCCAGTCCAGAGGTGCTCGCACGCCAAGGTCGGCTGCCGGACGATACGGATCCCCAAGAAACCGCGGAATGGCTGGAATCGATGGACGCGGTGCTCCGCACCGTGGGGCCGGATCGCGCGCAGTTCCTGCTCAACGCACTCATCAGCCAAGTGGCCGAATCCGGCCTCGGCCGCATGACGCTCGGCGTCACCACGCCGTACGTGAACACCATCGCGGCGGACGACCAACCCGCGTTCCCCGGCAACCGCGAAATCGAACGCCGCATCAAGAGCCTCGTGCGTTGGAACGCGATGGCGATGGTGCTGAAGGCGAACAAGAACACGAACGTGGGCGGGCACATCAGCACGTTCGCGTCCGCCGCCACGCTGTACGAGATCGGCTTCAACCACTTCTTCCGCGGTCGGAGCGACGCCTTCACCGGCGATATCGTCTTCTTCCAAGGGCACGCCAGCCCCGGCATGTACGCGCGGGCGTTCCTCGAAGGCCGGCTGGACGAAACGAAGCTGAAGAACTTCCGCCAGGAACTGCACGAAGGCGGCGGGCTCAGCAGCTACCCGCACCCGTGGCTGATGCCGGACTTCTGGCAGTACCCCACCGTGAGCATGGGCCTCGGGCCCATCATGAGCATCTATCACGCCCGCTTCATCCGCTACCTCCACGACCGCCAGTTGAAGCCGACCAACGACGTCCGCGTGTGGGCGTTCCTCGGCGACGGCGAATGCGACGAACCCGAGACGCTCGGCTGCATCGGCCTCGCGGGCCGTGAGAAGCTGGACAACCTCACGTTCGTCATCAACTGCAACCTGCAGCGGTTGGACGGCCCCGTCCGCGGGAACGGCAAGATCATCCAGGAACTGGAAGGCATCTTCCGCGGAGCCGGGTGGAACGTCATCAAGGTGATCTGGGGAAGCGACTGGGACCCGCTGCTGCGGGCGGACCACACGGGCGCCTTGGCCCGCCGCATGGCGGAAGTCGTGGACGGCGAGTATCAGGAGTACATCGGCCGCGACATGCGCACGCCCGAAGAAGTGCGGAACAAGACGCTGCTTTCGGAAGAGGAAGACGTGGAACGCCGCGGCGCGTTCATCCGGGAGCATTTCTTCAACACGCCCGAATTGAAGAGTCTCGTCGAGCACCTTCCCAACGCACGAATTACGGGGCTCAAGCGCGGCGGGCACGATCCGCTCAAGGTGTATGCCGCCTACAAGGCCGCGACGGAGCACAAGGGCCAACCCACGGTCATTCTCGTGAAGACGGTCAAAGGTTACGGCGTTCCCGGCACCGGGGGAGCCGGAAAGAACACGACGCACCAGTTGAAGAAGCTCGCGGTTGAGATCGAAAAGGAACCGAACCTCGCGCCGGAAGAGTTCACCAAGAAGCAAATGGTCGCCGCGTTGCGGCAGTTCCGCGACCGCTTCGACCTGCCCTTCACGGACGACCAACTCGGCGACGTCCCCTTCTACAAGCCGGCCGAGGATTCACTCGAACTGAAGTATCTGCGCGATCGCCGCCGGGTGCTCGGCGGGTTCCAGCCGTTCCGCAACAACGAGTTCGTGCCGTCGCTTCCGCCGGACCGCAAGGCGTTCGAAGGACTTTACAAGGGCACGCCCGCAGGCAAGGGCCAATCAACCACGCTGGCGTGGGTCGTGCTCATGACGCAACTCATGAAGGACGCGAACATCGGCAAGATGATCGTGCCTATCGTGCCGGACGAAGGCCAGACCTTCGGCATGCCGCCGATGTACAAGGCGTTCGGCATCTACAGCACGCTCGGCCAGATCTACACGCCGGTGGACAAGGGCACGCTCACCGAGTACCGCGAAGCGACCACCGGGCAGATCTTCCAGGAAGGCATCAACGAAGCGGGTGCGATGGCGGACTTCATCGCCGCGGGCACCGCGTACAGCACGCACGGCGTGAACACGATCCCGTTCTACATCTACTACTCGATGTTCGGCTTCCAGCGCATCGGGGACTTGGTATGGGCCGCCGCCGATTGCCGCACCCGCGGGTTCCTCATGGGGGCCACCGCGGGCCGCACCACGATCAACGGCGAAGGCTTGCAGCACGAAGACGGCCACAGCCACCTCATGGCCCTCACCGTGCCCTCGTGCCGCGCCTACGATCCCGCCTTCGGCTACGAACTCGCCGTGATCCTCGAAGAAGGCATCAACGCGATGTTCGTGCGCAACGAGGAATGCTTCTACTACCTCACGGTTTACAACGAGAACTACGACATGCCGCCGATGCCGGGCGAAGGCGTCCGCGACGGCATCATCAAGGGAATCTATCCGTTCCGCACGGTGAAGCCGGATGGCGCGAAGCACGAAGTGCAACTGCTTGGAAGCGGTGTGATCCTCAATGAAGCCCTGCGGGCCCAGAAAATCCTCGCCGAGAAATACGGCGTGGCGAGCACCGTCTACAGCGTCACGAGTTACCAGATGCTCCGCCGCGACGCGATCGAGTGCGAGCGGTTCAACCGGCTGCATCCCGGTGAAAGCAAGGAACCGTTCGTGCGGCAAGTGCTGGCGCAGACCTCGGGCCCGATCATCGCCACCTCCGATTACATGCGGGCGTTGCCGGAACAGGTGTCGCCGTATCTCGACGGCCGGCTCACGGCTCTCGGCACGGACGGCTTCGGCCGCAGCGAGACGCGCAAATCCCTGCGCCGCTTCTTCGAGGTGGACGCGGAGCATGTCGTGATCGCGGCCCTGAACCGGCTCGGATGGGCGGCGGACGACCTGAAGCAGGCCATCGCGGATTTGGGCGTGAAGGATGCCCCCGCTCCTTGGACGGTTTGAGGAACACATGGAATTTCGGCTTCCGGATCTCGGTGAAGGCATCGACTCGGCCATCGTCACGAGCGTGATGGTGAAGCCCGGCGACGCGGTCGCGCTCGGGCAAAACGTCATCGCGGTCGAAACGGACAAGGCGTCGCTGGAGATTCCGAGCGAGTCGGCCGGCACCGTGGAATCCGTCGCGGTGAAGCAAGGCGACAAGCTTCCCGTGGGTGCGGTGATCCTCACCCTCGGCGCGGCCGGTGCGAAGCCCTCGGAACCGAAGCCCGAGGCGCCCGCGAAGGTATCCGAACCCCCGAGCGGGGGGCGTAAGCCCCCCGTGTCGGAGCCAACTCCTCCTGCGACTCCCACGGGGGACTCACGTCCCCCGCTCGGCGAACGCAAACTGGCCAGCGGCCCCGTCGCAGCAGGCCCCGCCACGCGGCGGCTCGCCCGCGAACTCGGCGTTTCGCTGGCGGAGGTGCAACCCACCGGCCGCGGCAACCGCGTCACGCTGGACGACATCAAAGGCTTCGTGCGCAATCGCATATCGGGCGGCGGCGGTGCCGTGCGAGATGCCGCACCGGCGTTCACGATGCCGGACTTCAGCAAGTTCGGCGAGATCGAGAAGAAGAAAGTCGCCAACATCCGGCAGACCATCGCGAAGAATCTGACGCTCGGCTGGCGCACGATGCCGATGGTCACGCAGTTCGACTCCGCGGACATCACGGACTTGGAAGCCGCCCGCAAGCGCACCGTGGAATCGACGCCCAAGGGTTTGCCGAAAGTGACGATGACAATCCTCGCGATCAAGGCCGTGGTCGCGGCGTTGCGCGAGTTCCCGCAGTTCGCGTCGAGCTTCGACATGGCCGCGGGCGAGTTGATCCTGAAGAAGTACTTCCACATCGGCATCGCGGTGGACACCGAGCGCGGACTCGTGGTGCCGGTGATCCGCGACGCGGACAAGAAGAGCATCCGCGATCTCGCCACGGAAGTGGGGACGCTCGCGGAGAAGGCCCGCGCCGGCAAGCTCGCCATCGACGAGATGCGCGGCGGCGTCTTCACCATCACCAACCTCGGCGGCATCGGCGGCATCGCCTTCACCCCGATCGTGAACTTCCCCGAAGTCGCGATTCTCGGCATGTCGCGATCCGCGTTGCAACCCGTGGTGAAGGACGGCGAGATCGTGCCGCGGCTGATGCTGCCCTTGAGCCTCACCTACGACCACCGTGTGATCGACGGCGCGGACGGCGCGCGGTTCACCACGCGATTGGTGCAACTCTTCAGCGATCCGCTGCGACTGTTGATGGAAACGTGATCACGGCTTCGAATACGGAATCGTGTCCGGCACCGATTTGGGGATCGCGGGCGGGGCGGCCGTCGGATCCGCCTTGGGAATCACGGGCGGCGGCATCATCGGAGCCACCATCGGTACCGGCTTCGGCGGCTCGGCGTTCAGGAACTTGTCGATCTTCCACGGGTGGATCGCGAGGTCGCGGTCGCCGCTGATCGTCTGCGTGCCGTTGTCCAGGAATGCGACGGACACCAGCGGCCCGGTGTGCTTGCGGAACACGCCCGATTCCGTGTTCGTGGTCGAATCCCAGATGCGGAGTGTGCGATCCGAGGAGCCGGAGATCAGCCATCGGCCGCCGGCCATCGCCGCGACGCTTCGCACCGCCGCCTCGTGCCCCGTAAGCGTCGCCAGCGTCTTCCCGGTTTTCACATCCCACACGCGAACCGTCTTGTCGTCGCTGCCGCTGATCGCCTTTTCGGCATCGATGAATGCCACGCAGGTCACAGTCGCGGTGTGGCCGTTGAAGGTCTTTAACACTTCACCCGTGTACAGGTCCCACTGGTAGATCGAGCGGTCCGCGGCGATCAGGGCAGTCTTGCCGTCCGGGTCCACGGCAACGGCCGTGATATGCTTCGCCTTCCCTTCCCAGCGGCGGATCTCGTCGCCGTTCGCGCTCTTCCACAGGGCCACGAGTCCGTCGAAGCCGCCGCTCACGACCCATTTGCCGTCCGGGGTGAAGGCCACCGCCGAGACGAGGCTCTCGTGCTTCTCGAACTTCGCGAGCGGCAGCCCGGTTTGGATGTCCCAGATGCGGGCGGTGCCGTCCATGCTGCCGCTCGCGGCGCGTTTGCCGTCCGCGCTCAGGGCCACGGCCCACACGCTCGCGGTGTGACCCACGAGCCGCTTGATGTCGCGGCGGCCTTCCACTTCATAGATGCGAACGGTGCGGTCGCCGGAGGCGATGATTGCCCGCTTGCCGTCCGGTGAGAACGCGATTTGGTTCGCGTCGCCGCCTCGGGCCTCAAGCGGATCGAGTTCGCCGGTGTTGTCCGGGAGCGCGGCACCGTTCAGGTTCGCCTGGAAACTGCTGCCGAGGCGAAGCTCGCGAACGATGTCGCCGAACGCCTGCACCCAGATCTGCCGGCTCACGGTGCCGCCGGGCGCACGCAACGCACCGACATGCTTCATCAACGTTTCGGATGCGACGATCCGCGCTTTGAACTCGTCCGGCGGCAGCCCCACTTCCCCCGCCGCGAGCGGCAGGTCGAGATCGGCCTCGTACTTCAGCGTGATCGTGCTCACCGCTTCGAACTTGGATACCTTCGCCCCCGTCTTCGCCACCACCTCGGCGTACTTCTTCGCGTCCTCCTGCATCACTTCGAGCGACTTCTCCTTGGCGGGATAGAGCGCCTTGGCGAGGTCGAAGTCGGCCTTCTTGAACGCCTTCGGGTTCTTGTCGAGGTGGTCGCGGATCTGGTCGGCCTTCGGCAGGATGCCGGTGACATGGCACGACATGCACGACACGCCGGCCTCCACCGCGCGATCGGGCCGCTTCGGGTCGCTGACCACGGCGATGGGTCCCTTGTCGAGCCGGGCGTTGTCCGCCTTCGCGAGGATGTATCCGTGCAGGCCGTTGGGCAGAGCGAAGATCGCTTCACCGCCGATGTGCTGGAACGGGTTCTCCACCAGGTTCGGGCCGAGCGGGAACGCGAAGATGTTGCGGCGATCCGGCAGCAGGTTGCCGTTCACGCGTTCCGTGAGGCTCGCGGGCGGCTCGTCGAAGTCGTACGTGCGCCAATACATGCCTTGGGCCGAATCGTGGCGTTCGAGTACGCGGTTGAAGCGCGAGATGCCTGAGCCGTTGAAGCCGACTCGCATCACGCGTTCCTGTTGAACATTGAGCACGGCATCAACGCGGAGTTGGCGTTCGAGGTCCGCAAGGTTCGAGGGAAGTTGCAGCACGTCGTAATAGAGCGGAGCGCGGCTCGCGGTGCCCACGAACCAGTCGCCGCGAATGATTGGCAGCTTCGCGGCGGTGCTCACGCTCACGGCCCGGGCCGCGATCGTGTCGTCGAGGATGCCGTACGGGTATTCTTGCAGGATTCGGTTCCACACCGTCGCGTCCCACTGGTACCAGCGGAGATCGATGCGAAGCACGGTCTTCCCCGGATCGATCGCGACCGGCACGCTGATGCGCGGGTTCCACGACAGGCTGTTCGCCAGCTTCGAGATCGCGTTGCGGTACGTTTGCAATTCCTCGTCCGAGAGGCCGGCGTTGTGCAGGTGGTTCAGCGTGAAGTAGCGTTGGAAGCGGCGCGACCGGCGGTCGATCTTCTCCAAGTCGGCGATCACGGCTTCGAGCGCGTCGCCGTTGGAAACCGGCGGCTTGCTCGCGGCCGCGTCCGCGCCAGGGGCACCGGCATCAATCCACTTCTTGATGATGGCGAGTTCCGCGGCGCTCGGTCGCGGGTTCTCCTCGGGCGGCGGCATCGTGCCTTCATCCATCCGCTTGTAGAGCCGCGAGCCGGCCGCGTCGCCGGGCAACACCTTCTTGCGGACGACGAGTTTCGAGAGATCGCCGATGTAGTTCACGCCGCCTTCGATGGTGCCGTTTTGGCCGTGGCAGCGGTAACAGTGCGTCTTGAAGACGACCTTCGCCTGATCCGCGAGTTCGAGTTTCTGGTCCGCGGAAGCGGGGGAAACGAATGCGAGCAGCAGAAGCGGAGCGATGCGAAACATCCGGAAACTCCCGGTGGCGAGGCTGCGGACATCTTAACCGAAGCGACGCGATGCGGGCACACCGGGCGTGTAACGATGCTGTAACCTGCATGATCAAGACAAATCCGCGTCCGTGTCATATTATGACTGTTTGGCCACGCTCGATTCCCGACCACCCGCCATGGGAAGGTTCCTTTGATGTCCGAGTCCGTGTTGACCGAGTCCGTCGTGGAAAGCTCCGGGTTCGCGGCGATGGGCCTCGACCCGCGCCTGCTGAGCGCCATCGAATACAAGGAACCGTCGCCGATCCAGCGGGAAGCGATTCCGGTTCTACTCGAAGGCAAGGACGTGGTCGGGCTCGCCGGAACCGGCACGGGCAAGACGGCCGCATTCTCGCTGCCGATCCTGCACAAGCTCCGTGCGGCCGAGTCGAAGAAGCCCGGTGTCGCCGTGCTGATTCTCACGCCGACGCGCGAACTCGCGATGCAGGTGGCGAAGGCCGTGGCGAAGTACGGCAAGCCGCTCAAGATCGAAGCCCTCGCGGTGTACGGCGGCACCGGCTATGGCGATCAGATTCATGCGATCCGCCGCGGGGTGGAAGTGGTTGTCGCCACGCCGGGCCGCGCACTCGATCTCATCAACAAAGGCAAGCTGCCGCTCGAATCCGTGACCACGGTGGTGCTCGACGAAGCGGATGAAATGCTGAACATGGGCTTCGCCGAGGACATGGAGGCGATCCTCTCGCAGACGCCGAAGGACCGTCAGACGATGCTCTTCTCGGCGACCATGCCGCCGCGGATCGAAGAAATCGCGAAGCGACACTTGAACAATCCGTTTCGCATCAAGGTGTCGAAGGAACCGGTGCCCCGCGGGGAAGCGGCGAAGGTCCGCCAGACGGCGTACATCGTGTCGCGAGAGTTCAAGGCCAAGGCACTCGGCCGCATCCTCGACATCGAGCGGCCGACATCCGCCATCATCTTCTGCGGCACGCGGCTTGACGCCGATCAACTCGTGGAAGCCATGACGCAACGCGGCTTCAAGCCGCTGGCGCTCCACGGCGGGTTGGCCCAGGAACAGCGCGATCGCGTGATGGGCAGCTTCCGCAACGGCACGGCGGATTTGCTCGTGGCCACGGACATCGCGGCCCGCGGGCTGGACATCTCGCACCTCTCGCACGTCGTGAACTTCGATGTGCCGAGCGACACGGACCAGTACGTCCACCGGATCGGTCGCGTGGGCCGCGCCGGGCGGGCGGGTGTCGCGATCACGCTGGCGACGCCGCGCGAGCAATCGGCGCTGTTCCAGATCGAACGGATCACGAAGCAGAAGATCGCCGTCGCTCCGGTTCCGACGGTGAAGGAGCTTCGCACCGCGAAGCTCGATCGCACGAGGCAACAACTCCGCGAAGCACTCGCCAAGGCCGACGCCACGGACGAACTCCGCGGTCTCCTCGGCGAACTGACCAAGGAGTTCTCCACGGAGGATGTCGCGCTGGCGGCCCTCACGCTGCTCCGGCAACCGGGGCGGGCGGAGGATGAGACGGAGATTCCGACCGCGGCGCCGTCGCGCGAGTTCAAGCGGGACGGCGGCCGGCCGGGCTTCAAGGGCGCGGATGAACGCATGCGGGCCGGGCGGCGCCCCACGAACCGCGGCATGGCCAAAGTCTTCTTCGGCATCGGTCGCGATTCCGGCGTCACGGCCCGCGACTTGGTCGGCGCGATCGCGAATGAAACGGGCATCCCGGGCCGCGACATCGGTGCCGTCGATCTCACGGACCGGTTCGCCCTGGTTGAAGTGCCGAGCGAGGTCGCGGGCTACGTGGTGGAAGTGATGCAGGGGACGCGCATCCGCGGACGCCGCGTGAACGTCCGCCCGGACCGCCCGCCCTTGGCTTCCGCCAAAGTCTGAGTGCTAAATTGACTGATTTTCGCTGGTTTGCATTGACGAAGCCTGCAAATGCTCTGGCTTGTCGTCAGCGAGGATCAGCGTTCCCTGTTCGCGGCTGTTGAATCAGTTCTCTTGCGGAGCCCAGAACTCGCGACTCAGGGCGGCGGCGAGGCGGCGGAGGTCGGCCATCAGGTCCAGGAACTGATGCGGGAGCAGGGCCTGCGGCCCGTCGGACATGGCCTTCTCGGGGCAGTTGTGCACTTCCACGTGAACGCCGTCCGCGCCCGCGGCCACGCTCGCCCGGCACATGCTCGGGATCAGATCGGGGCGGCCGGTCGCGTGGCTCGGGTCCACGATGATCGGCAGGTGGCTCTGGCCCTTCACGTTCGGCACCGCGCTCATGTCCAACATGTTGCGCGTGCTGTCCTCGAAGCTGCGAACGCCGCGCTCGCACAGCACCACGCCCATGTTCCCCTCGGCGAGCACGTACTCCGCGGACATGAGCAGGTCCTTCACCGTGGCGCTCATGCCGCGTTTGAGCAACACCGGCGTCTTGGTGCGGCCGCACTCCTTCAGCAGATCGAAGTTCTGCATGTTCCGCGCACCGATCTGCAACATGTCCGCGTACTTCACCACCAGTTCGACCTGCCGCGGGTCCATGACTTCGGTGACGATCGGCATGTCGTACTTCTGGCCCACGTCCTTGAGTATCTTGAGTCCGTCCTCGCCCATGCCTTGGAAGGCGTAGGGGCTGGTGCGGGGCTTGAACGCGCCGCCGCGGAGGATGTTCGCGCCGCCGGCCTTCACGTAGCGGGCCACGGTGTCCATCACTTCGTAGTTCTCGACGGCGCACGGGCCGGCAATCATGGCGAGGCTGCCGCCGCCGATCCGCACCTTGCCCACGTACACCGCGCTGTCCTGCTTGTGGAACTCGCGGCTGGCCAGCTTGAACGGCTTCATGATCTGGTGAACCTGCTCGACGCCGGGGATCGCGGAGAAGTTCTGCGCCTCGGGCTTGGTTTCGTCGCCGATCACGCCGATGATCGTGCGGCTTTCCCCGCGGCTCACGTGCGGCGTGAACCCGAGTTCCTTCACGCGTTCGATCACGTGCTCGATTTGTTCGAGGCTGGCTTCCGGACGGATGACGAGGATCATGGCATTCGCGCTTTCGGAGAAAGAACAGGCCGGTCAGTCATGATAGCAGATGCGGCGGGAATCGACATGAGCCGGCGATCCGTATAAAGTCAGGGCACGGATCCGCGTTGCGAGAACCCATGTCGGCCGCCTCCCCCGTTTCCCCCGCTTCCCGCCTTCCCCTCGCGGCCATTGTCGGGCGGCCGAACGTGGGCAAGTCCGCGCTGTTCAACTGGCTCGCGGGCCGGCGCATCTCCATCGTCGATCCCACGGCCGGCGTCACCCGCGACCGCGTCTCCACCGTCGTCGAAGCCAACGGCCGGTTCTTTGAACTGATGGACACCGGCGGCATGGGCATCCAGGACGCCGACAACCTCACCGAGGATGTGGAACAGCAGATCCAGTTCGCGCTCGATTCGGCCGCGGTCGTGCTCTTCGTCGTGGATATTCGCGACGGCATCGTTCCTCTGGACCAGGAAGTCGCATCGCGACTCCGCACCATCGGCAAACCCGTGGTGTTCGCCGCGAACAAGGCGGACACCGACAAGTTGGCGACACTCGGCGGCGAGTTCAACCGGCTCGGCTACGGCGACCCCGTGCTGGTGAGCGCCGAGCAGAAACTTGGCAAGCAGGAACTCTTCGACGCGATTCTCGCCAAGCTGCCGCCGGATCGCGGCGAACTGCCGCCCGAAGACCCGACGCTGAAGCTGGCGATCGTCGGGAGGCGAAACGTCGGCAAGAGCACGTTCATCAACTCCTTGGCCGAGGCGAACCGCGTCATCGTGTCCGAAGTGCCGGGCACCACGCGGGACAGCATCGACGTGCGCTTCGAGCGGGACGGAAAGAGCTTCGTGGCGATCGACACGGCCGGTGTGCGGAAGAAGACCAGCCTCGCGAACGACGTGGAATACTACAGTTTTCACCGGGCCGAACGCAGCATCCGCCGCGCGGACGTGGTCATGCACTTCTTCGACGCGCGGCACCGCATCGGCCGCGTGGACAAGCAACTCGCCGGATACATCCTCGAGAACAACAAGCCGGCGATCTTCGTGGTGAACAAGTGGGATCTCGTGAAGGAGGCGATGGACACGGAGAAGATGGGCAACTACGTGCGGAAGGTGTTCCCGATGCTGGACCACGTTCCGATCGCGTTCATCACGGCGAAGAAGGGAAAGAACGTGCTGCGACTGCTGCAACTGGCGATTCAGTTGCACAAGCAGGCGGGCACGCGGGTGAGCACGGGGGACCTGAACCGCGCGATCCGCGAGGCCGTGGAACGCAACGCGCCGACGATGCAGGGCAGCCGCCAGCCGAAGATCCTGTACGCGACGCAGATCGGGATTCACCCGCCCACGATCGTGCTGTTCACGAACGGCCCCGAGTTGTTCGAAGACACCTATGTGCGGTACCTGACGAAGTCGCTGCGCGATGCATTCCCGTTTTCCGAGGTGGCGATCAAACTGGTGCTGCGGGCCAAGGGGGAAGCCGCCGCGCGGGTGGACTCCGAGGAAAGCGCCGAACCCGGCGACGAGATCGCCGTGGTGCGGAAACTGCCGACACGCAAGAAGCCGACCGAGCCCTCTGCCCCGCCCAAGCCGCGGAAGAAGAAGGGCCCCGAATCCGAGACATGGGACTTGTGAGTTCTACGGCAGTTGGTTGAGCAACCGGATGAATGGAAAGGTCGTTCGCAGCCCGCGGGCGAACTGATCGTCCGCGGTGATAAACTCGCAACCCTCTGCTTCGGCAAGAGCGAGATAGGTGAAATCGTAAACGGCTCGTCGGTGTGCGATTGCAAGCGGGATCGCACGAGCGAGATGGGGGCGACTTGCGTGTAGGTCGGGGGCAGTCCGGACAATATCGAGGAACGAGGCGATTGCCTCACCTGCGCCGATTCGCCCCTGCCGTTCTGCCGAAGCCAGGCCGTTCGCGACTTCGGGAAGGAACAAGTCGGGCGCAATCAGTTCATGAAACCCGTTCAGGAAATCGTCACGAAGACGGATGGCCTTGGTCGAATCGGCTTCGACCATCACCCACTTCAGGGCGACACTTGAGTCGAGGACATATGTCATTGACCGCGGGTCTCCCGAATGAGTGAGACGGCGATATCCTGCACTCCGAATTTCAAGAGGTTCGCTTCGCGGCGGCGGTCCATCCGTTCACATGCCTCGCGAATCTTGTCCGGCCTGCGAATCCCGGCAGCAAGGTCGCTCAGTGCCTCCCGGAGTTCCGCTTCGATATCGAGCGGGGTTTCGGATGTGGTTTCCGTCGCCGTCATGAGTCTTCCTCCGATGCCACTATAGCCGGAGATCACCTCACACCGCAATCGGTTCCAGCGTCGTCTGCCGGAGCGGCACATCGTCCATGGTCATCTTCACTGGGCCGACCACGGTGCCGGACGCCCCCAGCACCTCGACGGCGAGGGCGGCGTAGTCCGCGGCACCGGAGCTTTTCGGGGCATAGCCGAAGATCGACTGCCCGAAGCTCGGGCACTCGGCGAGCTTCACGTTGCGGCGGATCTTGGTGTCGAACACCTTGGCCGCGTTCCACGGCACGTTTGCGGCCCGGCTCTTCTCGAGGAAGCCCTTCAGATCCGTCACCACTTCTTGGGCCAGCTTCGTGGATGAATCGTAGAGACAAACGACGACGCCGCTCACCTTCAGCACCGGGTTGATCCGCCGGCTCACGAGGGCCGTGGTTTCGAGTAGCTTGCTCAGCCCGTGCAGCGCGAGGAAGTGCGGCTGCAGCGGGATGAATACTTCGTTCGACGCGGCCAGTGCGTTGAGCGTGAGCACGCCGAGCGACGGCCCGCAATCCGTGATCAGGAAGTCGAAATCGCCCGCATCCTGAGCCAACGCTTCGCGCAGGATCACCTCGCGGCCGACGACGCCGGCCAGTTCCACCTCCGCCGCGGCGAGGTTGATGTCGCTTGGCACCAGCCACAGGTTCGGGGCGACCTGCTTCCGCACGTCCGCAATCGGCTTGTTGCTCACCAGCACGTCGTAGATGCTCGGAATCGTGCCGTCCGGTTCGATGCCGAGGTGGGTGCTGGCGTGGGCCTGCGGATCGAGATCGATCACGCACACACGCTGCCCGGCACCGGCCAGTGCGGCCGCGAGATTCACCGTGGTCGTGGTCTTGCCCACGCCGCCCTTCTGATTGATCACCGCGATCCGTCGCATGTTCTGCTCCGAAGTTCACCACGGAATGCACAGAGAAAAAGAAAGCAGGCATGAGCTCAGCACTCGGCTTTCGACTGCTTTTCTCTCGGTGGCCCCTGTGCCCCTGTGGTGAAAATGCTTGCCTGAATTCGTGGCAGTCTTATAACTGTCCACACCTCTCCCCGACCAGCCCAAACGCTTCTCGCGCCCTGGTTCGGCACCAACATCACCAGCCGCTCGCACGCACCCCGAGGAGTCTCCGTCGATGTCGAACGCGCGCCAAACCGCGATCCAGACGATCGCCACCACCGAGTACGATCTGAACCAGATCGACTTCCGCAATGCCGCGCTGAAGGATCTCTTCGGCGTGAACGTGTTCAACGAAGACACTCAGAAGGCCCGGCTGCCGAAGCCCGTGTTCAAGGCGCTACAGAAGACCATCAAGCAAGGGGCGCAACTCACCGACCCCGCCGTGGCGGACGCCGTCGCGAGCGCGATGAAGGACTGGGCGCTCGAGCACGGCGCCACCCACTACACGCACCTGTTCCAGCCGATGACCGGCCTCACCGCCGAGAAGCACGACAGCTTCCTCTCGCCCACCGGCACGGGCTCGGCCCTCGCCGAGTTCAGCGGCAAGGAACTCGTGAAGGGCGAACCGGACGCCAGCAGCTTCCCCTCGGGCGGCATCCGCGCCACCTTCGAGGCCCGCGGCTACACCGGCTGGGACCCCACCTCCCCCGCCTACATCCGCGAGTCCCCCAACGGCAGCACCCTCGTCATCCCCACCGTCTTCGTGTCGTGGACCGGTGAAGCCCTCGACAAGAAGACGCCCCTGCTCCGTTCCATGGAGGCACTCTCCAACCAGGCCCTCCGCATCCTCCGCCTCTTCGGCAACACCGAGGCCAAGAAGGTGTTCACCACCGTCGGCCCCGAACAGGAATACTTCCTGATCGACAAGAACTTCGTGTACGCCCGGCCGGACCTGCTCAACTGCGGCCGTACGCTCTTCGGAGCCAAGCCGCCCAAGGGCCAGGAACTCGAAGACAAGTACTTCGGCACCATCCCGGAACGCGTCATCGCCTGCATGGCGGACTGCGAAGCCGAGATGTTCAAGCTCGGCATTCCGGTGAAGACCCGCCACAACGAAGTGGCCCCGAGCCAGTACGAGATCGCCCCGATCTTCGAAGACTCGAACCTCGCGACGGACCACAACCAACTCACGATGGATGTGATGCGCCGCACCGCCGAGAAGTACGGCCTCGTGTGCCTGCTGCACGAGAAGCCCTTCGCCGGCATCAACGGCTCGGGCAAGCACAACAATTGGTCCATGAGCACGGACACGGGCGAGAACCTGCTCAACCCCGGCGACACGCCCCACGACAACGCCCAGTTCCTCGTCTTCTGCGTCGCGGTGATCCGCGCCGTGGCCAAGTACCCGGAACTGCTCCGCGTCTCGGTCGCCTCTGCGGGCAACGACCACCGCTTGGGTGCGAACGAAGCCCCGCCCGCCATCATCTCCATCTTCCTGGGCGATCAACTCCAGGACGTGATGGACCAACTCGAGCGCTCCGATCTGAAGAGCACGAAGCCGGGCGGGTTCATGGAAGTGGGCGTGAGCGTGCTGCCGAAGCTCCCGCGCGACGCCGGCGACCGCAACCGCACGAGCCCCTTCGCCTTCACCGGGAACAAGTTCGAGTTCCGCGCCGTCGGCTCGTTCTTCTCCATCGGCGGGCCGAACGTGGTGCTCAACACGATCGTCGCCGAGTCCATCGACTTCATCGCGACCAAGCTCGAAGCCGAGGTGAAGGGCGGCAAGGATCTCAACAAGGCGATTCAGTCGCTGCTCCCCGGCATCCTCAAGGAATCGAAAAAGGTCGTGTTCAACGGCGACGGCTACTCGGAGGAGTGGCACAAGGAAGCCGAGAAGCGCGGCCTGCCGAACCTCAAGAGTTCGGTGGACGCCTTCCCCGTGCTCATCCGCAAGGATTCGGTGGAACTCTTCGGCAAGTACAAGGTGCTGAGCGAGCGCGAACTCACGAGCCGCTACTTCATCTACGCCGAGAAGTATGTCAAGGAAGTGACCATCGAAGCCAACATGATGGTGACGATGGCCAAGACGATGATCCTTCCCGCCGCCCTCCGCTACCAGGGTGAAGTGGCCGCGGTGGTGAACGCGACCAAGGCCGCCGGCGTGGACAATGCCGCCCAGGTGGAATCGCTGAAGGAACTCACCGGCCTCGTGACGAAGTTCTCCGCCGCGACGAAGGCCCTCTGCGAGGCGGCCCACCACCACCCCGAAGGCGACGCCTACGCCCACGCGAAGTACATCAAGGAATCCGTGATTCCGAAGATGGAAGAGCTCCGCACCCTCGGCGACAAGCTGGAGACCATCGTCGCGGACGACCTCTGGCCGCTCCCGACCTACCGCGAAATGCTGTTCATCAAGTGAGCCGCGTGCAGTGCGGTGAACCACGCCTCCCGGCAGCAGGAGTGTTGCTGGGAGTTTTCGTTTCGGGACCGTCACGATGCGAGAAACAAAGCATGTGAGCCGGACACGCACGCAAGGGTCTTTGACACTTGCGTGCGTTCGATTCTCCCATTCCACCTATTCATCAGGACCTTCGACTTGAGATGCCAGTCGATGAGATGCTGGAACGCGCCGAGCAGGAAGGAGCCGGACCCGCAGGCGGGATCGAGGATGTGAAGCTTCGCGGCATCTTTCGGCGTACTCCCTTCGAGCAGTTTCCCGACCGTTCGTTCCACGATGTACTGCACGATGTAGCTGGGCGTGTAGTACACGCCGCCGGCCTTCTTCACTTCCGGCTTGTCCTCGACCTTCGCGTGGTGCGAGGCCGTGAGCCGGATCACCTTGCCGAGGAACTGCTCGTAGACCTGGCCGAGGATGTCCGCCGGGAGTGCCGAGAACTCGTAGGGGCATTCGGGGTAGTAGAGGCCGCCGATGATGTCCTTCAGCACCTTGTCGTCGAGCGTGAGGTTGGGCGTCAGCGAGTCCGGTTCCTCGCGGCCGGTCTCGGACTCGAAGTGGAAGAGCCCGGAGTTGTATCTCTCATCCGCCCGATTGAAGAGCCGAACCAAGCTTTCGTAGATGTCCGGCCGTTTGAGGAAGCCCTGAAGCTGGCCGTAGGGTTCGATTCCGCGGTCTTCGCACATGCGCAGGAAGATGATGCGATCGATGATCACCTGAACGGCGAAGTTCAGCGAGCGGTTGTCGAGGCTTGCATTGCGCAGCGCGAGGTTCTTGGCGAGTTCGGAGCGCCAGCCTTCGATTTCGGCCAGGAACGCGCCGTCCACCGTGGCCGTTCCGCGCTTGCCCTTCGTGGATTCGGCGTACTTGTCGAACGATCCGTTGAGGATCGCGGATTTCGAGAAGATGCCTGCGAACTCATCCCACTTTTCGATCAGGTCGTGGTGCGTGAAGTAGTCCACGCGACCGTGGGAGGCCTTGTCCTGGTAGCCGGGCTTCTTGCGGCAGTCGTAGATCGCGAACTCGGCGAAGTTCGTGAGGATGGAGACCGGGAGTGTGGCGGACCATGCGTAGCGGCGAAGCTGGTAGGCGGATTCCGCACTCTTCTTGATGCCGACGGCCGGCTTCTTCGCTTCGAGAAAGAACTTTCGCAAGCCGGCGATGCAGAACGCGTAGTCCGGCGCCTTCGTTTCCTTGCCGATCTTCAAGGCATCTTCGTGGATCACGTCCCGGTATTGCGGGGCGTGGCCTTCCGTGTTCGCCATGTCCCATCCGAGCGATTCAAACAGCGGGTTGATGAACTCCTGGCGAAGCTGATCTTCCTTGTACTCGGCTGAGCGGTAGTGATCGGAATGGTCGTCGAATCGCTGGATGAGCTTCTGGACGATGGGCGGCGCGGGCATGAGAGTGCCTTCAAGGGCGGTAAAGGATGTGATTGTGACGACGGGGAAAACAGATGTCGATCTCGTGCGGTGTTCAGTCGAGCCAGTTCTCAAATCGCAAGCCGGGAACCAATTCGAAGTCCTGGCGGTTCGCCCTGAGGAGAAGTGCGTTGCGGGCGATCGCGATCGCTGCGGACTTGAGGTCCATCGTGCCGATGCGGATTCGAGAAGCTTTCAGGCGGATGGTTTCTTCGACCGCGCGCTCGTCCAGCAGTGCGATGTGGAAACCGCTGAAGAACGTGAACAACTCCGCCAACTCGCGGTAGGCGTAGATCTGGCGGGCGAGATCCTTTTCCTTCGCGATGGCGGCGAGCAGCCGCGCATCGATTCCTCGACGTTGACGACTGTGGTTCCGATGGGCCCTTCCGTGTCGGTCGCCGCACCCAACCGGTCCGCAAGACGTTTCGCTCGCGGGCTGTCGCGGAATCTCAGGATCGAGAGATGATCGGAGTCGAGGAGGATCATTCCACGATTCCCTGGCGTGCCGCCGCCCGCTCCGCTTCCCGGAGAGCCTGCATGTCGGCGTACATTTGGCGGGTGAAGTCGTTCTCCTCCGAGAGACCGACCACGCTCCGCCAGTCCCGCGACGGGGGAATCACCGACGGGGACGTTCCCTCGAATCGACGTTCGAGAGCGTCGAGCCGAGCGGCCAACGATTCAAGTGTGATTTCCGGCATGGCTCCGTCCTCCGTTTCGCACTTTACCACGAAGTTGCCCGCGTTACCACGAAGTTGCCCGCGCGTTGGGCTTGGTATGAGACCGGCCGCTGACGCGGGCCGGTCGCCGGTTTTTCTTGCCAACGGGATGTGACACTTCTCACGCCCGTCACTTCTTCGCGGCGATGTCCACGAGCGCGGCGGAGCCGTCCGAGAGGGGGACGAGCACGCGGGTGGCGTCGAGCGGGACGGCAGCCTTTTCGGGGACAGCTCCGGCGAAGCCGGCGTCGCGCGTGAGGGCCGGTTGCGGGGAGTCCGGGTGGAAGACGCTGACGCGGCCGCCGAGGTCCGTGACGAGCCAGTTGCCGGCGCCGAGGGGCACGGGCGAACCGACGAGCGATTCCTCGCTCTCGGGGGTGATCCAGAGCGGGGCGTCGGCGTCGGCGTCCAGGCACACGGTTTGTTTCTTCCTTACGGAGTACGCGACCAGCATGCGGCCGGTGGCGTCCGTCTGGAAGGCGAACGGCGAGACCTCGCCGTTGGGCAGGGCCGCGGTGACGCCCGGCACCCAGCGGCGAATCAAGTTGTCCGAACGATCCAAGCCGAAGAGCGTGACGCTGCCGGTGGAGTCCGCGGCGATCATGCGGGCGGGTTTGCCTGCGGCTGCCGGCAGGATCAGTGGCGGGGCCGCGACCCGTTCGCGGAGGGACCAACTCGCGTTGTCGTCCGCCCAGCCGCCGGTCGCGGGCCAGATCCAACGCTTCAGCATCCGGCCGCCATCGGAGGTGATGAACTGATCGTTCGGCAGTGCGGCGATGTAGCACTGCGGGTTGTCGGCCGCTCGGTTGAGCAGCCACTTCGGCCCGGGTGCGAGCTTGTCCTCGACGCCGCGGCCGTCGCCGACGACGAGCCGGTAGATGAAGCCGTCCGAGGCGGGCAGCAGCAGCGTGTTGTTGAACACGACCGGCGAACCGGCCAAGGCGCCGGGCGCGTTCACGCTCCCGGAATGGTCGAACTTCCCGTTCACGGCGCGGCGAATGATCCACTTCGCCACCGCCCCCTCGCCCACGGCGGAGATGGTGAAGACGGTCTTGGCATCGGCGGAAGCGGCGAGCACGGCCGGCTTGGTGACACCGTTGATCGGCGGGGCGACGATCCACGCCGGGTCGAACGCAGCGGTGGCGGTTGACGGAACCGCGACGGCGCCGGCGTCGCCATCCACGAGCAGCACGCCGGTGTCGGTGCGGAGCGGCGTGACGGACGGGATGAGGCCGAGTTGCCGCTGCCAGCGCGGGGCGCCGTCTCGGAGTTTCACGGCCACCGCCCGACAGCCGGACGAGTTCGCGGAACGCACGACGAAGCACGCCGTGTCCCGCTTCGCGTTCATCTGGGCGGGTTGCGTGGGCTCGCCGATCGGCAACCCGGCCTTGTCCGGCACCAGCGTCAGCCCCGCACTCGGCACCAAAGTCAGTCGGTACTTCGTGAGCGCGCCGCCGACCAGCACCCAATACGCGCCTTCCTCGGCGGGCACGACCAAACCGCGCACCGGTTGCCCGCCCGGCGGTTCGGGAATTGTCGGCGAGGGCAGCGGAAACAACGGATCATCGTTGTTCCCCGCTTGTTTGATGCCGAAGATGCGGAACTGGTTCCGATCCGTGACGACGGTGATGCGTTCGCTGTCGGACACGGGCGGGAACCACGCCCAGCCGTTCATGTCGAGTTCGATCGCACCGCCCGGAAGCGGTTCGAGCGCGGGCGGAGCATCGGGAACGAAAGCCGGCGTGGGCGGCAGCGGGAACGCCCGGAGTTTCATGCCCGCGCCGTTGGATTGCGAGAGGATGAGAAACCGCGGCGAGGGGTCGTCCCCCGGTTGGCCCAAGATGCCGGGGATGGTGCGAAGCGATCCGGTGGGATGGTCCGTGGGGATCACGCGAAGGCAGCGGGCGTCGCCGCCCGCCGCGATGGCTTCGATGTCGAACACGAAGATGCGGCGCGATTCCGCCGCGATGTACAAGTGGTTCGTGCCCGGCCGCAGGAACGCACCGGGGCTGATGGACTGCCCCACCGTGATGCGGCCGATCTTCATCCCGGAGGCGATGTCGAACACGAGCACGGAGCCCGAGGAGTCGCGGATCGGAACGTACGCACGGCTTCCGGCAACCACCACGGCCCCCGCGGCGGGGGCGGGTTGAAGCTTCGACGCGTCGCCGCCCGGTTGCACCTTCGGTTCCAGCGGTTGCGACCACCGCGGCTGCCCCGTGCGAAGCACATACGCCGTGAGCGCGGGCTTGCCACCGACATCGGAAGCGACCAACGCCAGATCGGTCGGCCCTTCGGGAAGTTGCACTTGGGCCACGGTCGGCGGATCGAAACTGCCGGGCCCGACACGCGCGGCCCAGAGCATCGCACCGGTGTCTTCATCCAGCGCGTACAGCACTTGATTCGCCACCGCGAGGAACACGGAGGAGGGTTCTTCCGGCCGCGCAGGCTCATTTCGTGTCGCCGATCAGCGCCACGAACAGAATCGAAGCGGCGGTCGCGGGCGGGGGGTTGCGGGGTTGGCGGGCTTGCGCTCGAAGCGGATCGCCTTCAGGAAGTTCGCCTTCCGTGGTCTGAATGATCTCGATCCCTGGATCGTCCGTGAAGCCGCCGGAGGAGAGAATGCCGCGAGCGTTCTGGATGGCGTCGTCCGTGGGGAATTCGACGGCCTTCCGGGCTTGGGCGATCACATCGAGCCGCTTCTTCTCATAGGCGATCGCCGGCGCCGTCTTGCCGTTGAGCTGCCCCTTCAACTCGTCCGCAGACATCGCGTCCTTGTCGCGGAACGGGCGGATCAGCGGGATCACTTCGTTGCCGACCGCGAGCATGTCCTCGGCCTTCTTCAACTCACCGGCCTTGCCCTTGCGGTCGCCCTTGTAGTCGCCCAGACGTGCGGTCACGTACTTCTCGAAGTCCTCGAGCAGTTTCTTCCCGGCGTCGAAAACGTCCAGCCCGTGTTTGTCCGGCTTCGCGAGCGGCGAATCCTTGTGAACCGAGACGAACGTTTTGAGTTTCTCGAACGCCAGGAGCGGGTTGTCCTGGCTGGTGACGGAGCCAACCGCAAGCCGCACGGCGCTGAGGTCCGCGAGGTACGCGAACTCCGGCTTGTCCGGATGTTTGTTCTTGAGTTCCTCGTAGGCTTTGCCCGCGCCGGCGAAGTCCTGCTTCTTGTATTTCTCCTCGGCTTCGGCGGTTTCGTTCGCTTCCGCGGCGGTCTGCGATTTGAGAATGTACGCAACGATGCCGCCGCCCGCGATCACGATGGCGATGACCATGCCGATCAGGATCGCCGGCCCGAGATTCTTCTTCTTTTTCTTCCGGCGGATCAGCACCTCGTCATCGTCGTCGTGCAGTGCCGGCTCGGGTTCGCTCACATCAAAGTCGGCGGGCTCGGCTTCGGAGGAATCGGCGGCCCTGGCAGATCGGCGTCGGCGGACCACACGATTCTCGCGTTGACCGGTTGATGGAGGCGGCACCACGGTCGCTTCCAGATTTGAGCTTCGACCACTTTTGGCGGCTTGGGCGATGCTTTCGGCGGTTGCTTGGCCACTGGCTTGGTTGAGGCGGAGAGGGCGGCGGAATCACGACCGCGTCCACCACCCCGGACTCATCCGGCCCGGCAAAGATCGGCGGAAGATCCGGATCTCCGCTGGGGCGCCTTCACTTTGCCCTTCGGCGGAGGCGGAGCATCTTCGGCTTCTTCGTTCATTTCGCTTTTTCCACCACGAACGGTTCGCGACAGTCGGGTCTGGGCAGCGCATCGCCTTGCCGATCAAGTCCGGTTGCAGGTGGAAGCGGCTCTCGCAATGCGGCAGGCAGCGACAATCGACACGGGCGACCCCGTTGGGAACGAAATGGAATCGAGAGGATGTCAGTTTACTGCAAAGACCGGGGCGGTGTCATGGGAGCTGCTTGAGTTTGCGTTTCAGGTCGTCCAAGCGTCCGTCACGTTTGCCGCGGTGATCGGTGGCAAGCGCTGCTCGGCTTCGAGCCATGCGGCACGAGCCTTGTCTTTCTCGCCGAGCCGGTACTGCACGTCGCCCAGATGGTCCCACACTACACCGTCGTTGGCCCCGTCCGGCATGGCCGCCGCCTGCGTCAGGAGATCACGGGCGGCCTCGAGTTTTTCGCGGCGGAAGAGCACCCATGCGAGGCTGTCCAGATACGCGGGGCTGTCCGCTTCCGGGTCGCCGGAGCGGCGGCGGTCCACGCGATCGATCGAGATGGCGCGGCGAACAAGTCGCTCGGCTTCATCCAGATTGCGACCCTGCTCCGCGAGGTGGTAGCCGAGATCGTTGCACGCCCCGGCATGGTCCGCATCGGCATCCAGGATCGCGCGAAGTTCCGCCTCCGATTCCGCATGCTTCTTCGCGCCCCAATAGGAATTGGCGAGCGAATACCGGATGCGGAGGCGTTCCCCGGTTTCATCGAACTCGGCAAGCAGCTTCTTGCACAGCGCGACGGCGTCGTCCCATCTCCCCAGTCGCTGCAGCACGGCGACCTTCTGCAACCGCAGGGAGAGCCGATCCGCTGCGCCGCCTTGGGCGATGGCTTTGTCCGCCGCCGCGATCGCATCGTCGGCGTTGCCCAAGTCAGCGATGCGAGCGCGAGGTGATAGTTGAAGTACGCGGGAAACAGGCCCGTGTTCCGCAAGCCGTCGTGGCACACGGCGACGATGCGATCCGGTTTGCGGAACGACGCAGCACGTTGATCACCAGGTAGTACGCCGCCTTGGCGAAACGGGCGAGGTGGTGCGAACCGCTTCCGAATACTGCACCGCGGCGTGATCCAGTTTGCCGAGCCGGGCGGCGAGCACTCCAGCCGCGTACCACGCTTGATGTGCGTGGGTGCGGCCGGCTTTCAGGGTCGTTCCTTCACCGGGCGCGAGCGCGGCCGCGGCCTGCCGGTTCGCTTCGTAGTGCGTCGAGCAGGCCGCGGGCCTTCTCCGCGGCGAACGCCTTCGCCGTGTCCGTCTTCGGGTCGTCCTCCTTCAGCATGAGATAAGCCGCGTCCAAGAGTTCGACGGCGCGGCCCGGCCGGTTCGTGTCGAAGCACGACTTCAGTGCGAGCCTCTAGACCCTGGGGGCCGACTGGGAAGCAAGAAGCTTGGTGAACGTGTCGCTGACCTTGCGGGTCGCGGGACGTGCTGACCGTTCGAGGTGCCGCCACCGCCCGCAACGGCACGTTCATCGGATCGCGACACGTGCAGCTTGAGCGTGGCGGCGATCTCCCCGCCCCGGCCGGTCGC
The DNA here is from genome assembly GCA_046350135.1 of Gemmataceae bacterium. Classification (GTDB taxonomy): domain Bacteria; phylum Planctomycetota; class Planctomycetia; order Gemmatales; family Gemmataceae; genus Urbifossiella. Next base: position 385,892 of record JAXMBB010000001.1, read on the forward strand.
GTGCAACAGTTCCACCAATCGCCCGAACGGCTCCACGGCTTGCGGTTTGAGCCGAAGAAACGCCTCGAGATGCTTCGCCGCCGCGGCAGGATTCACGGGTGCATACGCAGCGGAGAGATTCCAATCGAGCGCGCCGCGGCCGGTTTGTCGTTCAACTTCTCCGAGCGCAGTTGCGTGCGGCCGCGAACGCGGCCGCCGCTTCCTCGACGGCAACCGGCCTTCACTCTTGCGACCGGCCCGGAAAGGTTCCAGCGCGTCCGCGGTCTCGGCATCGAGTTCGAGCGCGTGAAGGCACCGATGGCGAGAATCGGTTTGCGGCGAGTGGTCAGGAAGTCCACGACTCGCTTCCATGCTTGAGCCGCCTCCTTGACCCGCCCGCCATGCGATCTTCCAGCACGGCCCAGTCGCGGTACACGGCCAACGCCTTCTTCGGGGCGATCGGCCGCATCGATGCTCGGCCGCGATCCGTGGGCAAACTCAGCTCGCCCGGATCGCCGTGGAGCGCCGTTCAAGAGGCGTGCCAGCTTGTGTGCCGTGTCCGCGTCCGTCGGATCGCGTTCCATCACTGTGCGGGCGGCGCGAATCGCATCCGGCTCGCGCCCGAGCCGCGCGTACGCCGAAACGAGTTCCTTGAGGGCGGCCGTGGAATCGGGATCCAGCTTGGCGGCGGATTCGAGGGACTTGACGGCGGTGAGCAGCCGTTCGCGGCGGGCCTGCCACACGCCCGCGCCGAACCGGGCCAGCGAATCCTTGCGCTGCTCGTTCGCGACCGGAAGCTGCGGCTCCTCCGGCGGAGCACCCAAGCACACGAGCAGCAATCCTGCGAACATGCCCGCCTCCGGCGACTGGGATCGCGAGCGATTCTACCGCGGAATGCGTTTCGTGCCAACGCGGGTCCGGCGTTGCCCCCGCCGCGCGTTTCGGCACAATGAGTGAATGGCCGACGATGCGATGATGCGATTCCTTCTCCAGCGGGTGCTGGCGTACCGCGAGTTGTGCCGGATGGTGCGGTCCAGCGGCCGCGGCAACGTATTCTTCGCCCTGCTCTTCTTCGCCTTCGCCTACTGGTCTCTGCAACAGGCTCCCGTCGGCGTCGGCTTCCCGATCGTCGTGGCGATCTACGCCGCTCTGGCGGCCGCGGAGATCGGCGTGGGTCTCTTCAAGTGGCTCTTCGCCTCCGCGGAGGGCATCCTGCTCGACGCACTCTTGCTGTTCGTGTTCGCCCTGCTGAACCTCGGCTCCCAGGCCCTGCTCCTGCTCGCAGGACAGAACACCAACACCTTCAGCATGGTGTTCGGCGTCATTTTGTTCGCATCCGGCGTGCGTCGGGTGCAGAACTATCTCGAACTCCGCCGGGCGTTCGCGGATCGGCCCACCGCCGAGCAAATGCGATGGTTCGACGACCTGATCTACGAGATCAAGCACGCCGATCCCGCGACAGACGACTTGGCGCTGGACCTGCCCACCCGGCCGCATTGGAAGGCGAAGTTGCTCGGCACCACCGCGTTCTTCGTGGAGAAGAACGGTCGTGAAGTGGTCGTACTCGGCCCTTGGTACTTCTCGCTGGTGCCGGACGGCACTCTGACGCGGCTGATCATCGCAGACCGCACATACAAGCCCTTCGAGATCGACGACGCCAGTTCCGAGAACTACCGGAAGTGGATCGCGAGCCATCAATGATCGAAGTCCGCGAGCTTTCGAAGCACTTCCCCGGCAACCCTCTTCCGGCGGTGGACGGCATCCGTTTCACCGTGAAGCCGGGCGAGGTGTTCGGCCTGCTCGGCCCCAACGGCGCGGGCAAGACCACGACCCTGCGTATGCTTTGCACCGTGCTGCGGCCCACCGGCGGCTCGGCGTCCGTCGCCGGGTTCGACGTCACCGAGCAGCCCTCCGAAGTGCGGCGGCACGTCGGCTTCCTGTCCGCCAACACCGGCGTGTACGACCGCATGACCGCCTGGGAGATGGTGGAGTATTATGGCCGGCTCAACCTCATTCCCCCGAGGGAGCTTCGGGACCGGCTCGAGGACTTGTTCGAGACGCTGCAGATGAACTCGTTCCGCGACGTGCCCGGCGGGAAGATGAGCACCGGCATGAAGCAGAAGGTGAGCATCGCTCGCGCCTTGGTGAACGATCCGCCGGTGCTGATCTTCGACGAACCGACTTCGGGGCTGGACGTGCTGGTGCAGCGGGCCGTGCTGGAGAGCATCAAGCAACTCCGCGGCCGCGGCAAGACGATCGTTTTCTCCACGCACATCATGCGCGAGGTGGAGAAACTCTGCGACCGCGTGGCGATTATGTCCAAGGGGAAGATCGTGGTCTGCGGCACACCGGACGAACTCCGCCAGATGCACAACGAGCACGACTTGGAAGAGTTGTTCTTCGCGCTCGTATCCTGACGCCATGCTGGACTTCGCGACCACGGCGTTCGTGTCGATCCTGTTCCTGGTGGATCCGCCCGGCACGGTGCCGGCGTTCATCGCGCTCACCAGCCGCTATTCCCCGGCGAAACGGAAGAATACCGCGTTCGTGGCCAGCGCGGCCGCCACGCTGATCCTCATGGGCTTCGCCGCCGTGGGGAATGTGATCTTCCAAGTGCTGCGGCTCACGTTGCCCGCGTTCCAAATCGCCGGCGGGCTCGTGCTCTTCCTCGTGGCGCTGGACATGATCCGCGCCCAACGCAACACGCAGGAGAGCCCGGAGGAGATGAGCGAAGGCGAGGCCGCGGCGGATGTCGCGATCGCACCGCTGGCCATTCCGATGCTCGCGGGGCCGGCCGCGCTCAGCACCGTCACCGTCCTGATGGCGCAGGCCAACGACGCGGGCCAGGTGAGCCTCGTGTTCCTCGCCATCGCCCTGACCGGTCTCGTGTGTTACGTCACACTGCGGCTGGCGGAACCGATTCAGAAACGTCTCGGCACCACCGGCGTCCACGTGCTGGACCGCGTGCTCGGTCTCGTGCTCGCCGGCATCGCCGTGCAGTTCGTGCTGAACGGACTCAAGGCGGCGGAACTGCTTCCGAAGCCGTGACATCCGCTAAGAAGTGTTCGCGATGGCGGTTGCAACCGCCATCGCGAACACGCAAGCGATGCCGCTATCATCACTTCATGGATGTCGTGCGGCGTTCGGTATGGAGGCAGGTGCTGGTTCTCGCACTGCCGAACCTCGCTCAGCAGTATCTTCACCTCGTCGTCCAGCTTTCAGACCAACGCATCGCGGCGGCCATTCCCGTGCCCGAAGCCGAGCGGGCCGATTACCTCTCGGCCCTCACGACGGCTGGCTACCTGTATTGGTTCATCTCCAGCTACACCGTGATCGTCAGCGTGGGGGCCACGGCGCTGGTCGCACGGTTCGTCGGAGCCGGTGATTGGGCCAACGCCCGCCGTGCGACCGGCCAAGCCGTCCTGCTCGGCGTCGGGTTCGGGCTCTTGGGCTCGCTGGCGGGGTTGTTCGGTCTTCGCGACCTGATCGCACTTATCGGGCCGAACGGCTTGGCGGCCGAACTCTGCCTCGCGTTCCTGATGCCGCTCGCGGCCCTGCTCGCGTTCCAGATCACGGAATCCGTCTGCGTCGCGTGCCTCGTGGGCTCCGGGGACACCCGCACCGGGTTGTATGTGCTTGGCGGCGTGGCGTTCCTGAATGTGCCCCTCGCATGGGGGCTCTGTTTCGGCACGAACCTCGGCTTCGTCGGCATCGCGCTCGGCACGGGATTAAGCCACCTGATCGGCTGCTGCGTGTTGATCGCACTGTTCATCCGCGGTCGCTCCGGGTTGAAACTTCAACTTGGGAACCTGTTGCCGAACATCGACCTGCTCCGCCGCATCCTGCGAGTCAGTGTGCCGGCTTCGATCGACAGCATGTCCGTGGCGTTGAGCCAACTCTGGTTCCTGAGTTTGGTGAACGCCCTGCCCAAGGCGATGAGCGCGGCCCACGGAATCGCCATTCGCGTGGAAGCGCTCGGATTCCTCGCCGGAGCGGCGTTCGGCACGGCGGCGATGAGCCTGGTCGGCCGCAATCTCGGCGCTCGGACCCCGCAGGCTGCCGCCCGATACGCATGGTCCGCGTTCGGTCTCGGTTGTGCCGCGATGACGGCGATGGGTGCGGTGTATTTCCTGCTCGCACCGCAGTTCTTCCGCTTCTTCGGCGAGTCCGCGGAAGTGGAAGCCGCGGGCGTCCCCGTACTGCGGCTCATCGCCTTCGCCATGCCCGCCCTCGCCGGGCAGATCGTGTTCCTCTCCGCGCTTCGTGGCGCCGGCGACACGCGCGTGCCTGTACTCTTGAACTGGGTCGGCTTCCTCGGCGTCCGCATTCCGCTCGCGTACCTGCTCACAAAGTCCGAAGTGAATCTCGGCCCGCTCGGCGTGGTGAAGGGCTTCGACATGGGCCTTTTCGGGGCATGGATCGCCATGGTCGCGGACATCTGGCTGCGCGGCATCCTGTTCGTGATCCGCTTCGCGCTCGGAAAGTGGAAGAAGATCGAAGTGTGATGAGCGCTCGTGTACAATCGTCCGCACCCGCCGGTCCTCCCGCCTCGGAGTTTGCCATGCCCCGCCTCGCTGCCGCGTTCGCATTCCTGCTCGCCTCCGGATTCGCCTTCGCTGAAGACTGGCCCGTATGGCGCGGGCCGCGCGCGGACGGCACCGTGACGGACAGCGGCTTCGTCACCACGTGGAGCGCCACCGAGAACGTGAAGTGGAAGACGCTCATCCCCGGCACCGGGCATTCCTCGCCGGTCGTGAGCAAGGGGAAGGTGTTCGTCACGGCCTGCCGCGAAGCCGAGAGGGAACGCGTGCTTTATTGCGTGGACCGCGCCTCGGGCAAGATCCTGTGGGAGAAGGTGGCTGTCGTTTCGGACTTGGAGAAGAAACACGGCGAGAACAGTTGGGCCAGTTCCACTCCGGCGTGCGACGGCGAACGCGTGTTCGTCTCGTTTCTCGACAAGCCGCACATGCGGGTCTATGCCTTCGACTACTCTGGCAACAAGGTGTGGGAGAAGACACCCGGAGAGTTCCACTCCGTACACGGCTTCGGCGTCGCCCCCATGATCTACAAGGACCTCGTGATCCTGAACGCGGACCAAGACGCGCCCAAGGGGCTGAAGGCGTACATCGTGGCGTTGGACCGCAAGACCGGTGAAGAGAAGTGGCGCATCGACCGACCCACCAAACTCCGCTCCTACTGCCCGCCCGTGATCGTGGAGGCGGCCGGCAAGAAGCAGATGGTGCTCACCGGCAGCAAGTGCGTGGCCAGCTACGACCCGGACACCGGCGCGCAACTCTGGATCATCGACGGCCCCACCGAGCAGTTCGTCAGCAGCATGGTGTACCACGACGGGCTCGTCCTGCTCACCGCGGGCTTCCCCGTTCACTGGGTGATGGCCATCGATCCGAGCGGCAGCGGGAATGTGACCAAGACGCACGTGAAGTGGAGCCACAAGAACGAGGGCGGCTACGTGCCCAGCCCCGTGGCCGCCGCGGGCAAGCTGTTCGTGGTGGACGACAAGCTCGGCTTCGCCAGTTGCTGGGACGTGAAGACCGGCAAGGAATACTGGAAGGAGAAACTCGGCGGCGCGACCGGCTACCACGCATCCGCCGTGGCCGCCGAGGGTCGCGTCTACTTCACCAACGACGCCGGTGTGACGTTCGTCGTGAAGGCGGACGGCGAACTGGACGTGCTCGCGAAGAACGCACTCGGCGAGAAGGTGTACGCCTCGCCGGCCTTCTCGGACGGCGACATCTTCCACCGCAGCGAGAAGCACCTCTGGTGCATCGGGAAGAAAAACTGAGGACGGACATGTTCGACATCATCATCCGTGGCGGACGCGTCGTGGACGGCACCGGGCTGCCGTGGTTCCATGCGGACGTCGCGGTTTCCAACGGCACGATCGCCGCGGTCGGGGCATTGGGCCAGGCCCAAGCCAAGACCGTGCTCGACGTCGCGGGCAAGATCGTGTGTCCCGGCTTCATCGACGCCCACGTCCACGGCGACCTCGCGCTCTTGGTCGACCCGTACCACGAAGCCGCAGTGCGGCAGGGCGTGACCACGTACGTGCTCGGGCAGGACGGCGTCGCATTCGCGCCCGGCGGCCCCGCCACGCAAGAGTACATGAGGCGGTACACCGCCGGGTTCAACGGTAACTTCCCCACGCCCGGCAAGACGTGGAACAGCATCGAGAGCTATTTGAAGCTGTTCGACAACGCGTGTGCGATCAACGCCTGCACGCTGATCCCGAACGGCAACGTGCGCATGGAGGCGATGGGGCTCGAATCGCGGAAGGCGACCGCGGACGAACTGAAGGTGATGAAGCGGCTCGTCCGCGAAGGCATGGAGCAAGGCGCGGTCGGCCTCTCCAGCGGGCTGGATTATGTGCCAAGCATCTACGCGGACGAGGACGAACTGGCGGCTTTGTGCGAAGAGATCGCGCCGTTCGGCGGCATCTACGTCACGCACATGCGCGGGTACAACCTGCAGAAAGCCCCCCCCGCCCTTCAGGAAGTGTTCAACATCGGCAAGCGGGCGAAGTGCGGCGTGCATGTGTCGCACTTCAATTGTGTCGCCGAGCAAACCATTCCGCTGCTCGACGCCGCCCGCGACGCCGGAGTGGATGTCACCTACGACTTGTACTGCTACCTGTTCGGCAGCACGCTCGTGGTGATGCTCACGATGCCGCCGGAGATTCTCGAAGGCGGGCTCGATGCAACCATGACCCGCCTCGCCGACCCCGCCGTGCGGAAGAAACTGGAACACGCCTTCGCCAATCCGCGTTTCCCGATCGAGACCATCCGCCTCGCGTCGCTGCCCAGCGAGAAGTACCGCTCGCTCGAAGGCATGGGCTTGGTCGAAGCTGCAAAGTCGGCCGGGCAATCGCTCGTCGATTTCACCTGCGATCTGCTTCTGGCCACGAACCTGGCCGCGGGCTGCATCATCCGCCACTTCGCCGAGCGACACGAGCACGACATCCCGCTGCTGATGAAGCACCCGCTCATGATGGGCGGTTCGGACGGCATCTACGTCGGCGGGAAGCCGCATCCGCGCGGCACCGGCTGCTTCGCCCGCTACCTCGGCCACCACGTCCGCAACGGCGACTGGACGATCGAGGAAGCCGTGATGAAGTGCGCATCTCACACCGCCCGCCGCTTCGGGTTGAAGGATCGCGGCCTCATCCGCGCCGGCCTCGCCGCGGATGTGGTCGTGTTCGATCCCGCAACCATCGCGGACCGTTCGACCTACGCCGAAGGCAAGACGTTGGCCGTCGGAGTGGAGCACGTGTTGGTCAACGGCGTGCCCGTGCTCCAGAGCGGCGAACGTACGAAGGCACTGCCCGGCCGCGGATTGAAGATGCAGTGATTCCGAGGGCGTAAAGGGGATGTTAGCCGGACGCGCCAGCGACGGATGAACCGACCGTCGCTGGCGCGTCCGGCTAACATCCCGCTGTTTCTCCTCTGGTTCCAACATCTGAGACGTGGACGTCCGACGACTGATGACTCACTCGGAGAAGCACTCATGTACCGCTCCCTTCCCGCGCTCCTCTTGCTTGCATCGCCGTGCTTCGCCGCCGATCCCAAACCCGGTGAGGAGTATCTCGAGTTCGTCCGCAAGCAGGCGGCCGCGTTCCGGGCCGGAGACAAGCCGCCCGCCACGCTCGTCGAGTTGAAGAAACAGCAGGACGAACTGCGGAAGAATCTGCTCGCCGCGTGGGGCGGCTTCCCCGAAACGCCCTGCCCGCTCGACCCGCAGAAGCATGGCGAACTGAAACGCGACGGCTACCGCGTCGAGAAGATCACGTTCCAGACGCGGCCCGGCATCCGCATGACCGCCAACCTGTATCTGCCGGACAAAATGGGCAAGTTGCCCGCGATCCTCATGGTGCACGGCCACTGGAAGGGTGCGAAGCAGGACCCGGTGGTGCAGTCGCGTTGCATCGGGGCCGTGAAACAGGGTTACGTGGTGCTGTGCGTCGATGCCTTCGGCGCCGGCGAACGGGCGATCGGCACAGCACTCGGCGAGTACCACGGCGAAATGACCGCGGCCACGCTGCTGCCCACGGGCCTGCCGCTCTCCGGGCTTCAAGTTTACGAGAACATGCGGGCGGTCGATTACCTGCTCACTCGGCCGGAGGTGGACGGCGAGAAGCTCGGCATCACCGGGGCGAGCGGCGGCGGCAATCAATCCATGTACGCCGGATCCTTCGACACGCGGTTCAAGAGCGTGGTGCCGGTGTGTTCGGTGGGGAACTACCAGGCGTATCTCGGTGCCGCGTGCTGCATGTGCGAGGTGGTGCCGGGGGCGCTGCGCTTCACGGAGGAAGGCGGCATCCTCGGCCTCGCCGCCCCGCGCGGGCTCATGGTGATCAACGCCACCCGCGACGCCCGGCAGTTCTCCGTGGATGAAGCGAAGAAGTCCATCGCGTACGCGGACTCCGTGTTCAAGCTGCACAGTGCGGGGGCGGCCCCGCGGCATGCGATCTTCGAGAGCCCGCACGACTACAGCAAGGCGATGCGCGAAGAGATGTACGGCTGGATGGCGATGCACCTCAAGGGCGAGGGCGACGGCACCCCGATCAAGGAGCCCGAGCACAAGACCGAGAACCCCGAAGACCTGCGATGCTACCCGGGGAACACCCGGCCGAAAGAGTGGGTGACGCTGCCGCAGTTCGCCGCCGCGGAAGGCAAGAAACTGCTCGCGAATCGCAAGCCGCTCTCGGACGAGGATGCGAAGAAGGCCTTGGTGAAAGCCCTCGGCGGTTTCCCGGACCAGAAAGCCGCCGACAAGTGGATCGAAGGATTCGAGGACACCTCGGTGTGGAAGTTCACACCGGAGCCGGGCATCACGTTGGATATGGTGTACCGCTTCGATCCCAAGAAGCCGAAGGGGACGCAACCGCTCGCCGTGATCCTCAACATGGGCCAGGCGTCGCGGATGGAGTATCACAAAGCCGCGATCAAGGCCGGTTGGGCGACGCTGGACCTCCAACTGCGGGCAACCGGCTCCTCCGCAATCAGCGAGACGATCGGCCGGGCCCCGGACCACAACACCGCGGAGTGGGGCCTGTGGATCGGCCGGCCGCTGCTCGGGCAGTGGGTGTTCGACGTGCGTCAGGCGATCGGGATGTGGAGCGATCGCGAGATCGCGGTGATCGGCGAAGGGCCGGCGGGCTTGGTGGCGCTCGCGGCCGCGGCCACGGACGACCGCATCAAGAAGGTCGCGGCCGTGGGCACGCTCGCCAGTTTCATCAGCGAAGTGCCGTACGAGAAGCAGCGACTCGGCACATTGGTTCCCGGCATCCTTCGCGATGTGGGCGACGTGCCGCATTTGGCTGCGCTCGTCGCGCCGCGGAAGGTCCTGTTCGCGGGCGGCGTGGCGGGCAACGGCCAACCGCTGAATGCGGATCAACTCAAAGCGGCGTATGCGGCGGCGAGCAAGGCCGTGATCGAAGAGAAAGCCGACCCGGCGAAGGTGATGGAACTACTGAAGTGAAGCGGCGTCCCACACGAGAATCGGCGCGTCCGGGCTTTGGGCGGCGAGCAGCTTGCTGTCCGGCGAAAAATCGAGTGCGAGGATCGGCCCGTTGTGTTGAAACGTGCGGCGGATCGATCCGGTGTCCACGTCCACGAGCGTGATGCGGCCGCCCGCATCACCTGAAGCCACGGTACGCCCGTCCGGGCTGATGCGATATTGCAACCCCGGGAGTTCGAGGCCGACACCGCCGACCACGTTGATCGTTCGGCCGGTCTTCGCGTCGCCCACGAGCAGGCACACGCGATCGAGCCCGCGAAGCGACTCGTTCCGCGTGTCGTCCCGCTTCCGATCGAAACCCCATCGTTCGGCGAGGAATCGGCGGCCGTCCGCCGAGAATTGAAGATTCTCCAGCCGTCCGGGCGCCGACGCGCGGGAAACGACGTAACTTGTGTTGACGTTCCATCGAACGATTTCGGTCTCGCGGCCGAAGCGTGAGTCATTGTTTCCCCACGTGAACACGAACTGCCCGCCCGATTGAACGGCGTATTCCCGATTCGGCAGCGGTATCGTGCGTTGGATCCGTTGATCGAGGACGAGTGCGAAAAGCGTGTCTTCGCGTTCGCTCGGGTGGAACAACCAACGATAAGGTCGTTCGTCATCGTCCTGCCCGGCTTCGCGGGCGAAAATGCGGCCGTTCCGCGGATCCCATTCTTGATCCGCGTCCAGGATCAATGTGCCGAGATCGCCGAATCGGGTGAACCCCAAGTGTGGCCGGTTGAACCAATTCACTGCGCCGATCAACTCCCGTCCGGTCGCAAGGTCGCGAATCGCGATCGAGCCATGTTCCAGCACGGCGACCGTTCTGCCGTTCGGCGAGACGACCGCGAGCCGGGTCGCGGCGCACGGCCATCCTTCGATCCGCTGCTTCGTCTTCACATCCCGGATGTGGGCCGACGGCTCGCCCCCGAACCGCCCGGTTCCCATGACGACGCGATCACCAGGAAGAAACCCGGCGACCCCGCTGCAGTTCTCCAGTACGCGCTCGCCGGTCTTCACGGACCAAACGCATTCCCCGTCCGTGACCCACCCGCCATGTGCGGTCAGCGGTTTGGGATCGACGTCGGACACTGCCGAGAGCAACTTCCGCGTCCGGCCCGATCCCGCGTCGATGAAGGCGAGCCGATTGCCAAGACTTTCGATCTTCAGCGTCCAGGCGAGCGTGCCGCCATCCGTCGTGAACGCGCCGGCGACCGCGACGCCGTGATTCTCCCGGGACCAGAGCAACCGGCCGGTGGCGGCATCGGACACGCCGATGCCGCCCCATTCTTGCAATCGGTGAGCCACACGGGTCGCATCCGGCGAGAGCGCGACATCCGGCGTATCGGTGGCGATCTTGATCGAACTCAACCGTCGGCCGGTCAGAAGTTCGTAGCGTTCGACGAACACCGGCCCGTTGGGATCCGGGTACTCGTCGGCGGCTTCGAGGAACAACTGGAGCGGTTTCCGCGTGAAGCGCACGGCCGATCTCGGCGGCTCGCCATGTCGCGTCACGACAAGCGCGCCGTGGCGATCGAATCCGAGCGGAACCACCCGTTCCAAGACACGCGGCAACCCGTAACCGCCCAGCGGGCCCGATGGATTGCCTTGGCGGAGCACCGTTCCGCCCAACCGCAGCACGTGCCGCCCGGTGGTTGCTTCCCAGATGTGACAGGCCGAGCGTGTCCCCGCGACGAGGTGCTTGCCGTCCGGCGAGTGGAGCAGTTTCTCGATCTCGTCGCCGGCGCGGAACCGCGAGGAACCTATGCGGGCGATCGCCCCCCGCGGCAGTGGGAAACCGTCGGCATCGAGCCCGGTGCCGCTCGGAAACGGGCCGATGCCGAAGAACATCGCTGAGAACACGACCGCTGGAGTCATGACACTTCAACGCAGGTTCTGAACACTCGTTGGAGTCGCTTCAAACTGCAGCTTTGTGCCGCAGCACGGGTTCCTTGGCCGCCCGCACTTCGTCCGGGCGGCTGATGATTTGGGTGTGCGGCGCGGTGCGGAGCAACTCCACGTCCTCCTCCTTGATCTTCTTGAGCGTTGCGGCGAAAGCCTCCAGCGTTTCGCGGCTCTCGGTTTCGGTCGGCTCCATCATCAGCGCTTCGGCCACCACCAGCGGGAAGTACACCGTCGGGGCATGGTAGCCGAAGTCGAGGAGCCGCTTGCAAATGTCCATCGCCTTCACTTTGCGTTCACGGAGAAGCGAACGGGCGCTGGCCACGAACTCGTGCATGCACGGCCCCTCGTGCGGAACGTCGTACGCATCCTTCACGAGCACACGGAGGTAGTTCGCATTGAGCACCGCATTCTCGCTCACGGCCTTGAGTCCGTCCGGCCCCAGCGTGCGGATGTAGCAGTATCCCCGGAAGAGGATGCCGACGTTCCCGAAGAAACTCCTCACACGGCCGATCGATTTCAGCCGGTCGAAGTCCAGCGAGTATGAGTCGCCGCTCTTCTTCACCACGGGGGCGGGCAAATAGGGCGCGAGGAAGTCGCGGACGGCGATAGGACCGCTTCCGGGGCCGCCGCCGCCATGCGGGCCGGTGAACGTCTTGTGGACGTTGTAATGTTGCATGTCCGCGCCGAAGTCGCCGGGCCGCGTGATGCCGAGGATGGCGTTCATGTTCGCGCCGTCCAAGTACATCAGCCCGCCCTTCGCGTGCACCCTGTCGCAGATCGTCTTGATCTGCTTCTCGAAGAGCCCGAGGGTGTTCGGATTGGTGATCATGAACACGGCGGTATCGTCGCCGAGTTTCGCGTCGAGATCCGCGAGGTCCACAAGCCCGTTCGCACCGCTCTTCACCGTGACGGCTTCGAACCCGGCCAAGGCGGCGGACGCCGGATTGGTGCCGTGCGCGGAGTCCGGCACGAGCACTTTTCGGCGGTGCGTTTGGCCCACATCCCGGAAGTACGCGGCGGCCACGAACAAAGCTGCGAGTTCGCCTTGGGCTCCGGCCGCGGGTTGCAACGACACCGCGGGCAGGCCGCTGATCTCGGCGAGGAGTTCCTGCATCTCGAAGAGCAGTTGCAGCATGCCCTGCGTGCTCGAATCGTCCGCCAGCGGATGCAAATTGGCGAAGCCGGGCAGCGCCGCAAGCCGCTCGTGCCGCTTCGGGTTGTACTTCATCGTGCACGAACCAAGCGGGTAGAAGTTCGTGTCGATCGACATGTTGCGGGCGGAGAGATTCGTGTAGTGGCGGATGAGGTCGCTCTCGCCGATCTCGGGCAGCGGCGGCGGCGAGGCCGCGAGGTGCTCCGCGGGCAGCAACTGTGACAGAGGTATGTCACTCGGCACGTCCGCATCTGGCAGGCGATGACAGCGACGCCCCGCACGGGACAATTCAAAGAGCAGTTCGGCGGACTGCGAGTTGTTCATGCTTCCCGTTGTATTCCGGGACAGGCCCTTCGGTTCGTTCGCTGGCGATTCCCGCCGGCCCGGCTATGATGACGGCTCATCGCGACATTCCTCCCCAGAAGCCGCCATGCCCACCCAAACATTTCCGTGCCCGTTCTGCGCCAAGAAAATGGGCGTCGGGATCGAATTGCTCGGCAAGAAAGTGCGGTGCCCGCACTGCAACCAGATCTTGGTCGCTCCCGCGCCGGTGGCCGTTCCCGTGCCGCCGGCGATTCCGGTCGCCGCCGCGCCGCCCCCTCCACCACCTCCGCCGATTCCCGACCTCCCGACCTTCAACCTGCCCACGCCGGAGTCCCGGGAGAGCATCTTCGGAGAGACGGAGGACGAAAGCGACGATGTGTTCAGTTCGGCCGAGGGGAACAAGTTACGTGTGCCGGAGATGCCGGTGGAGACTCCTCCACCGCCTCCACCGCCTCCGCCGCCTCCGCCGCCTCCGCCGCCTCCGCCGCCCGAACCCGCGTATGCGCCGACAGTCGAGTTGAGTGAGAATCCGTTCGCGGGGTTGAAGTTCGAGCCTCCACCAGTCGCTGCCGTTCCGGCCGCGCCTACGGTGATGCCGGCCCCCGTGCCTGTTCCACCGACACCACTGCCGATTCCGGTTCCGGCCGCAATCGCACCGATTGGCGCCACGCCGCCATCTTCCGCGGGTGGCAACCCGTGGGCGGGCATGGATCAACTTCCGCCCGTTCCGCCCCCGGTGGTCGCCGCACCGCCGGCTGTCGTGGCGGTGCCGCTTCCCGCCCCGGTGGAACAGTTGTCGTTCGCAGAGGCCGAACCGCCGAAGACGGAGCGCGAGCGAAAGGAGCATTCCGAGGAACGCCCCGCCCGCCGCTCCAAGCCCGCCCCCGCGGGCAGCGGCAACTCGCTCTTCAAGATCGGCTTCTTCATCCTCGCCCCCTACGCCTTGATCGTAACCATCGCCGCAATCTACGGCTTGTTCCTCAAATCAAGCGTGCCCGCCGGGCACCCGCTCTCCAACCTGCCGGACAATTTCGGCGAGTTCCCGCCCGCGGAGCGGAAGAAGACCGGCCGCGCGCCCGCGAACTTGGAAGCCGAACTTCCCGCGGATCAGAAGGTGGCGCTGGGCGGCACGTTGAACCTCGGTCAACTCGAGATCTCGCCGCTCGGCGTCGAAGAACGCAAGTTGAAGATCGTTTCGGAGGGAAAGTCCGGCGGCAAGCCGGCGAGCGAGACGACGTCGACCACGGCGATCGTGTTGAAGATGCGCATCAAGAACACTTCGGACGACTTATTGATCCACCCGCTCGATCCGGCGTTCAATCGTCGGGTCACCGGCAGCGAGCGGGTCGGCACGAACGTCGTCGCGGGGAAGGCGACTTATCAGGGCGGCGCGATCGAGTGGCCTCTGAGCGACCGATTCCGCCGTCGCTATGAGGAGGCCCAGGCGAACGACGCGACTCCGCTCAAACCGGGTGAAGCCCGCGAGTTCGTCGTGTTCACGAATGCCAATCAACAGGTGGTGAAGGCGGTGAAAGAGGCTCGCGACGGCGTGCTCTGGCGCGTGCAGGTCCGCCGCGGCCGCATCGACTTCGACGGCAAGGACATCCCCGTCACCGCGATCATCGGCGTGGAGTTCAAGCCGAGCGACGTGAAGACACCGGATTGATTCAGCTACGCCCCAGTTCTTGAGCGCGTCTCGCCGCGGCATCCACGGCGTCGATCAGGGCTGCGCGCAACCCGCCGCGTTCGATCACTTGCAGGCCGGCGATGGTTGTGCCGCCGGGGCTCGCGACCGCGTCCTTGAGTGCGGCCGGATGCTGGCCTGTTTCCAGAACCATCTTCGCCGAGCCGAGCACGGTTTGGGCCGCGAGTGCGAGGGCCACGTCCCGCGGCAGTCCCGCTTTCACCCCGCCGTCGGCCAAGGCTTCGATCATCACGTACACGAACGCCGGGCCGGAGCCGCTCAGCCCGGTCACGGCGTCGAGTAGGTGTTCGGGAAGCGAGAAGGCCTTGCCGACGGCACCGAAAAGCCGCCCGGTCAATTCCACATCCGCCGCGGTGGCAGTGGCAGCCGAAGAGTACGCGGAGGCGCTCGCACCGACGAGACACGGTGTGTTCGGCATCACACGCACCAATCGCGTGCTCTCGCCAAGGTGTTGCCCGAGCGTCTTCAACGTGACGCCCGCGGCGATGGAGACGACCAGATGTTTCGCCGCGATCGCGGGCCGCACTTCGGCCAGCACGGCGGGCATGACCTGTGGTTTCACGGCAAGCACGATCGTTTCGCACGAATCCAGAACCTCGCGGTTCGAAGCGGTTGCGCGAACTCCGGTGATTGCGGTGAACTTCTCGCGGGCCGCGGCCACGGGATCGGCCGCAACCGACTTCGCGACATCCAGCAGACCCGCCTTCGCCCACGCCGTCGCGAGGGCGGAGGCCATTTGCCCCGCCCCCAAGAAACCGATGCCTGGCATGTTGCACTCCCCAGCTCCCGTGCGGAGCGTGATATCAGGTGTAGCGAGAGCGGAGGTGAACCGGTACTCTATCACGGTTCAAGGAGCCCGAACCATGCGACGCCCGATGATCGCGATCCTGGCATTTGCACTCGGCCTGCTGCTCGCATTGTCCGCCCCCACGGACGGCGCGGCGATGCAAAAGGGTGACAAGAAGAAGAAGAAAGCCCCGGAGAAGGCGACTGAGAAGCTGCAGTACCTCGTGAATGAGGACTTCCGCGACGTGAAAGGGACCTTGCCGGAAGGTTGGGTGAACCGGGCCAACGGAAGCGGAGCCAGCGTCGTTTCCAAGAGTTTCGGCGCCATCCACCCCGTGGCCGGGAAGAACCGCATCTTTCATTCCTTCGACGTGCCCGCAGCCATCGAGGGTGACTTCGTCGTGGAAATCAAGTTCTCATCCTTCGAGCAGTCGCCCATCGACAACGGCAAGCCGCAGTTCCCGAACCTCGGCGTGCTCCTCTTGGACTCGAAAGGCAAGCCCGCCTCGAAGGATGCGGCCGTGCAGGCCTGGCAGGAAGTGAAGGGGGCGTTCGGAAACGTGAACGGCTTCCTGACCGTGAAGGCGAACGGCGACGAGCGGCCCGTCTCGACCAAGCCGGGTCAGAAAGTGGGCGAGGGCACGCCTCATGTGATCCGGCTCGAACGCAAGGGCAAGGATTACGAGATCGCCGTGGCGGGCGACGTGATCTACACGGGCACCTTGGGCGACCTCGGCAAGCAGGACTTCAGTGGCATCCGCATCGGAATGCTCGGCGGTGACAACATCCTCCGAAAAGGGATGCTGAAAGAGGAACCCGTCGTCACGATGGTTCATTTCGTGAAGATCGGCTTGAAGAAGTAAACATGGGCTATCGGAATCTTCGCGACTGCCTTGAGGACTTGCAACGTACCGGGCAACTGGTGCGCGTCGAACGCGAAGTCGACCCGCATTTGGAAGCCGCGGAGATTCATCGCCGAATCCACTCCGCCGGCGGCCCCGCCCTGCTCTTCCCGCATGTGAAGGGCACGCCGTTTCCGATGGCTTCCAACCTGTTCGGCACACTCGAGCGAGCCCGTTTCCTCTTCCGCGATTCCTTGGATGCCGTTCGCAGGCTGGTCGAGTTGAAAGCCGATCCCGGCCAAGCGATGAAGCGTTTCTGGCGGTATCGCGATCTGCCGCTGCTGCTGTGGCGAGCGAGGCCGAAGTTCGTCCGCCGCGGTCCGATCCTCTCCGGCACGACCACTATTTCAAAACTGCCCGCACTTCAGTGCTGGCCGCTGGATGGCGGGCCGTTCATCACGCTGCCGCAAGTGTACACGGAGCACCCGGATCGCCCGGGATGGATGAAGTCCAACCTCGGCATGTACCGCGTGCAACTCTCCGGCAATGAGTTTGAACTGGATCGCGAAGTCGGGATGCACTACCAGATTCACCGCGGGGTCGGGGTGCATCATGCGGCTGCGATCCGTCGCGGCGAGCCGTTGAAAGCCGCGGTGATCGTGGGCGGTCCGCCGGCCTTGGCTCTCTCCGCGGTGATGCCGTTGCCGGAAGGATTGCCCGAACTCGCGTTCGCCGGCGTGCTCGGCGGAAGGCGACTCGCGATGGTTCGCCCCCCGGACACGGGGGGCTCACGCCCCCCGCTCGGGGTGCCCTCGGAGGCGGACTTTGTTCTGCTCGGCACGATCGACCCGACCCGCACCAAACCCGAGGGCCCGTTCGGCGATCACCTCGGCTACTACTCCCTGACCCACGACTTCCCCGTGATGCGTGTCGAGAAGGTACTCCACCGCAAGGACGCGATCTGGCCGTTCACCGTGGTCGGCCGCCCGCCGCAGGAAGACACCGCCTTCGGCGAACTGATCCACGAACTGACCGGGCCCGCAATTCCGTCCGTCATTCCCGGCCTGCACGCGGTGCATGCCGTGGATGCGGCCGGCGTGCATCCGCTCTTGCTGGCCATCGGCAGCGAACGCTACGTGCCGTATGCCGGCCGCCGCATGCCGATGGAACTGCTCACCACCGCAAACGCCATCCTCGGCCAAGGGCAGCTTTCGCTTGCGAAGTATCTCTTCATCTGTGCGAAGGAAGACGACCCGGCGTTGAACATCCACGACATCGCCGCGTACTTCCGGCACATGCTCGAACGCGCGGACTGGCAAACGGATCTGCACTTCCACACGCGCACGACCATCGACACGCTCGATTACTCGGCGGGCATGGGGCTCAACGCCGGGTCGAAACTCGTGGTCGCGGCCGCGGGCCCGAAGCGGCGCGATCTCGCGACCACGTTGCGGGGCGAGATGCATTTGCCGGAGGGATTCGACGATCCGCGACTGGCGATGCCCGGCGTGATCGTCGTCCGCGGATCGAAGAACGCGAGTATCGAGCGTCTCACGGCAAGTTGGAAACTCGACGCCGCGGAGTATCCTTTGATCGTGATCGCGGACGACTCCGAGTTCACGGCGCGGACGCTGAACAACTTCCTCTGGGTGGTCTTCACGCGATCCGATCCCGCGAACGACGTGCATGGCGTGGAGGCGTTCACGGAGCGGAAGCACTGGGGTTGCCGCGGGGCGTTGGTGATCGACGCCCGGCTGAAGCCGCAGATGCCGCCGCCGTTGGAACCGGATCCGGCCGTGAGCCGCCGCGTGGACGAACTCTTCGCCAGAAACGGCCCGCTTCATCGATGGGGTTGAATCATGCCGCGACTCACGACCCTGCCCGCGTGGAAAGCCCTCGCCGCACACCGCGATCGACTCGCGGGCACCACCCTTCGGCAACTCTTCGACACCGATCCGAGCCGCGGGGAACGCTTGGTCGCCGAGTCTGCGGGCGTGTTCCTCGACTTCTCCAAGAACCGCATCACGGCCGAGACGTTGAAGTTGCTCGTGCAACTGGCGGACGAGTGCAAGTTGCGGGACCGCATCGAGGCGATGTTCCGCGGTGAAAAGATCAACATCACCGAGAACCGTGCCGTGCTGCACACGGCATTGCGGGCGAAACCGGACGCGGTGATCGAAGTGGACGGCAAGAACGTGGTGCCGGACGTCCACGAAGTTCTCACACGCATGGCGGGCTTCGCAGATCGTGTGCGTTCCGGCGCGTGGACCGGCTTCACCGGCAAGCGCATCCGCAACATCGTGAACATCGGCATCGGCGGCTCGGATCTCGGCCCCGTCATGGCGTACGAAGCCCTGCGGCACTACTCGCAACGCGACCTCCGCTTCCGCTTCATCTCGAATGTCGACGGCACGGACTTCGCCGAAGTCACGCGAGACCTCGACCCCGCCGAGACGCTCGTGATCGTCTGCTCGAAAACGTTCACCACGCAGGAGACGATGGCGAACGCGGAGAGCGCCCGGTCGTGGCTTCTCGCTGCACTCCAGGATCCGGCCGCAGTGGCGAAGCACTTCGTCGCCGTGAGCACGAACGCCAAGCTCGTGGCGCAGTTCGGCATCGAACTGGACAACATGTTCGGGTTCTGGGACTGGGTCGGCGGGCGGTATTCGATGGAGTCCGCGATCGGGTTGTCCACGATGATCGCGATCGGCCCCGCGGCCTACACGGAGATGCTCGCCGGGTTCCGCGCGATGGACGAGCACTTCCGCACCGCGCCCTTCGAGAAGAACCTCCCCGCGTTGCTCGCCCTGCTCACTGTTTGGAACGTGAACTTCCTCGGTTGCGGTTCGGTCGCGGTGCTGCCGTACGACCAGTACCTGAAGCGGTTCCCCGCGTACCTCCAGCAGATGCTGATGGAGAGCAACGGCAAGCGCGTCACGCTGGGCGGCGAAGCGGTGGACTACGCCACCGGGCCGGTGTACTGGGGCGAGCCGGGCACGAACGGCCAGCACTCCTTCTACCAACTCATCCACCAAGGCACCGCCGCGATCCCGTGCGACTTCATCGCGTTCGCCAAGAGCCTGAACCCCTTGGGTCGCCACCACGACCTGCTCATGGCGAACGTGTTCGCCCAAGCCGAAGCGTTGGCCTTCGGAAAGACCGCGGAACAGGTGCGGGCCGAAGGCGTGCCCGAACCGCTCGTGCCGCACAAGACCTTCCCCGGCAACCGGCCTTCGAACACGCTTCTCGTGGAGAAACTCACACCTGCGGCATTGGGTTCGCTCGTGGCCCTTTATGAACACAGCGCCTTCACCCAAGGCGTGATTTGGGATGTGGGTTCGTTCGACCAGTGGGGCGTGGAACTCGGCAAGGTGCTGGCGTCGGCCATCGTGCCGGAGTTGGAAGACCCGGGCCGCGCGCTGAACCACGATTCGTCCACCAACGCCCTCATCCGCCGTTACCGCAAGTTAGCCCGACGCGCGAGCGAGGGATGATTCCTCGCTCGCGCGTCGGGCTAACAAACTGGAGCACATCGTGATTCCACGCATCGCATGCATCCTGCTTCTCGGGGCCGGTCCGCTCCGCGCCGCGGAACCGGTCATCTCGCACGAACGCGTCAAGGCGGACGTGGCAACGCTGTCCAGCGACC
This sequence comes from Gemmataceae bacterium, assembly GCA_046350135.1. Classification (GTDB taxonomy): domain Bacteria; phylum Planctomycetota; class Planctomycetia; order Gemmatales; family Gemmataceae; genus Urbifossiella. The sequence goes on from JAXMBB010000001.1 coordinate 405,748, forward strand.
GCTTCGAGGGGCGCGGGCCGGGCACCACCGGCGAGGAACTCACGACCGCACACATCGCCAACGAGTTCAAAAAGGCCGGGCTCACGCCCAAGGGCGCGAACGGCACTTGGTTCCAGCCCGTGCCGCTGGTGCGTGTCTTCACCGATCCCAAGTCCACGTTGAAAGCCGTGAAGGGCGACACGGTGCTGAATTTCGCCTGCGAAGAAGACTTCTCCGGGATGAGCCGCACGCAGGAGGAGAAGAACATCTTCGATGCCGAGGCGGTGTTCGCGGGGCACGGCATCACCGCCCCCGAGTTCGAATGGGACGACTACGCCGGCATCGACGTCAAGGGCAAGATCGTGGTGCTCTTCACGAATGAGCCGCCCTCGACCGACCCGAAGTTCTTCGGCGGCACTGCACTCACGTACTACGGTCGGTGGTCCTACAAGCAGGAGGAAGCGATTCGTCGGGGGGCCAAAGCGTGCTTCATCATTCACACGCAGGAGACGGCCGGGTATCCGTGGTCCGTGGTGCGACCGCTCGACGGCGCGCAGTTGGAACGAAAGCCGGGCGAACCTGCGCTCGCATTCGCCGGCTGGCTTTCACGCGCAGCCGGAGAGAAGTTGCTCGGCTTGGCCGGGAAGACGGTCGAGCAGGCACTCAAGGAAGCGGACACGAAGGGCTTCAAGCCGTACTCGCTCGGTGCGAAGCTTGCCGGCAACATCCCCACGCGGCTGGAGAAGATCGCCAGCAACAACGTCGTCGGCATGATCGAAGGCAGCGATCCGGTGTTGAAGAACGAAGCCGTGGTGTTCACTGCGCACTGGGACCATTTGGGCGTGGGCCGCGGCGTGCTCGGCGACACCATTTACAACGGCGCGGCGGACAACGCCACCGGTACCGCGCTGCTCATGGAACTGGCCCGCGCGTGGTCCGCGCTGCCGACCAAACCCAAGCGTTCCGCCTTGTTCCTCGCCGTGACCGCGGAGGAGAAAGGCCTGCTCGGTTCGAAGTACTACTCGCAGAACCCCGTGATCCCGCTCGGCAAAACCGCCCTGAACGTGAACTTCGACATGATCCTGCCGCTGGGCGAGCCGGAAGCCATCGTGGTGAACGGAGCCGACCGCACCACGGCGTGGCCGATGGTGAAGTCGATCGCGGAGAAGCACAAACTCGCGATCGAACCGGACCCGCGGGCGCACCTCGGCGTCTACTACCGCTCCGATCACTTCTCGATGGCACGGGCCGGGGTGCCCGCGTTCTCCGTGGCCAACGGCAGCCGGATGAAAGGGAAGCCGGCGGACTTCGTCAAGAAGACGAGCCAAGAGTTCAACGACAAGGCGTATCACTCGCCGCAGGACGAGATGCGACCGGACTGGGACTTCCGCGGCTTCACGATCCTCGGCGGCTTCGCACTGGATGTTGCCAAGGAAGCCGCCAACGCCGACCGCCTGCCGACGTGGAACCCCGGCGACGAGTTTCTTCCCGCCCGTGAGAAAAGCGGCGTGAAGTGACTTCGGCCCGAATCCGCTAACCAAAGCATACAAAGCGCAAATCCCGGCCCGCGGCCGAGCCATTCGGCCCGGATCGCGCTTGACCGCTCTCCGTATGCCTTCGTATCGTCCAAGTACCCCTAGGTTCGCCCCCCGGACCGTCCCCATGCAACTCGTCGCGCCGGATGTGCTGGCGGAAGCCCGCGGCTTGAGTACGGCCATGCTCGGCACGCTGGCCGCGCTCGGTGTCGCGCTGTGGCTGTTCGGTTGGCGTTGGCATCGCTTCTGGGTGGTCGCCGGCATTACGCTCGCCGCCGGGCTCATCGGTTTGAACGCGGCCCGGCCCGCTGGTGCCCAAGTCATCGCGGTCGGAATTCTTCTCGCGGTCGCCGCCGGCATGATGGCGCTGGAACTGGCCAAGGTGGTGGCGTTCGTGGCGGGCGGAATCGGAGCCTGGCTCGCGGTTCAGTGGGTGCTGCCGCAGGCTCAGGAACTCTGGGCCGTCTTCCTCTCCGGCGGCCTGCTCGGGCTCATGCTCTACCGCGTGTGGACGATGGTGCTCACCAGCCTGCTCGGCACATTGCTCGCCGGCCACGCCGCCATCCTGCTCCTGGAGCCGGTCTTCCGATTCGACGCGTTGCCATGGTCCGCCGCTAACGCGGTGGCCCTCAACGGCGCGGCCACCGGCTTGGTCATCCTCGGCATCCTGCTTCAGGTCGTGGCCACGCCCGAAGAGGAGGAGGCGAAGCAGGATCAGCCCGAGCCGGCGGCCGAGGAGCCTGAACCGGTGGTGCTCGAAGTGCGGCCGCAACCGTGGTGGAAGCGGCTGATCCGCAAGGCCGCGTGATTACTTCCTGAACGCGTCTCGGAACACATCGCCTTTGAACGCGTTGAAGATGCTCATCCGGTTGGAAATCCGCGCGCTCACCGGCTTCTGCGAGTTGTCGAGCTTCGCGTCGGCCTTCACCTCGAAGTCGAACGGCAGGCCCGGCCGCAAACGCGTCACCACGCTGGAGCCCAACTTCTCGCGAAGTTGCTCCACGTTCGCAGGCAACTTGCCGTCCTTCTCGATGTCCAAGCTGATGGTCGTGACCGCCCACAGATAAAGCTGCGCGAGTTCGGGGTCGGCCACGGGACGCGGCGAATCCGCGGCCGCGTCGTGGATGATGCGGTCGAGCAGTTCCTGTCGGCGCTTCGAGTCGTACATCACGCCCTGCACCTTCCTCATCGCATCGTCGCACCACGCGTTCACCTTCGCCACGGCCTTGGCGATCGCGTCCGGATCGCCGTAGCTGCGGTTGCCGAAGGAGAACGCGAGGTCGCGCCGGGCCGCATCCAGTTGCTTGCCGAGTTCTTCGTCGCCGACCACGGTTCGGGCCAAGGCGAACGGCGCAACGCGGAACTGCGGGCGGCCGGGCGGGCCATCGTACCCGCGGGCCTGCCGGTCGCTCGGATACTTCAGATCGTGGTGGCACGAGTAACAGTCGAACGCGGCGAAATCGAGGCCGTCGTTCTTGGGCTTGGCTTCGTCCGCGAGTTGCAGCGTGAGCGCGGCCGTGGACCGCAGCGCACTGATCGTCGACTCGACGAACCGCCGCGTGACGGACGATTCCACCTCTTCACTGCGGTAGTGGAAGGTGTCCCACGCCTTCTTCGCGTCCTTCTTGGCGAGGTTCACGAGATACGGCATCTGCGAAGGCAGACCCCAGTGACGCGGCTGTTCGCGCGAGTAAGCCATGAGGTCGAGCGGCGGCAGCGGCGGGTGCCCGGCCGCATACATCTCGTGCGTCACGAAGCGGCCGTCCTTCTGGCTGCCGACATGGCACGAAGCGCAGGTCGCAGTCGCGGTCGCGGGGTCGCGGAGATCGGTGAGCCCCCACTTGGTCTTCTTCTTCGGGTCCCACTCGCGCCACTCCACGACTGCCGACGGTTCGCCGGGCGCGGGGTCGGCCACACGCTTGGGCGCGTCGTGCCGCGGCCGGTAGGCCGAGCCCAATCCGTGGCACATTTCGCACCCGACTCCGTCCGCCGTCTCGAACGATTTCACCGTCCAGTTCGCGGGCTTGTCCACCTCCGGCAACTTGGTAAGGCTGGCGTGGCACGCGAGGCACTTCACGTCCTCCGTCACCTTGTAACCCTCGCCCTTCCCCTTCTTCAGGTTGGTCTCCATCGTCTTCGCGAGTGCGTTCTTCGCCGGCACGATGTTCTTAAAAGCGCGCGAGTGCAGATCGTGCGCATCCCACACCACGTTTTCCCACAGGCGGATGAACCTGTACCCTTCGGTGGGGCTCGGCATCTTCGGTGTCGCTTGGTCGTGGCAGCCGGTCTGGCACGTCAACGATCCCAGCAGTTGAATGTCTTGAGGAGCGGGCGCCTTCTCCTCTTGCATCACGACGTTCGCCGATCGCGACGTGCCGCTCGACAGGAGCAGCGCGAACACGATGCCGCCGAAGGCTCCCGAGAGCCCCGCGCCGCGCCCCAAGCGTCCGTCGAACGGCGTCATCGATTTTTCTCCTCGAACTCGGCATTCTGCAAGTTGCCGAACTCCTTCCGGAGCTTCGCCGAATCGAATCCCTTCGGGCTATTGAACGAAGCCGGAAACTTCAGGCCGCCACGCAGCGCCTCGAGCGGCTTCGTGCCGAGCGGGCGGGTCTTCGCACCTCCAGAAGCATGGTACATCGCGGCAACGCCCAAGTAATGGGCCGCGAGCGAATCCCACTCGGAGGCACTGGCGCCTCTCTGCGTCAGAAACAGCGTGACATCCACGGCATGACTGGAGGCGGCGGGCGTACGCGGGTGCGATTCCTCGGAAGCTTGCATCTCCGCGAGCCAAACATCGAGTTCGGCGCGGGCCGCCGCGGCAAGCGCGGCCACTTCACTCGGCTTCGGATTCGCCGCGGTCATCACCCTCTTCAACTCGCGATATTTCGCAAGATCGGAATGCTTGACATCGGGGAACAGATGATGCGAACTCTGGGAAGCCGCGTCCAGCGTCGCGGTGTGGAACACTTCCCAACCGGGGTTTCCGTTCGAGCCGCGAGCATCCTTCTCACCGACGGACTGGTGGCAGGCGAAACATGAGAGCCCTGCGTACTCGGGCCACACGGCTTTGTTCTCCGCGGCCCGCACCGCACGGCCGTGCAACACATCGACCGCGGCCCGTGCCGTCGCCGCCTGACCGATCAGCCACGCCCGCACCTCGAACTCCGGTTGGGGCGTCTTCTCTTCCCAATGCTTGCGATAAGTGCCGGAGAAGTGGAAGCGAGCGTACTCGAACGCGAGCCGCGGGTGTCCGGCGGCGATCAGGTCGTGGTTCACTTCGCGGTCCGCGCTGCCGACGTGGCACGTCGCGCAGTTTGAGATGCGAGCCGTGAGGTTCTTGGCGGGTACGAAGCCCTCGCTCCACTTCTCGCGGTTCGTCTTCGCCTTCCACTCGGGCAGGTAGTGGGAATCGAGCCACTTCTCGCTCGGGCCATGGCATGCGGAGCAGCCGACGCCCTCGGCGCGGGCCTTCGAGTCGGCCACGCCAGCCGGCGCGTGGCACTTGAGGCAAAGCACATTCTCATGAGCGGGGCCGCCACCGAGCAACTTCGCAATGCGAACCGAGTCCGCGTTGAAGAGCACGCGATAGGCCTTGGAGTGCGGGTCCGTTTCGGTCGCGGCACCGAGATCCGGCGCCCACGCGGTATGTTCGCTCCCGCGTGAGCCGGGTGTGCCGCCGCCGTGGCACGCGGATGCGGAACACGACGCAGCCGACGAGTGTGCGAGGTTCGCGGGAAGATCGACGCCGTAGGGCTTGGCCTCGGCGCGCGCCGGCTGCGTCCGTCCCGCGGTGGCGAGGCCGACCGCGATGATGCACACGATGAACCCGGCCGCGATTCGCACGACGCACCTCACGGTTTCAACAAAGCGTTCAACTCGTCCCGTGCCGGCTGGCCCAATTTGAAGTCCAAGTTCCCGCGCGGTTGCATCAGCAGCTTCGCCACACTCGCGAAACGCGGGTCCGCCTCATTCCGACCGTTGCGTTTCATCCGCATCCGTTCGCGTGCCGCCAGCCCGTGATACACTTGGCTCGCCGCGTCGCGATCCAACTCCGCCAGCTTCACGGCACCCAGTGTGGCTTCAACCGCGGTTGCACATTCGGGACCGGGTGCCGCCGCCCACTTGATGCGATCCAATCCCTGCGGCCACATCACCTGCGGAGCCGGTTTCGCACTCACGGCGGGGAAACCGTCCTCCAGCTTGTGGTGGCACGAGACGCAACTCGACTCGGCGAACTCGGGCCACGGCGCGGAGCCCGCCTTGCCCCGCGATTCGCGATCCGCGGTCAATTTCGTCGCGGCTTCCGCATGTGCCGCCCGGCCGACCAGCCACGCCTTCACCTCGAATTCCGGGCTGCGATCCTCCTCTTGCCAGTGCGGGCGAAGCCAACGCTGATACTCGGCGAAGTCGAAGTTCAACCGCGGGTGCCCGGCTGCGATCATGTCGTGGTTCATGTCGCGAACCGGGTATCCTCGCGAATCATCGGCTGCGGCCCCGACATGGCAACCGGCGCAGATGACAGCCCGTTCGCCGATGTCGAACAACTTCGCCATGCCGGTCGCGTCGTATCCCGCGGCGCGATCCGTTTTGCCCCAAGTCGTGTGTTTCGGCATCCACTTTCCGGCGTCGCCGTGGCATGCTTCGCAACTCACGCCTTCGCTCGCAACCGCCGTTCGCGCGGCTCGGCGTCGTCCTTCGCCAAGCTCGGATTCGTGTGACACGCGAGGCAGCGGACATCCTCCGTGGCCTTCGCACCTGGCGCGTACCGCTCCATGATCGCCGCGGCGAGCGGCGTCTCGAGCGCGGCATAGGCCTTCGTGTGCGGATCGACCGCGAGCCAATGGGAAGCCGATCCTGCCCACGTGCGATCGCCGAGCTTGCCGGTGAGCGAATCGATCGCGGAGCCGCCGTGGCACGCGGCGGAAGCACACCCGCTCACTCCGATTGTGTTCGGATTCGGGCCCGCCGCTTCGCGAGCGGCGAGTTTCGGAATTGCGGGAACGGCTCGCGGGGCGCGACCGAACAATCCGGCCGCGCCGATCGCAATCAGGGCCGCACCCGCCGCCACCGCCATCGGAAGCCACTTGGCCACGCCCGCCTCCCGTCACAAGTTTCCCAGTTCGCAAAGATGGCACAAGTCCGCGGTTCGCTTATTTTGTATCATCACGGACGTTCCATACCGTGAAGTCCGGGCGAATGAATCGGGGGCGAGCGTGCTGCTGGGGAAGCCGAGATCGGTTCGCGCTCGCATCACCGCGATCCTCGTGGCGACGGCGGCGATCACGGCAGTTGGCGCCGGCTTGCCGTGGCTCGGGGCGAAACTCGGACTCCTGGGTTGGCCGCAAGCCAGCAGTTGGTACGGCCTCTTGCTCGGGCTTGTCGGCGGGGCCATCGTCTTCTTCGAGATGGCGATCTGGCCCCGAAAGCAACTCCGCTGGCTGCGACTGCTGCCGACGAAAATCTGGATGCGCCTGCATATTTGGCTCGGGCTCGTTTGCCTGCCCGTGATTCTCGTCCACACCGGCTTCTCGATCGGCGGCCCGTTGCCAGCCTTCACATTGATCCTGTTCCTGCTCGTGAGCGCGAGCGGGGTGTGGGGGCTCGTGATGCAACAGATGCTGCCCGAGACGCTGCTCGTCGAGGTGCCGGGCGAGACGGTCGCCTCTCAGATCGGTTTCGTGGCCGAAGTGCATGCCGCGGAAGCGATGCGGCTCGTGGAGTCGCTCACGACCGCGCCGCCGGAATACGACGCGTTCGATCCGCGGGCGGCTTCGCTTCAACAGGTCGCGGCGCGTGGCGAGCCGCTCGTGGTCGGCGGCCCCGCGATCGAATTGTTCCGCTTCCGCGATTTGGTCCTCCTTCCGTTCCTCAAGGGCGCGGTGAAGCGGAAGTCGCCGTTGCGGACGCGGACGGAGTCTCGCCGTCGTTTCACGCTGCTGCGCGACTCGCTGCCGCTCGCGGCCTCTCCCGTGGTGAAGCGGTTGGAGGAACTCGCGGACCTCCGCCGCCAATGGGACGTTCAATCGCGCTTGAACGGCTGGCTGCACGCGTGGCTGATCACGCACCTGCCGCTGAGCGTGGCCATGACGGGGTTCATGGTGATCCACGCCGTACGGGCGTTGAAATACTGGTAGAGCCACCACGAGAGTTCAGAGAGTTCACCACGGAACACACAGAACACACGGAAAAGAGACAACGAACGCTTTTGATCAATGTGCGAGGAGCGACCATGGCGTTGATCTATGCCGAGGACCCGTACAAGATCCTTGGGGCATGCTTCGAGGTGTACAAGACAATGGGGTGCGGCTCGCAGTTGACGCCCGAGCACCGGGCCCAATTGCACAACTACCTTCACGCGACGAAGTACCGACTTGGGATGCTGGTGAATTTCGGCCACCATCCGTTGCTCGAACACGAGCGGATCGTGATTTGATTTTTCCGTGTGTTTCGTGTGTTCCGTGGTGAGCATTCATGCCGCGTTCTCCGAGTCGCGATGTGGTGGACCGGTTCGCCGGGAATCGCGGGTACTTCCGCCGCGCGGACCCGCTGCGCCGGTGGAAGAACCTCGCCGCACTCGGGGCCGCGTTCTTCGTCGTCGGGTGGCTGGTGGTCGAAATCGCGCTGCCCGGACGGGCCGCGAACGCCCACACGCACGGCGAACTCGCCGGCCCGCATGCCGCGTTCGATGCCGACTGCCAAACCTGCCACGTGCAGCACGGCTTGGGGGATCTCCTTTCGAACCCGCTCTCGCTGCTCCGCCCGCGGGATCGCTGGCACGACCTCACCTGCACGAAGTGCCACGCCGGGCCGACGCACCACGCCGGCATGAAGGACCAGGCCTTTCACGACCGCTGTTCGAATTGCCATCACGACCACAACGGTCGCGCGGCATCGCTTGTGAAGATGGACGACAGCCATTGCGTGAAATGCCACGCCGACTTGCCGGCGGCGCATGAGTCCGGCTCATCGCACTTCGCGAAGTCGATCACGGGCTTCGCCAAGGACCACCCCGAGTTCCGTTCGCTGAAGGTCGATCGCGGGTTGAAGTTCAGCCACGCCCTGCACATGACGCCCGGCCTCGTGTACAGCGAGAACGACCAGCACAAATGGACACCCGAAACCCTCGGGCAGCAATTCGGATCGGATGCGCGGAACCGTTACCGCTCGGAGAGCGGCAGCCTCGCCGAACCGGTGCAGTTGCAATGTTCCTCCTGCCACCGGCTCGACTCCGGGATCCCCGGGGACGGCGACACCGACGCGAAACGCGACTTCGACCTGCGGATGCGGGCGATCCCGGGTGCGTCGCGGCACACGATCCTTCCGGCTCGCGCCGAAGGTGCGTACTATCAGCCGATCAACTACGACGTCTCGTGCAAGGTCTGCCATCCGATTCGGTCGCCATCGACAGCGAGCGGGGAGGTGGCGATCAAGGAGTTCACGGTGCCGCACCGCCGCCAAACCGCGGCACTCATGCCGCTCGTGCGCGGCGAACTGGCGAACCGACTCGCCTCCGGGAAGAACCCGATGCTCGCCCTGCCTTTCGGCCCCGGCAAGCGACTCGATCCTGCGAGCAGCCCAGAACTTGGCACCTTCGGCAAGGAACTGGATCGCCTCACCGAGGCTTCACTGCAAGCCGTGGGCGTGGCCTGCGGCAAGTGCCATGATTCGCCCGGCGCAGTGAAGACGGAAGTGAAGCCACTGCCGGACAAGACGGTGTGGTTCGAGCACGCAACGTTCAATCATGTGTCGCACCGCAGCCTCACGTGCGGCTCGTGCCATCCGGGCACCGAGGCGTCGTTCACGTTGAACGAACGCGAGCCGCCACTGATTGCCGGCGTGAAGTCGTGCCAGACGTGCCACGCACCAACCAGCGCAAGCGGTGCAGGCAACCGGCATTCGTGTGTCGATTGCCACCGGTATCACAACGGGGACCGCCCGCTTCAAGGCCTCGGCTCGCCACACCGCGACCCGGCCAACCCGATGAACCTCGAGCAGTTCCTGAACGGTGGAAAGGGTTCGCCGTGATCGTCCAGCACCTGCGAGCGATTCAGAACCAGTTCGGGTTCCTGCCGGATGCGGAGTTGCTCCGCGTGTCGAAGGAGACCGGCGTCGCGCTCGCACGGATCGAAGAAGTGGCAAGTTTCTTCCCGGCGTTCCGGCAGGAGCGGGACCGCCCCGCCGCCATTGAAGTCCGGGTCTGTCGCGACATGACGTGCCACCTCCGCGGAGCCCCGAAGTTGCTGTCGAACGACGGACTGCTTTCGCTCAACGAGGATGCGGCGATTCAGAAACTGCTTCTAGAAAACGCACCGGCTTGGTCGGAAGAAGCGGGCCGCGCCGTGCCGCCGAAACAGAAGTGCCGCGTGTCCGTGGAAGGGGTTTCGTGCCTCGGCCGCTGCGATCGCGCCCCGGCGGTCTGGGTGGAACGCAGCCCGATGCCCGAGGGCGAACATGCGTGGACGTTCTGCCGCCGCGCGGGCGAGACCATCGAGCAGTTCCGCGACCGCGTGAAGGAGAACGTGCAGAACATCGCCGGCGGCTTCGCCCCGACCTCCGACGCGGATTCAACGCACGAACCTCACACCACCGGCGGAGTGAAGTACGCGTTACCCATCGTTCCGAAGGCGGAGCACGAGCCGCTCGCCTCCGCCAGTTGGCGAATCGATCCCTACGTCGGAAAGGAACGCAACTACGCCGCCGTCGCGAAGATCGCCGAGTTCATCAAGGAGAAGAACGGGCTCCCCAAATGGACGCCCGGCTGCAAGACCGCGGACGTGCATCCGATCTTGGAGCAGTTCAAGACGGCGAACCTGCAAGGCCTCGGCGGCGCGGGCGTCCTCGCCCATCAGAAATGGTCCGACGTGTGGCGCGAGAGCAGCCCCGAGAAGTACGTCGTGGCGAACGGCGACGAGAGCGAGCCGGGTACGTTCAAGGACCGCGAGTTGATGCTGCGGACGCCGCACTTGGTCGTCGAAGGCATGATCGTGGCCGGGCTTCTGAGCGGCGCGAGTGCGGGATACATCTACGTCCGCCACGAGTTCTTCGAACAGATCCATGCCTTGGAAGCGGAGATTCACCGCGCCGAGAAACTCGGGGCGTGCGGGGACGACGTGCTCGGCACCGGCATCCGCTTCCCCGTCCGCGTCATGGAGAGCCCGGGCGGCTACATCTGCGGCGAGCAATCCGCGCTGATCGAAGCCATCGAGGATCGCCGGGCGCAGCCGCGGAACCGGCCGCCCGAATTGGCCACGAACGGATTGCGCGACAAACCCACGGCGGTGAACAACGTCGAGACGCTGTCTTGGGCGCCGTTCATCGTCCTGAACGGTGGCAAGGCATACGCGGACGGCGGGTGGAAAACGCCCGAAGGGTTCACGCCGAGCTACCGCTTCAAAGGGCGGCGACTCTTCTCGATCAGCGGCAACGTGAATCGCCCCGGCGTGTTCGAAGTGCCGGTCGGCATCACGCTGGGCGAGTTGATCGACGGCATCAAGTACTGTGCCGGCATCGTGCGTGGCCGGCCGCTGAAAGCCGTGGCGCCGTCCGGTCCGTCCAGCGGGTTGATGCCGGCGATGATCCCGGTGAGCGTGCCGGCGGCGGACGAATACGAGAAATGGCTCGACAGTGCCGTGAAACGCCTGCGGACGGACGACGAAAAGGCCGTGCTCACCGGCTTCGCCAAGCGTCATCTCCCGCCCGGTGCGAAGACGCTGGACGTCAAGACGCTGCCCCTCGATCTCAGCTTCTTCCGCAACATCAACGGCCTGCTGCGGCTCCCTGCCGAAGCGATGCTCGGCGCCGGGATCACGGTGTTCGCGGAGGGCGCGGACGTGCTGAGCCTGGCGGTGAACTTCACGCGGTTCTTCCGCAACGAGTCGTGCGGCAAGTGCGTGCCGTGCCGCATCGGTTCGCAGAAGCTGTACCAGATCGGCACCGAACTGCTGGCCAAGCGCGCGGCCGGCACCCTGACGCACGACGAAGTCTTCGGCACGGGGAAGGACGATCCGTCTTGCATCAAGTCGGACGTGAAGTTGCTCGGCGACGTGCTCCAGCCGACATCCATCTGCGGCCTCGGTTACGTGGCCCCGATCCCGCTCGGCTCCGCGCTCGCGTACTTCCCGCAAGACATCGTGAAGAAAGGCTGACGGCCAGTTATCGTCGAGTCGAAGCTGAACATGAGCGCATCTACGACGAGGACGCGCCTACTGGAAGCATCGGATTCCTTGAAGGATTCATTCGATGGCCGACACACTGCCGATTGCAGAAGACTTCGCCGAAGCCGTGGGACGCGAGGAGGAATCCTCTTCCGCACGTGACGACGACGACCTACTGATCCGTCGCGAGCGCGCGACCCGCGAACGCTTTCAGGAATCCGTCTCGCTCACCATCGACGGCTACCCGGTCGTCATTCCGAAGTCCGTCCCCAAGACGGACGCGCAGGGCAACGAACTGCGCGACGCCGCCGGCGAACTCATCCCGCGCAACACCACGCTGTACGACGCCGCAATGAAACTCGTCACCGGCTACAAGGGGGCCGACGGTCGATTCGTGCCGCCCGTGTGGTCGTGGGACGACCTCAAGGAACGCATCCCCGTGCTGTGCCACATGCCGCACCTGCACCCGGTCGGCGTCTGTCGCATGTGCTCCGTGTACGTGTCCACCCGTATCGAGAAGGGCGGCAAGATCGAGTTGAAGGGCAACCGCAAGCTCACCCCCGCATGCTGGCACGAGACGCGCGACGGCCTGGCCATCAACACTCGGGCCGGACTGCCGGGCCTCGACGCCGGTGCGAGGGGCCGCATGTCCGCCGAAGAATTCAAGCTGCACGAGGACGCGGCCAAGAAGGCCGGCTCGCTCGTGAACAAGTCGGTCGGCCTGCTGGCGGAGATGCTGCTCGCGGACCACAAGCCCGAAGTGCTCGAGTGGACCGCGAACGGCAAGCCGCACGCCGAAGGAAAACGTTACGAGAACGAACTCGAAGCGGTGGCCGGTCGACTGGGCGTGACGGGCGTTCGCGACCGGCTCAAGAAGCCGGACGGAGCATTCAGCCGGAACCGGATGGCCGTCGCCGACCCCAGTGATTCGGACCCGCGATTGCCGCACACGAAGCCGCTTCGCCGCATTCCGCTCGATCTGCTCTCGCCCACGCCCGTGCCCGCCGAAGATCGCGAACTCGGAGCCACCCCCCTCGCCGCGTGGGAAGCCTGGAACGAACTCGTCGACGAACGCTTCCCGTATTCCTCCCGCACGGTCGTGGTCGATCACGACAAGTGCATCGTGTGCGACCGCTGCGTACGATCGTGCTCCCAAGTCAAGCCCTTCGAGATCATCGGCCACACGGGCAAGGGGTACGCCACGCGGATCAGTTTCGGGCTCGACGCGCTCTGGGGCCCGCGCGACCGCGCGGACGGCTCCACCGATCCGAATCTGCTGCTCTCCGGATGCGTGCAATGCGGCGAATGCATGACGGCCTGCCCCACCGGCGCACTCTCGCTTCGCCGCCGCGTGCAACCCCAAGCGTGGAAGGACGATTCACCCAAGCTGATCCCGCAGAACCCGAACACCCCCTTCCCCGCCGGTTCCGGCTTCCTCACCGCGGACGAAATGCGTGACCTGAAGGTCGAGTACGTCAGCCCCGTTCGCGGCAAGCTCACGGTTCAGCCCTTCCGCACGATCCCGTACGCGTACCTGAAGTGGAACGAAGGAGCGGTCCGCAGGATCGAGATTCCGCCGGGCCAGAGCCGCGCGCTGTGCCGCGAGGGCGATTACGGTTCCACCGCGTTCCTGCTCTCCGGCCGCGGCGACTTCTGGATCTACGAGTGGGAGCAGCAATCGATCGCGAAACCGTCTTGGCTCGACAAGTTGCTGGGCCGCAAGCCGAAAGTCGTTCGCCCGACGCCGCCGCCGGAACCGGACGGACACCCGGAATACGGCTGGCGCAAGTTCAAGCGCCAAGGCAGCGACCTGCTGCTTGGCGAGATGGCGTGCCTCACGAACCAGAAGCGCACCGCCACGGTGGTTGCGGAAGCGGCCGCGACCGAACCCGCACCGGTGATCGTCTATGAAATCACCCGCAACATGCTGGACATGATGCAGCGGGCGGAGGATTCTCGCGACGACATCGCGGACGTCTACACCGCGCGGGCCGTGCAGGTGTGCCTCTCGAAGTCGCAACTGTTCGAAGGGCTGACGTATGATCAGGAACGCCAGCGTGTGGACTTCCTGTTGCAGTCTCGGCAACTCGAGTATCGCCGCGTACAGGAGGGCGAAGTGATCGTCCGCGAGGGCGAAAAGGCCGCGGACTTCTACATGATCCGGCTCGGCACGGTGGAAATCACGACCACGTTCGCCGGCCGCAAGCACGTTCACTCTTTGCGCACCACCGGCGAGTTCTTCGGGGAAGTGTCCCTGATGGAAGGCAAGGAACGCGGCGCAACCGCTTCCGCACTCGATCCCACGGAACTGATCCGCGTGCCCGGCAAGCTGTTCCTCGAGTTCCTCAAGCAGTTCCCGGATGTGAAGGAGAAGTTGCTCACGGCCACGTACGGAGCGGTGAAGGGCTTGGACAAGCGGCCGCCGCCGGGCGCGCTCGACCAGTACGTCGAACTCGGCCTTTACCAAGCGCAGAAGGTGCTGGCCTTGGATCTGCTCAGTTGCACGCGCTGCGACGAATGCACGAAGGCGTGTGCGGCCTCGCACGACGGCCACGCCCGGCTGCTTCGGGAGGGCAAACGCTTCGGGGACTTCCTCATCGCCGCGTCGTGCCGCTCCTGCCACAAGCCATATTGCATGGAAGGCTGCCCGGTGGACGCGATCCACCGCAAGGGCGATCGCCTCGAAGTGGTGATCGAAGACCACTGCATCGGCTGCGGGCTGTGCGAGCGGAACTGCCCGTACGGTTCGATTCACATGGTGCCGCGCGAGACACCGAACCTCGCGGCGCTGGCGGCGGAGGCGGTCGCGGTCGGCGGCAACCCGCACCTCACCGCGGCCCGCCGCGCTGTGAACTGCGACCTGTGCGGTTCCGTCGGCGGCCAGCCGTTCTGCGTCTCCGCCTGCCCCCACGAGGCCGCTTTCCGCATGGACGGCCTGCAACTGCTGAACGAGGTCACGGTGCGGGCGACGTGGTAACAGGTAGAATTGACGCAGCGGAGGCCGAACCATGATGCGAACAATCGAGACGACAGGCGTGGTGAATCCTGACCATACCATCACACTGACACTGCAGGGGGGACTTTCCCGAAGGCGTGTGTCATGTCGTCGTGAGTGCCTTGCCCGAGAAGAAGACGACAACACCCTTCAACTGTGCGTCTTGGAAGGCACATGATCTCGTAATGACGAATCCTGCCGAGACGTTTCGACGCGAGGACATGTATGGCGACGACGGCCGCTGATCGGGTTCTCGTGGATGCGAACATCTTCGTGTATTCTCGCATCGCGACCGCTCCCCTCCATGCCGTCGCCGTAACGATTCAGGCGCACACAACGGTGGCGCGGATGAGAACGACGCCGTGACCCGTCAACTTCTGCTTCTACTGCAATCGATCCCATGCGGCGGGAAGCAGGTCCACGATGCCAACATCGTCGCCAGCATGCTCGTCCGCGGCGTCCCGAACCTGCCGAGCACAACACCGCCGACTTCGCGCGGTTCGGCCACCTGATCACGGTCGTCCCGCTCGTGCCGTGATTCCTACAACATCGCTATGTCGAACGATCCGCACGTCGCGGCCGCCATCCGCGTCCTCACCGCCTTCACCGATGGCTTTGCCGCGAACTTCACGGTCCGGTTCTGGACGGGCGACACCTGGCACCCCAACGCCGGCGAACCGGGCTTCACGCTCGTGCTCAAGCACGCCGGCTCCCTGCGGGCCATGTTCTGGCCCTTCGACAACGTCGGTGTCGGCGAGAGCTACATCTTCGACGATTACGACATCGAAGGGGACATGTTCGCGTTCACCGGCTGGCTGCGGCACCTCGTGAAGATGATGGAGGACCGCAACTTCCTCGGCAAACTGAAACTGCTCTGGGCGCTGAAGAAGCTTCCCAATCAGAAAAACATGCGGGACATCTCGAAGGCCGGCCGCCCCACCGAAGGCGATCACAGCCGCGACAAGGACCGCGAAGCCATCTCGTACACTTACGACCTGCCTGCCGAATTCTACCGGCTGTTCCTCGACAAGAACTTCCAGTACACGTGCGGCACGTTCGCGCATCCGGGCGAAGACCAGGACATCGCCCAGGAACGCAAGATGGATTACATCTGCAAGAAACTCCGGCTCAAGCCCGGCGACCGCTACGTGGATTTCGGCTGCGGCTGGGGTTACCTGATCCAGCATGCCGCGAAGCACTACGGCGTGAAGGCCACGGGCGTGACGCTCTCCGGCGGGCAAGCCGAGTGGGCGAAGCGTGTCGTCGCCGAGTCCGGCCTGGGCGATCGCATCCGCATCGTGATCAGCGATTACCGCGACTTCCAGGATCCTGAAGGCTTCGACGCCGCATCGAGCGTCGGCATGGGCGAGCACATCGGCGTGGCGAACCTGCCGGTCTTCATGGGAAAGGTGTTCGCCAACCTCAAACCCGGCGGACGCTATCTTCACCACAGCATCACGCTGAAGCCGTTCATCCCGTACCCCCGTTGGACCGCATTCGCGCGGAAGTACGTCTTCCCGAACGGCGAACTGCAGACGATTCTGCGTGTGCAGGAGAGCGCGGCCCTCGCCGGGTTCGAACTCCGCGACATGGAGAACCTCCGCGAGAATTACGTGCTCACGCTCGAAGCTTGGGTGCGGAAGTTGGAGCGAAACCAGGACGAAGTACGGAAGCTCGTGGGCGACGTGACTTACCGCATCTTCCGCCTGTACATGGCGGGCGCCACGCTCGGGTTCAAGCACGGCAACTACGGCTTGAACCAAGTGCTTTGCGTGAAGCCGGACGCGGACGGGATTTCGCATCAGCCGCTCTCGCGGGCCGACTGGTACGCATGAGCGTAAACTGCCCGCATCGCAAACAGGAGGTTCACCATGACCCGCACTTTCGGCGTTCTCGCCGGACTGCTCCTCGCAGCAGGAATCGGGCACGCCCACTTCCCGTTCATTCTGCCGGACGAAACCGGTGCCGCGGCGAAGGTCGTGTTCAGCGACGCGCTCGCACCGGACACCGCCGTGAAGATCGACAAGATCGACTCGACGAAGCTCTTCCTCCGCGATGGAACCAAGAACATCCCCCTCGAATGGAAGAAGGGCGAATCGTGGCTGGATGCGAAACTACCCGGCGCGGGCAACCGCGTCGCCTTCGGCGTCACCGAGTACGGCGTGCTGCAAAAGGGCGATGCGAAACCGTTCCGCCTCGTGTACCTCTCCAAAGCCGTGATCGGCGATCCGTTCGCCAAGGCCGTGGGTGATCCGCTCAAGGTCGAGATCGTGGCCACCGGGCAAGCGGGCAAGACGCGGTTCCAAGTGCTTGCCTCCGGCGCGCCCGCGGCGGACATCGAAACGACCATCATCTCCGCGGACGAGAAGAAGCACGCGGCAAAAACCGACAAGGACGGCTTCACACCGGCGTTCGAGGGCAAGGGCCGCGTCGGCGTGTACGCCCGAGTTTCCGAAGCGAAGTCCGGCGAGTTCGCCGGCAAGAAGTTCGACGAGATCCGCACCTACGCCACACTCGTGGTCGACATCAAGTGACAATGCCGAGGTTCATCATGAAACGCTACCTCTCCGCGTTCGCACTGTGCCTCGCCGTACTGCCCGCGGCGGCGGCCGACCCCGATCCGTACGACCAATCGAAGGTGCCGCTCGAACAGGAGCCGCCCGCGGGGTTCAAGGGCAAGCGCGTCCTGCTCGTCGCCGGCCGCCAGAGCCACGGCCCGGGCGATCACGAGTTCTTTGCGGGAACCGCGATCCTGATGAACCTTCTCAAGCAGAACGAAGGCGTATGGCCGATCATGGCCCGCGACGGCTGGCCGAAGAACGAGAAACTCTTCGAGACCGCGGACGCCGTGCTCATGTACATGGACGGCGGCGGCGGCCACCCCGCGATCCAGAAGCCCGAACGGATCGAACTCATCAACAAGCAACTCGAACGCGGTGCGGGGTGGCTCAATCTCCACTATGCGGTCGAGTATCCGAACAAGGTGCAGGACACCGTGCATTCGTGGCTCGGCGGCTACTACGAAACCGGCGTCTCGGTGAACCCGCACTGGAACGCCGTGATCCGCTCGCTTCCGAAACACGAGATCACCCGCGGCGTGAAGCCCTTCACGCTCAACGACGAATGGTACTTCAACATGCACTTCGTGGACGGCCTCAAGAACGTGACGCCGATCCTGCAGGCGCTGCCGCCGGACGACAAACGCTTCACGCCGTCCGCGAAGGCCCGCAAGGGCGAGATCGAAACGATGGCGTGGGCGTTCGAGCGGAAGAACGGCGGCCGCAGCTTCGGCTTCACCGGCGGCCACTTCCACCGCAACTGGGCGGACGAGGACTACCGCAAGCTCGTGGTGAACGCCATCCTCTGGAGCGCGAAGATGGACGTGCCCGAAAAGGGCGCGAAGGTCGCGTTCGACCCCGCGGACCTGAACAAGAATCTGGACAAGAAGGGTAAAGGCGAGTTCAAGCCGATCCTCCCGCCCGAACGGAAGTGAGGGGATCAACACCTCTCCCCCCGGCTTTGCGGGGGAGAGGTCGCCGTGCTGGTGCGTCGAGCATCTGCACGGCGGGTGAGGGAGCGTTGCCGAGACTCTCCGCAGCCGTTCCCCCTCACCCGGCTTTGCGGGGGAGAGGTGAGGCACGGGTCGCTCGACACGAACTCATGGAAGTGAAGATGGACCTCGGTCGCCAACTTCGCTCGCATTTGGAACTGCTCAAGGCGGGCGGCGTGGAGTTCGTTCCGCGCGGCGAACCAATCAAGTTGCCGCCGCCCGTCGCGGCTTCCCGCGGCGCGTCTCTGATGCCCGCCGAACCCGTGCCTCCGGCACCCGACGGACCGGAGGCACGACGGCCTGAACTGACCGTACTCGCCAAGCAGGTGGAGAAGTGCAGCCGTTGCCCCGAGTTGTTCTCCACCCGCACGCAGACGGTGTTCGGCGTCGGGAAGATCGATCCGGAAGTCTGTTTCGTCGGCGAAGCGCCGGGCGCGGATGAAGACGCCCGGGGCGAGCCGTTCGTCGGCCGCGCCGGACAACTGCTCAACAAGATCATCGAGGCCTGCGGCTTCAAACGCGAAGAAGTCTACATCTGCAACACGATCAAGTGCCGCCCGCCGAACAATCGCACGCCGAGCCCCGGCGAGCGGGACAACTGCCGCGAGTATTTCGACAAGCAGATCGCCCTTGTGAACCCGAGGTACATCGTGTGCCTGGGCGCCACCGCCGCCCAGAACGTGCTGGGCACCAACTCCGGGATCGGCCGGCTCCGCGGCTCCATGCACACGTACGGCAGCATCCCGGTTCTGTGCACGTTCCACCCCGCCTACTTGCTGCGGGATGAAAGCAAGAAACGCGATTGCTGGGAAGACATGAAGATGCTGCTCGGCGTGATGGGCCGTCCCGTGCCCAAGAAGTGAGGCCGAGCGGCGACACCGCTCGGCCGCAGACGGATCACTTGAACTTCGCGGTGCTCTTGATCGTGAACGGCCCCTCCAGGGCGAGGTCCACTTTCACGCCATCCATCTCGATCTTGCCGCTCATCTTCATCTTGCCGCTCGCTTCGTCCTTCACGTCGAGCCCGGACTTCAGCGACCGCCACGTCTTGCCCTTCATGTCCATTTCAACATTGAGATCGCCTTCGTCCTCCTTGGCGATGCCGGTGATCACGCCGACCGCCTCGATCACCGCGCACTTCTCGCCGTCCACGTCCTCGATGGCGAGGAACTTCATCTTGATCTTGCCCTTCAACTCCTGCACGGAGCCGCCGAAGACGCGTTGCAAAGCGGAGGCGTCCACGGTCCACGTGTGGCCGACCTTCACCTTTTCCGCCGGGTAGAGGTCGTCGTCGTTCTCCGGCCCCACCCGTTTGTCGAGGTCCTTCTTCTGCTTGTCGTTGGGCTTGTTGTCCACCAGTTGGTGCTTCCACTTCCCGTCCTTGCTGCGTTCGCTGATGATCACTTCGCCGTGGAGATCGCCGTCCTTGCTGTCGTCCATGCTTTGGCCGCCGAGGCTCGTGGACGATTCCACTTTCTCCTTCAGGATCTTGCACTGCACCTTGGTGGCCTGGCGGCCGTCCACCGCGAGCACCTTCGTCTCCTCTTCCTCGGTGGCGGTGAGCGTCTGCTTCGCGTCGAGCTTCATGCCCGCCACGGTGAGCTTCACGTCCGCGTCCTTGATCTTGAAGGTGGACTTGGAAACGGTGACGTCGCCTTTCTTGGGGGCGGGCCCGCGCAGATCGACGGCGTCGTCGTCCCGGGCGGAAAGCTGCAGGGCGCCCGCGAGCAGCAGGGCTGCTCCGACCGCCAACTTCATCGCACGCATGTGATGGCTCCTGGAAATGGGCTCCCTCGCATCTTCGCGAAAGGCCCGCTCCGCTTCAACCCGTGCTTCCGCCATAGAACATGCTCGTGCTTACGGCGAAGCAAATCACCGACGACCTGCGCAAGTCGTTCCGCGGGCGGCTCGCATTCGATCCGCTCACGTGCGGCGTCCATTCCACGGATGCCAGCCCGTTCCGCATCACGCCCCTCGGCGTAGCCTTCCCCGAGGATGCGGACGATCTCGCGGTGCTCGTGAAGTATGCGTTTCGGCACGGTCTGCCGCTCGTGCCGCGCGGAGCGGGCACCGGCGTGGCGGGGGAATCGCTCGGGCCGGGGCTGGTCGTGGACCTGAGCCGAAACTTCCGCCAGATCCTCGCGATCGACGATGCCACGGCCACGGTGCAGCCCGGTGTGGTGCTCGCGGAGTTGAACGCGGAACTCGCCCAGCGAGGCCGCCGCTTCGCACCCGATCCCTCGAGCGCGGCCAGTTGCACCCTCGGCGGCATGATCGCCACCAACGCCTCCGGCGGGAACGCTTACCGCTTCGGCTACGTCCGCGATCACATCGCCGCCGTCAAATGCCTGTGGGACAACGGCACGGCATCCGATGATGGCACTCGCACCGCCGAGATCGTGTCCGCAGCGGAAGCCTTGCTTGTCGCGAGCAAAGAGTTGATCGAAGAGCGCCGCCCTCGCACCCCATTCGACCGCTGCGGCTACCGCCTCCACGACGTGTTTACCGACGGCCGACTCGACTTGGCAAAGCTGATGACCGGCTCGGAGGGCACGCTCGGGTTCATTACATCGGCCACGTTGCGAACCGTGCCCTTGGCCGGCGGAACGTGCCTCGCCATGCTCGGCTTCCCGACCTTGGAATCGGCACTGAAAGCCGCATGGGACTTGAAGCCGTTCGACCCCGTCGGCTGCGATCTGCTCGATCGCCGCTTGTTGGCGTCCACCCGTGCGCCGTCCGCCGTCGCCGCCGCCCTCGTGTTCACGTTCGAAGCGGACACCGAGCGCGAAGCCTTGGACCGCGGCACGGGTGCGATCGAGAAGCTGAAAGAATCCCATCGGTTGCTCGTTCTCGCAGAGCCGGCCGTCGATCCGGACGGGCTCGCGCGCATCCGCACTTTCCGCAAAGATGCCGTGGACGGGCTCTACGGCATCGGGCGCGGTCCGCGTCCGATGGCGTTCATCGAGGATGTCGGCGTGCCAGCCGAGTCGTTGCCCGACTTCATCGCCCGCACGCAGGACGCGCTGCAAGCCTACGAACTGAGTGCTTCGTTTCTCGTTCATGCGCTCACGGGGCAGGTCCACACGCGGCCGATGGTGGATCTCGAGTTGCCGGAGCACCGCGAGAAGCTGTGGCCCGTGGCCGAGGCGGTGCATGGCATCGCGCTTTCACTGGGCGGCACCGTCAGTTCGCAGCACGGCACCGGCACCGCGCGCACGCCGTGGGTCGAACGCCAAGCCGGGCCGCTGTTCAACGTGTTCCGCGAATTGAAGCGCATCTTCGACCCGAAGAACCTCCTGAATCCCGGGAAGATCGTCGGCCCCGATCCGAGCCGCCCCGCGTGGCCGCTGCGATTGCCCGAGCCCGCGGCGGAACGAGTGCCGCTCCTGCTGTGGAAGGACGGGCCGCCGACGGCGGAAGCCAAGAAGTGCACCGGTTGCGCGGAGTGCCGGCCGCATGCGCCCAGCGGCCGGATGTGCCCAGCGTTTCGGGCCGACGGCAGCGAGGATGCGTCCCCGCGTGCGATGAGCCGGCTGTTCGAATTGGCGCCGGGCGAGAAGTTGGGCGAAGACGACGCGTTCGCCCTCGCGCGGAAGTGCATCAACTGCAAAATGTGCCGCGACGAGTGCCCTTCCCACGTGAACGTGCCGAAGCTGATGCTTGAGGCGAAGGCCGCCCACCACGCCGCCCACGGGCTCGAACGCGCCGACTGGTTCCTCGCGAAGACCGAAGGCCTCGCGTGGCTCGCCGGCAAGTTCTCGCCGTTCACAAATCGCTTGATCGGAACGAAGTCCGGCCGGTGGCTGCTGGAGAAACTCGTCGGCGTATCGCGGCGGCGGCGGCTGCCTTCGTTCGCGTGGAGCAGTTTCTCCCGTCGCCCGCAAGCAAGGCCTTACCCGCCGCGGCGACGGCACCGCGCGCAAGGTCGCCTACTTCATCGACGTCTACGCAAACTACAACGACCCGCTGATCGCGGAAGCGACGGTGGCGGTGTTGAAGCACAACGGCGTGGAAGTGTTCGTTCCGCCGCGCCAGATCGGGTGCGGCGCGTCCGCACTTGCCGTCGGCGACATCGAGACCGCCCGCGAGGCCGCACTCCGCAACGTCCGCGTGCTCGCCGACCTCGTGCGAGAAGGCTACCGCGTGGTGTGCTCGGAGCCGACCGCGGCGCTGATGCTGTCGCAGGATTATCCCGAGTTCCTGGACGATCCGGATGTCCCGGCTCTTGCAGGGAACACGGTCGAACTCACGACGTACCTCGGCGAACTGCTCGCGGCCGGCGAACTGCGCACGGACTTCGCCCCGCTCGATCTCACGCTCGGCCACCACGTGCCCTGCCACTTGAAGGCGCTCCGCGGCCCGGCCCGAGGCCCCGAGTTGCTCTGCAAGATCCCCGGCTTGCAGGTCCGCACCATCGACGTGAGTTGCTCCGGGATGGCGGGAACGTGGGGGCTCAAGGCGGCGAACTATGAATCGTCCTTGCTTGCGGGCCGGCGGATGTTCGACGAGTTGAACCGCCCCGGCGTGCTGTTCGGCTCCTCGGAGTGCAGCGCGTGCCGGATGCAGATGCAGGAGGGCACTGGAAAGCGTGCCTTGCATCCGGTGCAGTACATGGCCTTGGCATACGGCCTGATGCCCGAGTTGGAAGCGAAGCTGAAGCGACCGCTGGGCCGCCGCGTCAGCGATTGAGGACGTTCACACCGCCGCCACTTCGACGAGGTTGTCGTAGAACGTGGCGCCGGCGCCGAGGTCGGTGAGGGCGGTGCTCGTCGTCGTGTTGCAGTTCACGCCGTCCTGCGTGTACTTCGTCCACCACGAGCCGAGGCTGACGACGACGCCGGGCTTCACGCTGTCGCCGACCACGGCCTTGGCGCGGAAGCGGCCGCGGCCGTTGAACACCGTCACCGGTTGGCCGTCGATGATTCCGCGGGGCGCGGCATCCGCCGGGTTCATTTCCAATGTCACTTCCCCGGCCGCACGGCGCATCGTCTCCAAGTTCGCGAAAGATGAGTTGAGGAACGACGGCGCCGGCGGCGTGAGCATTTGAAGCGGGTACTTCGCGGCCAGTTCCGGCTTCGTCTGCGGGTCTTCGTGCGGCGGCGTGTAGTTGGGCAGCGGATCGCGGCCCGCGGCAGCTTCGCGCGCGGAATAGAACTCGCACTTGCCCGACGGCGTGCCGAAGTTCCCGGTGGCGAACGGTGCCCAGTCTGCGGGAAGGTTCAAACGAACGGGACCGGCCTTGGTGGATGCGAGCGATAGCCCACCGACGGCCGTCGGTGGGCTATGGAGTGCCCCTTGAGCCAACTCTTGGTCTGAAATTTCGAACAACTCCGGCTCGAATCCCATCTCACGCGCGAGCAACCGGAACACCTCGGTGTTGGGCTTCGCTTCCCCCAGCGGTGCGATCGCGGGGTTGTTGGACTGCACGTACAAGTGGCCGTAGCTGCCGTGGATGTCGAAGTGTTCGAGTTGCGTGGTCGCGGGCAGCAGGATGTCCGCGTAGTCGGCCGTGTCCGTTTGGAACTGTTCGTGAACCACGGTGAAGAGGTCTTCGCGCTCGAGTCCCTTCAACACGCGGCTTTGGTCGGGGCAGACGGCGGCCGGGTTCGAGTTGTAGACATATAGCGCGTCCACCGGCGGGCCGGGTAGTTCGCCGTGAAGAGCTTCGGCAAGTTGCGTCATGTTCACGGTGCGGGTGCCGGGGCGGATCAGATCGGGGCGTTCGAGGAAGGCGTTGTCCCACGTATAGGCCTTGCTCGTGCTGAGGAAGGCGCCCGCGCCGGGGTGTCGCCAGTCGCCGGTGAGCGCGGGCAGGCACACGATGGCGCGTACGGCCATGCCGCCGCCGCCGTGCCGCTGCACGCCGTAGTTCGTGCGGATGAGCGCCGGCCCGCCGAACAGATCCTGCGAGCAGGCATACTCCGTGGCAAATGCCTCGATGTCCGCCGTGCTCAGTCCCGTGATCCGCGACACGACTTCCGGCGGATACTCGTTGAGCACGCGGTCGCGAAGTTGCTCCGTGCCAAGGCAGTAACGGTCGAGATAGTCCTGGTCCTGCCAGTTCTCGCGGAAGATGATGTGCATCACGCCGAGCGCGAGGGCCGCGTCCGTGCCGGGGCGGATCGGCAGCCACCAATCGGACTTTGCCGCCGTAGGCGACTTGTACGGATCGATGGTGACGATCTTCGCACCGCGTTTGCGGGCCTCGAATTCGATCTTCCAGAAGTGGATGTTCGTGACCGCGGTGTTCGAGCCCCAGTTCACGATGTAACGCGCGTTCACGGCCTGCTCGGGGTCGATCATCGCGCGGGTGCCGAGCGTCACGTCGCAGCCCACGGATCCGGCTTCGGCGCAGATCGTGCGGGCGAGCAAGCTGGCGCCCAGCCGGTGGAAGAAGCGGCGATCCAAGCTCGCGTACATCAGCTTGCCCATCGTGCCGGCGTAGCTGTACGGCAGGATGCGTTGCGGATCCTTCTCCGCGATGCGTTTGAATCGGGTGGCGATTTCGCGGATCGCTTCCGGCCACGAGATGCGCTCGAACCGCCCTTCGCCCTTCTTCCCGATTCGCCGCTGCGGGTACAGGACGCGGTCCGGATGGTACACGCGTTCGAGATAGTTGGAAACCTTCTGGCAGAGGAATCCCTTGGTGAACGGATGCTCGCGGTCGCCGCGGAGTTCCACGGCGCGGCCGGCGGCGTCCACGCCGACAACAATACCGCAGGTGTCCGGGCAATCGTGCGGGCACACGGCCTTCACAAGTTTCAGTTCGCGCCGCATGGTTGGCGTTCCACTGGGAATGTTCCGGTGTATGATAACCCTTCGACGGGTGTCGGGAATGACGCCCTTACAATCGGGATTCCCGGCAAATTTCGCCCCCTTCCGCTTGCGAAATCCGGACGGCCCGCACAGAGTACTCCAGATAGAACGGATATGCCACCGGCTCCGGGGCGCCCGCGCCCGACCCGGAGTTCAGGACGCCATAGATGCCGGCACCCACGACGCTCCCGGAATTCCTCGATTTGGTCCGCCGCAGCAACCTGCTGACCGGGGAGCAATTGGAGGAAGTGATCCAGCGGCAACGCTCGCACAACAGCCTCCCGCAAACCATCGATCCGTTCGCGGCCATGCTCGTCCGCGAAAGCCTGCTCACGTACTTCCAATCGAAGCAACTCAAGCTCGGCCGCTACAAGCGCTTCACCATCGGCTCCAAATACCGGCTTCTGGAACTGATCGGGGCCGGCGGCATGGGTGCGGTTTACCTCTGCGAACACACCTTGATGAAGCGGCTGGTCGCGCTCAAGATCCTGCCCACCGAGAAACTCGACGATCCGTCCAATCTCGACCGCTTCCACCGCGAGGCCCGCGCCGTTGCGGCGCTCGACCACCCGAACATCGTCCGCGCGTACGACATCGACCAGCATGAGAAACTGCACTTCCTCGTGATGGAATACGTGGACGGGAATTCCCTCCAAGACATCATCGCCCGGCACGGTCCGATGGACCCGATCCGCGCCGCGCATTACATCGCTCAGTCCGCGATCGGGCTCCAACACGCTCACGAACTCGGCATGGTTCACCGCGACGTGAAACCCGGCAACTTGCTGCTCGACCGCACCGGCGTGATCAAAGTGCTCGACATGGGCCTCGCGCGGTTCTTCAAGAAGCAGCAAGACAGCGTCACCGAGAAGTACGACGACAAGTGCGTGCTCGGAACGGCGGATTATCTCGCCCCCGAACAGGCCGTGAGCAACATCGTGGACATCCGGGCGGACATCTATTCGCTCGGCGGCACGCTCTACTACATGCTCACGGGGCAGACGCCGTTCCCGGACGGCACCATCGCCGCCAAGCTCGTGGCCCACCAGACACGCGAACCGAAACCGATCTCCGAATACCGCGACGACGTGCCGCAGGGCATTCTGGACGTGCTCGCCGTGATGATGGCGAAGGAACCCGGCGACCGCTACCAGGAGCCGATCGAAGTGGCCGAAGCGCTCGCGGAGTGGGCGGACCTGCCGATCGATCCGCCGCCCACGAAAGAGATGCCGGGACTCTGCCCGCTCGTGCTCAATCTCACGGGCCACGGTGTGGACAAGCTGAACGGTTCGTCGTCATCCGTGCCGCTGGGGCGGGCGATCTTCGGCCCCGGTCGCAGCGCACTTCGCGGCGGCAGTTCCGGCCGCCACACCCGCCTCAACGGCACCGGCTCCGCCACCATCGAGACCGACCGCCTCAGCGGATCCAAAATTCGCAACGGGCGAAGTTCGGGCACGCTGCCGATCTTGAATCGGCGCAAGCCGCAACCCGAACCCGAATCGGTGCCGGAGGCTCCGAGGGGAAGCAAGAAGTGGCTCGTCTTCGGTGCCGTCGCTGCGGCTCTGCTCTTGGCCGCGGGCGCCGCCGTCGGTGCGTTCTACCTCGGCAAGATGAACCCGGACACTCCCGTGGCCAAGGACTGACCCCCTCCTCCCCTCCCCGGCGTCCGAACATGACGCGATTCCTCGCAGCAGTTTGCCTCTTGCTACCGGCCGGTGGAGCGTTTGCGGCCGAACGAGACAACTCCCGGCCTGCGAAGAACGACGAGGAACTCCGTTACTGGCTCAACAACGCGCTCGTGCACCACCGGTTCACCCGGATGGAGGCGGGCGCGGCGCTCGGGCTGACGGCAGACGAAGTCGGTGCCGCCTCCAAGAGGCTGGGCATCGATCCGGACTCGAAGCCGAAACGAAAGTCGGACGATCCGCTGCTCGTCCTTCCCTATCCCGGCGGGCGCCACCCGCGGACCGGGTTCCGCGATGGAGCCGTCCGCCCGCAGCGCGAGACCAAAGTCAGTGCCTTCGCCCCGTGGCCGGACGGCGGCTACGCCGTGATCGACTCCCCTGAAGCCGTGTGGTTCGAACCTGAGCCGAAGAAGCCGGAACTGCTTTACCTCGCCCACACGCACATCCCCACGCACTGGGACCGCCTGAAGAAGACGCTCGAACCCCGCGAGTGGGCGCGAAACAAGGACGGCTCGTTCACCTCGGAACGCACGCTGCCGAATCAGGTGACGCTGTCCGCGAAGGTGGTTCCGGCCAAGGACGGCGTGCGGATGGAGTTCGCGATCAAGAACGGCTCGGACGCAAAACTGACCGGCCTCCGCGTGCAGATGTGCGTGATGCTCGCGGGACTGAAGGGATTTGACAAGCAAACGAACGACAACAAGGTGTTCGCCGCTCCATTCGCGGCGTGCCGCGAGGAATCCGGCCGGCGTTGGGTCGTGACCGGTTGGGAGCGGTGCGGCCGGGCTTGGGGCAACCCGCCGTGCCCGTGCCTTCACTCCGACCCGGTGCTGGAGGATTGCCCGCCCGGCGAAACGCGACGCGTGAAGGGTTGGGTGTCGTTCTTCGAGGGAACCGAGATCGAACCCGAGTTGAATCGCTTGAAGGGCGTGGCGTTCAAGTGACAGCCGGTTGTCACTTCCCGGCGACGTACACCCCGCCCAGGAAGTTCGACGAGTACGCGTCGAACTCGTCCAGCACGTCCAAAGTTTCCCCGTCGAAGATGCGGACCTCGCGGGCGGACTGCGTGGGGGCGATGATCAGGTCGGCCTTGCCGTCGCCGTCCGCGTCGGTGGTTCCGACCGTGATGCCTCCGCGGTAGTCCGGGGCAAAGGCGGCGAAACCGGTGCGGAGTTCGGCGGTGCCGCCGTTGAACAGTCGCGGCACCGGCCCGCCGCCCACACCGGAACCGGTCAGGATCTCGGCCTTGCCGTCGCCATCCACATCCCCGGCGGCAACCGTCACGCCGAGCCGCCCGTTGTCCGGGAAAGCGAAGAAACTGGCGATCACGCCGCGCGTGGAGAAGACCTTCACATGCGGGCCGCCGAGCATCCCGGCGCCGGTAATGATCTCGTCTCCCGGCACGCCGTCGAAATTGCCGACGGCCACGTTCACGCCGCCGGTGAAGTCCGGAGCATAGGCGTAGAAACTGCCGAGCGGGCCGTCGAGTTGGACGAACGAACCGTTCACAAACTTGAAGCTGCGGACGTGCGGCCCGCCGCCGGAGCCGGCGCCGACCACGATCTCGTCGCCGGGCAGGCCGTCGAGGTCGCCCGCGGCCACATTGATTCCGCCGCCGAAGGCCATGTCGAAAGCGTAAAAGCTCGCGATCTCGGCGAACGTCTTTCCGTCGAACACCTTCACATGCGGGAAACCGCCCACACCGGCACCCGTGATGACATCGGGCACGCCGTCGCCGTTCACGTCCCCGACTGCGACGCGGACGCCGCCGGTGAAGGACGGAGAATAGGCGAAGAAACTCGCCAAGAGCGCGTTCGTTCGCGAGTTGTACACCTTCACATGCGGGCCGCCGCCCTCACCCGCCCCCGTGACGTAGATCCCATCCGGCGGGCGAGTCACGTCGATGGTCACCGTGGCCGGCACACTGGTGAGTGCGGGCGAGCCGTTGTCCGTCACGGTGAAGGTGAACGAGTCGGTGCCGACGAACGCCAGGTTCGGACGGTAGAGCCAACGGAGCGAGCCGGCGGCGGTCGAAGTTCCGTCCAGCGGAGTGAGCGTGCCCGAAGCCGGGCCGCCGGTGATCGCGAAGGTGAGGTGCTGGAACACATCCGGGTCGCCGTCATCCGCTGTCAGCGTGATCACGACGGACTTGTTGCCGAGGACTGTCGCGTTCTGCGAGAACGCCACCGGGCGGTCGTTCACGGCATTCACCGTGAAAGAAATCACTGCCGGGCCGCTGGTGAGGGCGGGCCCGCCGGCCGTCGTGTCATCCGTCACCGTAAACTGGATCGAATCCGGCCCGTTGTAATTCTCATCCGGCGTGTACAGGAACGTGCCGTTCGCCGGGTCGAACTTCGAGATCGTGCCGTGCTGCGGCCCGGACACGATCGCGAACGTCAACACCTGATTCACCTCCGGGTCGCCGTCGTCGCCCGTCAACGTCACGGTGAGAGGCGTGTCTTCGTCCGTGGCCACGGATTGCGGCAGAGCCTTCGGCGCGTCGTTCGACCCTTGCACGTTGATGGCGATGGTGCCCACGGTGGTGCTGGTTCTCGGCGGGCCGCCCGCCGTGCCGTCGTCGGTCACGATGAACGTGAACACATCGCTGCCCGCGTACCCGGGGTTCGGCGTGTACAGCACCGTGCCGGTGAGCGGGTTGAAGTTCGACAGCGTGCCGTGCAGCGGCGTCGCGATGAGGGCGAACGTCAGCACTTGATCCGTCTCGGGGTCGCCGTCCGTGCCCTGCAGCGTGATCGTCGTCGAACCGTCCTCGGCCACGGAAACCGTTTGGGAGAAAGCGGTCGGCGGGTCGTTCACCGCGGCAACCGAGATGGACACGGCGACGGTCGCACTGTTCAAGGCCGGGCCGCCCGCGGTTGCGTCGTCCGTCACGAAGAATGTGAAGAAATCCGGGCCGTTGTAGTTGAAGAACGGCGTGTAAGTGCCCTTCCCGGTGGTCTTGTCGAAACCGGTGATGGCGCCGTGAAGCGGCCCGCTCGCGATGGTGAACGTCAACTTCTGGTTCGCCTCGGGATCGCCGTCGTCCCCCGTGAGTGTGAAGCCGATCGGCGTGTCCTCGTTCACACCGATCGAGAGCGGGTTGGCGATCGGCGCGTCGTTCACGCCTTGCACCACGATCGAGATCGTGCCCGTTCCGCTCGTGAGCGCCGAACCGCCGGCCGTGTTGTCGTCCGTCACGCGGAACTGGATGGTGTCCGTTCCGGCGAAGTTGTTCGCAGGGCGGTAGCTCACTTGGCCGGTGAACGGGTTGAACGCCGTGATGGTTCCGTACTGCGGAGTCCCGACCAGAGTGAACGTGAGAGTCTGGTTCACTTCCGGATCGCCGTCGTCGCCCGTGAGGAAGAACGTGGTTTCGGCATCTTCCAAAGTCGAGACGCTGCCCGAGATCGCCACAGGCGGGTCGTTCACCGGTGCGATCGTGACCGAGACGATCGCGGTAGCGAAGTCGCCGTCGGCGTCTTCCACACGGTAGGTGAATTGGTCGGTCCCGTTGTAATCCGCAGCGGGTGTGTAACGGATCTTGTTGCCGACCAACGCGACCGTGCCGTGTGCCGGCGGCGCAGCGATCAGCAGCGAGACCGGGCCGTTCCCCAAGCCCGAGTCGTTCGCCAGCACATCGATGAGTACGGCCGTGTCTTCGTTCGTGATAGCGAAGTCATTGCTGGGAGACGGGAGTTGGTTGACCGTGAAGAACTCGATGTTGCGGTATTCGAGCGGCGGATCGCTCGGCACCGTGCCGCTGTTCGCGGTCGGCGTGAAGCCGATCGGTTGGACGATGCGAAGCCGGTCGCCCAAGTTGTGGCCGAGCCCGTCGATCCGGAGGAGTTCGGTGTTGAGGTAATTGAACGGAATCGGGTTCCCGAGCGTGGACGCGTCCAAACCGATGGTTGCGGCCAGTGCATCGAAGATGAACGTGTCGTCAGTGGAAGTGCCGACGATGGAGACCGTGTCGTTGCCTCCTCCGCCGTCGAAATAGACCCCCGCGATGGTCCAGAGCAGGGCTTGCGTGAGCTCGAGAACATCCGCACCGTCCAATCCGTTCACGCGGATCGTGCTTCCGCTGTTGCCCAGTCCCGTGATCTGGATCAGCGGACCGCCGTTGACTTGGGCCGTGGCTCCGGTCGAGGCCACGGCTGCAAGCGTGATCGTATCGTTGCCTGAGGTGCCGTCGATGATGACCGTGTCCGCCCCCCCGAGACCTCCGAGCAATCCCGCCCCGCCGGAGAAACCGACGACTTCGACGCTGCGGAAGTCCACTCGCGTGGGTGCTGTGGCGCCGGCGCGAGCCACCGCCACCGCCCCGGAACCGACATCGCCGCCGGGGGTGTAGTGGAACGAGTCGTTCGCCGCGTCCGTGCCGTAGAACTGGATTTGATCGCGATCCGTCGGAAGCGGCCCGCCGGCCGGCAGCCCGAGATCGATGTCGAACGCCACCGCGCCATCCATGCGGCCCGAGCGGAACTCCACGAGATCGCTCGAACCGTAGCCGAGGATTCCGACCGTGGGGAACCCGCTGAACGTGCGCAGCTTGTAGAGCGAACTGCCGCCCGTGAGCCGCACGTCGATCCACGGAGCGCCCGCGGTTCCCGCCGCGGCGAGGTCGATCGCAAAGGTTTCGACCGCGTTCGTGCCACGCAGCGTGAGCGTGTCGGTGTCCGACGCGAATCCGTCCGTGTCGTTCACCGCCAAGTCGGTGTTCGCGTAGCTGATGATGGCGATGGCGGAAGAGTCGCCGGCATTGAGCACGCGGATCTCGCCGGCACCCGGGCTGGCGGGTTGGATCGCGATCGCCTCGGACACCGGGTTGGCGGCCACCGTGTTGTAAACGAGCAGGTTGCCCTCGAGCGGACCGCCGCCATCGAACGAGACTTGCAGGCCCCAACCGGCCGTGCTGTTGCTCGCCCAAGGCGTGAGGCTCAGTTGATCCGCCAGCGACCGGCCGGCGACGTTGAGAACTCCCACGGACAGGAACTGCACGGGCGAACTGCCGTTCAGCGAAGCGGTGAAAGCCTTCGAGCCGGTGCCGCGGACCACAAACGCGTCGGCTTGGCCGAGGAAGCTGTTGTTGTCCCCGATCAGGTTCACCACTCCGGTCACAGATTCGATCACGGCGCCTTCGACATCCTTGAGTGTGAGGAGCGGCGCGATGCCGGACGCGAGTGTGATCGTCGGAATCGGAGCCGCGTCCGAATACGCGTTGATGTCGCCGGGGAGATCCGCCGTGCCCAACAGCGCGAACGAGTCGGCCCCACTGCCGCCGTCGAAGGCCACGGCCCGGCTGATCGCGCCGTTGCGGGAGTCGAGCGTCAACGAATCCGCTCCTTCCCGGCCGTTCACGCGGATGCTCGCCACCTGCGCGGCCGGGATCGACAACTGCACGGTGCCGCCAAGGAGAAACTCGAGGTTGTTGCCGCTCAGGTCGCGGCGGATGAGCATCGTGTCGCTGCCGCTCGTACCCTCGAAGTTCACCAAGTACGGCCCACCATTCAAGCTCACGACCGAAGCCGTCGCGTTGATCAGGCCCCAGCCGCTGTCCGTGTCGTAACCCGGCGCATTCATGTCGATCGCGGTCGCCTGCAAGGCCGCACTGACTTGGCCGGGGCTGAGCCCGGGGCGGGCTTGCAGCATCAGTGCAGCAACTCCCGCGGCGTGCGGCGCAGCGGCCGATGTCCCGAAGAAATTCGGCAAACCGTCTCCTTCGAACGGCCCCGAACCCACGGGATCCGCCTGGCCGAAGAAAGTCGTGTTCACGCCGTCGGGGGCGACGAAGTCCGGTGACTGGCGGATCTGCGGCGTTGCCAGTGGCAGACCGGTCGCGTCGAAGTAGATCGGCGTGCTGCCGCGCGACGAGTACGGCTGGAGAACCGGCGGGCTCGCACCGTACGGCGGCGTCTCCGAATAAAGTGCCGCGCCGATGGCCAGCGCCCCCGCCGCGTTCGCATGGCCGAAGATCGTGCCCGAATTCGTGGCCCAGTCGTCGATCGAGAACGCCGTCTGCCCCGCGGGTTGGAAGGCGACGTATTTCAGTTGCACCGGGTCGGGGCCGCTTTCTTTCCCGATCGCGATCTTGACCGTCAGCGGACCGCCGGTCGTGTTGTTGAATGAGAACACTTCGACCGGATCGTCTCCGACGTTCTGATTGAACCCGCCGCTGGTCGAGAGGAACTTCCCGCTCATGTCGAAGAACGCGAGGTTCAGGTTGGTCTGGGAGCCGGCGCCGCCCAAGGAGCGGAACGAATCCGTCCACTGGAAGGAGAAGTTGGTGACACCCGCGGGGAGCGTGAGCGTCTGGAAGTACGACTCGCCCGTTCCGGGATCGAAATCGTGGGCGATGAACGCGGCGGACTTGTCCGCGGGAACTTGAAACGGACCGGTACCCGTGAGGCTCTGCCCGCTGTTGCGGAACTCCGACTGGTATGAGGCGCGACCGTTGTTCCCGGCGGCGGAGAAGTATGTGACACCCTTCGCCACGGCCGCATCCACCGCCTTGGCCACGATCCCGTCCACGAACATCGGCTCGGAAAGGAACAGGAAGTCGTCCACGATCACGTTCGCGCCGCTGTTCGCGAGATTGACGATGTTGTTGCGGAATTGCGTTTGCGAGAGGCCGCCGGTGGCGAAGGCGAGGTTCGCACCCGGCGCGGTGTCATGGACGATCTGTAACATCGCGCGGCCTTCGTCCGTGCCGCCGAGAGAATCGTCGATTACGTTCACGGGCAGCGAACCGGGGTACGGGCTGCCGAGTTTGGGAAGATCGCCGCTGGCCACGTCCGCGGTCGAATTCCCGAAGCTGTCCGAGATCACGCCGACCGTGACGCCCGCGCCCGTGAGCCCGAGATAGGAGAGCACCTTGTCCGATTGTTGAGCCTTGGGACCCTGACTGTCCACCGCACCGGCGCTCACCACCGCACGGTACGAGGCATGAATGCTCCACACCGATGGCAACGCCGCCGTGTCTGCGAGTTCCGCCACCGGCAGCCAGCCGGAAACCACATAAGGCGATTCGCCGATGATCTGGAAGCCAAGCGATTCGAGGTCGGCCCGTGTCGCTCCGGAACTTGAAGCAGGAAGCACATCCACGACCACGCGGCCGCCAGCGACTTGAAGCAGGGGATTGTTCGATTGGACTGCGGAAGTGGTGCCGGAGACTTGCGATTCGGCGAACAGCAGGGATAGATCGTAGCCCGCTCTTGCGAGCGGCCCGGAAAAGGCTTGGTTGGCGGTCTCGATCACCGCCGAGTTGAGAGACGTAATCGCGGTCGGTACGTCACGACCTTCCAACGGCTCCAATCGAAGTGCGGGCGGACGGACGCGCGCCCCCCCACGGGCTCGCCGCACCCACCGCAAAAACGACAACTTCGACCACACGGAAGGCACCTCGCCGGGCAACCGAGAGCCAAGGCAGGGGGCGGACGCGGCGGGACAACCCGAACAACGCTCCCTGTTTTCCTAACGGGCGTCGGGCCGGTCCACAACCCGAATCGATGATTCACAAAGCAGTTCGGGTGGAATCAGCCTTTGAAAGCGCACCCGACCACACTGCGCGCACTCTCGCCGTTCCCATTGAGACGCAGGGACGGCCGCACAAGATTGCGCAAGAATCGATTTTGTCGAGAATTCGGGCGCGTCTCAGCTCACGCTTCGATGACGCCGAGCCTTCAGAAGTGCATCCACGACGTGGGCGACGTCCGCCTCGGAACCGGAGAGGACGGGATGGTGCAGGACCACGCACCGCTCCTGCAAAGCGGTCGCGGTGGGCAGACTTCCCGCCGCGCGGAAGCGGGATGGCGACCGCCCGATGTGAAGGGACTTGAACCCCGCGTCGAACGCGACGCCTTCGGCCCGCATCGCTCTCACGAACTCTTCCCGGGACAGCCCGAACGCATCCGCATCGTAGTGGAAGCCAAGCTTGTAGTACGCCGGTTCGCCAGCTTCCGGGTCGTTCTCGAACGGATGAAGACCTTCCACTTTGGCCGCAATCCGCGCCTTCAGCCACGCCGCGCGTTCGGAGCGGAGCCGCGTCATCGTCGGAAGTTGCTTCAGCTGGGGCCGCAGCACGATCGCTTGCAGCTCGCTCAGCGGTGCCCAAGGCTGAATGCCGCGATGCAAGGCGTTACGCGCCCGTTGATGGAGTTGTGGATCGCGGAACAACAATGCTCCGCCGCGGCCCGCCGTGAGGAGTTTCGACCCGCCGAAGCTCAACGTGCCGACGTCGCCCCACGAGCCAGCCGGCTTCCCCTCCACGGTTGCACCGGCCGCTTGGGCCGCATCCTCCACCACGCCGATGTTGCGGCTCCGCGCGAACTCCATGACCGATCGCATCGGCACGAGTCCGGCATGCAGGTGCGAGGCGATCAAGGCCCGCGTCGAGGGTGAAATCGCGGCTTCCAAGTGGCCGGGATCGAGGTTGCCATTGCGGGGCGAAACATCCGCGAGCACCGGCGTCGCGCCGAGCGCATGGATCGAGAGGAAGTTGGACTCGTAATCGTAGGCCGCCATCACGACTTCATCGCCGGCGCGGACACCGAGCGCGCGCAGTGCGATCTCGACCGCAAGTGTGCCGGAACCGCACGTCAGGGCGTAGGGCACGTCGTGGAAAGCGGCCAGTTCGGATTCGAGCTTTGGAACATGTTCGCCGCGGTACAGCCCCCACTCGCCGGTCGCGAACGCGGCCCGAACCGCTTCTTCGACTTCGGGCATCGGTCGCGGCCATCCCGGTGGATTGCGTTCGGCGGGCATCAGTGTTCGATCCAGAACCACTCGGGCGGGGCCGCTTCGTACTTGGAGTAGGTGTCGTCTTCGTCGAGCGGTTGATGCCCGAAGCCGCCGCGAGCCGCATCCGCCGCGAGCTTCGCCGCGACCTCGCACTCGACCAGATACCGACGCCCGAGTCGATCTTCGTGCCGTTCGCACGCGACCGCTTCGGCGTACACTTTCTCGAAATCCTCAGGCTGGGAACGGAGAACGGCCGACCAGAACTCGCTGAGCCGCTTCTTGAACTCAGGCTCCGCTTCGCCTTCGCGCGAGAGCACCGTCAGACACAAATAATCGTTCACCGGCCCCCCGCGGCTTCAAGCAGCCGGATGATCTCTTCCAATCGCGACTTCACTTCCATGCTCTGGCGGCCGGATTCCTGGCGGGCCAGCGCAAGCATCGCATCCAGCAGCGGATCGTTTTTCCGCACCGGCGCGAACCCCAGTTCTTTGTACAGGCGTCTGGCCAACTTCAGTGGAGTCTTGCGCTCTTCGGGATCCGCGATGTTGGGATCCGCCCCGAACGCCAAGAGCCGCCGCACTTCCTCGACTTCCATCTGGTCGACCGCCATGCACAGTGGCGGATATTCGTCCGGTTCGAGTGCGTTGATGTCGGCCCCGGATTCCACCAAAACCCGGGCGCGGTCGAGTTCTCCGTTGAGCACGGCCTCCACGAGTTCATCGTGGGAGGTGGGCAGATACGCATCGCATTCGTCGGCCGGATCGAGGGTGACGCTCATTTGGCGGTCGCGAGTCATGGCGAGTCTCCGCGAGCGATGTGTTGCGGTGAAGATAACAGCGCGGTTGTGCCGCTTGAAACGGAATTTCGGAAGAAAATGCGAGATGCGAATCGCGCGCCGACTCTGGTAGAATCTCCACTATCCGCCTGCGTGTTCGCGAGGTGCTCTCCATGATCCGACTCGATGAATCCCCGGCCACGTTCTGCGACGGGCTTTCGCGTCGCGACTTCCTGCACGCCGGGAGCATCGCACCGCTCGGGCTCACGTTGCCTGCCATGCACGCCGCGGCCGCGGGCCGCGATTCGGACGTGAACTGCATCATGCTGTTCCTCGTCGGCGGGCCCAGCCAGATCGACACGTTCGATCCGAAGCCCAAGGCTCCTGCCGAAGTGCGCGGGCCGTTCAGCACCATCAAGACGAACGTGCCCGGCATCGAACTCAGCGAGATCCTGCCGAAGACCGCCAAGCACGCGGACAAGTTCTCGCTGATTCGCTCCGTGTATCACACGGCCGCGGCGGTCCACGACACCGGTCACCAGATGATGCAAACCGGCCGCCTGTTCACCGGCGGTGTCGAGCATCCGCATGTCGGCTGCTCGTTGGGCTACCTCAAGGGCGGCCGCGGCGAACTGCCGCCGCACGTCCTGCTTCCGAAGCCGATCGGCCGCACCGGCGGCAACCTCCCGCACGGACACGCCGCCGGCTATCTCGGCAAGACGCACGACCCGTTCATCCTCAACGCCGACCCGAACACGCCGAACTTCAAGGTGCCGGACCTGCTGCCCCCCGATTACATCACCGGCATCCGCGCCGTACGCCGGCAGAAGTTGCGCGACGCGGTCGATGGCGCGTTGGATTCGTTCGAGAAGAACGCCGCCGCCAAGCAACTGGACGACAACTTCAACCTCGCGTTCAAGCTGATGTCGTCTGCGAAGGCCCGTGATGCGTTCGCCCTCGAAAAAGAACCCGAGAAGATGAAGGACCGTTACGGCCGCACGAGGTTCGGCCAGTGCTGCCTCATGGCCCGCCGCCTGATCGAGGCCGGCGTGCGCTTCGTCACCGTCAACATGTTCGAGACCGTCTTCGACGAAGTGACGTGGGACATCCACGGCTCGAAACCCTTCACGGACATCGTCCAGATGTCGAAGGAAGTGGCTCCGAACTTCGACCAGGCGTTCACCGCCCTGATGGAGGACCTCGGTGAACGCGGGCTGCTCTCCAACACGATGGTGACGGCGATGGGCGAGTTCGGCCGCACGCCGAAGGTGAACCCCGCGGGCGGCCGCGACCACCACCCCGGAGCATGGACAATTCTTATTGGCGGCGGGCCGATCAAAGGCGGGCAGATCATCGGTGAATCCGACGAGTTGGGGTACGCTCCGAAGAGCCGCCCCGTCACACCGGCCGAAGTGGCCGCGACCTTGTTCAAGGGCCTGGGCTTGGACCCGCACAAGGAACTGCCCGGCCCGCAGGGCCGCCCCATCCCGCTCGCGGATTTCAGCGTGAAGCCGATCAACGAATTGTTTTAAGCTTGTCTCCCACGCCCCGCCTGCGAGTTCGCCCTTGCACCCGTGCAATCGCGAAGACGCAAGCGAGTTCGCGACGGAGCACGCCGCTTCACGGGTTGGGCATTGTATCGCGGGCCGGTTGCTTTATTCTGATAGGGACCACCGCCCCGGGACTGCTGCGCCGATGGATGGCCTCAACCACGAGCTAAGCCGGCGGACCGATCCGTCCAAGCTGCTCGGATACCTCAATTTCAGCGACGGACGCCCGGACCCCCGGTTCCAGAAGGGGATCGCGGACGCTCTCGGCTTCCTCATCGACTCCGGAGACGCCGCGCCGTGGGAAGCGGCCGCGCGGTGGTTGCTGGCCACTCTCGCGGAGTTGAACGCGTCCGGTGCCGCCGCCTTCCGCGACACGGAGCAGGCGTCCGCCGTCGTGCCCCTCGCCCTGCTCCGCGTTCCCGCCGCGTACCGCGCCCATCACGCGGACCTGCTCGCCCACCAACCCGATTCCGAACTGTTCACGCCATTCTTCTTGGCCCGGTGCTTCGAGGCCGTGCTCAAGCAGGGCGGCCCGTGGGGCGAAACTGATCGGATCGTGAACGGAGCGGTCTCGCATCTGAACGATTATGTCGGATACCGGCCGATCGCGATCTTGGAGACGCGGCCGAACACCGAGTTCTATCCGCATGAGAAGGTGCGGCCGATCCCCCTGTACTTGAAGGGGGCCGGGGTCGCGGCCGGCAAGTACGCGGACCTGATCCGCCCCGCGCTCGAACTGCTCACCCGCACCGAACCCGTGTTGCTCGAGGAGGCATGCTTCGATCCCGAGAAGATGGACGAACTCGCGTTCGATCCGCGGGCCCACGATCACTTCCACCCGATCAACAAGCGGCCGAACGTGCTCTTTGGCGAATGGGATCCGCACACGATTGACAACGCGGGGAACTTCCGACGGTTCGTACTGCGTCAGATGACGCTCGACACGCTGCTCACGTGGGTCGATCCGCCGGCCGGTGTGAGCGCAGGCGGCGAACGAAGCGAACGGCTGTTCGAATCCGCGGCCGTGCTCGCCGGCACCATCCTCATGGGCGCCGGTGTCAGCGGGTCCGGGCCGAACTTCCACGATTCCACGGTCACGCTTGCGAAGCTGGTTCCCCGCATCGCCCGGTATCGCGACGGCTTCTACCAACGGCTTCTGAAGGATCTGCCCGGTTCGCATGGCGAGCGGCTCCGCGCCGAGTCTGAGAGGCGGAAGCAAGCCTTCGCCGGCGTGCGCCAATACTTGAACCAGGCGATCGCGAGCCAGCGTGCGGCCCACTTGCAGGATCGTCGCTTGGCCCAACTCTTCGCGGCGATGGGATATCCCGGCGCGGCCCGCGAGCAGGCCGCGAAGATCTCCGCGCCCGCCGTCCGCTTCGGCACCGAGATCCGCATCCGCCAGACGGAGGCGGACTTCTCCGCCGATCGCAACCGCGCCGCCCACACGCTCACGCTGTTGGCCGAGGTGGAAGACCTGATCCGCCGCGGCATCGATTGCGGCGCACTGATCGACCTCCGGAATATCTTCGGCTACCAAGGGCTCTTCCCGGATCTTCCCGGCCGCGAAGACACCAGCGCGACCCCCGTGCGGAGGACTTGATTCTCATCCAAGGGCGTCAATTCGAACTGTACGCGAGAACGCTCGCCGCCGCGGCCGTCGCCGGCGACACCGAGTCCCGCGACAAGCTGATCGCCGCGATGAAATCGCACGCGGAGTGGTGGGACAAGTTCGCCACGGTCACCATCGCGGAGATGCCCCGTATCCACGGGGGCGAACGCAGCGAGGCCGCGGAACACGTCTCGAACGCGCTGGCGGCGTGGTCGCGCCGCGACCCGCAGGCCAACGACCTCGCCTTCTGGCGATACCACCGCGAGGGCTTCACCAGCCCGGCGGCCTTCGCCCAGGTGATCGCCGCGCTC
This sequence comes from Gemmataceae bacterium, assembly GCA_046350135.1. GTDB lineage: Bacteria > Planctomycetota > Planctomycetia > Gemmatales > Gemmataceae > Urbifossiella. The sequence goes on from JAXMBB010000001.1 coordinate 445,446, forward strand.
CTCGAACATGAGGAGTGGAAGGCCGCAATGGCGCTGCTGATGACGTGGCTCTCCGAGAGCGACTCCGTACCGCTCGACGACCCTTCGGCGTCCTTCGACGAACTGTCCGAAGCGTGGATGCGGCACGTGGTGGAAGCCGGATTGCCGCCCAAGGAGCGGGCCGCGCTCGTGCGCCGATTCTTCGAACTCCTCGAAGTGAACGCCGAGGACCGCTGGCTTCCGCCCGAGCACTGGTTGTTCGACATCGATGACGACGACTTGGAGGACGAGGACGGCGAGGCGTTCGACGACGAGGATGGCGAAGACGAAGAGGAGGACAACGAGGACGACGACGGAGATGCGTTCGGAGCCGCGTACGAGAACATGACGTTCCGCGACTCGGCGGACGACGGCGAAGAGGGTTCGGTCGCGGACGGCGAAGCGAACGTGGCCGTCGGCGACTTCCCGCTCGAAGGCGAGGCCGAGGAGTTGGAAGAGCGGTTGAAGTTCTTCCACACCGTGGCCCGGCTGTGGCGGGCGGCCGCACGGCCGGAACTGTGGACGCGCGGCGACTCGGATGTTCACGACGTGCTTGCAACTTGGCTCCGCACCGCCCGCCGCAACCGCGGCCACCTCGCCCGCTTCCTGGACAACATCAAGGACATCCCCGTTCCGGAGCCGATCGGCGGGCACGAAGGGATGATCGAGTTCGACCGTCGGCGGGCGTTGAAGGGCGATCTGCTCGATCTCGGTGTCGCCACCTGCGTGGAAATGGGCCGCGCGGCCTTGGCGCTCTCCGCGATCATCCAACAGGGTGCGGAACTGCCTGCCCCCGCGGAATCGCATGACTGGGACCCGGTGCGCGAAGCGGACCTCGACGACGTGCCGCCGTGGGAGCCGCTTTCGATCCAGATCGAACGGGCCATCGGCCTTCGCGACGCGGCACTGGTCCGCAAGATCCTCCCCGGTTTCATCGCCCTCTTCCGCACCGAGCCCCTGCTGTACTGCCCGCCATCCGACGGCGGCCTCCCGGCCCAAGTGCTGCGTTCGCAAACGGCCCTGCACACGCTCGAAGACCTTCTGATCCGGCTGCCGCGGCTCGGCCTCATCCGCGAGACGTTCCATCTCACCAAGATCGCGCGGCAGATGGAGTGGAATTCGCCGCCGAGCGGCCGCCGCGTGTCCAGCTTCGATCAACTGTTCAAGACGGCGCTGGTCGGCGTCGTGGAGGCGCTTCTCGCCGCCGCCGCGGACTGGCCGGAGGAAGCCGGCGCGGACGGCCCGCTCGCCGCGATGCTGTTCAAGATCGCCGAAGACTTCCAGAAGTTGTGGAACGACCACAGCCAATCGCTGCGGCTCTCCGTGCTCGAAGCCGTGACCGAGGAAGAAGACTGGAAGACGGTTCGCGAGTTCACCACGAAATACGGCGGGGACCTGTTCACCGTGCCGTTCTTGGGCCTCTCGAACATGCGTGGCATCCTCGCCCGCGGCGTCGCCGCGTGGCTGGATCACGAAGCGGAGAATGCGGCCCCGGAGAAGCGACCGAAACTCGTGGACGCGTGGGAAGAAGGCGAACTCGACAAGGCCCGCACCGCGCGGGCCGCGGAAGTGGTGCTGCAGGCGCTCGTGGAGCACTACGACGAATACCGCGACTACAACACGACGACCACGCAATCGGACTACGGCGAGAACATCCACATCCTGCTGGATTTCCTGCGACTGAAGGTGAAGTACGACCGCGTGGCGTGGCGGATGCGTCCGTTCTCGCTCGCGCATGAAGTGCTCTGCCGCCGCGGCCACGACGAACTCGCGGCCCGCTGGCGCGATTTCATCGGCAACAAGACGCGACACCTTTCGGACCAGTTGCTCGACGAACTGACGAAGAAGGAGAACCGATACGCGGTGCGGCTCCGCACGGTGCGGGACCGCCTGGAAGAACGCTTCATCTTGCCGCTGGAAATCGACCGCGCCGCGGCGCAAGTCGCACCCGCGGCCGCAGCCGCCCGCGACGGCGAAGGCGAGGAGAACCCGGCCTTCGTGAGCTTGCTGGTGGCGATGAGCCCGCTTCGCGAAACCGTGAGCGGCGTCGGACTCGAAGTGCCGGCGTGGGTCCGCCGCTTGGAAGAGGCCTTGCGCAAGACCCGCGAGCCGGACGAGGACGACGTGGAAGAGTACGTCGGCTCGCAATCGCTGGACTTCGCCGAGTTGAAGCGCCAACTGATCGACTGGGACCGCCCGCTGGAGTGAAGCCGTCCATGCGCACCATCGCCCTTCTGCTGTTTACCGCGGCATTCGCCTGCGCCGCGGACGATAGGCCGCTGTCCAAGTCGGATGCCGTCGCGGCGCGCGACCGTATCTGGAAGGCACACGTCTCCACGATCAAGCAGGAACGCGCGGACGAGGTGATGGCCAAGCTTCTCAAAGAGGACAAGCTCGAGATGCCGTGGCTGGTGAAGGAGTTCGGCGAGAAGCCGAAGACCGGCCGCAGCCTGTGGATCTCGCTTCACGGTGGCGGTGGAGCACCGAAGAAGGTCAACGACGACCAGTGGCGGAACCAGATCAAGCTGTATCAGCCGGCCGAAGGCATCTACCTCGCGCCGCGGGCACCCACCAACACGTGGAACCTGTGGCACGAAGGGCACATCGACCGCCTGTTCACTCGGCTCATTGAAGACCTGATCGTGCTCGAGGATGTGAACCCGGATCGGGTGTACGTGATGGGTTACTCCGCCGGCGGGGACGGCGTGTATCAACTCGCCCCGCGCATGGCCGATTCCTTCGCCGCGGCCGCGATGATGGCCGGCCACCCCAACGACGCCTCGCCGCTCGGGCTGCGAAACTTGCCGTTCGCACTGCAAGTCGGGGCCAACGATTCGCCGTACGACCGCAACAAGGTCGCGGCGGAGTGGGGCAAGAAACTCGACGAACTTCGCAAGGCGGACCCGGACGGCTACGAGCACTTCGTGAAGATCCACGAGGGCAAGGGCCACTGGATGAATCTCGAGGACAAGATCGCCGTGCCGTGGATGGCGAAGTTCAATCGCAATCCGATTCCGGCGAAGATCGTGTGGAAGCAAGCCGGCACCACGCACGACCGTTTCTACTGGCTGGCCGTGCCGCCGGGCGATGCCAAGGGCGGGGCGTTGGTCGAAGCCAAACGCGACGGCCAGACCATTGAGATCCTCAAGGCGGAGGGCGTGAAGAAACTGCTCATCCGCCTCGATGATCGGATGCTTGACTTGGACAAGCCGGTGACCGTGACTTACAAGGGGAAGACGCTGTTCGAGGGCAAGGCACCACGATCCGAGGCCGTGCTGAAGAAGACTCTCGCCGGCCGCGGCGACCCCAAGCTGATGTTCGACGCCGAAGTGAGCGTGGAGTTGCCGAAGTAGTTCACCACAGAGGCACAGAGAACACAGAGAAGAACAGAGCGATGGATGGACATCTGGTTGCTGATCGCGATTGCGGTTCGAAGCGAGGCAGAGACTAGATGAACCATCCCGGCGATCTTGTGGTTTCGTTGATCTGGTTCTGCCTGTCGCCGTGGTGCTTTGTTCTCGGCTTTGTCGTCTTGACCGTGGCACTCATAGCGAAGGCGGCTCGAATGAATGAAGGTCCGCCGCGAGATGCTCCGAACGGAAACGATTCCTCGGATCAATCAAATTCAGCGACGCAAAGCTAGCACAGCACCGAAATCTGGATACTTTCCGACCTGTTCCGGAACAGCATCTTCAAGGCCGTGCTTCTTCCCGTTTTTTTGCTGCTGGTGTCCACCGACTCATTCTTGGCTGTTCTCGGTGTCCTCTGTGCCTCTGTGGTGAGAATGCATGCACGATCCTGTCCGGCTTGTCGTTCTGATCAGCGGCGGCGGCACCACGTTGCAGAACTTCATCGACCGCATTGCGGACGGCCGATTGCGGGCGAGCATCGCCGGCGTCGTCTCCAGCCGCGCGGATGCGTACGGGCTGGAACGCGCGAAGAAAGCCGGGTTGCCCGCGATCACGGTTCCACGCGGGAAAGCGGATGAGACTTGGACGGCGATCCGCAGCTTCAACCCGGATTTGGTGTGCCTCGCCGGCTGGTTGAGTCTGCTGCCGATCCCGGACGACTTCCATCGCCGCGTGCTGAACATCCACCCGGCGCTCCTGCCGGAGTTCGGCGGCAAGGGCATGTACGGCCACCGCGTTCATGACGCCGTGCTGAAGTCCGGGGTGAAGGAAAGCGGCTGCACGGTCCACTACGCGGACAACACCTACGACACGGGTCCGATTCTCGTGCAGAAGCGGGTGCCGGTGCTTGCAGGCGACACCCCGGAGGCGCTGGCCGCCCGCGTGTTCGGGGCCGAGTGCGAGGCGTATCCGGAAGCCATTCGGATCGTGTCAGGCATCCGCTGAAACGGCTGCGGCCCGGAGCGCGGGCACCGTATCCTTGTGGTCGCCCTGCACGTAGAAGCTCTCGCCGCCGTCCGCGACGGTGCGGACGAGAATGGTCTTCCACGGGCGGAAGTAGTAGCGCGGGTCGGTCTTCGGCGCCTGCTTGCGGTAGTCGTCGTCCAGCGGCACGAGGTCGAACGCGGCCGTAGTGAACTTCGCGATCGACTCGCCCTTCTGATGCGCGACGTTCCGCGCCATCGCCAGCGCCTTCAAGTACACTTCCGGGCCCATTACCGCCGTGCCGAAGTTCAGCACCACGCCGCCTTCCAGCTTGCGGATGTGTTCCGCGAAGATCAGGAAGTCCGTGTAGCTGGCGCGGCCGAGGACGCCGCCGTCCGCGTTCGGATGTTCGTGGATGATGTCGTAGCCGATGCCGATGTGAACGGTGACGGGGATCTTCAGCCGGTATGCGGCGGCGAGCACCGACGCGTGCTTGTGCGGGAAGAACCCCTCGGCGATGGCGCGGCCCAGGCTCTCGCCGAAGCCAAGACCGTCCTTCACGCCGGCGGTCAGGGCGTCGTTCATGCGGCCGGTCTCGGTCCAGAGGCCGAACTCGCCGGAGGAAACATACCGGGCCACGCTCTCCGTGCTCTGCCCGATCAGCGCGAATTCCCAATCGTGGATCGGCCCTGCCCTGTTCATCGCGATGAGTGAAACAAGCCCACGCTCCATGAGGTCGATGAGGTGGTTCTGCGTTCCGCCGCGGAGCACGCGCCCATCATCAGGATGCGGCTCGCGCCGCGTGCCTTCGCCTCCCGCATGCGTTTCCCGATGAGCGGGATCGAAGGATGCTGTAAGGTGATTGATGCGTCGAGCGGTTGAAGGATGTCCGCGAGCACGAGGTCGTGTTGCCGCTGCGCGAGCGGTTGCAAGCGGAGTTGTTTGCGGTCGAATTGCGGAAACGGCATGGTCGAGCCCACTCGGTGTGCAAGCATTATCGTGAAAATCAGCCGTTGGATCACCGCGTGCAACTTATGAAATGCGACCGGCCCGCGATTGCTCGCGGGCCGGTCGGGGCGTTCGGGCGACGGGCTGAACCCGGATCCGTCAGCCTTGCGGCATGCGGATCACCAACAGGAAGGGCACGGCCGACGCTTTCCGTTCCCCGCGTTTGGCCAGGAACTCCTTCAGTTCCTTCGACAGCGCGGGATTGGTTCGGAAGGCGGCGGGCGTGAAGCTCAGAAGGACCGCGGGCTTGTCGCCCGGCTTCGCAGTCAGGCTCTTGGTCAGTTCATCGCCGGTGCCCGCACTGATCGGCTTGGGATCGGCCGTCGGCCGCTTCCAGAGCCCCGGATCGGCACCGAGCACTTCCTTGAGGGCGGATTGGTCCGCGGGCAAGACGGGGGTCGCGTGGATGGAATCGAACACCCGTTGAGGGTTCTTCGCATCATCGGCCGCGATCTTGGCAAGCAAATCGCGGATGTCCGCAGCACCGAGCGTCTCGGCGTACACCACCACCGAGTTGGCTTGTTTCTTCTTCACGCGGTCGAGCGTGATTGCATCGGCGAGCAGCGTGACACCCGATGCCTTCGCTGCGGCCTGAAACGCGTCCACTCCCTTGACGGTGTCCTTCGCAAAGAGGTCGATGCGGAAGGCGGGCTCGCGGGTCAGTTCTTCGAGCAGGTTTTGCTTCGCGTCGTCTCGTTCCAGATCGGCCAAGGAAACCAAGAACGGCACGCGGACGACGAATCGCTCGAGCGGCGGGATCGCCTTTTGCGGCGGGAATGTGAACACGTCCGCACCCTTGACTCGCGGCGGCGGGATCTCATCGATCCGATCGGGCGGCGCGGGCGGGGCAGGCAGGAGTTCTGCAACATTTCGGCCCGACGGAACGGGCGGGGCCGGCGGCATCGATAGTGGTGCGGCTTCGCGCGGAAGCAGATTCGCGATCGCAGGCTCGTGGTTCTGCGCGATTTGATGCCAGCCGGAGCCGTTGGCGGCATCCTTCGGCCGGTGGAGCAGCGATGCCGAACCGATCGCAAGCAGCACGGACGCGGCGAGCCCGACCACGAGCCATTTCCGCGAACGATCCCGACGAACCGGTTGAGAGGCCGGTTCCGCCTTCGGCAGGCTCGCCATCACACGTTCGACCAGATTCGCGGGCGGCGCCTTTCGCAAGCTTTTGAGGCGGGCACTGTCCGATTGCAACCGGGCGAAGAGGGTACGGGCCTCCTCCGACTCACAGAGCAGGCGATGCACCGTCCACTGTTCGGCGGGGGAAAGCTCCCCGTCGATCGCGGCCGTCAACAATTGCAGCAGGTCGTCTCGCATCTCACTTCAAATCAGGATCGGAAATCAGGGGCGGGAGTCCAGCGTTGCGGTCGTCGTCCAAAGGCTGCAGCAAGTCTCGCAATTCCAGTCGAGCCCGGTTCAATCGACTACGGACGGTGCCGATCGGAATCTTCAATACGTCCGCGATCTCGTCATACTTAAGGCCGTCGATCTCTTTCATCACCAACACGTCGCGATGCTCGGCGGAGAGGCGGGCGAGGGCGTCGTACAGTTGTCTCTCGTCTTCCGTCCGCTCCAAGGCCAAACCGGGCCGCACATAATCGGACGCATCAATCGGTTCGTGAGCAACGCCGTTTCGCCCGGGCTCCAGCGCATTCAAGCTAACAGCCGCCTTCTTCTTCCGCTTCGAGGAGACCGCCGCGTTGAACGCGATGCGGTACATCCAAGTGAAGAACTCGGCGTCGCCCTTGAATGAACGAAGCGACTGGAACGCGTTCAGGAATGCATCCTGAACCACGTCCGCAGCGTCCTCAGGCGTGTCCACCAAGCGCAACACGGAGTTGTAAAGCCTGCTTTGGTAACGGGATACGATCTTACCGAACGCTTCCCGATCCCCGAGCAGGCAATCCGCGATGAGCCGGCGATCCTCATCGTTCACGTGCCACTGCCATTCAGACGCCGCGACCGGGCCGGAAGTTCCCGATTTTCCGCCCCGCGGCGCACTTCTGATATGTTGTCATACAACTTCGCGGGATTCACCTTCATGAATCGTCTCTTTGTCTTCTGCACCCTCGTCGCACTCGCTGCGGTCGCTCCCGCCCACGACACTTGGGTGCAGACCAACATCCACATCGTTCGCACCGGAGACGCGGTGCATGTCGATCTCATGCTCGGCAACCACGGCAATGACCACCGCGACTTCAAGATCGCGGGCAAACTCGCGGCCGAATCGATCGGCACGTTCACGGTGACCGCGCCGGACGGCAAGAGCTACGACCTGAAGACGGACGCCGTGGACGTCGGCTATGCACCGAAGGAAGGATTCCACACGGCGAAGTTCGCGACCAACGCACCGGGGTTGTACATCGCCTCGCAGAGTTCCGATTCGATCGTCAACCACGGGAAGCAAGTGCGATCGGTTCGCAGCGCAAAGGCGTACTTCCTCGCGAGCCCGAGTTTGGACAAGGTGAAGAGCGATTGGACGGGCTTCGAGAAGCCGCTGGGCCACGCGTTGGAACTGGTGCCGGAGGCGAACCCGGTGGCACCCATGGGGCCGGGCCAGGCGATCAAGGTGAAGTTGCTGTTCAACGGGAAGCCACTGCCGGAAACGAAGGTCAGCTTCATCCCGCGCGGCACCACGTTGAAGGACGGCTTCGACGCGACCTACGAACGCATGACCACGAGCGATGGGAAGGCGTCGTTCACGCCGAAGGCCGGCAACTACTATCTCGTGGCGGCCCACAAGACGGACGCGGCTCCCGCGGGCGAAACGAAGTACGAATCGATCAAGTATTCGGCGACGCTCACGGTGTACGTCCCCGATCGCTGCCCCTGCTGCGGGGAGTGACACATGGAAGGTCTTCCCGCACTGCAACCGGGCCGTTACCGCCATTTCAAGGGTGGCGAGTACGAGGTGATCGGCGTCGCGCGGCACAGCGAGACGCAGGAGCCGTTGGTCGTGTACCGGCCGCTGTACAACTCCACCGGCCTGTGGGTCCGCCCGCTCGCGATGTTCTTGGGTGCCGTCGAGCGTGACGGCCGCACCGTGCCGAGATTCCAGTACATGAGCGAATGAACTCGTGGTAGCATCTCTCCCACGGATGGGAGACACGGGCATGTCGACGGTTTCGAGCGGGCGGTACGAACTGGGCGACGAAATCGCATCCGGCGGGCAAGGATCGGTTTTCCACGCATACGACCGCGTGCTGAACCGCGATGTCGCCGTGAAGGTGCTCCGAGCGGGGTTCGCGGTGGATTCCGCCCCGGCTCGTCGCTTTCGCGAGGAAGCCCGCATCACTGGCCAACTTCAGCACCCCGGCATCCCGCCGATTCATGACCTCGGCACCCTTCCCGACAGCCGTCCGTTTCTCGCCATGAAGTTGATCCGCGGGCGCACACTGGCCCAGGTTCTAGACGAACAGCCCGTATTCACGCAACTGCTGCCCGTATTCGAGCAAATCTGCCAAGCCGTGGCATACGCCCACGACCGCCACGTGATCCACCGCGACCTCAAGCCCGCGAACGTGATGGTCGGTGCGTTCGGCGAAGTGCAGGTCATGGACTGGGGCCTCGCCAAGTTGCTCGGAGAAGCCGCACCCGACGGAGCCACCGAAGCCTCATCCGCAGGCGACACCACCGCGGCCGCCACCGAGATTCATTCGGACGGCGACGATAGCAGCCACACCCGCGCCGGCAGCGTGCTCGGCACTCCGGCGTACATGCCTCCCGAACAGGCCATCGGTGCCATCGACCAACTGGACGCGCGGTCCGACGTGTTCGGGCTCGGTGCCATCCTCTGCGTGCTTCTGACCGGCAAGCCGCCATACGTGGGAGCGGATTCCGAATCCACGCGGCAGATGGCGGCGCGGGTGAAGTTGGACGACGCGTGGTCTCGCTTGGACGCCTGCGGGGCGGAAAACGAATGGATCTCGCTCTGCAAGCGGTGCCTCGCTCCGGAGAAGGCGGATCGCCCGAAGGACGCCGCGGAGGTGGCGGCGGCCGTGGCCGGGCTGCGGACCGCGGCCGAGGCGCGGGCCCGCCAAGCCGAACTGGACCGCGTGCGCATCGAGGGCGAACTGCGGACGGCGGAGCTGAAGGCGACGGAACTGCGCCGTCGCCGCCGAATCCGGTTGGCGTTGTTCGGGTCGATCGCACTGATCGGTGTCGCCGTGGCGGGCGGCGGGCTGCTCGTTCGCCAGCAGCGGTTGGAGCGCGAGGTGCAGGCCGAGCGTGCGCGCGCATCGGCCGAACAGTTGATGTCCCAGGTGCCGGACTTCCAGCGACGGTCGCTTTGGGCGGACGCGATTCGCGTTCTCGATGAAAGCGAGCGGCTGCTGGGGCCGGACGCGCTGCCCGAATTGCGTTCGGACTTGGAACGGAGCCGCAACGAAACCCTGTTCCTCAGGAAGCTCGAAGACATTCACTTCAACAAGGCTGTGATGCGGGACTTCACGTTCTCGAACGAAGAGCCGCTCCAACAGTACGAACAAGCGTTCAACGGCTGTTACCTCTTCACGGAGGAGTCGCCGAACTTCCTGGCCCGCGATCGCGCCACCATCGTATCGGCGATCCGCAACTCACGGATCAAGGATGCGTTGGTCGCTGCCATGGACGACTGGACGTTCACGCTCACCGACACGGAAAAGTCCGAGGCCTTGCTGGAGATCACCGCCGAAATCACGCAGTTCAAGTGGCGCAAGTCGCTGGATCCGTTCGGAGTCGGTGCGGCCGAGTTGGAGCGTCGCGTGAGAGCCATTCCGCACGAGGAACGGACGCCGGCGATGATCGGGTTGCTCGGCTCCCGAATCCGCGGTCGCACGGGCGTCGCACTCATTCAGGACGGGCTGGCACAATTCCCGTCCGACTTCTGGCTACATCTGCACTTGGCGTTTGCGACGGAGCGGAAAGCGGAACGGACGGCGGCATTGCGGGCCGCGATCGCCCTCCGGCCGGACGCCTTCTCCATCCGCATCGCACTGATGGCTGTGATGCTGGACATGCCGGGCGAGTCGCCGCCCACGATGGCTGAATACCGTGCCATCCACGAGTGGGCGTTGGAGACCCATCGCCTGTGGCCGAACGAAGCCCTCAGCGCGAACTACCTGGGTGCCACGCATGGGCGGCTCTTGCAATACGACGAAGCGGCGTCGTTCTACCGCAAAGCGGTTTCACTCGAGAAGGGACGGATCGCCCATCTGCACTGGAACGGTTTGGGGCTGACGCTTCGGAACGCGGAGAAGTGGACGGAAGCGGCGGAAGCCTATCGCTCCGGCATCGAGTCCGGCGGCGCGGGCGTCTCTTCGGTTCTGCACTCGAATCTGGCGGACGCCCTGCTCGTCATCGGCCGCTGCGAGGAGGCGGCGCAGTCCTACAAGGCTGCCTTGCGAGCCGATTCCTCGAGTTCCACTGCCATCAGCGACGTCGCGGCCCGAGTCGGGTTGGGGGCCGCCCTGTTCGAACTCGGCCGCAACGACGATGCGGAGGTCCAGTTCCGGATCGCGGAACGGAGAAGTGTCGAGCATTCGACCGCCTATCTGAGATTCCTGATGATGGCCGTGCAGCGGCAACGTCCCGGTTCTCCGCTTCCGGCCCATCTCTTTCAACGGTTGCAGACGCTTGCGACATCCCCGGGCGGTGCCGCAAGCGTGGAGGCGGCGATCGCCCGAGAGATCAAGCAAGCCGCGGAGGAATCCCGGAAGCCTCGCAATCTCGGCGCGCTGTACGCCAAACTGGGAGAGGCGCGATACGCGAATCAAATGCCGGACGAGGCGGAACAGTGCTTCTTGAAAGCGTTGGAGCATGATCCGAAGAGCGCATATGCCTGCGACTGGGTGGCGTTTCTCAAGTTGCTCAAACGCGATGCCGCCGGGGCCTTGCCCTACGCGGAGCAATCCGTGAAGCTCGATCCGAAGCTGGCGCAGGCCCAATTCAACCTTGGACGAGCGAGATTGGGAACGCGGGACGTTCCCGGCGGGATCGCAGCATTGCGTGAGGCGCAGCGACTCGATCCCCGTCGCGCGGACGTCAAGCAATTGCTGGATCTCGCCGAGCAGCACGAGAACGCCTCCCTCGCTCCGCCGCCGCGAGAGATCAAGCGTTGATTCCAGACATCACGCAATCAGTCGGCCGAATCGCGAGGCAGCCTCCTTCCTGATTCGTTCGATGCAATCGTCAGAATCGGCACGGATTTCCACTTCCGCGGATCGAACGCCGGGTGCCTTCACGCAATCGGCCTGTTACTCTGCGAATTGCGAGAAGATCTCTCTTCTATCCCGTTGCTTCTCGCCTCGGATCATCGTTGGCGAGAAGCACCATGCCCAAGCGCGCCAAGAAGAAGTCGCATCCTGCGAAGGCCTCCTCCAAGAGCCTGCGTTCGGCCTTCAAGTCGCTCAAGACTCGCGAACAACTCCGTGCGATGGGGAAAGCCCTCCGGGACAAGTGCCCGCGCGAGTCGCACGCCGCATGGCAAGCCTCGATTGACCGCGCCGATCCGATCGATCTGCTGGAGGAGTCCAGCAAGGGGCGGATGCCGGAGCTGGTTCCAATGCGGTACGGCCGCATGATGCAGTCGCCGTTCACCTTTTATCGGGGCACGGCTCTGAACATGGCCGCAGACTTGGCCACCACGCCGGTCAGCGGCTTGCGCGTCCAAGCGTGCGGCGACGCGCATCTGTGCAATTTCGGCGCTTACGCCACTCCGGAACGACGCGTCATCGCGGACATCAACGACTTGGATGAAACGCTACCCGCACCGTGGGAATGGGACGTGAAGAGGCTGGCCGCCAGCTTGGTGGTCGCGAGCCGCCACAACGGACACAGCGAGGACGACGGCCGCGACGCGGTTCTCGCTTGCGTGCGTTCCTATCGCGAGCACATGGACGAGTACGGCAAGATGCGGGTGCTGGACGTGTGGTACGACACCGTCGAACTCGAGAAGATCATCGGGATGATCCGGGACAACGAGGCTCAGAAACGCATTCAAAAGAGGCTGGAGAAGGCCCGGGAACGCAGCGTGCTGGAACACGACTTCCCCGAATTGGCGACTTCCAAAGGCATGGCTCCCTCCATCCGCGAAAATCCGCCACTGGTCTTTCATCCGCGCGATCTCGCCAGGCACGAATACGAGTCCCGGATCAAGAGGGCGTTCGCCGATTATCGCGACTCGCTGCCGGAAGACCGACGAGTGCTGCTCGACCGGTACAAGATGCTGGACATCGCGATCAAGGTGGTCGGAGTCGGAAGCGTCGGAACCTTTTGCTCCATCATTCTCATGATGGCGTCGGAGAAGGATCCGCTGTTCCTGCAGGTGAAGCAGGCGCGAGCCTCGGTCCTCGAACCGTATGCGGGAAAGAGCGAATACGAGAACCACGGCCAGCGGGTCGTCGTCGGGCACCGCTTGATGCAATCGGCGAGCGATCTCTTCCTCGGCTGGACCGTCGGACGCAAGGGGCGACAGTTCTACGTCCGTCAACTCAAGGACATGAAGATCAAGCCGATGGTCGACGTGTTCACTCCGGGCGTCATGCTTCAGTATGGTGAAGTGTGCGGGTGGATCTTGGCCCGTGCTCACGCCCGGTCGGGGGATCCGGCCGTGATCAGCGGGTACCTCGGCAAGGGCGACGTCTTTGACGAGGCGATTGCGGAATTCTCGGTCCTTTACGCCGATCAGGCCGAGCGCGACCATGATTCGCTCGTGAAGGCCGTCCGCGCCGGCCGGCTCGAAGCGTTCGTCGAAGGCCAATGACGATGGCGGATGAAATCCAGCCGAAAACCGGCGAATTGACTCCCCGGGAAACCGCGGCGATCCTCCTCCGGATTCTCGATGATGTCGAGAACAAGGAACGCAAGCGCTGGATCGACATCACCTGCGCGGTGGTGCTTTCCTTGGCAACGGTCGGCTCGGCGTGGTGCGCCTATCAATCCGCACTCTGGAGCGGCGTGCAGACGTTCCGGATCGCGGAATCCAATCGACTCGGACGCGAAGCGTCGATGAATGCCATGACCGCGCTCCAGTTTCGGGGCTTCGATGCGCAGATGCTGTTCGTCTACCTGGAAGCCAAGAGCCGGGGTGACGAAAAAATGGCCGCCATGCTGCAATCGAGGTTCCGGCCGGATGCGAAGCAAGCACTCGATGCTTGGCTGAAAACCGATCCGTTCAGCAATCCGAACGCGCCGAAGAGCCTGTTCCTGATGTCGGAGTACGCCCAACCGGAGCGGGACGCGGCGAGTCGTTTGGAAGAAGAATCCGCCCGCAAAATGGAGGCGGCGCAGAAGGCCAACCAAGCGGGCGACCGCTACGTGCTGCTGACCGTCCTCTTCGCCACCGTGCTCTTCTCCGGAGGGATCGGGAGCACGGTGCAGTCCCGACGGGTGCGGTGGGTGTTGTTCGTGATCTCGGTGGTGCTCTTCGCAATGACCGTGATCGCTGTGGCGACGATGCCGATCTGCCGCGAGTGAGTTGGCCATTTCCTCTGAAAACCGACTATCGTAACCGAGCATGACCGGGCGAGGGGTTTTGATGCTGCGCCGCCATTACAGTCTGATCCTGGCCGCGTTCTGGATCGCGCTCGGGGTGTGCCTCGTCGCACCGGAAGTTTTGCCGGAGAACGTGCGGCGGCACCTGAAGTCGCCGAGCGGCGGCCTCGTCGGCGTGTTGGCATTCCTCTTCGCGATCTACAACTTCGCCCGATGGTGGGCCGCGCAGAGCCTGTACCGCAACCGTGAGTCGTACCGGCGGGTGAACCCGCTTTCGATCCGCACGCTCGAACCCAAGCCGTACGAATCGCCGCCGCCCGAACTCGACTTCATCAAGCTGCCGGATGAAAAGAGCGAGGACCTGAAGTGATGCAACTCATAAGCGACTCGCGCTCTTGACTATCTGCCAAATGGCAGCGATAATAACGCCAGATGACACAGAGCCTCTGACCGCGAGGATGCCGTGTTGCCGGCGATTCACAGTGCTGCGGAAAAGCTGACCCTGGGTCTGGACGTGTCCGACCCGATCAAGGTTCACGCGGCCCTGCTCCTCGGGCTGCCGTTTTCGGCGGTCACGAAGTTCGAGAAGGCCACGCAGATGCCCCGCGGCGAAGTGGCGAAGCTCATCTGTGTCGCCCCGCGAACCCTCGCCCGCCGACAGGATGAAAAGCGCCTTCAAGCCGATGAATCGGATCGTCTCTTCCGCCTCGCCACGCTCTTCCGCAAAGCCATCGAACTCTTCCACGGCGACGACGAAGCCGCCATGCGGTGGCTACGCAGTCCGCGCCCGGCCCTCGGCGGCGAAACGCCGCTCGAACTGGCCAAGACCGATATCGGAGTCCGACAAGTCGAAACGCTGATCGAACAAGTCCGCCACGGGGTTTACGTGTGAGCACGGTTGTCTGGCGAGTCGCCGACCGCGCGTACACCGATCCGCCGTTCAATCCATTCGATGGTGAGGGAGCCCGGTTGTACGGCGGGCGCTGGAACAACGCCGGCGTGCCCGTGGTGTACGCGGCCGGTGCGTGCTCGCTCGCGCTGCTCGAAGTGCTGGTGCACGTGCCCGACCTCGCCGTGCTGCAGGGCTACTGCGTGTACCGCGTCGAGATCCCGGACACGCTCATCGCTGAGGTGCCGTCCGACGTACTGCCCGACAACTGGAACCAGCCGGGCCTCGTGCCCGACCTGCGCAAACTCGGCGACGACTGGGCGCGGTCGCGGAGTTCGGTCGCGCTGCGGGTGCCCAGTGCGATCGTGCCCGTCGAGCACAACTACCTGATGAACCCGCGACACCCCGAATTCGAACTGGTCGTGATCGGCGAGCGCGAACCCCTGCCGGTGGATCCAAGACTGCTCAAGAAGTGATACCGATTAGCCGCGACGCGGAGTCTGCGGAGCGGAGCGCGGCTCCGCTCCGCAGACTCCGCGTCGCGCTGCTAATCGGTCACGCCTCGGATACAATTGCCTCACCTCTTCCACTCCAACCCGCGGCACATCATGCACCCGCTCGAACCCCTCACCGCGGACGAACTCCGCCTCGCCGTCTCCATACTCCGCGATACCGGCAAGGTCACGCCGACCACGCGATTCATCTCCGTGTCCCTGAAGGAACCCGCGAAGGAGAAGGTCCACTCCGGCGCGGAGGCCCACCGCGCCGCGTTCGCCGTGCTGTTCGACAACGGCACCAACTCCTGCTTCGAAACCGCCGTCTGTCTCCATCACAAGAAGGTGATCGCGTGGAAGCACGTGCCCGGCGTGCAGCCCACGATGACGGCCGATGAAATGATCGAGTGCGAACAGGCCGTACTGAACGATGCCACCTTCAAGGCCAAGCTCAAGGAACAATATGGCATCACGGACACGTCGCTGGTGATGGTCGATATCTGGAGCGCGGGCAATTACGGTGAAGCGGAGGAGAGCACGATGCGGCTCGCCCGGCCGCTCTGCTTCGTCCGCGCCGATCCGACCGATAACGGCTACGTGCGGCCCATCGAGGGGCTCCGCCCCGTGGTCGATCTCAACGCGATGAAGGTGATCCGCGTCGAGGATTACGGCCGCTGGCCGCTTCCGCCGCTGCCGGGAAACTACCTCGCGGATCGCGTTCCGGAGAAGCGCACGGACATCAAGCCGCTCGAAATCACGCAGCCGGACGGCCCGAGTTTCGAGGTGAACGGCTATCAGGTGAAGTGGCAGAACTGGAGCTTCGTGATCGGCTTCAACGCCCGCGAAGGGCTCACGCTGCACCACCTCCGCTACAACGACGGCGGCACCGACCGCAGCATACTCTACCGCGCGTCGCTCACCGAGATGGTCGTGCCGTATGGCGACCCCGGTCCCACGGAGTTCCGCAAGAACGCGTTCGATGTCGGCGAGTACGGCATGGGCATGTGCGCGAACAGCCTCGAACTCGGCTGCGATTGCCTCGGGCTCATCAAGTACTTCGACGCCCACCTCGCGGACAGCCGCGGCAACCTGTTCACCATCAAGAACGCGATCTGCATGCACGAGGAAGACTACGGCATCCTGTGGAAGCACACCGATCGCCGGCTGCCGGACCGCCCCGAAGTGCGCCGCTCGCGTCGCCTCGTCGTCTCGTCCTTCAGCACCGTCGAGAACTACGAGTACGGCTTCTTCTGGTACCTGTACCAGGACGGCAACATCCAACTCGAAATCAAGCTCACCGGCATCCTCTCGCTCGGCACGCTGAAGCCCGGCGAGAAGTCCGCGTACGGGCCGCTGATTGCCCCGCAACTGTACGCCCCGGTTCACCAGCACTTCTTCAACGTGAGGCTCGACTTCGACCTCGACGGCGTCGGCAACACGGTGCATCGCGTGGATGTGAAGCCCGGCGAACCCGGCCCGAACAACCCGCACGGCAACGCCTTCTCCGCCATTACCACGCCGCTGAAGACCGAGAAGCAGGCCCGCGACAACCTCAACCTCGAAACCGCCCGCACGTGGCGGGTCGTGAACCCGAACAAACTGAACGCGGTCGGCGAACCGGTCGGGTACAAGTTCATCCCGATGGACAACTCGCTCCCGATGGCGAGCCCGAACGCATGGTGGCGGAAGCGGGCCGGCTTCGTGAACCATCACGTGTGGGTGACGCCGCACCACGACGCCGAGAAGTACGCCGCCGGCGATTACCCGAACCAGAGCACGGGCGGCGACGGCCTCATCGCCTGGACCGAGCAGGACCGCCCGATCGAGAACACCGATGTGGTTCTCTGGTACACCTTCGGCCACACGCACATCCCGCGGCCGGAGGATTACCCGGTGATGCCCGCGGCGTACATCGGCTTCCTGCTCAAGCCGAACGGGTTCTTCACGATGAACCCCGCGAACGACCTGCCGCCGAGCCAGAAGGTGAAGACCAAGGGGCTCGAGATGGCGTGTTGCAAGTGAGCCGTTACTTCTTGAACGGGTGATAGCGGACCAGCGTCTGCTCGAAGCGGGGGAAGCGGTGCTCGGGCACCGGGTCGAGGATACGGACGATGTCCAAGTATTCGATCTTCATGTTGGTCGCTTCAAGACCGCGCACCTCCACCACGATTTCGTCTTTCTCGATGCGGAGGCGGATCGACGCGCCCACCGAGGGTCGGCTCTCCAGCAGCAGCGGATCACTGGAAGTCGGGTCCAAATCGTAGGACTTGTCGCCGATGCGAACGCGGGCGTTGCGGCCCGCCACCTTGCCTGTCGCGCCGGAGCGACGTTCATCCACGCGGAACGTGGTCAGGGTGCCGTCTTTGTCTTTGACGAATTTGTTGGTATTCAAGGGCTCCGAATCGAACACCGGCGGGCGGAAGAACTGGACATACTCCACGGGCTTGCCGTCCTTCGACACACGCAAGAGCAGGTTGCCGTGCTGGAATTTCTGGGGCGTGCCGCCGGCCTGCGAGACTTCGACGCGGTCGCCCTTCGGTTTGAAGTTGAGGGTCACCGCGTCCTGCTTCGCGGTCACGCTGCCGGATGCGGGGTCCCATACGAACGACTGGCCGCCCGTGCAACCGAAGACATCGAGTTGCACGCCGGCCGGGTTGGCGAAATTCAGGTCCGGAATCACGTTGCCTGCGAGTTGGTCGAGGCGGTCCAGTGGAATCGAGCGTACCACCACGGGCTCGGGCGGAGCCGACGCCTTCTTCTGTGCGATCTTGAGTTCGTCCTCGACCCCTTTCTTCTCGGCAGCGAGGATCGCGAGTTTCGACAACAGCATCCGTACGGCCATGCGAGAGACTGCGTCGTCGCCAGCTACGGGCCTGTTCATCAGTTCGCGGACCTTCTGTTGCTCGGAGGCCAACTCGGTTTCCAGGTTCTTCGCGCGAATCTTCTCCTTGTCGGATTTCTCTTCCAAATCGCGAACGGTACTCTGCAACTTCGCCAAGTCGCTCCGGCTGCTTGCCGATCGCGCCCGCTCGTCCGCCAGGTCGGATTCAACCTTGGTCTTCTCACTCCGGGTCGTGTCAAGCTCCTTGGCGGGCTTGCTCTTCTGACCGATCTTGGCGAACAGCCAGTCTTCACTCACGAGTTCCACCAGCGAGAACGCGGCCATCAACAGCAGCGATCCCAGCAGCATGCCAAGGATCAACGCACCGATGCCGCTCTTGCCCGAGGAACGCCGGCGTGGCTCGGCGACCGGCATGTCGTACGCCGACTCCGAGAGGTCGGGTTCGGGTTCGTGCGGGCGCGTGCGAATCGGCCGCGATGCGGGCGTCGCGGGTTCGGAATCGGGCAGTTCATTGATTTCGATCGCTGTTCGTGCGGGCGGGAGTGGCGATTGTTCCACGGTACGTCGGCGCGGCGCGGGTCGCTCCGTCTGGCCGGTGCGGGCCGCTTCCACCAACGGGCCGCTCGGCACGCCGTTCATCGGCTGATCGATCCGCAGCACGACGCCGCGCCGCGTCGCGATCGCGTCCCGCGCTTCGGGCGAATCCGCGGTCACGCAGCGCCACTGGCACGTCGTCCGCACGGCCTTGCCCGTGAAGTACGTGTTGAATGTGACATTCCATCGTGCCTCGGGCGGAAGCAGAGCCATCGCTTCCTCGAGCAGCGGCAGCACGTCCTGGCCGGGTTCGTAGACGAGGTACGCAGGTTCGGCGGCGTTCGTGGCCGCGGCGAGCACGCCGGCCCACCCCGCATCGCCGGTCGCCTTCATCCACTGCTTGCACACGCGAGGCTCGCTGCGGCCGTTCGGGATCGCGCGATCGGCCGGAAGCAACCCCGCGCCGCGGTCCCACTTCTGATAGAAGAGCCGCTGTTCGCACAGCCACGCGGGGCCGGCGTCCGGCAGTTGCTCGGGGTCGAAGGACACATGATGCGCGAGGAAGTTGCTGCGGCCGGAGTGATCGAGCCCGCTGTCCGCGATCCGCGACACGACGTGGAAGACGCCATACCCCACGGTGAGGATCGAGTGCGAGAGTGCGACGGGGTTGCCCGCGGGATCGTCCACGCGGAGGTGGCGGTAGTGCGAGATGCCTTCGAGTTGCGAGGCGAGGTCCTTCGGCAGATCCGGAGTCTGGGCGACGGTGCAGAAGCCGGAGGAGCCGGGCTTCAACCCGCGCGGTGCCGAGGTGTACAGCAGTTCGTGCGGCATCATGCGATCTCGGGTAGCCAACTGTGCTGGTATTGATCTTCGTCGGTCCGTCGCGACTCCGGCGGCTAACGGGCGGCGGAACGGCGGCCGCCGGGGATCAGCCTCGGGAACTGCTGGTGAAGGCCGAACAGGATCGGAATCTCCACGCCGTTCGGCTGCACGTCGTTCGGCCGCACCGACCAGCGATCCGGGTGGCTCGGGTGCTTCTGCGGCGTCACGCCGAGCGCACTGACGCCGATGTACGTCACTTGCTTGGCCAAGCTTTCCGCCGCCGTCACCACTTCGGGCGCGATCTCGAGCAGCAGCTTGCGGATGCCGCGCGAGAGTTCATCGATGCGGTCCAGGTTCAAAGCGGAGGAACCGGTTCGCGTCGCAGCCACCATCGGGCTCTTCGTGCGATACTCCGGCACCAGCGCTTCCCACAGGTCGAGCTTCGTGACGATCACGATCAGCGGCCGGTCCGATTTGTCCGTGTCGCGCATGCCGGAGAAGCGCCGGATGCGGTTGCCCACTTCGATCAGCACTTGGTCCTGCCGGGCGTCGCCCTTCATCGGGCGGTCCGTGGCGATCTCGGATTGCTGGGAGGCGAGCTTGCGGCGGAACGGTTGGTGCTGCGTCGGGTCGAACAGGAACATCAACAGGCTCGACTCGACCAAGTGCCGGGTGACGGGTTTGATCGCGGAATCGCGGCCGGGCTCGAACGATTCGCCCGCGTTGTCGTACAGGCAGAGCATGCTGGAGACGCTATCCGGATCGCCCGCCAGCGGGTGGCCGCTCGTGGGGCGGATGGTGAACATGTACGGCCGCGGGTATTCCATGAACTCGTTGCCGAACTTCGCCACGTCGTACGGGTCGCCGGACTCCTGCGTCTTGACGATGAGTTCGCCCAGCGGCACGTGTTCGTCCGGCGTGGGGTGGTAGAAGAGCTTCTGCTCGAAGCCGACGAGGTACTGGTTTGCGCTGGCATCCGAGTCGGTGAACGAGACGTTGAACCCGGAGGGGAGCCGGCGGCGCAGCGTGTGCGTCATCGCCGAGAGCAGATACGACTTGCCGGTGGCCTGCGCCCCGAAGATGGAGGCGAACCACGGCTTCAATTCGAGACAGAGCCGCGGGACGTGCAAGTGGCAGTTCGGGCAGGCGAGTTGCGTACACTCCGCGCCGGCCTCGTCGAGTGCCCCGCCCTTCACCGTGAAGCGGGACGGCAGGAAGCGGCGATACGCGTCGCCCTGCAGTCGCGGGTCGCCGCGCAGCGTGGGGTGCGAGGCGATCCACAAGCTATCCTGCGGCTCGAAAATGTGCCAGCAGTGCGGGCAGGTGACGCGGGGCAGCAGATTCGTGGCCGACGGTTCGCTCATGGGCGGGCACGGGCTCTTGTCGGGAGGGCGGTAACTATCATCGCAAGCTGTTCCCGGCATGGCAAGTTTCGTTCGTACCGCGGCCCGACATATCATTTCCCCATGATCACGAAGATGACCGGCACGCTGGTGCGCGTGTTGGATGACGAAGTGCGAATCCAGATCGGCCCGTTCGAGCACCAAGTGATGGTCGCCGAGGCCGTCCGCCGCGTGATTCAGACGAAGACCGGCGAAGAGATCACGCTGCACATCACCGAATATCTCGAAGGCAACTCCAGCGGCAACCGCTTCGTGCCGCGCAAAATCGGCTTCATCACCGAAACCGAACTCGATTTCTTCGACCTGTTCTGCACCGTGGAGAAGATCGGCGCGAAGAAGGCGCTCAAGGCCATGGCCCGCCCCGTAAAGGAGATCGCGGATGCGATCGCCCGCCAGGACACGAAGTGGCTCAGCACGCTGCCCGGCATCGGCGCCACCACCGCGGAACAGATCGTGACCACGCTCAAGCGGAAGGTCATGTCGTTCACCGCGGGGCCGAGCGAACCCGCCGAACCCGGCAAGAAGAAGAAACCGGGCGAGGAACCGACACCGGGCACGGACGGCAAGGTGATCGATGAAGTGTATCAAGCCCTGATGGGCCTCGGGCTCACCCCGTTGGAAGCGAGAACGAAGCTGGACGCGCTGCTCGCCGGCGGCAAGACGTTCACCACGGCCCAGGAAGGCATCACGATCCTGTTTTCGAGCCGCTGAGCATGGAAATCCGGCAATCGGTTTATCTGCTGTTCACAGCGGTCGCGGTGGCCATCGCGGCGGCCAAGGTCGTGGGCGTGGAGAACCTGCTCGAACCGAGCCGGTACTCGCCGCCGACCGCGGACGCGTATGGCGCGAGCCCGCCCGATCCGCCGCGGGCCTGGCCCGCTTCGCGGCCCGATCCCACGCCGATGTTCGGTTCCAACGACAAATCGCGCTGGGCCGCGGTGCGGGCTCTTGTGGACGACGGCACGTTCGTCATCGGCAAACGACACTTCCCGGACGGCGGCAACCCCAAGGCTTACCGCGACAGCGGCATCATCGCCGAACCGCAATACCGCAGCTTGGATGTGATCCTGCGGCCGCTCGACCCCGCGGACGCGGGCAAGGCCGTCGAGAAAGAGTTCTACTCCACCAAGCCGCCGCTCTACGCCACGCTGCTCGCCGGCGAATACTGGCTGCTGAAGAAGTGCTTCGGCTGGAACATCGTGAAAGATCGCTGGCTGGTGATCCCGACGATCCTGCTCACGGTGAACGTGCTGCCCTTTGCGATCTACCTGCTCTTGCTCTCGAAGTTGATCGAAGCGACCGGCAAGACGGACTTCGGCCGCATCTTGGCGTTCGCCACCGCGTGCGTCGGCACGTTCCTCACCACGTTCGCGAGCACGCTGAACAATCACCTGCCGGCCGCGTTCTGCGTGCTGTTCGCGATCTATCCCGTGGTGAAGGCGATGCTCGAATCGCGCGAACTGAGCGGCCGCGAGCACACGGTGTCCGGGTTCTTCGCAGCCTTCGCCGCAACGTTCGATCTGCCCGCACTCTCGCTCGTGGCCGCGCTCGGCGTGCCGCTCTTGCTCGCCAACGTGCGGCGAACGCTGTTCGGCTTCGTGCCCGCCGCGCTCGTGCCGATCGCAGGATACTTCATCACCAACTGGTTCGCATTGGGTGAACTGCAGCCCGCGTACGAGAAGTTCGGCGGGCCGTGGTACAACTACGAAGGCAGCCATTGGTCGAAGGTCGGCACGCCGCTCGGCAAGGGCATCGACTTCAACAACGAACCGACGACGATCTACGCGTTCCATCTGCTCTTCGGGCATCACGGGTGGTTCAGCCTCACGCCGGTGTTCTTTCTCGCGTTCGGCTCGCTGCTCGGCCTGGCGTTCAAGAGTGCGGCGGACGTGCGGAACATGTTCAAGGGCGGTTCGGGAGCGTCACCGTTCACATCGCCGCTCTTCGCGCTGATGACACTCGCGATCTCGCTGCTGGTGTTCGTTTTCTACCTCACGCGGACGAAGAGCTACAACTATGGCGGGTTCACGAGCGGCCCGCGGTGGCTGTTCTGGTTGATTCCGATGTGGCTGATCGCGCTCCCCGCCGGTGCGGATCGGTTGGCGAACGGGCGTGTCGGCCGATTCCTGTGCGCGGTACTTCTTGGCTTCTCGGTGCTGGCCGTGTTCTACCCCGCGGCCAATCCGTGGCGGTCGCCGTGGATCCAGCAACTGCTTGAGTTCTACGGCGTGCTGAAGTACAACTGAAGATCGACGCGCATGTGCTGAACACGGGCAACCGGGGCGTCAACAGCCCTCTCGATGAGTCGCTTGGCAAGTGTCATTGGTGGGATAGGTTGCCAAGCTTCAGAGTGGCGATCACGGCGGAAGTCTTGATTTTGACGCAACTTAACCGGTGCGTTGCCGGGTGAAGAGTTGCGATGTTGGTTTGCCAGCAGGCAAGCTAATCAATGGTTCGGCACCGAGAGCCACTGGAGACCTCGTGAAAAAGAAGCTGCAAGTGTTCATGTCTTCAACCTACACAGACATGCTTGCCGAACGGCAGGCTGCTGTGGAGGCGATACTTCGCGCCGGTCACATCCCTGCTGGTATGGAACTGTTCGCTGCCGGGGACGAATCGCAGCTTGAAACCATTCGCCGATGGATCGACGACTCGGACGTGTTCATGCTCATCTTGGGCGGAAGGTACGGTTCAATTGAGCCCAAGTCGGGCAAGAGCTACATCGAACTCGAGTACGAATACGCCTTGAAACATAAGAAGCCATTGTTTGCGGCAGTAATCGCAGATGCATATCTCGAAGCGAAAGTGAAAGCCGCGGGTCCGGCCGCTATCGAAACTGTGCATGGAGTGCAACTTAAAGCCTTCCGAGAGACCGTTACAAAGAAGATTTGCCGCTTTTTTGGAGACGTCAACGAACTCAAGCTGATCGTGTTTGAATCACTATCCAATTTCGAGAGGAACGAGGGCCTTGCCGGTTGGATCCGAGGCAATGACGTGATCGATCCAAAGGCTACTCTGGAAGAACTTTCTCGGCTGCAAGCCGAGAACACCTCGTTGCGAACTCAGGTCCAGGATTTGGAGGCGTTCATTTCGACTGCGTCTGCTGCGGGTCAGCCGAATGCGGTCAGTTCATTGAGCGCCGACGCCCAGGAACTGCTTGTTGCCGCTAAGAACGCTGATGGCCACATCCTTTATGTTCGGTACATGGGAGGCTCGGCGCTGCAGGCGGGGAACAGGAACTTTATCGAACCTCAGAACAGCCCGCGTGAAGATGCTCGTTGGAAGGGAGCCCTCGATGAACTGCTTGAGCGCCGCTTGGTAGAGGCTCTCGGGTACAAAGGTGAGACTTTCCAAGTCACCAAGCTTGGCTACGAGGTCGGCG
>JAXMBB010000002.1:0-433428 GCA_046350135.1 Gemmataceae bacterium
CAAGTGCTCGTGTGGGGCGTGCTCGTCCGCACGGTCTACGTGTGGCACATCACGTGGTTCGTGAACTCGGCCGCCCACCGCTGGGGCTACCGCAACTACGAAACCCCGGACCTGAGCCGCAACAACTGGTGGGTCGCGATCCTGACGAACGGCGAAGGCTGGCACAACAACCACCACGCGGCCCCGCGTGTCTGCTCGCAGGGGCACAAGTGGTGGGAAGTGGACCTCACTTACACCTTCGTGCGCGTGCTGGAAGTGATCGGCTTGGCGAAGAACGTCGTGCCGGTGAAGGTGGCGAGCTACCGCCAGAAGGCGGATGAGGCGGGCACGGCATCATGATCCCGCGAACAGCTTCTCCACTGGCACTGCGAAGCAGGGTAGCAGGTCCGTCTTCAGTATGTCCGCGGTGGTGAACGTCTTCACCGGCTTGCCCGGTTCGTGCGCGGCAACTGTGCGGTCGTCGGAGTCGACCACCCACACGAGCTTCACCCCGGCGTCGAAGTATTCTTCCTTCTTGGCACGCACTTCGTTCATCCGGTCGTGCTTACTCCGCACTTCGACCACGATTTCGGGAATCGTTTCGAGGTAACCCTCTTTCGCCCGCCGCACCGGGAGGGATGCGTTCAGGATGAACGCGGCATCCGCTCCGACGACGCGATCCGGGTTGCGACGCAAGATGATGCCGACTTCCGCCCGCACTTCGCCAAGCCCGCGTTCCTCCGCTTCGCTGTCCAAGTAACGGACGATCTTGGCCTGGCGGCGGCCGTGCATGTCTCCGGGCGGCGGGATGACGATGAGTTCCCCGTCGTCCAATTCGTACCGCACATCCCCGGACGGCAGGGACGTGGGCAGGGCCGCGAGGTCGGCGGCCGTCAGCAGCGGTTCGAGAATGGCGGTGCTCATGTTGCCCCCATCATACCGCGTCACGACTTCGGATTCGCCAGGCGACCGAGGAACAGGATCGTACCGGTCTTGTTCTCGCGGATGAGGAACAAGAACGGCTTGTCGGCCCGAAACTCGGTCTCGCGCGCCGCACCGCGCAGGCCGACCACCACGCCCGTCGCGGCCGCCGCCTCCGTCCCCTTCTCGTTCACGTCCACGAAGGCCTTGTGCATCACCGCCGTGATATACAGCACGTCCTTCGCCGTATGCATTCCGCGGAAATCGGCCTTCTTGTCGTCGAACGCGTCCTTCATGCCGAGAGCCTGCAACGGCTCGTTGAGCCGCAGCGATTCCTTCGGTTCGAGCTTGAACCGGGGCACGAAGACGCGCACCTTCTGCGGGCGGAGTTCCTTCGTCCACGCGGAGAGGTTCGCAGCCGTGAGCTTGCCTTCGAGCGCGGCCAGGTTGCGGCGTTTCGGCAGCATGAGCACCATCGAGAGATCGTTGCCCGCGTAAGGCAGCGAGACGATCTGCATCGAATCCCCGGCCCGCGATTCCCGATCGTATTCCACCTCGCCATACGCGAAGTCGCCGAGTTGGTGCATCAACGGAACCGGGACGCGTTCGCCGCCGTCGAGATGAAACGGGGCGTCTTTCGTGTCCTTCTCCTTGAACGGGCTCGCCCAATCGCCCTTGAAGTAAACCGCGTTTGCGAGAACCATTCGCGTGAGCGGCGTAATCACGCCGCCGGGGATCAGGTCCTTGATCCGGTCCCGGGTCTCCTTTTCGACCCACTTGTTGATGGCGGCCCGCGCCTCCTCCGGCTTCCCGAAGTCCGTGTCCACGACGGCCGCGAGGTAGTTCTTGCTGATGAGCGTCTTGAAGTCCGCGTGCCACGGGTAGCCGGTGTGCGCCCACACGCTGTTCGCCGCGGTGAGTTCGTACGGCCTTTTGATGTCTTGGCCGTGAGCGAAGACGCGGCCGAGAAAGCGGCTGAAAAGCAGATGCGGATTCTCCGGCAGGTGCAGAACCGCGTTCATCTCGGCGAGCGTGTTGCCGCGGGCTCCGCCGGCGGTCATGGTCAGCGCGGTCGAGATGCTCGCCGGTGAGAAGAAGAGATTGCCCTTCTCGGTGCGCAGCTTGCCGTATAAGTCCGCGGCGAAAGCATTGATCGCGGATGCGAGATCCGCGGGATCGGGGACCGGCTCGCAGGCTTGTGTGATGCGGCCGGCGGCGGCGGTCGCCATGGCGGCTCCCGAAAGCGAAAGGAACTTGCGACGTGACAGCGACATGATTCGTCCTCCGAGTGTGAGACATGGTACACCCGTAAGACGACGACCGGGCGCGTGCGGTCTTCGGGCGTTACAGGCCCGTTACCGCCCGCGCCCGGCCGCGCGAATCACTTCGACTTGAACGCATAAAGCGAACTGCCGGTGCGGATGTAGATCGCGTTGCCGGCGATGGCGGGGGTCGCGGAGATGCGGTCGTCCAACTTCGCCGCACTCACCTTGTCCGGCGATTCGCCCGCCTTCACCACGACCACGCTTTTGTCCATGCCGCAGAGGTAGATGTGGCCGTTGGCCGCGACGGGGCTCGCGTACGCGCTGCCGAGGCCGACGCGTTCCTCCTCGTACACCGGCTTGCCGGTCTTCAGATCGAGTGCCGTGAGCATGCCCTGCGTGTTGACCATGTACACATGGCCCTGATACACGAGTTGGGTCGGCACCTGCGGCAATCCCTTGGTGAAGGTCCACTCCACATGGGACTTGGTGATGTCGCCGCTGCCGCCGGGCTTCACCGCGAGCGCCACCGGCTTGCCCAGTTTCATGAACGCCAGCAGGGCGTCCCACTCTTCCTTCGTGATCTTGCCGTCCTTATTCTGGTCGTTGCTCTCGAAGAAGCCCTTGATCGGCGTCTTCTCCGAGCCTTCCTTCGTGAGGTAGCCCTTGGCGTCGTCGCCGCCCATCTTCAGGATTTGCTCGAAGCTCGGCATCTTGAAGTCGTCGCCGGGGGCCCAGCCGGCGAACACGAGCCGGCCGTCCGCAATCACGGGCGTGGTGCAGGGGCCGGCGGGCGTGCCGGATACGGACCACTTCTCGGCCCCCGTTTGCAGATCGAAGGCCTGGAGCTTCGCGGTGCCGGCCACGACCACGTGCTTGTCCCACACGCACGCCGAGCCCCACGAAGTCTTCGCGTTCTCCCGCTTCACCTCCCACACGCGCGAGCCATCCTTGAGTTGAACGCAGATCAGCCGCGAATCCTTGGCTTGGTCCCGCTGCAGGATCACTTTGCCGTCCGCGAGGATCGGCGAGCTACCGGTGCCGAAGTCGTTGTTGGTCTCGGCCACGGGCAGTTCGTACTTCCACTGCTCGTTGCCGTCGAGGTCGTAGCAGATGAGGCCGCACGAACCGAAGTACACCACGAGGCGTTCGCCGTCCGTGGCCGGGGTGCTGGCGGCGGGGCTGCTTTCCGTCTTGTGGAAGGCTTCGATCTTCTTCGCCTCGGCTTCCTTCCGCCAGAGTTCGGACCCGTCCGCCACCTTGTAAGCGATGGTGAGCAGCTTGCCCTTCTCGAACGCGGTGAGGAACAACTTGTCTCCCGCGATCACGGGCGAAGACATGCCCGGCGGCACGGCGACCTTCCACGCCACGTTCTTGTCCGGACCGATCTGCGTCGGCGGCTTCTCGTTGATGGCGACGCCGGCACCACCCGGCCCGCGGAACTGCGGCCACACCGGCTCCGCCGCGACGGCGGGAATCGAAACGACTGCGGAAAGGAGCAATGCTCGCATCATGGAAACGGCCCGTGGGAAGAAATGACCCGCCCATTGTACGCGCGGCCGTGGATGGCAGAATCTCGGTTGAGGCCCGCTCGTGGCGAAGACTCGGCTTTTCCTGTGGTTTCGGATCGGGGTATGCTTCGCCGCATGTTCACCGCCCTGCGATTGCGCCTGTCCCGTGCGAACCCGCGATTGCTGCGTGCCGCGTTCCTCGGAACGCTCGCGCTCGTCGTGCTCGTCATGAGCCTCAAGTATGCCGCGAAGATCGAGAAGCCCGCGGACAACGGCCTGCAGAGCCGCTCGGCGTTTCTCCGATGGCGGAGCATGATCCATGAACTGTTTGCGGGAACCAACGTCTACATCGGGGTGCACGAGTACCCGAACCCGCCGATCATGGCGATCGTTCTGAAGCCGTTCGCGGAGCTGCCGCCGCAGGCGGGCGCGATCGCATGGTTCTACGCGAAGGTCGGCATGGCGGTGCTCAGCGCGCTCTGGATCTTCCGGCTCGTCGGGAACGCGATGCCGGACGCGGCGAAGGCCGCGGCGATCGTGCTCGCGCTACCGCCTCTGCTCGGCGACCTCTCGCACAACAACGTGAACATCTTCATCCTGTTTCTCGTCTCCGCGTGCTTGGAGGCGTACCGGCGCGGGCGGCCGTTCACCGCGGGGCTCACGCTCGCACTGGCCATCGCCTGCAAGGTGACGCCGCTGATGTTCCTCGCGTTCTTCATCTGGAAGCGATCCGCGAGGGCCGTGGCCGGGTGCGTGCTCGGGCTCGCGTTGTGGCTCGCGATCGTGCCGGGTCTCGCGTTCGGCTGGGAGCGCAACGCCGAACTGCTCGATGGCTGGTACTCGCTCATGGTGAAGCCCAGCCTCGTGGACAACCGCGTGACGAGCGAACACCCGAACCAATCGATCCCCGGGGTCGTGTTCCGGCTGTTCACGCACAGCCCGTCGTATGTGGTGTACCCCGACAACATCCCGACGCCGGGCGAGTTCCACAACGTGGCGGACATCGGCACGGATGCGGCGCGGTGGGTGGTGAAGGGCTGTCTCGTCTCGTTCGCGCTGCTGATCGTCGTGATGTGTCGCTCACCGCGCGAAGTGCGGAGCGGGCCGCGCTTCGCCGCGGAGTGCTCGCTGATCGCGATCGGGATGCTTCTGTTCAGCGAGCGTACGTGGAAACACCACGCGGTGACGCTGCTGTTGCCGTACGCCGTGCTCTGTGCCACGGCATTCACCCACGACACGAGCCGCCGCCTGCGCCCGCTCCTGATCGGGGTGCTGGCCGCCTCCGCGTTCCTGACCAACCTGCCGGGTCTCTTGCCGCCCCGCGCGGCGGATCTCGCAATGGTCTACGGATCGTACACGGCCGCGTTCCTCCTGCTCACGACCGGAATCGTCACCGTGCTTCATGCATCCTTCTGCGAGAGTCGCTTGCCGATCAAGTCCGCGACCAACACGGCGATGTAGAACTGCCCGACGATCGCTTCCACCATGGCGAAGCTGCGTGCGAGCGGCTGCACGGGCAGCACGTCGCCGTAGCCCACCGTGGCGAGCGTGATGAAGCTGAAGTACGTGAGCGCGAGATGCTCGTCGCTGCGGGACAGGCTGTCGTCCATGCGGAAGGAGCCGGGGACGACCGCCTCCAGGATGCAGTAGATGTGTCCGAACGCGACGCCGAGCAGGATGTAGCCGCACATGGCGGCAAAGACGCCGTCTGCGGTGATCTTCGGCTCGCGGTACACGGAGCGGAGCACGACGACGAGCACGTAGAGGTGAAACGCCATCGAGCCCGCATGCACGAACACGACCGCTCCGAGCGTGGCGGCGCCGGGCGAGAGATAACCGAGCCAGACACCGAGGGCGGGCGGCGCGGCGATCAGCATCTTCAGGAGGCCGCGGTGCGAGTCCCCCAGAATGGTGCGTGCCCCGGCCGCGCAAAGCGCCGTGATGAGAAGATTGGCGGCGAACACGGATCCACCCGGTCCGCGCAGGACCGGGTAGACCAGCATCGTGGCCAAGAGTGCCACGAAGAGCGTAGGAAACGGTACCGCATCGATCAGTACCGGCGGTAAACGCCTGCTCCGTACACGCCACCCACGGGGGCGACGGGTACGACGGGCCGCACCGGCGGCAGCGGGGCGCGGTAGCCGCCGTACCCGTAGCGGTAGCCGGAGTAGCCGCCGTAACCCGCGTGGTACGCGGACCCGGTGGTGCGCGCGCCGTACGGCGTCGCGACCGTGGTGCGGCCCGCGTGCTGCACGCCATACGGCGTGACCCGCGTATAGCCCACATGCCGCGCCGCCCATGCCCCCGCCGGGGCCGCGTCGAATGCCAACATCACGAGCGCCGCACCCGCGGCGAAGATCGCTTTCCGATACATGATGGAATCTCCGGTCAGGTGTGGGTTCACTTGTTGACGACGCGCTTCATCGTCGCCGGCTTCAGGTCCGGCAACGGCTTGCCGTCCAAAGTCCGGTCCTTGATTTCCCATTGGATCGTGTTCCCGTCCGTGCGGGACACGACGTTCGTCACGCTCGCCTTCTTGCCGTCCGGCAGCACGGCCGCGCTCTTGCTCGTCCACTTCCCGTCCGCCTTGCTCCAGGTGCCTTGCGAGAAGCCGCCGTTCCCTTCGAACATCCACGTCCGCACCACCTTGTCCGCGGCGTCCCACGCGATCCAGCCCGTGCCGCCGGTCATGAGGACGCCCTTCTTCGACGTGGAGTAATGCACCAGGATGAAGTTCTGGTTCTCGGCCCACTCGAACTCGATGGTCGTGGTGCCGCTCTCGTCTTCGTCCTGCCACGTGCCGATGAGCCCCTCGAACATCTTGAGGTTCCCGTATTGCGTCGGCGCCACGTAGGGCGACACTTTCACGCTGTCCAGCAGCCACTTGCCGTCCTTCTTCACGTGGATGTTCGTGTACCGCGATTCGCTCGGCGGCATGCCGTCCGCGTGCAGCAGGGACGACACGCCCTCCTCCACGGCCACGTCCGGCGAGAGAAACTTGATGTCCTCCACTTCGATGCGAAGCTGCACACCCTTGTTCTCGGCGAACAACTCGGCGAACTCCTTCTCGATCGCTTCGCGGCCGACGGACTTGTCGCCGGTGGCATCCGTGAACGTGCCCTTCTCGGTCCAGAACGCAGCCAGTGCCTTCGCATCGCCCTTGTTGAAGGCTTGCACGAACGCGTCCGCGCTCTTGAGAATCGGTTCCTCGGCAGGATCGATCTTCTTCTCCGGTTCCTGGACCGCGACGGGCTTCAACCCGCCGCCGGCCCACGCGACCGCCGCGACTGCGATCAGCGCGCCGCCCAGCAGAATCCGCAATTTCATGATGTGGCCTCGAAGATGTGATGGACCACCGAAAGACTATGAGCGCGATGGCCGAACGGCGAACGCTCCGTAACGTGACGTGCGGCTTGTGGAGGATGTGCGATGTCGAACGCCGCTGTGCCGTTGGTTCTCGCCGATTTGCCGGTCGGCCCCGTGGTCGAGGAGTTGCTCGCGGGGAAAGTTCGACTGCTGCCGTGGGGCGCGGCGAATGAACCGGGTGCGGACCGCATCGAAGCCGTGTACACCTACGGCCACCCCGCCGTGAACGGCGGACTGCTGGACAGGATGCCCGCGGTGCGCGTGATCAGCAACTTCGGCGTCGGCGTCGATCACATCGACGTGACCGCCGCCACCGCCCGCAAGCTTCCCGTGGGCAACACTCCCGGCGTGCTCGATGGTGCCACCGCCGATCTCGCGTTCTCGCTGCTGCTCGCCGCCGGCCGCCGCATCGTGGAAGGCGACCGCTACGCCCGCGGCCCGGATTTCCTGAGGTACGATCCGTCTTACATGCTGGGCCGCGAGGTGCACGGCAGCACCGTCGGCATCATCGGCCTCGGCCGCATCGGCGAGCAAGTCGCCCGCCGCGCCAAGGGCTTCGACATGACCGTGCTCTACTGCAACCGCAATCGGAAGCCGCAGGCCGAGGCCGCGCTCGGCGTTCAGTTCGCGTCGCTGTCCGAGCTTCTCGCAGAATCCGATTACGTGGTGTTGACCTGCCCGCTGACGGCCGAGACGCGCGGACTCATCGGCAAGAACGAACTGGCGAAGATGAAGCCGACCGCGAGCCTGATCAACGCCGCCCGTGGCGCGGTGATCGATCTCGAAGCCGTGACCGATGCATTGGCGAACCGCCGCATCCATGCGGCCGCCTTGGACGTGACGGACCCCGAGCCGCTCCCGCGCGATCATCCGGTGTTGAAGCTTCCCAATGTGATCATCACGCCGCATTTGGGCAGTGCGACGGTGCAGACGCGCCGCCGCATGGCGGAGATGTCCGTGGAGAATTTGCTCGCGGGCCTCGCGGGGAAGCCGCTGCCGTTCCGCGTGAACTGACGATCAGTGATTGACGCCGAACTCCATGGACGCGAGCAGCGCCCACGCCGCGAGGCCGATCGCATCCGCCTTCTTCGCCGGCTCTTTCTTCAAGAGCTTGGCCACGGTCGCGGATTCCTCCGGACTCGGCTTCCGCGTCAGCACGGAGAGATACAACTCCTCGGCAACCTTCTCATCCGGCAGCTTCGCGAGGCGGTCCACGAGGTTGCCGGCCGCGGGCTTCACCATCGCGAGCACCGCTTCATCGTGCAGGAGGAAGAGCGCAGCCTTGAGCGACGGCGCAATCTCGTCCTCGGGTTCGCGCGGCTGGTTGGCGAACGCCTTCAGGAACTTCGGCCGCAGCGACTCGCCGCTCTTCGCATCCGTGCCCGTGGCCGCAAGCATGGATTGAAGCAATTGGTCGGCCGTGAGCCGTTTCTCCAGCGCGACCGCGAACCACTTCTCGTCCGGCGGCTCCTGACCCGCAGACCGGCTGCTCCGTTGGTACGTCTTCGAGAGCGCAATCTCCCGCAGCAGCCGCTTGATGTCGAAATCCTTCGCGAACTCCGAGGCGAGCAGGTTCAGGAGTTCAGGATGCGAGCCGGGGTTCTTCGAGTGTTGCATGTCCAGCGGGTGGACGATGCCGCGACCGAGCAGGGCGAACCACAGTCGGTTCGCCATGTTGCGGGCGAAGTCCGGGTTGTCCGCCCGCGGCAGCTTCTCGCTCACCGCAGCGAGCGTGCTGAACTTCGGCACGCCGGGGAAACCCGACTTCTTGTCCGGCGGCTCGGCGAACTCCATGCCCTTCACCACGGCCGGCACGTCCAGCATCATCATGCCCGGCAGCGCGGGACCGGTGCTCATCGTCACCTTCGTGAACACGGAGGCGAAGCTCGTCTTCGTGGCGAGCGGATTCTCGCCGACCTGCAACTTCGCCGCGTTCACGAGGTACGTGCTGCGGAAGAACGTGTGCAGCCCCTGGAAGTGCTGCTGCTTGTAATCCTCGACGAACAGGTGATCGTGGCACTCGCAGCACTGGAAGTTCTTGCCGAGAAAGAGGCGGCCGACATCCCGCGTGAGTCCCGAGTAGTCGACTGGATTCTGGCCGTAATTCTCTAGCCGCTTCGACAGCCAGAACGACGCGCCGGAGTTGGCCGTGTCCTTCGGATCGGCGCGGAGCATCTCGCGGGCCATCGCATTCCACGGCTTGTTCTTCTCGAACGACGCCTTGAGCCACTTCGTCCACTCGGCGTGCTCGCCGAGCCGCTCCATGAGCATCACGGAGAACAGGTCCGTCATGCGGGTGGCGTAGTCCGGCGACGCGAGCAGGCGGTCGATCAGCTTCTCGCGCTTCTTCGGGTCCGAGTCCGCGAGGAACTGCCGGGCGGCGTCCGCAGTCGGAATGCGGCCGGTGAAGTCGAGATGCACGCGGCGCAGGAATTCGGCTTCGTCCGCGAGCGGCGCGAGCGTCACATTCTCGGCCTTGGCGGTCGCTTCGATGTGGCGATCGATCTGAACGGACAGCGGTTCCGCAGCCCCGGCGAGCAGGGGGCGTAAGCCCCCTGATGCGACGGCTATCGCGATGAAGGCGATGCAGCGGATCACAGCCGATTCTCCAAGAAGGCTCAACGAATCAGTTCCTTCACCACGCGGCCGGCTTGGCCGTCGAGGATCGTCAGTTCCGGGCCGGTGCGCGAGTAGGTCAGCTTGTTCGCATGCAGGCCGAAGAGGTGCATCAGGGTGGCGTGGAAGTCGTGGTGCGTCACGATGTCCGTCACGGCGTGGTGGCCGAACTCGTCCGTGGCACCGTACTGAGTGCCGCCCTTGAATCCGCCGCCGGCGAACCACCACGTGTAGCCGTAGGTGTTGTGGTCGCGACCGACGTTCGCATTGCCGGTATCGTTCTGGATGACGGGAAGCCGGCCCATCTCGCCGCCCCAACTCACGATGGTGGAATCGAGCAGGCCGCGGGCCTTGAGGTCCGATACGAGGGCCGCGGCGGGCTTGTCCGTCTTGCGGCACACGGCGGGCAGCGCGGTGCGGAGCGCGCCGTGCGTGTCCACGCCACAGTCGCTCGTGAACACCTGCACGAAGCGGACGCCGCGTTCGACCAGCCGCCGGGCGATGAGGCAGCGCGAACCGTACTCCGCGGTCGCGGGCTCGTCCATGCCCGTACATCGCCTTCGTCTTCACGGACTCGCGCGAGAGATCGATCGCCTCCTTCGCCGCCGTCTGCATCTTGGCCGCGAGTTCGTAGCTGGCGATGCGGGCTTCCAGATCGTTTTCGCCGGGGTGCGACGCGAGGTGCTCGCGGTTCAACTCGGCGAGGTACTTCAGCAACTTCTCCTGCGGTTCACCCTTCATCGCGGCCGGAGCGTCGAGGTTCGCGATCCGCGGCTCCTTCGACCGCACCACCGTGCCCTGATAAATGGACGGCAGCCATCCGTTGGCCCAGTGCTCGACGTTGCTCACCGGCGGGCTGATCGGATCGGGCAGCGCGACGAACGCGGGGAGTTCCTGCGTCTCGCAGCCGAGGCCGTAGCAGAGCCAGCTTCCGAGCACGGGGTGGCCGCCCTGGATGCGGCCCGTGTTCATCGCATGAATCGCCTGCACGTGGTTGTTCACCGCGTTCGTCATCGAGCGAACCACGCAGAGTTCATCCGCGATGCGGGCGATGTTCGGCAGCAGTTCGGACACGTCGAGCCCGCTCTGCCCGTACTTCTTGAACTTGAACGGGCTGCCGAGCACCTTGGAACTCGCTTGGGCCGCGTTGTCGTACTTGATGGTGCCGGGGAACGGCTTGCCGTCCAGTTCGTTGAGTTTGGGTTTGGGGTCGAGCAGGTCCATGTGGCTCGGCCCGCCCTGCATGAAGAGCGAGATCATGGCCTTGGCCTTGGGCGCGAAGTGCGGCGCCTTCGGTTTCAGGTCGTAGTGCTTGCGTTCGAGGTCCGGCTTCGCGGGTTCGGCGAGCAAGCGTTGCTGCTCGAGCAAGGCAAGCGCGAGCGAGCCGATGCCGAACGTGGAGCGGTGAAGCAAGTCGCGGCGGTTCATGACTCAATCCACGTACAGGAATCGGTTGCTGCTCAAGAGCGCCTGGCAGAACGCGGCCAGTGCCTGATCCTTCTTCGGGAATCCGTGCAGGAACGCGACCGCGGCGGTCTTCTCCTTGTCACTCATCTCGGAACCGTAGGCCAGCTTCCACGCGCGGGCCGCCTGGAGGGCCGGGTCCGTGCCGGCCTCCTTCTTCACACGCTCGGCGAAGAACGCGGCTTGCTGCATCGTGAACGCGCCGTTCATCAGCATGAGGCTCTGCGGGGTCGCGGTCGAATTGTTCCGGCGCTTCGCAGTTCGGTCGACCTTCGCCCAGTCGAACGTGTCCAGCACGTTCAGCAGCTTCGTGCGCGCACTTGGATGTATACGGATCGTCGAGACTCCTTCTCGCCGGCACGGACTCGCCGCCGAGGCGGTACAAGGCGTCTCGGTTCGGCTTGCCGATCACGATGATCTGCTTCATCCTCGACCACCGGCACCGCGGGCCGAACATCTTCGGGTTCAGCTTGCCGCTGACGGCGAGCATCGTCGCAGCGGATCGGCCTCCAGCCGACGCAGCGGGAAGCGGCCGAGCAGTTTGTTATCCGCATCCACCTTGTCCTTCGCGGCATCGCGCGTGGACGATTGGC
Organism: Gemmataceae bacterium; assembly: GCA_046350135.1. Lineage (GTDB taxonomy): Bacteria > Planctomycetota > Planctomycetia > Gemmatales > Gemmataceae > Urbifossiella. Next base: position 11,713 of record JAXMBB010000002.1, read on the forward strand.
GGTAGGCGGTGGAAGTGACGATCAGGCGGTAGCGGTGCTCACGTACTCCACCGCGACCATGACCTGGCCGCGAGCTGTCCAGCAGGCTCCAGGGTGCGTCGGCTTTCACCCGTTGACCGAAGTCGTTGAGCTTGCGCGACCTTGTTGAAGGTATCCAGGTCAGGTCGGCCGAGCCGCGCGGCTTGGTCAGCGGTTGCTCGATCGGCGGTTTACCCGCGAGCGCCGTGCGGCGACCGGATGTCGGACCCGCTGCGCTGCGGGCTGAATCGAAACTGATTCACGCTCACGCGCCGGGTTCAAGCTTCTTCGGTGGTTGGTCCGCGTCGCCGCGGGAGAACAGGAACGTCGGCGGTGTTCGTGCGCTGCTCTCCGTCATCACGCGGACGAACTGTTCCACGGGCTTCTTCGACCGCATCTTGGCGACCGCTTCGGCATCCTTCTTCAACTCCGCAGCGCCTTCGCGTCGTACAAGTACAGCGAACCCGAGTCGACGTTCAAACTGGTGCGTCTGCATCAGCTTCTTCTGCTCGGGTGTGCGCTTCGTGTCCGGAGTGCTTCGGCCAGTTTCGCCTTCACGCATCTCCATCGGCAACTTCGCGAGTTCCTTCGGGAACGGCCTCGATGTAGCCGCTCTTCACCTTGCGGCGTCCATCACCTTGGTCTGGCCTCCACGGCCGCGGCCATCTTGATCTCTTCCTTCGTGTACAGGGACACCTCGCGGACCGCGGGCGGCTTCCACGCCGGCGGATTGAACGCGGGTTCGAACACGGCCCGCAGGCGATAGAAGTCCGCCTGCGGAATCGGGTCGTAACGGTGGTTGTGGCACTGTGCCAGCCACCGTGACGCCGAGGAACGCGCTCGACACGATCTTCACCGTGTCCGCGATGGTCTGGTTGCGGGCGAGCTTCTGATCGACGCCGGGCACGCCGCTCGGGTCGGACGCCATCCGCAGGAAGCCCGTCGCGATCAACTTGTCCAAGTCTTCGGCGTTCAACTCGGGGTACGGCGGTTTTCACCCGCATTTCATCTCGGCGATGTTCGCGGATGAACCGGGTCGAACGGCTTGTCCATGTTGAAGAGCGGATCATGTAGTCGCGATACTTCCACGCCGTGGGCCGCACCGGGTCTTCGACCGAGCCGCCTTCCGAATCGGCGTATCCTGCGACATCGAGCCAGTGCCGGGCCCACCGCTCGCCGTACTGCGGCGAGGCAAGCAACCGCTCCACCACCTTCTCAGCAAGGTCCGCGGAGTTGTCCTTGAGGAATGCATCGACTTCGTCCGGCGTCGGCGGCAACTCGGTGAGATCGAACGTGATCCGACGCAGCAGTGCGAGCCGATCCCTGCGGGGCCGCGGCGGACGACATACCATTGTCACTGAGCTTCTTCAGCAGGTAAGCATCAATGGGATTTTCGATTTTGGATTTGGGATTTGGGATTGTCGGCACGGCGGGGCGTGTCACAGGTTGAAACGCCCACCACTTGCGGTCTTCGTCCGTGATCGCGAAGCCCTTGGCGAGCGTGGCGGGCTCCGCGGTTTCCACCTTGGCCCCGCCCGCGATCCATTCCTTCAGTACGGCGATTTCCGCGGCGGAGAGCTTCTTCTTGCCGGGCGGCATGTCGCCACTGATCACGCGTTCGAGCAGCAGGCTCTTCTCGGGTTTGCCTTCGACGAACGCGGGGCCGTTGTCCCCGCCGGCGGCGAGCAGACGCCTCAGGCGCAGGTCGAGCCCGCCCTTCGGCTTCTCGCCTTCGCCGTGGCACTCCATGCAGTACGCTTTGAGGATCGGCCGCACGTGCGCGTTGAAACCGGGCGGATCCGCAGCCGCAACCGGGCGGACAAGCGCGAAGGCAATCGCAATGGAACCGGCAAGTCGAAGCATGGCGGCGGGCCGTGGGGAGGCGAAACCAGCGGACTGGTATTGTCCTCCATGGCAGGCCGGAATGCAAGCGTGAGAGTTGGCTTCAACCCTATCGTCAAGCGACCCAATCCACTCAACCGGGGTCCGTCGCGATCACGCTTATGGAAGCAGGTCGGCCACCAAGATCGAAGTGTGCGCTGCGGCCAGCGGCGAGGCGCGATCGTTCGGGTTCAAGGCTTGCCGGTCGCGGTAGGAGAAGCCGAACCTCTGCTTGGCATCGCGACGTGGATCGCGAAGAATGTGAAGCCGCTTGTTGACGACGTCCAGAACCCAGTAGTCCGCGATCCCGAACGCGGCATACAGGCTGGCCTTGTCTCCAAGGTCGAACGCCAATGTCGTGTCGGACACCTCCAGCACGAGTACGGCGGTCGCAGGCGTTTCGGGGTGGCTGCGGGGCGATCCCGCGACCACCGCGATGTCCGGCTCCGGATCGGTCGTCTGCCCGAGGCCGAGAGGCATCTGAGGGCGGACCGTGAAGTTCGGGCCGAGCGCGATCTGGATCTGTTGCAGGGCGAAGACGATCCCGTTCGCGTGGGCGGGCTTCATGGGCGACATGGCCAGCACCTCGCCATCGATGAGCATGATGCGATGGCCGTCGAAGAAACCGAGTCCATGGAGCCGGATCAGATCCTCGCGCGACCACTTCCACACGAACGGCTCGGAAGCGATTCGCGGTTCCGGGTGTGCGACTGGCGGATCCAGCACGGCGACGGACATGTTCGGCTCCTCACCTGCATCGTACCCTCAGGATTCGTTGAGAACCAGATCGACGACCCAGCATCCGCAGACGTACGAGCGTGTTCCGATTGAAGGAACCAAGTTGTCACCTGACGCGACGCATCATGAGTTGTGCTTCAGGATCGCATCGTAGGCCGCGTACTTGTACAGGTCGCCGAGCGTGGGATAGTTGAAGCACGCACGGGTGAGCATGTCCACCGTGCCCTCCGCGAGCATCGCCATCAAGCCGATGTGGACCACCTCGGTCGCCAGTTCGCCGACGACGTGCACGCCGAGCAGTTTCATGTCCTTCGCGTGGAAGAGCAGTTTCAACAAGCCGGTGCGGTCACCGATGATCTTGCCGCGGACGTTGTGGTCGTACGGCGCCCGCCCCACGACGTAGGGAACACCCTTCGCGTTCAGAGATTCCTCGGTCTCGCCCACCATGCTCGCCTCCGGGATCGTGTAGATGCCGGAGGGCAAGAGCGGAGCGAGGTCGGACTTCATGTTGAAGTCCAGGGCATGCGAGACGGCGATGCGGGCTTGCTCCATGCCGGTGGCGGCGAGCGCGGGCGCGCCGATCACATCCCCCGCGGCGTAGATGTGCGGCACGTTCGTGCGGTAGTGTTTGTCCACGCAGATGAGGCCGCGTTCGCCGGTGGCCACGCCGGCCGCGGGCAGGTTCAGGTCGTCGGTGTTCTTCACGCGGCCGGCGCATACCAGCACGCCGTCGCAGGCCAGTGCGAGGCCCGAACCCAAGGTGAGTGTCACGTCGCCGGGGGCGGACGAATCGCACTTCACCACCTTCTCATTGAAGTGGATGCGGACGCCGTTGCTGCGCATCGTGTCCGCGAGGATGCGGCTGATCTCGCCGTCGAGGAACGGCAGCAGCGAGCCGCGGCCGTCGATCAGGTCCACCTGCGAGCCGAGGGCCGCGAACGTGCAGGCGTATTCGCAGCCGATCACGCCGCCGCCGACGACCGCGAGCCGCTTCGGGATCGCCTTCAGTTCGAGGATCTCGTTCGAATCGTGGACGCGATCGTCTTCAAAGGCGAACTCCGGCGGATGCAGCGGCGAAGAGCCGGACGCGATAAGGATGTGCTTGCCGCGAATCTCGCGCGCGCCGCGTTCCGCATGCTCCACGCGGATCGTGTGCGGATCGACGAACTTCGCCGTGCCGATGAGCGTCTCGGCCTTGGTGGAGTGGAGCCGGCCCTTCACGCGGCGGCGCTCGTCCGCCGTCACCTGGTTCTGATGGTGCATGAACTCGGCGATGGTCGCTTCGCGGCGCAGCGAGAGATCCACGCCGAAGAGTTGCCGCGACCGCCAGCCCGAGAGTGCGAGCGCGGATTCGCGCAGCGTCTTGCTGGGGATGGTGCCGGTGTTGATGCCCGCGCCGCCAATGGCGTTGGCCTTCTCGATGAGCGCGACGCTCTTGCCGAGCAGGCCGGAGACGATGGCCCCGCTCGTGCCCGCGGGCCCGCCGCCGATCACCACCAGATCGAATTCATCAGGCATGGCATCAGCCGGGGATTTCAGGTTCGACCAGTTTCGCAAGCATCTCGAGCGATTCCTGCCAGCCGAGGCAGCACATCTCCGGCGGGATGACGTCCGGAATGCCTTCCTGCACGATGTTCAACTCGGTGCCGCAGACGACTTTCTTGAACGTGATCGTCACCGTCATTTCGCCGGGCAGGTTCGCGTCCTCGAACGTGTCCGTGTGGCGGATGCGTTCGCCGGGCACGAGTTCGAGCCAGGTCCCGCCGAAGGAGTGGCTGCTGCCGGTGCTGAAGTTGGTAAACGACATGCGGTAGGTGCCGCCGACCGTGGCATCAATGTGGTGGACCTTCCCGGTGAATCCGTGCGGCGGCAGCCACTTCACCATCGCATCCGGGTCGAGGAACGCCTTGTAGACGCGCTCGGGCGGCGCCTTCAGCACGCGATGGAAGCGGACGGTGTTCGGCATGCGGCTGCTCCGTTAACTGTCGCCCAAGAGTTGCGGCACTTTCTCGCGGAGGTGTTCGATCTCGGCGAGGGTTTCACCGAGGTACGCCAACAACCGCAGGTCGTCTCGGCAGACGGTGCCGCCGGAGAGCAGCCACGAACGCACGCGGAAGAGCTTGTACAGTTTCACAAGCTTGCGGTCGCTGATGAAGATTTCATCCTCGCGCACGAGCGTCTTCACGAGCCGTTGGAATTCGCGGAACACATCGGGCGGGAAGAACACCTGCCGGTCGTTCTGCTCGTCGCCGAGGCCGTTGCCGGTCTTGCGGGCGAAGAGGAACGTGAGGTAGCGGTTCGCCTTCAGCAAGTCGTCGAGCGTGCAGTGGCCCTCCACCCACGGCTTCTGGTTCAGCCCCTTGTACGTCTCGTTCTGCAGGCCGATGTCGATGAGCGCCTCGAAGTGCTCGTCCTGCACGGAGCGGCTCTGCACCTTGAGCACGAATCGATCCTTGAGCGCGGCCAGTTCGCCCTGTTCGGGGATCTCGTTGGTCGCGGCGAAGAGCACCCGCAGCGGCACCGCCTCGGGCTTGCCCTCTTGGTAGAACTTCCGCTCGTTGATGATGGTGAGCAGGATGTTCAGGATGGCCGAGTTCGATTTGAAGATTTCGTCGAGGAACGCGAGGCGGGCGGTCGGCAGCTTGCCTTCCTTCTTGCGGATGTAGCGGCCGGCCTTCAGTTCCTGGATGTCGATGGCGCCGATGATTTCGCTCGGTTCCGTGAACCGCGTGAGCATGTACTCGAAATAGTCTTCCTCGTTGATGCCGAGCGCGTCCTTGAACTTCAGCACGAGGTCGGACTTCGCGGTGCCCGGCGGGCCGACGAGCAGGATCGGTTCCTGCGCGATCGCGGCCACCACCATCAGGTCGATGATCTCCTGCTTCTGGATGAAGAAGCGGCCGAGCGATTCGCGGAAGCGATTGATCTTCGTGCGGAGCGTCTCGGCCTCGGCCTGGAGGTCCGTGAGCGTGAGATCGTCCGGATTCGGCTCGGCGGGCATGCGTTCGTTCGCCTCGGGCAAGTGAAGTGTGATTGTAAGCAAATGCGACGAAAGCACCGCTCGCGAGTTCGTCAGCGTACGCTCAACGTGTACACCGGCTGGCCGGACTCGTCGTCGGATGCGGTCAAGCGGAATGAGCGGTCCAGGATGCGGGACTTCGCCCAGCCGCCGGACTTGCGTTCCGCCGCGTATCCGCCGGGCTTGCGATGGTGGATATCGAAGCGGATCGCGCCGTCGCGCACATCCACGACCCAGTACTCCGGGATGCGGGCCTTGAAGTACGCCTTCATCAGGCGGGCGGTGTCCTTCTCCTCGGACGAGGGGCTCACGATCTCGATGACGATTTCCGGCGTTCCGACCACCTCGGTGTTGCGGCCGGTCTTCCCCGAGACGAGTCGGACGCGGCCGCGTTTCATCGCATCGTGGGAGATCACCATGCCGTCCGGCTCCGTGGAGAGCCTTGCCCGCGGACTGCTGAACCGCGTACCGTCCGGTGCGAATCGGCCGAATTTCAATTCGAGCATGAGGTTGCTGAGCACACGCGCGATCTCGTTCTTGACTTGCCCGTGTTCGAAGAACTCTTCCATGCACGTTTCCACTTCCAATTGGTCGTCGATGAAGCTGATCATCCAGCCTTCAGGAAACGAGCCCGAGTGAAGCCAACGGCGAAAGCCTTCGAACGAAGTCGCCCGCCACGGGATGCGGATGTTCTCTTCGCCCATGAACAGGATGCTGCGTTGCATTCGACTCTCCTCGGTTGCCATTCTACGGTGCAGCATCGGGCGGCGAAATCCCCCGGAAGAACGGGATGGCTCGTCCAACGCACTCATCCAGCGGCAGGATTCCCGTATCCAACGTCAGCCGTGGCATCATCAGCGGTTCCGCGAGGCGCTTCACTTCCTGATACATCTCGAACGTGCGATTCTTCGCCGGATGCGAACCGTCCGCCATGTCCCGCTCCAGTCTCCGCTTCACCGCATCGTCGGACGCGACGCACTCGATGATGCGCGGTTCCACCCCCATCCGCGCCGCCGCCTCGAACAAATCCCGCACCTGATACGCCTTTGAGAAGGTGCGGCCGTCGATGATCACCGGTTGCTCCGCGATTCGCCGTGAGGCCTCCTCGTACATCCACGCCACGGCGGCATCATCCTGTTCGCGCGTGTACTCGACGACGGGGAACAATTCGGCACGCACCACGTCCTTGTTCAAGACGACGCCGCCGATCCATTCCGCGATCCGGGCGGCGAGCGTGCTCTTCCCCGTCCCCGGCAGGCCCGCCATGGCGATCAGCATCATGCGAGTAGAATACGCCCATGGACCTGAAGGAACTGCAAGCGCTAGCACAGGCCAAGATCGCCGAGTTCGGCTTGAAGGGCTGGTCGTTCCGATTCGGTCGTTCGAAGCGCCGCCTCGGGCTGTGCGATTACCGCGCCCAGTGCATCGAGATCGCCGCCTACTACGCCTACTTCACGCCGGACGACGCGGTGAAGGACACGCTGCTGCACGAGATCGCGCACGCGCTCGCCGGGCCGGGCGCGGGGCACGGTCCGAAATGGCGGGCGGTGGCGAAACGGATCGGGGCGACGCCGAAGGCCTGCGACGATTCGCCCGAGACGGTGGTGCCGCCAGGCGACTGGCAGGCCGCGTGCGGCGGTTGTGGAAAGATGCACTACCGCTACCGCCGGCCGGCGACGATCAGCGGCTACCGTTGCCGGTGCGAGGCTCGGTCGCCCCTCACGTTCACCTTCCGCGGGCAGCCGGTGCCGGAATCGTATGCCCGACCCGCGCCGTGGAAGGCGACTTGCGCCGGGTGCGGCGTCACGCATTCCCGCGTTCGCCGTCCGAAAGCCGGCCAATGGCGCTGCGGCTGCCCCAAGAAAGGCGAGCTGAAATGGGCGTGGGTGTCGTCCTGAGTTCGCATTCTGTCAAGGTCCGCAGAGATTGCCACTTCCGTGTGTGGCAATGTGGCAATCTTGGCAATCTCTCGTGATTTCTGCTTGCGACCCATCCGCTGTCGTGAGTATTCTCAGCTTCCCGCCGATGCTCCGTCCCGCCTGAGTGCCTTCCCATGGAACAGAAGTTCGACGGCACCCCGAAAGCCGACGTTCGCTTGGACGGCCGCCGCGTCACCCGTGGCGAAGTGAAGAACGATTGGGGCCTGATGTTGCGCTGGCTCGTGACGAAGGACGGCAAGGAAGTGGCCGCCGTGCCCGCCCGCGCCGAGACGAGCTACGAGCACCCGGACAAGACCCCCGGCAAGTACGAGATCGTGCTGCAAAGCTGGAAATATGTGAACTACGCGAAGGACGCCAAGGGCGAGTTCACGGTGAGCAAGTTCGTCGCGATCTCCAACGTGGTGAAGTACACGATCTGACCGGCGAGCCGGCCCGCATCAGCCGGCTGTTCGTGTGCGCTATGAACAGTCGACTCACGTCGACCGCTCGCCAGGAGAACGACATGCTCAACGTGGGCAATCTGAAGATGCCGGTGTGCCACGGGCACGGCGTGTCGCGGCGGAGCTTCCTCTCCGCGGGCACCGCGGGCATGGCCGGGCTCGCGCTCCCGAACCTGCTTTCGCTTGAAACCCGCGGCGCAGCCAAGGGAAGCGGCTCGAAGATCCGCAACTGCATCACCATCTTCCTCGTCGGCTCGCCGGGGCAATTGGACACGTGGGACATGAAGCCGGACGCGCCCGAGAACGTCCGCGGGAAGTTCAAGCCGATCCAGACGAACGTGAACGGCGTTCGCATCTGCGAGCACTTCCCGCTGATGGCGAAGCACATGGACAAGGTCGCGCTGATCCGCAGCCTCCACCACAAGACGGGCGCGACGCACGAGAACGGCCAACGCTGGATGATGACCGGGCACGACTTCAACCCGGACGCGGTGAAGCCGCACGTCGGCAGCATCGTATCGCGTGTCTTTGGTTCCAAGGGCGATCTGCCCGCGAACGTCATTCTCCCGGGCAAGATCGGCAACACCGGCGCGGGCGACTTCCACGGCCAGACCGCGGGCTACCTCGGCTCCGCGCACGAACCCTTCTTCTTGAACGCCGATCCGGCCCGCCCGGACTTCAAAGTCGGCGATCTGGAAGTGCCCGCGGGCGAATCCGCATCCCGCCTCGACAATCGCAAGCGGCTTCTGGAGCAGGTTGATGAACTGCAGCGCCGCACCGAGACGCGGAGCACCACGAGCCACGACGCGAGCTACGAACGCGCATTCCGCCTGCTGACCTCCAGCGAAGCCAAACGGGCCTTCGCCATCGATCAGGAACCGGACAACGTCCGCGATCGGTACGGCCGCAACACCTTCGGCCAATCGTGCCTCATGGCCCGCCGGCTGATCGAGAGTGGCGTGCGCTATGTTACGGTGAACCACTTCGACACGGTGTTCAACCTCTCGTGCTGGGACATGCACGCGGACGGCGGCGGCCTGAACAACACCTACCTCGATTACGAACGCCACCTCTGCCCGCAGTTCGATTGGGCCTTCACGGCGTTGCTCGAAGACCTGCAACGCAGCGGCTTGCTGGAAGAAACGGTGATCGCGGTACTGAGCGAGTTCGGCCGCACCCCGCAGGTGAACGGCCGCGGCGGCCGCGACCACTCACCTCCCGCCGCGTGGACGAACTACGCCGGGGCGAACATCAAGGGCGGCCATGGATCGGCGCGACCGACAAGATCGGTCACCGCGCCCCGTGGACACCCCGATCGAACCGCCGCGTGCAGGTGATCGCCGGCATCTACAAGGGCATGGGCATCGACCTCGACAACGATGCCCGGCCCCAGGCGAACGCCCGATCCGCCTGGTCGAAGCCGAGCCGATCCGGCAGTTGTTTTGAAGTGATGCGGGTCGACAACTCCGGGGGAGATGTCACCGCGACAACTGTGCGCTGTTGTCGCGGTCCGGCCACCTCGCGCGGCATCTCCAGAACCTTCTCACGGTTTTGGAAGCCAAAACGAAACTGGCGAACGCAACGGATTCCCCGCGTGGGCCTCCCGCGACCATTCGCTTCGCTCATGGCCGCGGTCCGGCCCACCCTACAAGGCTCTGAATTCCCATCGCCCACATTCGAGCTCTCGCATGTCTTGGTATCGCCGCCGATACGTGAAGGGCGGTACCTACTTCTTCACTGTCGTCACCCACCTCCGCCGTCCAATCCTGACGACGGATCTCGCGCGACCACTGCTGAGAAAAGCCTTCTTGAACGAACAAGCCAATCACCCATTCGAAATACCCGCCATCGTACTGTTGCCCGATCATCTCCACGCGATCTGGACGCTGCCCGAGGGTGATTGCGACTACTCCCCAAGGTTGTCCCGCATCAAGGAATCATTCACGCGGGAATACTTGGCAGCCGGTGGCGAGGAAGGCCCGGTCAGTCCGTCGCGAAGAGCGCGTGGAGAACGCGGTGTCTGGCAACGACGATTCTGGGAGCATACGGTTGAAGACGAGGATGATTTGAAGCGGTGTCTGGACTACTCGCACTACAATCCCGTGAAGCATGGCTTGGTTCAGCGGGTCCGAGACTACCCGTGGTCCACGTTCCGTAAGTTTGTCGCACTCGGTGAATACGACGAGCATTGGGGTGAAGCAGAGATTCCCGACGTTCCCGGTGCGGAGTGGGAGTGAAAATGACCTGCGGCACCAGAGCCTCGTAGGGTGGGCCGGACCGCGGCCATGAGCGAAGCGAATGGTCGCGGGAGGCCCACGCGGGGGCGTTGAATGAGTCTTTCTTTAAGTAGCCACAGAGCGAAGGGAGCAACCATGGCAGATCTACGCCTGAACGAGGTCCGCGTTCTCTGGCCCTCAAGTGCGGCACCCCTCCGCTCACGATCGATGAGATCGTAGCGGCCACAGCATTTGACACTCCTGGCAGGGCGGGCTTTCAGCCAGCACCGTGAGGAAGGCAATTGCTGGCGTCCCCAAGAGCGACTCAACGCACGAGTCCACTGGTTACTCCGGGCTTTTTACTCGCGGGTATGTCACACGCGTTGGCAACGGATATCGGATCAGCCTTCCTGACCCCCGGCCCAGGCTCGAAAGAGAGCGACGAGGACGAGTAGTGGTCATAGCCGATCGCACAAGAGGCATCAGAGAAAACATGCGCAGAGCAAATGGATACCCCGCGTGGGTTTCGCGATGGCCCGCAGGCGCGACCATCGCGGTCCGGCCCACCCTACGACGTTTCTCTTCCGCTTGGCGTTCTTCTCTCTGTGTCTCTGTGCCTCTGTGGTTAGTTCTGCGGAGCCCACGGTTCGCGCCGTGAACATCCGCGGTCTGCAGGTCGGCGGCAGCACCACGATCACCGTCGACGGCGACGACCTCGGCAAGGCGCCGAAGCTGCTCCTCCCCTTCCCCGCGAAGCAGACCCTCCAGCCCAAATCGACTGAGAAGCAGGCCACCTTTGAAGTGACGCTCGACGGCACAGTGCCGCCCGGGCTCCATCATCTGCGAGTGGTGTCCGATGGCGGCGTGAGCGTGCCCGTGATCATCGGCGTGGACAAGCTTCCGCAGAAGGCACTGACCAAGGACACCGTGGAATTGCCGGTCGCGATTCACGGAAGCGTCAACGGCAGCACCGTCGCGGAGGTGACATTCAACGGCAAGGCGAAGCAGAGGATCCTCGTCGAAGTGGAAGCCGAGCGGCTCGGCAGCAAGCTGCGGCCGGTGGTGCATCTGTACTCGCCGAAGAAACTGCAACTCGCTTGGTCGTGGCCCGTGCCGCACCTCTTGGGCGACACACGGCTCGAAGCCACGCTTCCCGAGGACGGCACCTACTCCGTGTCGATCCATGACGCGGAGTACGCCGGGCAATCGCCGGGGTTCTTCCGCCTGAAGATCGGCCAGTGGAACTACGCGGACCGCGTGTTCCCGCCAATCGCGGGCGCGGACACCAAGCACGTCGAACTCGTCGGCAACGCGAACGCGAGGTTGGATCTCGACGCGAAGCGGGAGCCGTTCGCGCCGCTGCCGTGGCCCACGGAAGGCGATTGGAGCGGGTTGCGGCCGTTCGTCGAAACCGGCTTGCGGCCCGAACTCACGAGCGGCGATTCGCTCGCCGGTATGTTGAAGGTCGGTTCGTACGCCGTGACGGATCGCTTCACCAAGCCGTTCGAGGAATCGCGGTTCCGCATCCCGGCCGCTCCGAATTCCAAGATGAAGTTCGAGGTGTTCGCGGAGCGGCTCGGCTCGCCGCTCGATGTCGCACTCGTGATCCGCGACGAGAAGGACAACGTGCTCGCCCGCGCGGAAGACGGCCCCGGCACGCTCGACCCCGTGCTCGAATACGCGGTGCCGGACAAGACGACGACGGTGATCGTGGGCGTGGTTGAAACGCAGGGCCGCGTCGGGCCGCTGTCCGCGTTCCGCCTCGCGGTCGATCCGGCGGGGGCCAACGCGGCGCCAGACGTGCGGTTGTTCACGCCGACCTCGCGGCTCGCGATTCCCGCCGGCGGCAAGTGGGTGGTGCCGGTGTTCGCGGATCGCAAGAGCTACTTCGGCGCGGTGTCGCTGTCGCCCGGCGGCACCATCGCGGCCGATGCGGACGGCACGCTGCTCACGCTCGGCGGAACGATGCCCGAGGCCGTGATTCAAACGTGGAGCGGCCGCGGAGATGGCTTGGCGCGGCCCGTGTTCGTGAAGGGACATCCGCTCGAGAAGCACCAGCCGTGGCTGGCGACCGAGATCGCGCTGGCACCCACGAGTGCGAAAGCCGCGGACTTCACGGTGGATTGGCGCGGCCTGCCGGACACGGCCGGGCTCGTTCCACTGGGCAGGCTCGCTCTTCCCGTGAAAGTGACGCGGCTGGATCCGGCCGCACCGGTGCGGTTGACGCTGCTCACGAGCCAGAAGCCGCCGTTGGTCAACAACCAACCCGATGTGAACAAAAGCATCCGCCCGGAGAAGCCGGTCGAACTCGGTGCGAAGCTCGGCGATGGCGAACTGGTCGCGCTTCTGCCGGATGAGCTTCCCGCATCGAGCTACGACATCGCCGTGCAGGCCGAGTTGTTGAGTGCGGACAAACAGCGGGTGCTGGCGACCGCGTTCACTTCAGTGAAGAAACTGCCGGTGCGGTTGCCGCTCGCGGTGAAGCTTGTCTCGCCACCGAAGATCGAGGCGAAACTCGACCCGAAGATGCCGACGGCCGTCGAGATCAAGGGCGAGATCGTTCGCAGCGAAGGGTTCGCCGGCGAGGCGACGGCAAGCCTGTTCGGGCTTCCGCCCGGCATCGCGTTGCCGAACGTAGTTGTGAAGGCGAACGAAATGGCGTTCACCATCAAGCTCGCAGTGCCGCCGACGGCGACGCCCGGCGAGTTCCCGCTGAAACTCTCCGTAAATGCCGCGACCAACCCGATGCAACCCGGCCTCCGCGTCAAGAGCCGCGATGTGCCGCTGGTGATGTCCATCGTGAAGTGACGCAGCCTGCGTGGACGTTGCCCGTGGCCGGGGTAAGAATCCTCTGCCGACCCCGCGCGGGATCCGAACATGCGACGCCTGCTTTCGCTGCTGCTCCTGCTGCCCGCGGCCGCCCGCGCGGACGAGCCGCTCAAAGACGAATTGAAACGGTTCGACCGGCAGCTCCGGATCGCGCATGCGAACGTGGGGCCGTCCCTCGCGTGCATCGTCGCCTCCCGAAGCGACAAGTATCCGAAGCCGGCCGCGCCGGTGGAGTCTTGGCAACTCGGCCGCTTCGACCGCGACGCATTCCTGAAAGCCGATCCCAAGCAAGCCGCCCTCGCACTCAGCCTCGATCTCTCGAATCCGGAATCCATCCCGGACCACGGCTTCGCCGGCGGCGCGGTCATCGATGCGGCCGGATACGTGCTCACCAACTACCACGCGATCGAGGGTGCGACGAAGATCTATGTTCACCTCGGCGGCGGAGGAGGAAGCTACGCGGACATCCGCGCCGCGGATTCGCGCTGCGACCTCGCTGTCCTCAAGCTGCTCGACCCGCCCGCGGGGTTGAAGCCGATCCGTTTCGGCACGGTGCGGTTGCCCGCGTTCAAGGACGATCCGAAGGCGACGGTCGCAGGCGGCAGCATGTGCCTGCTCATGGCGTTGGACTTCACCGCCGGCACGGCGTTCGACAAGCCCAAAGCGGGGTTCGCCACCATCCGCGGAGTCCATCGCGCCAAGTCGAAGGGCGATGCGAGTTCGCTCTTCAGCAGCATCTACAACTACGCGCCGATCCTGGAGTACGAGTCGAAGCTTCACTCCGGCGCGAGCGGCGCGGTGCTCCTGAACATCGACGGGGAAGCCGTCGGCTTCACCACCGCCGCCGCGGCCCTGCCGCCGGGCGAAGGCGGCGACGGCTTCGCCCTTCCGCTGGACGGCAACCTCACCCGGATCATCGATGTGCTGCGCCGCGGGGAAGAAGTCGAGTACGGCTTCCTCGGCGTCACGCGGACGCTCCAGCAGTTCGGCGTGCAGGGCCGCGGCATCCCGATCGAGAACCACGTCGGCCCCGGCACGCCCGCCGCCGCCGCCCGCCTCCGCCCCGGCGACGTCATCCTGAACATCAACGACATTCCGGTGTCCACGTTCGAGGACTTGCTCCTGCACGTGGGCCACGGCTTGGCCGGCCGAAAGATCTCGCTTTCGATCATCAATGGCAACCAGACGCGAGAAGCGACCATCACCCTCGCCAAGTTCAAGAATGAAGTGCCATTCATCGCGTCCGTGCGGCCGGAGCCGGTGTTCGGGCTGCGGGTGGATCACGGCAGCGTGCTGCTGCAGATGCAGTTCAACCCGTTCTTCGGCGGGGGCGGCCGCGCCTTCACCGACGTGCCGTCAGGCGTGCTCGTCCGCGAGCCGCTCCCCGGCACGCCCGCCGCCGCGAAGTTCAAGGAACTCGGCGACGCCCGCTGGGTCGTGTCGCATGTGAACGGCACGGCCGTGACCACACCCGCGGAGTTCTACAAGGAGGCGGCGGGGAAGAAGAGCGTGACGCTCACCGTGATGAACGCGAACGACCCGGGCCTGCCGCGCGAGGTGACGCTGCCATGAAGTATGCGATCTGCAACGAGACGTTCGACGGTTGGGACCACGCGAAGGTGTGCGAGTGCGCCGCGAAGCACGGCTACACCGGCTTGGAACTCGCGCCGTTCACACTGGCCCCGCGCATCACGGACGTGAGCGCGGCCCGGCGCAGCGAACTCCGCCGCCAGGCGGAGGCGGCCGGCGTGCAGATCATCGGATTGCACTGGCTGCTCGCCAAGACGGAAGGCTTCCACCTCACCTCGCCCGATGCCGCGGTCCGCAAGCGCACCGGCGAGTACTTCGCGGAACTCGCCGCGGCCGCCGCCGACATGGGCGGCGACATCCTCGTGCTCGGTTCGCCCCTGCAGCGGAATTTGGCCGAAGGCATGACCAAGGAACAGGGGGACGAACTCGCGGCGGATACGCTCTCGCACTGCCTCAAGGCACTCGAAGCCGGCAAGGTGTTCCTCTGCCTCGAACCGCTGACCACGGCCGAAACCAACTACATGACGTGTGCGGCGGACGGCGTGCGGCTCGCCCGCAGAATCTCGCACCCGTTCGTGAAGCTGCATCTCGACGTGAAGGCGATGTCGTCCGAGGATCGGCCGGTGCCGGACGTGATCCGCGCGAACAAGGAGTTCTTCCACCACTTCCACGCGAACGACAAGAACCTCCGCGGCCCCGGCTTCGGCGACGTGGACTTCAAGCCGATCTTCCGGGCGTTGAAGGACGTGGACTACACCGGATGGGTGTCGGTCGAGGTGTTCGATTACAAGCCGGACCCCGAGACGATCGCGCGGGAGAGCATCCGGTACATGCGCGAGTGCGAGTGATGCTCGTCCGCATTCGTCAATTCGATGCGGCTCCCGCGCCGCCGCCCGCGGGCGAAGCACACGTCTGGCTCGCGAAGCCGGATGCGTTGCCGTGGAGTTTGGAAGAACTCGCCTCACTGCTCACGCCGGACGAGCGCGACCGCGCCGCGCGGTACAAGGCCGGCACCGTTCGCGAGCAGTTCACCGCCAGCCGCGGGTTGCTGCGGAAGCTTTTGGGAGAATGCCTCGGCACGGCCCCGCACGCGGTTCCGATCACCTACGTGCTCAACGGGAAGCCTGTGCTCGCCTGCCAGTCCCTGCACTTCAACGTCTCGCATACGCACGGCCTGATGATGATCGCGCTCGCGCCGCGCCGAATCGGCGCGGATGTGGAACGAACTCGCGCCGTGCCGGACGCCGCGGGGCTCGTGGGCCGCTTCTTCTCGCCGGCGGAGCAGGATCAGTACCGCCGGTTGCCGGAGGCGTGTCGCGAGCGGGCGTTCTTCCGCGGATGGGTGTGCAAGGAAGCGGTGATCAAGGCCGCCGGCGCGACTGTGCAATACCTCGACGCATTCGATGTGGACCTGAATCCGGACCGCCCCGCGGGCGTGTTGGCGGTGCGACACGAATCCTTGGCGTCGGCCGGTTGGATGGTGTCCGACTGGCAACCCGAGCCGGGCTTCGCCGCGGCACTCGCCGTCGAAGGCCCCGGTGAACTGCGCTTCGGCTGATCTCGTCTGGTTGCACTCCCCGCCCCCGCGTATCATCGGGCTCTTCCGCCGGAGCCTCCCATGAGCCATGCACCCGCCCCCGCCGCGCCGCGGCTCGCCTCCGTGGACGCCTACCGCGGGCTCGTCATGTTCCTCATGATGGCCGAGATCCTGAAGCTCACGGTGCTCGCCAAGAACTTCCCCGGCAACGCGTTCCTCCAGTTCCTCGCCATGCAGCAGACGCACGTGGAGTGGATCGGCTGCACGCTCCACGACCTCATCCAGCCGTCGTTCTCGTTCCTCGTCGGCGTGTCGCTGCCGTACTCGATCGCGGCCCGGCAGGCCCGCGGGCAATCGACGCCCGCCATGTGCCTGCACGCGTTCTGGCGGGCGTTCATCCTCGTGATGCTCGGCGTCGTGCTCCGCTCCATCTGGAACAAGATGCCGGACTACGGCTTCACGGACACGCTCTCGCAGATCGGCCTCGGCTACGGCTTTCTCTTCTTGCTCGGCTTCCGACCCGTCCGGGACCAATGGATCGCCGCCGTCCTGCTCATGGCCGGCTACTGGATCTTTTTCGTGCAGCATCCGTTGCCCCCCGCGGACTTCAACTGGGCGGGGGTCGGCGTGAAGCCGGAGTGGCTCGCCCAACACGGCCTCACCGGGTTCGAAGCCCACTGGAGCAAGAACGCGAACGCCGCGGCCGAGTTCGATGTGTGGTTCCTGAACCTGTTCCCGCGCGAGAACACTTTCCTGTTCAACTCCGGCGGCTACCAGGTGCTCAGCTTCGTCCCCACGCTCGCCACCATGATCCTCGGCCTGATCGCCGGCGGGGTACTGAAGTCCGACCGCACCGAATGGGGCAAAGTCCGCTGGCTCGCGGTCGCCGGTGCCGCCGCACTCGCACTCGGCTACGCGTGGGGAATGACGGGCACCTGCCCGGTGGTGAAGCGCATCTGGACGCCGAGCTTCGTGCTGTTCAGCGGCGGATGGTGCTTCCTGCTGCTCGGCGGGTTCTACGCCGTCATGGACGTGATCGGCTGGCAGCGGTGGGCGTTCCCGCTCACGGTCGTGGGCATGAACTCGATCGCGGCGTACTGCATGAGCACGTCCTTCATCAAACCCGAACTTCACAAGATGACGATCAAGCACTTGGGGGAACGCACGTTCTCGCAGTTCGGCCCCCAGTACGCCGTGCTGCTGCACGGAGCCGCCACGCTGTTCCTGCTCTGGCTGATCCTCCTCTGGATGTACCGGCGGAAGGTCTTCATCCGCGTGTGACCGCCGGGCCTGAAGTGTGCCGGCGGCACCGATGCTCGATCACTTCTCCGCGGCATTCGCGTCCCAGATGATCGCGGTGGTGTCCGCGCTGCCGGAGGCGAGCGTTGCGGAGTCCGCGGAGAAAACGAGGCACTGTACCGCGCCGGCGTGGCCGCGGAACTTGCCCTTCGACTCGCCCTTCGCGTCGAACAACAGGATCTCCGCACCGCCCGCTGCGCTGGAAACCGAGACGGCGAAGGACTTGCCGTCCGCGGTGAAGGCCGGGTTGCAGGTGATGGCGCGGCGGCCGGTGTCAATCTCGCGGGCAATCTTGCCGTCCGCGAGGTTCAGTGCCACGAGCTTGCCCCCGGGCGTGGACGTGATCACGGAGTCGTTGTCGCCGCACGCGAAGTAGGTCGGGCCGAAGCCGCCCGCTTCCGTGTATGCCCCCAATTTCTTCCCCGTCTTCAGATCCCATGCCGTGATGTGCCAGTCAGATTTCTTTTCGTCGCGGGTCACGGTCACGGTGATGATCTTGCTGCGATCCGGCGTGAACGTCGCGTTTTGGAGTTCGCAGGGCGGCGACTCCAACTCGCAGATCCGGGTGCCGCTCTCCACGTCCCACACGGCGATCTTCACGGAGGCGGGCTGCGGATTCGGCGGGTATGGCAGGAACGGCAGCGAGAGGAAAGTCTTCGCGTCCGAGCACAAGTACGACCGCATGTTCAGCCCGACGCCGATCTGCGGGGCCGCCACTTGGTTGCCGTCCTTCAACTCGAACACGCCCTGTTGAAGCAGTTGGGCGATCGCGGTGCGGCCGTCCGCCGCGACTTGCACCTGTACCATGGGGAAGCGGTTCAGCGCGCCGAAGCTGCCGGGATTCTTCAGCTTCACCTCGCGGGGCGGCTTGCCGTCCGGGTTCCACACGAAGACTTGGCCGTCGTCGCCGCCGGTGACGATTTCATTCGGCGTGCGGAAGGCGATGGACCGCACGCCGGCGACGTGCCCCTCGACCGGCATCAGCATCGCACCGGCTTGCACGTCCCACGCCATCGCAGTGGATGCGATGGCGGTCCACGCCACGGCGCGATCCTCGGAGGTGAACTGGATACCGCGGACGGCGAGGCTCGCGGTGCCGAGCGGAAAGGGATGGGTGCTGATCCGCAGGCCGGACTCCGCGTTCCAAATCTGGATGGTGCCGTCCGCGCCGGCGGTGGCGATTTTCTTGCCGCCGGGCGAGTACGCGATGCGGGTGCCTTGGTCCGAGCGGCCGAAGAGGCGACGCTTCTCCGCGCCGGTCTTCGGGTCGATCAATCGGATGGTGCCCGCTCCGGCGGAAAGGGCGAGCGTGTCGCCGTCCGGCGAGAAGGCGAGCACGGGCTGGTAGCCGTCGTTCGCGAGCCGCGCGATTTCCTTGCCGCCGGGCACATCCCAAATTTGCAGGATGCGGTTCGGATCGTTCGCGGGGTCGATGCCGTCCTTCGGCGGGTTGCGTTCCAAGTGCCGGCCCCAGGTGACGAGCCGCTTGCCGTCCGGCGCGAGTGCGACTTGCGCATCCTGGTTCTGCACCACCGGCACCTCGGCCACTCGTTCGTTCTTCTCCACATCCCACACCACGGCCGTCACCGGCTTGTCCTTCATGTTGAAGCTCTGGCTGCCGCCGACCGCGAGGAAACGGCCATCCTTCGAAAGGGATGCGGTGTGGTCCCCGAACGGGAGCGGCCGCTTCACGGTGGCGAGCGTCTTGCCCGTGGCCGCGTCCCACACCGAGACGTCGGCATAATTCACGCTGAGAGCCCGGCCGCCGGTCTCGCTGAAGCGAAGCTGCCGACCGAAGGTGTTGTTCTTCTCGCCGGGGTGGGGGCTGGAATCGCCGGTGGCGAGGTCGAACTTCTGGATGCCGCGCGGGTTCTGCAGGACGAGGAACTTGCCGTCCGCCGAGAGCGTGGCGTTCGCCCAACCGCTCGTGTCGCGGAACAGGGTGCTGCCAAGCCGCGCCTTCGCGCCTTTGGGAAGTTCCGGCGGTGCGGCCGTCGCCTGGCACGCGAGCGTGAAGAGGAACGCGGCGGAGAGCAATCGCATCGAGGTGTTCATCGTGTGGCCCATGAAGTGCGGCTGCCGGTTATCGTACCCGCCTCCATAAGAAGAAACCAACGCCACGGAACGGATCATGTTCTCACTGCCGGCCCTGATTCTTCGCAATCTCGCATACCACTGGCGGGGCAATCTCGCGGTGCTGCTCGGCGTCGCGGTCGGTTCGGCCGTGCTCACAGGTGCGTTGCTCGTCGGCGATTCACTCCGCGGCAGCCTGCGCGAACGGGCCGAGCGCCAACTCGGCGGCATCGACCACGCCGCCCTTTTCCTGATGCCGGTTCGCGCCGCGGTGGCGGACGGCATGCCCGGCCGAACCGCGCCCGTGTTGATGCTGAACGGCTCACTGCAAGCCGGCATCAAGGACGACGGCGCGTTCCTGGCCCGCGTCTCGGTGCTGGGCGTGGATTCTCGCTTCGCACCGGCCGGCACCGAGCAAGTGGATTGGAAACAGCCGCGCCGCAAGGGCGAAGCCCCGATCGCGCTCGGAGCCCGCGTCGCCGAACAACTCAACGTGAAGGTCGGCGATCAAGTGCGACTCGGCGTGCCGCGCTTCTCCGATTTGCCGCGGTCGTCGTCGCTGGCGAAGCGGTCCATCCTCGATTCCACATCTCTCGAACCGTTCCGGGTGGCGGCCGTGCTGCCGCCCGATTCGCCCGGCAACGACTTCAATCTCTCGCCGAGCCCGGCCGCCCCGCTGAACGTGTTCGTCTCCCTTGGCGCACTCTCGGATCTGACGCGGGACGAATACGACCGTAGTGAAGAGCCGTTCGCCAACGCTCTGCTCTCCCGCGGGGCATCGCTCGGTGAATTGAACGACAGGCTCCGTAAGTCGCTCGACATCGGCGACTACGGCATCCGCTTGCGACAGGCGCGGCACGACCGCTTCCTCTGCATCGAATCGGATCAACTGGTGCTGCCTCCGGCTCAAGAAGAAGTCGCGATGCAGGCCCTCGCGGACCTGAAGTTGCGCGGCGAGCCCACCATCGTGTACTTCGGCGAGAGCCTCTCGCAGGGCGATCGGGAACTGCCGTACCCGGCGATCGCGGGATTGAATCCGAACGCCGCACCGCCGCTCGGGCCGTTCCTGCCGAAAGGCGTGGACGAGTTGAAGGACAACGAAGTGGTGCTGCTCGATTGGCCGCGGAACCCGATCGCGAAGCTCGCACCCGGCTCCACGCTCACGCTCAAGTATTACCACCCGGACATCGAGGGCGAAGGCCGGATCGAAACGGTGCCGCTCACGCTGCGCGGGTATGTGCCGCTCTCGCGCACGACACAGGACCGCGAACTCACGCCGCTGATCCGCGGCGTGACCGACGAACGCGCCGACCTCTTCAGTTGGGACCGCCCGCCGATGCTGCCGAAGGCGAAGATCAAGCAGAAGGTGCCGGACGCGAGCCCGCGGGCGCAGTTCTGGGTTTCGTACAAGGCCGCACCGATGGCGTACGTGAACCTCGCCACCGCTCGCAAGCTCTTCGCCAGCCGTTTCGGGGCGGTCACGTCCATCCGTGTGGCCCCGAACACGGGTGAAGACTTGGAACAAACCGAGTCGAAACTCGATCCAGCGATCCTGAAGCGACTCGACCCCGCGGCGTCCGGTTTGGTCTTCGATCCGATCCGCGAACGGCTCTTCACCGCGAGCAAGGGCGGCACCGATTTCGGCGGCCTGTTCCTCGGGTTCAGTTGCTTCCTGATCGCGGCCGCACTCATGCTCGTCGGGTTGCTCTTCCGCTTGGCACTGGATCGGCGCACGAAGGAAATCGGCCTCTTGCTCGCGAGTGGCTACTCGGTGAAGCAGGTTCGCCGCATCCTGCTTTCGGAAGGGCTCGTGATCGCGCTGCTCGGCACGGGCGCGGGATTGGCCGCGGGCACGCTTTACAACGGACTCATGTTGAAGGTGCTGCTCGCGCTCTGGCCGGACCCGGAGATCGCGACCTTCCTCAAACCGCATGCATCGGCCATGAGTTTCGCCACGGGCTTCGCCACGACGGTGGTGATGGCGATGTCCGCATTGTGGTTCGGGCTCCGCGGCCTCGTGCGGGTCGCACCACCCGCATTGTTGCGGGGGGAAACGGGATTGGAGCCCGACACGCAAGCAGGGGTGACGCAGTCGCAAACCCGCAAGCGAGTGGCGATCCTCATCGGTGGATCGGTGATGCTCGGTGTCGTGCTCATTGTTGCGGGCGGTTCGATCTCGAATCCGGACTTCCAGGCGATGTCGTTCTTCGGCGGCGGCGCGCTCTTGCTCACGGCAGGTCTCGCGACACTTTCTCGTTGGTTGAAGAGCACGCGGCATCGCGAGGTGCGCAGCTTGCCGAAGCTCGGCATCCGCAACGCGTCGCGAAATCCGTCCCGCAGCCTTCTGACGGCCGCGCTGCTCGCATCGGCGGCGTTCCTGTTGGTGGCCGTGGAGAGTTTCCGCCGCGAGCCGGGCAAGGACTTCAGCCAGAAGACCGGCGGCAGCGGCGGATTCAACCTGATCGGCGAATCGGACGTGCCGCTGTACGAACTGCCGGGAACGCCGCTCGCCAAGTACGAAACCTATCCGCTCCGCCTCCGCACCGGCGACGACGCCAGTTGCCTCAACCTGTTCCAGGCCTCGCGGCCGCGCATTCTCGGTGCGCCGAAGTCGCTCATCGAACGCGGCGGGTTTCAGTTCTACGAAACGCAAGCGAAGTCAGACGAGGAAAAGGCCAATCCGTGGCTGCTGCTGAATCGCCCCGATATGTCAATCCTCGTCAAAGAGCCGCGAGACGCCGCTGTGCCCGTGTTCTGCGAGAACAACACGGCGCAATGGATGCTCAAGACCGCGGTCGGCGGCATCATCACCGTGCCGGACGATTCCGGCAACGACATCAAGCTGAAGATCGTCGGGACGTTTGCGGACAGCCCGTTCCAGAGCGAACTCATCATGTCCGACGAGAACTTCGTGCGGCTCTTCCCGAAGCAGGACGGTTACCGCATGTTCCTCATCGCCGTGCCGCCGGGCGAGGAGAACGCGGCGTCGCGCGAACTCGAACTCGGCCTGCGCCGCAACGGCTTCATCGCCACGCCGACGAAGCAACGCGTCGCGGCGTATCAGGCCGTGATCGGGGCGTACCTCTCGACCTTCCAATTGCTCGGGGGCTTCGGCCTGCTCCTCGGCGTACTCGGCCTCGCGGTCGTGCTGCTCCGCGGCGTGTGGGAACGCCTCGGCGAACTGGCCCTGCTCCGCGCCGTGGGCTACCGCACGCGTGCCTTGCAGTTCCTCGTGCTCGCCGAGAACGCGGCCCTGCTCCTGATCGGCATCGCGATCGGCGTGCTGGCCGCGCTCGCCTCCGTGGCCCCGCACGTGGCCCAAGGCGCGAGCGTGCCGTGGGCCCGCCTCGCGGCCATGCTCGCGCTGGTGATCGTGGTCGGATTGGGTGTGGCATCCGCCGCCACGGCTGGTATCCTGCGGGTGCCCGTGATCCCGGCATTAAGAAGAGAATAACAAGCCCACCCGTGGCAACGGGTGGGCATTCGGAGGACTCTCCATGATCCGCCTCGGCATGCTCGACTTCGACACCTCGCACTGCGTGGCGTTCACGCAGCGCATCAACCAGTCCGGTGTGCCCAAGGATCAATTCGTCGACGGGGCCAAGGTCGTGATCGGCTGCGCCGGCGAATCGAAGCTCTCGCCGGAACGGATCGAAGGCTTCAGCAAGGAGATGCAGAAGCTCGGCGTGCCGCTCGTCGAGAAGCCCGAAGAGATGATCGGCAAGGTGGACGCGATGCTGATCGAAGCCGTGGACGGCACCGTGCACTGGGACCGCGCCAAGCCGTTCCTCGAGGCCGGGATCCCGTGTTTCATCGACAAGCCGTTCACCTGCTCGGTGGCCGATGCGAAGAAGATCATCGCACTGGCGGAGAAGAAGAAGGTGCCGGTGTTCTCGTCGTCGTCGCTGCGGTACGCCCCGGAAGTGGTCGAGTTCGTGAACGAACCCAAGTCCGGCAAACTGGTCGGCTGCACGGTGTGGGGGCCGGCGTCGCTCTCGCCGATCCCGGAACGCAACGCCGGGCTGTACCACTACGGCATCCACGGCGTGGAAGTGCTCTACACGCTGATGGGCCCCGGCTGCCAGCGCGTGACGTGCTTCCATGAGAAGGGCACGGACACGGTCACCGGCGTGTGGAAGGACGGCCGCCAAGCCACGCTCCGCGGCATCCGCGACGGCGCGGCCGGCTACGGCTTTACCGCATTCAGCGAGAAGGGCGTGAAGACCGTGAACGTCGGCACCGGCGTAATCTACCGCGAGTTGTGCAAGAAGATCATCGAGACATTCGAGAAGAAGCAATCGGTGCTCGATCCCGCGATCACGCTCGAGATCATGGCCTTCATCGAGGCGGCGAACAAGTCCGCGAGAACCACGGCGCCGTCGAACGGTGAAGATGCAGGCGTCCTCGGCTTCCGCCGGCTTCGCCTGGGCGACCGCGATCGGCTGCGCAGGGCCGACGGGCGACGGCACATTCGATTCGCCCAAGCTCCCTGCCAAGTGGCCCGATGGCGGTCTGAAGAAGTTGTGGAAGCAACCCGTGGGCGGCGGCTACGCCGGCATCGCGGTCGCGGACGGCCGCGTGTTCACGCTCGACTACGAGAAGGACACCGAGCGCGTCCTCTGCCTCGACACCGCGACCGGCAAGCCGGTCTGGTCGCATTCCTACTCCGTGAAGTACGGCGAACTCGGCGGATACGCGAACGGCCCGCGCACCACACCCGCCATCCGCGACGGCAAATTGTACACGCTCGGTGCGGTCGGCCACCTCTTTTGTTTCGACGCGAAAACCGGCGACATTCTGTGGAAGCACGACACGGTCGCCGCGTTCGGCGCGAAGGTTCCCGAGTGGGGCTTCGCCGGATCCCCGACCATCGACGGCGAGAAGGTCATCGTTCACCTTGCGGCCGAGAAGAACGGCTCGGTCATGGCGTTCGACCGCACCACGGGCAAGGATCTGTGGCGCAGCCTGCCGGATCCCGGCGGCTATTGCACGCCGACGATCATTCACCCGCCGAGCGGCAAGCAAGTGGTGCTGTGGACGCCGCAGTTCGTTCACGGGCTCGACCCGGACACGGGCAAGCCGCTGTGGAGGGTGCCCTACAAGGTGACGTACGGCGTCTCGATCGCGCCGCCGATCTACCGCGACGGACTGCTCTTCGTCACGGGGTATTGGGAAGGTTCGAAGATGATCCGCCTCGGGCCGAAGGCCGCGGATGCGGAAGTGGTCTGGACCAACGAGAAGGAACTTCGCGGGCTGATGGCCCAGCCGATGTACCGCGACGGTCACGTGTACAGCTTCGATCGCGACCTCGGCCTTTCGTGCTTCGAGTGGAAGACGGGCAAGAAGATCTGGGACGACGACAACCAACTCACGCCGCGCGGCCGCAACCCGCACGCCAGCATCGTGTGGCTGAACGACGGCGACCGCGCCTTGGCGTTGAACGCAGCCGGCGAGTTGATCCTGTGCCGGTTCAACCCGAAAGGGTACGAGGAAGATTCGCGGGTGAAAGTGCTGAAGGGCCGCGTGTGGGGGCATCCCGCGTTCAGCGGCCGGTTCCTGTTCGCCAAGACGGACGGCGGCGAAGCGTGGCGGAATGCCGGCCCGCACGAACTGAGTTGCGTCGAACTCATCGGACGGTGAGCTTCACACGGCGAGATCGTTCGAAGTGGCCGGGGCCGGCTTCTTCCCGCGGACGCGTTCCCACGCCGCCCCGGCCCATTGGAACACCCCGCCGGGTTCGATCGGCGGCGGTTCATGTCCCGTGAGGTTCGGGCGGAACACCATGAGCAGCACGAGCGGCAGGTACCAGAGCACATAGACGCCGCCGCGGTCGGCGTGCCAGAACTGCACGCCGAGCAGCACCGCCGCCGAGAGCGCGACGAGATGCGAAAGGTTCTTCGGGGACGGCCACACCGTGATCACGCCGACGAAGCCGACGAACAGCACGAAGATGGGCAAACGGTATGCTCCGTGTACGCCGGTCCAGAGGCTTTCGGCCTGAGGCCGCTTCCATGGAAGCCATTCCGCGACGTTCGCCGCCGTGAGCCCGGACGTGAGCCAGCCGTCGGACCACAATACCACGGCGAGGACGCCGACACTGAGGAGCAGGGCGACGCCGAAGGACGTGGCGAAGCGGACGGCCCCGCGCCGCCAATAGAAGCCGAGCCATAGCGGGAAGAGCAGCAAGGTGACGAACGCACTCCCGGCGGCCAAGCCGAGCAGCCACCCGCTGAGTAGCGGCCGGCGGTAGCAGAACACCGCCCATGTCACGAATGCGGCCGGCCACACGAGATGGAACTGCCCTACGTGGTAGGCCGTGTACGGCAGCAGCACGTAAAGCGTGCCCAAGGCCACGCCCGCGGAGAGTTCGCCGAACTGACGCCAGCCGATCATCAGAAGCCCGACCGCGACCGCCGCATGGCAGATGAGCGCGAGCGTGCGTTCCACCCAGAACCGCACTTCCGCGGTCGGCCGCCCCACTTCCTCCTGCGTCTTCTCCACGGCGGCCGTGGCCGTGTCCTGAAGCTGTTCGATCGCCTTGGGCTTGGTGCCGACCGGAGCGTGGACGGACGTTTCGCCCGTGCCGCGGAAGGCGACGGCGCCGAGGCAGAGGAACAAGGCGATGCCGAGGCACGAGAGGCCGCTGGTGTTCAAGTTCGGATCGGCGACGGGCCGTCGCACGAGCGTGAGGTCGAAGATCGCCCGCACGAACCAGTACAGCGAGCCGGCGAGCAGCCACGAGTAGCCGAACAATTGCTCGCCCGAGTCGCCGCGCGCCCGCGATTCCTGGAGCAGCAGGAACCCCGGTACGAGAAGGAACAGCGCGAGCAGGTCGAGATTTCGGATCGAGAACGGCCGCGAGAACTGGAAGAAGATCGAAACGCTGAGCAGCAACGAGAAATAGAACCAAGTCGCCGCGTTCGGCAGGTTGAAGTCGAGAAAGATGGACGGTTCCATGGTCCGAACTCCCCCGCGGCGATGGCAGGCGTCGGGAATCGGGCGGGCGCGTGCCCTGGACGGGAGCGGATCCGGGCGAACGCAAACAAGATACGACTTTTGTGGCCCGAGTCAAGACTCCAGCTGCTGGGCTACCAAGTGAGATCTCAGCCGAAGACGCGGCTCAATGCGAGATGCTGGTCCAAGTCCAACGCTTCGGCGCGGACGGTGCCGTCCACGCCGAGTTCCTTCAGCTTCGCGTCCACTTCGGATTTGTCCTTGCGGCCGGACGGCCAGCCGGAGAGAGCCTGCCGCAGGTTCTTGCGGCGATGCACGTACAGATCCCGCAAGAACGCGCGGAAGCGAGGCACATCGCCCACCTTCGCCCGCTTCTCCGCGCTCGGCGTGATCTTCACGATGGCCGAATCCACCTTCGGCCGCGGGTGAAAGTTGCCCGGCAGTACTTTGCGAACCACTTCGACATCGGCCACGCTCTGCACCAGAACCGAAAGCGCGTTGTAATCCTTGGTGCCCGCTTCCGCCCGCATCCGCTCCGCGATCTCCCACTGCACCATCACCACCATGCGTTCGATCGGCGGCCCGAAGATCAACAGGTTGCTGATCAGCGGCGTGGCGATCACATACGGCAGGTTCGCAACCAGCTTCCGCCGCGTGCAGCCGTGTTGCGTCATGGTCTCGTCCCAAGCCGCGAGCATCACTGGGTTCAGTTCGTTCTTGGAAGCCAGTGCGTCGCCGAACACGAACCGCACGTTCGGCCGGTCGCCGACGATCTGCTGTGCCACCGGTTGCAGCGTCTTGTCGATCTCCACGGTACAGACGCAGCCGGCGGCCTTCGCCAGTTCCGCGGTGAGCGACCCGGTGCCGGTGCCCACTTCGAGCACGGCATCCGCACGGTCCAGTTCCGCGGTGCGCACCACGAGATCGAGCAGGTTCAGGTCGATGAGGAAGTTCTGGCCGAGTTTGCTCTTCGCCTCCAGGCCGAAGCCGTCGAAGAGGCGGCGGAGATAAGACAGCGTCTGCCGCGGAGACGGGTGATTGCTCGGCGGCAGCGGCTCGTTCGGTTCGGTCATGGTTTCGCGGACGGACTCGGGGCGGTGGAACAGCAGGTGCCGGGGCAACCGCCGATGCAGGCGAACAGCGCGGCGAGGATGAGGATCTTCACGGCACGCCTCCACATGGTGTATGGTTCCGCGGGCGGCATAGCGGCGCATCCGGCCCGCCGCCAGCCCATATCATGACCGCAGCGAACAGCGAGGCTGCATCATGGCGAACGCGAAGAACGTGCTCGGCGGGCCGCTCAAGAGTTGCTCCACCGAGCCGCTCACCGGCTTCTACCGCGACGGTTGCTGCAACACCGGCCCGGACGACGAAGGCCTCCACACCATCTGCTGCCGCGTCACTGCCGCGTTCCTCGCCCACCAGCGCGAGATCGGCAACGACCTCAGCACCCCGTTCCCGCTCTTCGGCTTCCCCGGGTTGAAACCCGGCGACCAATGGTGCGTCTGCATCACCCGCTGGAAAGAATCGCTCGAGGCCGGCGTCGCGTGCCCCGTCGATCTCGAAGCGACGCACATGCACGCCTTGGAGTTTGTGGACCTCGAAGACCTGAAGAACCACGCCGTGAAGACGCCGTACCAGCGGAAGTGACGCGACCGCTTTTCTCTTCCGGTCGAATCGCACGAATTCGCCGGGAATCATGGGCTTTCCCGATGCCCCCCGCCGGCCACGGTGGTCATGCGCCGATCGGCCTTCGCCACAACCTGATTCTTGGCTTCGGCCTGCGCTTGCACCCGGCATGACCACACCGGTCATGCTGGGAATCGAGTTCGATGGATTGCTTTGCATGGGGCGCCTCCGGGAGAGAACGAGGAGGAAGGCGCGAGAAGCGTACCCTTGCTGTTGAACTTGTCAAAGAGTCACTTCTTCTTGCCGGGATCGAATGAGAGTACTTGTTTAGCGCACTGGTAGCAGCACGGGTCGGGGCACGAGGGTGTTCCCGAAGTTGCGGAGGGTTTCAGCGAAGTGGTCGATTACGGAGCGGGTGTGGCGGCGGGCGGTTTCGATCACGCTCATCAGGACACTCTGGGCCTTCGCACCGGCTGCGGTGCGGTTGCCGCCCCAGACCTTGCGATTCACCACCGCCGGACGAATCGCCTGCTCGGCTTTCCAATTGGTCGGCTCGATCTTTGGCTCGACCACGAACGCGAACCACTGCTCGAAATGATTCATCAGGTGGTTGGCGAACGTCTGATACGCCGGCACCGCACGCGGAACGCTCGCCAGTTTCCGCAGTCGGTCATCGAACACCTCGCGTTGATTCTCCAGGTGTTCGAGCGTTGCGTGGCCGCGGTGATACTCGTTGCGCAGGTGGACCGCCTCGGTGAAGAGGGCGATCACGCGTTGGGGGAAGTGGACGGCGCCGCGGGCGGCCGTCGCGAGCAGGTCGCGGGCGCGGCGGAGCACGTGGCCGACGCACTGTTGATGGATCGCCTGCTCGAACCGGTCGTAGGAGGCGAAGCCGTCGTGGGTGAGAATGCCGGACCAGTCCGCACCGATGATGCGTTCGAGGACTTCGGCACTGCGTTGTGAGTCGATGGTGTAGGCCGTGACCCGGTCACCGACCCCGACGTGGAGCCAGGCGGGTTGTCCTCCGATCCGCCACCCCGTTTCGTCCGGCACGATCATCGTCGACGCCTTGAGGTCGTCGAGGATGAGCTTGTAATCGGGTTCGAGTTTCGCCGCCATCCGCAGGCCGATCTGACACGAGGCGCCGCGGGTGAGCTTGATGCCGAAGAGCGAGTCGAAAACGATCGCGACCTTGCCGTGCGACAGCCCAAATCGCGTATGCAGTTCGGTGGCGGCGGCTTGGGCGTCGCCTCCGAGTTGGCTGGCGGCGGCGCCGAGGGCGTCCGAGGTTTGCAGCGGATGCCGGCCTTGAACGGTCTTGCCGCAGCATCGGCAGCGACCGAGGTGCACGGTGAACCGGCGGTGGATCGGCGTCCGCGGGATTTCGGTTTGGAACTGTTCGGCGGTGCCGGTTTCGACGAGCGTCTTCTCGTGACAATGCGGGCAGGCGTCGGGAAGTTTCGCCTCGTGACGTTCGTGAATCTGGTCGGGCGGGGGCGGCGGGCGATGGCCGTGGGTGCCGTGTTGTTCGCCGGCTTTGCGGCCGGGCGTCTTCGGTTTGAACTTGGGCGGACCTTTGCGGAACGGCGCGGCCTGACGCTTCCCGGCGCGCAGGGCGTCTTCGAGCTTCCGCGTCAGATCGGCGACCCGCGCGCGGAGTGCGTCCACTTCCTTTCGGAGTGCCACGCAGCCAAGGCAAGCGGGTTCGTCCATGACCCGATGTTATCGACTCAGACGGGGCTCAGCTGCGCCAGTTTGGTGGGCGCTAAACAAGTACGAATGAGATCAATTCCATTCCGGATTCTCCGTTGATTTCAGACTTGATCATTCCCATGCCCGGCGCATACCAGAATTTCCGTTCGCTGAGCAGTTGCCCCTTCTTCGTTTGCTTCGACTCGACCACATATGCGTCGAACGTGCCGGCGACAACTTTGACACGAACACGCTTTCCCACTGTATTCACACAATGGATACCACTCTCTGCGTCGCGATCTTCCCATTGCGAACCTTCCGTGGGCGGTAGCCGCATCAAACATCTCGGAGTCTTCAGATCCTTCCACGCCATCCCTGTCAAATCGTACTCTGCAATCACGAACACTCCATCTTCTGCGACACGATATTTTTGAAACGGATTCTCGATCTTTTCGAGACGCGGAGCGGGATCGTCGGGAGATTTGAAGATTCGACTCCAGTCGATGGTGTAGGACTGCGAAACCGTCACGACTGCAACATTGCCCGCCCGCTTCACATCTGTGACCATCAGCTCAGTGTCGGACCGAGGCGATGGCTGAGACTCGAATCGGAGCGTAAGCCTTGTTCCCACCCTCATCGGGAAGTACTCACTGAATTCGCTCGGAGGCAACGTGGTGCTGCCGGAAAGCGCGCATGCGACGATCAAGGGCAAACAGTACATGCGGCGGCCTCGATCAGGCGAGTGACGACATTATAAAGTTGGCGTGATCAGTACGTATAGCCGAACTGGAGATAGCACCCCTTGTATTCACCACCTTCAAAGACGGCACCGCCCGTGAACAGGAAGCCGCCGCTCTTTAACTGAAGACCGGATTTGAATTCGACGCCGCCATCCTTCCAATTCTGATTGAGGTTGATTTGAATGTCCGATCGCAGATTGAACTTTGGCGGATTGACTCGGAAGCCCTCGCGAATCAGCCACTCGGATAGTGCTCCTTGAATGCGACCTTGTATACCCTTGATGCCAGAGTTGATGATGCCCTGGGGGACGGACTGTGCCAAATTGATCATGTCCTTGTAGTCGGTCGAGGTCTTGGCCGAAGGTTGGAGTTTGAACAGATCCTGCTTCTTCAGTATGCCCTTGTACCTCTCTTGAAGAACCTTGTTAATCTCGTCGCGTATCTTTTTGATTTGAGCATCATCAAGGACTGTGCCAGCCTTCAGTGTGATGTAGATCTCAGTCGCACCTGCAGGGAGCTTGCCTCCGCCAGGAGGGGCTGGATGCGCTACCGCAGCGATCGCGACAAGCATGCACGCGACCAGACCGACCGTTCGCCAGCGAAACGCGATTATTGCCATACGAACACCGCATCGCCCTCCGGACGAGAAACCAGGTGGGCGAAGTGACGCTGGACGAATGCTACGCGGGGCGAGCGGCGGTTGTCAAATGCCGGCGGCGGAAGTGGGGCGAGAATTCGCCAGATGGGACATTCGGCAACTCGTGCGACGAAACGCGGCCGGGCTGAACGCCCGACCGCGTCGCATTTCATCCCCTGCGATCAACCGACGAACACGCCGTTGAGGAAGCCGGGGTACGCCTCGATGTCGAAGAACGGATCGAAGAGCGGATCCTGCACCGCGTTCTTGAGGTCCGAGCCGAGGTACGTGGTCACGGTGTTGCCGCCCTTCTCGCCGACACCCGTGGCGAGGTCCGCGAGGAGGTCGTTGTCCAGGCTCTTGACCGCGACGCGGACGCCGCCGCGGTTCTCCGGGTTGCCGGCGAAGAAGTCGGCGAGGAGCCGCGTGTTCGCCCCGTTGCCGGCGAGCAGATCGGTGGCACTGAAGATCTTGACGCGGGGGCCGCCGCCGGGGCCGGCACCCGTGATGAGTTCGGCCTTGCCGTCGCCGTCCACGTCGCCGATGGCGACGTAGGTGCCGTTGCGGAGCGTGTCTTCGTAGGCGAAGAAGTCCGGCACCAGGTTCTTGAACTGGAGGGAGGCGAGGCTCTTCCCGTCCCAGATCGACACGCGCGGCCCGCCGCCGAAGCCGGCGGAGAGTGCAATGTCGGCGTATCCGTCGCCGTTGATGTCGCCGACGGCGGCACGGGCGCCGCCGCGGAAGTTCGGATCGTTGATGCCGAAGTAGCTGATGAACGGGGCGAAGGTCATGCCGCGGTAAGCGGCGATGCGGGGCCCGCCGCCTTCGTCCGGCGTGATGACGAGTTCATCCGCGCCGTCGCCGTCGATGTCGCCGGCGGCGACGAACACGCCGCCGGTGAAGTCCTCGAACGGGAGTACGCTGAAGAGGGTGACGCCGGTGGCTCCGTCGATCACGCGGACCAAGTCTTGGGTGCCGGGGCCGGTGCCGACAACGAGATCCATGACGCCGTCGCGGTTGAAGTCGCCGGTCGCGGTTCGCACGCCGCCGGTGAAGGCCGGATTGAACGCGAAGAACTGGTTCTGGGCCACGCCGGTGGGCGAGTACACCTTCACGAGCGGCCCCATGCCGGCGCCGGGCCCGACGACGAGAGGCGTCGGGATCGGAATCACTTCGAGCGTGCCGTCCGGCTTGATGTTGCCGCTCACGAGGTTCGTGATCGTGTAGTTCTGCGCCGTGGGCGTGCCGACCGAGAAGATCGGGTAGGTGCCGGGCCGGCTGTTCACGGTCGCCGTGGTCTGGAGGGTGAAACCGGTGACGACCGAGACGGTGTCGCCGAGCAGCAGGCCCGTGGCGCTGACGGTGAACGTCGGGTTCGCCGCGTGGAACGAGCGTTGCTTGTTGTCGATGGTGAGGGTGAGCGGCGCCTTGGTGACGTACAAGGTGCCGGGCACGAACGTCATGTTGTAGTTCGGGTTCGCCGTGACGCCGCCCTGCGTGATCGGGTAGCCCGCGGGGATCACGGGGCTCGATTGCGTGGCGGTGGTGGCCGCCGCGCCCGAGACCACGTTCGGGGCCAAGTCGCCGTTCACGAGCCCGCTCACGTTGAGATAGCCGTTCACGAGGTTCAGCGTGGGCACCGGGTCGCCGTACTGCTTGAACACGTCCACCGCGGTGACGGTGAGCGGGGCCGGCGTAACGATGTGCGTGAAGCTGGGCGAGTTCCCTGCGATGAAGTCGCTGGATCCCGCGTACCGCACGAACATCGAGCTGTAAGTTCCGGCGTTGAAGGTGGGCACCGTGATGTCCGCGACGTAGTTCGTGCCGTCGAACGTGATCGGGGCCGAACCGAGCAGCGTGGTCGCGTCGCGGTAGAACTCGACGGTGTCGCCGAGCAGCAGGCCGCGGACGCCGGCCGGCACGTTGGCGTCGTTCGCCAGCACCGTGACCGTGGCGTGCAGCGCGATGGTCTGACCGTACACGGTGCTCGTCGGCACCGACGACCCGACGGACGTCGGCGGGCTGTTGAGCACGACGATGGGCGTGCCGCTCGAGGTCGTCGTGTTCCCGGCCTGGTCCTGCGAGCGGATCGTAATCGTGTACACGCCGTCCGGCACCGGCGTGGTGTTGTTGGCGAGCGTGCCGTTCCAGGGCTGGCTCACGCTCGTGTTCGTTCCGGTGAACGTGCGGACGATCGCGTTCGCGCTGTTGCGGATCTCGATGGTCCAGGATTGGAACGTGCCGGCCGGGTGCCCGGTGAACGGCTGGTCGCCCACCGTGCTGGTGATGGTGGCGGAGGTCGGTGTGGCGAGCCCGGTGAGGTTCGGAGAGATCAGTTGGGGGGCCGAGGGCGTTGTCACGGTCGGGCTGAGATCATCCACCACGACGGTGATCGGTGCGGAAGCGCCGGTGTTGCCGAACTCGTCCGTGAAGTTGGCGATCACGCTGTAGTCGCCGCTGGGCACGAACGCGCCGCCCGTGTCGCGGCCGTTCCACAGCGCGCTGATCGGCACCGTCGTATCGCTCGGGGTCGGGTCGAAGAGCGGGCCGGAGTAGGCCAGCGTACGCACCAGCGTGTTCGAACTGTTGTAGATGTCGAAGCTCCACGCCTGCAGGCGGCCGCGTTCCCGGATCACGGTCGCGCTGAGCACGGTCGTGTCCTGCACGCCGGGGCTGTTCTGCGGGGAGATGAACGGCACGCTCGCGACCGGCGTGTCGAACACCGGGATCTCGATGACCAGCGGATTGCCGGTGAGCGAGGCGTTCGCCGTGACGAAGTCCACCGGGTCGCCGTTGTAGGTCGCGGTGACCTGATAGCGGCCGCCCGGCAGGAACGGCTGGCCGGTGACGTTTCCATTGGTGAGGAACGTGGCCGCGTTCGTTCCGGCGGTCACGTTCACCGTGCCCGTGTAGGTCTGGAACGGCGAATCCAGGTTGGTGAACGTGAAGGTGACGGTGTTCGCCGAGGAGATGTTGCCGGCGCCGGCCTCGGGCGTCATCGTCGCGGTGAGCGTGACCTGTTGCCGCTGCGTGGCCGGGTTGAGCGAGGCGGTCACGCCCATCGAAGTGATGTTCGCGAGCACCTTCGTGAGCACCACGGAGTTCGTGTTGTACTGCACGGTGAACTTGTGCCCGTCGATGTAGGCGACGTTCGCACCGTACGGCTCGGCGAAGCGGCCGCTGATCGGGCCGGTGCTCTGGATGATCGTGAAGCGATCGCCCACCTGCACGTTCGCGCGGTCGAACGTGCCGTTCAACTGCGCCCCGCCGAGCACCACCGAGCCGGTGACGTTCAGCAGATCGTTGTCGGTGCCGGCCACGGCGAGCGGATGGCTGTTCGTGCCGTTCGCCACGTTCACGAAGTAGGTGGTGTTCGGCCCCCAGAGCAGGTTGCCGGTGTTCAGGATGCCGGCGGGGTTGGCGAGGTAGTTCACGCCGGGGTTCACGGTGCCGACGGCGCGGGCGTTGGCCGGCGGGGCGCCGTCGACCTGGCCCACGGTGCCGGTGCCGCTCAGGCTGCCGAGCGCGTTCTTCAGGTTGACCGTGCTGATGGCCGTGTCCACCTGCACGTCGCCCCGGTTGATGGTGACAGGCGCGGTGAACCCGCCGGCCGGCGCGAACTGCAGGCGGCCGTCACCCTCCTTCACCAACCGCTCCGTGGGTCCGGACGCGATCGCCGCCGTCACGGTGAGATCCACCGGGCGCGGCCCGTCGTTCACGGTGACCGTGCGGCCGGAGCCGCCCAGATCCAGCGTACCGGGCCCGAGGATGGCCGAGGTCACGGCGATGTTCGAGGACGAGGTGATGTCGCCGCCGAGGGTGTGCTTGGCGTTTGCGCCGATGATGAAGGTGCTTCCGTTGATCGCGATGCCGAGCGATGAACCCAGCGTGCCTGCACCAAGGGTGATCTTCGCGTTGTTGGACATCGCGATCGCTTGCGTGTCGAACTGCGGAGCGACGAGGTTGCGGTCGCCGAGCGTCACTTCGGCGTTGTT
The DNA here is from genome assembly GCA_046350135.1 of Gemmataceae bacterium. GTDB lineage: Bacteria > Planctomycetota > Planctomycetia > Gemmatales > Gemmataceae > Urbifossiella. The sequence continues at coordinate 46,880 of JAXMBB010000002.1, forward strand.
CAGCGTCAGGCTGCCGGACGTGGTGAAGGTGCCGTCCGTTCCGAGGCGGATTTCCGGGGCGGCGTTGCCCGCGCCGCCCGTACCGGTGAGCGACACCACGTTGGTGTTGAACGTCGCGTCGTTTCCGAAACGGAAGTCCGTGTCCGTGGCCGTGATGTTGAAGGCGCTGACTTGGGTGTTGTCCCCCGCGACCACGGAGTTGTGATTCGCGGTGGTGTTGCCGCCAGTGCTCGTGATGTTGCCGAAGATGCCGGTGTCTTCCGAACCGAGGGTGATGTGGCTGCCGTCCGTCGTGGCGAGCAGCGAGACGTTCCCGGTCTGGAGAAGGCTGGATTCGCCGCTCACGGCCGGCAGGCCGACGGTGAGGTCCGATCCCGCCATCCGCAGGTTGCCGAGCACGGTGACCGTGACGTTGTCGGTGAACGTCGCGGTGCTGTCCGTGAGATCCGCGGTGGACATCGTGGCGAGCGCCTTCGAGCCCATCGTGATCTCGCTGCCGGAGGCGAGCACGAAGTCGTCCAGGTTCAGGATGCCGTTGAGCAGGAACTCGATGAGCGTGCCGAGGATGCCCGTCACGTCCGTGGCGGAGAACTGGCCGCCGTTGTCGAAGCGGACGTCGGTGTCGTTGAACGAGGCGTTCCCGGCGACGCTGAGCAGGCCGGTGTCCTTGAAATCGATCTCGCCGCCGATGGCACTGACAATGTTTGCCGCGGCGAAGCTGCCGTTGTCGCCGAAGCGGAAGTTGCTGTTCGTGGATCGCACGTCCTGGGCGATGAGTGTGCTCGTGCCGCCGGTCACACCGGTGCCGAAGCTGAGATCGGCGTTCGTGACGGTCAGGTTCGCGACCGTGGCGAGGGCGGTGTCGCCCATGGTCAGGTCGCTGTCGGTGAAGGTGGCGTTCCCGGTGGTGAGCGTGCCGATCGTGCCGAAGCTCACCAGCGAACTGTCAACCGCGTCGAGCTTGCCGCTCACGGTCGCGGCGCCCTTGCTGCCGAAGCTCAGCGTCGTCTTGTCCAGGGCGACGTTCCCGGTCGCCGCGAACGTGCCATCGTTGCCGAACGACACGAGGCCGTTCGAGTACGCGAGGTTGGCCAGCGAGAACGTGCCCGAGTTGAGGAAGGCGATGCGCCCGCCGTCGGCCGTCACGTTCTTGGCGGTGAACGTGCCGTTGTTCGCGAAGTCGATCGTCGAGCCGTTGCTCATCGTCACGTCGTTCACGGTGACGGTGCCGAGGTTCCCGAAGCTCATGGAACTCGCGTTCATGCTCAGGTTCTGCTGGCCGACGAGGGTCGCGGAGGTGGCGCCGACCACGGACGCGCCGCTCCGCATCGTGATGTTGCCCTGCGCCGTGACCTTGGCGTTGTTCCCGATGTTGATCGTGCCGCCGGTCATGTCGATGAAGCCGGTGGTGAGCTGGCCGGCGGGGCCGGTGTCGATGCGACCGCCGACCACCGTCACGTCGGACACGACGTCCGTGAAGCCGTTGAGGTCGAACAAGCCGTCCGAGTTCACGCGGATCGCGACCGAGTCGGCGATCTGGTTGCTGATCGTCTCGCGGACCACAGCGGAGTTCGGCGCCCCGACGCCGTCGCCGACCACGAGGGGCCCGAGGATGGAGTTGCCGCCCGGCTGGCTGAGCAACAGCGTGCCGTCATGCACGGTCGTCGTTCCGGTGTACTGCGTGTACGTCGTGCCTTCGAGCAGGCCGCTCTGCGTCGCGGCGTACACGACAGTGCCGGGCCCGTAAATGTCCAGGTTTCGGCCCGTGCTGAGCGACGGCGGAGCGGCCGGCGGCGACTGCGGCTGATCCGTGACCGGCAGCAGGAACGTGAGCGTGTCGGTGGGCAGAGTCGTGCCGACGGAGGCGTTGCTGCCGAGGAACAGCGGAACCCGCACATTCGGATTCAGGGCCTGCCATGTCACGTTGCCGCCGTTCACGTTCAACGCACCCTGGTTCTGGAAACCTTGGCCGTTGAGCGTGACCGCTTCGCGGTCCATCACCATGTTGCCGCGGAGTTGCAGGGTGGCGCCGTTCACCACCGTGGTGCCTTCCGGGCCGTCGTTGCCGGCGCTGACGAGGACGACCGTGCCGCCGGTGGTCTGGGCCACCCCGATGAAGGGCACGTTGGTCGCGGCCAGCGTACCGCCGAAGTGGACGGTGAAGGTCGCACCGCCCGGGGCGGCGTTCGATCCGGACTTCGTGACCGTGACGAACCCGCCGATGCCGCCGATGGTGGTGAGCGCGTTCAGGGCGCGTTCCACGTCGGCCGCGGACGCGGTGAAGAGCAGGGCGGAGGTCGTCTGACCGCGGAAGCTGAGGAAGAACGTGCCGTTGGTGGCGGTCACGTTCACGTACTGCGTCTCGGAGCCGTTGCCGTCGAAGTCCGTGCGCGGGCTGATGAAGCTGGAGGCCGTGGCGGAGGCACCCGTCATCTGCACGACATCGCGGTTCGCAAGGTCGCCGCCAAAGGTGACGCGATAGACGCGGCGGGCGGTGGCCGGCACCGCGGGAGGATCGAGCGTCACGGTGACGTCGCCGTTGAGGCCGTCGAACGCGGTCGTGACGGAAGGCACCGCGCCGCCGGCGCCGGCGGCCGTCATCTGGGGGAGGTTCCGGTTCGCGAGCGCGCCCGTGAAGGTGATGGTGTACGTCGTGAAGCCGGCGCCCGCGACGGACGTGACCGTGACGTTGCCGACGCCGATGTTGGCCAATCCTTCGAGCGCGACCTGCAGCGAGCCGGGGCCCGACGCCGGGATGTTGTAAGCGAGGCCGGTGAGCGTCGTCGGGCCGCCGAACGGGGTGATGATGTTGCCCAGCGAGAACGTGCCGCTGGTGCCCTGCACGAGCAGGGTCTGTACTTCATTGCGGCGAACGCTGCTGAGTGCGAGCAGTGCGTTCCGCACGCTGTCGTTCGCGGGGCCGGCCGGGTACTCGTTCGCCGGCGTGCTCACGGCCTGAACGCCGGCCGCGAGTGCGACGGTCGTCTGCCCGTTGAACGTCAGCGTGAACGTCTGCGCCCCGGTGACATACGTCTCCACCCGCTGCGTTTCGGACACGGAGGCGGTGCCGTTCACCTCGGTGCTGGTGAACACCATCGCGGAGGCGACCGTCATTTCCGGCAGGTTCATGTTCGCCAGATCGCCGCCGAAGACGACGGTGTACTGCCGCCCGCCGGGAACCAGTTGAGTGGTCACGGTGACGGTGCCGCCGAGGCCGTCCTGCACGACGGCGGCGGTGGCCGTGGTTCCGCCGAGGCCGGTGGCCGCGAGCGGTGCCACGTCCGTGTTCGCCAGCGCGCCCGCGAACGTGACAGTGATCACGTTGCCGGCCCGGCTCACGAGGACGTTCCCGACGCCGATGGAAGACAGGGCCTCCAGCGCGGCCTGGATCGTGCTCGCACTCGCGTTGAACGCCAAGGCGCTCGTGGCTTGGCCGCCGAACGTGATCGTGAACGTGCCGCCGACCGAACCGGCGAGCGTCACGGTCTGGATCTCGGACCGCCGCACGCTGGAGATCGCGTTCAGCGCGTTCTCCACGCTGTCGATCGGATTCGTACCGCCGGAGGCCGCGGTGTCGAACAGCAGCGGCACCGTGGTCTGGCCGTTGAACGTGAGCGTGAACGCCCCGGTGGTGCCGTTCGTGGTGATGATCTGCGTTTCGTTGCGGCCGGTGCCCACGGCCTGCGGGTTCCCGGCGGCGAGCACGCCGTCGCGGACGGTGGTGAGCCCGCCGTAAGCGTTCGCGTTCGGAAACACGATCGTGCCCAAGCCGACCTTGGCGAGCGGTGCCGCAGTCGGCAGCGTGCGCGTCGGGTCGATGGTGAGGGCGCGGTTGTCGCGGAACACCGGCACGTCCAGCGAGGTGCTCGGGTTCGCCCCGAGGTGCGACGCGGAAGCAATCGAGACGTTGCCGCTGTAGGTGTTCTTGCCGCTGACGTTCACGAGCGCGCCGGCGGATCCGCCGATGCCCGTGAGGGCGTTCAGTGCGTTCTGCACCTGCGTGGCCGTGGCGTTGAACGGGATCGGCGCCGTCGTCACGCCGTTGAGCGAGAGTGTGAACGTGCCGGCGGTGCCGGTCACGGTCACGGTCTGCACTTCGTTCCGGGTGCGGTTGCCGTCCTGGTTGAGGGTGACGGCGGCCGTCGCGCCGCCGGCCCCCGCCGCCGCGAACAAGGGGAGGTCCGCATGGCCCAGGGCGCCGTCGAAGGTGATGGCGTACGCGGTGCCGCCGGACACGGGCGATTGCGTGACGCGGACGCCGCCCGAGACGCCGGTGCCGTTGATCACCACGTCGCGGATCACGTTGATGCTCGCTCCGCCATTCAGCGGATCGCCGTCGATTTCCAGCGAGCCGGGGCCGCCGGTGTTGTTCACGATCGCGCCGATGCCGCCCTGCTGGGCCGTGGCCACGTTCACGGCCAAACCGGACGAGACGTTCGTGGACTGGATCTGCGGGATGATGGCGAGATCGAGCGGGCGCTGGAACGAGACGGTGAGCACCTTGCCCCCGACGCTCGGCGTCTCGCTGACGACCACGCCGCCGCCGGGACGGCCGGTGGCGACCGCGACGGAGGTCACCCCGCCGGTGAACGAGCCCGAAGTGATGGTCGAAACGTCGCGGGCGGCCAGATCGCCGCCGAAGGTGACGGTGTAGTTCGCGGCCGTGCCCGTCACGGTGACGCTGCCGTTGAGGCCGTCCTGCACCTTCACGACCGAGGTGACCGGGCCGCCGACGCCGGCCGCTTGGATGAGCGGCAGGTCGCGATCCGCGAGCGAGCCGCCGAACGTGAGGGTGAACTGGCGGCCGGAACCGAATGCCGCCTCGGACACACCCACGATGCCGTTCACGCCGCCGATGCTGGGCAGGGCGTTGAGAGCGTTCTGGATGTCGAGCGCCGTGGCCGTGAAGGGCAGCGGCGTGGTGGTCAGCCCGTTGAACGACAGGATGAACGTGCCGGTGGTGCTGAACAGGTTGAACGTCTGGATCTCGCTCTGGCCGGCGCCGCCGTCCTGCACCGTGTCCTCGACGTAGGTGTCGGCGACGATCTGCGGCTGGTCCGCATTCGCCAACGTTCCCGCGAAGCTGACGCGGTACACCGTCGCGCCGGGCACCACGGTCGGCGACAGGGTCACGTTCACACCCGTCGCGCCGATGCCCGTCAGGGCCCGGAGCGCGGTCTGGACTTGGGCGGCGGTCGAGTTGTGCGCCAGCGGCGCAGTCCGCTCGCCGTTGAAGGTCAACGTGAAGTACCCGGGCGAGTTCGAGACGAGGACGTCCTGGATCTCGGAGCGGCGCACGCTCGAGAGCGAGTTGAGGGCCGTCACCACGGCCGCCGTGCCGCCGGCAGTGTTGATCGCTCCGGTGGTCTGCCCGTCGAATGTGAGGCGGTACGTGCCCGCTCCGGTCACGGTCACGGTCTGCTGTTCCGCTTGCCCGATGGAGGTGAGCGCGTTCAGCGCCGCTTCCACCTGGGCGGCCGTGGCCGTCGCGTTCAGGTTGCCCGTCGTCCGCCCGTTGAAGCTCAGGCGGTACGTGCCGGTGAGGCCGACCACGGAGAGCGTCTGCACCGAGTTGGAGATCGCATTCGGCCCGAGGCTGTTCGGGTTCGCGATGCGGAGCGAGCCGCCTTGGAAGTCGCGGCCGCCCAGGTTCACGCCCACTTCCGTGGTGCCCGTGAAGCTGTTCGCCTGCATCAGGTTCAACCGGCCCGGCCCCACCTTGATCAGCCCGAACGAGCCGAGCGTGGAATCCTGCTGGATGTTCGTGTCCAGGTTGAGCGTGTCGATCAGGCCGGGGATCAGGCTGTCGTCCACGCGGACGGCGACGCGCGTGCCGGGGTTCGTCTGCGGGAGGAAGCCGGGGTTGAGCGTGAACGTGATCGGCCCGGCCCATGTGTTGTCGTTCACGCCGGTCGTGGACGAATCGCTGCGGACGTTGCGAAGCGCGCCCGTCACGTCGATGCCCGTGCCGGAGAGCAGCAGCGATTCGCTGGTCATCACCGTGGGCACGAGGGTGATGGCGTTGCGCGCGATCTGCATCTGGGCGCCGTCGAGCACCTGCGTTCCGGAGAACGGGCCGGAGGAGCCGAGCGCGCCGGGATCCTCGACGCGGAGAGCGCCTTGGTTCACCGAAATCGCCCCGCCGATGACGTTCGCACTCGAAAGGATCAAGGTGCCGGCGAGTTCCTTGTCCAGCGTGAAGACGCTGCCGCTGTCCGTGATCGTGCCGACGTCGCCGGCGAGAATCTGCGGCACGTCGAGGTTCGCCAGCGAACCGCCGAACGTGACGGTGTATTGCGTGCCGCCCGCGCCGAAGGAGGCCGAGGTCACGAGCACGGACCCGCCGGCCCCGCCGATGGTGGACAGGCCGTTGAGGGCCGCCTGCACCTGGGCCGCAGTCGCGTTCCACGCGAGCACGCCGGTGGTGGCCCCGTTGAAGTTCAAGTTGAACAAGCCGGTGGAACCGAAGACGGTGATCGTCTGCACTTCGGTCGCGGACGCGCTGCCGTTCACGGTGGTGGCCGTGGCCACGATCGCCGAATCGCCGGCGAGGAACAGCGGTTGATCCGCGTTGGCGTACGCGCCTCGGAAGGCGAGCGTGACGACGGTGCTCGAACCCGAGACCCCGGTGCTCACGGCGATGTCGCCGGCGCCGTCGGTCACCGGGGCGACGTTCGCCGTCGCACCGCCAGAGCCCGCGGCGATCATCAGCGGCAGGTTGTAGCCGCCCATTCCGTTGGTGAAGCGGACGCGGTAGGTTCCGGGCGCCGTCAAGGTCACGACGGCGTTGCCGTTGCCCACGTTGCTCAACCCGGTGATCAGGGCCTGTAGCACGCTCGGCGTCACGTTGTACGGGATGCTCGGCACCGTCTGCGTGCCGGCCGGAGTCGTCACGGTCAGCGAGAACGTGCCCGCCGATCCCGTCACGATGATGTCCTGCACTTCGTCCACCGAGGTGACGAACGCGGGCAGCGCTTCGAGTGCGGCCTGGATCTGCGCCGCGGTCGCGGTCCGCGGGAGCAGCCCGGTCGTTTGGCCGTTGAAGGTCAGGTTGAAGAAGTTCGTCGTGTTGGGGATCGTCACCGTCTGCACATCGTTGACGCCGGGCCCGCCCGCCGTGGTCGTGGCCACCACGATCGGAGCGGCGAAGCCCTGCTGCGGGTGGGCGCCGATGCGGAGGCTCGAATCCGTCCGCACGCCGGGGTTGATCACCGGATCGAGATCGTTGCCGGGGTTCACGCCGATGGTGGAGTTCGAGCCGAGCGTGAGCGGCCCGGTGTAGACGTTGTTGTTGGCGACGGAGCGGACGGCGCCGGTGAAGTGCCCGTTCACAGAGATGCCGCCGCCGTAGGCGAGCACGGGTTCGCCGCGGAGGTCCGAGGCCAGTTCCAGCGCGGCGCCTTCGGCCACGATCGTGTTGGAGTCCGCGTCCGGCACACCGAGCGCGTTCGGGTTCTTCACGCGGAGCACGCCCTGCTGCACGAGCGTCTGCCCGCCGTAGGTGTTCGAGCCGGAGAACGAGATGGTGCCCAAGCCGCTCTTGGTGATGGTCGAGCTGTTGCCCGGCGTCACGTCCCGAATCACGCCGAGGATGTCGAGCGAGGCGGCGGCGATGCCGTTCTGGATCTCCTGCGTGCCGTCCGCGGTGATGGTCAGGTTGCCGGTGATGTTGATGTCGCCGGTCCAGACCGAGTTGCCGCTGATGACGCGGATGCCGCCGGGGGCCGGCTGGTAATCCGTGAGGAACAACTGGTACATGCCGCGGCCGTAGGTGGAGGCCGTGAGCGTGTTGAGCGTCTGGTTCAGCACGAGGTCGTGAACTTGCACGTCCGGCAGGCTGTCGCCGAAGCGGGACCAGTTGTACGACGTGGTGGACGAGGCGTTGGGCAGTTTCCACACGCCCTTGTCGTTGCCGATGTAGACGGTGTCCGACCGCGGATCGACCGCGACCGTCCAGGCTTGGGTGAACGGCAGCGAACCGGACGACTGCGGAGCGGACGTCACGTCCAGCGTCCAGTTGAGCAGCGTGGCTTGGTCGACGGGGAAGTTGTCATCGATGATCAGCTTCCAAGCGCCGTTCGGATCGAGGCCGTTGAACGTGGCCAACGGGTCCTCGGGTTGGAACAAGCCCGTGAACGGCGCGGTGCCTGCCGAGATTGGCGTGACGGCGGAGTCCGTAAGCACGGTGTTCGTGAAGTCGTTTCCCCCACCGCCCCGGTTTTCAACCAGACGAACGATCGAACCGTCCGGAGCCTGTAGCCGGATGCGGAGGTCGCTGTCGAAGTCCATCTGAATGTTCAGAGTGACCGAGATGTTGGTCACGACTTCGCCCGGTGCGGCCACCACATTGATCGTGGAAGTGGCGGGGGTGCCGTAGGTGCCGAAGGCAGGGCTGTCGTCCGGCACCAAGATCGGTGTGTCGGTCGAGGTGTAGGAGACCGGGATGGCGGAGGTGGAGTTCCCGGAGATGTCCTGCCACGTTTGGCCGGCGTCGGTGGTGCGGAAGACGGTGGGCACGCCGAGTTGGCCGTTGCGCTGCCGCACCGTGGCGTAGACGGTGTCGCGGTTGCTGGGATCAACGGCAATGTCCGTGATGATGTTGGATGTCGTGCCCGGCGTAACGATCACACGGCCGGCACCGGCGGGCGAACCGTTGACCATGCCGGGCAGGGCGTTGAGAGCGTTCTCGATGGCCGTGGTGGACGCGTTGTACGGGATCGGACCCGTCGTGCGATTCCCCAGCGGCGTGCGGATGCGGATGGTGTAGCTGCCGCTGGTCGCGGTCACGATCAGCGATTGCAACTCGTTCCCGGCCGCGCCGCCGTTCAGGATCGTGGTGACGTTCGCCTGCCCGCCAGGGTTCAAGCCCGCGGTGTTCGTTTGGGCCGTGGGCTGGTCGATGCCGGCGAACGAGCCGGCGAACTCGATGCGGTACGGGAAGATGTTGGCGAACGGGCTGCGCGGAATCCACGTGGTGCCGTGGTTCTTGGTCACGCGGACCGTGGTGCCGTCCGTCACGTAGATCGTGTCCGGATCGTAGGTGTTCGAGAGCTTGTCGGTGACGAGCGGGAAGCCGGGGTCCGCCTGGAACGCACCTTGGTAGGTGGCGGCGGCGAGGGCCACCGTGGTTCCGCCGTTGAGGTTCGTGAACGTGCCGGGGAGCGACGCGAGCGGCGCGTTGGCGTTGTTCGTTTCCAGGATGCCGGAGCCGCCGATGAGCACGCGGTTCGGGTTCACCGGATCGACGTAGACCGGGAAGCTGTTTTCCGAACTGCCGGTGAGCACGCGTTGCCACGAGGCGCCGCCGTCCTGCGTGCGATAGAGGCCGCCGCCCACCGAGGCATAGGCGTTCAGCGGGTTCTTGGGATCGTAGCGCACATCGCCCGCGTTGCGGACGCGGTCGTCCGCCCCCGGCGAGGGCACGGTCATGGCGTTCCACGCCAAGCCGCCGCTGAACGATTGCAGGCCGCTGTTGTACAGGGCGGCCAGCGCCTGATTGAGGTCCGTCGGGTGCGGATCGATGTTGTTGATCTGCGCCGCGGCGATGTTCCCGTTCATGTTCTGGAACGAGTGCGTCGCGAAGGTCGTGTTGTCGTACCAGAGACCGCCGTCCGACCCGATCAGGAGGTTCCCGGTGGAACCGTCGACGAACAGGGCGTGGAAGTAGTCCGCGGGCGAGTTGGTCGTGCGCGTGAACGGCGTCCACGTCAGATTGGCCGCACCGCGGATGCCGTCCACCAGCCAGACATCGTCCTTGGCCCCGAAGTACAGCCGCGTGTTGACGTTCGGCGTCGTGTCCACGAGACCGAACGTGCGGGACGGATTGGTGAGAACGTTAGAATAACGCCCGACGGCGAAGCCGCCGGTCGAGGCGAGCCCGAACGGCGGGCTGGAGAAGCCGTTGCCTTCCTTGTTGATGTCCTGCGTCCACGACGTGCCGATGCCGCCGTCCCACCCGGATCGCTGAATGTCGAGGAACTCACCGGTGTGGTTGATGTTCGGGTTCGCGAACGGGAAGAAGTCCACGGAGTTTCCGAGGTTCGTCGCATACACCTGGATCGCGGGGTTGACGCGATTGCCGGTCGGGAGCGTCGACGTGCCCGACGGCTGCTCGTTGAAGTACTTGGTGACGACGACGCTGAGCTTGATCCACTCGTTGCGGCCGGGTTGGTGGAAGGCCGCGGGCACCGGCACCGGATCGCTTTCCGGCCCGATGTGGTAGTACGTGCTGGTCGGCCGCTGGTCCGGAACCGTCGGTGCCGGCGGACTGTTGTCCGCCAAGGTCGTCTCCGAGTTCGTCGGATCGGACACCGGGAAGATCGTGCCGTTGCCGATCCACCACGTGGGGCCTTGGCCGGCGGCGAACGTCGAGGCCGGATCCTCGGTGCGGTACACGGCGTTGAAGATGCCTTGGGACGTCGCGGACGTGAAGTAGCGTTGCTGCGATTCGCCGAGTGCGGCGTACAGCGTCCACGCGAAGCCGTTGACCGTGTTCCCCGCGTCGCCGTTGCCGGCGCGGCCGGAAGCGACTAGCGCGATGTCACTCCACGTCGCATTGTTCTGGGGGAACATGATGCGGTAGTCGTCGTCCGGGCCGGCGTTGAGCGGCGGCGTGGTGAACGGCGAATTACCGGCCACCGTGGCGCGATTGGCCGAGGGCAGCCCCGTGAGGTTCACCCAGTTCGGCGACGCCACGCTGCCGTCGTACCGGTACACGCCGGGGATTGCGGTGCCGAACAGGTTGTTCGCGATTTGGTTCACGCCGCCGTTGATCACGCTCGACGCACCGGTGGCCACGTAGATCCGCTGAGGGTTCACCGGGTCGACGATCATCTTGCTGACCGCGAGGCCGTAGATCGGGTTGTTGCTGTTGGGCCCGGTGACGAGCCGCCACGTCACGCCGGCGTTCGTGGAGACGTAGACGCCGGTGCCGGCGAAGCTGTCGCGCGCGCCGCCGACCGGCGACCCGTTCGGCCCGCCGTTCGCTTCACCCGTGGCGAAGTACACGATGTTCGGGTTCGACGGCGCGACCACGATCTGCCCGCCATACATCACGGCCGCCGCGTCCACGGTGTCGTCGAAGAGCGGCACCCAGTTGACGCCGCGATCGCGGGTCTTCCACGCGCCGCCGCCCGCCGTCGCGATATAGATCACGTTCGGATCCTGCGGATCGGTCGTCACGCTGGTGATGCGGGCGCTCACCGTCTGGGTGCCGGAGGTGGGCACGCCGTTGCTCGACGCGGGACCGACGTTGAACCATTTGTCGACCAAGGTCGAGGCGTCCTGCACGCCGGTGCCCTGGATGGTGAGCGATTCGCCGGCGACCGTGAGGCTGCCTTGCACTTGCAGTTGCGCGTTGTTCGCGACCGTGGTGCCGCCCTGCGTGGTGCCGAGCGCGCCGCTGTTCGCCACGGTTGCGATGCCTTCGTCGATCCACGTCTGCCCGCGGAAGGTGTTCAGCCCGGCGAGCAGCAACTCACCCTTGCCGCGCTTCACGAGGTCCGAACCGGCGACGTTCGAGTTCGACGCGTCGCTCACTTCTCCGAGGAAGTTGATGCGGGTGTTCTGCGTGGTGGCCACGCGGGCGCCCGAGTTCATCACCACCGGCCCGCGCCACGTGTTGTCCGCCCCGAGCCAGTTCGCGTCTTCCCGCGCACTCACGAGCGAAGCCTGCGACACGTAGCCGTCCACATCCACGTTGCCGCTGATCGTCACCTCCGGCGTGCCGAGAGGGGAGAAGATGGGCGTCGCGACCAGCCGCGGCGTGTCCGCCGAGTGGGCCGTGTTGAACACCGCGGTGTACACGTTGCCGCTCTTGGAGACGAGCACTTGCCCGCGCAGCAGGGCCACGAGCGACGGCAGGTGCGTGTTGATCTCGTTCTCGACGAGCACCGCGGGGGCCGTGATCGGGATCGGGTTGGTCGTGTCGGCGCCGAAGCTGAGCGTGTACGTGCCTTGCGAAGCGACGACGGAAACGGTCTGGATTTCGCCCGTGGCCGGCGCGCTGCCGTTCTGCAGCGTGTTGATCGTCGGCAGCGTTCCGTCCTTGGCGGTGACCGTCATCTGCGGCAGATCGACGTTCGCCAGATCGCCGCCGAAGGTGAGCGTGTAGAGGTTGCCGTTGCCGGCTCCGATGCCTTCGGAGACGGCAATGCTGCCGTTGATGCCGTCCCGCATCGTGCGGACCGGACCGGCGGCGGTGCCCGCGACCGTGGTCTGCGGGAGGTTCTGGAACGCCAAGTCGCCGCCGAACGTGAGCGTATAGACGGTGCCGGTCGGCACGCCGGGCGCCGCGGTCACCGTGACGGTTCCATTGAAGCCGTCCTGCACCGGCTGCACGAGCGGAGTCGCCAAGCCGGACTGGCCCGCGGCCGTCATGAGCGGGAAGTTCGTGTACTGGACCGCGGCCCCGCTGAACGTCACGGTGTAGCGGAAGCCGCCGGGGACGGCGACCCGCACGACGGTGACGCCTCCCGCCCCGATGTTCGACAGCGCGTTCAACGCCGTCTGCACCTGAAGGTTGGTCGCGTTGCCCGGAATCGACGCCGTCGTCTGCCCGTTGAACGTGAGCGTGAACGCGTTGGCGGCCGTGCCGTTGAGCACGATCACGTCCTGGATTTCGTTGCGGCGGATGCTGGTGAGGGTGAGCAGCGCGGCCTGCACGACCGCAGCCGAGGAGCCGGCCGGAATCCCGCCCGCCGGCACCGCCGTCGTCTGCCCGTTGAACGTGAGCGTGAACGTCCCGGCGGCGCCGGTGGTGATCTCTTGGATTTCCGAACCCTTCACGCTCGGCAGCTTGTTCAGTTCCGCCTCCATGTCGGCAGCCGTAAGCCCGGACTCCAAACCGGGCGTCGTCCGCGTCGAGGCAGGCAGCAGGTCCGTGAGATGGTTCGTGAACGTGAGGTAGAACTCGGACGGCGCAGGCACCTTCGACCCGGCCACGGCGATCTGCTGTCCGGAGGCGTTCAGCACGAGTTGCTCGTGGGCCACCTGCACGCCCGAGGCGATGCCGCCGTTCGTAAAGGCGTTCGAGCGGTCGAGCAGCAGGTTCGCCGCACTCTGCACCGTCGTGGTCGTCTGGTTGTACACCTCGGGAGTCGAGCCGGACGTGGCGTTGTAGGTGCCGCTGGTGCTCTGCCCGAGCGCGGTGTTGTGCCGGGCCTCGACGATGCCCTCCTTGATGTTGTTGGCCAAGGAGTACGTGCCGTCGCCTTCGAGCAGAAGCCGCTGGGAGCCGTACTTGGTGATGCCGCCGGGCCCGCGGGTGGCGGGCCCGCCGAGATTCGGTACTTGGACGCCGGCCGGCGTCACGGTGTCGTCGCGCATCCAGCCGAGCACGGTGAGCCGGCTCACCGTGGCGGGTGCGATCTGCTCCACGCCGATGCCCACGTTGCCGTTCAACGCGACGTAGGTGGTCCACGCCGGCAGCGTCGGGTCGTCCACGCCAATGACGTTGTCACCGCTGATGTTCATCAGCGCGCCCTTCTCGCTGATGAACTTGTACGGCAGCTTCGGACCCGTACCGGCGAGGATGAAGTTCTCGTCGATGTACAGCGGCGGGCTGGACGGCGTGAGCGTGCGGAGGTGGATCGCCGCCCCGGACGTGACGTAGGTTTCCGGCTGCAGTGTGGGCGAGACGGCGTTGAGCCGCGCGCCGAACGCACGGTTGTTCATCGCCGTGATCCAACCGCGCTGCACGTAGGTTTGAGCCGTGTACGTGTTGGCCGTCGGCCAGATGAGGTGGCCGAGCTGCAGCTTGGTGACGCTGCTGCCGCCGATCGCGGCCGTGGTGGTGAGGCTGTAATCCTCGGTGAAGTACGAACTGTCCGGCGTCGGGTGGCCGGTGCGCGGATCGAGGGCGACGCCGATGCCGGCCGCGTTCGACGTGATGCCCGCCGTCCACACGTTGATGCCCGAGTGGCTGAACAGGGCGCCGGCGCGGAACCCGTCCGCCGCCAGCACGCCGAGGCCGCTCAGATTCAGCGGATTCGAGATCTGCAAGCGGTGCGCATCACCCGTGATCGAGTCCACCGAGAGATCGCGCCCGTGGGCGTCGAGGTTCGGCAACGCGGTCCCGTTCGGGCCGGCCCCGGCTTCCACTTCCAGTTGCAGCGTCGCCCCGCTGGCGACGCTCACGGTCGGAATCGGAGCGCCGAGGATGGCGGACGCCTGACCGAGCGACTGGGAGTCGCGGACGACCAGAATGCCTTCGTTCACGAACGTGGGGCACGAGTAGGTGTTCGCATTGTTGAAGATCAACTTGCCGAGATCGACCTTGGTGAGCGACCCGGCGCCATTGCTGTTGGGCGGGTTGGCGCCGGCGTTGTTGCCGATGCCGTTGGGCGTCGAGATGACGCCGCTGATCGTGAGCGTGCCGGCGCCGGTGCCGATGGTGACCGGTACGCCGTTCGGGATCGGACTGCCGAGCGTCACCGGGCCGGCCCACGTGTTGTCCGCGTTCGTGTTCGTCAAGGAACCGCGGTTCAACAAGCCGGCCTGGCCCGCACCGTTGAGCGTGAGGAACTCATCCAGGATGGTGAAGCCGGTGCCGTTGGGCGAAGCGAGCCGCAACTGGCCCTGCCCCGCGGTGGCCGACCGCACGACCGTGCCCGAGTTGGCGTCGCCGCCCGCACCGAGGGCCAACGCGTTGCCCACCGTGAGCACGCCCGAGTTCACTTGCGTCAGCCCGCGGTAGGTGTTGGCGGCGTTGAGCACCACCTCGCCCCTGCCTTCCTTCGTGAGGATGCGGCCGACGCTGCGGTCGGAGATGATGCCGTTGATCGTGAGCGACGTGGCCGTTTCCGACTTGATGATGATGCCGTTGGTGTTGTCGGCGTCGTCGAGGATGATCGGCCCGGTGAGCAGGTTGTCGCCGGACTGGTTGTAGAGCGTTCCGTCGCCGTTGCCGGAGCCGTTGAGGGAGATGCTTTCGCCGACCGGCCCGCCGACATCCGCGAACACGAGAGACGTGCCCGTGCCGACCGTGGTGCCGTTGATCGTGTCGCCGAGCGCGTTCGGGTTGGCGACCACCAAGCGGCCGGACGGTCCGTTCGTGGTGATCGTGATCGCACCCAGGAGCGCGGAGTTGTCCCCTGCGAGTGTGAGCGTGCCGATGCCGGAGGAGTTGAGGCTGGTGGAGGAATTGCCGCTGAGTCGGCCGCTGATGCGCAGCCCGCCGTCCACGTCGAACGTTTGCACGCTCGCCGGGAACCCGGCGAGCCCCGTGTTCAACTTCATGTCCAATTGAATGTCGTGGCCGAGCGAGTTTTGACTGACATTGAGGAACCCGGTCCCCGGGAATCCGGCGACGCCGAGCGTCAGGGAGTTGCCCGTGAGCGTATAGCCGTTGCTCCCCGCCGAGGAGAAGGACATCGAGTTGAAGATGCCGTTCAAAATGTCGTTGTTCGCGAGCCGCGTGGCACCGGAGCTCGAGAAGACCAGGTCGTCGTAAACCCCAAGCGGTTGAGGCAGGCCGGTCGGAGCGATCCCGCCCACCCAGTTTGCGGGATTGCTCCAGTTCGGGTTGGCGACCCCGCCTCCACCCGACCACGTGAAGGTGGCCGGCACATCCCGCAGCTCCAACTCCTCCACCCGCAGGGAGGGGAACGGGCGCAGGATCGACGGCTTCCGCTTCAGCCAGCCGTTCCAGCGGTTGTTCCGGGGCTTCTGTGCCATGTGATCGCTCGCTCGAAAGTCGAGAAGATGGTTCAATTCCGCGACGCACCGCAACCCACGCGCGCAGTACACAACAATAACCGGGCGTCCGAAGGCATCCAATCAATCCGCGCCGCGAGGCTGCGAAAATCCGGCCGATTCATCCACATGGAGCGGAGGGTTCGGTTCTTCGGGACGGCGCGAATCTCGCGAATATCCGCAAAGTGTTCGCATCGTAACGAAGGTGAGGATTGCCGCGAGTACGCAGGCGCACGGTCGCCCGAGCGCAGAGAGTCTCAATTCAGACGAAGCGACCGGATGCGAAGTTTGTAACGGGCAGAATTTCCGGACGGAATTGCAGCTCAACTCGGGAGTTGCGTCGAATCGCGCAGCTCATGGAACAGTAGCCAGCCAACCGGCCAACCGGCCAACCGGCCAACACACACTCTTGGCCGGCTGGCCGGATCCGGCCGGATTCGTCATAAACCAAATCAGCGACTCAACTTATCCGCTCCGGCGGCCGGTTCTTGCCCAACCGTGGCCAGGGCCAGCTTCAGAAACGCCGTCGCGAGTTGCTGAATCGTGGCGTCGATCCGGCCGCACGCCGCCGCCCACGCTTCATCCGTGACACCGGCCCCGCGCGGCTCCGAACACACTTCGATGTACGCCTTCGCCTTCGGTTCCGTGCCGCTCGGCCGCAGGCTCACCTTTGCCTGAAGCCCGTCGCCGTTCATCCGGAAGATCAGGAAGTTGCGGGCCGCCTTGTCCGTGTCGCCCTTGAACGGCCCCATGCGGCCGTTCTCATCCCGCAGATCCTCGAACGACTTCACCGCCAGCCCGGCGATGCTCTTCGGCGGCGACGCCCGGAACGCGTCCAGCATCTTCGCCATGTTCTGCTTTCCTTCGAGCCCCGTCATCACGATGTTGATCACCTCGTTGCGGAAGTACCCGAACTGGCGGTTGAGGTCGTCCAGATAGTCCACGAGGGTGCGGCCCTGCCGCTTCTGGAAGAGCCCGGCTTCCGCCATGAGCACGGCGGCGCAGGCCGAGTCCTTGTCCCGCAGGTGCGGCGTCGCCAGGATGCCGTGGCTCTCCTCCGTGCCGATCACGAAGTCCGCCGGTGTGCCGCGCACGTCGCCGAACTGCCCCGTCGATTCCAACTGCCAGATCACATCCGCGTGGTACTTGAAGCCGACGAGCAGGTCGGCGACCACTTGGCACTCGAAGTGCCGGCCGATGCGTGCGATCTGCCCCGTGGTCACCTCGGTGCACACCACGATCGGGTTCTTCGGCAGCGACGCGGCCCGCGCCAGTTGGCTCACCTTGAAGTGCGTGAGCAGCGCGGCGATCTCGTTGCCGGTGAGGGCGCGGTAGCCGCCCTTGCCATCGGGCGAAGTGCAGGCCAGGCCGCCGATGCGGTCCGCGTCCGGGTCCGTGGCGATCACGAGATCGGCGTGCTTCTCGCGGGCCACCTTCTCGCCGCGGTCCATGCACTCCGGCACTTCCGGGTTCGGCGTCTTGGTTACGTTCGGAAACTGGCCGTCCGGCGTCGCCTGCTCCGGCACCGGGATCGGTTTGAACCCCGCCGCTTCGAGCGTCTCGCCAGCGCAGAACCACCCGCACCCGTGCAACGGCGTGAACACCACGCGGAACTCGTCCTGCTTCGGCGGCGGGATCAGGCTCTCCTTCTTGCACAGCTCGATGTACGCGCGATGCGGTGCGTCTTCGAGGTAATGAACCTTCCCGCTCCGCACCGCGTCCGCCCACGCCAGCGTCTTGATGTTCACCACCTGATCCACGAACTCGGACATGAGTTGATCTTCGGGCGGCACCGGCTGCGCCCCGCGCTCGTCGTAGAACTTCGAACCGTTGTCGTCCGGCGGGTTGTGGCTGGCGGTCATGTTCAACCCGCCGTGCGCCTTCAGATAGCGGATGTTGAACGACAACTCCGGCGTGGGGATGTACCGCTTCGAATCCGGAGCGAGGATGTGCGAGTGGATGCCGTTCGCGGCATAGACCCCGGCCGCGTGCTGGCAGAACTCGCGACTCGAGAGGTGCAGCACCGCGTTGGGCAGGTCCTTGTTGTAGACGCCGCGTCGATCCTCGAACTGCCGCACGTCGAATGCCAGCACCACGGAGAGCGTCTTCTCGTCGGGGAAGCGGCGGCGCAGGTATTCGCAGTGGCCCTGCACGCTGGCGCCGAGCGTCCACAGGTTCATGCGGTTCGGCCCGATGCCGACGGAACCGCGCCGCCCGCCCGTGCCGAACGGCATCACTTGGTAGAAGCTGTCCACCAGCAGCGACCACTTCTCCGTGGCGATCATCCACTCGAGTTGCGGCCGATACGCGACGAAGTCCGCATGTGTAAGCCACTTGGTGAGGTTGGCCAGCGCGACATCCTTGAGCGCGGCATCGGCCTGAACCGTGGCGAACCCCGTGCGTGCCGCTGCAAGATGATCCATGCGAGTAACCTCATCGTTTAGCCGCGACGCGGAGTCCTCCGAGCGGAGCGCTCGGCTCCGAAGACTCCGCCTCGCGGCTAATCGTTAGCGTTTGCCAATGCTGTAGAGATGCGTCTTGGTCCGCAACAGGATCGCGTCGCCGCTCACCGCGGGGGACGCCATGCATCCGTCCTTCAATTCATTCACGGCCACCGGCTCGAACTCGCGGCTCGCCTTCACCACCGTCGTCTTGCCGGTCTGGTTCGGCAAGTAGATGAGGCCGTTGGCCACGATCGGCGAGGCGGAGTATTCCCCGTTCAGCCGCTCGGACCACAGGACTTTCCCGGTCTTGGCCTCCACGCAGGTGAGGAACCCGGTGTCCGAGATCATGAAGAGCAGGTCTTCGACCAACAGCAGCGACGGCCGCGATGGCACGCTCTTGTCGAGGCTCCATGTCACGCCTTCTTTCGGAAGCAGCCCGGTGCCGCCCTGTTTGAGCGCCATCAGCATCGGCGTGTATCCGCTGAGCAGGTAGTAATGCCCGTGCCCGGCGATCGTACGGGCGCCCACGTTCATGCTGTTCTTCTTCAAGTGGTTGAACCGCCACAACTCGTCCCCGGTCTTCGGCTCGTACGCCACCGTCACCTCGCTGGACGGGCACACCAGTTCCGGCCTCCCGTTCACGGTGATCACGCTGGGCGTGGCGTATGCCTTCTTGTTGTCCCCGTTGTCGTGCGGGTACTTCGTGTTGCGGTCTTTCTTCCACACCGTGGAGCCGTTGGTCTTGTCCAAGGCCGCGACGAACTGATAATCCGCGCCGTCGAAGATGAGCACGAGCAGGTTCTCGTACACGATCGGCGAGGAGCCCGCGCCGCGGAAGTGGTTGCACTTCAGGTCGCGCCGCTCCCACAGCACTTTTCCCGTCGCCGTGTCCAAGCACCATGTGCCGTGCTGGCCGAAGTGGCACCACACGCGGCCTTCTTCGATCACCGGCGTCGGCGTGGCGTAGCTGTTGAAGTCGTGGCAGAACTGCGGATCCTTCTCCTCCAGCAGTTTGATGTCGTGCAGCACCTTGCCCGATTTGCGGTCCACGCACACGGCGAAGAACGTGACCTTTTCCACCTTCACGGCCGGGTTGCTGCCGGCGATCTTCTTGTCCACCAACCCCGTGCCCTTCACCTCCTCCGAGGTGGTGAGCCACACTTGGTCGCCCCACACCACGGGCGAGGACCAGCCTTTGCCGTGGATCGGCGCCTTCCAGCGGATGTTCTCCGTCTCGCTCCACGCGGACACGAGGTTCTTGGAATCAGAGCGCCCGTCGCCGGTCGGCCCGCGGAACGAAGGCCAGTTGTCCGCGGCGGTCGCGCTTCCGAGCGAGACAAAGAGTGCGGCGAGGGGAAGTGCGAATCGCATGGCAGCGGCACCGGGAGGCGGGATGCGTTCAACGTAATCCGCCGCGACGGGGACGACAACCGCTGCATCCCGCCTATCATGCCACCGCACTCCCCTCCCCATTTCGAGGCTGCCATGCGAACACTCTCCCTCGCGCTGCTCGTCGTCGGGTTCGCCGCCGCGGACGAACCCAAGGCCGACCCCGGATTCACGCTGCTCTTCAACGGCAAGGACTTCACCGGTTGGAAGCCGAAGGGCAAGAAGGATTCGCTCGAAGGCAAGACCGAGGCGTTCGGCGGCCGATTCAAGGTGAAGGACGGCGAACTCGTCATCGACCCGAGCGTGAAGGGCGACGTGCGGATCGAATCCGAAAAGGAGTTCGCCAAGGACTTCGTCATCTCGTTCGAGTTCAAGCCGGACGCGAAGTGCAACAACGATCTCTTCATCCGCGGGCAGAAGTTCGACCTCTCCACCCAGAACGTGAAGAACATGAAGGAAGGCGCGTGGAACCCGGTGGTGATCACGATGAAGGACGGCAAGATCGAGTTCAAGGTGAACGGCGAGAGCGTCCGCACCGCGAACACGAAGGTGGAGAAGAGCACGTTCGAGATTCGCGCCGAGTTCGGGGCGATGCAGGTTCGCAAGTTCCAAGTGAAGGAGTGAGCCTCGCCGCATGTTCGACTTCTATCCGGCGTACGAAGAACACTTCGCCCAGGTGCAACTCGTCCTGTTCATGCTCGGCATGGGCGTGACGCTGCGAGTCGAGGACTTCGCGAAGGTGGTGCGGCGGCCGCGTTCGCTGGCGGTCGCGCTCCTGATCCAAGTCGCGGTCTCGCCGCTCATCGCCGTGGGGATCAGCCAGGCATTCGGGCTCACGGGCGGCATCGCAGTCGGGTTGGTTCTCACGGCGGCGATGCCCGGCGGCGCGCTCGCGAAGGCGCTCGTCGTGCTCGGCCGCGGCAGCGGGCCGCTCGCCATCTCGCTCACCGTGGCGTCCACCTTCGTGGCGATCGCCTCGGTTCCGCTCACGCTGCAACTCTGCGCGGGAAGCTACGTGCCAGCGGATTTCGAGATGCCGACCGGTCGCATCGTGCGCGATGTCGCGTGCTTCGTGCTCGCGCCGGTCGCCTTCGGGATGCTGCTCGGTGCGCTGAAGCCGCTGCACCGATTCGCGATCCGCCGCTGGTCGCTCCGCATCGGCTTCCTCGTGGTGATCGCGATGATCGTGTGCGCGCTGGGCAGCCAGCGAATCAAGCCGGGCGAACGCGGGCTGCTCGTGCCGGTGGCGATCATCGTGTTCGCGCTGGTGTGCCAGCAGGCGGTGATGCTGCCGTTCCGCATCCGGAAGTGGCCGCGGGCGGACACCGTGACGGCCGGCATGGAGATCACCATGCGGAACATGAACCTGGCGCTGCTGCTGAAGGCGGGGTTGTTCCCGGATCGCGGCCCGCCGGAACTGGCCGCGCTCGGCTCGGAAGTGATGTTCGTGGTGCTCTTCTATGCGGGCTCGGCCTTCTTCCTCGGCCTGCCGCTCGCGTTGAACTTCCTGCGCATGGCCCGCCGCGACGAACGTCGTGGCATCCACGTTTAACCAACTCCGACCGCTTACGCGGGCCGGCTCGCCTCGGGAATCTCCAACTCCACGCGGTTCTCCACCACGTGCACGGGGTAGCAGCCCGTCTTGATCTTCGGGCTGTCCGCCCACGCACCGTCGCACAGGCGGAACCGCCAGTAGTGCCACGGGCACGTCACCACGCCGTCTTCCACGAACCCGCCGGACAGCGAGGCTCCCATGTGCGGGCACAGGTCGTCGATGGCGAAGAACTGCCCGTTCGAGCGGAACACCGCCACATCCTTGTTGTTCACCGTGACCACCACGCTCCCGCCCTCGGGGATTTCATCCACGGTGCCCAGTGCGATTCGCTGACCCACGGCGCATTCCTCAGTGTGCTTGCTTGCGTAGGGCGGGTCGAGGCTTTGCGAGCCCCGCCGGGAATCGCAACCGCTCACGGCGGAGCTCGCGTCGCAAAGCCGACGCTCGACCCGCCCTACGGGGGGATTCGGTTCGCGTATTGTACCAGCATGCTCGAAATCGAAGTGAAGTATCGGAACGCGGACCCGGACGCACTCGAGGCGAAGCTCCGATCACTCGGCGCGGTTCGCCTCGAAACGCGGACCGAATCGGACCAATACTTCAACGCCCCGGATCGCGACTTGAAACAAACCGATGAAGCGTTCCGCCTGCGCCGCATCGGCAACACCAGCCGCTTCACATACAAGGGGCCGAAACGCGACGCCGAGACCAAGACACGGCCGGAGATCGAAGTGCCGCTCGCCGATGGCGACGAGCCCGCCGGGTACGCGGTGCGGATGCTCGTGTGCCTCGGTTACCGGCCGGTCGCCACCGTGACGAAACGGCGCACCGTGTACCGCCTGAATCGCGGCGGATTCGACATCGATGTCTGCCTGGACGATGTGGACCGCGTCGGCACGTTCGCCGAAGTGGAGATCGTGGCGGACGAATCGCAATTCGAGAGTGCGAAGGCGGCCGTGCTCGCGCTCGCCGCCGAACTCGGCCTCGCGGACGTGGAACGCCGCAGTTATCTCGGAATGTTCCTGGCCGGCGTGTCAACCGAGAAATCCGGCTGAAGTTTCCGCTCGCTCCGGCCGATATTGTCGTGAGGATTCGACTTGGGGTAGAACCCGCGGTTGGTTTCTCTCCGCATGCAAGGCGCCACGGATGGCCGGCCTGAGGCAACTCGTCGTCGTCGCCGATGATTTCGGGATCGGCCCCGAGACGGATCGGGGCATTCTCGAAGTCGCGCGGTCCGGCCGCATCACGGCCACGGTGCTCCTGGTGAACTCGCCGTTCGCCGAGCGGGCCGTGTCGGAGTGGAAGCGGCTCGGCCGCCCGGTCGAACTCGGCTGGCATCCCGCGGTCACGCTCGATTCACCCGTCCTGCCCGCCGAACGCCTACCGAGTTTGGTTGATGCCCGCGGCGTGTTCCACCCGCTCGGCCGCTTCCTGAAGAACAGCCTGCTCGGCCGCATCCGCTCCGCCGAAGTGCATGCCGAACTCGCGGCGCAGTTCGAACGCTTCGTCGAACTCGTCGGCGCGCCGCCGAAGCTCGTGAACTCGCACCAGCATGCCGCGCTGTTTTCCCCCGTGGGCAAAGCCCTGCACGACGTGTTGCTGCAAAGCGGCACGCGACCGTTCGTGCGCCGCGTGTGCGAGCCGTGGTCCACTTTGCGAACGGTGCCCGGCGCGCGGCTCAAGCGACTGGTGCTGACGCGACGCGGCCGGAAGCAAGCCCGGATTCTTGATCGCGACGGCTTCCCCGGCTGCGAGTGGCTCGCGGGCATCACCGATCCGCAGGATACGGCGGACCCGCTGTTCCATCGCCGCTGGCTCTCCCACATGCCCGGCCGCACCGTGGAATTGATGTGCCATCCCGGGCACCTCGATTCCACGCTCGTGGGCCGCGACGCGCCCGCCGAAGACGGCAACCTGTGGCGGCGCGTCCGCGAACTCGACCTGTTCAACCGGGAAGATTATTTCGAAACGGTTCGCGAAGCCGGGTTCGTCCTGGTTCCGCCGAGCCGCATCGGCGCCGCCCCGCACGCGGCCGCCGCCTGAGGATCCGCACATGCCCCGACCGCTTGTGAGCCTCGTGTGCCCCGCCTACCGCGAAGAGGAGGTGCTCCCCCTCTTCCACAAAGTGGTCGGCGACGTGTGCGACTCGCTGCCCGAGTACGACTTCGAGATCCTCTACGTGGACGACGGCTCGAAGGACGACACGCTCGGCGTGATGAAGCGACTCGCGGCCGATCCGCGCGTGCGTTACCTCGCGCTGTCGCGGAACTTCGGCAAGGAAGCGGCGCTGACGTGCGGCGTGGAGCACGCCCGCGGCGACGCCGTCATCACCATCGACACCGACCTGCAGCACCCGCCGCGGCACATTCCGGATCTGCTCGCGCGGTGGAAAGACGGCGCGGACCTCGTGCTCACCATCCGCCAGGAAGATCGCCGCCTGAGTTGGTTCAAGCGCAACTCGTCGAAGCTCTTCTACCGCGTGCTCGGGGCGTGCAGCACGGTGGACGTGCGAAACTCGACGACGGACTTCCGGCTCATGTCGCGGCCGGTGGTGGACGCGCTCTTGCGGTTGCGGGAATCGCACCGCTACACGCCCGGCCTCGTGCAGTGGCTCGGCTTCAAGAACGTGGAGATGAACTTCGTGCCGGACCAGCGGCCGGCGGGTGCCACCAAGTACCACATGTGGAACCTGATGAAGCTGGCCTTGGACGCACTCTACTCGTTCTCGCCGGCCCCGGCGCGGCTCGCCATGACGGGCGGGCTCGTCGCCACGGGAATCAGTTGGTTCGCGTCGATGCTCGCCGTCGTGCTGTGGGTCGGGCTCGGCGACACGTCCGGCCGGTTGGGCGCGATCGCACTCACCGCGCTGCACCTGCTCGCGGCGGCGGGCTGGGTCGGGGCCGGCGTGCTCGGCGAATACGCCTTCCGCATCTACGAGCAATCCAAGGCGCGGCCCGTGTTCCTAGTGAAGGAAAGCAACATCGCCGCGACCGCAGCCGTGAAACTGCCCCGCGCCGCGTGAATTGTTCACCTCGCCCCCGGCTTTGCGGGGGAGAGGTGAAGACAGAGACGTTCCTCGAGTTCCGCATGAACCGATACTGGACGCGCACCGCGATCATCCTCTGGGCCGTGCTGCTCGGCGTGGCGTGCGTCCGCCCGCTGTTCAAGCCAACGTCCAGCACCGTGTTCCCGATCTACGCATTCGCCGGGTCCGACTTCGCGGCCGGGGAACCTCTCTACTCGCGCAGTCACGACGGCACGGACATCTACCGCTACAGCCCGGTGGTGGCCGCGTTCTTCGAGCCCTTCGCACTGTTGCCGCTCGGTGTCGGCGGGGCGGTGTGGCGCGTCCTCGGAGCGCTACTCTTCCTCACCGGTTTGGAGGCGTGGCGAAAGCGCGTGTGCCCGGGCGCCTCTGCCACGCTCTTCTTCCTGTTGGCGTTGCCGCTCTCGGTGGGCAGCCTCAGCAACGGGCAGGCGAACGTTCACGTGCTCGGCCTGATGCTGTGGGGCACGCTGCTCGCGGTTCGCGGCTGGTGGTCGTGGGCGGCGGCGTTCATCGCGGCCGCCGCGCTGTTCAAGGGCTACCCGATCGCGCTTGGATTGTTGATCTCACTCGCAGCACCGATCCGCTTCGGGCTACCGCTCACGGCCGCGCTCGCCGCCGGTTGCGCGCTGCCGTACCTTCTTCAGGACGCCGACTATGTGAACTCGCAGTACCGGCAGTGGTTCGAATCCGTGTCCCACGACGACCGCTCCAACTTCCCGCTGCACATCACGATGCAGGATCCGCAGATGCTCCTGCGCATCCTCGGGGTGCCGATGCCGACCGCGGAGTACCGCTTCGTGCAACTCGGGGCCGGTGCCGCGGCCGCGGCCATCGTGATCTCGCAATTGTGGAAGCGGGTACCGCGCGAAGAGGTGATCCTCAACGCACTCGTGCTCGGGCTGTGCTGGATGGCGACCTTCGGCCCCGGAGTGGAAGCGAGCACGTTCATCCTGCTCGCGCCGCTCATGGCCCGCGAAGCGGCGGATCGAGCCAACCGCCCGCGATGGGCCGCGCCGTTCGCGTGGGCGGGAAGCGCGATGTTCTTCGCCAGCGTGGTGCTCTTCGCGTTCCCGCATCACATCCACCGCCCCGTGATCGTGCTGGGCATCCTGCCCGTGGCCGCACTCTTGCTCGCGACGGCGGCCATCGTCCGCGTCGCATCGGCCCGTCGCGAACCCGCACCGGCCCCCGCCGTCGAGCCGTCCCTTCTCCGAGCCGCGTGATGCCCGACTGGGGCGACTACCACGCCACGAACGGCCGCACCCCTCGGCTCGCGGAGTTGTGGGCGCGGCCGGCCATTCAGCATCTTCTCGAACACCCGGGGCTCACGCCCGCCTCGGCAGTTCTCGACTTCGGGTGCGGGTACTTCGAACTCGGTGCCGCGCTCGCTCCGCGCGTCGCCCGCATGGATGGCGTCGAGATCGATGAATTCTCGCGAAGCTTGGCGCAATCCCGCGCCGCGGTGCTCCCGAACGCGGCGATCCATTTCCGGAACGAAGACGTGCCGATCGCCGCGTACGACCTGATCGTGGCGAACAGTGTGTTCCAGTACCAGGAGAGCGATGCGGGCGCACTGCGAACGTTGAAGCTCTTCCGCAATTGGCTGAAGCCGGGCGGGCTCGGCGAAGTGCTGCTGATCGATCTGTTGCCGACCCGCTATTCGCCGCACCGCGATGCCCTGCGATCGATGTGGGTGGCGATGAGGAACGGCGTGCCGCGGGCGATGGCCCGGTTCCTCTGGAAGGCGGCGACGCACCCGCACCGCCGCCCGTGGTGGAAGATCGATCCGCCGCGGCTGGAAGCCCTCGCGGCGGAAGCGGGCTTCACCTGCGAACAATTGCCGAGGAATCTCACGCCTTCACTGCAACGCCACACCTGCCGCCTTCGGCTATAGTGGCGGGGACGCGCGGAGGCGGAACATGGAATCGGATCTGGAACGTGCGGCGGAAGCGATCCGCACCGCGGAACGCGTGTGCGTGCTCACCGGGGCCGGCGTCTCGGCCGAGAGCGGCGTGCCGACGTTTCGCGCATCGGACGGGCTGTGGGAAGGCCACCGCATCGAAGAGGTCGCCACGCCGTTCGGCTTCCAGCGCGACCCGCAACTCGTGTGGGACTTCTACAACGCGCGGCGGGCGAACGTCCGCACCGTTTCCCCGAATCCCGGCCACTTCGCGCTGGTGCGCCTCGAAGAGCGCTTTGGCGACCGCTTCGCACTCGTGACGCAGAACGTGGACGGCCTGCACCGAGCGGCCGGCTCCAAGAACGTGTTCGAGATTCACGGCAGCCTGTATCGCACCCGCTGCACCGGTTGCTTCGAGGTGAAGGATCGCGGTTTGGACGCCCTTCCGCGGCTGCCGCACTGCGAATGCGGGGCATTGCTGCGGCCGGACATCGTGTGGTTCCACGAGGCCCTGCCGGACGACGTGTGGGAGGCGGCCCAATTCGCGGCGTCCGAATGCGACGTGCTCCTGGTCGTCGGCACGTCCGCCGTCGTGCATCCGGCCGCGAGCCTCATCCCGATCGCGAAGCGGTCCCGACGCCCCGGTGCGACCGTGATTGAAGTGAACCTTGCGCCCACCGAGGCGAGCCACCACGCGGACATCGGCCTGTACGGCCCCTCCGGTGAAGTGCTGCCGAAGTTGCTGGAGCGTCTCGCCGCCAGTCGCCAATAGAATTGTTCCGTTCGCCCGCCCGCGGCTCCTCTTCCGACGAGGCGACGTTGGATCGCGATCCCCTTCAACTCACCACACCGCATGTGCCCTCGGCGGAGCCGGAGGCGACGGGTGCCTTCTCCACCGCGGACGCGCCGGTCGAACGGGAGGCTGCGAACGATCTCCCGAACATCCCCGGGTACCAGATCGAAGCGGAGATCGCCCGCGGCGGAATGGGCGTGGTGTACCGCGCGCGGGATCTGCAACTGAACCGGCTCGCCGCGATCAAGATGATCCTCGGGCACGCGCATTCGAGCGAATCGGCCCGCGTCCGGTTCCGGATCGAAGCGGAGGCCGCGGCGTCGCTCGAACATCCTCACGTGGTGCGGGTCTTCGAGTTCCGCGAGCATGGCGGCGACACCTTTCTTGTGATGGAACACCTCGCGGGCGGCACCTTGGAGAAGCGATTCGCCCAAGGCAGGATGGAAGCTTCGGCTGCAGCGGAACTGATCGGCAAGATCGCGCGCGGTGTCGCCGCCGCCCACGAACTGAACATCGTTCACCGCGACCTCAAGCCGGGGAACATCCTCTTCGACGCGGCGGGTGAACCGAAGGTGACGGACTTCGGCTTGGCGAAGGGGCCCGCGGCCGCGGACCTCACCGCGTCGCAAGCGGTGATCGGCACACCGGCGTACATGGCACCGGAGCAGGCCGCCGGCCGCACCAAGCACCTCGGCCCGCCCGCGGATGTGTGGGCCATCGGCGTCATGCTGTATGAAGCGGTCGCGGGGCGACGGCCGTTCCAGGCGTATTCCACGGCGGAGGTCTTGGTTCAGGTTCAGACCGCCGAGCCTCCCGCGCTGCGCGAGGTGCCTCGCGATTATCGCACGATCGTGGAGCGGTGCTTGGCGAAGGAACCGGAGCGGAGGTATGCATCCGCCCGTGAACTGGCCGCGGAGTTGGATCGCTTCGCGCGCGGCGAACCGATCCATGCGAGGCCTGTCGGCCGCCTCGAACGCACGCTCATGTGGGCGCGGCGGAAGCCCACGCTCGCGACCGTGTATGCATTGGCCATTCTCGCGGCCCTGCTCGGCGGAGCGGGCGCGTTCGCCGGTTGGTCTTGGAGCCGGGCCGAAGCCGCGCGGGAGCAATTGGCGGGTGAACAGTCCCGCACCGAGGCCGCTCGGCAGGACGCCGTCTCGGCACGCGATCAAACGGCGAACGCCCTTCGCGAGACGGAAGAGGCGCGATCCGCGCTGCAACGCACGAACGCGGAACTCGACCTCGTCAATTATCTCTCCACCGTGGACTTGGCCTACCGCACGTCGGCGGGCGGCACCCAGCCTCTCGAGACGCGGGCTCTGCTGAACGATTGCAACCCGAAACTCCGCAACTGGGAGTGGCACTATCTCGACCGCCTCGCTCATCCCGAACTCTTCCTCCTGCATCCGGACCTGCCCGAGATCGAGCGGAAGCAGTTCTACTTCCTCGATGCAAAGTTCAGCCCGGACGGCACGCGACTCTACGCCGTGGGCGGAGACCCGGTCCTCCGCGCGTGGGATGCCCGCACCGGCAAGCCGCTCGCATCGCAAAAGTCGCCGAGCATATTCCTGCGCGACGTTCAGTTCAGCCGCGACGGAAGCAAGTTGCTCACCTGCGGCAGCGGCGGCGTTCACATCTGGACGGCGGAACCGCTTCGCGTCGAACGCACCATCCCGGTTCCGCCCACCGATGAGGCCAAGGCGTGGTTCACGCCCGATTCCAAGAGCGTGGTCGTCGCGCCGCTGAAATCCACGAGGGTGAATGTCGTGGACATCGGAACGGGGAACGCCGCGAAGTCGTACGACATCCCGCCCGGCGAGCAGGTCTGGGGTGCGGGCTTCCCGGACGGCAAACTGCGGCTCGTGACAATGGACCGCCGCAATCCGAACGACATCCGCCCGTCCGTGATTCGGATCCGCGACGTGGAGCGCGGCGCGGAGCCGATCGTGGTGGAAGGCGTGACCCCCTCGCCGGGGGCGCGGGTGTTCAAGATCGGCCTGCACTCGGTCGTGGTGGATGTGAGCCCGGACGGCCGCCGCGTCGTGATCTCCGCCACAAGCGGGCTCACGACGCCTTCGGTGTGGGAAGAAGGCTCGAAGACCGTGCAACGGTTCGCGGGGCAACCCTTCTCCCCCGCGTGGTTCTCGCCGGACGGCCGAGAACTGATCGGGTGCGGCGCGCTCCGCGCCACGCGAGTCGATGCGAAGGGCAACACCCGGCTCGGCGAATATCCGGGCCACCCGGAGCCGCTGCGCTTCGCCACGATCAGTGCCGATCGCAAACGTGTCGCCGCGGCGGGCGGGCAGGGCCAGCCGCTTCGCGTGTGGGATGGCGAGCGACCGATCGGGCCCGCGTCGTTTCCGCGAACCGCGCCGGAACTCTCGGGCTCGACTGCGGTCTTCTCGCCGGACGGCTCGCGATACCTGACGTGGAACGCCGACGGTTCGGTTCGCGAATACGACACGACGACGGGTGCCGAAGCGCGTCTTCTCACGCAATTCAATACGGGGGATGCGATGCGGCCGTCCGGAGCGGCCTACAGCTCCGATGGCCGCCGCATCCTGCTCTCGGTGCTGCAAGGTGCGAACGAGAATGTTGCCGCGGTCGTTCGCATCGTGGATGCGAAAAGCGGATCGCTCGAGCAGGAGGTGTCGAATCCCGAAGTGCGCGGCCGCATTCATGTGTTCACGGGGGACGGGGCTGGCATGTATGTCGGGGATCCGACCGGCGGCATCGGGATCTGGGATCTCGGGAAGCGTGCGTATCGCGGGGCGATCCCGGGCGTGCAGCGCATCCACGCCGTGAGCCCGTGCGGCCGCTTCCTGCTGACCGACGACACGCCTCTGCAGAAGGCCTTGCCCGAACGTCGCGCGAACCTCCGCGATGCGAACACCGGGCGGGTCGTGGCCGCACTCGAAGGCTTTCCCAACGTCTTCAGCCCGGACTCGATCTGGCTCACGGCCGCGTTCACGCGCGATGGCGGACGCGTCGCCGTCGCCTGCCCCGACTTGAAGATTCGCATCTGGAACACTCGCGACGGCACGCTCGTCAGCACCGTGCGCGATCTCTCGAACTTCCCGAAGATCGGGCTTGCGTTCACGCCGGACGGCCAGCGACTGGCCACTGTCGGGTTCGGTGTCGATGTCTGGGAGGTGAACACGGGCCGGGCCGTCGTGCCGCGGTCCACACTGCGCACGCCCAGCCGCTCGGTGGCCTTCAGCGCTGACGGCCGCACGCTGCTGCTCGGCGGCTTGGATCAGACTCTGTTCACTCGGATCGAGAGCGGCCGCCTTTCCCCACCCGCCAGTGAGTCGAAGTGATGCCACGCGTTGCATTCGCACTGCTGTTCCTGCCCGCGGCCGCACTCTTGGCGGACGATCCATTCAAGGAATTCCCTCGCACGAAGCCGCTGGAACCGGCCGAGAGTGCGAAGCAGTTCGAGGCGCGGCCCGGCTTCCACGTCGAACTCGTCGCCTCGGAGCCGCTCCTGCGCTCGCCGGTCGCCATCGACTTCGACGAACACGGCCGCATGTATGTGGCCGAGTTCGTGGAGTACAACCAGTACGCGAACCCGAACCCGCCGCCGGACAAAGGCGCCATCAAGCTGCTCACGGACACGGACGGCGACGGCCGCTTCGACAAGTCGGTCACCTTCGCGGACAACTTGGATCAACCCGTGGCCGTGGCCTGCTGGGACGGCGGCGTGTTCGTCGGCATCGTGCCGGACCTGTGGTACATGAAGGACACGGACGGCGACGGGAAAGCGGACGTGAAGCGCAAGGTGCTCACCGGCTTCGACCGCGACAAGGCCGGCGAAGCGATGCTCAACTCGTTCCGTTGGGGGCCGGACAACCGCTTCCACATCGCGACCGGCCTCGCCGGCGGCAACCTCAAGCCCGCGGACAAGCCCGACGCGAAGCCGACACTGGTTCGAAGGCAGAACATCCGCTTCGACCCACGCACGAACGCCTTTGAACCCACGAGTGGCGGCGGCCAGCACGGCATGAGCCTCGACGACTGGGGCGATACCTTCGTCTGCGACAACAGCAATCCGATCGAGCACTTGGCGTACGACGCGAAGTACGCCAACCGCAACCCGTTCGTGATCGCGCCGAGCGCGATCGTGGATATCAACGCCGCGGGGCGGTACCCGAACCTGAAGCGCATCAGCCCGCCGGAACCGTGGCGCGAAGCCCGCACGCGATTGCGCAAGGACAAACTCGTGCCCGGCTCCGATGAAGGCGGTCAGCCCTTCGGCTTCTTCACCGGCAGCACCGGCGTCACCGTGTATCGCGGCGACGCCTTCCCGCGCGAGTTCCACGGGAACGTGTTCGTGGGCGAGATCGCCAACAACCTCGTGTACCGCGCGAAGCTGGAGCCGAAGGGCCTCGGTTGGACCGCGATCCGCGCCGAGAAGGATCGCGAGTTCGTGGCCTCGAAGGATGTGCAGTTCCGTCCCGTGCAGTTCGCGAACGCCCCGGACGGCACGCTGTACATCGTGGACATGTACCGCGAGTTGATCGAAGGAGCCGCGTTCCTCCCGCCGCAAGTGTTGAAGTACGTGGACGTGGCCGGCGGTATGAATCGCGGCCGCATCTGGCGCGTGGCGCCGGACGGGTTCAAGCCGAAGCCGCTGCCGAAGTTCAGCGAGATGCGGACGCGCGACTTGGTGAAACTGCTCGAGCACCCGACCGGCTGGCACCGCGACACCGCCGCCCGCTTGCTCTACCAGCGACAGGACGAATCCGCGATGGAGGAACTCTGGCTGCTGGCGAACTCCGAGGTGCCGGAGGCCCGCATGCACGCCCTGTATGCGATCCAGGGCTTGGGCCGACTCCGCTCGCCGGACGTGATCGCGGCACTCAAGGACACCGAGCCGCGTGTCCGCGAGCACGCCCTGCGGCTGAGCGAAGGCTTCGGACTCTCCGCGGGCTTGGCCAAACGCTTCGATGAACTCGTGGACGACCCGAACCCGCGGGTGCGGTATCAGTTGGCGTTCACGCTGGGTTCGTTCAAGGGCGAGACCATCGAGAAGCATCTGGCCCACCTCGCTCACACGGACGGCGGCGATCCGGGGGTCCGCTTCGCGCTCTTGTGTTCGATGAACGACCGCGGCGCGAAGGTGTTCGCCGAGTTGCTCGCGGACGAGAAGTATCGTTCGAGTGAAACCGGCAAGGCCTTCTTGCTCGCGCTCGCGTCGCAGATCGCGGCCGCGAACCGAACCGAGGAAACGAGCATCGTGTTGAAGTCGCTCGGCTCGCTGGCGGACAAGTCGTTGGCGAGAACACTGGTGCAGGCCTTCGCGTCCGGGCTGCCGCCCGCGGTTCGCGGCAAGTTCGCCTCCACCGGCGATGCCGCGAAGTTGCTCGCGGAGTTGGTTGCCGATGCCCGCAAGGTTGCGGCCGATGAGAAGGCGAGCGATGCGAACCGCGCCGCCGCGATTCGCACGCTGGGCTTGGCTCCATTCGCGGATGTGAAGGAGTTGCTCCGTGCAAGCCTCGGCGTGAGGCAGCCGGTTCCCGTGCAAGTGGCCGCGTTGCAAACGTTGGCCACGTTCGATTCATCCGAAGTGCCCGCGGTCGTAATCGCGGCATGGCCCGGGATGAGCCCGCAGATCCGCACCACGGCAGTCGAGACGCTGCTGACCCGCTCAACCGGCGTGATCGCGTTCCTCGATGCGGTCGAGAAGGGCACCATCCGCCCGACCGATCTCGATCCCGCCCGTGTGAAGCTGCTTCAGCAATCGCCCGATGAGAAGATCCGCACTCGCGCCGCGAAACTGTTCCAAGGCACGACCAACGCCAAGCGGGCCGAGGTGATCGCGAAGTATCAGAAGGCTCTCGAATTGAAGGGCGACGCGGCCAAGGGCAAGCTGCTGTTCAAGGAATCGTGTTCGTCGTGCCACAAGCTCGAAGGCGTGGGCGAGGCCGTGGGCCCGGACCTTGCCGCGATCAAGCAACGCGGCATCGAATCCGTGCTCACGAACATCCTCGACCCGAACCGCGAAGTGCTGCCGCAATACTACACGTACCTGCTCACCACCGACGACGACGTGACCATCACGGGCATGATCGCGGCCGAAACCGCGAACACGGTGACGATCCGCAAGGCGGACGGCACGTCGAGCACGATTCAGCGCGTGAACATCGCAACGCTGAAAAGCAGCGGACTCTCCGCGATGCCGGAGGGCCTGGAGGACAAACTCAGCGTGGAAGCGATGGCGGACCTGCTGGCGTACTTGGCGAGCCTGAAGTGACCATAGAATGACGGCATCGGGAGGATCACGCGTGTCGTTGCAAGCGGTGGAAGTGTCGCAATCCCCGGAGGAGAAGTTCCGGGAGTACCTCGCGAGCCGGCCGGACCTCAAGCGGTTCAGCCAGCCGCAGAAGGAACTCGTGGCGCACATCTTCGCGCGGCACAAGCACTTCGACACCAACGAACTGCTGGACGATCTCAAGGAAGCGGGTCGCGGTGTGAGCCGGGCCACCGTCTATCGCACGCTCAAACTGCTCGTGGACGCGGGCCTGCTTCGCCGCATCGAGGTCGGTGCCCGCACCATCTTCGATCACGACTACGGCTACCCCGCCCACGATCACCTCGTCTGCACCCAGTGCGGCACCATGATCGAATTCCAGAGCGAGAAGCTGGACGACGTGCTGCAGGATGTCGCGGCGGAGAACCGGTTCCAGGCGGACGGCCGCTCGTTGGTCATCCGCGGCATCTGTGCCGCGTGCAACTCGGCCCGCGCCGCCAAGAGACGCCTCGTGATGTGACACGTGTTACCGGGAGGGCGAGGCTCCTGCCGAGCCGGGCGTCCCGATCCGTTTGATGCGTCGAGCATCAGCACGTCGGGTGAGGGGGTGACGTTGCGGTGAGTCCCGCAAACGCCCCCTCACCCGGAGTCGAATCCGCTCGACGCGGTTTCGACTCCACCTCTCCCCCGCAAAGCCGGGGGAGAGGTGGAGACTCAGCGGCTCCGCAGAGTGATATTGGCCTCCCGACCATCCGTTGCTTCCCTCACCGGAGTTCTCCCATGTCCGGTCCGTATCCCGATCGCCGCGAACTGATGGCCGCCTTCGGCGGCTCCGTGCTCGCCGCCAATGCGAAGCCGGGCGACGCGCCGAAGAAGAAATACCCGTTCAAGAAGTCCATCAACCAGTGGGCGTTCCCGTACCCCGAGCGGATGAACCTCGAGCAGTGCCTGAAGCTCGCGAAGGACGCGGGGTTCGACGGCATCGAACTGAACTACGACCTGGACAACGACCTTTCGCCGAAGAACGGCACGAAGGAGTTCCTCGCGATCCGCCGCACGGCCGAGAAGATCGGCATCGCGATCAGCGGCGTCTGTTCGTTCCTCTTCTGGCCGTATCCGCTGAGCAGCAACGATCCGGCGAAGCGTGCCCGCGGGTTGGAACTGGCCGGGAAGATCGCCGCGTGTGCCGCGGATCTCGGCACCGAGAACGTGCTCGTCGTGCCCGGCGCGGTCCACATCCCGTGGCGCACCGATCACGAACCCGTGCCCAACGACGTGTGCGACCAACGCGCCAAGGACGCGATCCGCAAGCTGCTTCCCGCCGCCGAGAAGCTCAAGGTGTTCCTCAACATCGAGAACATCTTCTTCAACGGTTACCTGATGACGCCGATGGAGATGAACGACTTCGTGGACTCGTTCAAGAGCGAGCACGTCCGCGTCCACTTCGACACCGGGAACATCATGATGTACCAGTTCCCGGAGCACTGGATCGCGCAACTCGGCAAGCGGATCAAGAACGTGCACTTGAAGGAGTTCACGAAGAAGGGCACGGATGTGAGCCTGGAGGCGTTCCGCCCGCTGCTGGACGGCACGACCAACTGGCCCGCGGTGCTCGACGCGTTCGACAAGACCGGCTACCGCGGGTATCTCACCTTCGAGTATTTCCATCCGTACCTGCACTGGCCCGAAGCGCTGATCCACCAGACGGCCGACTCGCTGGACCGGATGCTGGGCCTTAAATGACTTCTCACCTCTCCCCGCCGGGAGAGGTCGCCGTTCCGATGCGAATGCATCGGAACGGCGGGTGAGGGCTGCCAACTTCGAAGCCAGCCCCTCACCCGGTTTGTGGACGGCATTCGCAGTCCACAAACCACCCTCTCCCCAACGGGAGAGGGTGAAGCCTTCTTCCTTGGAGACATGCGTGGAACCGTCCGCCTTTTCGTTCCGTCAGAAGTTGCTGCTCACGCCGAGCGCGTCCGGATTCGAACAAGCCATTCAACAGGTCGTGCGCGAATGGGCCACCGGGTTCGCGGATGATGTCCGCACCGACACCCATGGCAACGTCTTCGCCGCACGCTTCCCCGCGGGCCGGCCCGCCGATGCGCCTCGCATCCTGCTCGCCGGGCACTGCGATCAGATCGCGCTGATGGTGCAGCACATCGATGCCGAAGGCTTCCTCTACGTGCAGCCGATCGGCGGCTGGGACATGCAGGTGCTGCTCGGCCAGCACCTCACCGTGTGGACGAAAGACGGCCCGGTGCACGGCGTGGTCGCGCGGCGGGCCATCCACCTGCTTCAGCCGGACGAGCGCACCAAAGTGCCGCAGTTCCAAGATGTGTGGGTGGACATCGGAGCGAAGGACAAGGCTGAAGCGGAATCGCTCGTGCGGCACGGCGACCCCGTCACCTTCGAACTCGGCTACCGCGAGATGCGGAACGGCCTCGCCGCGAGCCCCGCGATGGACGACAAGGTCGGGCTGTGGGTGTGCATGGAAGCCGTGCGGTTGCTCAAGGATCGGCCGCTGAACGCCGCCGTGTACGGCGTCTCGACCGTGGCCGAGGAGATCGGCCTGCGTGGAGCCACCACCGCGGCGCACTCCGTGAATCCGACCGTCGGCATCGCGGTGGACGTGTGCCACGCGACGGACACGCCGGGGAACGACAAGAAGACGCAGGGCGAGATCGCGTGCGGGAAGGGCCCGGTGCTCTTCCGCGGGCCGAACATCAACCCGCGTGTGTTCGACCTGCTGGAAGCGACCGCGAAGCAGCACGAGATTCCTGTGCAGGTGCGCGGCGTGCCGCGAGCCACCGGCACCGATGCGAACGCCATCCAGATCAGCCGCGACGGCGTGGCCTGCGGCCTGATCGGCATCCCGAACCGCTACATGCACAGCCCCGTGGAAGTGGTGCATCTGGAGGATTTGACGAACGCGGCGAAGCTGCTCGCGGAGTTCTGTGGAACTGTGACGGCTGAGACGAATTGGATACCGTGAGCGGCCGCGAGCCTCCGGAAACAGCCGGGATTTCCTCTAGAACGGGTGTGCGGGCGGAGTTAACGTGCGATGAGAATCCCGTTCCGGAGACACACCATGTTCCGAATCCTGTTGACCGGTTTGGCGCTTTCGCTGGGCGCGGCTTCGGCGAACGCCCAAGAGAAGAAGGGCACCGAGATCCCGGCACCGCGACCCACTCCGAACCCGATGCCGCCCGCGGCCGGCGGCGGAGTCGCGACGCCCGTTCCGAGCGGCCCGTCGCCCGGCACGTTGTGGTCGCCGTACTCGCCGCAGAAGTACCCGGTGCCCGGACAGATCGTGGTGGTGCCCGGCAACGCCTACGCCTACTTGCCGGCCCGCGCCGTGTACGGCCCCGCCGCCTCGCCGAACGATTACCCGTACTACGCGTTCATGCCCGGCCACCCGTATCCCGGCTACACGATGATCAACCCGTACCCGCGCACCGTGTCCAGCTACTCCTACGGCCCCACGGCGTACCCGTACTACCGCGGCCGGTGATCCGTCACTTGTCCTTTTGGGCCAAGGCGATGCCCGCGAGGCCGAAGGGTTTCAAAACACTCTTCGGCCACACGTTCACCGCCTTGGTCGCCTCGCTGGCGCTCATCGAACGGGCGTTCTGCCGGGCCTGCCAAAACTTGCCTTGGAAGTGACCCGCCCGCATCTTCTTTGAATCGTCCGGCGTTTCAACCGCCGCATCGTCCACCTTGTTCTTGTTCTCCGGCACTGCGGCGAACTGGATCGCACTACCCTTCGCCCACGCCTTAGCACCTTCGTCCGGAATCGCGTCCGCGAGCGTCTTCACTTGGTCCGGGCGGTTCCGGGAGGCGGCGAGTTGTGCGAGCCGCAGCACCACCGGGGAGGGCGGCGGCTCCTTCTTCGCCTTCGCGCTCAGGTTGATCGCGGAGATCGCGGAGTCGAACGCACCATCCGGATCGGGCGCCCACTCCGCGTAAAGTGCGAGTGCACGCAACTGGCCGGAGAGCGAGCCGCCCTGCTGCCGGCACAGTTCCAAGGCCTTCGCCGGGTCGTCCTTCAGCAGATGCACGCCGACGAACGCGAAGCGGCTCGTCTCGACCACCGCGGCACCGCTCGGCGGCGGGAACAACTTCGGCGCCTTCTCCGTGCCGAGCACTTCCCACAGCGTTTGTGCGGAAGCGGGCGAAGGCACGCGGCCGACCGCGCCGCCGGCCAGCACCGCCTTCAACTCCTCGGCGATCTTCCGCGGCACGTCCGAGCCGCGATCCACGCGATACACCTCGAGCGCGACCACCGCCTTCGCCTCGGGTTGTTCGGATTCGTTGAACAGGAACGAGGCCACGGACACGGCCAGTTCCGCCTGGCCCTTCTTGGCGAGTTCGCGGGCCAGTCGCCGGGCCGCGGTGATGCGCGTGTCGAAGTCCGCCCCGGCGAACGTCGTGCTCAGCGCGGTCTGCAGTTCCGCGTGGACGGAGCGGGACTGCTCGTTCGGCCGCAGGGCGCGGTTGCCCGGCGCGGCCGGCAGCCAGCGGAATCGCTCGTTCTCCTTCGCCTGCTCGTCCGTGCCGCCGAGGCCGATGAGCGACATGGCGTGCTCCGCGGCCACGGCGAAGCGATCCGCCGCGGCCCGGTTCTGCGGATCCTTCTGGGCCGCCTGTTGAATCTCGGCGTGGGCCTTCTTGAAGTGCTGCACGGCCCGCGTCAGGGCCTTGTCCTTGTCCATCTTGGTGGCGTCGAGCGCGTGCTGACCGGCGGCGATCTCCAGGATCGCCGAACCGAGGCACGCCTGCACCGGGTCCAGTTCCTCGCGGACGGCCGCGAATTCGTTGATCGCCGGATCCAGCGACATCTCCTCGCGGCGTTCGCTCCGCCAACTCACGATCGCCCAGATGCCCGCGGCCACGAGCAGGATCGGGGCCGCGATCAGCGACCACACGAACAGCTTCCGCTTCAGCGGCACCGGCTCGTAGTCCTGCTCCGCGCCGCCGCCCGCCACATACGCCTCGCGGCTGACGACCTTCGCCTCCGCGTCCATCACGTCCTTCGGCTTCTCGAAGTTCTCCTTCGCGAGCGACGGCTTGCCCGAGGCCGTGGACCGCCAATTCTCCTTCGCCTGCCCCTTCTTCGGCTCCGGCACCTTGATCCGCTGCCGGCATTCCTCGTTGGGGCACAGCGTGTTCTTGCCTGCCTTCGCGAACGGCTCCGTCCACTTGTGGTCGCAGTGCGGGCACGTCATCGGGATGTCCGTGTCCGCGACGGTCTCTTCCTTCTCCTTCGGCGTCTCGTTCAGGGCGGCGAGGGCGGCGGCTTCCACGTCCGCGGGCGGGGCGGTGGCGGCGCTGGCGACCGCGTCGTCCGGCACGATGCCGCCCAGGTCCGCGATGCGGAGCCCGGCGGGCTGCGGGATGGTGATTTGCTGCCGGCAACTCGCGTTCTTGCACGTGGCCTTTTTCCCGGCCAACTCGTCCTTGAGCTTGTACGGGTGTTCGCAGTGGGGGCAGTTGAAGACGATCGCCATGTGTGGACGCGCGGGGCGGCGGGAAACGGATGTGAACGAGGTCCGAGCCGGCGACGGAAGTCGCCGAATGACCTGAAGGCAGTCTATGCGAACCGGTCAAGTTGCGGTAGCGTCTGCCCGGCCGCACGGCGTGTACGTCGCACCACGCTTCGACTCGGAATGCCGCGGGAATCAGGCCGCAACGAGCGCGAGGCCGCGGTCGGCGGGGCAAGCGGCTTGCCGTCCCGTTCGGCGATCTCGAGCCACTCGGATACGATCTCGCAGAGTTCCCGATAGACCTCGACTTCGTCCGCACCGTGGCAGCACGGGCCGATCACGCCCGGACACCGGCCGACGAACGCGCCGTCCTCGTCCGACCATTCGACGATCTTGATGTAGTTTTCAACGCCGGTCATGACTGTGAGGCAGACTTGGCGACCTCTAGCGACTTCATGCGGGCCTCACAGAGTTGGCGAAAAACCTGCCGAAGCTGCATTTTCTCTACGGACGCAAGAACCCGGTTGAGTCGAGCCTGACATCGTGCCAGTAGCCTGCCGTCGATCTCTTTTGGAATGAGGTTCGACTTCGAGAAAGTGGCTACCAGCGCTTGCAACTCTGAGTCCGACAACTGACCGACGAGCGGTGTTGCCACTTCTTGCCACACGTTCACCCCTGATTGGATTGCAGCGGGACTCGGTGCAGTCTGTGTCGAAACTGGCGGCAACTCGGGTTTGAGAGTCAGGAAAGGTCTCAGATCGTCGTGGTCGAGTTCCTTGGTCGAATCGGCCTCCTGCATGAGCATTTGCGATTGGCTTCCATGACAAGGCTTGATCCCCACAAGATGCACCCGGACCCCATACTCTTGGGCTTGCTGGACACCGACTCGAATGTCTTCGTCGCCGGACAGGAGAACTGCGTCGGACATCGCTCGATTTCTTGCGAGAGTGATCATGTCCGTCACGATCAGCGAATCCACGCCCTTTTGCTGGCCGACACTGTTCACAAATCCCAAGCGCAGTTTGACCCCACTCAGGTGGGCCACTGCCAAGTGCTGCGGTGTTGGACCGGTTGAGGTGCCATCGTACCAGTAGACTCGCAGGAGTGGCGTTTTCGACAGCCCAGTCGCCAGTTCCGCAAAATAGGCGATGGCTTTTTCTGGATCGAGCTGCAACGCACTTCGCGTAAGTTTCTTCCCCGAGAGGACAACCGAGCCTTGGGCAAAGAGGTACCCTGCGTCCACGAAGACGGCGACTCGGTCCATGGGAGATCCCAAAAAAAAGGGCTCCCTAAGGAGCCCGGTAGTACGTTGCCCCATTTATTTGTAGTCGGGACAACAACTACATATTACCGCTCGCGAAGGCCTGGTCAAGTGCATACGCGAAAAATCACTGACTGGTGTCTTCGCCGGCCGCTGACGCGGGCCGGCTCGCCATCGTCACTTCACTTCGAGATTGATGTTCTCGGAGTGACTGTTGAACTCGGGGGCGTACAGGCA
This sequence comes from Gemmataceae bacterium, assembly GCA_046350135.1. GTDB lineage: Bacteria > Planctomycetota > Planctomycetia > Gemmatales > Gemmataceae > Urbifossiella. The sequence continues at coordinate 86,937 of JAXMBB010000002.1, forward strand.
CTGCACGTTCGCGTAGCCGGTGGGGTACTTGCCGCGGTGCTGCACGCGGACGGAGTACTCGAACACGTAGTTCCCCTTCGGCAGATAATCGATGTAGAAGTGGCTCGCGGTGTCCTTCGTACTCTCGTAGTACGCCAGGCCGTCCTGGTACTTGTACTTCGAGAGCACGTTCACCGGCTCGGTGCCGCTGCCGCGGTGATCCTTCAGGTGCACGTACTCCATGTCGCGATCCGTGCGGAGCACGACGCGGACCACCACTTCATCACCCACCGCCAAAGCCTCGCCCTGGAACGGGTCGATCTTCGGGCCGGACTTCGCGTAGGTCTTCTTGAACAGACGCTTCTCCACTTTCAGCGGGCCGGCCGTGTGGCCGGTCACCTTGTCGAGGTCTTCGAGGTACTGCCAGTGCACGGAGCCCCAACTCACGCCGGGGTCCGTCTTCTTCAACGTGATCGCGGACATGGACGGCTGCACTTCCGTCCGCAGGAACTTGTGCTCGTAGAAGCCGGTGCCGGCCTCCACCTTCTCCGGCACGATCGTGTTGTTGCCCACGGTCACTTCCACGAGTGCGTCCGAGGCGAGCAGCTTCTCGCCGCGAAGGAGCAGGCCGTAGATCGCGTCCGCGGTCGCCTTCGTGGTCTTCCAGTCCTGCGTCTGCTTCTGCTTGAGGAGCCACACCTTGCACTCCTCGACGGACTTCTGATCGTTGCTCACTTCGTCGAACGCTTCGATCATCATGGCCTGCGTTTCGATCGGGGCGCGGAACCAGAACTGCTGCAGTTCGAGGTCGCGCCAGAACATCCCCATCTCTTCGTTGGACACGGAGCGTTCTTTGATCGAAGCCATGATGCCGGCCGGGGTTTCCTTGTCGCCGAACCGCTTGAGGCCGATGGCGAGGTGGGCTTGGCTCTGGCGGTTGGCCAGTTGCAGCCAGTACTTCTTCGCCTGGCCGAGCCAGTAGTCCACGGCCTGCTTGTGCTCGTTGGCCACCGGGCGATCCTGCAGGAAGAAACTGCGGCCGTACAAGTACAGGGCGATTGTCGAGGAGAGGTGATTCTTCTCGGGGTCGCTGTGCCGCAGGATCTCGCGATAGATCTGGTCCATCCACGCGTCGAGCGCCTGAGTGGCCCGCACCGCGGGGGCGGTGTCGATCTTCACGCCGAGGTGACGCAAGCGGCCGTACCCGGTTGTGATGTACAGCGTCATGTACTCGTTCGAGCGGCCGCCCGGATACCACGGCCACATGCCGTCGTTGTTTTGCATCTGGGCGAGCTTGGCGCTGAGCCGCGCCGTCTCGTCGTTCAGCCGGTTCTCGTCGAACAGGATGCCGACGTTCTTGCGGGACTGCCCTTCCTTCACGGCCTGGCGCACCCACGGCGTCTCCTCGAGAATCACGGACTTGAGATCCTGGTTCTTTTCGAGCGGGCTGTCCAGCGCGTCGGTGCCCTTCCAGAGGTCGAAGATCTTGCGGATCTTCGGGTCGGAGTTGCCGATGTGCCGGGCGAGGCCGTTCGCGTAGAGCCGGTTGAACGTGGCCTCGGTATTCTCGTGCGGGCTTTCCATGAGGTACGGCAGCGCCATCACTGCGTACCACGCCGGCTGCGACACCATCTGCACTGTGAAGGATTGGTGACGGATGCTGTTGGAGCCAGCCGAATCGCGGAGCTTGGCAAAGTCGAACTCCTTCGTGCCTGCGTTGCGGATCGGCAGCGGAAGGGACTCCGCGACGAGCACCTTCTTGCTCAGCACCGGCAGCACGCCGGCTTCGCCGTCCGAGAGGCGGTCCGAGGCGGCGACGGCCTTGAACGCGAGCGGCGTCGCGCCTTCCGGCACCGTGATCTTCCACGAGAAGGTCTTCGACTCGCCCGCGGGCAGGTCGAAGGCCTGCTCGGCGGCTCCGCTGCCGAGATCGACCGGCGCGTCCGTGCGGGCGTCGCGGAACTGCAGTGCGACCTTGCCCACCTGCCGCGTCGGCGATTGGTTCGAGACCTTCACGGGGAACTCGATCACGTCCCCTTCACGGAGGAACCGCGGCGGGTTCGGCTGGGCCATGAGGTCCTTCGCCGTCACGATTTCGTCGCCGAGGAAGCCGCTCTTCAGTTCCTTGTCGTGGGCGAAGCCGAGGAACTTCCACTTGGTGAGGGCCTCCGGCATGGTGAACTCCATGCGGACGACGCCTTCGGCATCGCTGACCAGATGCGGGAAGAAGAATGCGGTCTCGTTGAGGTTCTTGCGGGCGGCGACGCCGCTGAGGTTCGGGCCGGGGCCGCCGGCGTTGCCGGGATCACCCGCGGTTGCGGCCTTGTCGTCGCCGAGTTCGGCACCGAGGCCATTGGCGTCCCTCTTGGCGGCCTGTTCGCGAAGCCCGCCGCCTCCGAATCCGGCGCCGGGGGCCATCGGCGGCGGAGCCGCGCCCGCCATCGGCATGCCCTTCGACTCCGACATCATGCCGTCCATCGCCATGCCGCGGTTGAAGCGGGTGTAGCCGTACTCAAACTCGAATCCGCCGTTGCCGCCGCCCTTCCCGAAGTACTCGTAGCGGTAGTAATTCTGGGTCAGTTCGCCGGGGAAGCCGCGATATGCGAGGTCCACGGACTTGTGGTTCTGCGGCCACTGGCCGTGGATCCAGTTGAAGCCCTTCGTCGTGTTCTCGAACTGCGAGTGCAGGTTCGAATAATCATGGCGGAAGATGCCGAACTTGTGCATCCAATCGTGCGGGAGGTACGCGTCAAGCGATTGGTCGTAAACCGCGGCCACCATCTCGGCGACCGCCTTCTTCGCGTCCGGCCCGGTGACGATCGCCGTGAACGTCTCCTTCTTGCCGGGTTCGAGCTTGTTGCGGAACGTCTCCCATTTCACCGTGAAGTCCTTGTTGCTCCACGGCACATCGACGTGCTTACTGGTGAGGTAGGCGCGGTTCTCGTGAACGAACGTGGCGCGAACGGTGAACCCGCCGCGCATCTCTTCGGTGACCGGCACCTTGAGTTGGGCCTGCGTGCGGCCCGGCTCCGTCCAGAACGCCTGGAGAATCTTGCCGCGGTGCTCCGCTTCGAGGAACACGCGGCCTTCGTTGTAGCCCGAGCCCCAGAACATGGTGAACGTGTTGCCGGGCTCCACGGTCCACGTCGGGGCCGACACGATGTTCGGGACGCGGATGTTCAGGTGCATCGCGGTCGGCTCCAGCACTTGAAGCTGGGACTTGCCGGTGACCTTCTTGCCGAACGTGTCCTGCGATTCGACGATCACGCGGTAGATGCCGGCGGGCAGCTTCGCCGCGACTTCCTTCACGCCCTTGCCGTCGGTCGCGAAGTCCGTGCTGAACTTCACGTCGCCGAGTTCCCACGACTGAGGCTTGCCCGGATCGGGTTTCGGTTCCACGTCCACCAGTTGGAAGCGGTAGTGGAACTGGCCGTCGGTCGCGGGGCGGGCCACCTTCTCGGGTTGCTTCAGGGCGTAGACCTTGAGTGTGCCCTTGGCTTCCTGCCCGAGGCCGTCCACCGTCGTGGTGTTGACGGTGAACTTCACGTCCTGGTCGTTCGTCTGCCATTCCGCGGCGGAGGCGGACACCTTAAGCGCGGCGTAGCCCACCTCGATGGTCTTAGTGCCGACGCGGGTCTCGCCCGTGGTGTCGGTCACTTCCGCGGTGACGGTGAAGCGGAAGGTCGGTTCATCCTTCTCGGGAACGGTGGGATCGGCTTTCGCCGTGAACGGAATCACGAATGAGCCGTCCGGCTCGGTGCTCATCGTGCCGTGGGCGATCTCCTGCGCCGGCTTCTGCGGCACGGGGCGCCACCAGTAGTAATCGTGGAACCACGCCGGGTAGCGCACCTCGCGGACGACGCGGTACTTCACCTTGGCGCCGCCGACGGGCACGCCGGTGTAGGCGGTCGCCTTGCCGGGCGCCTTCACCTCGGCGTTCAGCTTCGCGGGCTCGACCGGCGACTCGACCTTCGTGGTGAACTTCGGACGCTTGTACTCTTCCACGTTGAACTGCGCGGCACCGTGCGGGCCGCTGACCACATGGATGTTCATGCGGCCGGCGAGACGGTCCCGCGGGGCCGTGAAGCTTCCCGAGAACGAACCGTAGTCGTTCGTGCGGGCCTGTTGCTTGGCCACTTCCTTGCCGTTCGGATCGGAGAACACCACGGTCACCTCGCGGTTCGCGATGCTCTCGTAAGTGTCCTTCTCCTGGAAGTAACGAATGCACACGCCCTTGTACTGGATGGTCTGGCCGGGGCGGTACAGCGAGCGATCCGTGAAGAACACGGTCTGCTCCTGGGCCTGCGGGTTGTAGTTGTTCTGGTACAGGTAACTGTCGTGCATCGAGGACAGCATCTGGTCCTTGGTGCTGGCGATCACCATGTGGGCATGCTGGTTGCGGCCGGTGAGGGCGTACATGCCGTTCTTGTCGGTGGTCGCGGTGTCGCCGGGGAACCAGCCGCCACCGTTGTTGCTGCGGAACCACACCTGCACCTTGGCGTCCGCCAGAGGCTCGCCCGAGTTGTTGTTCGTGACGAACCCTTCGACCCGCAGCTTGCCCTGATCGATGCGGTTCACGATGGCGAGGTCGGACACCCAGAAGTCCGTGTAGGTCACCATGTTGTCCTGGGCGGAGAACTTCTCATCGTGGCTGGTGAGGAGGTGGTACCAGCCGGGCGCGAGGCCCTTCGGGGCCGAGAAGGACTCCGTGCGTTCCTTGTAGTCGTTCGTCGGCGGCAGATCGCGGGTGAAGCTCATCACCGGATCTTGATTCAACAGCGCCTTCTGTTCGTTCTGGTCGAGTTGCTCGGGGCGCCAGCGGGCCTGCTTCATCCGCTGCAGGTAGTCGCCCTTCACCACGCGGAACCACGCTTTCGTCAGGTTCTTGTACTTCACGCTGATTTCGGGCATCGGGTCGGCCCAAACGCGTTCCGTGCTCGCGCTGCTGCTCTTGGCCTCGATCGTTTGCACGACGTTGAAGCAAAGCTTGCCGCCGGGGCTGTCCGGGAAAGCGTTCTGCCCGGCGAGCGCGACTTCGCGGGCCCTCACGAATTCCTGTTGATTCTGCAGCACGCCGGCCCATTGGAAGCGGGCCATCGCGGAGAGTTCGTGCTCCGTGTTCGCTTCGGCGAATTGCTTCACGGCCGCGATGTACGCTTCATCCTTGCCCGCGCCGACGGCCTTGTTGTAACCGAAGCGGAGGCGGTGCAGGTCGGTGTCGAGCAGCGCGGACTTGTCGTTGTCGGTTGCGTGGAATGCAAGCAGTTTCTGGTACAGCTTCACGGCCTTCAGCGTCCGCGAGCCGCCGTCGGTCGTCTTCGGCTCCCACTTCAGGAACGCGTCCGTCGAAGCGAACACCGGGCTCTCGGCAGTCATCTCGAAGGCGTCCTCGGTCTTCGGACCGTTGGCTTGGTCGCCGACGGCGTAGAAGCTGAGGGCGTCGAACGCGAGGAAGTCGTAGAGCGTCGGGCGGAACTTGTCCGGGATGGTGCCTTTGTCGAGAAGCGCGTCATACGTCGCGATCGGCGTGGCTTTCAGTTCCTTCTCGGCGGCGAGCGCCTTGTCGAAGACGCGATCGATCTCGGTGATGATCCGCTGGTGGTCCCACGTGGTGACATCGCTCCCGGTGGTGTCACCGGCATTACTCCGCTGCTGGATTCGCCAGCGGTTCTGGTTGTAGTAGTGCCAGTACCAGTGCGCCAGCACGGCGTTCATGGCCGGGTGCATCTCCGGCGGCGCGGTGTTGATCGCCGCCACCATGCGCGTGATCTTCTCCTCCGGCTTGTTGCCTTCGATATTGCCTTCCAGCACGATCTTCTTGCAGATCGCCTTGATGGCTTCCGGATACGCCTTGTCCTTCAGGGCCGATTCGATGATCGGCTCGAGTTCCTTGATGGCGGTCTTGGGCAGGCCCTTGTTCACGGCGTCGTTGACTTTCTTCCACTGTTCGGGCCGCGGCTGCTGCGCGGTGGAGACCATGACGGCGACCCCGGCGGCGACGCATGCGAGCGCCGCACCCAAGGCGACCAATCGGTTCGACCGTGTCATGGGAAACCTCTGTCGGGAGATGGTGATTCGCCGGCCGGCGCGCACGCCGGTCGTTGCTGGACAGTGTAGACGGGATTTCCGCTTGCGGGGACGCCAACCCGAAGGGTGCGTTACAGAGGCGTTACGGGTGGAATTGTGATTTCAACCGCGGCGCTCGGCTCGATCGAATACGGCTTGCAGCGAGAGGCAGAAGCCCGGCATCACCTCGCCGGCGTGAAGCGTACCGTTCGGGGGGATCTCGACCCCGGCTTCCGGCCCCGTGTAGGCCACCGCACCGCGCGTTGCGGGGTCGATTTCCCAAACCCGCTTCACACCGGCCCGGAAGTACTCCTGCCGCTTCCGGCTCATCTCGCCCGGCGTGTTCGAACGACTCAACACCTCGATCACCAAGTCCGGCACGACGCAGGGCACCGGTTCGGAACGCTCGGGCGGACGGCCGCCGGGCAAACCGGCCCATGAAACGAACGCCACATCCGCGGCTCGCCCGACGCCGGGAAGAATCCGCAGCACCGTGTCCGGCGTGAAGACCATTCCGATGTCGTGCTGCTCCAAGTAGCGGTCGAACTGGCCGAGGATGATGAAGGTGACCCAGCCTTCAAAGTGCCCCATGCCCTTCTCCACCAGCGTGGCGTCGATCCATTCGCACACCGGGCTTTCACGCGCCTCGTTCACTGCGATCAAATCGTCGGGCGTGGCGGTGCCAGGCACGGGTTCGAACCGCACGCGATCGGGATGGATGCCTCCCAAGCGATTCAGGAGGTCGCCGATCGTGGTGCGGGCCGTTGGGCGGGCGGTTGCGGCAGTGCTCATGCGGAATCTCCACCGGCATTTTCAACGAATGGCCGGTCGGATTCAACCGACTTCGCGTCCGATCAGGATCGCCTGAAGAACTTCTCTTTCACCTGCGGGTTCACGATCCAGTCCGCGGGCCATTCGCCGGCGAGGAGCTTGGCGATGGCGCGGGCCGCCATGTGGGCCATATCGTCGCGACTCTTCGTGTCCACGCCCGCCATGTGGGCCGTCATCACGATGTTGTCCAAGGTGAGAAGCGGGTTCGCGCCGGGGGGTTCCTGATCGAACACGTCCAGCCCCGCGCCGGCGATCCGCTTGTTCTTCAAAGCATCGTACAGGTCCGCTTCGTTGATCACGCCGCCGCGGGCGGTGTTGACCAGATGCGCCGTCGGCTTCATCAGCCCGAGCGTCCGCTTGTTGATGCACTGCTTCGATTCCGGGCTCATCGGCATGTGCAGGCTCAACCAATCCGCCTGCTTCACGACCTCATCGAATGGAAGCAGTGTGATGCCGTGCTCCTTCACGAACGCTTGGTCCGGGTACGGTTCGTAGGCCACGACGTTCATGTAGAACGCCTTGCCGCGGAGGGCGACGGCCTTGCCGATGCGGCCGAGGCCGAGCAGGCCGAGCGTGGTGCCACGGAGCGGCAGGTTCGCGCGACGCGGCCACTTTCCCGCCGCCACCGCATTGTGCTGCCACACCATGCCGCGGCTCAACGCCAGGATCAGCATGAAGGTGTGCTCCGCGACGGAGTCCTGGTTCGTGCCGGGGGCGATGCACACGGCAACGCCGTGCTCGGTGGCGGCGGCCGTGTCCACGGCGTCGTATCCGACTCCGGCGCGGGCGATCACCTTAAGCCCTTGTGCGGCCGCCTTCGCGATGATGTCCCGCGTGTACGGCTCGGAGCCGGCCAAGCTGCCGGCGCAACCCATGAGATGGTCCGCGAGTTCCGCCTCGTTCATCTGGTGCGGCACGCGCGAGAACACGATCTCGTGGTCCTTCAAGACCGGCCCGTACACGTGGGCGATTTCCTGCAGCGGGGCGGGTGCGATCAGGACGCGCGATTTCATGGAGAGTCACGGGTTCGGGGTGGGATTTCCGACGCGGATTCGTGTGCGTCCTGTGTAGAATACGGATGGAAAGCGAGAGAGAAGACGAACCGCGTCCCAAGTTGGAGTGTCGCTTCGACGAACTTCGTGTATCGTCGGCGATGCATCGGGCACTCGCATTCCAGGAGGCCGCTTGACCACCACCATGACCGCACCCGCCGTTTCGGTTCGCCCGTCCGCTCCTCCGCTGGCCAGCGCCCTCCACCGGGCTTGCGTGGCGGCGAAGGTCGCGTCGGACAACAAGGCCCGCGACATCGTGGTACTGGACATGCGGCCGTGCACTCCGCTGTTCGACTACTTCGTGATCGCGACGGGCGGCAGCCGCCGCCAGATCCACACGCTGGCGGAAGAGATGGACGCCGCGATGGCCGCCGAAGGCGACGAACGCATGGGCATCGAGGGGTACGAAGCCAGCAAGTGGGTGGTGCAGGATTACGGCGACGTGGTGATGCACGTCTTCGACCCGGACATGCGGGACTACTACAAGTTGGAAGAACTCTGGGCCGACGCCCCCAAGGTGGATTGGGAAGCGGAACTGGAATGACTGAGCGGGGGACGTCAGTCCCTCGTGTCGGAAACACGGGGGACTGACGTCCCCCGCTCAGTGGCACCCCGTATCTTCACTTCATGAATCTGCTGCATCAGCTTCGCTCGCTCATCGAACCGGCCGTATCGCAACTCGCGCCCGATCCGGCGAAGTTGCCCGAACTTCTCGGCATGGTGAAGCCCGCCGCCAACGCGGACCACGGGGACTACCAGGCGAACTTCGCCATGCCGCTCGCGAAGCAACTCGGCAAGAAGCCGCACGACGTGGCCGCGGAGTTTATCGCAAAACTGCCGGCGAACGACGTGACGGAGACGCCGACCGTCGCGGGGCCGGGGTTCATCAACTTCCGCCTGAAGCCGGGCTTCCTTGCGAAGGCCGTGCATGAAGTCGCGGCCGACCCGAACCTCGGCCTCCTTCCGGCCGCGAAGCCACGTACCTTCGTGATCGATCTCTCCGGGCCGAACGTGGCGAAGCCGCTGCACGTCGGCCACCTCCGCAGCACCATCATCGGCGACGCCCTCGTCCGCATCCTCCGCTCGCTCGGCCACACCGTGATCGGGGACAACCACCTCGGCGACTGGGGCACGCAGTTCGGCATCCTCCTGTACGGCTACAAGCACCACCGCGATGATGCGGCCTTCGCCGCCGATCCCGTGCGCGAACTGCTGCGGCTTTACATCCACGTTCGCGATCTCGCTCAATTGGCGGAAGGCGACGACGAAGACGGCGTGGCCGGCAACTCGGTGATGACCGCGTGCCGCGAGGAAACTTCGAAACTGCACTCCGGCGATCCGGAGAACACCGCGCTCTGGAAGTTGTTCATGCCCGCGTGCCTTGAGATGCTCCGCCCGATCTACGAACGGCTGGACGTCAAAATCGACTCCACGCTCGGCGAAAGCTTCTACAACCCGATGCTGCCGGGCGTGGTGGACGAAATGCTCGCGAAGGGGATCGCGTTCGAGAGCAACGGCGCGATCGTGATTCCGAACGCGAAGGGCGTGGTGCCGCGTACGCAGGAGGAAGCGAAGAAGGAAGAGCCGCCGGCGATCATCCGCAAGCGCGACGGCGCGTTCACTTACACCACCACGGACCTCGCCACCGTGAAGCATCGCATGGAAACGTGGAAGCCCGACGCGATGCTCTATGTCGTGGGCGCTCCGCAGGCGTTGCACTTCAAGACGCTGTTCGCCCAAGCCCGCCGCTGGGGTTACGAGCAGGTCGAATACCAGCACGTGCAGTTCGGCTCAATGCTCGACCCGAAAACCCGCAAGATCTTCTCGACCCGCAAGGGCGGCGCGCTCGAACTCATGGACCTTCTCGACGACGCCTCGCGGATCAGTTTGCAGAAGTACGAGGAGAGCGTGGCCAAGCGCAAGGCGGAAGGACACAAGGTGTACGAAGCCACCGACGACGAGAAGGCAATCATTGCGGAAGTGATCGGCGTGGGAGCAGTGAAGTACGCGGACCTGTGCCAGAGCCGCACCACGGATTACGTCTTCGACCTGGACAAGATGACGGCGACGGTGGGAAACACGGCCGCGTACATGCAGTACGCGTACGCCCGCTGCCGCAGCATCTTCCGCGAAGGCGGCGTGGACGAGGCCCGCTTCCGCACGTCGCCGCCGGCCGTGATGTTGGTCGAACCGGCGGAGCGACTTCTCGCACTGCAACTGCTCCGGTTCCCCGAGGCGGTCGAGGCCGCCGCCGCGGATTACTATCCGCACGTGATCACCGGCTACCTCTGGGACTTGGCGAAGGCCTACAGCGTGTTCTTTGAAAACTGCCCGGTTCTGAAAGCGGACGCGGGAGAGCTTCGCGAGAGCCGGCTGGTGCTGGTCGATCTCGTGGGCCGCGTGATCCAGCGGGCGCTGGGATTGCTCGGCATCAAGACCGTCGAGCGGATGTGATAGGATGATGGATCATGGGCACGAAAACCGCCAAGAACGGGACCGCGAAGCGCAACGGCACGCCGAAAGCCGCGGTCGATTCCGACATCCTCACGCTGGAGGAGGCAGCCGCGTTCCTGCGCGTCCCGGCGAAGGGGCTTAAGAAGGATGCCGCGGACGGCCACGTTCCGAGCAAGATCGTGGCCGGGGAGTTTCGCTTCTCGAAAGAGCAACTCCGTGCTTGGCTGGGCACTCCGTGCGAGAAGCGGAAGAAGTCCGCCAAAGAGCAACTCATGGCCGTCTTCGGCAGTTGGAAGGATGATCCAACCGTCGATGCCATGATGGCGGAAATCGAGCGGCGTCGGTCGCTTCACACGGTGGGTGGAGACTGACGTGCTGTATCTCTTGGATACGAACACGCTGTCGGAAGCACTCAAGGGCAATCCGCGGCTCCTGCCTCGCCTGTCTGAGTTGGCGGACGACACCGTCGCGATCCCGATTGTCGCGTGGTACGAGGTGATCCGTGGACGTGTCGAGTCGCTGCTCAAAGCCGCGAACATCGAGGAGTTGCTGATTGCCCAATCGCGGTTCGACAAGGACTTTGAAGACTTGGCGGACTGGGATGTCTTCGGAGTCACACCGGATGCGGCGAGGCATTTCGAGAAGTTCGTAAAGGACAAGAAGCGTCACAAGATGAAACGCGACGATCTGCTCATCGCGTGCATCGCGCTCGCGCACAAGGCCGTGCTCGTGACCCGCAACGTGAAAGACTTCACCCACGTGCCCGGCCTCACCCTTCAGAATTGGTTCGAGTGAAACATGTTCGTCGATCGCGTCGAGTTGTTCGTAAAGGGCGGGGACGGAGGCCGCGGAATGGTCTCCTTCCGGCGGGAGAAGTACATCCCGAAAGGCGGGCCGGACGGCGGCGACGGCGGCGACGGCGGGTCCGTCATCGTTCGCGCCGACCCGAACGCGGACAACCTCGCCGGCCTCACAATGAAGAAACACTGGAAAGCCAGGAACGGCGAACCCGGCAGCGGCGCGCAGTGCGCCGGGGCCAGTGCCGAAGACATCGTGCTGCTCGTGCCACCGGGCACCATCGTCCGCGACCGCGACCGCGGCAACATTCTCAAGGACCTCGTGAACGTCGGCGACGAATTGATCGCCGCAAAGGGCGGCCGCGGCGGCAAGGGCAACGTTCACTTCAAGAGTTCCACCAACCGCACGCCGCGACAGTTCGAACCGGGTGAAGACGGCGAGGAACGCTGGATCAGCCTCGAACTCAAGGTGATCGCGGACGCCGGGCTCGTCGGGTTCCCGAACGCCGGGAAGAGCACGCTGCTCAGCCGCCTCTCGCGGGCCACGCCGGAAATCGCCCCGTATCCGTTCACTACGAAGCATCCGAACCTCGGCATCGTCACGCTCGGCGGCGACGCCGGCTTCGTCCTCGCCGATCTGCCCGGCCTCATCGAAGGAGCCGCCCAGGGCGTGGGGCTCGGGCACGAGTTCCTCCGGCACGTCGAACGCACCCGCGTGTTGGTGCATCTCGTGGAACCGTTCCCGTCGGACGGCTCGGACCCGGTGAAGAACTACCACACGATCCGCAAGGAACTTCGCGAATACGTGGTGCCGTTGCACACGAAGCGCGAAATCCTCTGCGTGAGCAAGGCGGAACTCACCGGTGCCGACGAGGTGCAGAAGAGGCTGGAAGCGGAGCTGGAACGCGACGTGCTGTTGATCTCGGCCGTCACCGGGCAGGGCCTTTCGACGCTGGTCGGCCGCGTGGCGCAAACGCTCGACGAACTCAAACGCGAGGAGGCGATGTTGGCGAAGAAGCCGACCGTCGAGTTCCCCACGGAGGCCGCCGTCCGCACGGAGGACTTCAAGACCACGAGCGTGCCGGAGATTCACAAATGACTCCGGACGTGGTCGTGGATGTCGGCAACAGCCGTCTGAAATGGGGCGTGGTGAAGAACGGCCGCGTGACCGAGGTCATGCGGTTGCCGCTGAACGACCCCGCGGCGTGGGAGGCGGCGCTCGCCAAGCTTCCGCCCACCGAGTTCGCGCGGAAGTGGGCCGCCGCCAGCGTGAACCCGCCCGCGCTCGCCGACTTCATGAAGTGGTCCCAGAGTCGCGGCGGCACCATCGCCTTCGAGGACCGCGAGCACATCCCCATCGAGCTCGATGTCGACTTCCCGGACAAGGTCGGCATCGACCGGCTGTTCGGAGCCGTGGCCGCGAAAACGCTGCGGCCCGAGGGGCAGGCCGCGATCACCGTCGATGTTGGCACCGCGGTCACGGTCAACTTCATCAATGAACAGGGCGTGTTTTGCGGCGGAGCGATCATGCCCGGTCCGCGGCTCATGGCCCTTTCGCTGCACCGCTTCACCGCCAAGTTGCCACTCGTGGAAGCGGACATCATCGAGGACTTCTCGCCGGGACGGAACACGGCGGACGCGATCAAGCTCGGGCTCGACGCGATGCTCAACGGCGGCGTCATGGCCCTGCTCGGCCTCTTCGCGGACCAATGCGAAACGACGCCGTGGCTCTTCCTCACCGGCGGCGCGGAGCATCTCCTTAGCGCCCGCATGCCCTCGCTTCCCGAGACGCACATCGTCCCCACCCTGGTGCTGGAGGGGATCCGCATCGCGGCGGAGTCCCTGAAGAACCGGGTGGTCCGTGAGTGACACCGGCGTGACACGGCTGACGCCGCCGGGCACGGGGGCCATCGCGACGCTCGAAATCGCGGGGCCGGAGGCATGGAGCCGGGTGCGCGAGTTGTTCTCGAAGCCGTTGCCGGAGCGACCCGAACCGGGCCGCGTGTGGTACGGCCGCTTCGCCGGCGACGACGTGGTGCTCGCGGTGAAGCGACCCGATGTGTTGGAGATCCACTGCCACGGCGGCCGGCGCGTGGTGCAGGAAGTGATGGCCGCGTGCGGGTTCGAGGTGCGCGAGCGCGCGAAACCGCAGGCGGCACTCGCGACCACTTTGAGAAGCGCATCCATCCTGTTGGATCAGCATCACGGGGCGTTCCGCCGCGCCGTGGAGTCGCTTCTCGACGCGTTCGACTCCGCGAAACTCGCCGAACTCGCAAGCTTCGCTCCGCTCGGCCGCCACCTCGTGGAGCCGTGGCGAATCGCCATCGCGGGCGCGCCCAATGTCGGAAAGAGTTCGCTCATCAACGCGCTGGCCGGGTATCAGCGGTCGGTCGTCTCCGCGGTTCCGGGCACGACGCGCGATGTCGTCACGGTGCGGCTCGCATTCGACGGTTGGCCCGTGGAACTCGCGGACACCGCGGGCATTCGCGAAGCCGCCGGTTTGGAAGCTGAAGGGATCGCCCGCGCGGAACGATACTTGAATGACGCCGATTTGGTGCTGTGGGTGTTCGATGCCTCGGAAGGGAGCCCGGAACCTTGCTCGCGCGGCGGGCTCGCCGTGCTGAACAAATGCGACCTTTCTCCCGCTTCGGCGCCGGATGCGACCCGCGTCTCGGCCAAGACCGGTGAAGGCGTCCCTTCCCTGATCGCAGCGATCGTGTGCCGATTGGTGCCACACGCTCCGGAGCCGGGTGCCGCGGTGCCGTACACCCCGCAGCTCGCCGACTTGATCGAGCGTGCGAACGCGGCAAAGTCCCACGAAGAGGCCGTTGCGTGGCTTCGCAAATCGATCTCGCTTCACGGATGAGCTTTGCTGACGGGGCGGCTTGCGATCCGGCTCGGACCTGTTAGCATCGGGCCATGCCCGATCTCCCGCCCACCAATCCCGCCCGGTCGACCGACCCCGACGAGCCGGATCGAACCGGCAGCTATGAAGGCTCGGTCACGCCCGCCGGCTTCTCCCATCTCGACGACCTCCAGCCCGGCACCGTGATCGCCGGCCGCTACAAGCTGCTCGAAGCGATCGGTGAAGGCGGCATGGGTTCGGTCTGGATGGCCCGGCAGACCGAACCCGTCAAACGAAACGTCGCCGTCAAGCTCATCCGCGCCGGCATGGATTCGAAGTCGGTGCTCGCGCGGTTCGAGGCCGAGCGCCAAGCCCTTTCGATGATGGACCACCCGAACATCGCCCGCGTGTTCGACGTCGGCACCACACCGAGCGGCCGCCCGTTCTTCGTCATGGAACTGGTGAAAGGGACGCCGATCACGGAGTTCTGCGACCAGCGGAAGTTCACCCCGCGGCAACGCCTCGAACTGTTCGTGCCCGTGTGCCTCGCCATCCAGCACGCCCACCAGAAGGGCATCATCCACCGCGACATCAAGCCGTCCAACGTGCTCGTGGCCCTCCACGACGACAAACCGGTGCCGAAGGTGATCGACTTCGGCGTGGCAAAGGCGACGGGCACTCCGCTCACGGAGAAGACTCTGCACACCGGCTTCGAGCAGGTCGTCGGTACGCCGGCCTACATGAGCCCCGAACAGGCGACCTTCAATCAACTGGACATCGACACGCGTTCGGACGTGTATTCCCTCGGCGTGCTGCTCTACGAACTACTCACCGGCACGACGCCGATCGAACGGGAGCGGTTCAAGAAGGCCGCCCTCATCGAGATGCTCCGCGTCGTGCGGGAGGAGGAACCGCCGCGGCCGTCCGCACGGCTTTCCTCGACCCAGACGAAAGCCACGATCTCGGAGCAGCGCGGCAGCGAACCCGCCCGCCTGACCAAAGAGCTCCGCGCCGAGTTGGACTGGGTGGTGATGAAGTCCTTGGAAAAGGACCGCACCCGTCGGTACGCCACAGCGGTGAACTTCGCGGATGACGTGCAACGCTACCTCGCCGGCGAACCGGTGCTGGCCCACCCGCCGAGCGCGGGCTATCGGATGCGGAAGTTCGTGCGGCGACACACGGCGGCTGTGGCGGCGAGCACGGTCGTCGTTCTCGCCGCAGCAATAGGTTCGGTTGGTCTGGCGTTCGGACTCATCGAACGTGCCGAGCGCGAGGCGGAACGCGCGCGAGTGCAGCAAGAACAACAGGAGGCCGACTATCGGTTGCAACTCGATGAAGAGCGGCGGAATAAGGAGGACCGTCAGCGGAGAATTCGCAACGTCGATGCGCTCCAGATGCTCCTCGAACGCAGTGAAGAGGCCCTGAGGTCCGACGATGCAGCGTCGGCCCTGCTCATTCTGGACCAAGCAGCGAGACGGGAATCCGAAGTCGCCGACCCTGTGCTCCGAGAACGCTTGGAACGTGGCCGGGGCGACTTGGCCCTGCTTCTCGAGCTGGACCGAATCAACGGTTTACTCTGGACGCCGATCGACGGGCGTTTCACGCCTCGCTCGCAAGTGGTCGCTCAGTGGCGCGGCGCGTTTGACCGCTGGGGATTGAAACCGGATGCGAACTCGCCTCGCGATGCGGCCGCACGTCTCGAAGCGTCTCCGGTTCGGGATCAAGCACTCGCCGCGCTCGATTTGTGGTTGCTTTTCCAGCCCGAACCGGGCCTTCGGGATTTGCTGGGAGCGGCCGATCATGATGAGTTTCGCGATGCGGTCCGTTCGGCCGTCGCGAAGGACGATCTCGCCCGCTTGGCAGAACGGGTCGATGCACTGAATCAACCGCCCCGGTTTGCGATCCGCCTTGGCTGGAGTTCGGCGATTCCCGAATTGCGACGCAAGCTGATCATCTCGGCCGCCGTCGAAAAGCAACCCTCCGATTTCGGGCTGCTGATGAATCGGGCCAGCTTGAGCTACTTTCACGACCCAGGCCAGTTGGCGGAGCGGGAGATGTGGTATCGCGCCGCGCTGGCGATGCGGCCGCGCAGCTCGACGGCGCGACTGGGGTTGGTCGAGACACTGATTGGACGGGGCACGGACTTCGATGGTGCCGCGATTCACGCTCGCGAGGTTGTCCGCTTGGATCCTCCTTACCGATGGGGGCGGATCCAGCTGGCCACCGCTCTCGGAGCGCGGGGCGACCTTGCGGAAGCCATCGACATCCTCGAAGACCTCCTGCGATCCGATCCTGAGGATACGTCTGCTTCCACTCAACTGGCCGGGTTCTACTCGAAGGCAGGGAACAAAGAGAAAGCCGAAGCGAGATGGAGGGACGTCATTCGCCGCGATCCGAAAGGTTATGTCGCCCGCAACAACCTGGCCTATCACCTGCTTCTGGACCGCGGAGAGCTGGATGAGGCCAAGAAGTTGTTTGAAGAGTCGCTGCAGATCGAACCGCGTTTCGTGACACCAAAATTCCACATCATGACGGTGGACCGGTACCGGGCAAATCTCAAGCGACTTCCCGACGTCGCAGAGGGCCGGTCTCGGCCCATGGATGGCGAACTGGGCGAGTTCGTGGAAGTAAGTGAACGTCCCTTCGTACGGCAATACGTGCTGGCCGTGCAACTGTACTCGAGACAAATGAAACGCCAGCCGGTCGAACGCGCCGCTCTGTGGCCGCCGGACGACGTGCTGCACAATGCCGCACGATGTGCGATCTTGGCTGCAGACGGACAAGACATTCAGATGACCGAGTTCGGCATGGAGGAATGGGGGCACCTGCTCGATCGAGCCCATGCTTGGTTGCAGAGGGATCTCACACTCCTCACTCCGCTGGCACAGGAACTTGACAAGCGTCAACTCTTAGCTGCCCGCCTCCGGTCTTGGCAGCGCGATCCCGACTTCGTGTCCATCCGCGACCCTGAACGGCTTGCCAGGATGACGGCTTGGGAACGCGCGCGGTGGGATCAGTTCTGGTTGGACGTCGGCCATCTGCTGGCTGTCGCTACCGACCATCGGCCGCTCGCGACCGCTCCCCGTCCACAGTGATGCGCGAATCGATGCGCGGACCGGATGCATGGGAGAAGAAACGGGCCGAAAGGCTTCGGTGCTTCGAGAGATGCACCGGGTGGCGGTCATGAAACGAAAAAGCCCATCCGCCGGGGGAAGCGGATGGGCTTGCGGGTGAAGACCGAGGGGGCTCAGTCTTCCCGCTTGGCTTCGGCGATGCTCTTGATCTTCTCGCCGAGCAGGGCCACGTCGAACGGCTTCTTGAACACGTCGTTGAACCCGTGCTGGGAAAGCTGCTCGGGGGCGGCTTCGTCCTCGCTGGCGAGGCCGACGATCAGCGTGCCGGTGTGGGTCTCGTCCGCACGCAGACGGGCGACGATCTGGATCGATTCGGCCCGGCCGAGGCCGAGGTCGATGATGATCGTGTCCGGCTGGAAGTTCCCGGCCAGCATGCCGGCCTCGAAGCCGCTGTTGGCGTACTGGAACTTGAAATCCTCGTCTTCCGGGAGGATTTCCTTGATGCGGTCGTTGAACAACTTCTCGGTTCCGATGAGGAGCACCTTGTGCCACTCTTCTTCTTCGAGTTCCCCGAGGGGCATGCCGTGTTCCTTGAGGAACCGGATGAGTTGTTCGCGGGGGATGCGGCGATCCTGGCTGCCGGGGATGCGATATCCCTTGAGGCGGCCGGAATCGAACCACTTGGAGACGGTCCGCGGCGCGACTTTGCAAATCTTCGCAACCTGGCCGGTGGTGAACACCTTTTTCATTGCGAGGCACTCCGTTTGAACTCGCTCGACCCGCACTGCCGCGGCTGTTGCCGGCCATCCGTGGCGTCGCGTGATCCGGCCCCGGTCGGCGCCCCCGGGGCTTGGGGGGCTGAGCCGGTGTCGCGGCAGCCGCGCGGGGCCGGGCTCGTGGGGGTCGCCCAAGGCGGATCCGTCCGCCGGTCGAGTCGGTCGCGGGATGCCGGGGGTGCGGTTGTCGGGCTCTTCACCCGGGTTCCGCAGACAACGGCTTCGACGCCACTTCTTTCGACCATTTCAACCCGCCAGCTTAGCAAAACCCGCGAATCCGGGGGCTTTGCCAGTGTTTCGGGTCGCCGTGGGAATCCGGGTCCTTGGGGCGGACTGTGGCTGATGGCCGAACGTCGGCAATCAGGGGGGTGTCCGCGCTGTCAGTAACAGTAATCGTGCAGGCTGGATGTGAATCTTCGGTGTTACGTCATCGCCGGGACGTGCCTTCCGTGGCAGGAGGACGGGTGATTCCGGTTGGTCCGGTTGTGCCGCCTCGACACGGAATGATAGGTGCCGAGGCAAGCCGGGAAGTGTCAATTGCCGGACGGCGCGGGGGCGGCATTGGCCCCGCCCAGTTGCTGCAGCGCGGGCACCTTCTCGGCCGGCGCGGTCTTCCCGCCGTACTCGTCGAAGTCCAGGTACAGCAGCACGCAGCCCACGGCGAGCGCCACGAACGTGACGAACGCCATCACGGTGTACACCGGCTCGCCCGGTGCGTGAACCTGCTTGCCCTTCGGTTCCGGTGTCTTCTTCTTCGCCACGGCTGTCTCTCCCTGCTACTTGCCCTTGTAGGTGCCGCGAAAACCTCGTCGCCGACGCTTCCGGCGAACTTGCCTCACTTGATGCTGAGCGGGCCGCTGATGCCGACCTTGCCCACGGTGTCGCCGATCTTCGGGAGTTCTTCGGCCCGCAGCTTGCCGATCGAACGGCGCGGGTCCGCGGGGCGGAACTTCGCCACCGCCTCCTTCGGATACACACGTTCCACCACGATCGTTCCGAGGTACGCGCCGCCGCCCTCCGAGCGGAAGATGTCCAGCACCGCGCCGTTGGTCAGGCCGGCGTCGATGCCGATGGAGAGGGCCACGTAGTCGCCCTTGAAGTCGGTCACGGTGCCGCGGATGCCGTCCGGCAGCGGGGCGGCGGGCTTCGCGAAGCTGTTCGTGACGAGGGCGTCCGCGCGTCCACCGGTCGCCTTCAGCTCCGCGATCTGCGTGTTGAGGCTCTCGATCTTGCCCTCCGCAATCAACTTGTCCGACACGGCCTGCTTGGCTTGGTTCTCGTACGATTGGCGGTCCTTGAGGGCGACTTCGCGATCGATCACGAGTTGCTGCCGTTCTTTCTCCAGGAGGCCCATGCGGTCGCGGAGTTTCTTCGCTTCTTCGGCCAAGGCTTCGAGGTTGGCGAGAAGGTCTGTGGCCTTCACGTCGCTCTCGTTCAGCACCTTGTTTTGCTGCTTGTTGACGTCGATGACCTGCTTGTTCGAGCCTTCGAGCTTGGCGATCGTTTCGCCCAAGCCCTTGGACCGCGTGACTTCCGCGAGGATGCGGCGTTCGAGCGCTTCCTTGTTGGTCCGGTACTCGGCCTGCTCTTCAAGCCGGGCCTTCTCCGCCTGCTTGAACGCCGCCTGCCAGGCGTCGCGGTCGTTCTTCCAGTTGGTGCGCGCCGTGTACACGGTGGCCATGAACCACATGGCGGCCACGCCGATGATGAGGACGAACACGGACAGGATTTTGCCGATCCAAGTCATCGCCGAGCCCCCCGAGACCCGCGGTGCGGGTCGCACGCCTCATATTGTTCTGCAATCGCCGCGGACACGCAAGCCTTCTCACCCTCGCCCCAGCGCGAAGAGGTGGAATCCGAACACTTTTTCTGGAACGGTGAGAGCCGGAGCATCAGTTGGTCGCGGCGGCGCGTCACGGTCTGCCGGTGTTCGGTCGCATTCACTTCGAAGGCTTCGAGCCGGGCCGCTTCCACCAGCAGATTGTCGCGGATGTCCTGCTGCTTGTAGATGCGGTTCTGCATCACCACGATCTGCTCGCCGAGCGTCTTCTGTTCGGCACGCCTCATCTTGCTGTCCAGCGCGGCGGCCTCGGCCTTCGCGGAGTCGTCCACGAACTGCGTGAGCAGGCCGTCCGTCCCCTTGAGCGGTTGGTCGTCCGGACCCTTCACGATGGTCGCCGGGCCTTCCGCGGGGGAAAGGTTCAGCAACCGCGAGGTGGCATCCTCGGACAGATGCAGGAACGCCGCCCCGTTCGGGTTGCCCTCGCGAGCGAAGTCCATGAGCCCCTTGGCGGCGGCCTTCGTGCCGTCCACGCGGGCGCCGAACATGCGTTCGTGGCGCTTCTCCCGGAGCGATTCGGCGTCGTTTAGCGCCTTGTAGTTCGTCGTCCAGTTCACGTTCGCCATCCCGGCGGACTTGGCGGCGGAGTCGATGTCCGCAGCCAGTTGCTTGATGGAGAGCGGCGAGTGCCCCTTGGGCACGACGCTGTCCGGCGGCTCCCCGAGCCAGCCCGGCCGGTTCGCATACAGCGAAGTTGCGAACACGGCCATCCCGATCCCGAAGACCAGGTTGAGGAAGACCAGTGTTTTGCCGAAGAACGTCATCGCCGAACCCCTGCGCCCTGCGGCTCACTTCTTCTGGTAACGCTCGTTCTCGAGCATGCGCAACTCCGCTTCCATGCGGTAAATGTCTTCCAACTTCAGGCCGATCTCGCGTTCGAGGAGGAACAGCGCCTGCTCGGTCTGCGTCTGCTTCGCGAGCAGTTGCTTCACTTCCTCGACGAGCTTGTCATGGAGCGCGGTCACGTCCTTGAGTTGCTCCATGCGGCGGTTCACGAGGTCCTGATCCTTCTGCTTCTGGGCCTCGAGTTGCCGGCGGATCTCGGCCATCTCCAGCACGAGTTGCGTGCGCTGGATCGCCATCGCCCGGAGTTGCGAATACTGACCCACGAACCGCTCCTGATCCGCGAGCGTGGCCGAATCCACGCGGTCCGTGATCTCCAGGTACTTGCCGGCCTGCCCGTCCAGCGCCTTCACGTATTGCTTCATGCCGACGATCATGGCGACCCGCTTCTGGTACGCGGCGTCCGTATCCAAGTGGACCAGCAGCGTGGCCAGGCGGAAGCGGCGGTCGGCGTCGTCCTTCGGCTCTCGCTTCGAGCGACGCGAGATCAAGTTGGTGAGGCGATCCGCTTCGGCCTTCTTGCTCTCCGCGAGGGCCGCGTTCCCGGCCGCTTCGGCGTCCGCGGCTTCCTTCGTCGCCGCGTCCCGCTGATCGGTGAAACCCTTCATCCGCTGCGGATACGTGTCCCGCCACATGGTGGCGTCGAGCGGGCCTTCATCCACCAGCTTCGGCAGCACGCGGTAGAACTGCAGGTCCATCGCGTGGGCGAGTTCCGGCACCTGCCCCTTCGCGAACCACTCGGTGTACTCGTTGCGTTCTTCGAACGTCTCGGCCAAGCGGAGCAAGGCGTTGCCGAAGCGGTTCAGCTTCGTGGCGTCGTCCTGCTTCTTCAGCACCTCGAACACGCGCTTCACTTCGGCCATCTGGCTGGCGACGGGCATCATGCCGCCGAGCGAATCGGTGCGGGTGTCGCCGGTGGCCTTGAAGTACGCTTCGAGCAGGGCCGGGCTCACGGTCGTGGTCGGCACGCCGCCGGGTCCTTCGACAACGAAGGGAATCTCGGTGGAGGTGTATTCGGAGTAGTTGTCCGAGCCGGGAGCCGCGCTGGCGGGGAAGGGGTTCGGCCCCTTGTCCTCGATGGGCAGGCCGTCCCGCAACAGGATGTGGCGGAGGCCGGCGGCGTCGATCGCCTTCCGCCCCGACCAATCCTGGACGGCGAAGTACACGAACCCGCCCGTGAGGAGCAGGTTGAGAACGAGGAGGATTTTGCCGAAGATCCGCATGATGGATCCGCTTTCCGTCCCGGTGCCGCGCAAGGATGTCCTTCGTCGATTGTGACGGACGCCGAGCCGTTTGCCAAGCGATGGTTGCGGATAAACCGCGGGAGATCGGGAATCGGGAAAGGCCGCACCGGCTTTGCCGGTTGCATGGGGGCTGGTCCCGCGTTTCGAGGTCCAACGCTTTCCGCGCTTTCCGGTTGCGGCCCGCGGAAACCGCGGGTAGCATCGTCCGTGTACCTGCCGGCCGCGTTCCTCGCGCGGCTCACCCCATTCCGGGAGCATCGGCCCATGTTCACCTTCCTCGGCAACCGCCAGCGGTTCTGCGACGGCGTGTCGCGCCGCAACTTCCTCCAGATCGGCGCGTTCGGCACCGGGCTCACCCTGGCCGACATGTACCGCGCCCGCGCCGCCCAGCCCGCCAACGACCCACTGCCCCGCACCAAGAGCAAGTCGGTCGTCATGATCTACCTGCCGGGCGGCCCGTCCCACATGGACATGTACGACCTCAAGCCGGACGCCCCGGCCGAGTTCCGCGGCGAGTTCAAACCCATTCAAACGAGCGTCGCCGGCATCCAGATCAGCGAACACATGCCGATGCAGGCCCGCATGATGGACAAGCTGTCCATCGTCCGCAGCGTGGTGGCGAACGACGAACACAGCGACAGCTACGTGATGACCGGCTACACGGAACAAGTGAACCGCGCCGCCACCGGCGGGCAGCACCCGTCCATCGGCTCGGTGATCTCGAAGACCCGCAGCGGGTCGAGCAATGACGTGCCGCCGTTCGTTTCGCTCCGCGGCATGGGGCTCGGCACCGAACCCGGATTCCTCGGCATCGCCCACCGCCCGTTCACCGCGGACGGGCCCGGCCTCAGCAACCTCCGCCACGCCTACGGCGTCAACGGCGAGATCATGACCAACCGCCAGGATCTCCTCGGCAAGTTCGACAACGTCCGCCGCGAGATCGACTCCACCGGCACGATGAAGGGCATGGACGCGTTCGCGGGCCGCGCCTTCGACATGATCGCCTCCGGCGTCGTTCGCAACGCCCTCGATCTGAAGAAGGAAGATGTCCGCACCCGCGACCGCTACAAGGGCGTGGAGCAGTTCCTCACCACGCGGCGGCTCATCGAGGCCGGCGTCGGCTGCGTCACGCTCGGCTACGGCGGCTGGGACACGCACAGCAGCAACTTCAAGACGCTCAAGACCCAACTGCCCGAACTCGATCGCGGCGTGGCGAACCTGATCCAGGACTTCCACGACCGCGGGATGGAAGACGATGTCATCACCGTGGTGTGGGGCGAGTTCGGCCGCACTCCGAAGATCAATGGCAGCGATGCAGGCCGCGATCACTGGTCGCCCGTGATGAGCGCGATGATCGCCGGCGGCGGGTTGAAGATGGGGCAGGCCGTCGGCAGCAGTTCCGCCCGCGGCGAGTACCCGAAGGACCGCCCGTACAAGGTGCCGCACGTCCTCAGCACCGTGTACCACGCTCTCGGCATCGACCCGAGCCAGACGTTCACCAACGGCGCGGGCCGCCCGATGTACATCCTCGAAGATCGGGCCAAGGTCGAAGAGTTGATTTGATCAGATGTGTCGAACCGAACGGAACCGCCGGGCGTACGCCCGGCGGTTTTCATTTTCACTCCACCGGATTGCTCAGCGTGCCGATGCCGCCGATGGTGATGTCCACGGTGTCGCCGGGCGAAAGGTTGAAGGCGTCCGGCGGCACGATGCCGGTGCCGGTGAGCAGCATCGCGCCGTCCGGGAAGTCGATCTCCTTGCCGAGCCACTCCACGAGGCTCTCCGGCGTGCGGTTCAACTGGGCGAGCGTGGTGGAGCCCTCGAACGCGACCGTGCCACCTCGCTTGATCACGAGGCGAATCTCCACGTCGCTCAGTTTCGGCATCGCCTCGGCGAGCGTGATCAGCGGCCCGATGGCACACGATTGCCGGTACACCTTCGCCTGCGGCAGGTAGAGCGGGTTCTCACCTTCGATGTCCCGCGAACTCACATCGTTGCCGATCGTGTAGCCGACGATCTTGAGGCTCGGGGAAATGACGAGCGTCAGTTCCGGTTCCGGCACGCTCCACGTGGCGTCGGCCCGCACGCGGATTGGCTTGCCGGGATGCACGACGCGCCACGCCGGCGCCTTGAGGAAGAGTTCGGGCCGCGGCGCGGAGTACACCTTGTCGTAGAACTGCGCCGCGCCCTTCGACTCCTCTTCGCGAGCCACCTTGCTCCGCTTGTACGTCACACCCGCGGCCCAGATTTCTTGCTTGTCCACGGGGGCGAGAAACGCCTGCGTGCCGAGCGGTTCCGCGGCCACGGCGGAATCGATGGACGCCTTCGCGGCCGCGGCCGGACTGGCGGCGTGCAGGACTTCCGCGAGCGTCTTCGCCTTCAGGGTGTGAACGGTCTTGTTCTCAACGAGAACGACGGCGTCGCCGCCGGTGCGACGAATCTTCCCAAGTTGCATCGGTGTCTCCGGGAGAGGCGTGGCGGGTGTTTTAGGAATCGCGACTCGCGTCGATTCCGATTTCAGGAATGTTCGAGAGCAGGAGTTCACGGGCTGGTTTTTCTCTGGGAATCCGCTTCAGCCTCGGGTATGCTCCAGTTCTCACTCGCGTTCCCGTTCCCGCGGGAGCCAAGACCGGAGCCTGCCATGCCGGATTGCAACTACTTCTGCGGCACGACCGCCCACGCCCTCTCCCGCCGTGGATTCCTCGGTGCGGCCGCGGCCCTCGGTCTCGGCGGATTCGCCAACGCCGCCGCCGCCCGCGAACTCACCAAGCAGCACAGCTGCGTGCTCGTCGTATTCCTCGCCGGCGGCGTGAGCCAACTCGAGACGTGGGACCCGAAGCCGAACACCGAGACGGGCGGCCCCTTCAAGACGATCGCGACCTCGGTGCCCGGGACGCACATCTGCGAACTGCTGCCGCACACCGCGAAGCACATGCACCGGATCGCGCTCGTCCGCGGGCTTAACAGCCAGAACCCGGACCACGGCATCGGCGAACGCATCATGCTCACCGGCCGCAAGCCGGAACCCGGCATCGAATACCCCCACATCGGCGCCGTGAGCGCGAAAGTGCTCGGCAACAGCACCGGACTCCCCGGCAACATCCAGATCCTGCCCAACGGCGGCGGCGGGTTCGGCAAGAGCGACGCCACGTTCCTCGGGCCGAAGTTCGGCGCGGTGAGCCTCGGCAACGGCAAGCCGCCCGCGGACCTCGCCCGCCCCGCGGCCATCACCGACGCCACGGATCGCCAGCGCGAAGAGTTCCGCAAGAAGCTCAACGACCGCTTCGCGAAGTCCCGCAAGAGCGCGGCCACGGACGCGTACACGGAATCGTTCGAACAGGCGGAACGCGTGTTCCGCCAATCGGATGTCTTCGACGTGACGAAGGAAGACTCCAAGATCGCGGATCGGTACGGCCGCCACGATTTCGGCCGGCACCTGCTCTTGGCCCGCCGCCTGCTTGAAGCCGGCGTGAGCTACGTGAAAGTGAGCCACTCGAACTACGACACGCACCACGAGAACTTCGATTTCCACATCGAGCAACTCGGCGAATTCGACCGGCCGTTCGCCACGCTGCTCGAAGACCTGCACGAACGCGGCATGCTGGAGAGCACGCTGGTGGTGGTGATGAGCGAAATGGGACGCACGCCGCGCATCAACCATCTGTACGGGCGCGATCACTGGTCCGCAGCGTGGAGCGTGGCGCTGGCCGGGGCGGGCATCAAGGGCGGCGCGGTGGTCGGCAAGACGAACGCGACGGGCACGACCGTGACCGAGCGCGAAGTGTACTCCTCGCACCTGTTCCACACCTACATGCGGGCCGTGGGCGTGGACCCGACGAAGAACTTCTACCCGAACGACCGCCCCGTCCCCATCGCCGACCCGAAGGCCGCCGCCATCGACGAAATCCTCGCGTGACTCACGGCGAGACTGCAACCTGTCGCGAGAAGCACGCCTTGATGTCGGGAACGGTCGCTTGTTCGATGACGACCTTGAGCTTCTTTGCGGACACGAGCTTGGCGATCGCTTGGTCCGAGGAGCCCGGGATTCCGGACAATGCGGCAATGTCCGCTTTGAACGTGTCATAGTTGCCGATGATCTCGACGCAGCCGGCGGAGCCGAACCCGACGTCCGAGAGCGTGGCCGGGCCGGCGTGGATGTAGAAGGTGCCCTGCAGGACGATGGCCCCGCGGCCCGGCGAATAGCGGTTATGCACTTCGTAATCCGGAATGAATCGCGACACTGTGATGGTGCGGCCAGACGAGAGCCCGGCGTTCGTCCAACCCTTTGTGTGATAATGCGGGTTGGGTCGGGCCGGGTCGTTGTAATACGGCATGAATCGCGGTGCCATGTGGACGCGACGCACCGCCTTCCCGGCGTCGTCCGTCCCATCGATCAGCACTTCGTACACCGGCACGTTGTAGAGTTCAATCTTGCCGTCGTTGTCGAAGTCGTCGTCCGGGTAGGAGCGGGCCTCGTATTGCCCCACCACTCGTTTCGTGATCGTGATCGTGACCAGTCTCGCGGACATGGGTAAGCTCCTGAAGGACGGCCACCAAGGTAACGCGCCGCCGGTTCCGAGGCCACAGCATGAAAAATTCTCCCGCGCGATCTGCGGCTTGCTCCTGCTCGCGGCACCGGCCGCGGGTGCCGAGAAGCCGAACGTCCTGTTCATCTCGTGCGATGATCTCAACGATTGGGTCGGGTTCCTCGGCGGGCATCCGCAGGTGAAGACGCCGCACTTGGACGCGCTCGCGGCCCGCGGCACCGCGTTCACCAACGCGCACTGCCAAAGCCCGCTGTGCAACCCCAGTCGCACGTCCGTGCTCACCGGCCTGCGGCCGACCACTACCGGCGTGTACGCGCTCGCTCCGTGGTTCCGCACCTCCGAGAAGCTGAAGAATCGCGAAACCGTCTTCCAGCACTTCCGCAAGAACGGCTACCGCACGATCACGGGCGGCAAGGTTTTCCACGATGCGTACCCGCCGAAGGAAGGCCGCGTCGATGGAGTGGAAGTCGATGTGTGGGGCACGCACGGAGGGTTCACGCCGCGGCCGAAGGCGAAGTTCGTGAACACGCCGGACCCGAACCCGCTCGTCGATTGGGGCGCGTTCCCGGATAAGGACGAGGAGTGTTACGACCACGACATCGGCACGTGGGCCGTGAATCAATTGAAGAACCCGCCGAAGGTGCCGTTCTTCCTCGCGGTCGGGTTCCGGCACCCGCACGTGCCGTGCTACGCCCCGCCGAAGTGGTTCGACGTTTATCCGGACGCGGACCTCAAGATGCCGCCGGTGAAGGCGGACGACCGCGACGACTTGCCGCGCTTCGCCTCGTACCTGCATTGGAAGCTGCCGGAGCCGCGGCTGAAATGGCTCGAGGAAAGCAAGCAGTGGAGGCCGCTGGTGCGGGCGTACCTCGCCAGCGTGAGCTACGCGGACATGCAGGTCGGCCGCGTGCTGAAGCAACTCGCGGACAGCGGCCTGGAGAAGAACACGATCATCGTGTTCTGGAGCGACCACGGCTGGCACCTCGGCGAGAAAGGCATCACCGGCAAGAACACGCTGTGGGAGCGGTCCACGCGGGTGCCGCTGGTCTTCGCCGGGCCGGGTGTTTCGAAAGGGAAGTGCGGCCGCCCCGCGGAACTGCTCGACCTGTATCCCACGCTCGCGGAGTTGTGCGGCCTGCCGAAGGCGGATGTGGAAGGGCTCAGCTTGGTGCCGCAACTGAAGGATGCGGCCGCGCCGCGCGAGCGACCCGCGATCACGACGCACAACCCCGGCAACCATTCCGTGCGAACCGAACGATGGCGTTACATCCGCTACGCGGACGGCAGCGAGGAAATGTACGACCTGGCCGCCGATCCGAACGAGTGGACGAATCTGGCCGCGAAGCACGCGGACGTTCGCAAGGAGTTGGCAAGGTGGATGCCCGCGTCCGCCCCGCCGCTGCCCGGCAGCGCGGGCCGCATCCTCACCTTCGACCACGGCATACCCGTGTGGGAAGGCATACCCATCGGCAAGGACGACCCGTTCCCGGAGAAGTGACTCGCTTGCGGGCTTCGCCGCACCCCGTCAACTGTCCAGCACTTCCCGAATTTTTTGGGTCAGGATCGCGGGGGAGTACGGTTTCTGGACGAACGGAATCCCGCTCTCCACTCCATAGCGGACCACGGCGTCGTCGGTGTAGCCGGAGCAGTAGAGCACCTTGATTCCCGGCTTGATTGCCGCGATCCGCTCGGCCACTTGTCTCCCGCCCAGATGCGGCATCACGACATCGGTGACGAGCAGTTGGATCGGCCCGGCGTGACTCTCGGCGACTCGCACGGCGTCCCGGCCGTCCGACGCCTCGAGCACCGCATACCCGCTGCCCAGAAGGACGCGCCGGGTGAGCGCGCGAACGGCGTCGTCGTCCTCCACCAACAACACGGTCTCATGGCCCCTCGCCAGCTTCGCGAGCCCCGGCGAAGACTTCCCGGTGGAAACCGGCTCCCTCGCCTGAGGAAAGTACAGTCGAAAGGTCGTGCCCCGACCGATTTCGCTGGCGACGGTGATGTGGCCGCTGCTCGACTTCACGAAGCCGTAGACCATGGCCAGCCCCAGTCCGGTGCCCTTGCCCGGTTCCTTCGTCGTGAAGAACGGCTCGAAGATGCGGGCCATGGTCGCCTCGTCCATCCCGGCGCCCGTGTCGATCACCATCAGCATCGTGTGCCGGCCCGGCTTGCAGTCCGGGTGAGACTGACAGTACTTCTCGCTCAGTTCGACGGACCGGGTTTCGACGGTGAGCCGCCCGCCTCTCGGCATGGCGTCCCGGGAGTTCACTGCGAGATTGATGATCGCCTGCTGAAGCTGCCCGGGGTCCACCCTCACGGGGGCGAGGTTCGGTTCCAGGATCGTGGAGAGTTGGATGTCCTCGCCGATCAGGCGGCGAAGCATCTTCTCGGTGTCGGCCAGCACGACGTTCACGTCGAGAACCTTCGGTTCCAGCACGGATTGCCGGCTGAACACCAGAAGTTGCCGCGTGAGGGTGCCGGCGCGTTCCCCCGCTTTGTGAACTTCACCGACCATTTCGCGGAGCGGGCTGCCGGCCGGCAACTGATCGACGAGCAGATCGGTGTACCCGTTGATGATGGTCAGCAGGTTGTTGAAGTCGTGGGCGACGCCGCCGGCGAGCCGACCGACGGCCTCCATCTTCTGCGCTTGCTGGAATTGCATTTCCAACCGATGCCGGTCGGTGACGTCCGTCTGCACGCCGATGAAATGCGTGATCCGGCCGCTCTCGTCGCGGACCGGGGAAATGGAGAGAGCGTTCCAAAAGGGCTTGCCGTCCTTGCGGTAATTCAACAACTCCACGTCGCACGGCTCGCCGGCCCGCACCGCCGCACGCACCTGGGCCACCACGCCGCGGTCCGTTTCCTTCCCTTGCAAGAACCGGCAGTTTCGCCCGGAGAGCTCCTTCTGCCCGTAACCCGTCAGCCGTTCAAAGGCCGGGCTGGCGTAAATGATGGGGTTGTCCCGCTGGTTGGGGTCGGTGATGACGATGCCCTGCGTCACGGCCTGGATGGCCCGGTCCCGCAGGCGAACGGCCTCTTCCGCCTGAATCAGCTCGGTCACGTCCCGGGCGGTGCCGGCGACACGGATTGGATCCCCTTGCGGATTCGTGACGACTGAACCGTTCTCCTGGATGAATCGGACCCGGCCCCCCGCCATGATGCGATAGATATGTTCGAAC
Source organism: Gemmataceae bacterium (assembly GCA_046350135.1). Taxonomy (GTDB): domain Bacteria; phylum Planctomycetota; class Planctomycetia; order Gemmatales; family Gemmataceae; genus Urbifossiella. Next base: position 116,467 of record JAXMBB010000002.1, read on the forward strand.
CCGGCTCGCTCGGCCTCCGCCGCCAAGATTCGTCCCCGCACCCGCGCACGATCCTCCGGATGCACGCGAGAGAGAAACCCTTCCAGCGTGAAGTCGAAATGGGTCGGGTCGGTGTCGAAGATCTCGAACAGCATGTCCGACCAGTCCAAGCGACCCGATTCCAAGTCGCGGTTCCAGTACCCGATGCGTGCGAGGCGGACGGCCTCCGCCAGCTTGGCCTCGCTCTCCCGCAGCGAGACCTCCACGCGCTTGCTCTCGGTGATGTCTCGCGAGATTCCGAGAACCCCGAGAACGGTGCCGGAGGGATCGCGGAACGGAACCTTGGTCGCAAGATAGGTCCGCGTAATTCCGACCGCGGTCAACTCCTCTTCTTCGGTCTCGGCCGCGTTCGTCTCCATGACTCGACGGTCGCGGGAGGTCACCAGTCGGGCGCTTTCGGCGTCGAACAGTTCGAAATCGTCCTTGCCGAGCACGTCCTGTACCGGCTTCCCCAAGAAGCGGGCGGCCGTCTCGTTGAGCAGGATGTAGCGGCCGGCTTTGTCTTTCACGAAGACGGCATCCGAGATTCCGTCGATCACCGCCCGCAGGATTCCGCCGGTCCGCGCCAGCTCACCCTCGGCCCGCTTGCGGTCGGTCAGGTCCTGCACGACTTTGACGAAACCCCGGAGTCGCCCGGAGTCGTCCCGCAGGGCGGACAGGGTGCCGTTGGCCCAGAAACGCGTGCCGTCCTTGCGGACCCGCCAGCCCGCCTCGACGTGTCGCCCGGTGGTCTCCGCATGCCGGGCACCCGCCTCCGGAACTCCGGAGGCGGCGTCTTCCGGAGGATAGAAAACGCCCCGGTGCCGACCGATGATTTCGTCCGCCGAGTAGCCGTACAGGCGTGCCGCGCCCTCGTTCCAAGTCACGACCCGGTTTTCGGGATCCAGCATGAAGATGGCGTAGTCGTGTATCCCTTCGAGCAACAATCGGAACCGTTCTTCGCTCTCCCTCAAGTGGTCGATGTGGCGCTTTCGCTCGGTCAGGTCGCGAACCACGCGAACGAAACCCTTGAGCCGACCGGATTCGTCGCGGACGGCCGTCAGTGCTCCGTTGGCCCAGAAGCGGGAGCCGTCCTTCCGAACCCGCCATCCCTCCTCGGCATGCCGCCCGGCGGCCGCCGCTTGCCGGAGTTCCTCCTCGGGGAGCCCGGCGGCCACGTCCTCGGGCGTGTAGAACACGCGCCGATGCCGCCCGACGATCTCATCCGCGGCGTAGCCGTACTGCCGCACCGCCCCCTCGTTCCAAGACGAGACTCGCCCCTCCGGATCGATCATGAAAATGGTGTAATCGCACGCGCCCTCGACGAGCAGCCGGAACCGTTCTTCGCTCTCCCGGAGTTGGTCGATGGACCGTTTCTGCTCGGTGAGGTCGCGCAGCAAAGCGACGTAGCCGACATGCCGGCCGTCCTCGTACAGAGCGGTGAGACCGTACGAGGCCCAGAACTTCGACCCGTCCTTCCGCGGTCGATAGCCTTCGTCCTGAAACTTCCCGTCGGCGAGGGCGAGCGAGAGATGATGGGCCGGCAATCCTTCCGCCGCCTCTTCACGCGTGTACATCGTGGCGAAGGGCTGGCCGAGCGCCTCGTCCGCGGTGAAGCCCTTGATCCGCTCCGCACCGGAGTTCCAACTGACGATCCGCCCGTCTGCATCGAGCATGTAGACGGCGCAATCCTGGACGCTCTCGGCGAGCAGCCGATAGGAATCGGCAGCGGATCGCCCGGTCGCGAACGCGGTCCGGTCGCGACCGGGATCGGAAGGCTGCATTTTCGGCTCCGGCCGAAGGAGCGGGGCAGTGCATGGTCTGCTCCGCGCCGTCGTGCCAGTGTTCTTTCGGTCCCACTCATCGTACCGACATTCAAGCCCTCTTGTGCATACATTCGCAAATGATTCCGCCATCACGGCGACCCGGCTCGCCCGGACGGACGATCGATCGTGTATCATTTCCCCATGAAACTCTCCCTTCCCGCTGTGCTGCTGATTGCGTCGCCGGCGTCGTCCGCACCGGACTTCGACAAGGAGATCGCCCCGATCTTCGTGAAGCGGTGCGCCGAATGCCACAGCGGGGCCGACCCCAAAGCCAAGTTCGACATCACGAAGAAAGCGAACGTCGATGCGGCCGCGGTTCTCGAGATGGTGAACGAGGACAAGATGCCGCCGAAGAAGCCGCTCGCGGCGGCGGAGAAGGCGCTGCTCAAGGAATGGATCGCGGGCGGTGCAAAGTGGGGCACGGACCCGATCGACCCGTTCGCCACCACAACGGAGAAGAAAGCCGGCCGCGATTGGTGGTCGCTGCAACCGATCGTGCGGCCGCCGGTGCCGAAGGGCGCCTCGAATCCGATTGATGCGTTCATCCGCGCGAAGCTCGCCGAGAAGAAGCTCGAACCGGCGCCGGCCGCGGACAAACGCACGCTCGTTCGCCGCGTCCACTTCGATCTCCTCGGCCTGCCGCCGTCCTTCGAGCAGGTCGAAGCCTTCGTGCAGGATGATTCTCCGGAGGCGTACGAGAAGCTGATCGACAAGCTGCTCGCGTCCCCGCACTACGGCGAACGCCAGGGCCGCTACTGGCTCGATGTGGTGCGCTACGCCGAGACCTGCGGCTACGAACGCGACCAAACCAAGCCCAATGTGTGGAAGTACCGCGACTGGGTGATCAAGGCTTTCAACGACGACATGCCGTTCGACCGGTTCGTCACCGAGCAACTCGCGGGGGATGAGATTCCGAACCGCACCGAAGCCAGTGTGATCGCCACCGGGTTCATCCGGCTCGGCACATGGAACGACGAACCGAACGACCCGAACGAGTACAAGTACGACCGGCTCGAAGACATGATCGGAGCCACGAGCACGGCGTTCCTCGGGCTCACGGTGAAGTGCGCCCGCTGCCACGATCACAAGTTCGACCCGATCAAGCAAACGGATTACTACCGGATGGCGGGAGCGTTCTGGGCGGGGTTCGTGGAACCGGGCCCGCGCGACCACCTCGGCGGCCCCGATGCCAAGGCGCTCGGCCTGGACAACGTGTTCGGGTGGACCGACCGCGGCCGCGACATTCCGCCTATCAAGCTGCTCAAGAAGGGCGACCCGCTGCGGCCCGGCGAAGTGGTGCCGTTCGCGCATCAGTCTTATGTGAGTTCATTGGACAAACCCGCGGCCACCTCCGAGTCCGGCGCGAAGACCAGCGGCCGGCGGCTCGCGCTGGCGAAGTGGATCACGGATCCGAAGAACCCGCTCACCGCCCGTGTGTGGGTGAACCGCCTGTGGCAATACCACTTCGGCTTCGGCCTCGTCCGCACGCCGGACAACTTCGGATTCACCGGCGAGAAACCCACTCATCCCGAATTGCTGGACTGGTTGGCAAATGAACTGGTGGAGCCCGTCCGTGGCGACGCGTGGGCTGTCAAACGCCTCCACAAACTCATCATGATGTCCGACACCTACAAGCAATCTTCGCTTCACCCGAAGCACGAGGGGTACGCGAAGCTGGACGCGGCCAATCGTTTCTGGTGGCGCGCCGAACGACGGCGGCTCGACGCCGAATCGCTACGCGATGCGCTGCTCTTCGCGGGCGGCCGGCTGAAACTCGAACCGATCGGCGGGCCGAGCTTCGCGCCCGCGATCGCGCCGGACGCGCTCGAAGGGCTCTCGACGAAGTCGGCCGCGTGGAAGCCGTCGCCGCCGGACCAACAGGGCCGGCGCAGCGTGTACATCTTCGCGAAGCGCGGCCTGCTCCCGCCGCTGCTCACCACCTTCGATTTCCCGGACACGACGTTGCCGAGTTGCCAGCGCGACGCGACCACGGTGCCGACGCAATCGCTCGCGCTGCTGAACAATCCGTTCGTCCACGAACAGAGCGAAGCGATGGCGAAGCGGATCGGCACACAGGGACAGCCGAAGGAACGCGTGGTTGCGGTGTGGCGTCGGGCCTTCGGCCGCGACCCGCGCCCCACCGAAATGGACGCCGCGCTCGACCACCTGGCGAAGCAACAGGAACGGTTCAAGGGACGCCCCGATCCCGCGTTCGACGCTCTGGCCTCGCTTTGCCACGTGCTGCTGAACGCAAACGAATTCTTGCACGTGGATTAAGCCGAAGGGAAATTCCGCGCGGTTCCAGCGTTGACGAGGCATTTCCGGACTGTTAGGCTTCCCTCACTCGCTCTCTCGCTGCGCCCTCACACTCGCCGCAACGAACTCACATGCCTCTCCCGGCCGCAACGCTTACGCGCGAGCAGTCCAAACTCGAGGGCTGCCAGGAAGCCATCGGCTACCGCTTCCAGCGTCCCGAACTGCTCCGTGCCGCACTCACGCACACCTCGGGGGCGAACACCCGCGCCGCATCCAACGAGCGCCTCGAATTCCTCGGCGACTCCGTGCTCGGGCTCGTCACCTGCAAACTCTTGTTCAAGCGATTTCCGGATTATGACGAAGGCGACCTCACGAAGGTGAAGTCCGTGGTGGTGAGCCGCAAGACGTGCGCGATGTTCAGCCGCGAACTCGGCCTCGGCGGGTTCATGTTCCTCGGCAAGGGCGTCGGTGCGTTCGGCGAAATCCCGAGCAACATGCACGCGGACGTGTTCGAGGCCTTGGTCGCGGCGATCTTCCTGGACGGCGGCTGGGATGAAGCCAAGAAGTTCATCCTGCGGTTCATCGAGCCCGTGGTCGAACGCGTGGCGGCGGAGTCGGTGGGTTCCAACTCCAAGTCGCACTTGCAGCATGTGATTCAGCGGCAGTCGGGCGGCACGCCCCGCTACATCGTGTTGGACGAACAGGGCCCCGATCACGACAAGTGCTTCAAGATGGCGGCCGACGCGGACGGTCACCGCTTCCCCGCGGCGTGGGGCCGCACCAAGAAGGAAGCGGAGGCGAAGGCCGCCCTGAACGCCTTGGCCGAGATCGAAGGCAAGGAAATCCCGTATTCCTGCGATTGACCCGCCATGCCGATGCGGCCGTATCCCGTGCTCTGTTATTCGCCCGGTTGCGGGCGGCCCGCGGCGTTCAAGGTGGCGGCGTGCTGGAGCGACGGCACCACCCGCGAACTCAAGACTTATTCGCTCGCCTGCCCCGACTGCCTGTCCGCACTTTTCGCCGCAGCCGAAGCCAAACGCGCCGCGTGCCGCCTCACGCACGGCGAAACGCTGGAGGCCCCCGGCGTCTATGAACTGCACCGCGGCGACCGCGACAAGTCCTTGAAACGACGCCCCGATCTGGAACGTCATCGGGAGGGCGAGGCTTCTGCCGAGCCGCGCGAGTTCTGCTCGGCAGGACCGATGGCATCACCTCTCCCCTTTGATTTGAAGGGGGAGAGGTCGGAGTCGAAACCGCGCTGAGCGGTCTCGACTCCGGGTGAGGGGCTTTCAGGCGTGCCACGATAACGCCCCCCTCGCCCGCAATGCCGGGGGGAGAGGTGAAGACGGCCCTCACATCTTGATCACTTTGAGCCGGCGAGTGATTTCCTCGACCGGGATGAGTTCGCCTTCGCCGGAGCCGGGGCAGTTGCGTTCGGTCCGCTCCCAATCCTCGGGCGTCGCGATGTTGCTTTCCCAGAACGGCCACGTGCGGCATTGCGGCGGGCGGACGGGATAGACGGTGCAGCCTCGGCCGCGCTCGAAGAACACGCAATCGCCGTTCGCCTTCTCCTTCAACGTGCGGCGACCCTTCGAGCGCCGCGTGTAGAGTTGCGTCACTTCGCCGACCGGTTCCTTACGGAACTCCGCGATCGCGGCGATCTCATCGTCCGTGACCCAGACAAATCCCGGTTCGCCCGTGCAGCAGTCGCCGCACTGGGTGCAGGTGAATCGCAAACCATCCGCATACCACGGCTCGCTCATCGCATCACTTCCGGATCACGGTTTCGGCGAAGCGTTCCATTTCTTCCAGTTGCGGGCTGCACTGCAAGAGCAGCAGGCTCGCGCCGGCGGCCTCGAACTCGCCCACGCGATCCTGCACCTGGCGCGGCGTGCCGATCAACCCAGACCGCAGTCCGCGGTTGCTCACCGAGTAGTCCTCCAGGCTCACCCGCTGCTCCAACTGCGTGCCCGCCAGCCACTGCTGATAGTTGTGATACCCGGCCTTGGATTGCTGCACGTCCGTGATGCGGGCGAGTTCCGCCTTCGCCTCGCTCTCGGTGTTCCGCACGATGGAATAACCGGCCACGCCGTAGATCATCGGCCCGAGGCCGAACTTCTCGCGGCGGATCCGCATGTCCGCGATCTTCTCCTTGATGCGTTCGGGCGGGTCGCCGTGCATCACATAGGCGTCGCAGGTGCGGGCGATGAGATTCTTCGCGGCTTCGCTCTCGCCGCCGGCGTAGATCACCGGCCGCGGCTTCGTCGCCGGCTTGGGCTGCAGCACGGAATCGTGGACCTTGTAGAACTTGCCCTCGAACGTGTAGTGGTCCTTCTTCCACAGGTTGTCCACCACTTCGAGCCACTCCGCGGTGCGGGCGTAGCGGTCGTCGTGCTGTTCGAAGTGCACGCCGTACTTGGTGGCCTCGTCTTTCCACCACGACGACACGACGTTGAGCGAGAGCCGCCCCGGGCCGCCGATGCGGTCGATGTTCGCGGCCTGCTTTGCGAGCAGGGCCGGGTTGTGGAACGTGGGTCGCACGGCGACCATCAGTTCCAACTTCTCGGTCACCGCCATCAGGGCCGCGGCCGTGCTCCACGCATCGAGCGACGGCGCTTCTTCGCCCTTGATGTCGTTCAGGTTCAGTTCGGCGACGAGCGAGAGATCGAAGCCGATCTGCTCGCTGCGGATGGCGAGCCGCTTGTTGTACTCCCACGTGGGAGCCATGTTCTCGTCGTCCACGTTGCGGAGCCACCCGCCGAACACGGGCATCCAGTAGCCGAAGCGCATGGAAGAACCTCGCAGGATGCCGCCATCTTACGGTAGAATGCCGACGGAGGTGAGTGATGCAGGCCGTGATCGCGAACATGCCGCCGCAGTGGCTCGCCGAGCGAAGCCGGTCCGACGCCGCTCGGTGGGACGAGATGTGGAACGGGGTGCTGCACATGCCGCCGATGCCGAACCGCCGCCATCAGGACTTCGCCCGGGACCTGTTGATCTGGCTGCATCAGTGGTGGGCCCAGCCGCGCGGCAATCGGGTGAACCAAGAGGTGAATCTCACGACACCGGAAGACGAAGAGGAATGGACGTCCAACTTCCGCATCCCGGACTTGGTGCTGCTGACTCCGGATCGCTTCGGCATCGATCAGGGCGACTACATGGCGGGCGCGCCGCTGGTCGTGATCGAAGTGCGGTCGCCTCGCGACGAGACGTACGAAAAGTTCCCGTTCTATGCGGACTTGGGCGTACCGGAAGTGTGGGTGTTCGACCGCGATTCGCGGGAACCGGAGATCTACGCCCTGTCCGGAACCGAGTACAAACTGCAATCGGCTGGCGAAGACGAATGGATCGCGAGCCGAGCATCCGGCATCGAGTTCTTCCAGGAGTCGCCGGGCAAGGTGTGGCTCCGCCTCGCCGGCGACGAAAACACAGCTCGCGAACTCGGTGACAATTGAACAGGGTGATAACAATGTCCGCTGTGATCGAAGCTCCGACCGAACTGCTCGAAGCGTGTGCCGCAATGCGGTTTCCCCCGCCAACGGACGCCTTGCTTCAATCGCTCATGGACCGGAACACAGACGGAGCGCTGAATGCCGAAGAACGGGCGGAACTTCAGGCATTGGTTGAACTGAGCGAATCGATCTCACTCATCCGGGCGAAGGCGCTTCGCGTCTTGGGGCGGGCTCCCGCGTGAGCACGATTCCCAAACTGGAGGCGGAGCATGTTCGTGCCCGCGCTGGCGATCGATGCGAGTACTGCAGGATGCACCAGTCGATTCAAGGCGCGACCTTTCACATCGAACATGTGATTCCCAAATCGTCGGGCGGAAGTGATCGAACGGATAATCTCGCATTGGCGTGTCCGAGTTGCAACTTCTCAAAAGCCGATCGCACGGAGGTTCTGCGAATGGGCGCGGGAGTCCACACTCGGTTGTTCAATCCAAGAATCGACGTCTGGAGCGACCACTTCGCTTGGTCGGAAGACAGATCCATCGTGGGACGAACCGACATCGGGAATGCGACGATCGAGGCCTTGAACCTGAACCACGAACGTCGCCTGAAGATCCGAGAAGCGGAAGAGTGGTTTGATCTGTTTCCGCCGTCCGAAAACCCGAACTGAGTCCGTCCCACACGTCACTTCTTGTACACGGCCTTGGGATCAAACACGCGTTCGCCGACGACGCGGAGTTCGGAGCCGTCCAACTCGCGGAAGAAGCAACTCTTGTAACCCTCGTGGCAGGCCGCGCCGCCGAGTTGCTTCACCTTCAGGAGCACGGTGTCCGCGTCGCAGTCGATCGCGATGCTCTTCACTTCCTGCACGTGGCCGCTCTCCTCGCCCTTCCGCCAGAGGCGGTTGCGGCTGCGCGAGAAATACACGGCGCGGTTCGTCCGTACCGTCTCCTCGAAGGCCTCGGCGTTCATCCACGCGAGCATGAGCACTTCGCCGGTGTCCGCGTCCTGTGCGATCGCGGGCACGAGCCCGCCCGATTTCTGGAAGTCGATCACCCGTCAATCCTCCTCGTCGTCCGAATATCGCCCGCGCGAGTTGCGCTTGAACGCGGCCTGCACGTGCGGCTTGTTCAACACCGTGAGCGCCCAGATGCCGAACGGCAGCCCGAGCAGGCAGCACGGGCTGATGCACGGCACCATCCCGATGATCGCGGCGGCCTGCGCCCACCCGTAGCTCTCCAACCGGCCCATCTTCCCCGCGCCGACGATCATTACGATGCTCACCCCGCACGCCACGATGCTCTGCGGAATGTAGAACGCCGCCTGCGCGAGTATTTCGTCGCGGCCCTGTTGGCCGTTCTGCGCCTTCTGCCCCGGCGGCATGGCCATCGCCATCGCGAGCAGCACGCACCAAATTCCGAAACCGGCCACGGACAAGACGACTCCGATCCATCCGACCACTTTCAGCGCGGTCGCGGGGCTGGACACGTCGATGGCCGCGTCCTCGCGGTCGTCGTCGAAATCGTCGTCGTCGTCAATCACGCGCCGCCGCTTCTTCTTGCGGGGCGGCTTCGGTTCGTCGTCGTGTTCGGCCGGGGCGAGTTCGAACGTCGCCTCGCTCGGCCGAAACTCGTGCCGGCAACTGGGGCAGCGCACCGTCCACTCGCGGTGGTCGTCCTCCACCTCGAGCGACGTGCGGCACTCCGGACAGTTCACGGAGAAGGACATGGCTCAGTACTCGCTTGCACCCTTGGCCACGGCTGCGAACCCGGCCTTCACTTCCGGCTTGCCCATCACGATGAGCACCCAGATGCCCACGGGCAGCCCCAGGCAACAACACCCGCTCAGGATCGGCAGCATCGAGATGATGCACGCGAGCACCCCGAGCCCGCGCGATTGCAGGTTCATGATCTTCACGGCGCCCAGAGTCGTGAGCCCGGCCGTGAGCAGCCCGAACGCGATGCTGAGCGGCACCACGATCTTGATCGGGCCCTTGAGGTCCGCCAGCATCTGCTTCATTTCCTTCTTCTGCTCGGGCTTCAGGTTCGGATCCTGATCCCACTGGTCTTCCACCTGCTTGAGTTGCGCATCCATCGTGAACAGGCTGGGGATGTTCATCAGCGCCATGAGCCCGCCGATGACACCGACCACGAGCAGGACCACGGCGGGCGTCTTGATGCGGTTTTTCGCCCGCTGGATGACGCGGTTCTCGCGCGACCCGCCGGAATCCTCGTCGTCGAAGCGGTCGTCGCGACGGTCGCGGTCGCGATCATCGTCGTCGTAATCGGAAGCCATGGGTCGCCTCGTTCAGTAGGTGAGCAGGCTGAAGCAATCGTATCCGTGGAGCAGCTTGCGCCCGTCGAGGAAGCCGAGTTCGATCACGAACGCGCAGCCAGCGACGCGGCCGCCGGCCTGTTCGATGAGCTTGCACGCGGCGGCCATCGTGCCCCCGGTGGCGAGCACGTCGTCCACCACCAGCACGTTCGCGCCCGGCTTCACGCCGTCGATGTGCATGTGCAGTTCGGCGGTGCCGTACTCCAACGCGTACTTGAAGCTGTGCGTCTTGTACGGGAGTTTGCCCGGCTTGCGGAGCGGGACGAGCGGCACGCGCAGTTCGAGCGCCATCGGTGCGGCGAAGAGGAAGCCGCGGGCCTCGGCGGCGGCGATCGCATCGATCGGCGTCTTCGAGAAGTGCGCCGCAAGCCGCGCGCAGGCGTACCCGAACGCCGCCGGATCGCCCAAGAGCGGCGTGATGTCCTTGAACTGGATCCCCGGCTTCGGGAAATCGGGAACGTTGCGGATGAACTCGTGCAAGTCCATGGATGGACGCCCGCCGCACTGGGTGAATGGAAGGGTCATCATATCAGTCCGAGCCGCCCGTGAGACATTTGCCCTCGGGATGCGATTCCTGCTAAACTGACGGTCCGCATTCGCTCTCCTCGCCGGTGTCCCGCCGTGGTCCGATTCTGCTTCTCCCTCGCGTTTGTCGTGGCTCCCGCTGCCGCCCGTGCGGCGGAGCCGAGCCCGGCCGGCATCGCGTTCTTCGAATCGAAGGTACGGCCGGTCTTCGTGGACCATTGCATCGCCTGCCACGGCAAGGAGAAGCAGAAGGGCGATCTGCGGCTCGATTCGCCCGCCGCCATTCTCAAGGGCGGCGAGAACGGCCCCGTGGTGATCCCCGGCAAGCCGGACGCCAGCCCGCTCATCAAAGCGATTCGCCACAAGGACCCCGATCTTGCGATGCCGCCCAAGGGGAAAATGGCGGAGGCTCCGATCGCGGCACTCACGGAGTGGGTCGCGATCGGTGCACCGCTTCCCCGCGATGCCGCGACACCGACGGGCGATGCGAAAGCGCACTGGGCGTTCCAACCGCTCAAGCCTTCGGCAACGGCTTCCATCGATGCCTTGCTTCTCGCCAAGTGGAAGACCGCGGGGCTGACGCCCTCGCCCGCCGCGGACAAGCGCACGCTGCTGCGTCGCGTGTTTCTCGACCTCACCGGCATTCCGCCGTCGTGGGAAGAAGTGCAGGCCTTCGAGAAGGACGCCTCGCCGGACGCGTTTGCGAAGGTGGTGGACAAGTTGCTCGCGTCGCCGCGCTACGGCGAGCGGTGGGCGCGGCACTGGCTCGATGTCGCACGCTATGCGGACACCAAGGACGGCGTGCTCATGTTCGGCGACGATCGCCTGCGGCCGTTCGCATACACCTACCGCGACTACGTCATCCGCGCGTTCAACGAGGACGTGCCGTTCGATCGCTTCGTGCTCGATCAACTCGCGGCGGACCAAGTGGAGAAGGGCGAACCGTGGCGGCTCGCGGCGATGGGCTTCCTCACCCTCGGCCGCATGTTCGACAACAACATCCACGACGTGATCGACGACCGCATCGACACCGTGACGCGCGGGTTGCTCGGCCTCACGGTGAGTTGCGCCCGCTGCCACGACCACAAGTACGATCCGATTCCGACGGCGGATTACTACTCGCTGTACGGCGTGTTCGCGAGTTCCGAGTCGCCGGACGTTCCGCCGCTGCTCGACCCGTCCGCGAAGGGGCCGGAGGCGTTCGAGAAGGCATACGCCGCGAAGCAAGCCGAGATCCGCAAGATGGAAACCGATCAGTACGCGCTCCTGCTCGAAGCGGCGCGGTCGCGGGCCGGCGATTATCTCGTTCGCGCCGCCACCACCGAGCCCGATCCGCTCGAGACGGCCGTGTTCTTCATGTCGCTCGGGCCGGATGAGTTGCGGCCTCCGATCACGGCGAAGTGGCGCGGCTTCCTCGCCAAGCGCGTCAACGCGACCGATCCCGTGTTCGGCCCGTGGCACGACCTGTTCGCACTTCCGCCGGAGAAGCTGGCCGCGGAATCGAAGGCCGTGTTCGAGAAGTGGAAAGGCCGGGCGAATCCGCGCGTGCTGGAGGCGCTCGGCTCCGCGAAGCTGGCGGGCAAGGAGGATGTGGCCCGCGCCTACGGTGCTCTGTTGAAGAAGGTGTATGACGAATCCAAAGCCGCAAAGGCGCCGATGGCCGACGCCGACAAGCCGCTGCTCGAAGTGGTGACGAGCAAGGACAGCCCGGCGTGGTTCCCCAAGACGCTGACGCGAAACTACATGTCCCGCGCGGAAAAGGATTCGTTCGGCGGCAAGCTCGTGGAACTGGACCGGCTCGCGGCGAAGGCCAAGGACGCGCCCGACCGCGCCATGACAATGGTGGACGCGAGCGAGTTGCACGACCCGCACGTGTTCATCCGCGGCAACGCCGCACGGCCGGGTGCCGCAGTGCCGCGGCAGTTTCTCGCTGCCGTGTCCGCGGAGCGCAAGCCGTTCACGCACGGCAGCGGCCGGCTCGATCTCGCGAACGCCATCATTGCGAAGGACAACCCGCTCACGGCCCGCGTGATGGCGAACCGCGTGTGGATGCATCACTTCGGCGAGCCACTCGTCAGCACCCCGAACGATTTCGGCCTTCGCACCGCCGCACCGGTGCAGGCCGAACTGCTGGATCACCTCGCTCTTTACCTGCGGGACAACGGCTGGTCGCTGAAGAAACTGCACCGATACATCGTGCTTTCTTCCGCATACCGGCAGTCGAGCTTCGACCGCGCCGAGTGCCGCAGGATCGACCCGGAGAACAAGCTGCTGTGGCGTCAGACTCGCAAGCGGCTCGAGTTTGAAGCGATGCGGGACGCGCTGCAGTTCGCGTCCGGCCGGTTGGAGGAAAAACTCTACGGCCGGCCGAGCGGCTCGCCGGACGATCCGAATAATCGCCGCCGGGCGGTGTACGCGCTCGTCGACCGTCAGAGCCTGCCCGGCGTGTTCCGCGCGTTCGACTTTGCGAGCCCGGATCAATCGGCGGAACGCCGGCCGCAGACCACGGTACCGCAGCAGGCTCTCTTCGGCATGAACTCGGCGTTCGTGATCGAACAGGCCATGTCGCTCGCGGCCCGGCCGGAAGTCGCGAAGGCGGCCGAGCCGGCCGCGAAGGTGAAGGCGATGTATCGCTTGACGTTGGCCCGCGATCCGGACGCGGACGAAGTGCGCATCGGCGTCGCGTTCGTCGCCGCTGCAGAGAAGAGCACCGAGAAGCAAGCACTCGGTGCATGGGCTCAGTTCGCACAGATTCTGCTGCTGACGAATGAGATGATGTTCGTGGATGAGCTTGCATGACCCTCCTCCCCGTTGGGGAGAGGGTGGTTTGTGAACTGCGAATGCAGTTCACAAACCGGTGAGGGGTTGGCTTCGAAGCCAGCAACCCCTCACCCGCCGTGCCGATGCATGCGCATCGGCACGGCGACCCTCCCCAGCGGGGAGAGGTGAAGAATCCGGATCGCTGGAGAGTTGTTCATGTTCACACGACGCGACATATTGGCCCGCGCGGGCACGGGCTTGGGCATGCTGGGCCTCGCGGGATTGCTCGCGGACGACGCCTGCGCCGCGGACTCGCTCAACCCGCTCGCGCCGAAGAAGCCGCCGCTGCCGGCCAAGGCCAAGCACGTCATTCACGTGTACCTGAACGGCGGCCCGTCGCAGATGGACACCTTCGACCCGAAGCCCGCGCTCCAGAAGTACAACGGGAAGCCGCTGCCGAACGGCAACCTCACCACCGAACGGGCGACCGGTGCCGCACTCGGCACGTCGTTCCCCATCAAGAAGTACGGAAAGGCCGGGATCGACGCGACCGACCTCTTCGACAAGACGCTCACGGCCCACGCGGACGAGATGTGCTTCATCCGCTCGATGCACGCGAACACGCCGAACCACGAACAGTCCATGCGGCTGATGAACTGCGGCGACGAGCGGCTGTCGCGGCCGAGCTACGGGGCGTGGCTCACGTACGGCCTCGGCACCGAGAACGCCAACCTGCCGGGGTTCGTCGTGCTCTGCCCCGGGCTGCCGGTCGCGGACGTATCCAACTGGCGGAGCGCGTTCCTGCCCGGTGCCTTCCAAGGCACGCATGTCGACACGCGGAAGACCAAGGCCGCGGACCTGATCGAGAACGTGGTGAACGGTTCGCTCGGCAAAGCGGACCAACGCCGGCAACTGGACGCGCTCGCCGAGTTGAACCGCAAACATCAGCAGACGCGTGCCGAAGACGCGGCACTCGAAGCCCGCATCCAGTCGTTCGAACTCGCGTACCGCATGCAGTCCGAAGCGACCGACGCGTTCGACGTGACGCGCGAGACGAAAGCGGTCCGCGAGAAGTACGGCGAGACGATCCACGGCCGGCAACTTCTCATCGCGCGGCGGCTGGTCGAACGCGGCGTCCGCGTCGTGCAGTGCTACCACGGCGACGTGCAACCGTGGGACAGCCACAACAACATCGCCGGCGAGCACCGCAACCTCGCGAACCAGATCGACGGCCCGCTCGCCGCACTGCTCGCCGACCTGAAGCAACGTGACTTGCTGAAGGAAACATTGGTCGTGATCGGCGGCGAGTTCGGCCGCACCCCCGCCGTGGAACTCGCCGGCGGCAAGCCCGCCATGGGCCGCGACCACAACCACTGGGGCTTCACCGTGGCCCTCGCCGGCGGCGGCGTGAAAGGCGGCATGGTCGTCGGCGCGACCGACGATTTCGGGTACAAGGCGGTGGAGAACCGCGTGCATGTCCACGACCTGCATGCGACAATGCTTCATCTGCTCGGCTTCGACCACGAGAAGCTGACGTACCGCTACGCCGGCCGCGACTTCCGGCTCACCGACGTTCATGGCCGCGTCGTGAAGGACGTGTTGGCATGATGGCACGACACCAATCCTGTGCCGGGCCGTCGCGGCGGGAGATGCTCCGCGTCGGCGGGCTCTCCACGCTCGGCTTGTCGCTTCCGGATCTGCTGCGAGCCCGGGCCGCGAGCGAGTCGGCGAAGACCGCGAAGAACTGCATCGTGCTGTTCCTCATGGGCGGGCCGCCGCAACAATCCACGTGGGACCCGAAGCCGGACGCGCCGGCGGAAGTGCGCGGCGAGTTCGGCCCGATCGCGACCAACGTACCCGGCATCCGCTTCGCCTCCACGCTGCCGCTGCTCGCCCGCCACGCGGAGAAACTGTGCGTGCTCCGCGGCGTGACCACGGGGGACAACGCGCATTCGTCCAGCGGGTACGCGATGCTCACCGGCGTGCCGCACAGCCCGCTGAACGCCGAGAACGTGAACCCCGGCCCGCCGAACGACTGGCCCACGCTCGGCGCGATCGTCCGCCGGCTTCGCGGTGATCGCGGCGGACTGCCCGGCGCGGTGCGGTTGCCGATGCACATCTTCAACACGGACAGCTCCGTGTGGCCGGGCCAGGATGCGGGGTTCCTCGGCCGCAACGCCGACCCGTGGCTCTTCCGATGCGAGCCGGCCGCGGCGGCGTTCCGCGTGCCCGAACTCACACTGACGCCCGATGTGCCTCCGGACCGCCTCGCTCAGCGGCGTGACTTGTTCAACCGGCTGGATCGCGGGCTCGCCTCCGCCGCCGATTCGCCGGCTGCATCCGCGTCACGCTTCACGCATCAGGCCTTCAATCTGCTCGGCTCGCGTTCCGCTCGCGCGGCCTTCGACTTGGAACAGGAGCCGCCGCGGGCGCGGGATCGTTACGGCCGCACGCAGTTCGGGCAGAGTTGCCTGTTGGCCCGTCGGTTGGTCGAAGCCGGTGTCGGGCTCGTGCATGTGAACTGGTTCCGCGGGCCGGATGAACCGAGCGACGCGCCGTGCTGGGATTCGCACGCCCGGGAAGCGGTACGCCTGAAGACGGTGCTCGCCCCCACCGCGGACCGCGCAATCGCCGCACTGCTCGAAGACCTCACGGATCGCGGCCTGCTGGACAGCACGCTGATCATGTGCATTTCGGAGTTCGGCCGCACGCCGCGGATCAACGGCGCGGCCGGCCGGGATCACTGGGGGCACGTCTTCTCCGTCGCGCTCGCCGGTGGCGGTGTGAAGGGCGGCATGGTGTACGGTTCATCGGACAAAGTCGGCGGTTATCCGAAGGACGGCCGCGTGACGCCGCAGGATCTCACCGCGACCGCGCTGCATTGCTTGGGCTTCGACACGAACGCCGAGATCCAAGACGCACTCGGCCGCCCCATTCCCGCCAGCCGCGGCCACGCGATCCGCGCCATCCTGTGAACGAGCCTGCCATGCGTCACGCGATCGCTTTCTCCGCGTTGTCCGCTTTGTTGCTGGCGTATCACGGAACTCCGGCCGCACAGCCGCGTGAGAAGCCCGATGCGGAGAAGATCGAACGCGAGTTTCGCGAAGTGGTGCAGCCCTTCGTGAGGGCGCACTGCGGCGGGTGCCACGGCAAGGAGAAGCCGAAAGGCGATGTGGACCTGCTCGCGGATGCGAGCCTGGAATCGGTGGCGAAGAACCATCGGCAGTGGGCCGCGGTGCGGGAGCAACTCGAAGCCGGCACCATGCCTCCCCCCAAAGCCAAGCAACCCGATGCCGCAGCCCGCAAACGAGTGATCGAGTGGATCGCCGCGTTCCGCAAGCACGAGGCGGAACGCAACGCGGGCGATCCCGGCCCAGTGCTGCCGCGGCGGCTCAACAACGCGGAGTACGACAACACCATTCGCGACCTCTGCGGCGCGGACATCCGCCCCACACGCGAGTTTCCGGTCGATCCCGCGAACGAATCGGGCTTCGACAACTCGGCCGAATCGCTGGTCATGTCCCCCGCGCTGTTGAAGAAGCATCTCGAAGCGGCGCGATACGTGGCGGATCACCTCGTGCTGAAACCGGACGGCCTCGCATTCGCGCCGCACCCGGTGGTCACGGACACGGACCGCGACAAGTACTGCGTGAACCGCGTCATCGCGTTCTACAAGAAGCAGCGCACCGATTACGCGGACTACTTCCTCGCGGCGTGGAAGTTCCATCACCGCGCGGCGTTCGGCAAGCCGGCGGCTTCGCTCGCGGACTTCGCGGCCGAAGCGGGAATCAGCGCGAAGTACCTCGCCACCGTGTGGGCCGTGCTGAGCGAACCCGCGGGCGAATCCGGCCCCGTCGCCGCACTCCAGATCCTGTGGACGGATCTCCCCGCGCCCGAACCCGGGAAGATGCCGCGGGCCGAGTGCGAGAAGATGCGGGATTTCGTCGTTTCGCTGCGGGCCAAGCTCGTGCCGGTGGTGAAGAACCTCTCGTCGCCGCCGGTGCACGACGGAGCCCAGTGCTTCGTGCTGTGGAAGAACCGGCAGTTCGTGGCGAACCGCATGCACTACCGCGGCGGCGCGCTTCAACTCAAGGATCTCGGCCTGACACCGCATCCGGCTGCGAAGGCCATGGACGTTCCCACGGAAAAGGCCGCCGCCGAGAAGTACGAGGCGACATTCGAGCGGTTCTGCC
Organism: Gemmataceae bacterium; assembly: GCA_046350135.1. Classification (GTDB taxonomy): domain Bacteria; phylum Planctomycetota; class Planctomycetia; order Gemmatales; family Gemmataceae; genus Urbifossiella. Next base: position 133,828 of record JAXMBB010000002.1, read on the forward strand.
ACACGTTCCCGGATGCGTTCTTCATCTCGGAACGGGCCCGCGTCTATCTCGACCCCAAGGGCGAGAAGAACCTCACGGGCCGCCTGTTGAGCGCGGGCTTCCACAGCATGACCGGGTACTTCCGCGACGACGCCCCGCTCCGAGAACTGCTGCTGGACGCGGCCGGCCAGCGCGAACTCGACATGCTCTGGCGCGAGTTCAACGTGGTGACCGGCGCACCGATGCGGCAGTACGCCGGCTTCGTGTGGTTCGAACGCACGGACTCCGAGTACCTGCGCGATCCGCAATTCGACTTCGCCCGCTCTGAAGACAAGGACGTGACTTCCGAGGCGAAGATCAAGAAGTTGCGGGAGGCATACTTGGCCAAGGCCCGCAAGACCGGCGTGAGCGAGGTCGGGCTCGGTGCCATCAAGGAATACTTCGAGACGATTGCGGCGGAGATCCGGCAGGTGGAGCAGGATCGCTTCGCCGCGGAGGCGAGCCACATCCGCGGGTTGCAGGACTTCACGGAGCGGGCTTATCGCCGGCCGTTGACCAATGCCGAACGCGATGGCGTGGCCGCGTTCTACAAACGGCTTCGCGAGAAGGACGGGCTCACGCACGAGGAAGCGGTCCGCGACACCCTCGTCGCCACGCTCATGTCGCCGCACTTCTGCTATCGCGTGGATCGAGCCGCGGAACGCAAGGGACCGAGCGATATGGTGAAGCCGTTGACCGACACAGCGCTGGCCAGCCGGCTGAGTTATTTCCTGTGGTCCAGCACGCCCGATGCCGAACTGATGGCCCATGCCGCGGCCGACGATCTGCACATGCCCGCCGTGCTGACCGCACAAGTGCGGCGAATGCTCCGCGACCCGAAAGCCCGCGGCCTCGCGGTCGAGTTCGGCGGCAACTTTCTCGACTTCCGCCGCTTCGAGGAGCACAACGCTGTGGATCGCACGCGGTTCAAGTCGTTCGACAACGAACTGCGGCAAGCGATGTTCGAGGAACCGGTCCGCTTCTTTCTGGACATGGCCCGCGAAGACCGCTCCGTACTCGACTTCCTGAACGCGAAGCACACGTTCGTCAACCGCCCGCTCGCCCGGCACTACGGCATGCCCGAACCGAACGGCAACGAGTGGGTGCGCATCGACGATGCGGACAAATACGGCCGCGGCGGGTTGCTGCCGATGGCGGTGTTCCTCACGCGGAACTCGCCGGGCCTGCGCACGAGCCCCGTGAAGCGCGGCTATTGGGTTGTGAAGCGACTGCTTGGCGAACACATCCCGCCGCCCCCGCCGGACGTGCCGGAACTCCCCTCGGACGAAGCCAAACTCGGCGAACGCACGCTCCGCGAAGTGCTTGCGAAACACCGCGAGAATCCGAGTTGCGGAGGCTGCCACAACAAGTTCGATTCGATCGGCGTGGCGTTCGAAGGGTTCGGCCCGATCGGCGAACGCCGCACGAAGGATCTCGGCGGCCGCCCCGTCGAGACGAAAGCCGCATTCCCGGGCGGCATCGAAGGCGACGGGATGGACGGCCTGAAGAAGTACCTGCGCGAGCGCCGGCAGGATGAATTCGTCGACAACCTGTGTCGCAAGATGTTAGCCTATGCGTTGGGCCGGAGCCTGCTGCTTTCGGACGAGCCCTTGCTTCGCGACCTCCGCACGAAACTGGCCGCGAACGCTCACCGCTTCGGCACTTTGATCGAAACCATCGCGGCAAGCCCGCAGTTCCTGAACAAGCGAGTGGACAAGCCATGACTGATCGCACCACACGCCGCACGTTTCTCCGTGGAGCCGGGGTCGCGATGGCGCTGCCGTGGCTCGAATCCGTCCCCGTGTGGGGTGCGGCGCCGGCGGCCGCAGGTCCGAAACGCTTCGCCGCGCTGTTCATGGGCTGCGGCATCAACGGCAAACACTGGTGGGCCAAGGGCGCCGGCGCGGACATGGAACTCGGCAAGAGCTTGGAACCGCTCGCCGCCCTCAAGACCAAGATGAACCTGATCAACGGGCTGTTCAACAAGAACGCCACGGGCGTCGGCATTCATCCGGGGCAGACCGGCAACGTGCTCTCGGGCGCGGCATTGCAGAAGGGCGCGGAACTGAAGGGCGGCATCAGCGTTGATCAAGTGCTCGCCAATCGCATCGGGCAGGACACGGTCCAACCCAGCATGGTGCTCGGGTGCGAGCAGCCCACCACCGGCTACCACGAAACGAACTTCTCGATGGCGTACAGTTCGCACATCTCGTGGCAGAACGCGACCTCGCCCGTGCCGATGGAAGTGTATCCGTCCTTGGCGTTTGACAACTTGTTCGACAACCGAGGCAGCAAGCGGAACACCAGCATCTTGGACCGCGTGAAGGAAGATGCGGACGGCCTGAAGCGCGCGATCAGTTCCGAGGACAAGGTGAAGCTCGAGGAGTACCTCGCCAGCGTGCGCGAGGTGGAGAAGCGGGTGGCCGCGACCCGCGGCGCGAAGGACGCGGCGGACACCAAGGGGCCGGCGGCCGCGGGCATGAAGCGGCCGGACAACGGCCTGCCGGAAGACATCCGCGAACATATGCGGCTGATGTGCGACATCATCGCCATCGGCTTCCAGACGGACAAGACCCGGGTGGCCACGCTGCTGCTCTGCCGCGACATTTCCGGCATGTTCTACCCGTTCCTCAACGTGAAGGCGACGCACCACTCCGCGTCGCACGAGGATCTCGGGGACGCTTACGAGCGCATCTCGCGCTACTACGTGAGCCAACTCGCGTACCTCGCCACGCGGCTGGACGTGATGAAGGAAGGCGACAAGACGGTGCTGGACAACTCGTGCCTCGTGTTCCTCTCGAACATGTGGTCCGGCAGCCGCCACGACTCGACGAAGCTGCCGCTGCTCACAGTGGGCGGGCTGGGCGGAACCCTGAAGACGGGCCGCGTGCTGGACTACCTCGGCAAGACGGACGCCGACCGCAAGCTGTGCAGCCTTTACCTGTCACTGATGGACGGAATGGGTGTGAAACTGGATCGCTTCGGCGACGCGGAAACCCGCCTCGCCGGCTTGTGAAATGCGATTGAATAGCGAGGGCCGGATTTGAACCGGCGACACGGGGCTTATGAAGAAAGAGTAATCCACTCGCCGATCGCTTCAAAACACCTTGAAAAGTAGAGGATACTCGCGATTCGCCGCCTCCACAAGAGAGTAATTCCGAGTAGCTCCGCTGCAGGGAAACACGGGCGGTGCGGATGAGTATTGCGGGAGTTTTGCGGGAGCATCTGGACTTCTCCGGCGGCGGGTGACCCTTTCGACCCGCGAACTCCATCGGCAAGTTGACGCCCGCGAGCGATGCCAGGACGCTTCCCGACGATTCGGGATCAGTGCATCTCGCATCCAAGGAGGGCGTGCAACCCGGAGACCGCCGACAGATGAAGGCAGTTGCGGCGGCGCGAGCGTACGCCTGGCTGAATGGTGCGACCCAAGTCGAACCCGAGCATCTGGAAGTGTTGGCCAGCGTGCTCTGGGATGATCCCGTCGGTGCGATCCGTTCGCTGGAAACGGCTGCATAAGCCGAGGGAACAGCGGCACCGTGCATGTCACGGTGACAACTTCATTCTTGTGTGGGTGCAACTCCCACCCTTCAGATGCGGAGGAGATGCATAGACCCCAGGGTAGCGACTGATCATCAATCCCTGAAGCGGGTCTAAACGGCGGTAACCCCGAACCCAACGGGGGATCCCGTCTAGCACGGCTGTGAATGGGCAGGAATACGAACTGACGTCTGAGCCGCCGTCATCGTCATCAAGCCGACGTGGGTTTATAGGCTTGGTCCAAAATGGACATGGTGACTTCGGGCAGGGGTCCGATTGGCCCTTGTCGCGCATCCAACTCAGTCACCCGGCGGATAGTCAGGCCCTAACCACAGCAGAAGACAGGAATGAGGAACGGAGTAACCCTTCGACGGCTCTCCGCTCGCGCGGAGGAGGTATCAACCGGATGCCCCGAAGGGAAAGATTGCCCAAGAAGCAAACGCCTTGGGGAAAGCCCAAGGATATGCAGACGTGGGCACGGTTTTCTGGCAGGTAGAGTTGCTTTAAGGAGTCAAGCTATGAACACTGACCTCGGTCAGATGTATGGATGGGAGACGCTGCCTTGGCTTACCATCGAGGCGGGCGTTTTCAAACTCCAGGGGCGAATCTACCAAGCCTCGGCTGATGGTGACAGTAAGAAGGTTCGCAGTCTCCAGAAGCTCTTGTTGAACAACCGGGCGGCGAAACTGCTCGCGGTTCGAAGGGTGACGCAGGACAACCGTGGCAAAAACACGGCAGGGGTCGATGGCATCTCTTCTCTGACCCCTGAAGAACGTCTGCTGCTGGCCGACAACCTCAAGGTTGGGGAGAAAGCCAGTCCGGTGCGGCGAGTTTACATTCCCAAAGCCGGGAGTGAGGAACTCCGTCCGCTCGGCATCCCGACGATCCATGACCGAGCCTTGCAAGCTTTGGTCAGACTCGCTCTGGAACCCGAATGGGAAGCCAGATTCGAGGCGAACAGCTATGGCTTCCGTCCGGGTCGGTCCTGCTGGGATGCAATCGAGGCCATCTTTCGGTCGATCAGCACCAAGGCGAAGTTCGTCCTGGATGCCGACATCGCGAAATGCTTTGATCGCATCAACCACGAGGCGTTACTCAAGAAGGTGAATGCCGGTCCCGCAGTCACACGGCAACTCCGTGCTTGGCTCAAGGCCGGCATCCTTGATGGGAAGACTCTCTTCCCCTCCGAGGAAGGAACGCCGCAAGGCGGAACCATTTCGCCCCTTCTGGCAAACATCGCACTGCACGGCTTGGAGACGCTGATTGAACAACGATTTCCAAAGCGTTCGGAATGCGCACGGGATGGCGGCAAGAGCAACACGGTTGTTGTCTTCCGCAAACCCCAAGTGATCCGGTACGCAGACGACTTCGTGGTTCTTCACGTGGACGAGGCGGTGGTGCGAGAGTGCCAAGAGGTCATCGCCGGATGGTTGAAAGAGATGGGGTTGGAATTGAAACCGAGCAAGACCCGCATCTGTCATACGCTGCATGCGACTGACGGACAGGCGGGCTTCGACTTCTTGGGTTTTGCCGTTCGGCAGTTCCCCGTGGGGAAGACGAAGTCTGGTCAAAACACCCGAAAGGAGCCGCTCGGCTTCAAGACCCTCATCAAGCCCAGCAAGACAGCGGTGAAACGGCATGTAGCAAGCCTTCGAGAAGTCATCGATCGGTTCAAGAATGCTCCGCAAGAGGCCCTAATCGGTGCCCTCAACCCGGTCATTCGCGGCTGGTCGAACTACTTCTCAATCGGTGTCAGCAGTTCCACTCTGCACAAGATTGACCATGTCCTGACGCAGATGCTGATGCACTGGGCGTACCGCCGTCACCCCAACAAGAATCGCGGTTGGATCGTCCGCAAATACTGGCGGATCGAAGAGGGGGAAGGATGGACCTTCCGCCCTGCCAGCCGAGACCTGACGCTGTGCCAACACAAGGACGTGCACATTCGACGGCACATCAAGGTTCAATCGTCGCGAAGTCCTTTCGACGGCGACTGGGTGTACTGGAGCAGTCGCTTGGGCCGTTTCCCCGGCATCTTTCCCTTCATCGCGACACTTTTGAAGCGACAAACGGGGATGTGCAAGCGCTGTGGAGCCTACTTCAAGCACGGTGATGAAATGGTCGTCGATCACGTCCGTCCGTCGCCCGAAAGGGGGCCGGACATCCGTTCGTCAAACCATCTTCTGCACCGCCACTGTTATCAGGAGAAAAGGACGGAGGACCGTCCACGAGGTATGCGTGACAACGCACCAGATAATCGAGGAGCGGAATGACGCGAAAGTGTCACGTTCCGTTCTGAAGACGAGTCGAGGTGGCGACATCTCGGCTTAGTTTAATAACAGCCGGCGATCTGTGCCAAGGTGATCGCCATGGTCGCCAATCCGACCGGGATGCGGATCGCTCAGCATCTGTTGGAAGTCGAACAGATTCTGGCGGGTGCCGATGCTCGCAGCTTGGCCGAGGCGGCGAAAGCCGCGGCCAAGCTTGCCGAAATCGAACGAAGCCTCGCGGCTCTCTCCGCCAGCGAGCGAGTCGAAAAGGCCCGCTCCTACGTTCGCGAACAGTTGAAGCGGCTCAAGCTTGCAAGCCTCGAAGCCGTCTGATCCCGCTGTCTGCTTCGATCTCATCTCGACCGTTCATCCCCCAGCTTTACGAGGATCGTTCCATGGAGGGCACGCGCCCGAGGCCCGACTGTCCGCTCGTTGTCGCGTATGGGCTCGGTGTGAACTCGACGGCGATGCTCGTCGAGTTCGCCCGTCGCGGCATTCGCCCGGATCTCATCCTGTTTGCTGATACCGGCGGGGAGAAGCCCGAGACCTACGCCTATCTTCCGGTGATCCAGCGTTACTTGCGGACCATGAATCGCAGCACATCCCGTTCGAGATCGCTGTAAGCTTCGCTCGTCTCGAAGTTCGCCAAATCGCGGATCTGCTCATCGGTCACGCCGGCTTTGCGCGCCAGTGCGTCGTGATAGTAGCGACAGACGTGGCAATCGGTGATCTGCGTGACTTTGAGATAGGCGAGTTCGCGAAGCTTCGGGTCGAGGTCGGCGCGAATTGCATGTGCCATCGCGATGGCTGCATTCAGCACACGCGGCGCATGTGCGAATGTGCGGTACATGTTCGGCACACGACCGAGCTTCACTTCCATTTGCTCGAGCGCCGTGCGGCGGCGTCGGTTGCTTCGTCATTCCGGAGCGGTTGAAGGTGCGGCATCACATGCGGCCTCTCTCGTATTCACGGCTTCCGCATCACGAGCCCCCAGTGCCACGAGCAGCAGCACAAAGCTTCGTCCCGGATGTACCGAAACCCGGCGGTCTCGGCCCAATTCCTGCACTGCGCCGGATGCGGCCGGATTGCAGGCGACGGACCCCGCGGAGTCGGAATGTCCGTCCGCCAGTGAATGATACCGAGCGAACCGCCTGGCTTCAGGATTCGGTGACATTCGCGTAGCAGCCCGATGGGATCTTCAATGTGAAGGATGTTGAAAAGCATCGCGTAGACAGCACTCTCACTCGGCCGGCCGCTCCCTTCAAGCAGCATGTCCCGCTGCTCCACCACGACGTTCGCGAGTCCGGCTTCAACGGACTTGCGGGCGGTCTCGGCGATCATTGCTGGTTCAATGTCGAGAGCAAAGATGCGGCCGGCGATCAACTCGGCGGCAGCAACCGTAAAAGTTCCGTAGCCGCAGCCAAACTCCACCACGTCTCCAGGCAGCCCGGCGCAATCGAGCTTCTCAAGGATACAGCGTGGATTGAAGAACGAGCCCCAAAACTCTGCGTCCGGCATTCCGCTCTCGCGACCCTTCATACGCTTGCCTCGAAACCCGCAGGATCCGTGAAGATTCTACGCAAGCCAGTCACAGGTGAATCACGGTTCAAAGACGCGTAAGCGCGGGAGATATGTACTTTTGAAGGACGGTCGGGGCTTGACCCTGGAGCATACTCCAGGGCTTAGACTACCCGTGGAGGTCCGAACCATGTTGAGCATCGGTCAGGTTGCGAAGCAGGCGGGTGTCGGAGTGGACACGATTCGCTTCTACGAAAAGCAATCGCTTCTCGGGAAACCGTCGCGGACCCCGGGCGGCTATCGCACGTACGACGAATCCGCGGTCCGAGTCTTGCAGTTCATCCTCCAGGCGAAACACCTCGGCTTCACCCTGCGTGAGATCAAGCAGTTGCTCCTGCTGCACCGCGGCACCCAAAGCACACGCGGCGACTTCCGCACGATCGCCCGGGAGAAGCTCGCCGACATCCAAGCGAAGATCGTGGCGCTCAAACGTTTGCGGGACGCCCTGCTGCCGTTGGTGGCCCGTTGCGACGGAGTCGGTCCACTCGCAGGATGCCCGATCGTCGAAGCGTTGACCAAAGACCTGACGCATGAAGGGTGCCACAAATCCGAGGAATAGCCATGCAACCGTTGAACGTGCTCGACAATGAAGCGGGGACAGCGCACACCGATCCGGTTTGCGGGATGATTGTGGACCCGAGAACCGCCGCCGGCTCGCTCGAACATGCGGGCAGAAGCTTCCACTTTTGTAGCCGTCACTGCCTGGAGAATTTCCGTGCCGCCCCGGCTCGTTACATCACCGGCACGCCCGTGGAGACCGCTCACTCGTGCTGCGGCGCGATCCCAGTGCATGATCACGTCCGTTCGACGCCGACGATCGCGGCCGCAGGCGCGAAGTACACCTGCCCCATGCACCCGGAGGTGGTGCAGGACGGCCCCGGGAACTGCCCCAAGTGCGGGATGGCGCTCGAACCGATGACTCCGAACGTGGAGGAGGACGATTCGGAACTGCGGAACATGACGCTCCGGTTCTGGGTGGCGACCATCCTCACGGTTCCGCTCTTCGTGCTCGCGATGGGACCGATGGTCGGATTGCCTGTCCCGGAGTGGCTGCCACACGGTTCCAAGAACTGGCTGGAACTTGCACTCGCGACACCGGTGGTTCTCTGGGCGGGATCCACGCTGTTCGTTCGCGCGTGGCAGGCGATTCAGCATCGAACCGCGAACATGTTCAGCCTGATCGCTCTCGGAACCGGGGCCGCGTGGCTTTACAGCCTTGTGGCGACCATCGACCCCGACCTGTTCCCGCCTGGCTTCCAGGACGATCACGGGACCGTGCCCGTCTACTTCGAGGCCGCTGCGGTGATCGTCACTCTCGTCTTTCTGGGTCAGGTGCTCGAACTCGGTGCGCGGCGTCAGACCGGCTCGGCGATCCGGTCGCTCCTTGGCCTCAGCCCGAAGACCGCGCGCCGCATTCGGGCCGACGGAACCGACGAAGATGTCGCCCTGGGCGATGTCCAGGTCGGCGACCGGCTCCGCGTCCGCCCCGGGGAGAAAGTGCCGGTGGATGGAACGGTTGTCGAGGGGCGGAGTGCCGTCGACGAGTCGATGGTGACTGGGGAGCCGATGCCGGTGGAGAAGCTTGCCAACGACGCGGTGATCGGCGGAACGGTAAACACGACCGGCGGGTTCGTGATGAAGGCCACGCGGGTCGGGAGCGAGACGCTGCTCGCCCGGATCGTGGCACTGGTTGGCGAGGCACAACGGAGCCGGGCTCCGGTTCAACAGCTTGCCGATCAGGTCGCGGCGTGGTTCGTTCCCGCCGTCGTACTGGCCGCGGCTCTGACCTTCATCGTCTGGGCGGCGTTCGGCCCGAGTCCTTCACTGGTGTATGCGATCGTGAACGCGGTCGCGGTCCTGATCATCGCCTGCCCGTGCGCCCTCGGCCTCGCCACGCCCATGTCGGTCATGGTCGGTGTCGGGCGCGGGGCTCTGGAGGGTGTGCTGATCCGCAGCGCCGAATCGCTCGAACGGATGGAGCGCATCGACACCGTGGTCGTGGACAAGACCGGGACGCTCACCGAGGGGAAGCCGAAGCTCGTGACGGTCGAACCGGCGACGGCGTTCAGCGAGAAGGAACTTCTCCGATTCGCTGCGGCATTGGAGCGTGGCAGCGAGCACCCGCTTGCGTCGGCGATCGTAGCGGGAGCGAAGGAACGGGGTGTCGAGCCCGATGCGGCCGAGCAGTTCGAGACACTCTCCGGCATGGGTGTGCGCGGCCGCGTGGACGGCCGAGCCGTGGCCCTCGGAAATCGAGCGATGATGCAGGAGGCCGGAGCCGCCGGGATCGACGATCTGGCCACACATGCCGATGCTCTTCGGTCGGGAGGCCAGACCGTCCTGTTCCTCGCAGTGGACGGCAAACCCGCGGGACTCCTTGGCGTCGCGGACCCGATCAAAGCGACTACCGCCGAGGCTCTCGCACGGCTTCACGCTGAAGGGCTGAAAGTCGTGATGCTGACGGGCGACAGTCGGGCCACCGCCGAGGCTGTCGCGAAGAAACTGGGCATCGACGAGGTACTCGCCGAAGTGCTTCCCGAACAGAAAGCCGATGCGGTCCGCAAGCTCCAGGCCGAGGAACGGGTTGTGGCTATGGCCGGGGACGGGATCAACGACGCTCCTGCTCTTGCCGCCGCGGATGTGGGAATCGCGATGGGAACCGGCACCGACGTCGCGATGGAGTCCGCCGGGGTGACGCTCGTGAAGGGCGACTTGCGTGGCATCTCCAAAGCCCGTTCGCTCAGTCGTGCGGCGATGGCGAACATCCGGCAGAACCTGGTCTTCGCGTTCGGCTACAACCTGCTGGCTGTGCCGATTGCGGCAGGAGTGCTCTACCCCTTCACGGGACTTCTGCTCAGCCCGATGCTCGCCGCGGCGGCGATGAGTCTGAGTTCAGTGTCAGTTGTCGCCAACGCCCTGCGTTTGCGGACCGCCCGCATCTAAGGGCTTCGGGTTCAGCTTTCCCGCAGCCTGCAACTTCAACCACCGTGCCCGGCGGACCCAGTAGAACCGCACGGGCAGAAACAGATCGACCACTTCGTCCGAAATCAACAGCCCACCGAGCACGGGCAGCGCCATCGGCGCGAGGATCTCGCCGCCGACGCCCGAGACGAACACTATCGGGAAGATCGCGACAATCGCGACGCCCTCGGTCAGGAGCTTGGGCCGAAGCCGATGCACCGCTCCTTCGATGACCGCCGCACGCAATTCGTCGAGAGACTGGATGTTCTCCAGCCCGCCGCGTTTCTCGATGGCTTCGCGAAGGTAGACGAGCATGATGATGCCCGTCTCGGTTGCCATGCCGAAGCAGGCGATGAACCCGACCCGGACGGCGACGCTGAGATCGACGGGCGGCGCATCCCATCAGTCGAGCAACTTGGGAAAGAGGAACAGGAAGAGCGCCCCGCCGGCCAGCGTTTCCGGCACCGCGAGCATCATGAGCCCCGCGTCGGCCAGATCATGGTACGTGAGGTAGAGGACCAGGAAGATGACGAGGATGACCGCGGGAAAGACCCACCGCAGCGTGTTCGCGGCCCGCTCCTGATGCTCGAACTCGCCCGCCCACTCCACATGAACGCCCTCGGGCAACTTGACCTTCTCCGCCACGACCCGTTTGGCCTCCTCGACGAACCCCACGGCATCGCGGCCGCGCACGTTGAGCGTCACATAGTTCAGCAACTGCCCGCTCTCGCTCTTGATGACGGCCGGTCCTTCGGTGATCCGGACATCGGCCACCGCGGTCAGTGGACGGTGTCGCCTGCCTTTTGCGGTGTGCTCGGCAACAGCCCCGTGTGATTCCGTGCGGAACTTGGGATCGCCCGTCACTGCGTCGCCGCGCTTCGACTCGACCGCCAGCCCGGCGGTGATGAGCAACCGCTTGACGGCGTCTTCGTCTTCACGATGGGCGCGGGCGTACCGGACCCGCACCGGGAATCGTTCGCGGTTCTCGACGGTGAACGTGATGACGCGACCGCCGAGCGCCGTCTCGATCTCGGTCTGCACATCTTCGACCGAGACGCCGAACCGAGCGGCCTTCTGTCGGTCGATGGTCACTTCGAGGTAGCCCTTGCCCATGATTGGTGCCGCGACCACGTCCCGTGCGCCGGAGACCGGCTTGACCGCGGCTTCGATCTGCTGGCAAACCGTCGTGATGGTGGCGAGATCGGGAGACGGAAGTCCGGCCTGCCGGATTTCGGATCGTGCCCTCCCGCCGGCAGGAACGCGAGGTCGTCCTCATAGAGTTGAGCCTGCACCCAGACGGTGCTGAGATCGGCTAGGTCGAAGGGTGATCGTGAAGCCGTCGAGCGTGCTGCCCTCGGCCATCACGACACCGGGTTGTTTCCCGTCCTTGCCGCCGCCGTCGATGATGGTCGCCTCGACTCGCTTCAGGCCATCGGTCGCCATGGCATCGTCGCCGGCGCTGCGGAGGACGATGCCTGGCTTGAGGCGGATGCGCTCCGGATACTTGCCAGGGGCGACCGTGATCGTGTCGCCTCGCTGCGAGGCGTCGATGGCGGCTTGGATGGTCTTGTGGTCCTGCGGAACGCGAAGGTTCCCGGCGAGGGCGGAATGAGCCGTGGCGAATACAAGCAAAAGAACGACGGCGGATCGCGACATGATGGCGTCCCCTTGTTGTTGCTGCACCACGATTACCAGCCGAACTACACCCTTTCCCTGTCCGCCGAAGTGCATCCCGTTGCGTGCGACCTCATCAAGAACAACTCGAAGCGGTGTCGCAATGGAGGCATCAACTTGGCTTCGACGCCAGCCAGCGAACGGCATTCTCCAGGAGTTGCAGCACCGGCCTTTCCTTGAAGACGGGGTACGTTTCGTGGCCAGGCCGGAAGTAGACGACCTGGCCCTTGCCGACTTTCCAAACCATCCCGCTGCGGAACCACTCGCCCGTCGCCCAGCGTTCCTCCAAGATCACCTCATCCGGTTCCGGGACGTGGAAGGGCTCCGCATACATCTCGGTCTGCGGCAACTCGAACTGCTCCGGCAGTCCTTTCGCGATCGCGTGGTCCCGCTTCAGCACGCGGACCTGGCTCGGTTTGCCGTCGGTGCGGTAGGCCGGGAAGCAACAATACGGCAGGTGAACGGTGGCCTTCTCGCTCCCGTCGGGGAACTTCCTGAGTTCCGTGTACGGGGTCAAGCGGTCACCGGTCTTCGGGAGCGTGTAGCGCTTCGGGGGCTCGACGTACTGGATTTCCACCTTCACTCCATCCCGCTTGAGTGACTTCTCGGCGTCGAGCCGCGTTCGCTCGTACATGGCTTCCACGAAGGGCGTAGCCCAGTGGGCCGAATGCAGCGCGATCAGCGACAGCGTGCCGTCCTTGATGCGTTCGATGAGCGGCTGAACCATCTTCGGAGTGATCTCGGCCTGGCGTCGGTGTCCCCACCAGACCAGCACATCGCACGGACGGATGATGCCCGGCGACAGCCCCTTCTCGTCGTCCTCGATGCTGACGGATTTCACAGCGAGGCCGGGCTTGCTCTTGAGATGATCCGCGATCTGGTTGCCGAGGAAGTTGTCGTACGCCTGTTTCTGTTCCGGCTGCCGCTCGTCCCAAACGACAACGTTGATCGCTTTCGGCTCCGCGGCGATCGTCGAGGCCGCAGGGATCACTGCGCCGGCGACGGAGGCCTGAAGGAACTCGCGGCGGGTGCGGTTCTCACTCATGTCAAGTTCTCCAATTTGAAGTTCAGCCGGGCAGAGTCCGCGATTCGGGCTTGTTCAGCGGATGCTGATCCTTCCGGCCGTCCACCATCACCGCGACCCACTCGGACAACCGCCTCCCGAGCAATCGGCAGGCGTCCTGAACGTCCGGCTCTTGCGGCGTCTGGGCGGCAATCGCTCCGTAATGCGGCGTCATCGCCTTGCCCGAGTAGTCGGTGACCCCGAACACCAGGAAACCGAAGTTCATCAGCACCGTCAGGAGGGATTGGCACGCCATCTCGGCACCGCCGCCCCAGCCGCCGGACGACGAGAACGCACACGCAATCTTCCCGTCCACCTTGCCCCAGTGATCGAACATCGTCTCATCCCAGAATCGCTTCATCTTCCACGAGAGGATGCCCATGTTGGTCGGACTCCCGACCGCGAGTCCGTCGCACCAGTACACATCCTCGGGAACGGCGGCGAGCACGTCGCGCACCCGGACCTCAATGCCGGGAATCAGTCTCGCCCCTTCGGCCACGAGATCGGCCATCTTCGCGGTGTTGCCGCTCGCCGATTGGAACAGCACCAGAATCTTGCCCATCCGTTCCTCGATTCCATCATCGTTGTCAAGATTCAATGTAGCCCGGAGGATCTCATGGAGCCCGCGGCATCGGCGCGTGCCTTGACCGCAGTTCCGTGCGAAGATGTCCTCACCCGATCGAGTGTTCACAGGAGCGGAGTCGACGCATGATCCTGACGCGGATTCTGGCTGGCTGGGTCTTCGCCATCTGGGCGTTCGGCTTGGTGCAATCGCCATCACTGGCCCAGGAGAAGTCAAGCGACCGCAAACCGCGCGTCGAGAAGAAGACCTACGACTTCAAGGACGCCGGCAAGGAGATGGAGTACGCCCTCTACGTGCCGTCCGGTTACGACAAATCCAAGAAATCGCCACTGGTCATTGCTTTGCACGGCTTGGGCGGCAACCCGCAGCAGTTCATGAGGACGCGCGGACTGACAGACCAGGCCGAGAAGCGAGGCTTCATCGTGGCCGCGCCGATGGGGTTCAACGAGAAGGGTTGGTACGGCGTCCGCGGGCTCAAGGGGCCGCGGATGGAACCGGAGAACCTCGGCGAACTCAGCGAGAAGGACGTGATGAACGTACTCGCCCTCGTGAAGAAGGACTACAGCGTCGATCCCGACCGGGTCTATCTGATGGGCCATTCCATGGGCGGCGGCGGCACCTGGCACCTCGGCATCAAGCACGCGGACGAATGGGCCGCGCTCGCGCCCATCGCTCCGGCCATCTTCGGCCGAGATCCGAAGGAACTGGAGAAGATCAAGAGCACGCCGGTGATGCTGGTGCAAGGCGACAAGGATGCCCTCGTGCCGGTGGCCGGGGCGCGCCGCTGGGCGGAGCAAATGAAGAAGCTGGGGATGACGTACGAGTACGTCGAGGTGGCGGACGGCACGCACGGCAGTGTCGTGGCGGAGAACATGCCGAAGATCTTCGAGTTCTTCAGCAAGCACAAACGCACCGCGAAGGCGGCGATGCCGGACTATCGGCCGGTGGCGGGGTGGCCGCAATTGCCGCCGAACTTCGAACTGGGCGCGGTCTCGGCCGTCGCAACGGATGTCCAGGATCGCGTCTTCGTGGCCCATCGCGCCGCGAGGCCGATCCTGACCTTCGACCAGGACGGCAAGTTCATTCGCGGCTGGGGAGACGATCACATCAAGACGCCGCATGGTCTCCGCATCGACCCCGACGGCAACGTCTGGGTCACCGACATCGGCCATCACCTCGTCATGAAGTTCGATCCGGACGGCAAGCTGTTGATGTCGCTCGGCCGGAAAGGAGAAGCCGGGAACACGCCCGACCGATTCGACCGCCCCACGGACATCGCGTTTGCTCCGAACGGCGACTTCTTCATTACGGACGGGTACGGCAACTCCCGCGTGATGAAGTTCACGCGGGACGGCAGGCTGATCAAGCAGTGGGGCGTGAAGGGCAAGGGCGAAGGCGAGTTCAACATCCCGCACGCGATCGTGCTCGACTCGAAGGGCAATCTGTATGTCGGTGATCGCGAGAACGACCGCGTGCAGGTCTTCGACACCGACGGCAAGTTCCTCAAGGTGTGGAACGAATCGGGAGCGCCGTACGGATTGTTCCTCGCCGCCGAGCGGCTGTTCGTCGCAGACGGCCGCGCGGGCTGGGTGAAGGCGCTCGGGCCGGATGGCAAGACCGTCGGCCGGTTGGGGGAAAGGGGCACCGCGGCCGGCCAGTTCCAGATGCCGCATATGCTGTGCGTGGATTCTCGCGGCGACCTGTACGTGGCCGAGGTGACGAACAAGCGGATTCAGAAGTTCACCGCACGCAAGGAATGATCATGTGGCGTTTCTTGAGCCTCATCTTGTTCGTCATTCCCGGCCTGGTTCTGGCCGCGGACTGGCCGCATTGGCGCGGCCCGGCCCGCAACGGGATCACGAGCGAAGGATCGGGATGGACCGGCGGAACGTGGCTCTCCGAGAAGCCGGCGTGGACGGCCGATGTCGGCGTAGGCGCGAGCAGCCCGCTCGTCGTCGGCGACCGAGTGTACACGCTCGGCTGGCAAGGCGGCAAGGATGTCTTGCGATGCCTGAATGCAAAAGACGGTACACCGGTTTGGTCGGTGAACTACAAGTGCCCGAAGTACGGCCGATTTCACATGGGTGACGAAGGGCTCTACTCCGGTCCGTCGTCCACGCCCGAGTACGATCCCGCGACCACGCGGCTTTACACCCTCAGCACCGACGGCGATCTGAACTGCTGGGACGCTGATGCCGTCGGGAAAAGGGTGTGGACTCGCAATCTCTACGACGATTACGAGGTCGCTCGTCGCCCGCACCTCGCTCGCGGCCAGCAGCGCGACTACGGCTACACCTCCAGTCCGCTGATTTACGGAGGTTGGCTGCTCGTGGAGGTCGGCTCGACGCAACGTGGCAGCGTCATCGCCTTCGACAAGAACACCGGCAAGGAACTGTGGGCGTCCGAGCTGAAGGACGAGGCCGGCCATACGGGTGGAATGTCGCCAATGACCGTGCAAGGCGTGCCGTGCGTGGCCGTACTGACGCAGCGGAATCTCGCCGTCATCCGTCTGGACAAGGGCCGCGAGGGGAAGACCGTCGGCACATATGAATGGGTCACGGACTTCGCCAACACGATCGCGGGCCCGGCCGTGGAGGGCGACAGCGTGGTGATCGCCGCCAGCTACAACCACAACGCGATGTGCAAGGTCCAGTTCACGCTCGACGGTGCGAAGGAACTGTGGCGGAAGAAGTTCCCGTCCAAGGTCTGCACGCCGGTGATCCACGATGGCAACGTGTACGTCGCGTGGAATCGCATTCGCTGCATCGACTCGAAGACCGGGGATTTGAGGTGGGAAGGCGGCATCGTGGGCGATCCCGGTTCCTGCATCGTCACGAAGGACGACCGGTTGATCGTCTATGGATTGAACGGGAAGCTGATGCTCATCGAAGGCGCGAAGCGTTCACCCAAGGCGTACATGGAACTGGCTGTTCGGGACAAACTGTTTGCCTCCTCCGCGTGGCCGCACGTCGCACTTGCCGACGGCCAAGTGTACTGCCGCGATCGCGAAGGGCATCTCGCGGCGTTCTCAATCCGAGAGTGAAGTCCGCTCGGACCGACCTCTTCCGCATCAATTCCCAGTGCGTGATGGATGGTCGCGGTGAGACCGGGTGGGGAAACCGGCTCTTCCGCCGGATCGCGGGGCTTCCTCCGTTGATGCAAATCAACATCACTCCGTTTGTCTCTGCTCGGCTTCGACTCGCTTGACGGCCGCAAGGACGGCCCGTATTCCTTTCGACCTCCCTTTGTCCGGAGGTGGTCGGCGATGACGTTCGCGGAGGCGGTGGCAGAGTTGTGGGCGAAGCACCCGAAGGCAGAGCTGAGCCCGTCCGTGAAACGAGGCACGGCCTTCAGCCGTGCAGCCCGTCTCACATTTCAGCAGGACAAGGGCGGGATGTACTCGGGCCAGGACGCGGACGGGACCGAGGTGCTGGTCTATTTCAACGACACTGCCAACGTGATTAGCTGTACCGAGATCGAAGCCGATCTCGGCCCCGACGAAGAGTGACGGCTGCTCTGCATCTGAAACCCGCGAACAGACTCGACTACGGAGCCTCCCATGCCTCGCGCACTCATCGTCATCGACGTGCAGAATGAATACTTCACCGGCGCGTTCCCGATCACGCACCCGGTCGGTCACTTGGACAACATCCTGAAGGTGATGGATGTCGCGTCGGCCGCGAAGGTGCCCACGGTCGTGGTGCGGCACGCCCAGCCCGACCCGAAGTCGCCTGTATTCTGCAAGGGCACTAAGGAGTGGGAACTGCTTCCGGCTGTCGCGGATCGACCGCGAGATCACCTCGTGGACAAACATCTGCCGGGCAGTTTCACGCAAACCGACTTGGACGCGTGGTTGAAAGCCCGAAGCATCGACACTGTCGCCATCGCCGGGTATATGACCCAAATCTGCTGCGACACCACCGCCCGGCAAGCGATGCACCTCGGCTATAGAGTGGAGTTCCTGAACGACGCCACGGGCACGTTGCCGGTCTCCAACTCCGCGGGCAGCGTGACTGCGGAGGAACTGCACCGCTCCATCCTGGTAGCGCAGCAGATGTTCATTTCGGAAGTGCTCGACTCGACGGATTGGATCAAGCGTCTGTGATTGGGAGACTACTTCGCAAGCACTGTGACCGCGAGGTCCATCAACTTGCCGGCGAACGGCTTGCCCTTCGAATACTTCGCGACGGGTTGGCCGTTGTCGAGGCCGACGCAGAAGTCCTCCTGCGGCTGACGCGGGATCGCACCCGGTGCTTTGCCCGTGACCGCCTTCTGATCGCCCACGGTGAGACTCAAGGTACCGTCCTTCGCCACGCTCGCCTTGACCACGACTGCGCCTTGGATCGGGTCCGACTGCACCTCGGTCACGCGATCCGTGGCGGTTCGCACCGAGAAGACCACGCGCCCGTCCTTCAGGTGAAGCGCATAACCGAGTGCGGATCCGCCGTGGGCCAGGATGATCGTGTCCTTCTGTTCGGTCTCCACGCGGCAAGTCAGGCTGAACGCATGCCCGCCGATCTGCGGTGCGGCGGCGGACTTCACGACCTCGCCCGGTTTCAGCTTGTCCAACTCGGCGGGTTTTGCCGGCGCGTCCTTCGGTTTCGGCTCCTCGATCGTCGGATACAGCGTGACCGGGTTGGCTACCGTTCCCGCCGGGCGACGCGACTTCGGTTTCTGGCCACCAATCTCCGTGTTCATCGCGTCGGCTAGCTTCTTGAGCTTCTCCACGACCGCGGGATTCTTCTCGGCCACGTCCGTTGTTTCGCCGATGTCCGAATCCAGGTTGTAGAGGCGCGGGTTGTTGCCGGTGTCGGCCGCAGCCTTGCCGCCGGCGGGATCGGGCTGCGGCACGAGTGCCAGCTTCCACGGCCCCTGCCGCACAGCCTGGAGGTTGTACCCGGAGAAGTAGAAGTGTGCTTCCCGCGGCGACTCCTTGCTTTTGCCTAGCAGTATGGCCGAGAGATCGCGACCGTCGATCACCGGCTCGGCCGGCACGGTGCCGCCCGCCAGCGTGACGAACGTGGGGTGCAGGTCGATGGTCCCGGCGACCGCGTCGATCGAGGTCTTGGGCGGGATCGCACCCGGCCACCACGCGATCGTCGGCACGCGCACGCCACCCTCCCACGTCGTTCCCTTGCCGGCGCGAAGCGGCTTCGCGCTGCCGCCGTCCGCACCCTTGATCAACCACGGCCCGTTGTCGCTGGTGAACACGACGAGTGTCTTCTCCGACAGCTTGAGTTCCCGGAGCGTGTCCAAGACCTGACCGACGCTCCAATCCACTTCCTCCACCCAATCGCCGAAGCGACCGTTGGCGGACTTCCCGCGGAACTTCTCGCCGGCGTGGATCGGCGTGTGCACCGCGGTGTGAGGCATGTAGAGGAAGAACGGCTTGTCCTTGTTCGTGCGGATGAAACCGACCGCCTCTTGCGTGTAGCGTTCGACGACGGCACTCTGCTTCTCGTCGGTGAGCAGTTCGAGCACCTGGTCGTCGCGCAGGAGCGGCACGACGCGTTCGCCGGTTTCCTTGGACTTCCGCTGCATGTCGTTCGAGTACGGGATGCCGAAGTAGTGATCGAAGCCCTGCTTTGTCGGCAGGAACGCCGGTTGGTCGCCCAAGTGCCACTTGCCGACGCACTGGGTCGCATAACCAAGAGCCTTCAGCCGTTCGGCGACGGTCACTTCGTTGGGATGCAACCCCTGTGCGCTGGCCGGCGAGAACACGCCGGGCACCGAAACCCGCGCGCCGTAACACCCCGTAAGCAACTGCGCCCGGGAGACCGAACACACCGGCGCGGCGTAGAAGCTCGTCAGCTTCATGCCCTCGCTGGCCATGCGGTCGAGATGCGGCGTCTTCTGCTTCGTCGCGCCGAACGGGCCGATGTCGGCGTATCCGAGGTCGTCCACGAAGATCACGACGATGTTCGGCTTCTCAGCCGCACCGGCCGACGACGCAGAGGCGAGAGAAAGCATGAGAATCAGGAGAGGTCGCATGCAAAGGCTCCGAGTGCATCATCGATCGTCACGCCTTGTAGCGGTACGCCCAAACGAGCGTGCCGTCGATCACGACAAGCACTTTCGCCGCCGGATCGAAGTAGGCCAGCCGCTTGTTTCCGGTCGGCATCGGGTCGCCCTCCGGAGCGAGTTTCAACCACGCCTTCTTGTCCGGGTCCTACGCCCAGACGGCATTCGTTTGAAACTGAACCAAGAGACCATGACTGCCGACCGATCGCGGGCGTCCGCGATTCGTCGCTTCGAGATTCACTTCTTCGCCGGCGGAGGCGTCAGATACTTCGTCAGGTCGGTCGCAACGAGTTTCACCGGCGCACCAGTCGCAGGCACGGCGATCCCCGCGCTCCACAGAATCCCGTTGACCAGGAAACGTCGATACCCCTCCGCCGCGAAACTCGCGTGGAGGTGGCCACCGGTAAACGTGAATGCTCGCGCGGACTTCGCCGTGCCTCCCTCGTCGACATTGCGTTCGTAGGCCCACGCAACGATCGCCGCATCGTCGGTTTCCTTTGTCTTTCCCTTCGGGTCGACAGTCCGCAAGAGCGGCGTGACGCCCGTTTTGCCTTCGACGAAGCGATTCTGGTAAAGCCAGCCGTCGTCGATTTTGAAGGGCTCGACGCCGCGGAAAATCGGGTGATCCGGAAAGCTCTTGAACTCGGCGACCCAGTGGGCTCGTTGTCCGGAGCCTTTCTCCCAAGTGCCGCCGGACCATTCGCGAGCCCGGCCGGCGTAGTCCTTCGGGTAGTCCGCGACCTGGTGAAGCTGCACGATCCCCACTCCGGCCGCGGCGAGCTTTTGCACCTCGGCCAAGCGGTCACCCTTCAGAATGCCGTGCTTGTCGCCGCCATCGAAGAAGAAGATGACCGCCTTGGCCCCGGTCAGGGTTTCGGGCTTCATCGGCCAGTCGAGCGCCAAGACCGGCGCGACGCCGGACGTTTGCCGGAGCAGATCGGCGAGGACAGCGCACCCGGCGATGTAATCATGTTCGCCGGCCTTGTAATAATTCGAGCCAGCGATGAGAACGATCTTGGTGGATTTCGCATCGGCCGGCGGTTCCTCCAGATTGATCCCCGGCGGAAGTTTCGCTGTTGGCTCGGCGGCGAATGTGTCAGGGCAAGAGAAGCAGGCGAGCAGCAGAACGAGCCTGTATCGAAACATGGACAGTACCTCCGGCTTCGGTAGATCCAGTGTCACGAGTGACGTGGAGGATCGCAACAACATTCACTGATTCAGCCGTGGCGCAGTGTCTCATCCCAGCGAGCGTGACCGCGTCAGCCATGCCACGACTTCGGCGCACGGAGCCTGAAGAGGGCTCGGAGACGTGTATCAAGAGAGGTGATCGTCCAATTTCGCGATGTGCGAGGAGCCACGATGGCCGAGCAGGGACCATCCCCGGTTTTGTTCTTCGACACGATCAACGCCTACCAGCGAACCGAGGCGCTGCGGGCGGCGATCGAACTCGATCTGTTCACGCGGATCGCGGCCGGCGAACGCACGGCGGAGCAGCTTGCCGCGGCCTGTCAGGCGTCGCCGCGAGGCATTCGCATTCTGGCCAACTACCTCACGACCCTCGGATTCCTGCGCAAAGTCGATGAACAGTACGAACTGACGCGCGACACCGAGGTCTTCCTCAACCGCAAGTCCCCGGCTTACCTCGGCGGAACGTTGGAGTTTCTGCTGACGCCCCAGTTGAAGGAGAGCTTCCAGCACCTTGCCGCGGCGGTTCGGCGCGGCGGAACGGCGGTCTCGGACGAGGGAACCGTTTCACACGACAACCCGATCTGGGTCGCGTTCGCCCGCGCGATGGCACCGATGATGCAACTTCCGGCCCGCATGCTCGTCGATCTCGTGGGCGGCGACCGCGAACGGCCGATCCGCGTTCTCGATCTCGCCGCCGGGCATGGGATCTTCGGCGTCTCGATCGCCGAACGGTATCCGCACGCGCACATCACCGCCCTGGACTGGCCCAACGTGCTGGCTGTCGCATCGGAGAGCGCGAAGCGGGCCGGTGTGGCGGAACGCCATGTCCTGCGCCCCGGGAGTGCGTTCGAAGTCGATTGGGGTGGGCCGTACGACTTGGTACTGCTCACGAACTTCTTCCATCACTTCGACATGGCCACGTGTCGGGATCTGGCGTCGAAAGCGTACGCGGCCCTCGCTCCCGGTGGTCGAGCGATCACACTGGAGTTCATTCCCGACGAAGATCGGCTCAATCCGCCCTCGACTGCCTCGTTCGCGCTGACGATGCTCGCGACCACGGCACACGGGGATGCCTATACCTTCGCGGAGTACCAGCAGATCTTCGAGAAGGCCGGCTTTCTTCGCAGTGAACTATTCGCGCTACCGCCGACGGCGCAGCAGGCGGTGATCTCCTACAAGTGACGGAGGTCGGCTTGGAGCAGGGGCCGATCAGTCTTTGCTTCTCAGGAGTCCGCCGAGCGTCTTGAGGAGTTGTGCGGGGTCGTCACTCGCGAGCGACTCCGGTCGGTGGGCCAGCAACGGCAGCACCTCCGCCTTCGTGCCCATGCCGGTGCCGAGGTGGAGTTCGAGGCCCAGCTTCCGCACCCGCGGCACCAGCGACTCGTCCGCCAGCCACTTCGGCCACAAGCGAATCACTTTCACCCCGGCTTTCGCAAATGGTTCGATGTCGTCCGCCGTCGGGACCAGGCCGATTTGTCGGGCCTCGGGAAGCAGCTTCCGGAATTGCTTCGCGTGCTCCACAGAACGGATGCCCAGGACGAGACGCTTTGGTTCCCCGAACCCCCGGACCTCCTCGGCGATCGCCTTGATGTACTTTTCGTCGTCTTCCTTCAAGTCGATCATCACGCCGATTTTCCCCTTCGCGAGTTCGAGCATCTCGCGGAGCGTCGGCACCCGCTCTCCCTTGAACTTCGCGTCAAACTTGACTCCGGCGTCCAGCTTCTTGATCGCGGCCAGAGTCAGGTCCGCCACCTTGCCCGTCCCGTCCGTGGTGCGATCCACATCCGGGTCGTGGAGGCACACCAGCACTCCGTCCTTCGTGGTCCGCACATCCACTTCCGCGACGTGGGCCTTGGCCTCGATTGCCCGACGGATGCTCGCCAGCGTGTTCCCGGGCCGGTCGCCGCACGACCCCATGTGGCCGATGACCTCTTTCACTCCGGCTGCCGCCTTGGCCGTTTCGGTCGGTTCGGCGGCGAGCACCTGCACGGGAGCGAAAAGGGCCATGATGACCAAGCGTGCGAGCATCGCGAATTCCCATGACAACAGTGTCACTTACGTAACGAACGAGTGAACTCTGAAATCCGACGCGCTCACTTTCCAACCTTGATGAGAGCCGTCCCGGTCCTCACCAGAAAGGCACCCTCGATCGCGGCGACGCCGTAGACCCGGCCTTTCCTCGGCAGTTTGTTCTCGGCAAGAACATCCATCTCCTTCCCCGCCTTCATCACGACACAGAGGCCGTCCCGTGTGAAGAAATAGACGCGACCCGCGCCGCCGATCGGCGAGGCCCAGCACGATGCCGGGAGTCGGGTATCCAAAATGCCCTTTCCCGTCGCCGGATCGAAGCAATACGCCACGCCTTCTCGATTCACCGAGTACCCGAGCCCCTCATACACCAGAGGCGATCCGAATGACGACGTGGCCTCGGCCGATCGCCAAGCCACGCGTTCCTTGCCGCCGATGCGGAGCCCCGCCTGCGACGCCTTGTCGCTCGACCCGACCAGCATCAACTCGCCGGCGATCGTCGGCGAGGCGACCGTATTTCCGGTAAGCCCGCTCATCTCCCAGATCTTCTCACCCGACTTGACATCGAATGCCGCGGCTACGCCGCTCGAACTGACGAGAGCAATCGGCTTCTTGTCGGTGCCGACGTGAATCGTTGGCGAAGACCACGAAGAACCGAAGGCGTGCTCGGTTCGCCACCGGTCCTTCCCCGTGGTCATGTCCACGGAAAGCAGGTAGGGACTTCCCTGCGCCACCAGGATGAGCAGACTCTCACCGGCGGGCACCGGAGAGCTTCCCAGCCCGTGATTGCCGGTGAACGGGCCGAAGTCCTTGACGAGATCCCGACGCCAGAGTTCTTTGCCGGCGTGATCGAATGCGAGCAAGTCGCCGCTCTCGTACATCGCGAACACGCGATCCGCCGTGACGACCGGTGTTGGCGCGCCCTTGCTCACGTAATCCGAACTCTTGATCCTCTGTGACGCCGGGAACTGCTTCTGCCACGTGATCTTCCCCGAAGCCAAGTCGAGGCAGAGAAGGTGAAGCGTTTCCTTCGATTCTCCTTCGACCGCGGTGACGAAGACCTTGTCCTTCCAGACGACCGGGCTGGACTGACCGTATCCCGGGAGCTTGGCGGTCCAAGCGATGTTCTCGGTTGCGGACCACTTCAGGGGAAGTTGCTTCGCCTGCGTGATGCTGTCACCGCTGCCGCGAAAGGCCGGCCACGTCTCGGGCGGCGCGGCGGACCACGCGGTGGAACCGGACCCACAGAGCATCAGCAAGGCGGAAACGATTCGCATGACTCAGCCCCCGAAAGCCTGTCGAACTGGCATGATCAATCTACTGTAACGAGTACGCTGGCCTGCAAAGACCGAGAGGCTGCCCATCATGGCTCGGAATACTATTCTCGCGTTGATCTTGGCTGGCGTTCTTGTTCCCACTCTCGCCGCGGAGCCGGGCCGAACTCGATTCAGGAGTGCGACCGCACCTACTACCTGCCCCTGAACCCGGTGCGGAACCCGAAGGCGGTCGCGATGGACAAGAGCAACTCGAACCGGGCGCTACCGATGGGCGCGATCGGGTTCGCGGTCAACGGGGTCGCGTTCTTCAACCCGTTCGACATGGAGGGCACGGAAGCCGTCAACATCCTGGACCGCTGCTGCGGGCATCCGGCCCCGAACAACCAGTACCACTATCACAAGTACCCGGTATGCGTGAAGTCGCCGTTCGTGGACGACGGCGAAGGACACTCGCCGCTCATCGGATTCGCGCTCGACGGCTTCCCGCTGTATGGCCCATATGTGGCGAAAGGGCTGATGGCGAAGGACGACACGGACAAGCCGCTCGACGAGTTCAACATGCGGTACGACGACGACCGGGGCTGGCACTACCACGTGACTCCCGGGAAGTACCCGTACCTCATCGGCGGGTTCGCCGGTGCGCCCGACCCGCGGAACGGTCGCCGCGGTCCCCCGAAGCTGCCGTGATCCGGCCAGCACGAAAGTGCGAGATTACGTGTTTGCCTGTCGCCGATCCGTCCCGTGTGTGGAGGAAGACACGATGCGGTTCGCCGGACTCGCACTCGCTCTTCCCGCGGCTCCGTTGATCGCCCGGGAGCAGCCGCTCGCTCCGCCCGAGAAGCCGAGTGCGGCGGTCACAACCGGAATGGCGATTTTGCGCCTGTCAATTTCAGCAAATGGATATGGGTGAAGCCGTTCGAGGCGACTGATCCCCGTTCACCTCCTTGGGCACCGGATGGAGACCGTCACGGGAACCTCGTCCTTGGTCTTGCGAGCCGCCTCGGCCATGCCGAACTCCGTCTGAAGAATTGTCATCGTCGCATCGAACGCCACTTCGTCGGACGTGATGGAAATGCGGGCCGGGAACACGATTGGCTTCTCCGTACCATGGAGAGTCAGTCGCCCCGAGATCTCGTACCGCCCGGACTCGTTCGAAGGTCGGATCGAATCCGTCACGAATTCCGACGTCGGGAAATGAGCCGCATCGAAGAAGTCTTCGGCCTTCAGGTGCTTCGTCAGCAATCCGATCTTCGTCTTTGTCGATTCCATATTCACGACGACTCGGATCTTGAGATCCTTCGGATTCTCGGTGGGCGTCTCCAGCGTGCCTTCAAAGGCATCGAAATGCCCGACGTGGGAGGTGAGAGCGTTCGAACCGGTGAAGGAGATGCTCGTGTTTGCCGGTGACAGCTGCAAGCTGCGAGACGGAGCCGCAGCATTCGCAGGTTGCACCGGCGGGCTCGAGGTCGGTGCCGCGACCGGCTTGCTTCGTTCGGTGGAGCCGAAGTGGCAACCCAGCAGGACCATCAACGGCAACAAGCGGTAGGAATTCCGCACGATTGCTCCTTCTCGACGCCTTGGATTCTTCATCGCGTCAGGTACTTTTTGGCGGCATCCTGGACCAAAGCGAGTTCCGTGGCCTTGAGGCCGGTCCAGCAGTTCCTCACGATGTAATCCTGATAGAGCATCAGGGTGTTGGAGACCGTTGCATCGATCTTGTAGATCTTGAGTTGCTTCTCCTTGCGCTCCGGATCGGGGCGGACGAGCATCAGGTTCCGGATCCCGGCGTCCTTGGCGAGAGAGCGAAGCTGCTCGTCGGAACCCTCGATCACAATCAGCATCACTTTCAGTTTGCCGGCCGCCAGCCCTTCCAGCGGCTTCGCCAGTTTCCCCGCTTCGTCCATGTCCTTCGCGAAAGCAAGAAGCACGGGAGCATCGAGGAAGGTACAGACGGGGCAGGTCTTCGTGCCGGCGTGCGGCCCCGCGACATGAATCGGCTCCCACGCGGTCACTTCCTCGCCCGGCCGGAGGCCCGAGGCGGGATCGCCGGCGACAGCGACGGATGCACTGAACAGGCAGAGGAGCAGCGCGGTCGTGCGCATGACGGGATCTCGTTTGGCGGGGATCGAAGCCTCATAGCGATCCGTCCGAATCGCCGCAAGGCCGAGGTGTCCGTCCTGCCGCACTTGCAGCCCGCCGGGGCTTCATCTATAGACCCGCCACCATTCTCTTAAATAAGACCACGTGTGATGTTGGAGCCCCGAACAGGCCGTGCGGACGACACTGCGAGCAGATTCTCGCCAAAGGCCGGTGCGCGGCGACGATCCGTGGTTTGGTTCGTTCTTGTCTCCGTTGCCGCCGGGGGGTGTCACCTCGGCCAGACGATTTTGCCACAGGATCTCGAGACCAGAACGACGTCGTTGGACCCGGCGAGCAGTTCGGAGCCTGCGATTCGGAATGCGGTCGGTAAAGCCCATGCCGTGCTGTGGAAAGGCGTGGAGGGCCACGCCGGACACCGAAATTGCTTCACCTGCCACACGCATGGCATTCCGATGCTGGCCTTCGCAACCGCCCGGAGCCGGGGATTCGAGGTTCCGGACAAGGACTTCAACGAACTTGTCGAATTCTCGACCGCCTATTTCGAATCGCAGCGTGAGAAGTTCGTGCGGGGTCATGGCCCCGGCCCGCTTTCGCTCGGTGGAGCGACCGACACGACCGGTTGGGGGTTGTTCGCGTTGGCGGTCGCGGGAAAGAAACCGGATGCGACCACCGATGCAGTCGTGGAATACACGCTCCTGCGTGATCAGGACCGCGATCACTGGACGACTTGGGGGCCCTCGCGCCCCCCGGCCGAAGGCAGCGCGTTCATGCCCACGGCGCTCGCAATCCGAGGACTTCGAACATTCGGTCCGGCCGAACAACGCGCGAGAATCGACAAACGAATTGATGCCGCCCGTGCCTGGCTGATTCGCACTCCGCCCCGGGATACGGAAGATCGGGTTTATCGGCTCTTGGGGCTGCGGGCCGCGGAAGCGCCGGCGGAGGAGATCCGCCGGGCCGTGGACGATATCCTGCGTCATCAGCGGGAGGATGGCGGCTGGGGCCAGACGGATACGATGGGCAGCGACGCCTATGCGACTGGTTCATCGTTGACCGCGCTCGGCCTCGCCGGGGGACTGGACGCGGATCATCCCGCCTATCGCCGCGGCGTGGAGTTCCTGATGCGTACCCAGCTTGAGGACGGATCGTGGTTGGTTCGATCGAGGAGTTTCCCCGTCCAGCCGTATTACGAAAGTGGATTCCCGCACGGGCGCAACCAGTTCATCTCTTCGGCCGCCACGGCGTGGGCGGCGACCGCACTGACTCTGACTTGCACCGAACAGACCCGTCACTGATCAACCCGGCTTGCGGGCTGTCCACACGAGATAACGCATGGCTCCTGCCCGGTATGCGAGCCAAATCCGACCCACGGTCAAAAGGAAGACCCGGTTCCGACTCGCGGCGTTGAGCAGATAGGCCCGTGCCGCGCGGTCGGTGAAGATCTTGCCGATCGCGCGGGAAATGCAGATGCTCCACGTCCTCCGGACCTGCCGGCTCACATCCTCCGGCGGGCTCACGGCGAATCCCGCCTGGGTCAACAGGCTCCGATAGTCTTCTTCGGTCCCCATCCCGGGGAGCCGCCCCTCTCGGCAGATCGGCTCCAACAACAGTCGCCGATGCCACGGTCGGCATGGCTCGGCCGCGGTCCAAGCACAGATCACAAATCGTCCGCCCGGCTTGAGCACTCGGAAGGCTTCGGAGAAGGCCCGGGCTTTGTCCTCCATGTGCTCCGTGCTTTCGATCGCATACGCCGCATCGAACGATGCATCGGGAAGGCCATTCTCCAGCCAGTCCTTCAACAGGTAGCTCGTATTCTCGGCAGGCCCGCTGGCAACGGCATATCGGAACTGGGCGGGAGTGATCGTCAATCCCAAAACGCGGGCGCCGTGTCGCGATGCCACCTGTCGCGCGGTCGCACCGTATCCGCAGCCGATGTCGACCGTGGAGCATCCGCGGGCGATGCCGGCCGCGGCAGCCACCAGTTCGACCAACTGCTCCACCGCCTCCGCCGGCGACTCCCGGCCGGTCCGCCAGAGCCCATGATGGACGTGCTCGCCCCAGACTTCCCGGTAAACCCAATCGAGATCTTCGTAGTGGTCCGCGACTTGATGCGGAGAAATCCGACACACCGGCCGAATCATGAAAGCCTCCGATTTCGACCGGCACACTCTTTGCATTTCGAGTGTGCAAACTCGGTGATATTGCCAGATTCGCGTACGACAACAAAGCATTTGTGATGCTTGCGTTGTCAGCCGCTCGACCAGTGTGGCTCGCATCCCGCCACATCGGCCGGTTCTGAACCATCTTGCCGAGCGAGTGGTCCCGTTTTCGGACAGGTCTCGTCCACCTCGCACCAAGGTATCACCCATGCACACCAAGTCCGCTCCAGCCCGAATCCTCGGATCAAAGCCCCGGTTGGAAGCCCTGGAGTCCCGCGAGAACCCGGCCGTTCACTATTACGGCGGAAACCTGCTCACGAGCGTGGAAGCCCAGCCCGTTTACTACGGAAGTTCCTGGTCGTCCGCACCGGCCGTGCAGGCCACGACGGATGCTTTTCTCAAGGATCTGGCGAATAGCGCATACATGGACGCGCTGCACCAGGCGGGCTACGGCGTGGGCCGCGGCACGGCTTCGCCCGGAGTCAACGACTCGATCAACATCGCCGCCGGCACGGTTGTCACGGATGCCTCGATTCAGGCGAGGCTGAAATCGGACATCGCTTCGGGTCTCGTCCCCGCGCCGGATGCGAATCGGCTCTATGTCGTGTATGTCGAACCGAACGTGGCGGTGAATCTCGGCAACGGCCAAGGCACCACGCAACAGGGCGTGCTGGGATACCACGGCGCCTTCGCCGGATCGAACGGCGCGACCATCCGCTATGCCGTCATCGCGTATCCCGGCGGTAGCGTGGGTAACAGCAGCCTCGGCACCTCCGCGGTCGACCAACTCACCGCCGTCACCAGTCACGAAGTGGCTGAAGCCGTGACCGATCCGGACGTGAATTTCGGACGGCTCGGGTGGTATGATCCACAACGCGGCGAGATCGGCGACATCACCGAGAACAACCCCAACGCACTCGTCCGGCTGGACGGATACCTCGTTCAGGAAGTCGCCAACCAAAACGATCAACTGCTTGCGCTGAGCCCGCCGCCGGTTTCTCCACCTCCGCCGCCGGCATCGAATGCATCGACGATCACAACGTTGACCGCGGGACCGGTGCGCTACTACGGGTGGTACGCCACGGTCTCGCTGACCGTTACGGTCAAGCCGGCTTCGGGAGCGGTACAGCCGACGGGCAGCGTTGCGCTGATCTATAACGGCCAAGTGCTGGGCACCGCGACACTGCATCTGGTGAACGGAGTCGAGACGGCAACCTTCAACGTCACGTTTTACAGCAACGGAGTCTACTCGTTTTCGGCCCAATACGGTGGCGACGGGCAATTCGCCGGAAGTACCAGCAACGCAAAGTCCGTCATCGTTTAAATGCACCTCCCTTTCGGGGATGACGATGCGTTTCAAATCAGATTCCGCATGCACTTGCTCGACAGCAGCAGACTTCATGCCCTGAAGGACATCCTTGCCACCTTGGACATAGCCTTCCACCGCAGCGCGACCGTACTCCGGTGCAACGATTGAGGCGGCAAGCGGATTGACGACCGCGACGACCTGCTTCGGCTGATCCAAGCGTCATTGTGCTTTCGCTTTGAGATCATCCCAGAAGTCATCCCGGTTTAACAGTCCGTGCGAGTGCATCGTCACGTGGCCGGGAGTGGTCACGCTGTCTTCGGAAGTCGAGGCATCCTCGAAGCGTTCCACCAGATCGTAACGCAAAGTGCCAGTCACGCTTTGAGCGAAGTGTCCGGCCCGCATGTCGATGGATGCGGAGTGGGTATAACTGTTTGCTCCCGAGCCGGAATTCGTGCCCGTGAGCGTGATCGAAACCGCCCGTCGCAACGCACGCTCCGTGCTGGATCACATCGCTGGAACGCTCCGTGCCTTCGGCAACTCGCTCCTGCCCCGACCCGTCCTGCTACCGGTCCGCTAAACAAGCACCCCTCTTCGGACCTCATGGCACCACGCCCACCGGAGCCAAGAAGCCGACCAAACTCATCGCCTTCCTCGACGACGCGAGCCGCGTCCTCTGCCACGGCGAGTTCTTCTTCGACGAGACCGTCGACACCCTCCGCGCCGCCTTCTACAAACGCTGCGTGCCGGAACAGTTGCTCGTCGACAACGGATCCATGGTGATCGGCATCGAAATCAGGTCCACATCGGCATCGAATCCTGGTCCACGGTAGCCTCCCCCTCGTGCGGCATAAAGCCGCCTCGGGGGACCAAGGATGCGAACCGTGGACGACTTCGCCAAGATCCGACAACTTCATCGGGACGGCCTCAGCAACCGTCAGATCGCCCGGCAACTGGGGTGCGGTCGTGACACCATCCGCAAGGCGCTCGCCAACCCGGAGCCGAAGCCGTACACCCTCGCCGAGCCGCGGAAGTCACCGGTGTTCGGTCCGTTCCGCGCGATCGTCGACGCCATCGTGGCCGCGGATGCCCAAGCGCCTCCGAAGCAGCGGCACACGGCGTCACAGATCCACCGCCGACTCGTGAATGAACACGGCTACACCGGCCAGTACGACCAGATCCGGCGCCATCTCCGGGACGTGCGACTGTCACGGCGCGAGACGTTCATCCCGCTTGACCATGCGCCGGGGCACCGCTGCGAAGCCGATTTCGGCCACATTCACGTCGACTTCCCGGATGGTCGCCGGCTCGTGCCGTTCTCGTCGTCACGTGGAGTTATTCGAACGCGCGTTCGCCATCGCGCTTCCCACCGAACGCGCTGAAGCCGTGCTCCACGGACTGTGCGAAGCGTTCCATTTCTTCGGAGCCGTGCCCAAGGAACTGTGGTGGGACAACCCGACGACCGTGGCCATTCACATCCGCCGCGGCCGCGATCGCACGCTCCATCCGCGTTACGCCGCGCTGGCCTCGCACTTCCTGTTCGCGCCGAAGTTCTGTCTGCCGGCGACGCCACAGGAGAAGCCGCGAGTCGAGAACCGGGTCAAGGATCTGGAACGGATGTGGGCCACGCCGGTGCCGCAGGTGAAGGACTTGGCCGGACTCAACGAGCATCTGCGGCGATGCTGCCTTCAGGCCCGCGAACGCACGTGCGGCACGAATCACGAGACCGTCGGCGTGCGGCTTCGAGCAGGGACCGGGCCGCGGCGTTGTCCGTGACCACGCGTCCCTTCGAGGCCTGTCTGATCGGCACCGGGAGCGTCAACAAGTACCAGACCGTGGGTTTCGACGGCAACCGGTACAGCGTGCCGCGGCGCTTCGCGTTCCGCACCGTCACGGTGAAGGGCTTCATCGACCGCGTCGAGATCGTCGCCGAGCAACGCGTTGTTGCCACACACGCGAGAAGCTACGGACGGCACGAACGCGTGCTCGATCCGCTGCATTTCCTCGTGATTCTGGAGAGGAAGCCCGCGGCGGCTCGACCACGCCCCGGTCTATCGCGACTGGCAACTGCCCGCGGCGTTCGCCACCCTTCGCAAGCGTTTGGAAGCCGACCACGGACTTCGCACCGGATCCCGGCACTTCATCGTGGTGCTGCAACTCCTGTCGCGGTTCCCGGTAGAGAACGTGGAACACGCCATCACGCAGGTCTTGGCCCGCGGCGATCCCAGCGCCGCCGCGATCGCGACCGCCGTCGAACGCCAGATCGCGATCGTGAAGCCGCCGTCGAACCTCGATGCGTTCCAAGTGCCGGCCCCCGACCTCCACCGTTTCAACCGACTTCTATCCGACCCGGGAGACGACCATGACCGCGACGACGACGCTACTGCTCAAATCGAACCTGAAGCAGTTGAAGCTGCCGACCATGCTGGCCGAGCACGAGAAACTGGCCCGTGAAGCCGCCGGCCGCGACGAGCCTTATGACGAGTACCTGCTCCGGCTCACGGAACTCGAAGTCGCGGCCCGCACGGCCAACGCCATCGCGGCCCGCATCCGCGCCGCCGGCTTCCCCGTGATCAAGGAGTTCGACACCTTCGACTTCACCGCGGTGCCCAACGTGCCGAAGCAGAAACTGCTCGAACTCACCCGCCGCGACTGGATCGACCAGCATTACAACGCCTGCCTGATCGGCGGCTCCGGCACCGGCAAGACGCACGCCGCCACCGGGATCGGACTCGCGGCTCTGCCGCCTCGGTCTACGCGTGAAGTTCACGACCGCAGCGAACCTGGTCACGGAACTGGAGTCAGCGCAGCAGCAGCACCGGCTCGACCGCCTGCTCGCCGCCCTCGAACGGTTCGACCTGCTGATCGTCGATGAACTTGGTTATCTGTCGTTCAGTCGGTCCGGGGCGGAGTTGCTCTTCCAGGTCTTCGCCGACCGGTACGAACGCGCGAGCCTGCTGATCACGAGCAACCTGCCGTTCGGGGAATGGGGTTCGATCTTCCAGGGGGAACGGATGACGGCGGCTCTGCTGGACCGCCTGACGCACCGTTGCCACATCTTCGAGATGAACGGTGAAAGTTACCGCTTCCGGGAGTCGATGAAGTC
This sequence comes from Gemmataceae bacterium, assembly GCA_046350135.1. Lineage (GTDB taxonomy): Bacteria > Planctomycetota > Planctomycetia > Gemmatales > Gemmataceae > Urbifossiella. The sequence goes on from JAXMBB010000002.1 coordinate 166,697, forward strand.
AAAAGACGACAAGGCCGCGAAGACCGCCAAGCCCAAGAAGTGACCGCCATGCTCACCCGCACCGTGGACCAGGATTCGATGCCGATGTGGACCTGATTTCGATGCCGATCACCACAGCGACGGCGGCGATCCAAACCCGGCCAAAGCGCCCACCGGCTCGGACGCCGGCGCATCGCTCCCGGCCGACCGCTGAACGCCGCCGATCCGGGCAGTCATGCGCAGAAAAATGCACCCTTGGAATGGATGGGTTTACGTGAGGGATGTTGAAGGCAGCCGCCACGAGATGCCGAGCATTATGAAAGCACCTTCGCGACGTCCCTCACGACCCCGGAAGTGCTGAACCGGCCCCATTCACCTGGCTGGTTTTCAAGCGCCAATCGGTGGCTGTTTTCAAGGGTTCTTCCGCAGATTTGATGATGAGCTGGCGTTAGACTCCACGGGCAACTTCGCCCTTGCGGCAGGACGCCGACATGTTCCCGACCGATTCTCTCCTCCCCGTCCCAACTGGTTTCGCGATCACGGACTTGGCCTTCGCCGGAAACACATTGGTGGTTGCGGCTGCATCCACCGCGACCGAGGCGGCCTGTCCGGTTTGCGCTTCGCGTTCACCGCGGACCCACAGCCGGTATCGACGCACCATCGCCGATCTCCCCTTCGGCGGGCGCACCTGCGTCCTTCGGTTGGTCGTGCGCCGATTCCGCTGCACCAACGCCGGGTGTGAGCGCCGCATCTTCTGCGAACGGTTCCCGGAGTGGCTCGGCTCGCACGCTCGGGCCACGGATCGGCTCCAAACCCTTCAACGCGAAATCGGCTCGGTCGCGGGCGGCGAAGCCGGTTCGCGACTCGCCACCGAACTGGCCGCGCCCGTGAGCGGCGACACGCTCATCCGCCGAGTACTCGCGCTGCCGGAGTCCCCCGCCGAGCCCGTGAGGTGCCTCGGCATCGACGACTTCGCGTTTCGTAAGGGGCAGAACTACGGCACCATCCTGATCGACCTCGAACGTGGCTGCGTGATCGACCTGCTGAAGACCCGGGAGGCCGCCGATGTCGAAGCGTGGCTGAAGCAGCATCCCGGCATCGAGGTGATCACGCGGGACCGCGCGACCGCGTACGCCAACGCGGCCACCGGCGGAGCGCCGCAGGCGACCCAGGTTGCCGACCGCTGGCACCTGCTGAAGAATCTCCGTGAAGCCGCCGAACGCCTGCTTGATCGGCGACGCAAGCTGGTTCAGAAGTGCTTGACGCGTCCCGTGGCGTCCACCGAACCCTTGGATTTCCCGACGTTTTCCGAGCAATCCGCGGCACCACCTCCGCCCCCGGAGCCGACGGTGCGGAAGAAGTGCGCGACGCCAAGCGTCAACAGCGGATCGAGCTTTACGCGAGGGTCAAGGAACTTCATCGGGCCGGCGAGTCGATCCGACGGATTGCGACGCTGCTCGACTTTGGACCGCGAGACGGTCACGCGCTACATCCACGCCGAGACCTTCCCGGAGCGGCAGACGCCGCCACGCCTCTCAGGAAGCTACCGCGAGCACCTCGATCGGCGTCTGAGCGAGGGCTACCGCAACGCCGCGGAGTTACACCGCGAGTTGCTCGCCGCGGGTCACGCGGGTGTCGTACTCGGTCCGCCGGTACGTGCGTCGTCAGCTTCTCGCCGCCGGCAAGGACGCGTCGAAGCCGACCGGTCCGGGGCACCGCACGCCGACCTCGAAGCAATTGGCGTTCGCAATCATTCGCCGCCCAGACGAACGGGACGAGGAGGAGCAAACGCAAGTCGAGTCGCTGAAGAGCTTGGAGGAACTACGAGAGGCTTTGGACCTTGTCATCCAATTCGCGGCGCTGGTGCGTGCGCAGCAACGATGACGTTGAAGGACTGGTTGCTGAAGGCGGAGTCCGCGGCGTGTGTCGAACTTCGCGGCTTCGCGAAGACCCTGCGTCAGGACGAGGCCGCGGTGCAGGCGGGAATGGCCTTGAAGTGGAGCAACGGCCCGGTCGAAGGGCATGTGAACCGGTTGAAGTTTCTGAAGAGGCAGATGTTCGGCCGCGCGAGCTTTGATCTGCTGAGGGCTCGTGTTCACGCGGCGTGATCGAGGCCGGGGAATCGCTGCGCGCCGACATCCTGCTGCGCCATGACCGGCCCAATGGGAAGCGATCACCAACTCTGCGGAAGAACCGTTTTCAAGCGCCCAATGACAACCGTCTACCGCGTCCTCTCCCAAGCCGGTCTTCTCCAACGCTGGAAGCCCAAAACCAGCTTGAAAGGAACCGGTTTCGTGCAACCCCTCCGGCCCCACGAGCACTGGCACGTCGACGTCTCCTACCTCAACATCGCCGGCACCTTCCACTACCTGTGTTCCGTCCTCGACGGAGCCAGCCGCGCCATCGTCCACTGGGACATCCGCGAACGCATGACCGAGGCCGACATCGAACAGATCATCCAGAAGGGCAAGGAGTGTCACCCCGGTGTCACGCCCCGGATCATCACCGACAACGGACCCCAGTTCCTCGCCAAGGACTTCAAGGAGTTCATCCGCATCAGCGGCATGACCCACGTCAAAACCTCGCCCTACTATCCCCAAAGCAACGGCAAACTCGAACGATTCCACCGCACCTTGAAGCACGACGCCGTCCGCGTGAAGACCCCCTGACACCCGAAGACGCCCGTCGCGTCGTCGGGGACTTCATCCTCCACTACAACGCCGTCCGCTTGCACAGCGCCATCGGCTACGTCACGCCCCACGACGTTCTCGCCGGACGTCGCGACGCCATCCACGCCGAACGCGACCGCAAGCTGGAGGAGGCTCGCGAACGTCGCCGAATCGCTCGCCACGCCGCCCCGAATTGAAAACCGGTGCTACTGTGAAAATGAGTCGATCCCAACACACCCGTTGTCGCCAACGACTGCTCCCGACAATTCCAATTCAGGCTGAACCAGTACACTGGAAGCGTAGCGCCCGTGTCAAAGAAGCAATTCCGTACCCGGACCTCGCCGGAATGGATGGACGACGGCGGAAAGCGTGGACGTCGAAAAAATACGATCGGACACTTGGATACTCGTCATCCCACCGCCAGCGCAATCTTCGTCGCCAGGGCCAGATTCTTCTCGGCGTAGATTTCTGTCGTGCTGAGTTGATCGTGCCCGAGCGTGGCTCCTGCCGCCTCGATCCCGAAACGTCGGCGCACGGATGTTGCGACGGCGTGCCGGATCTGGTTGGGTGACCAGTTCGGAACGTGACATTCCACATCGATGGCGGCTTCGACGTACAGGGCGTTGAGCGAGCGAATGCCTCGGAAGACCGCTCCGCGGTAGCTCGTCGAGGTGTACCGTTCGGCCGGGGGACGACGGGGCGTCGCAACCCGTTTAGTCTCGTTTCGGAGCATGTGGGAGGGAAACCGGGGCGTCCTGCGCTGGGCCGACCGAACGGCGTGGAGATGGCGCACCGATCGGCGCGGCGAAAAGTAGTGAGGTGCTGACACTTTGACGGACAGTGCGAGTGCTTAGAATGGGCCTCGGGGAAGGAGTCCCGCATGGCCAGGAAGACAGCCCCGCAACCCGCCGCACCGATTCCGAAGCGTCGGCATTTCACGGACGAATTTCGTCGCGACGCGGTCCAGATGATGCTCGACGGTCATACTGCGGCTTCGGTGGCCCAGCGGCTCGGCATCTCGTGCGTCACGCTGCTTTATCGCTGGAAGCAGCAACAGCTTCGCCAGAGCGGCCCGGTCGCGGACGCGCTCGACGAGCGGGTCCGCGAACTGGAGGCCGAACTGCTCCGCGTGCAGCGGGAACGCGACATCTTAAAAAAGCGTTGGCCATTTTCGGCCGCAACGAGTGACCGCGGTGTACGCGGCGATCGAGTCGATTTCCGGCGGCGGAAATCGACCTCGATCGCCGCCGCGTGTGAGGCCCTCGGTGTCTGCCGCTCTGCCTACTACGCCTGGCTTCACGGCGAACCGACACCGCGCGAACGCGAAACCGAGCGGCTCACCGAGATCATCCGCGCCATCTTCTGGCGGCACAAACGCCGCTACGGCGCCCGACGCATCGCCGAAGAGTTGGCCGATTCCGGTCTCGTCTGCAGTCCGCGGAGGGTCGCCAAAGTGCTTCAAACACAGGGCCTGCGGGCGATCCAGCCGCGGTCGTTCGTCCCGAAGACCACCGCCAGCCGGCACACCCTCGGCTCCAGCCCGAACCTGCTGCTCGACGCCCAAGACCCCACGCGGGTCAACGAACTCTGGGTCGGCGACATCTCGTATCTGCCCCTCCGTCGCGGCGGATTCTGCTACCTGGCGACGCTCATGGATCGCTTCTCACGCGACATCGTGGGTTGGTCCGTGGAGGCGTCGATGACCGAGGCGTTGCCCCTCGCGGCATTGAAGCAGGCGATCCGCTCGCGGCAACCGAAGCCGGGACTGGTCCACCACACCGACCGGGGCGGACAGTACGCCGGCACGCAGTATCGCGCCGTGCTCACGCGGGCCGGAATGAAACAGAGCATGAACCGGGCGGACAACTGCTACGACAACGCCTTCATGGAATCCTGCTTCGGAACCTTCAAGCGGGAGATGGAAATGGCCGACTACGAAACCGTGGAGTCCGCCCGAACCGAAGTGGCCGAATACATCCGCTACTATCGGTTCGACCGCAAACACTCCGCGATCGGTTACCTGACACCCGTCCAATTCACCACCGCCACGACGGCCCGCTACTAAGCAGTTGACCTGTCCGTGCAACCTTCAGCATCTCATAGTATTCATTCGGATCGACCGGTTCGAACTCATTGAGCACCGCTTGTGCACGCGGTCCGATGGCGATCGCACGCGGCTTCCCGCGGTGAGAGTTCTTGTGCTCCTGGGGACGGTACACCCATACTTCCCCGGAGCGGTCGATCTCACAGGGCCGGATGCGACAGATCTCGTCGGGTCGACAGCCCGTGCAAAGTTGAAGTTCAATCATCGCCCGGACTGTCGGAGGAACATGAAGCAGCGTTGCCAGAACATGCTCTTCGGCAACCGGCTTCACGGGCTGTGATTCACGGATTCCACGCCCTCGCTTGAGTCCCTCGACCGACGTGAGCCGTTGATAGACTTCGAAAGGAATGCTCTCCTCCGCGGCGGCCCATTTGAAGATCCGGCGTACTCGACCGATTCGACGGTTGACAAGCGATCGACACCACCCTTTCGCCACCATCCGGCTCCGAACCGCTTTCAAGGCCAGTGGCCCGAACTCCGTGGCGAGGACGTGGCCGTAGAGTTCGCGCAGGAGTTTGGCCACGATCTCATACTCGATGATTTCGTGGGTAGCAGTGCCATCGGCCCGCAAGTAAAACCCATCCGCCCACTTCAAAAAGGCCGACGCCATCTCGTTGATCGTGATGTCCGCCTTCTTCCCGGAACCTCCCTCGGCAACGATCCGGGCGTATTCCCGCCTCGCTTGCTCGGAACCTGCGGGTCCGGGTGTGATCTGTCGGCGCCGGCCGTCGATGTAGACGTCGACGACCTCGGCGCCCTTGTGTTCACGGGGAGTCGGGATTTGCTTGCGCGGTCGCGGCATCAGAGACCCTCGAATTGCGGGAGTTCCCGCAAAACTTGGCATTCTGAAGCCGCACCGTCGACCATCGGCAGGTAAGCGTAACCGCTTTCGGCTGAACTGCTTTCTTTCCAATAGCGAGGGCCGGATTTGAACCGGCGACACGGCGCTTATGAAGCGCCTGCTCTAACCCCTGAGCTACCCCGCCAAATCCACTGGATCTTGCTGATTCCGGGATCGAGTGGAGGTGTCGTGGAATCCAGCCACACCTGAGGCCACACCCGAACCGAGAACGGCAGTCGTCCAGCCGAAGCCGCAAGAGGCCAAGAAGCATGGCCTCGGACACAACTTCGCTGTCACTCTTTCTACATACATCAGGCCAGCGGGCCAAGAATCTCCAAGGGGAAGATGCTCGATTTCGCAATCGACGCGGCGATAGAACGGTACTTGTTTAGCGCACTGGTAGCAGCACGGGTCGGGGCACGAGGGTGTTCCCGAAGTTGCGGAGGGTTTCAGCGAAGTGGTCGATCACGGAGCGGGTGTGGCGGCGGGCGGTTTCGATCACGCTCATCAGGACACTCTGGGCCTTCGCACCGGCTGCGGTGCGTGTGCCCGCTACGGAATGATGTCCGCTTTTCGGCGGGGAATCGGTGGAGGTATTCGCCTCCTCGTGTAGGTGAGATACCCGCACTCTTCGAGTGCGAGGCGGATGGCCTCCCGGGCCGTGCCGCGCATGGACTGTACCTCCGACGGCCCTGTCTCGCAAGGGTCCGCCTCCGGATTTCGAAGCCTCGTCTGACGCGACACGCTCGCCGTGAACCGGTCGCGCTCGGTTGCGGCGATCGGCGAACGCAGGTTCCACAACTCGTCGGGCGAGGGTCCGCGTTCGCCGCGCGGCCGCGCGAAGGTGTTGGCCTCCTGCCACGCGGCGGCGACGTCGTCCCACGTCCAGAGGCCGGGGCGGCCGTGGCGGGCGGCGCAGGCGTCGGTGCGGGCCTTGAGCGATCCGATGCCGGCTTCGACGGCGCCGTTGTAACGCGGCCAGTGCGGCGGCGAGAACAGGTGGGCCACGTTCCACATCCGCAGCAGTTCCTGCACCGCGGCGTTGTCGAAGTGTGAGCCGTTGTCGCTCTTGAGCACCAATGGCGCGCCGTGATGCGTGAAGAGCGTCGCGAGCCACGCGGCGGCGTTCGCGGCGTTGGCGTGTTCGATGGGTTGCCAGAGCAGCGACCGCCCGCTGGCGAGGTCGCGGACGGCGAGCAAGTACTGGAAGCGGCCGTCGAGGAGCGTCGCGGCCTCGGTGAAGTCGATGGCCCAGACGCGGCCGGGTTCGGGCCAGTGGAGCACGCGCAGCGGCACGCGATGCCGTTCGCGCCAGACGCGGCGATAGCGGCGGAGCAGATCCGCCTGCTCGGCGCGAAGCATGTCCGGGAACGTCCTTCAACGTCGGCAGTCCGACACCGGGGCCGTATTCGTCGAGCAGATGGAGGAACGCGTTGCGGTCTTCGCGTGGCGAGTGAATGACGGGCCGGCCGCGGTTCGGCACGGTGTCGGTGAGCCGGCACCAGCGTTGCAGGGTGCGTGTCGAACGGTCGAAGAGTCGCTGCCACTTCGGACCAGCGTTTGCCGCGATCGACGAGTTGTTTCCTGGTCGCGCGGCGCGTTCCGCCGGGCCGCGTGTTCGCGGTGTCGTCGCGGATGTTGATGCGTCGAGCCGCGACGTGTGAGCTTGGAAGCGGGGGCGGAGTCCCCGGCCGCGGGGGCCGGGGCTACCGTTTTCCCGAGTCGCGGCCGACGCGCGGCAACGCCGCGGCCAAGTCCGCCCGCACCTTCGCCACCGCCAACTCCGCTTCCAGTTCCGCCACCCGATGCTGCAAGCGTTCCGCCTCGGCCGCGTCGATGGTCGAGACGCGCGGCGGCCGGCCCGCGGGCTTCGGTTCCAGGCTCGCCACCGCCGCTTGGATCGCTTCGAGCCGCAGTTCGTCGAACCGCTGTTCCGAGAGGTGCAGCTTCTCGCACGCCTCCTGCACGCGGAGTTCACCGGTCATGGTTTGCAGCACGACCTTCACGCGTTCGCGGGCCTGCATCGAGCCCGTGAGGCGATCCACCAGTTCCGGCCCCGTCGGTCGTCGTCCACGCATGATCGACTCCATTCGAAGGGAAGTGCCGGGCCGAAGTGAACTCCGGCCCGACGTGAACATCACACCGGGGTCGCGGCTGGCGAACCGTCCGCGGTTGCTTCATCGACTCGCAGTTCATTGGCCCGACGCATGGCGCGAACCGTCGGCTTGCGGGCCTTCCGCTTGCCGGCCGGCTTCACCGGAACCGGCGGCGCGACGCCGAGTGTCCGCTGCGTCAGACGCACCAGCGACTGCTGCCGCGACAACTCGCGACGCAACCGCTCGTTGTCCCGACGCAGCGTCTCGTCCGCCGCTTTCGACGACGTTTGGCGGCCGCGGTTCGCACGCCATCAGCAACCCATCGAGGCCGCGCGATTCCAACTGGTAGTAACGCGGCAGCGACACGCCGAGTGTCTCCGCCGCCTGCGTCGGCGTCCGGCTTCCCGCCAGCACGTCGAGCAGGATCGCCGCCATCCGCTTGGCCTCGCGACTCGCTTCCTCCTTCACGCTCTTCGGCTTCACCGGTTTGGCCGGGGTCGTCATGATGCACCGCCTTCCGCGGCATCGGAAGGCGAAGGGGAACGCAGCTTCGCCAAGCCATCATCGAGCGGCGACTCGCCCGGAGCGGGCGGTTCCTCGAACCCCGCTTCGCCCGACGGCACGCCCTGCGGACACACCGGTGACACCGCATTGTCACTCGCCGGGGCCGCCGGCGGAAGCAGGTCGATCTCCTGGCGGCCGCCCGCGTTCGTCAGGATCATCCGTTCGCCCTCGGCGTGCACGCTGAACGGACGGCCGCCCGCCTGGCCCGTGAGATAGAACGGCGCCTTCGGCACGCCGTGCCGCGCCAACTCCAACGCGTTCGCGTTCACCCGCGCCGCCAGCGTCCGCTTCACTTCGTTCGCGGCGCCGAAGAACCGGTCCGCCGGCGTCAGACCGTCGATCCCCTGATGCGCACGCTGGAAGTTGTAACTGTCGATGAAGAGCCCGATCCGCTGCCGCGTCGCCGAGGTCGGCGAACACCGCGGTCTCCACGCACTCCCGCCACAGCGTGCCCCAGAACCGCTCGATCTTCCCCAGCGTCTGCGGCCGGTGCGGCGATGCCACGATCTGCCGGATCCCGTGCTTCTCGCACTCCTTGCTGAATCCGCTCTTCCCCCGCCACGTCACGTACTGCGTGCCGTTGTCGGTCAGGATCTCGCCGGGCACGCCGTAGCCGCCGAGCCGCCGCCCGCAACACTTCGAGCACCAGAGCGGTCGACTGGCTCGCGTGCAAGCCGTAGCCGGTGATGAAGCGGCTGTGGTCGTCCAGGAACGCAACCAGGTACACCCGACGATTCTGACGCTTCAGCATGAACGTGAACAGATCGGTCTGCCACATCTGGTTCCGGGTTGGCCCGCTCGAAGCGCACCTCCTTCGGCTGGTGCGGCCGGGTCGCCACCTCCTCCATCCGGTAGCCCGCTGTGCAGCACCCGCGCCACCGCGGACGGACTGGCGGGCAACGCCGGCCCGCGAACGAGCATGTCGCTGATCCGTTGGCAGCCCCAGTCCGGATTGACTCCTTGAGCATGAGGATGGCGCGTCGCGTGGCTTCGGGCAAGCGGGAACCGTTCGGCGCGCTCTTGGGTTGGTCCAGGAGTCCGGCGGGGCCGTGTTCCTGGAAGCTGGCTTCTGCCAGGCGTAGAGCGTGTGCTTGGAAATGCCGACGAGCGCGAAGTCGGCGGCGGGCAGCAGTCCGCAGCGTTGCCACGAGTCGAGGATGAGCAGACGCTGCTCGGGCGTGATGGTGGTGCGGCCGGCGTCATGCGTCGCCGGCGGCTTCAACGATTTGCGACTTCGCGTGGGCACGGCGCCTGGCCGCGGCCCGCATCCGGTGAGCCGCGGAATCGCGGGTTCGTCTTCGTCGCACGGAGCGTCGGAGGCGGGACCGCTCCCGGCGGAACCGTGAACGTCGGCGAGTGGCGAGGAACTTTCGATTCGCCGGGCCGCTCCGCCCCGGCTGCGGCGGGCTCCGCTTCACCCGACGAATCGAGTGGACCAGACCCTGCCGTGTGCGGCGTGTCTGCCGCCGCCTGCGGCGGAGCGGCGTGTTCGGGACCGGGGCTGCGTTGTTCGTCGGACATGTGAACCTCCCGTGGAGCGGCTGACGCCGCCAATGGGAGGAGGGAATTACCCCACCCGATTCAGCTGAAGTACCGGACATCATTTCCGGAAGTGGGACACCGGTTTCACCGGCGGTGTCCGAACGGCCGCGGCCGATTTCACGGGTGACGGCGTCGCCGATGTCGTCGTCGGCACCGGCCCCGGCCGTGCGACGCGTGTGATCGTGTTCGACGGGGTCACGCAACAGGCACTGTTCACGGTCGATCCATTTGAGCCGAGTTTCACGGGCGGGGTCTATGTCGCCACGGGCGATGTGAATGGCGATGGCGTGCCCGATCTTGCAATCACTCCCGATGAAGGCGGTGGTCCGCGCGTCGACATTTACAGCGGCGGCAACTTCAGCCGGCTCGTCACTTCGGCATCGACGACGCGAGTTTCCGCGGGGGGGCGTGCGAGCATCGCCGACATCACCGGCGACGGACGGGGCGATCTTATCGTCGTCGCTGGTTTCGGAGGCGGGCCTCGCGTTTCGGCTTATGATGGAACGACGCTCACGGGTGTCCGGCGAAAGGTTTTCAATGACTTCTTCGCATTCGAGCAGTCGCTGCGAAACGGCATCTTCGTGGCGGCCGGAGATTTGAACGGGGACGGCATCGCCGATCTCGTCGCCGGCGGCGGCCCCGGCGGCGGGCCGCGCGTCCTCGTCTTCGACGGGCGCGAGCCTCTTGAGCAACGAATACGTGCACCTCGCGAATTTCTTCGGTGGCGACCTCAACAGCCGCGGTGGCATCAGGCTCACCGTGAAGGACCTCGATGTCGATTCCAAAGCGGACTTGGTCGTCGGTCTGGAACGGAGGCCGGTTCGCGTGTCACGGCTTACCTCGGCGTCACGCTGGCCGCGACCGGGACGGGACGCCCCCGACTACGCTCGATTTCGATTCCTTTGCTGGGTTCGGCAATGGTGTTTTCGTCGGGTGAAGGAAAGCTGAGCATCTGACGCGATGCGTATCGACAGATGAAATTCACCGGTAAAGTCGGCTGCGATCAAATGACAAAACCCGGTGTTTCCACCGGGTTTTTCGCGAGTGGAGGTGAGGAGAGCTGAACTCCTGACCTCTTGAATGCCATGCGTAAATAGCGAGCGGTGAATCCGGTTGAAATCACTATAAAACAAGGCGTTTCTCGCGTCAAGCAGCTTGTGTCACGGTATGACACGCGTGCCGCAGAAATGCGTGTTTTCGTGCAAGTCTCATCGCCAATGCGTGGGTTGGTGCAACCCCCTCGCCGCCAGTGGCCGACCCCATGAGCCGCGAAGCGGCGAACGCCGGGGAGCGATGCCCCAAGATGTAGGCAGACGATTGATGCACTTCCCGCCCGGTTGCACTTCACCTTCACCTTTTCCACGTCGCAGGAATCACAGATGCCCACGGCCAAGCAACTCCAAGAGCAACGCGCCCCGGTCGCCACGCTGATTCGCCAGATGGCGGACCGCATCGGTGCCGAGAAGCGGGACTTCACGCCGGAAGAGCGCGTGACGTGGGATCAAGCCAACAAGGACTTCGACGCGTTGACGGCGCAGATCGACGCCGTACGCGCGACGGAGTTCGTGGACGACGAGTTCGGCGAGCGGGACCGCGCGACCCTGCCGGGCAATGAGGACACGGTGTCGCGTCGCGGTGTGAATCGCGAAGAGGCGAGCAACGTCGCGCAGGCGACGGCGATTCAAGCCTGGGTGTTCCGTTCGCTCGGCCTCGAACTGACCGACCAGCACAAGCGGGCGTGCAAGGTGACCGGCATCAGCCCGAGCCGCGGGCAGATGGTTGTCACGCTTCCGAAACGGCCCGAATCCCGCGCCATGAGCGTAGGCTCGAACTCGGGCGGCGGGTATTCGGTTCCGACCGGCTTCATTCCGTCGCTTGAGAAAGCCCTCAAGCAGTACGCGGCCGTGCGCACGGTCGCCAGCGTGTTCCGCACCGAGGACGGGCGTTCGAGTCCGCAGCCCACGACCGACGACACGGGCAACATCGGCGAACGGCTCGATGAGAATACCGAGGTTGCGTACCAAGACGTGACGCTCGGCGTGGTGACGTTCGCGGCGTACAAGTACTCCTCGAAGATGGTCAAGCTCTCGCAGGAGTTGCTCGACGATTCGGCCCTCGACTTCGCCACGGAACTCGGCACGATGCTCGGCGAGCGGATCGCACGCAAGCAGGCGGTGGACTTCACGACCGGAAGCGGCAGTTCGCAGCCGCAAGGTATCGTGACGGCCTCGACGCTCGGCGTGACGGCGGCGAGTGCGACGGCCATCGCCCCGGACGAGATCATTTCGCTGATTCACAGCGTGGACCCGGCCTACCGCCAAAGCCCGAACTTCGCCCTGATGATGGCCGACACGACCTTGGCCTACATCCGCAAGCTCAAGGACGGGCAGGGCCGTTACCTGTTCATCCCGGACACGAACAGCACCGGGGGCCGCATCCATGGCGTTCCCGTGGTGGTCAATCCGCAGATGGCGAGCATCGCCACGGGCAACAAGACCGTGTTGGCCGGCGACTTCTCCAAGTTCAAGATTCGGGACGTGAACACGGTTCGATTCCGCCGGCTCGAAGAGCGGTACGCGGAACTGGATCAAGTCGGATTCATCGCCTTCTTGCGGTCGGATTCGCGTCTCATGGACGCGGGCACGCATCCGGTCAAGCACCTGATTCAGGCCTAACGAAACAACGCGCCGCGGCGGGAAGTAATGCACCCACTCTGCGGCGATGTTGAGGATGGCGGTGTTCTGCCGCGGGTGAGGGGCTGAAACCGTGGGGCCGCGTCGGAGCTTTCCCACTGCCATCCGACAATTGAGCCCACGCCTCCAGTAACGCGGCGGCGTGGGCTCTTTTCATTTCCCTTCGCACTTCTCCGGGGCTCCTCGAATGGACTCGCAAGCCGAACGCTGGAAGATGGTCGAAAGCCTCGCCAAGATGGTCGCCGGCGCGGTCGGCAAGGTCCGGCGCGCCGTGCCGGGTTGGACCGCCGAGGACAGCGACGACTTGACGCAGGATATCAACCTCCAGTTGTGGAAGTTCAGCGAGAGCTTTGACCCGGACCGCGGCGTGAAGTGGGTGACCTACGCCTTTCCGATCATCGACCGGACTGCCAAGAACGCGGCGGCGGCGAGGATGAACCGGCCCGAGGTGCAAGGCGAACTTGACGACCTCAAACAGCGGCCCGCGCCGGAATCCGCGCCGGACCTCGACGAGCCGGACACGGCTGACGATCTTCACGGCGCGGTTCAACACCAACTTGCCCAAGGCATCCTCGACAAGATGCCGGCGGGCTATCGGCGGCTCGTGGAACGCGTCGTCTTCGAGCGGTTGACCGCCGAGCAGATCGCGGAGCAGGACGGCCATCCGGTGAAGTCCACACGGGCGAATATCAAGGCCGCGTTGCGGTGGATGCACTCGCACGGCTTGGCCGCGATGGTGACAGCCGATCAGGTCCGCCACGCGACCGCGCCGGCGAATCCCACGGCCAACGAAAAGGCGAAGCAACGCGCCGCAGAGCAGAAGCGTGACCGTCCGAAGGCGGGCAAGCCCGCGAAGCGAGTTTACCGGGCGGGCGGGTATGTGGTGAGACTTCGCCGGCAACTCGAAGAACTGGTGAAGCTGCATCCCTCGCTACTCGACAGAATCAGCCGCATGGACGCGGATTTGGCCGCGTTGTTCGGGTTGATGCTGGAAGGTGTCGTGGCGAATACGGCGGCGGCACTGGAACTGACGGGCCTGGCTGAATCGACGCTAAAGTATCGCATCCAAGGCGCGATGACAGTCTTCTGCGCGTCACTCAATCCGCCAGTGGCCTACAACTCGTCGTGCGATTCGTTCGCACCTCTCGCGGCCTGATTCACGGCGCCGCGGTTCCCTTTCCCCTCCTCCCGTCTCGGTGTCCGTCATGCCGCAACGCGATCCATCCACGGGCCGCTTCATCGCGAGCGGATCGGCCGTTCTGACCGCGGACGCCGATCAATTTTCCAAGGGCTTGGGCGAAGCCACGAAAGAACTGAACTCGTGGGGCCAGAACGCCGGGAAGGAACTGGCGTCGATCGGCAGCCAGTTGAAGAAACAGTTCGGCGGCATGTTCAGCGGCGGCGGCATCGCGGCATCCCTCACGGGTATGGGCGGCGTCGTCCTTGGCACGGCGATCGGCGGGCCGATCGGCACGGCCATCGGCTCGGGCATTTCGGACGGAATCAAGGGGGCGTCCGCCGCCGCCAAGATGCTCGCGGTGGACGTGACGGAAACGCTGTTCGATCAGATGAAGGGACTCGCCAAGAAGGGTGACATGGCCGCGGCCTTGGGTATGACGGCTGAGCAGTTCACGGGCGTGGCCGGCCTCGCCAAGTCCGTGGGCGAGGATACCCGCGAGTTCATCGAATCGCTCGTAACGATGGGGAAGCTCGGCAACGACGCCTTCAAGGGCGTGGGCGAGGTCGCCGGTCCGGCATTCAAGGCGCTGAAACTCGACGCGGCCGAATTCGTCGCACTGCGGCCGGATCAGCAGTTCTTCAAGATGTTCGAAGCCCTCCACGCGCTCGGGCCGGGCATGGAGCAAACGCGGCTTCTGATGAACGCGTTCGGCGAGGACGGCGGCAAGTGGCTGTTGCCGTTGCTGTCCAAGACGCCGGAACAGCTGCGGCGAATGGCGGACGGGTTCCGCCTCAACACCGATCTGATTCGCAGATCCCAAGAGGCGGTGCAGGCGTGGGCGCGGGTCCACAACATCGGGGATAAGATGCTCGCCGGTGTCGCGGCCGCGGCCGCGCCGTCGTTCACCAAGGTGGCCGACGTGTTGGAACGCGACTTCGGCGGCGCGTTGAAGAGCGTTCAGCCGGAGTTGGAGAGGCTGTCGGCCAAGCTTGGCGACTTCTCCGCGGACCATCTCGCGCCGGCCATCGCGGGCATTGCGTCGGCCACGAAGGAAATCACGTCGATGGCCGTCGCCTTGGCCGATGCGAAAAAGGCGTGGGGGTTCGACCTCACTTGGGCGGAAAAGCTGGCGAACCTGAACTTCCCGTTCATCCCCAAAGACGTGGTTCCGCGGAACGCGATTGAAGGTGTTCACTCGTTGGGCTTGGCGTTCGCGGCGCTGGGTGATCACGTCAACGAAGTGAACAAGAACCTGAATCACCTCTCGAAGCTCGAATTCAGCAAGATGGGCGGCATCGGGCTCATCGGGAACCTTCTCGGGTACGGCCCGGGTTCGCTCCGTTACATGGGGCAGGCGTTCGGCACTTCGGACCTGGCCAAGCCCGCGCCGGGCCACGAGCCGATCGCGGGCTACGGCTCGGCGTTCTCGAAGCTCATCGCCTACGCGGGCCGACACAAGGCACACTTCGACAAGTTGGCGGCGGACGAGCTTCTTAAACGCTTCCCGATGCTCGGCAAGTCGCATCCGCTGGACATTATCGGCTCGCTCGGTTTGGGTTCGCACTTGGCGGGCCTGATTGGGAAGTGGCGGGGGGATGAAGCCCCGAATCCGTGGAGGGGCCTGCATCCTGGCGAAATCATGAAGGAACTGAACCCCGGCTTCCGGAGCGGCGGCGCGTTCGAGCAGGGCGGCGCGGGCGCCTACTCGCTCGAAGTGGCGAGCCGCGGGCAACAGTTCATGCAGAAACAGACGGACCTCGCCAAGCAGCAACTCGATTCCTTGAAGGGCGTGGAGCGGAAGCTCGGCGAAATCGAGCAGGGTATCCGAGTTGTCGGCGCGATGTGGGACGTGCGGTAGTCGGGTGAGGGCGGAAGCGAGCCGGCCGCGGGGAGCGATCCTCGCGGCCGGTGTCGTTTGTGGGCGGGCGGGCGGGTGTCGTCGTCGTCGTCGCCAGTGGCCTACCGGGTGCGGGCGGAGCCCGCGGTTCTTCCGTCGCCGGCAAGTTCTCTTCGATCATCTTCAGTGTCGCCGGTCGATCGCATCGCCGAACTCCGCCGCCAAGTAGTCGCCGGGGTCCATTTCGGCATGAAGCGCGAGCCTCCGAAGCTTCCGCACGAGCGAGCGAGGAATGCGAATCGGCTCGGTTGGTTCCGACTTCTTGGGGCGTCCCATTGGGACAAGGGTAGCGATGCTCATGGCATCCCTTCAATCCGGTTTCTGAAAGACTGAATAGATGTTACCCTGAACTCAAAACACAGCAATGCCGTTTTGTTATTGACTTTCTGTTACAGAAACTCAATAACTACTCCGTTCACTTCACCCGAACGGAGTTCACGACATGGCGACGATCAGGATTCACGGCGCGCACGCGGCGACCAAGCCCAAGCGTCGCGAGACACGGCGGGGCAAGTTGGCGGAACAGTTCCGGGCGTTGATGCTGACGCGTGCGGCGGCGTTCTCTCTCGCCGAGGGATTCGAGCCGGGCCGGCGCGAGACCGAACGCCGCGAGACCGAGGAAGCGGCCTACGTGGTGGCCGACGAATGCGGCCGGCGGATGCTGGCGATCGCGGTGGAGTACTTCACGGAGGGCCACGCATGAACTGCCGCCACTGTGGCCAACCGCGCCCGATTCACTCCCGCGGCCTCTGCCGGGCCTGCTACGGCGACCCCGACGTGAAGCGGCTCTTCCCGCGGCTCTACGGCGAGAACCGGGCCAAGTATGCACGGCGCGGCGCGGGCAACACGACCGGCCCGCGACCTCTGCCGGAACCGACCACGGCCGCGCCGGGCTCGCCGGCCAAGCTGGCCACGCTCATCGAACGCGCCGAACGTGGCTTCCTGTTGTTCCACCCGGCGGACGCGTGACGCCCGTCGCCGCCTTCGGCGGCTCTTTAGTCGGCCACTGAGGGGGCGGGCGAACGGCTGAGAAGCG
Source organism: Gemmataceae bacterium (assembly GCA_046350135.1). Classification (GTDB taxonomy): domain Bacteria; phylum Planctomycetota; class Planctomycetia; order Gemmatales; family Gemmataceae; genus Urbifossiella. The sequence goes on from JAXMBB010000002.1 coordinate 183,298, forward strand.
ACAGACAAGAACTACTTCGTTGGGAATCACTCACAAAGGAGAGTAACATGGCAGCGACGGAAAAGAAGCTTCGGTTGGGCGAACTGGCGAGCCTCATCGGCGTGAGCTATCGCTCGGTGAATCACTGGGTCAACCACGGTCTCAAGGGCGTGAAGCTCAAGACTTCGAAAACGGTGAAGGGCGAGAAGTACGTCACCGTTTCGAGCATGGTGGACTTCTGCCGCGCCCTCGACCGCGACGTGCCGCCGGAACTCCTCATCGACAAGGACGAAGCCGCGGTGGCGGTCGCTCGCACGCTGGCGGGCCAGACGCAGGCCGGCGAACTGTGCGAGGATCAGAGCGGCGACTAACAAAACGAAAGCATGAAACCAAACAAGGCCGCGGCAAGGGAGTGGATTCCCTCACCGCGGCCCGTCTTCATCCCGTCGCAAGGATGTTCCAATTCTTACCCAACGTCCAAATTGGGTTTCGGTGTCGAAGTCCGAGCCGTGCACCATTTGCGGCAAGGATGACTTCTGCGCGAGGTCCGCGGATGGCGCGGTTGCAAAATGCCGCCGTCACTCATCGCATTTCCTCTATGGCACTGGCTGGCAGAAACCGGATTCGCTCGGCAATGCGTTCTATTATTTCTCGGGAAAGTACTTCTCGGGCGGGAAAAATCGCCATTCACACGATCAACAGCCCGCAACGATCCCTCAACCAGTGCTTCGCCCGCGTCTCGCTACTTACAATCCGGCGAGGTTTGCCGACTCGCTGACAACCGTAAGGGCCGCGGCGTTGGCCAAGTCGCTCGGGTTGCCGAAGTGGGCCATTTCTGCCGGCCTTGGGATCGGGTACCGACACCCACAGAGCGTGAACACCAGCACCGGCGAGAGCGATGAAGGATGGACCTTTTCGCAACAGGATGGAGCGGGAAACACGATCGGCTTCGCCGTGAGGAAGTGTCATGACGGCTCGAAATCGCACGTAACTGGCACGCGGGCGGGCATATTCGCCCCGCCTGGATGGGACACGTCCCATCAACCGCTACTGCTTGTTGAAGGGGCTTCGGACACAATTGCTGCAACTGCATCTGGGCTTTGTGCGATCGGCAGACCATCCAACCGCGGTGGTGTCGAGTTCTTGGCGGAAATGGTGTCGAAGATCCCGCTGGACCGCACCGTGATTGTCGTCGGCGAGAACGACCTTAAGCCAGATGACCATCCAACAGTTCCCGGGTTTTGGCCCGGCCGCGTGGGCGCGTACGAGACTGCTACACGGTTGGCGCAAATCGCCGACCGGCCGATTCGGTGGGCGATGACTCCGGAAGGGGTGAAAGATACCCGCGACTGGTTGACCTCGCACGCTCGCGACCAAAAGAAGGCGACCTGGCAACTCGCCGGGCTTGATCTACTTTCGAACTTGATGGCAAGTTCCCGTGAGACGGTGAAGTCGCCGCCGCTCAGATGTGAAATGCTCATCGAATGGGATTGCGATCCGAGGGTGAAGCTTCGTCTGAAAGGGAAAACAGGGCATGAGCACGAGGGAAAGCGACAGCACCGGGACTGCAGCTGCAAACGTTGGCAGTGCGAGGGGTGCCGCGGCAGAAAAGCAAACAAGTACCTCGCATGGTTCTACCGTTGCTTTCTTCAATGGTGCGATCCGTTGCGGTTCCTCCCGGAGATTCCCCGTATCGACTCAAGCGAAGTTGCCGATGGCGTGCCTCCGCAAGTCTACCCGAACGATTACGCGGCCGGGCCGTGGTCGCTTCATGCCGCATGGCTCGATCAAAAGCGGATGCGATCAGTGCAAGAAATGATCCGCCGGAAGAACAAGGACGTCAGGCTGAAAACCGAGTTTGTTTCTGTTCGCATCGACCCGATGAGTTGTGTCGGTGTCTATAACTGGAATCAAGTTCAGTTACAGACACCGACACAACTCGACCGCCTGTTTTTCGCCGCTTTTTCGCCGCAATGCTCTCCAATGAATGGCCTTGCGCCCATTACGGCAGATGACGCGGTGGCCGAACTATCCAAGGCGTTCAAGTTCATCCCGACTAAGCCACGCGACGGCGAGAAGCGACTTGACCCGATCTCGCAATCCGAGGGTTGGCGAATGGTGGAGGAAGAGAAGCCCAAGAAGTGGGGCCGCGAAGGACTCGCCCAAACGATGCCTACAGACTACAAGACACCCCTCGCCGAAAAGCACGGCGTTAACGCGCATGAGTTCGAATCCGGAATCATTTGGGATGATGATGCGGCAGGCGGGGCGGTCAGATCTTGGGTGCTTTCGGCCATTGATGACCCTTACATCGCCAATCGCCAACCCGACGCGAACGTACGCGCCGAGTTGGCGAACAAGTGGGCCGACTTCTTGACTCAGCACCCCGTCACCTTCGGGCCATGCGTGCGTCAAAAGCTGTTCGGCCTGATGGTTCGACCGCCGGAATCGGGGGACTGGATCGCAATCACGCAGGCCGCGAGGAACGATGAGGAAATCGCCCCGTACCTCGACCTCATTCCAGAAGCCTAGGACGCACGCTGCCACAGATTGCGTAGGACGCGTCCTGCCGCGAGCACATCGCGGCCCCGCTCGCTGCCGCAACGCCTCCTGATCGCCTGCATACGCGTGCTGTGGGCGATATGGCGGGCGATTAGGGGATGGTCTGATTTTTAGGTGGCATGGCATCCGAGGGACCGTAGCCGCCCGCGTGTGAATTTCACCCGAATTCGCGCAGGGGTACATTCACCCCATGCGTTTTGCGACCTCGATGCGGGCTTTCTCGGTCGGGTCGATGTGGACGTAGACCCGGCCAGCGGTCTCGGGCGTGTCGCCGATGGCAGCTGCAGCGGCGTCCGTGGATTGGAACTGGCGGGCCACGTCGGTGGCGAGGGCGTGGCGAAGCTGGTGCGGATGCCAGACGGGTACTCCCGCCTTCCGGCACGCGTAGCGGATCGCCTTGCCGTAGCTGTCCCGCGCCGTGCGGAAGATCGGCTTGCCGGGCTTCGCGTGGGCCAGATGCGACGTGAGCAACGCTTGGGCCTTCGGGCCGATGTAGTACCGTTGCGGCTTGCCGCGGTGCAGGTTCTTGTTGGCCAAGTCGGGCACGGTGTACAGCCACACTTCGCAGCTGCGGTCCAGATCGTCGATCCGCATGGCGCAGACCTCGCCGGGCCGCATGCCGGTGAGGCGTTGCACGCGGATCATCGCTTCGAGCCGGCCGCGCCGCGCCGGGACGGGCGAGAGGTGCGGCATCACCGCTTCGATTTGCTCCGGGGTGGCCGGCTTCACCTTGGGCCGGTCGGGTGCCTCGCGGCCGGCCTTCAAGTGTTCAACCTCTCGCAGGGCGTGGACGACGCCGGCGGGCACGAGGCTTTCCCCGACCGCCCAACCGAACATCCGCACGACGCGGCCGATGTGCCCGTTGACAGTGGAGCGCGACCACTTCTTTCCGACCATCGCCACCCGAACGGCTCGCAGATTCGCGGGCGTGAACTCGGAGGCCGGCAGATCGCCGTAGAGGTCATTCAGCACGAGCATCGCGGCGCGGTGGCAGTGGTATTCCGAGGTGAGACGCCCGCCCTTGCGGTATTCTCGCTCGCAGCGAGAAAGCCACCGGTCCGCCAAGTCGGCCACGAACAACCCGCCCGCGGCGGTCGCGGCAGATTCGTAGCTGCCCGCAGCCCATTCAGAGGCGAACCGGCGGTACTTCGCGACCGCTTCCGGGCTTCCCCATTGCCCGAAGTACCGGATGTTGTCGCGGCCGAACGCTCGCCAGCGGGCGAACGCGCAATCCTTGGCGGCGTCGCGCCGCAGGTTCGGAACGGGTCGCGGCCGGTCACTCCGCGGGCGTCCACCGCGCCGGAATCGGCGGTCGGGAGGGGTGTCCAAGGCGCGGGCGACGGTCCACCCCAAGCGGTCGATGCGGCAGCGGATGGTTTCCACCGGGACGTTGATCGCCTGGGACCACTTCTCGATGCTGAGCGACTTGCCGTTGTGGGTCAAGATGCGTGCGGGAGTCGGCATGGATGAATCTCGGGAACCTGGTGTCCCGGTTCTTCACCATCGCCAAACTTGCACCTTGGGTGCAAAGCAGGAAGTCGGCATCTAACGACAAAACCCGGCGAAAACACCGGGTTTTGTGAGTCGGGCCGGCGGGATTTGAACCCACGACCTCTTGCACCCCAAGCAAGCGCGCTAGCCAAGCTGCGCTACGGCCCGAACCACCGACAGTTGCTTTCTAAGGATGCGCGGCGGTTCGGCAATGTTCGCGCCTTCCGAAGCGGTCAATCCTTGCCGAACGAAACGGACTTCAGCACCCGGGCCGGGCTGCGGCCCGCGATCTTGATGCACCCCAGGCCCGGCGAGTACCAGTACGTCGTCGTTCCCTGCGCCTGCCCGTCCACGGATTCCACCCGCTCCACCTTGATCGCACGGAAGCGGCCGGCCGGGACCTCCACCACTTCCCAACCCCGCGTGGTGAAGTCGAACTTCGTGCCGGATTGCGGCCACTTCGCCGACCAGGAATTGTTCTCCACGTGGGGCAGCTTCAGCCACGACACCGGCGGGTCGATCACCTGCCCGTTGTACTCGATGAGATCGACCCCGCGCCCGGACACGATCACGACCTGCCGCGACTTGAAGTTCCCGTTCGATCCGTCCACCACTTCGGTGGCGACGCGGTGCCCGCCCGCGATCTTCTCCACCTTCGTGACGGTGAAGGTGACCTCGCCGCCATCCAACTGATGAACGCAGACGGTGCCGACGCGGAGCGGATAGCAGACGGGGTCGCCCTTGGGCATGAGATGCACGGGCACCGGCGCCGCGGACGAGCCGGCGGCCAAGCCCAGCGAGATCGCGATGCAAGCGGCGCGGATCATGATCGCAGCATAGCGGCAGGCAGGCTGCTCCGCCCGAAAATCCAGCGGCCCGCGCTTGACGTATAACTTATTATTAACTACCATTTGATTCGTTATCCCGCATTCATTCCCGCACAATCGGGGGCGTCGTGTTCAAGCCTGTTCGCATGCGGTTCGCGTTCACGCTCATCGAACTGCTCGTCGTCATCGCCATCATCGCCGTGCTGATCGGCCTGCTGCTCCCCGCGGTGCAGAAGGTGCGCGAGGCGGCGGCCCGCACGAAATGCACGAACAACCTGAAGCAGATCGGCACGGCCATGCACAACTATCACGCCGCGCTCGGGCGGTTCCCGGCGGGGTATGAATCGCGCTCGCTCACCACGAACGGCGACGGGCTCGGGCCGGGGTGGGGCTGGGCCGCCCGACTGCTGCCGTACCTGGAACAGGATCCGCTCTACCGCCGCATCGACTTCACGCGCGACATCGCCGACCCGTACCACGCGTCCGTCCGAACCACGGTGCTGCCCGGCCTCCTCTGCCCGTCCGATCCGGTTGGCCGGTTCACGTTCACCCCCGCGGCCGGGTGCGAAGTCGCGTTCTCCAACTACGTCGGCCTCGGCGGGCAATTCGAAGTGACCGACAATCCGGACGTGAACACCGGTGTGCTGCTCCGCAACAGCGGCTACCGCGTGACGGACATCTCCGACGGAGCGAGTTCCACCTTGATGGTGACGGAGCGGCACAGCCTCCGTTCGCCAATGACGACATGGACCGGAGCCGTGACAGGTTCGGTGAACCCGCCAGTGAATCCCGCGTTCGAGGAGGAAGGCCCGCCCACGCTCGTGCTCTTCAACACGGGTGAAGCCGCGGACGGCCGCACCCCGAACAACCCGCTGATGCACGTGGAGGACCCGAGCAGCCGGCACACAGGCGGCATCAATGCGTTGCTGTGCGACGGCTCGGTGCGCTTCATCCGCGATTCGATCAGCCCGCTCACGTGGGCCGGGCTCGGCACACGCGACGGCAACGAGGTGCTCGGTGACTACTGAGCCCGCGGGGTTGAGTCGCCGCAGCGTGATCCGCATCACGGGCGGCGCGGTTCTCGGCGCGGGCGCGATCGGTGCCGTCGCATGGTGGGCGACGCGATCTCCCGCGCTCGCCACACTTCGCGGTCACGTCGGCCCGGTGCGGTCGATCGCAGTCCATTCGGACGGCGCGCTTCTCGCCTCCAGCGGCGACGACGGCACGATCCGCATCTGGGATACGAAGTCGAACCGTGAGCTTCACAGAATCGAACCGGGCGGCAGGCTTCGGGCCGTGGCGTTCGGCCCCGGTACGATGTTGGCCTCCTCGGGCGATGACGCCTTGGTGAAGTTGTGGGATGCGGCTTCGGGCGAAGCCACGGGCGCGCTCAGCGGTGCGAAGAAGGCACTGGAATGCGTCGCCGTGTCGAGTGATGGCGAGCGAATCGTGGCCGCCGGAATCGAGGGTGCGGTTTACTTCTGGCAGCGGCGCGAGAATGCGACGCCGAAGGCGATGCCCGGCCACGCGAAACACGTTCACGCGATCGCGTTCACACCGGACGGCAAGACGGTGATCTCGGGCGGCGAAGATGGCAGCCTGCGATTCTGGGACGGGACCACCGGTGCCGCGCTGGCGAGCCACGCGCCGGACAAGCGGCACACGTTCAACCTTGTGACCTCGTCGGACGGCAAGATGCTGTTGGCATCGGCGAGCGGGAAGGGCGTGAAGCGGTGGTCGCTGCCGGACCGCAAGGAGATGCCCCCGATCGATGCGGCGGGGATGATCCGGGGCGTCGCGATTTCGCCGGACGGCCGCACCCTGGCGACCGTGCATGAAGACGGCGCGGTGAAGACGTGGGACGCGGAGACCGCCGCTCCGCTCGAATCGCACGCGGGCCATCAAGGGGCCGCGCTCGCCGTCGCGTTCTCGGCGGACGGCACCTTCTTCACCGCGGGCGGCGACGGCACCGTGAAGCGGTGGCGCGGTCGCCGCTGACTCACACGCCCAGAGCCGGGGCCGGATGTTCGGCCGTCCGCGCGGCGGACTTCAACTCGGCCGCGTCCCGAAGAATCTCCTCCTTCACGCGGCGCGTCATCTTCAACACGAAGGCGGCGTCGCGGAGAAGTTGCTCGACGCGGGCGGTTCCGGTGAGCTTGGCGATCCGGGCGGTCTTGGTATTCGGGGTCATGATCGGCTCCTGCCGGTGGTTGGTGTCGGTTGAACGAAAGGAAGAAAAGCAGGCCCTGTGCCGAAGCGCGGATTGCGGCGCGGATTTCCGTGCGATTCACGGAACAGGCCTGATTGCAAGCGTTTTTCGTTCGCTTCCGAAGTGACGTGAACGGCACGGTCCGGTTGTGCCGGTTGTAACTGTTTCCACTTGAGAGAAAGCGTACAATCCGCGCGCGTAAATCCCGCCGAAACGCGGCAGCCCATCAACGAAACGAGCCGCGGGATGAACCCGCGGCTCGTCACGTTTCCGGCTTGACTCACCACGACCACTGCAGGCCGAAGCTGATGCCTTGAGCCCAGAAGTCCGTCGTCGTGAACTGCGGGGCCGGGCGGACCGGGTAAAGCGGGCCGTTCGGGGAAGGCGGTTGGAAGTTCGGGATGCGGGCCGCATCCACCACCGGATCCACCGTGCCCGAGGCGCGGAGCACGTTGCTCAGGTACAGGAAGTTGTACCCGACGAACGCCCGCAAGTGCGGTGTGATGTGGTAGCCCACATTCAGCCCCACTTCCGGCAGCACCGCGAACTTGTTCTGCGAGAACGTGCCTTGGTTCGCGCCCGGAAGCGCGAGCAAGCCGCCTTGGTACTGTCCGATCGAACCGTCCGCGAAGGCGAGGGCTTGCCCGCCGCCGATGGTCGCCGTTTGCCGCACGGTGCCGAACGCGATGCTCGAGCGGCCGTTCAGGAACCAGCGGCCGCGGCGCACTTCGCCCGCCAAGCCGATCTGCCCGCCGTAGAAGTTGTTCTCGGCACGGAACTGATCCTGCACGATGCCGCTGGTCGCCGGCGTGCCGATTCCCAGGGGCGAATCCGGCGTCCGCACGAAGGATTCGGTGATGCTCAGGTTCTCGGTGAAGTTCAAGTACCGGAAGCCGGCGATGCCGTCGAGCCGGGCGCACGCGTTGCCACGGAGGAAGCGGCGGTAGTTGAGTTCCGCGCCCCACAGCGAGTTGTCCAGGTTCACCACGACGCCGCCGTTGGCCAACCCCGGCGCTCCGATGATCTCGGAGTACGGGCCCACCGGGTTGTTGATGTTGATGAACGGCCGGGCGAGCACCGGGTACGCGTTCGTGTTCGTGGCGAAGCTGTCCCCGCTGCTGAAGAGGAACAGAAAGCGCCAATCGAGGCCGCGGTACTGTTCATCGGAGAACCACCAACCGCCCGAGAAGCGGGCACCGCCGTGGAGCGTCTGGCCGAACGACCCGCCCAGCACGGTGGCGGTGGTCGGCGCCCCGAGGATGCCGTTGCTCGCGGGCAGGCTCGTGGTCACGAGCGCGGGCACTTGCGTGCTCCGCGTCCACCAGCCGAGGTATTCGGCACCCACCCACCAGCGCGGGTTGTTGCAGGCGGCGAGCCGCTGCGTCGCGGGGCACGCTTCGATCGGATACGCCTCGGGCACCATCGAGGGCACTACGGTCATGGGCGCGGCCGTCATCGGCGCGCCGGACACGACGCCGGGGCTCACCGGAACACCGCCGGAGACAGGCCCGCGGATCTCGGTGAGGTTCGGGCCGCTGGCGAGCGGCCGCGGGGCGGACAGCCCGCTCGCACCGTTCGGGGCGTTGATGAAAGTCGGCGACGCGGGCAGCGGAGCCGGCGAGCCGAACAGCGGCTTGCGGTCCAGCAGTCCTGCGGGCGTCACGTCCGAAACGGTTTCCGGGATGACGGCGATGGGCGCACCCAAACGGGCGGCGCGAACGGGTTGTTCCTGGGCGAACGCGGGGCGGGCGAACACTCCGAGCGCGAGCCCGAGCCCGCCGAGCAAAATGCGGCGCATGCGGTGGTCCTCCTGACAACGCGCGACACGGGAGAGGCCTCCCGGCACAACGTCCTGTCGCGTCTTCCATCGTCGGCGGTCGAACTGTGAGCGGCGTTCCTTCCCGCAAGTGGGCGGGGAAACTTGAATACGGCGCGGCGTTCCCGGCGTGCGCGGCAAATCGAGCAGGGCCGGAACCCCGCACCGGCGGCGCGTTTGGCTGAAGCCGGGCGACCCGCACAGCCGAAGAAAGAGGCACGACCCGCACGGCCCCGGCAAACGGGGCAAGGAGAAGGCCATGGCCCGCGCCCGTTGGAAGACGATTCTGCCGACCGCGACCCTCACGCTGGCCCCGTTCACGTTCTCGATGCCGTCCGCGAACGCGTTCTTCCCGCCGGTGTCGCCTCCGGTCACGACGAACCCGGTGTCGCCGCCGCCGTTCGTGGTGGTGCCGCCCGTGGTTCCGCCGCCGGTGATCGTGGTGCCGCCGACGCATCCGCCGTCCAACACGGTGCCGGAGCCGAGCACGCTGATGGGCGGCCTCGCCGGCCTCACCGCCGCCGCCGGCTACGCCGCCCGCCGCCGCAAGAAGTCAGCTTGAATTGACCCGAACTCCGTGGCCCGGCTACACTCCGCCGGACCACGGAGACGCGTTCGATGGCCGATGTTCCGCGACACTTCCTCGGGTGGCTGCCGCACCTCTTCACGACCGTCCTGTTTCCCGGTTCGCCCGACACGGATACGCGCGTCCGTCGCTTCTCCCTGGCAATCGTGCTGCTGTTGCCCGCCGTGCTGCTCTACCCGAACCGCGGGTTCCACCTGCTGGAGCCGGACGAAGGCCGATACGCCCAGATCCCGCGCGAGATGCTCGAATCCGGCGAATGGGTGGTGCCCACGCTCCAAGGCGAGGCGTACCTCGACAAGCCGCCGCTGATGTATTGGCTCGTGGCGCTCAGCTACCGGCTCCTCGGCGTGAGCCCGGAATCGGCGCGGCTCGTTCCCGCGCTTTGCGTTCATCTCACGATCCTGCTGGCCTACCTGCTCGGCCGCCGCAGCTTGGGCGAACGCGCGGCCTTCTGGGCCGCGATGCTGCTGACCGTGGCACCGGGGTTCGTCGGCGTCGCGCGGTTGCTGCTGCTGGATGGCCTACTGGTGTTCTGCATCGCAACATCGGTTCTGTGCGGATTTGAAGCCGTGCGGACGGGCCGGCTGAAACTCGGCTGGTGGCTCGCCGCCGCGGTCGCGTCCGGGCTCGGGTTCCTCACGAAGGGGCCGATCTCCGAAGTGCTGCTGTTCGTGCCGCTGTTCGCGTTCGGTTGGTTGACGGGGCGTTCCCCCGCACGGCTGAAGCATTACGTGCTCTTCTTCGCGATCGTGTTCCTGGTGAACCTGCCGTGGTACGTCGCGATCTACCTGCGCGAGCCGGCGTTCCTGCGGCACTTCTTCTGGGAACACAACGTGATGCGGTTCCTGCAGCCGTTCGACCACTTGCAGCCGGTGTGGTACTACGCCCCGATCCTGCTTGCGGGGTTGCTCCCCGGCACGCTGCTGCTCGTGCCATACATCCGCAACCTTCTTTGGGAGGGCGAGGCTCCTGCCGGGCCGCACGCTCACGGCTCGGCAGGAGCCTCGCCCTCTCGACCCAGCCTGGCGGGCGGGTTCTGGTTCCTCGCCGGCGGATGGTGCGTGCTGTTCTTCTCCGTGAGCGGCAGCAAACTCCCGACGTACATCCTTCCCGCGTACCCGTTCCTCTGCCTCGCGCTCGGCGAGTTCCTCGCGCGATCCAGGTGGAACGCGGCTCCGGTCACGCGGGTCGCGTTCGTCACTTCCGCGGCGTTGATCTTCGCCGTTCACCAGTTCGGGCTGCCGTGGTACGCACGGGAACGCTCCCCGTTCGGCCGCCCCGATCTCGTGGCCCGCTTCGTGAACGACCGCGAAACACCTGTGATCTGTTACCCGCGGAACTGCGACTCGCTCGCGTTCTACACCGGTCGCCACGACTTCGACCGCGTCCGCACCAAGGATGTGAACCAGCTGTATGTCGATTGCCACCACCGCCCGCGCACGGTGATTCTGTTCACGCATTCGGATTCGCTCGCGGGCTTCCGCAACTCCTTGCCGCCTAGTTTGGAGATCCTCGAGGAAACCACGTTGAAGCGGAAGCACGACGGCGCGATGACCAAGCTACTCGGCAAGTCGCCGTGGGGCCTGTGCGACGTGGCCGTCGTGGTACCGAAGGGTGAACGCGGCCGCAACGAGGACAGCGCGAGAAAGTGATTGAAACAATCGGAAAGCTCGTCGTCTGTTAGCCGGACGCGCCCAGCGACGGTTTGAATCCGTCGCGCCGCGTCCGGCTAACGTGCCGCCTCACACCAAGATCCGGTGGCTCCACGGATCGGCCGTGTCTGCACTCGGCGGCAAATACTGGATCGGCGGGGCGAACGCGGGTCGCGGTTCCGGCGGAAGCGCGATCGCCGCCAGCGGAGTCGGCAGATCCGCCTCCAAGGCCGCGGGCGACTGTGTCGCCGCCGGTGCCAAGAACACCGGCTCGTCCTTCATTCCGAACGCAGTCACACTTTGAGTGCCGTTCGTTCCCGTCACGATCAGCGTGAACGCGGTGAGGCTGCCGACATCCTGTCCGGCGGCGTCGTAGACCTCGAGCGTCCATGTGCCGCGGGCGTTGCGGCCGTCGAACACCGTGAGCGTACTCTCGGGCCGGAACGTTCCCGTGAAGGGTGCCGCGCCCGCCGAGATCGCGGTGCTCGCTTCATCATCCAGCGTCGTGTTCGTGAAGTTGTCGCGGCTGCCGCCGCGGCGATTCACCAAGGTCGCCACCTGCCCGCCGGGTCCGATCAGCTTCACGATCAAATCGCTGTCGTAGGTGTGGCTCGCGCTGAACCGCACGTTCACATCCGAGATGGTGATGTCCTGGTTCACCGCGATCGTAGCGCGGGTGTAGGTGAAGTCGCGGATCGCGAGCGGCAACCCGCCGGCCGAGAACGTGTACGTGTTCGAGACGCTGAGCGTGCGCGAGGCCGTGTAGCGGTCCGCTGTCGCTTCGCCGTTCGCCCCGTTCTGGTTTTGGTCCACCGCGTTGCCGGCGGCGTCGAGAATGTCCGGCCCGATGGTGACGGAGTACGTGCCGCCCGCGGTCTGCGGGGGGAATGTGACATCGAACTGTGTGTTGCCCGTGCCAGCGACGACATTGACCGCGGTGGCAGTGATCGCTCCGTTCGGGCCGGTGAAGCTCGCGATGTCCGCCAGGGTGAAGCTCGCCGGGTCGATCGCCTCGTTGAAAGTGAATCGGACGGACGCGAGGCTCGTCGTACCGGGGAAGCTCGCGGCGGTGACGCGGGCACCGGTGGTGTCCGCGGGGGGCGGAGGCGGCGGACTCGTCGGCTCCAGCATGCGGCTTACGTTCAGCCGCCGCCCGCCTTCCACGTACCCGCTCAAGCCGGTCACCACGTCCGCGGAAGACTTCAGTTTCGCGATGACGTCGGCCGCCGATGCGGTGGGATTGGCATCCCAGTAGAGTGCGATCGCGCCGGTCACGTGCGGCGTGGCCATCGACGTGCCGCTGTACACGCTGTAGGTGTTGTTCGGAGTGGTGCTGAGAATGGACGAGCCCGGTGCTGCGATGTCCACCGTGTTCGGGCCGTAGTTCGAGAAGCTTGAGCGTGCATCCGTGCTCGTGGTGGAGGCGACTGCGACCACGTTGCCGAGGTTGTAGCTGGCCGGGTAGCTCGGCGTGGTATCGATGTTCACGTTCGAGTTGCCGGCGGCGGCGACAAAGATGTGCCCGGCGTTCTGAGCCGCCTGGATCGCATTGAACAGCGCCGTGCTGTACCCGCCGCCGCCCCACGAGTTGTTGCTCACTTTCGCGCCGTGGGCCACGGCGTAGTTCAGGGCTTCGATCGCGTCCGATGTGGACCCGCTGCCCGATGCGGAGAGGAACTTGAGCGCCATGATCTTCACATTCCAGTTCACGCCGGCCACGCCCGTACCGTTGTTGCCGACCGCGCCGATGGTGCCCGCCACGTGGGTGCCGTGGCCGTTGTCGTCCATCGGGTTGCCGGTGTTCGCACCGACGAAGTTCGCGCCGTAGTAATCGTCCACGATGCCGTTGCCGTCGTTGTCGATGCCGTCGTTCGGCGTCTCGTTCGGGTTGTGCCACATGTTGGCGGCGAGGTCCGGATGGTTGTAATCCACGCCGCTGTCGATCACCGCGACGACGAAGTTGCCCGAGCCGGTGGAGTTGTCCCAGGCCGCAGGGGCGGAGATCTGCGCCATGCCGTACAGCGAGCTGTAGCTCGGGTCGTTCGGCGTGCGGTTCACTTGGATCACGTAGTCCGGCTCGGCGGCGGCAACGCCGGGTACAGACGAGTAGAACGTGGCGGCAGCGGCCGCCTCGATGCCCGAAGTGAGCGTCACGTTGTAGATGCCGAAGCCGACGTGGTTCACCGACGCGGCGTAGGGTGAAGCGGCGAGTGCGGCCTGGAACGCGGTGCTTTCGCCCGCCGCGCTCACGATGTTGATCCGTCCGACCGGCGCGTCCGCCACGATGCTCGCGGATGCCAAGGCATCGGCGAGTCCCGCGGGCGCGGTGCGGTCTTCCAACCATTCGACGACGAGCGAATTCCTGCGCGTGCGCATGAGCGATGCCTCCTCGGACGGGTGATGTGATGTCCGATTCGAAGCGGTGGCAGAAGGGGAGCTTCCTGGTGGAAGCACTTTAGCCGGCGGACTTGCGCGACTCCAGAACAATTCGCCGAATCGCGTGCGGCCCGAATCCGATTGATGCCGTGCGGAAATGTACCGGGTATGATGGCCGCACCCGCCCCGCCGGAGTGAATGATGGTTCGTGCGTTTCTCTTCTCGTTGGTGTGCTTGCCGAGCGCTCTCGTGGCCGCCGAACCGGCAGGGCTCACGGTCGATCGCATCTTCGCTTCAGACGAGTTCCGCCCGGAGCGGGTGCCGGCGGTGAAGTGGCTCGATGGCGGCGCGTACACCACACTTCAGCCGTCCAAGCTGCACAAGGGCTCCAACGACATCGTGAAGGTGGACTCGGACGGGAAGGTGGAAATGCTCGTGCCCGCGGAGAAGCTCATCCCGCCGGACGCGAAGGTTCCGCTCGCCGTTCAGGGGTACGAGTTCACGAAAGACTTGGACCTCGTGTTGATCTCCACGAACACGCAGAAGGTGTGGCGGGCCAACACGCGCGGCGACTACTGGACCTTCCGCCGCTCCACAGCCGTGCTCGCGAAGCTCGGCGGCGACGCGAAACCGTCCACGCTGCAGTTCGCGAAGCTCTCGCCGGACGGCACAAAGGTCGGGTATGTGCGCGGGAACAACCTGTGCGTGGAGCCCGCGTGCGGAGGTGCCGCCACCAAGCTCACCACGGACGGCACGGACGAGATCATCAACGGCACCTTCGATTGGGTGTACGAGGAAGAGTTCTTCTGCCGCGACGGCTGGCGGTGGAGTCCGGACGGCAAACACATCGCGTACTGGCAACTGGACACGCGCGGCGTGAAGACCTTCACGCTGATCGACCAAACCACCGGCGCGTATCCGGTGCTCAGGACCTTCGCCTACCCGAAGACCGGCGAACGGAACTCGCTCTGCCGCGTCGGCACGGTGCCGGTGGAAGGCGGAAGCACGACATGGATGAACGTGCCGGGCGACACAAGGACCGATTACTACATCCCGCGGATGGAGTGGGCCGGGAAGGAACTCGCGATCCAGCGTGCGAACCGGCTCCAGAACGCGGTCGATGTCCTTCTCGCGGATCCGGCCACGGGCCGCGTCCGCATCGTCCATACCGAACGCGACAACGCGTGGGTGGACATTCACGACGATTCACTCGAATGGCTCGACAAGGGGAGCGCCTTCACGTGGATCAGCGAGCGCGACGGCTGGCGGCGGCTGCAACTCGTGTCACGCGACGGCACAGTCGTCCGCACGATCACCGAGGGCGATGCCGACTTGATTCGCGTGCTCCGAATCGACGAGAAAAACAAGCAGGCGTATCTGCTCGCGTCGCCGGAGAACCCGACGCAGCAGTATCTCTGCACCGTGCCATTATCCGGCGGTAAACCCGAGCGAATCACGCCCGCCGATCAGCCGGGGTGGCACGACTACCAGATTGCGAAGGACGGCGCGTTCGCCGTTCACACGCACTCGGCGTTCGGTGTGCCGCCGCGGGTCGAGATCGTGTCGCTGCCCGATCACAAGGTGATCCGCGTGCTGGCGACCAACGAGAAGTTGCGCGAGAAGCTCAAGGCCGTTCCGCCGACGCCCGTGGAGTTCTTCCGCGCCGACATCGGCGCGGGCGTTTCACTCGACGGCTGGTTGATCAAGCCGGCGAACTTCGACCCGGCGAAGAAGTACCCGCTGCTGATTCACGTCTACGGCGAACCCGCGGGGCAATCCGTGGTGGATCGCTGGGGCGGGAACAACGGCTTGTGGCACCTGTCGCTCGCGCAGCAGGGCTATGCCGTGGCGTGCTTCGACAACCGCGGCACGCCGTCACCGCGCGGCCGGGACTTCCGCAAAGCCGCGTACCGCAAGATCGGCGTGCTCGCCTCCGAGGACCAAGCCGCCGCGTGCCGCGAGTTGCTGAAGCGGCCGTACCTCGATTCGTCCCGCGTCGGCGTATGGGGCTGGAGCGGCGGCGGCTCCATGACGCTCAACCTGCTCTTCCGCCACCCGGACCTGTACCGCACCGGAATGTCCGTGGCGGCGGTGCCGGACATGCGCCTGTACGACACGATCTACCAGGAGCGGTACATGGGCCTGCCGCAGGAGAATGCGGAGGACTACAAGCAGGGTTCGCCGATCACGCACGCCGCCGGGCTGAAGGGGAACCTGCTGCTTGTCCACGGCACCGGCGACGACAACGTGCACTACCAGGGCGTCGAGAAGCTGATGAACCGGTTGATCGAGTTGAACAAGCCCTTCACCGCGATGGCGTATCCGAACCGCAGCCACTCGATCGACGAAGGCCCGAACACGTCGCGGCACCTGTACTCGCTGCTCACCCGCTACTTGAACGACCACCTGCCGCCCGGCCCGAAACCGTGAGCCGGAATACTCTACCCCGGCGGGCTCCGCTAGCGAATCCTTCCCGTTCACACATCCGAGGCGAACAATGCTCCGTTGCTTCCTCTCCGCGCTGCTCGTGCTGCTCGCGGGCGGCGTCTCCCACGCGAAGACGGTGAAGGTCTTCATCCTCGCGGGGCAGTCCAACATGGAAGGGCAGGCCGTCGCAGACCTCGCGGGCAAGGATTACAACGAGGGCCGCGGCACGCTCAAGGCCGTACTCGCCGATCCGCAGCGGGCCGCACTCGCCAAACACCTGGTGGCCGCGGACGGCAAATGGGTCGTTCGCAACGATGTCCGCGTCCGCTATCAACGCGAGAAGCAACCGCTGCTCTCCGGGCCGCTCTCGATCGGATTCGCCGTGTACGGCGGCACGCATCACTTCGGCCCCGAGTTGCAGTTCGGCCACGTCGTCGGCGATCACTTCACGGAACCCGTGCTGCTCGTCAAGACCGCGTGGGGCGGCAAGAGCCTGCACAAGGACTTCCGCCCGCCGAGTTCGGGCGGCGAGACCGGGCCGTACTACACGAAGATGCTCGCCGAAGTTCGCGAAGCGCTGGCGAACATCAAGACGGACTTCCCGGACGCGGACGGCGGCGAGTTGGCCGGGTTCGTGTGGTACCAGGGCTGGAACGACGGCGTCGATCCGAAGAACGCGGTGCCCGAGTACGAGCAGAATCTCGTGAACCTGATCCGCGACGTGCGGACGGATTTGAAGAGCCCGAACCTGCCGGTCGTGATCGGCGAACTGACCGGCCCGTGGGTGGAGGCGCCCGGCGCGTGGGCCACGCTTCGCAAGGCGCAGGCCGCCGCCGCGGACCGCCCGGAGTTCATCGGCAATGTGCTGTTCGTGCCCACGCACGACTTCGTCCGCCCCGCGAAGGAGTCCCCGAACCCCGGCCACGGCCACCACGAGTTCGGCAACGCCGAAACATACCTGCTCGTCGGCGACGCGCTCGGCAAGGGCATGGTGAAGCTCGTGGGCGGCGCCGATCCGCTCGCCGGCAAGCGGATCGTGTTCCTCGGCGACAGCAACACCCAAGCCGGCGGGTACGTCGCCTTCACCACGTACTATTTGGAGAAGCTGAATCCGAAGAAGAATTACGACATCATCAGCGTCGGCTTGGCGAGCGAGACCGCATCGGGCCTCAGCGAGGAGAACCATGCCGGCGGGAAGTTCCCGCGCCCGAGCGTGTTCGAGCGGCTCGACCGCGTGCTGGAGAAGACGAAGCCCGAGGTCGTGTTCGCCTGCTACGGCATGAACGACGGCATCTATCTGCCGCTGGACGCGGACCGCACCGCGGCATTCCGCACGGGCATCACGAAGCTGGTCGAGAAGTGCCAGGCCGCGGGCGCAAAGCAGGTGTACCTCATCACGCCGCCGATCTACGACTTCGCGCCGAAGCCCGGTGAGTTCAATTACGACACGGTGCTGGCGGAATTCGCCAAGTGGGAGATGTCAATGAAGCTGCCGGGCGTGACGGTGATCGATCTGCACACCGCGATGCGCAAAGCGCGCGATGCGCGAACGGAGGCGTACTCGAAGGACAAGGTGCATCCCGGCGACGACGGCCACCTCTTCATGGCCAAGACGCTGCTCGCCGCGTTCGACATCCGCATCCCGGACGACTCGGCGGCGACGATCAAGGCCGATCCGTTGTTCAAGCTCGTGGAGCAGAAGCGGGCGTTGCGGTCCGCCGCGTGGATGAAGCACATCGGCTACACGCGCGAAGTCACGGTGAAGCCGCAACCGCTCGGCACCGCGGAGGAGGATGCCGCGAAGCTCCAGGAGAAGATCGACGCCCTCCGCCGAGCCAAGTGACGGCACTTGGCGCTTGACCCGCGCCGCGGCTCGTGGGAGAGTCACCTTCATCCGCACCCCGGAGCCTCTCCCGTGGCCAAGAAATATCGCGTCGGCATCATCGGGCACACCGGCCGCGGCGACTACGGCCACGCGGTCGATGTCGCCTTCCGCAAAGTGGAGGCGTGCGAGATCGTCGCCGTCGCCGATCCGAACGAAGCGGGGCGGGCCGCGGCACAGAAGCGCACCGGGGCGACGGCCGCCTACGCGGACTACCGCGACATGCTCGCCAAGGAGAAGCCGGACATCGTCGGCGTCTGCCCGCGGTTCATCGATCAGCACCACGACATGCTTCTCGCGGCGGCCGAAGCGAACTGCCACGTGTACATGGAGAAGCCGTTCTGCCGCACGCTGAAGGAAGCTGACGCGATCGTGAATGCATTCGAGATGCGGCACCGGAAGCTCGGCATCGCGCACATCAGCCAGTATTCGCCCGTGCTCGCCACCGTGCTGAAGATCATCGCGGACGGCACCATCGGCGACCTGCTCGAGATCCGCGGTCGCGGCAAGGAGGACAACCGCGGGGGCGGCGAAGACCTGTGGGTGCTCGGTTCGCACGTGTTCGGATTGATGCGCAGCTTCGCCGGCGGAAACGCCACGTCGTGTTTCGCCACCGTGATGCAGGCCGGCCGGCCGGTCGGAAAGGGCGACGTGAAGGAAGGAGCGGAGGGCATCGGACTTCTGGCCGGGGATCACGTACAGGCGAGCTTCGCACTGCCGAAGGGCGTGACGGGGTATTTCGCAAGCCGCAAGGGCATGGCCGGCAAGCCGACCCGCTTCGCCGTGCAGGTGTTCGGCTCCAAGGGCGTGATCGAGTTGGAGAGCGGCTACCTCGTGAAGGCGGACCTGCTTCGCGACAGTAGTTGGTCCCCCGGGCGCGCCGGCAGCAAGTGGGAACCGATCTCTTCGGCTGGCATCGGCAAGCCGGAACCGCGCACGGACGGCACCTATGAAGGCGGGCACGTCGCCGCGATCACGGACCTCATCGACGCGATCGAGAAAGACCGCGACACGAAGTGCTCGTACCGGGACGCGGCGGCGATCATCGAGATGATCGCGGCGGTGTTCGAATCGCACCGCGTCGGCCGACCCGTGGAGCTGCCGTTGAAGACGCGTGTGAATCCGTTGAGTTTGATGGCGTGAGGAACACCATGTCTGGAAAAGCACTCAAGGACAAACTCATCCGCGGCGAGCGGGTGTACGGCACCTTCTTCCAGCACGCCGTGAATCCCGCGATCGTGGACTTCCTGCCGCCCGGCGCGCTGGACTTCGTCATCGTCACCGCGGAACACAACGCGCTGGACATCGCGGACTTCCTGCCGATGAAGTACGCGCTCAACTCCAAGGGCATCGCCTGCCTCGCCCGCACCCACAGCCGCGACCCGGACGATGTCTCCAAAGTGTGCGATTCGTTCGACGGCGTGGTGGTGCCGTACGTGGAGGAGGTGGCGCACGCGAAGGCGCTCGCGGCCGCGGCCGTGTACCGCCCGCTGAAGGGCCGCGCCCTGCAACGTGCGATCGAGAAGAACGAGTGGCCCAGCCCGGCGAGCAAGGACTACATCGCGAACGTCCGCTGTGCGGACACCGTGTTCATTCCGATGATCGAATCGCTGACCGGCATCGAGAACCTCGATGCGATCTGCTCGATCCCCGGCGTCCACGCCGTGTTCATCGGCCCGAACGACCTCACCACCACGATGGGCATCCCGAACGAATATGACCACAAGGACCTGATCGCGATGATCCAGAGAATCATCGACACGGCGGACCGGCGGCACGTCGCGGCCGGTTGCTGGTTCGGCAAGCTGGAGCAATCGCTGCGCACGATCAAGCAGGGTGCTCGGCTCGTGGTTTATTCCAACGACAGCGCCATGATGAAGGACGCGATGAGCTTGGCCTTCGGCGAGTTGAGGAAGGGTTGAGAACGGGAGGGCTCCTGGCGAGCCGTCTGCACAACCGAACGTGACATGCGGCTCGGCAGGAGCCTCGCCCTCCCGGTTCCTACTTCGGCTTGCGCGGGTGGTAGAAGATGTTGTGGACGCCGTGGCCCTTCGCCGCGTCCAGGATCGCCGTTTGCACGCCCCACGGCACGTTTCCGTCGATGTCCAGAAGCATCTGCTTGCGGCCGGACTTGTCGATCACCCGCTTGATGCGATCCTCGAGATCCTCCATCGTCGTCGGTTCCTTCTCCACCAGCACCACCACCTTCTCGCCGTCCATCTTCGCCGTGACCCGGAAGACTTGATCCTTGATGTCCTTGAACTCCATCGTCTTCGGCGATTCGCCCTCGGGGTTCGAGTCCGGCACGTTGATGGCCCGTTCCAGCGAGGCGACCGTGATCGTGAGGATGAAGAAAATCAGCAGCACGAGGCACACGTCGATCAGCGGATTCATGTCCAGGTGCGAATCGTCCGCCTCCGGGGGCGGCGGCGAGAGTTCCTCCGCGGCCTCCTCGAATTCGTGGTGCCCTTCGATGGAGGTCCACGCGGCGTCGTGCGGGCCCTTCACTTCATCCGTGGGGCGGAAGATGCCTTCGCGCAGCGCGGTAAGCACGTCCGCCGCGGAAGCCAAGGCGACGGGGTTCTCGGACCCTTCGGGGCGAACCAACCAATTGGACATGAGCGGCGATCCTCTTCACCTCTCCCCCGGCTCTGCGGGGCAGAGGTCGGAGTCGAAACCCCGTTGAGCGGGTTCGACTCCGGGTGAGGGGCTCTGCGGGGATGTCAATCGCCGACCCCCTCACACGTTTCGGCAGTCGCATCCGCGACTGCCGAAACGGCCTCTCCACCCGCAGAGCCGGGGGAGAGGCGATGAATCAGGGCAGCGGAACGTTTTCCATCTTGAACGGGACTTCGACCAGCACCGGCTTCGGACCGTACAGCACGACGCGGACCGGCAGTCCGTCCGGGCAAGTGTATTGGGTCGTGAAGGATTGGGTGAACTCGTCCGCGCTCGTCTCGGAGTTCGTGAGCGTGACGAGTCGCACGGGCTTGCCCGCGGCATTGAATCCACGCACCTGATTCGGCGCGGTCGCGGGCAGTGATTCCTCGACCACGAGGCCGCCCCACGGGTTGGGGAATCCGTTGATCATCATCGGGTTCGGCTGGTCCACCTGCACCTTGAGAATCGCCTTGCCGCCCTTCTCGCCGGGGTTGGCTTCGAGCACGGTGAGTTTGCTTCCGCGGAGGGACTCCGCGCCGCGGTTGAGGTTGCCGGCCACGTTGTCGATTGTGATCAGCGGTTGGTCCGGCACGGCGATCTCGCACACGACCGCGCCTTCCAGAACCTTGAGCGTGCGGGCGTTCGGCGTGCCGACGCGGATCGGCACGGGCGTGATCCGCGGGTTCGGGTACGCGGTCGGACGCGGGCCGGGTTCGCCGTCCCACCCGATGCCACCGGCGAGGAAGACCGCGCCTCCGCCGAACACCTCGAGCGCACCGCCCATGAAGCCGTCCGGCTCGCGGTTCGCACCGGCGGAGCCGATGCGGTTGTATTCGTCCACCACCTTCGTGACGCGGACCCCGGCGACGGACTTCCAATGGTAGCCGGGCATCGGTGCGATGTCGAAGTGGAGCAACACATCGCCGGTGCCGAGATACACCCGGTTCTTGTTGAAGTTGTCCGGGAGCGCGGTGATGCGGACGGCGGTGTTGCGGCTGCCGGGGAGCGCCTTCCCGCTTCCGTCAGCCAGCGAGACCGGCACGAAGTCCGCCTTCGGCGGGGGCGGCGGCGGCTGATAATGATGTCGACGCGACCGCTCCTGCTTCGGAACCGGCACCTCGGCGTCGAACACCTCCTGCAGGCCGGCCGCTTCGCAGAACTTCGCCACCGCTTCCCACGGCGGCAAGTCGCCGGTCTCGCACGTCACGGTGCGCAGCGGATCGGCGAGGCGCGTCGGGTCGAGCCAGAGATTGATACCGGTGCGGGCCTTGAGATCGTTCACCGCCGCGCCGATGGGCGTATTGCGGTATGCGAGCTTCACCTTCTTCACCGTGAGCCGGTCGGCGGCGTCCGCCTTGCGATGAAGCGCAGTGAGAAGTTGAATCGCTCGCTTGGAGACCTCCGGATTCGCATGCCGAACCGCTTGGTCCAGGGCGGACCGGGCCGCGGGGCCGAGTTTTTCCAGTGCCGCAGCGGCGGCTTCGCGCTCCGGAAAGGAGTCCGAGCCGAGTTGCAGGACAAGGCGTTCCGGGGTGGTCGGTGCTTCCACCGGCGGTGGAGCGGCAGGCACGGCCCCCGCCGACATCATGAGCGCAACCGCCGCCCACACCCGTTTCATGGCACGATCCTCGGCCTCGCGGACGCCTCACATCTTACCCGCCGCTGCAAGCCCCGAACAAGAACGCGTTACAAAGACGGACGTTGGCGTATTGCTTCCGCGCGCGCGGTCGTTATCCGAGAAGGTATGACGACTGCACCGCTGCGCCGCTCCGCCGGAATTCTGTTGCACCCGACCAGCCTGCCCGGCCCGTTCGGCATCGGCGACCTCGGCCCCACCGCGTACCGCTGGATCGAGACGCTCGCCGAGATGCGGCAAAGCTGGTGGCAGATTCTGCCGCTCGGCCCCGTGGGCGATTCCGCCTCGCCGTATCAGAGTTACTCCGCGTTCGCCGGAAACATCCAACTGCTCAGCCCCGAGCTTCTGGAACGCGAGGGGCTCGTGTCGCCGCACTTTTGGGCCGGGCAGTACTTTCCCGAGGACCGCGTCGACTTCCCCCGCGTGGCGAAGTTCAAGGCCGCGCTACTCCGCGCGGCATGGGACAGCTTCCGCGGCGGCCGCGCCAACCACTTGAAGTCCGACTTCCTCCAATATTGCGAAGCGGAGAAGAGTTGGCTCGGCGGTTACGCCGAGTTCATGGCCATCCACGAGTCGCTGGGCGGCACGCACCTCCCGGATTGGCCGGAAGACCTGCTCAAGCGCGATCCCGTGGCACTGGCCGCGATCGAAGCGCCGCTTGCCTCCGAACTTCAGATGCACCGCTTCGGTCAGTTCCTGTTCGACCGCCAGTGGGCGGCGCTTCGCGAGTACGCTGCGGATCGCAAGATCGGCATCATCGGCGACGCCCCGATCTTCATCGCGCCCGATTCCGCGGACGTGTGGACAAACCCGGACCAGTTCCTGCTCGATTCGTCGCGGCGGCCGTCCGTCGTGGCCGGCGTGCCTCCCGATTACTTCGCGGAAGACGGCCAGCACTGGGGCAACCCGATCTACGATTGGGCGCGGATGGCGAAGGACGGCTACGCGTGGTGGGCCGCGCGACTGAAGCGCGATCTCGAGCGCGTCGATCTCATCCGACTCGATCACTTCCGCGGGTTCGTGCAGGCGTGGCACATCCCGGCGAACGAGCAGACGGCGAAGAACGGCAAGTGGGTGGACGGCCCCGCCGCGGACCTGTTCACGAAGCTGAATGCGACGCTCGGCGGGCTGCCGCTCATCGCCGAAGACTTGGGCGTGATCACGCCGGACGTGGACGCGGTGCGGTTGCAGTTCGGACTGCCCGGCATGAAGGTGCTGCAGTTCGCGCTCGACACGCCGAAGAACCCGTACTGGCCGCACAACTTCGACCCGCTCTCCGCGTGCTACACCGGCACGCACGACAACGACACGACGAACGGCTGGTGGTCCACGCTGGACGAGAAGAACCGCGGCTACCTCGCGGCCTACCTCGGCCGCCGCGTGGAAGATCCGCCGTGGGACATGATCCGGCTCGCGTGGAGTTCGGTATCCGCGATCGCGATCGCACCGATGCAGGACGTGCTGAGCCTGGGCGGCGACGCCCGCATGAACCGCCCGGGCGTCGCAAACGGCAACTGGGGCTGGCGCTTCCAGTCCCATCAGTTCCACCGCGGCCTCTCGGACCGCCTCTCCGGCCTCACCGAGTTGTACAACCGCTTGCCGGTGGAGCATTGACATCGCAGGTCCGAAGCGATCACTCGGGTGTTTGCGTCGGCGGGTGGAGCGGCTTCAAGGCGGGAGTGCCGACGGCGCGGCATCGGAAGAAGCAAAGGCGGGAGCGGGTTCTTCGGACAACTCGAAGTCGCGGAGCGGTTCATCGGCGAGGTTCGCCGTCACGCGGACGGTGAAGGTGCTGCCGCGGCCCGGCTCGCTGTGCAGGCTCACGTCGCCTCCCAAGAGTTTGCACAACTCGCGCACGATCGAGAGCCCGAGGCCGGTGCCGCCCTGTTCGCGCGTCAGCGGGTTCGCCGCCTGGCGGAACTTCTCGAAGATCAGGTCCTGCTCGTCCTTCGCGATGCCGACCCCGGTGTCCGTCACGGTGAAGACGAGTTCGGTTCCGGCCCGTTCGCCCCGCAGCACGATTCGGCCGCCTTCCGGGGTGAACTTCACGGCGTTGGAGAGCAGGTTCGTCAGGATCTGATGCAGTTTCCCGGCGTCCTGCCGCGCCGGCGGCTCGGTCGGGTCCGCATGCACTTTCAAGTCGATGTTCTTCCGCTCGGCCGTGTCGCGGAACAGCGAAGCGGCGTGCTCGCACACCGCGGCGAGGTGGACGGTCTCGGGGTGCAGCCGCATCTTGCCCGCTTCGAGCTTCGCGAGTTCGAGCACGTCGTTGATCAGCGCGAGCAGCTGCTTGCCGCCCGTCATGATGTTCGCGGAGTAGCGGTGCTGCTTCTCGCTGAGGTTGTCCGCGCCGAGCAACACTTCCGAGAAGCCGATGATGCTGTTCAGCGGCGTGCGCAACTCGTGGCTCATCGTGGCGAGGAAGTCGCTCTTCAGGCGGTTCGATTCGAACAGCGCCATGTTCACCCGCGCGAGTTCGTCCACCTTGTGGTCGAGATCGAGGATCAGCTTCTTGTTGCGGTCCTGGGTGTTCACGAGGTTGCGGAGCATGCGATTGAAGGCGTGCGAAAGATCCTCGAATTCGTCGCCGGTTTGGATCTCGGAGCGGATGTTGAGTTCGCCCTGCGCGATGGCTTCGGACACTTCCTTGAGATGCTTCACCGGCTTCACGATCACGTAGCGGATGATGAGGTAGCTGCCGGCGATGATGAGCAGCGAGGTGCCGATGGCGAAGGAGAGCAAGAGCGCCCGGTTGGCGTGGAAGCCGTCCTCGATGGCCTTGGTGGAGAGTTCGATGCGGACGACGGCCATGAGGTCGTTGGGCTTCAGCCCGGCGCGGATCTTGTCCTCCCCGCCCATCTTCTTGGCATCGGTGTGGCAGGCGACGCACTGCGGCCCGGCCCGCAAAGCCCCGTAGTAGAAGTACGCATTCCCCTTCGGCGCCTCGCGCACCTCCTCGGCTTGCTCCGCGTCGTGGAGGAAGTGCGAGAGCGTGAGCATGTCGTCCGCCACCGGCGCGGTTTCGAGCGCGGTGGTGAACGGCACCCGGATGATGCGGTAGCTGTAGTTCTTGAAGCGGTCTGCGGAGTGGAATTCCTGTTCGGCTTGGAAGGCGTCGATGGCCGCTCCGGTTTCCTCGTTCACGTGCTGGCGGGCGAGGATGGGCGAGAGCAGGGCGCGGCCCGAGGTCTTGAGTTGGTCGTACGCGAGTCCTTCGGTTTGCGTGGCGTAGATGTAGAAACTGCCGAACATGAGCAGGAGCACGCCGGTGCCGAGCAGCCAGCGGCACTTGCGCTCGAGGCTGGTTTCGCCGAGCAGTTTCTTGAACGCGCGGTACGACATTTCCGCTCAGGAGAAAGTAGCGGCAACAACTCGTTAGCCGGACGCGTGAGCGAGGGCCGATCGACGTCGCTCACGCGTCCGGCGAACACCGAGAATCCGTTGCAGCCTCAGGATACGCGGCGCGGGAACCTCATGTGAAGTTCACTTCCGCCCTCCCGAACGCGCCGAAGTCGGCGGTGATGCGGTCTCCGGGGGTCGCGAAGTAGACGGCGGTGGTGGTGCCGGTGGTGATCTTGTCGCCGGCGCGGAGCGGGCGCACGTTCGCCAGCCACGCCACCACGTTCAACGGGTGGCCCAACACCGCCGCCCCGGACCCGTTGCGGACCGTCTCGCCGTTCACGACCAGTTTCGTCGCATGGGCCGCGAGATCGACGTTCCGCCAATCGGTGTGCGGCTCGCCTTCCACCCACGCCCCGTGGATGGCGTTGTCTGCGATCAGGCTCGGTGCGCCGACTTGCGTCCAGTCCGCGAAGCGGTGATCGACCACCTCGATGGCGGGAATCACGGCGGCGATGAACGGCGCGATGGTGTCCTTCGTATACGGCACGTCGCTCGGCGGAACGTCGATGCCGACCAAGAAGCCGAACTCGGGTTCGATGATGCGGTGGGTGAAGCCGGCGGCCGGAAGCGTGACGCCGCTGGGGTGGGTGGAGTGAGACAGCAGCCGGCCGCAAAACGGTGCGGTGACGTTTAATTGCTTCTGGGCCATGTCGTTGGTCGCGGCGATCTTGTAGCCGATGGTGTGCCCGCCAGCGTCCGCCGCAAGCCGTTCCACGAGCATGGCTTGGATGCGATACGCTTCCTCCTGCGAGGGCGGAAGCACATCCGTGGCGAGTTTTTCAACGACCCGCCGGCTTCGCCGCATGTTCCTGAGCTCATCCGCCGCCCGATCGTGATTCACGGTTTCTCCTCCGGTTCGCCCGCAGAATCGTCACGTTCGTTTTACTCGGTGAGAATAATGAACTAGGCTCGTTCGGTGGAATGTCCGCGCTCCGGGGTGCCGGCCATGGCAGCGGTTGCCGACCAACGCGAGAAAGTGACTGAGACGTGGATCACCACGCCCAAGCGGCTGTTCTCGGCCGCGACTCGTGAGGCGTGCCTGGTTCACATCTACCCGACCGGCCCGTGCATGGGCCGACGCTACCCCTTGGGCGACAAGGACTTGCTCGTCGGCCGCGGGGATGATTGCGATATCCGCATCCAAGACAACTCCGTCTCGCGCAAGCACGTGAAGGTGGAACCCACCGACGACGGCTACAAGGTCAGCGACCTCGGCAGCACGAACGGGACGTTCGTCAACGACAAGCAATTGGACGGCCCGCAGACGCTCCACGACGGCGACTACCTCCGCGTCGGCAACTGCCTCTACCGCTACCTCACCGGCGGCAATATCGAAGCCGAGTACCACGAGGAGATTTACCGCCTCACGATCCAGGACGGCCTCACCCGCATCCACAACCAGCGGGCCTTGGGCGAATTCCTCGATCGCGAAGTGGCCCGCAGCCAACGCCACAAGCGGCCGCTCTCCGTGCTCATGTTCGACATCGACAAGTTCAAGTCGATCAACGACACGCACGGGCACCTGTGTGGCGACTTCGTACTGCGGGAGCTGGCCGAGTGCATCCGCGGCACGATCCGCAAGGAAGACCTCTTCGCCCGGTACGGCGGCGAGGAGTTCTGCATGGTGCTCGTGGAAACGAGTGCGGCCGAGGCGCTCGGCGCCGCCGAGCGCGTGCGATCCGCCATCGAGAAGCACGAGTTCCAGTTCGAAGCGACCCGCATCAAGTTGACGATCAGCGTCGGAGTCGCCACGACCACGGGTGACACCGTGGTCACCCCCGCGGACCTGCTCCGCACCGCCGATGAGAAGTTGTACCAAGCCAAGCGCAGTGGTCGGAACTGCGTGAAGAGTTGATCTTGGCCCAGTCACAAGCCGGAAGCGTAAGCGACGGGTCATCACCCGTCGCTTACGCTTCCGGCTTGTTCGTCAATTCATACCATATCCGTTTGAACCGATCCGTTCCTCCCGCGAAGGACTCCGCATGGCCATCGCCAGTGACATCGCCAAGCCCGAACTCGCCGACAAAGGCAAGAAGCGCATCCTGTGGGCCGACCACGACATGCCGGTGCTCACGGCGATCCGCACCCGCTTCGAGAAGGACAAGCCGCTCAAGGGCCTCCGCATGTCCGCGTGCTTGCACGTGACCGCGGAGACGGCGAACCTCGCCCGCACGCTCAAGGCCGGCGGCGCGGATCTGGTTCTCATCGCGTCCAACCCGCTGTCCACGCAGGACGACGTGGCCGCCAGCCTGGTCCGCGACTTCGGCATCACCGTGTGCGCGATCCACGGCGAAGACGGCGACAGCTACTACAAGCACGTCGCGGCCGCTTTGGAACACGAACCGCATGTGACCATGGACGACGGCGCGGACCTCGTTTCCGCCATGATCTTCGTCGCACTCAACCGCATCTCGGAAGTGCATCCCAAGGTGCAGGAGTGGGCCAAGAAGATCCCCGCCGGCAACCTCAAGACGAAGTTCAAGGACGTGATCGGCTCGATGGAAGAGACCACGACCGGCGTGATCCGGCTGCGGGCCATGGAGAAGGACGGCGTGCTGCAGTTCCCCGTGATCGCGGTGAACGACGCGGACACGAAGCACATGTTCGACAACCGCTACGGCACGGGCCAGAGCACGATCGACGGAGTGATTCGCGCCACGAACATGCTCGTGGCCGGCAAGAAGGTTGTCGTGTCCGGGTACGGCTGGTGCGGCAAGGGCGTGGCGAGCCGCGTCCGCGGCTTGGGCGCCCAAGTGATCATCACGGAAGTGAACTCGGTGGCCGCGCTCGAAGCGGCGATGGACGGCTTCGCCGTGATGCCGATGGCCGAGGCCGCGAAGGTCGGCGACCTGTTCATCACCGTGACCGGCAACAAGCACATCATCGCGAAGCAGCACTTCGAGGCGATGAAGTGCGGCGCCATGGTGTGCAACAGCGGCCACTTCGACGTGGAACTCGATCTCGTCGCGCTGAAGGATCTCACCGCCAAGCACACCGCGGATGTGCGGCACGAGGTGGACGAATACGAGTTGAAGAGCGGCAAGAAGATCTACGTGATCGGCAGCGGCCGGCTCGTGAACCTCGCCGCGGCCGAAGGCCACCCGGCGAGCGTGATGGACATGAGCTTCGCCACGCAGGCCTTGGCCACGGAATACTGCGTGCAGCAGAAGGGCAAGCTGCCCAACGCCGTGATCAAGGTGCCCGCCGCGATCGAGGAGTACATCGCGACCGCGAAGCTCGCGAGCATGGGCATCACGATCGACACCATGACCGCGGATCAGAAGAAGTACAGCACCTCGTGGGAACACGGGACGTGATGCGTTTCCCGCTTGCGTGTTCGCGACCGCGAACACGCAAGCGTCACGCCAGTTGTCCGTTCTGCTCGAACCATTTCAGCATGTCGCGGGTCATGTTCCCGCTGTTGTCCATGGTCGGCACCTTGTTCTGCCCGCCGAGCTTGCCTCGCTGTTCCATCCACTTCGCGAACCCGCCCGGCTTCACGGCCTTCACCACCGGCCGGAGCATCGTCAAATCGCCGACGCGGTGCGCCGCGTAGTCCTCGTTCAGTCGGTCCAACTCGGCGTCGAGTTCCAAAGCGAACCGCTCCAAGTCCGCCGGCGGGCGCGGCAGGAACTCGATCAGGTACATGTGGTGCCCCGGCTGCTTCGGGTCCGAGGGGAACACGGGGCCGACGTGGTGCTCGGGGGCGTTCACGCCGCACACGCGGGCCGCGTGCGTCACGGCCTGGTCCACTTCCTCGGCGATGAGGTGCTCGCCGAACGCCGAGAGGAAGAACTTGGTGCGGCCGGTGAAGCGGATCAGCGGCGGATTGCGGCTCACGAACTTGACCGTATCGCCCACGAGGTACGACCACACGCCGGCGCACGACGTGATCACCACGGCATACTGCACGCCGCATTCCACGTCGGCGAGCGTGTGCCGCGTCGGGTGGCTGGACTTCAACTTGCCGTCGTCGCCGAACTCTTTGAACGGGACGATTCAAAGAACACGTCGTGGTCCGGCACGATGCGGAGCAGCCCGTGCCGCGGGTCTTCGGTGGCGACGAAACCTTCGGAGCACGGGTACACCTCGCAATACTTCACGAGGTCGCTGCCGATGGTTTGGGTGAACAGGTCGCGGAACGGGGCGAAGCTGGTGCCGCCGTGAATGACCAGCCGCAGGTCCGGCCACACCTCCGCGATGGTGCTCTTGCCGGTGATCTCCTTCACGCGGTCGAAGAGCACCATCATCCACGCGGGGATGCCGCTGATCGCGGCGATGGGCTGGCCGATCGACGTCTTGGCGAAGTGCGTGACCTTCTCGCGCCAGTCCGCCATGAGCATGTCGGCGGCGGGCGGGAACACGTACGGTCGCATCAGTTCGAGGAGTTCGCGGCCGGCGATTCCGGACAGATCGCCGGCGAGGCTGCCGTCCGCCTGCTTCCGCAGTTCGGTGCTGCCGCCGAGGAAGAAGACTTTGCCGGTGAGCAGTTTCGCGTCGGGGTTCGCGTGGCGGAACAAGGCGGTGGTGGTGAACGCGGCCTTCTTGTTGGATGCGACCATTTCGCGCGTCACGGGCACGTATTTCGTGGTGCCGCTCGTGGTGCCGGACGAGAGCGCGTAGTACGGCACCTTCCCCGGCCAGGTGATGTCGTCCAGCCGCGGGTACGCGTCCTTCCAGTATTCGTTCCAGAACCACTCGTAGTCGTGAATGCCGACGCGGGCCTGGTAGTCGGCCACGGATGCGATGCGGACGAAGTCGTGATCGCGGCCGAACTTCGTGGCACGCGCGGTGTGGACGAGCCGCAGCAGGGTGTCGTGCTGGACGCGACCGGCGTCCATGCGGTCGAGTTGGTTCGCGCGAAAGTGAGCGTGGCGGAGCATCACGGCGTCCGCGGCGCGACGAACCAAGCGACTTCCGGCGAGCGGGGCGAGGAACGCAGTCGAGAACATGAACACTCCGACACGTATCGATTCACCGAGCGGGGGGCGTCAGCCCCCCGTGTTTTTCGCCCGCTCGCGCAAGACAGGACACGGGGGGCTGACGCCCCCCGCTCGGCTCAGGGTAAACCGCGAGCGGACTGTGCTGGTTCAGCACATAGGCGATCGCCGCATCGAGCGCCCGGTCGTCAGGAAGGCGTCGCCTCGATCCAGACGAGGTCCACCAAGTTCCGGAGGCCGGTTTGGGCCGACGGCAATTCAGGGCCCGCGAGGCATACGCCTTGAAGTCTCGCAGCATCGCGTCCGTCAGGATTTCTGCTTTCGCGGTCACGACGAGATGGAAGTGATTCGACATGACCGAAGCCGCATGCAACTCCCAGCCGCGATACGCGGCGGTCTCGATGAACTGATCGCGTACGACAATCGCCAGATCTGCAGTCAACCAAACAGGTTCGCCCTTCATCAACGAGATCGACGCTTCGCGTAGTTTGGGAATCCCCGCATCGTACTCCGTTCCGGGACGATCGTGTTCAACGCGTTCGGAAGCAAAATCGTCTCCATGTCGAATCTCTCGCACACGGCCGACGAATCCGCGTGCATCGCCCGGCAGCCATGTTCCGTAAGTGGTCGACGTGAGAAGCCAAGTCAGGGAGTCGGCCATGAAGGCAGCACCTCCAACTGAGCGGGGGGCGTGAGCCCCCCGTGTTTCTGTTCCCGTGAAACAAGACCAGACACGGGGGGCTTACGCCCCCCGCTCGGCGGAGCGATACCCGCGGCAGGTGTAGACGCCGCCGGGCGGCATGTTCAGCGGCACGAAACCGAACTTCACATCGTTGAAGTAGCGGCAGTAGAGCCGATAGTAGATGAGCGGCATCACGGTGAGTTGGCGGAAGGTGCCCCCCGGCGCGAGCATGCGGGCCGAGGTCGCCAGGATCGCGTCCCGCAGTTCGGCCGGGAACGACGGCAGCGGAAGCCCGGAACACACGTGGTCCACCTGCGAGATGCCGCGCTCGGCGAGCAGCTTGTCGAAGTGGCACGCATCGCCTTGCACCACGTCCACCTGCGGAAAGCGGGCCTTGAGCCTCGCGCAAAGATCCGGGTCGAGTTCGATCACGAGCAGCTTGGTGTGCGGCTTGACGCGTTTGAGCAACTCCGCGGTGATCGGGCCGGTGCCGGCGCCGAGCTCCACGATGCACTTCGCGTTGTCGAAATCGATTCCGCCGATCACCTTCCGCGCCATGAAGCGGGAACTCGGCGCGAACGACGCGATGGAGCGGCCCTTCTTCCAGAACGCCTTCATCATGAGCCACCAATCCGGGCCGGCGGGGCCGTTGCTTGGCGCGTGGGCGTGGCTCTTCGGATCGGCGAGCGGAGGAGGTGCGTTCATCAGGATGCTCGTGGTCTCGGTGGCTTCGCGAGGAGTAGCTGGGTGAACGAGGGGAGGGAATTCGGGTTGGACGCGCTCAGAAAGTGTACGACCAACCTATTGATCTTCCACGCCTTCTCGATCTGCGGAGCGTGCCCGCACTTCGGAATCGAAAGGAACGTGCCGTTGGGAAGCTCGCTCGCGGCCTCCTCGGCGGTCCGCGGGTCGCACACCTTGTCTTCCTTCCCGGACACCAGCAACGTCGGGCACTTCAAATCCTTCATGCGCTCGCGGACGGTATAGTCCAGCGTGCCGCGCACCGTCTTCACGAAGCCCGTCTTCCAGCGGCGATTGCCGAAGCGCGTCTTGTAGTAGCGCAGCACGTTGCGATCCACGTGGCGCGGCCGGTAGAACACGCTCTTCACCATCGCGTTCGGGTCGCGGCCGGTCATGCCTTCGATGATTGGAAGCTGCTCCACGTCGCCCATTCCGGACGGACAGATCAGCACCACGCGGTTCACGAGTTCCGGATACTTCACCGCGAACTCGACCGCCACCTTCCCGCCCAAGCTGCTGGACACGAGGTGGTACGGCGGCGTCTGGACATATTGCGTGAGGTACGTGTGCAGCTGGCCGACAAGGTAGTCCACCGTGATGGGTTCGCGGCTGCGGATGCGCTGATGAAGCGCCTCGCCCTCATACACGAGGATGTTCGGCGTGAGCACTTCGAAGTAACGCCCCCAGAACTTCCGGTTCCGGTACCACGACTCGTACTGCTCCGCCAAGCCGTTGATCAGCACGAGCGGAGGCCGACGCCCGTAGAGGGGCGGCCGCAGGCGGCTGAACATCTCCGAAAGGGACGAGGGCATGAGGCCGTCCGAACGGGGGCGCAGATTCAATCTTAGGACGCATTCCGCCGCGCGGGAACATTTCGCATCGCTCGAATGCAATCGGACGCGGAACCGGCGGATTCTCTCCGCCGCTCCCGCGTCCGCAAAATGCTTCCCGGCTCCGTCACTTCGAAGCGACGTTCTTCGCCGCGGACACGGCCGCGAGCATCTTCGGGAAGCTCTCGGCGATCTCCGCGCCCGCTTCCACGATCACGCGCTTCTCCTCAACCACCGTCTTGCCGTCCACGAGGAGTTCGGCCCGCACATCGTAGAAGAACTTCTGGCCGGCTTCGAGCGGCGGAGTGAAGAAGGAACGTTCTTCGCCTTCGCCCGGGGTCTTCACGCCGTCCACGTACAGGGCCGCGCCGGCCGGCAGGTTGAACTTCAGGCTGGCGCCCTTCTTCTCGTCCTTCTTCGGCTCGTCGGTCTTGGCCGGGGGAACAACGACCGGCGGAGCGGTGTGGTGCGTCGGCCCGACATAGTAGAACGGGGCCGCGCCGGTGAGGATCGGCGTGGAGTAGGCCGGGTAGTAGTAGGTGGTGGGCCCGAAGCCGCCGCAGCACCCGTGGCAGTTGCCCCAGGCGGACTGCGTCACGAACCCGGAGCACGAACCGAAGCAGGAGTACCCGCCGCAGCAACCGTGACAGGAGTGCTTGTGGCCGAGGAACCCGCCGCAGCAGCCGTGCGAGCGGACGACGACGGTGCCGCCGCAGCAGCCGTGGCACGATTGCTTGTGGCCGAAGAAGTGGTGCCCGCCGCCGCAGCACCCGTTGCAGGAGGCGACGTACCCGGTGCAACCCGTGCAGCCGGTGCATCCCGTGACCACGATCGGGGCGGCGGCGACGACCGCGGCGGGTTGATCCGCGCCGGCCGTTCCCGGACCCGAGCCGATGGCCGCCATCAGAACCAGACTGTACATGCTGTGGAACCTCCGAGTGGTGAATTCGAGTGGAGTTGGGCGAAAGAACGCAGGCTTGGTGGGATGTTAGAGGGCGTGAAATGGCGAGTCGAGGGCAATCTGCGGAATCTGGGCAAGACAGCCGCGGGCGTGGCGGAAAAACCGATTGCGAAAATGGAATCGGATTCAAGGCTCGTTCCGAGTCCGCCGATAACGACCATACGGCCGGGAACAACGCGGCCGGCGCGGCCCACCGGGCGGGGGACCCGGCAGGCCGCGGGGGATGGGAATGATTACCGCACGGAGGCGGGCCATGTTCCGCAAGTTGAGCCGCAAGCTGATTCTGGGGGCGGTCGCCGTCGTCGGTCTGACCGCGAACAGCGGCTGCCTCATCAACCAGTACTCGAGCGAGCCGGATCGCCGGATGCAGCAGTTGCTGTATCAATCCGAGGACTTGCGTCAGATCGGGCAGGAATGGCGCCCGATTCTGGTTCAACGACCAACCCGGCCACCTGACGCCCGAACGCATCCACGGCGGCATCATCTAACCGATTAGCCGCGAGGCGGAGTCTGCAGGCCGAGCGCGCTCGGCTCCGCAGACTCCGCCTCGCGGCTAAACTCTGACGCTTACTGGCCCCCGGTCACGGGGCTGCAGGCGTTTCCGGCAGGCCCGCAGTGCGAAGCTCCGCGCGCTGAACCGCAAGCCGAGCTTGTGGTTCTTGCCGCCGTTCGCCACCTTCACCAACACCGCGTTCCAGCCCGCCTTGAGCGGCACGCTGAACGTGGCTTCCGCTTCGACTGCCGCCGGGCGGTCGAATGCCGCCGTGCCGTTCACCCAGATGCGAATCGGATCATCCGCCTGGAGCGAAACGGACGCCGCCTGCGCCTTCGCCGAGAACACGAAGGTCCGCACATAGACGCCGCCGTTCATGCTGCCGGGGAACGCACTCTTCAGATCCAACACGCCGCTCGGATCCGCGAACACCGGCGCCCATTTCACTGTGCTCTTCGCCGTCGGGTCCGGATTCACCTCGGCCTTCGGGCTCTTCACGTCCGCCGAATAACCCGAAGCCAGGCCGAACTCGACAACCAAGCCGCGAAGCGATTCCTGCTCCTTCTTACTCTTCAGGAACGCCAGCAGGTCGATGAACTGGTCATACGTGAGTTGCGAGACCACGTTGTCCGGCATCAGCGACACCTTGGACGGCGTGATCGCTTCGATGTCCTCCTTCACCAGCCGCACATCGCGGCCGTTGGCGTCGCGAAGCACCACTTCCTTCGGCGTCTCGCTGATCTTCAAACCCACCAGCACCTGCCCGTCGAACTTGGCCACGCGGTAGGCCTGGAAGCCTTCCTTGATCTCCTTGCTCGGCTCGATCATGGATTCGAGCAGCTTCTCGACGGTCGCGGTGTCCCACACGCGGCTGAGGTCCGGGCCGGTGTTGCCGCCCACGCCTTCCATGCGGTGGCAGGTGGCGCACGCCAGCACCTTCGTGTTCAGGTAGAGTTCCTTGCCCTTCTTCGCGTCGCCCTTGGTTTCGACGAGCGCCTTGATCTTCGCCGCCTGGCCGGGCTGCGTCGAAAGCTGCAACCCGCCGCGGAGCACTTCCTGTTGAAGCTTTGCGATGGACGCATCACCGGCGTGCAACTGCAGCGCGGCGATCACCTGCTGGAACGATTCCCGCGGCAGCTTCTTGTCGAGGTAACGCTGGCCGAGCAGCATCGCGCCGGGCTTCGTCGCGCCCAGGAACACGACCGCCTCATTGAGCATCGCCGCATCGGTGCTTTCGAGCAGCTTCTCGGCCGCCGCCCGTGCCGTCGGAGCATCCAGTGCGGCCAGCGTGCGGAGAGCCTCCACGCGAAACGCAGGCGGATCGTTGGACGCGAGGATCGCCTGCATCTCTTTCACGGCGGCCTTCGCGTTCATCACGCGCAAAGCCTTCACGATCGTGGAGCGTTCTTCGAGCGGCCGCGATGCGTCGGCGAGAAGTTCGAGCAGCTTGGGGGCGGCGGCGGTGAGGCGGGCCGCTTCCACGGCGCGAATCGCCGCGAGCCGCACGCCGGGGTCCGTGCGTGAAAGCAGCGAGAGGACGACCGCATTTGCCTGCGGTGATTCGAGCCCGGTCGGGCTCGCGGCGAACACCTCCACCGCGGCCCCGACCACGCCCGGCGATTCATCCGGGTGCAGCGCGAGGTACTTGGCCAGAGGATCAAGCGAGATCGGTGGATCAAGTTGATAGTTGTTGTAACTCGCGATCAGCATCTCGCGCTGGGCCGGGCTCGCCTGTGCGTTGTTGAGAAGTTGCGGGATCGCGTCCGCCCCTTCGCGGATGCGGAGCGAGATGAACGCTTCCACGGCTTGGGCCATGCCCTTGTCGCCGGAGTTGGCGAGGGCCACCAGCGCGTCGATGCCCGGCTTGCCGAGCCGTTCCAGCCCGCGGATGTACGAATCCTTCAGCCACACATCCTTGCTGGCGTCGCTCTTCCACGCGTTGACGAGGATGCCGGCGGAACCCTCGGCACCGAGGCGGCCGATCGCCAACGCGGCGGAGTGACGCACCTGCGGGTGCGCGTCGTTCAGCGCTTTCACGAACACGTCATGCGCCTTCGCGTCCTTCGGCTTCGCGTTCAGGGCGAGGCCGTCGATCACGAGGCGGCGCACGTCCGGCGAATCGTTGTTCACGAGCAGCCGGAACAAGTCTTCCACCTCGGAGTTCCAGTAACTTTGCAAAAGACCGAGGGCGGGCAGGATGCCGTTCGCGTTCATGCGGCCGGACATCACTTTGCCCAGCACGAGCCCGCGGCTCTTCTCGCCCCGGCGGACGAGTTCCTTGCGGGCCTCCACGCGGTCCGTGAGATCCGGTGCGTTCAACGCATCCACCAGTTGCGAGTCCGGAAGCGCGGTGAGCTTCGCCCACGAATCCATGCTCCGGAGCGGGATCGCAGGTTGGTCCTTCGTGCCGACCCACTTGATGCGGTAGATGCGGCCGTTCACACCGTTGCCGCTGAGCTTGCCCGCGCCGCCGGAGTCCGTTCGCCAGTCCACCACATAGATGGCCCCGTCCGGCCCCGTGACCATCTGGCACGGGCGGAAGAGCGGATCGTCGCTCTTCATGAACTCGAACTCGCCGGTGATCTTGAAGCTCGCGCCGTCCGGTTCCGTCTTGTACGCGCGGACCAACTTGCGGAACACGTCCGGGTAATAGAGCAGGCCGCGGTAGTTTTCGGGGATGCGGGTGTCGTGGTAGATGAGCAGCCCGGCGGGGGAACCGCGGCCGGTCTTGATCATCGGCGGCATCTTGCCGGGCACTTCGCCGCCCACCGAGACGCGGGCGCTGTCCGGGCGGCAGCAGCGGGCCCCGTACATCAGCCGCCAGCCGAAGTCGCTCGACTCCGCGACGTGCATGATGCGACAACCCATGAACTTGCTGCCGTCCTCGTTGTCGTTGTCCGAGTGGAACCAGTTGAACTTGTCGTCGTAGGCGAGGTCGCGGTACGGATTGCGGTAGCCGAGCGAGTACGTCTCCATCTTCGAGCCGTCCGGCTTCGAGCGGAACACGGCTCCGGTTCGCAGCACGGTGGCGCGGCTGCCGTCCGACCCTTCCACGTAGTTGTCGTCGTCGCCGCTCGTCATGTAGAGCAGGCCGTCGTTGCCGATGGTGACGCCGGACACTTGGTGATGGTGGAAGCCGCAGAAGCCCTGTGCGATGACCTCGCGGACGTTCCACGGGTCGTTCGGGTTGGCGGGCTTGGTGAGATCGACGCCGCTGATGTTCGCGGCGGAGGCCTGCCGCCAGCGGCGGACGGTGCCGCGCCCCGTCACGTACAACCAGCCGTCGTGGTACATGATGCTCGACGGCAACTCTTCGGCGATGATGATCTTCGGCGGGCCGAACTTCCCGGTCGCCGGGTTCCACACGAAGTGTTTCACCAGATCCGTGGTGAACTTCTTCATGGTGGTGACCTGCCGCGTGGTGCCGTCCTTATAGCGGAAGGTTTCGAGCACGGGGAACCATCGGTCGCCGGCGACGGGGTCCGGCCGCCATTCGAGCACGAACATCGAGCCGTCCGGCGCGAACGTCATGCCCACCGGGTTCACGACATCGGGTTCGTTGAAGACGACTTCCATGCGGAAGCCTTCCGGCAGGTAGTAGCCCTTGAACTTCTCATCGAAGGAACCCTGATCGACCATCTTGATCGGGAAGGGCGCGGGCTTGGGCGGGCTCTGCGGCTGGGCGAACTCCGCAGGCGCCGGCGGCGGCAACGCCGTGACTTCGCGGGATGTGGGGATGACAGCGAGTGCCAACAAGGCGATTACGATCAGGTGTCGCATGGGAGAGAGTCCGTGCGGGTCGAGAGCCGCTTGCGGTTTCGCGGTGGGAGCATTCAAGATACTGGAAACCCGGGCGGTCTGGGAAAGGTTTTCCGCCCCGGGCGACTAAAGAAGTGTCCGATTCCGCAGGCCGCGCGGGTTGTTCAGCCCATGGCACTTGGAAGATCGATGCGGGCGACCACGCCGTGGCATCTCATGCAAGAACGGATCATCCGATCAGTTCCTTGATCGGCTCGCCTTCGCTCAGAATGGGCAGCGGGCGTTGGGCTTGGTCGAAGAACGCGTGCTTATGGTCGATTCCGAGCACGTGGTACATCGTGCTGAGCACGCAGCCCGGCGTGTAGGGCTTGCTGGTCGGGTACTCGGCCAAGGCGTTCGTGGTGCCGATCGCCTGGCCCATTTTCAGCCCGCCGCCGGCGTACACCACGTTCATCGCACCGGGCCAGTGGTCGCGGCCGGCACCGCTGTTGATCTTCGGCGTGCGGCCGAACTCGCCCATCGCCATCACCAGCACGTCGTCCTGCAAGCCGCGGTCGTGCAAGTCTTCCACCAGTGCGGACAAGCCCGTGTCGAACTGCGGGAGGAGGCGGCGCTTCAGTTCGGTGAAGTTGTTGCCGTGCGTGTCCCACCCGCCGCCGGCTTGGATCGTCACGAACGTGACGCCCGCTTCCACCAGTCGCCGGGCCAAGAGGCAGCTTTGGCCGAGGTCGTTGCGGCCGTAGCGGTCGCGGAGCTTCACCGGTTCCTTGTTCACGTCGAAGGCGGTCTGCGCCTTGGCGTTCGTCACCATCTCGAGGCCGTCCCGATAGAAGGTGTCGAGTCCTTCGAGATCGCCCTTGGTGTCGATGTCGCGGCGAATCGTGTCCAAGTCTTGCAAAAGCTGGCGACGGCGATCCAGGCGGGGTGCGTCCACGCGGCCGGGCAGTTTCAGGTTCTTCACTTGGAAGCCGGGCTCGTTCGGATTGCTGTCCGGTGAGAACGGGTTGAACGATGCGCCGAGGTACGCCGCCTTGCCGAAGGGCACCTGCCGCGGAAGGTTCACGTAGGCGGGCAGTCCGGGGTCGTTCGGCCCCTTCATCTTCGCCACCACGGAACCCGTGGACGGATAGATGTTGTCATTCACTTCGATGGTGGCCTGGTAGCCGGTCTGCATCCACTGCGAGCCCATGCCGTGGCCCGCGTTCGTGTGGAACGCGGAGCGGACGACACTGAGCTTGTCGAAGATCTTGGCTTGCAGCGGCAGGTGTTCGCCGATCTGGATGCCGGGCACGTTCGTGCTGATCGGTTTGAACTCGCCGCGCACTTCGGCGGGGGCGTTCGGCTTGAGGTCGTACATGTCGATGTGACTGGGCCCGCCGGCCTGCCAGATCAGGATGACGGACTTCTTCGCGGCGGCGGGTTGGGCCGCGCGGGCCTGCATGAATGCGGGCAACGACAGCCCGGCGACGGCACCCAAACGAAGGAACGACCGGCGGGAGGTGCGAATATCGAGCATGAGCGGAGTCTCGAGCGGGACCGCTGGCAGGATCGCCAGTATACCGCGCCGCCGGCCCGGCTCAATCGCTCATTTCCAAATCGCTCGCCGCGCCGCCCTACGAGCGGCACATCGCGCAGAGCTTGCCCAGTTTGCCGTGGCGGTTCCCCAAGTTTCCCCGACCGCGTGAACCGATGCAGCCCGCGCCGTCGATTCCCCTTACCGGAGGAGTCGCCGATGCGAGCGGTGCTGGCCTTGGGATTGTGCGGCGCGATCGGATGCGTCTCGCTGCCGGACGCGCTTCCTGCGGCGCTCACCGAGCCGGCCGAAGACGACCCGCTGACACTCGCGGCCGATTGTCTTGCCCGCGGGGACGAACCCGCCGCCGCCGGGCACTTCGAGCGGTACGTGCGGGCCCATCCGGACCAACTCGCGTTCCGCGTCCACCTCGCGGACCTGTACCTGAAGCTCGGCCGCGATTCGGAAGCGAAGTGCCACTTCGAGCGGTTCGCAACCGAAGCGCCCGGTGCGGCCGCGGGCGTGCAATCGCACCTGGTTCACTGCCACACGAAGCTGATGGAGATCGCGCAGCGCACGGACGACCGCTTCGGCGAACGGCTGAATCGCGGCATCGGTTTGCTCGTGCTCGTCCGGCAAGGCATCGACGACGCCGACACGCGGGAAGAGATCCTGTGCCAAGCGATCACCGCGTTGCGGGAAGCAAAGGACGAGCGACCGAAGGAGGCCCGCGTGCATCTCCACTTGGCGGAGGCGCACGAACGGGCCGGCCATCGCCGCGAAGCGGAGGTCGCCCGCGCCACCGCCAAGAATCTGGCCCGGCCCGGCGACATGACCCCTCGCACGTCCTTCACACTCGAGCCGTAGGCGGCCTCCCACCCGATGAATCGAGTCAACACCCCCACTTGGCGAATCTATTACACCGGATAGTGTATTTGTGAACTGGAGCCATGCATTGTCCGCCAAGGCCTATCGGAATCTCTCGTTGAAAGCCCGCCCGCCCATGACGCCGATCCAAGCCGGCGGCTTGGCGGCGGTGTTCAAGGTCTTGGCGAACGACACGCGACTTCGCCTTTTACACGCACTCGTGCGGTCCGAGGAACTGTGCGTGACGGACATCGCGGACGCGCTCGGCATGAAGGCACAAGCAGTGTCCAATCAGCTCCAGAGACTTTCGGACTTGGGCATCCTGTCGTCACGACGCGACGGGAACAACGTCTTCTACCGTCTTGTTGACTTGTGCGTGTCCGGGTTGCTCGAACAGGGCTGGTGCCTCATGGAGCAGGCCGACGGGCGTCACGGAGTGACGGGCCGAGCGGCGACATGCTGCGAGGGCGCTGAATGAGAAAGCTCGCTGCAGAACTCTTCGGCACGTTCTCGCTGGTCTTCGCCGGAACGGGATCGATTGTCATCAACGACATGAACGGCGGAACGATCTCGCACGTCGGAGTCGCGCTCACATTCGGTTTGATCGTGCTCGCGATGATTTACACGGTCGGCGATGTGTCCGGGTGCCATTTGAACCCCGCGGTCACTCTCGGATTCTTCGCCGCACGCCGGTTCGGCTCCAGCGGGGTGCTCCCGTACTGTGCGGCTCAGGGCGCGGGCGCGCTGCTGGCCTCCTGCTCGCTATGGGCGCTGTTCCCGTCGCATCCGACGCTGGGAGCAACGCTTCCTGCCGCCGACTGCCTGCAGTCGTGGGTCATGGAGTTCATCCTGACCCTGATCCTGATGGTGGTGATTCTGAGCGTCTCGACGGGATCCCAAGAGAAGGGTGTCTTGGCGGGAGTCGCGGTCGGCTCGGTCATTGCGTTGGAAGCAATGTTCGCCGGTCCGGTTTCAGGCGCGTCCATGAATCCGGCCCGATCGTTCGCTCCAGCCGTGGTGTCCGGGCGATTGGACCATCTTTGGGTCTATCTCACCGCTCCCGTCTTGGGTGCACTGGCGGGCGTCCTCATCTGCCGCGCGATCCATGCTCCGGGCCAGTGCTGCACCCCTCGCGCGGAGAATCTCCGCGACCCCGCGGCCGGATGAACCACCGGATGAACAGGAGACCATGCATGACTCTCGACTCGCTCCTGGCCGTTCTCGCGGCGCACACCGATGCGGGCATCCACCTGATGTTGCCCGATCGGAGTTTCGTTCCGGCGCACTTTCACATCACCGAAGTCGGACGCGTCCAAAAGGACTTCATCGACTGCGGCGGCACCGTGCGCACCGCGACATCGTGCGTCCTGCAGGTTTGGGTGGCACAGGATCTCGATCATCGGCTCGACACGACGAAGCTGCTGAAGATCCTCCGGCTCGCATCGCCACTGCTCCAAGCGACGGATCTTCCCGTGGAGGTCGAGTACGAGGACAGGGCGGTATCGCAGTACCCGGTGGAGATGGTCGAGGTCACGCCCTCCGGTCTACTCGTTCATCTCGGCAGCAAGCACACCACTTGCCTGGCACAGGATCGTTGTGGTGTCGGCAGTGGCACGGCCTCGGGATGCGACGCGCCAGGATGCTGCGAGGCTGATACGTTGGTACTCCCGCTCGGAGCACCGGCTTGACGCAGGCCATGCGCGTCGTTTCGACCAAGTGACTACTTCCGAAAGCTGTTCGCGAAGGAGGCCTGCCGATGAGCGTGAAGGTGCTGTTCGTGTGCGTGGAGAATTCGAACCGCAGCCAGATGGCGCAGGCCTTCGCGAAGATGCTGGGCGGGGACGCCGTGGAGTCGTACTCGGCGGGCAGCCGCCCGAGCGGCCGCGTGAATCCCAAGGCCGTCGCCGCGATGGCGGAACTCGGCTACGATCTGACGACGCACACCTCGAAGGGCTTGGACTCGTTCAACGGGATGGAGATCGACGCGGCCGTGACGATGGGATGCGGCGACGCCTGCCCCTTGGTGAACGCGAAGCGACGATTCGATTGGCAGATTCCCGACCCGCGCGAGATGGCGCCCGAGCCGTTCAACCAAGTCCGCGATTTGATCCGCGACAAGGTGAAGGCACTGCTGGCCGAACTCGGCGTCGCGGTCGGTTGATCACCGATTCACATCATCCACCACGGACGCACTGCCGAAGCGCGCGGTGCCGACGCGGCGGAGCACCCACTTCTCACTGATCGTTCCCGTCCGGAAGAGCCTTGATTGGCTTCCGTCTCCCGAGCCGTCCTCGCTGAACGAACAGGGTTCGTACGCACAGACGCGTGGGAGCCGCTGACGCGTGGGAGCCGCTGAAACGGATGAACGGCCGGGCCGGGTCACGGCAGCTGAGCGGCCGCATACGCCGTGGCCGGCGGGCCGGGCGGCGGAAGCTCGCCCCCGAGGGACAAACCGACGAACGTGAGTGCCAGCGCGTGCATGTGTGCTTCATCGCGTGATCGGGGTTCGCCACCCGATTCGTTTCCCGCGCGAACTCCAGCTCTTCGCGCCCGAGTGGAGAAGTGATCGGATGGCGAAGACTTTTCCGACAACTCCCGAAAACGCCTTCGGAATTCGCTCCGGATTTCTTGCGTGGCGGGGTGCATGTGCTACAGCCCGAGTACCACGAGAATCCGCACAATCGTTCCAGTCGCGCCCTACGGCACGATCGGAACTGCTTCCCCGAGGCGCCCGTGCCCGTCGCCCTGCACCCCAGCACCGTCGCATTGGACCACGTTCCGCTCTGCGCGTCGTCGCTCACCGACACGCCGCCGCCCGTCTCGAAGCTGAAGTCCAGCACCGCGTCGCATGCATCCGCAACGGTGGAATCCGTGTCGATGCCCGAGCCGGGCCAGGAGTTCTGCGGCTTCGAGATGCTGGAGGAACTCGGCAGCGGCACATTCGCTCGGGTGTATCTCGCCAAGCAGTCCGCGCTCGCGGACCGGCAGGTGGCCGTGAAGGTGACGTTGAAGCCGACGAAGGAACCGGAGCGGATCGCCCGCTTGCAGCACACGAACGTGGTGCCGGTGTACTCGGTTCACGAACTCGCGCGGGCTCAGGTGATTTGCATGCCCTACCTCGGCCGCCGCACCTTGGCGGACGCGATCACGGGCCATCGCCGGAGCCACGCCGCCGCAGGCTTGTCCACCCGCAAGGCGATGGCCACGAAGAAGGGTTCGTCCGTGGCCGGCAGCCGCACGCGGATCGGTCAACCGCTTGCACCGCGCGATCCGCTTTCCGATCCGAAGCAACCCGCGCTCACGCCGGACAATCCGCTCGTCGGCAAGGTCGAGGCCGTGCTGGTGATCATGAAGCAACTCGCAGACGGGCTCGATCACGCTCACTCGCGCGGCGTGCTTCACTTGGATCTGAAGCCCGCCAACGTGCTGATCGCCGACACCGGCGAGCCGATGCTCCTCGATTTCAATCTCTCGTTCGCCGAGGCCGAGGGCAAACGCGAACTCGTCGGCGGCACCATCCCGTACATGGCCCCCGAGCAACTTCTCGACCTCCAGAAGCGCGGCAAGGGGCGCATCGACGCCCGCACGGACTTGTACTCGCTCGGCGTGATGGCGTTCGAACTGCTCACCGGCAAGCACCCGTTCCCGGTCACGTCGAAGATGATGGCGGAGTTCGACCCGCTGATCGCGGCACGGAACGCGGGCGCGCCCCGGCTCCGGAGCCTGAATCCGGACGTGCCTGCGGCCGTGGAATCGATCGTCGCCAAGCTCCTGGAGCCGAACCCGGATCAGCGATACCAAACCGCCCGCGACCTGCGGGAGGATGTGGACCGCCAGCTGAACGACCGGCCGCTCAAGTTCGCGGCGGATCGCTCGATTCCGGAACGCGTGGGGAAGTGGCGCCGCCGCAACCCGAAGCTGATGGTGGCGTGCCTCGTCGTGGCGGCACTGTCGCTCGCCGGCGGTGCGGGTGCGTTCGCCTTCGACGAGTCCGAGAAGCGTGAACTCCGTGAAGCGGAGAGCCGCGTGCGGGAGACGCACGACGGCCTCGCCTCCGCGAGGCTGGATCTGCTTCTGCCCGATCCCGCGACTCGCGCCCGCGGCATGAAGCAGGCCGTGAAACTGCTCGGCGCGTTCGACCTTCCGCAAGACCCGAACTGGCGCAAGAAGCCGGCGTTCCAGCGCGTGCCGAAGGATCAGCAAGCCGCGCTTGCCGCCGATGTGGGCGAGTTGCTTCTGCTAGTGGCGCAAGCCCGAGTCGCCGAAGGCAAGGCGGATCGGGCCGGTGCCGCGAACGATGCTCGGATCCTGAACGAACTCGCGCGCGATTGCTTCGGCGACGACGCTCCGCCGATGCTCGCCAAGCAACGGGCCGCTCTCGACGACAAGCCCGCTCCGGACACCGTGGCGAAGACCGCCCGCGATTACTTCCTGGACGGTGCCGCACTCTTCGTCGCGACCCGGTTCGATGCCGCCGTGCGGCCGCTCGAGAAGGCGGTGGTCTTGCAACCGGACCACGGCGCGGCCCAGTTCCTGCTCGCCCGCTGCCGGCATCATGTGGGGCAGTTCGAAGCCGCGATCGAACGATACAAGTCGGCGGCGGCT
The DNA here is from genome assembly GCA_046350135.1 of Gemmataceae bacterium. Taxonomy (GTDB): domain Bacteria; phylum Planctomycetota; class Planctomycetia; order Gemmatales; family Gemmataceae; genus Urbifossiella. The sequence continues at coordinate 228,195 of JAXMBB010000002.1, forward strand.
CTCCTGCCGAACGACCCGCGCCCGCTGTACTTCACGGGTGTCGCGCTGGGTTTGTCCGGCCGCCATGCGGCGTCCGAGGAGGCGTTCAGCGAAGTGATCGAAGCGGATCGCAACTTCGGGGACGCTTACCAGGCCCGCGGAGTGTCGCGGATGGAACAGCGGGCCGACGACGACGCCGAGGCGGACTTCACGCAGGCCATGGACCGCGGTGCTTCCCAATTCCAATGCCTGAACCTGCGGGCTCTCGTGCGTTCCCGAACGGGCGACCGCGACGGGGCGGACGCGGACCGCACCGCCCTCGCCAAACTCGCTCCGGTCAGCGATGCGGACTACGTGGTCCGTGGATACACGCGGATCGCGACCGCCCCGCGAGAGGCGGTCAAGGATTTCGAGAAGGCGTTGGAACTGAATCCCGCCTCGTTGAATGCCCATCGCAACCGCGTGCATGTGCTGGCGGACGTGCTGCGAGATCATGACGCGGCACTGAAAGCCGCGACGGAACAGACGGCACATTTTCCCGAGCACGCCGTCGCCCGCGCTCAACGAGCCCTGTGTTTAGCGCGACTCGGCAAGCATGCGGATGCCTTGGTCGAGGTCCAAGCCTGCCGCAAGCTGCTCGAGGCGAAGGGATCGAACGACCGCGACCCGATGGTGCTGTTTCGACTCGCTCGCGTTTACGGAGCCATGGGCGGCGACAAGCGCGAGGATCGCGAGGCCGCCATCCGCTTGGTGAAGGACGCGATTCGTTCGGGCTTCGCCAACTTCCAGGAGTTGGAGAAAGAGCGCGACTTGGCGACGATCCGGGACTTGCCCGAGTTCAAGAGGGCGGTCGAGGCCGCACGGGAGTTGTCGAACTGAAAATGAAACAGCCTCCGGAGGGGACCGGAGGCCGAAGCGCTTTCGAGAGGCAGCGAATCGATCATGGGACGATGATCGGCGGAGCAAGCGTGCCGCCCGGGTAGCCGGGAGTCGGAGCACCCGGATCGGCCGGAGCCGGATCGATCGGCTGCTGCTGGGCCGGGGGGGCGTTCGGATCCAGCGGATCCGGCGGGGGTGGCGGAGGTTCCATGCCGAGGAGGTCGCTGGGGTTCCAGCGATCTTCGAGCCTCTGGACGTTCAGACGGAACTTCATGAGTCGCTCTCCGGGTTGGTGACCGGGCCGATTTGGCACCGGCCTCAATCTGTCTGGAGCGTAGTTTCGTCAGACCTGGAATTCACTTCAAGCACGAATTGTGCTCGGCGTGGAGAATTCGCGCGCGAGTAGCGAGAAATTCTGCCTACGCTTAGAGATTATCGCCGTGGCGCGAATGAGGGAAGTGGTAAATCGCGTGTCCTAGGAAGAAAATTCGGAAAGGGCGACTCGTCGGAGCTGAAAAAGGACGAGTCCGGGCCGCAATCCGCCCGGACAAAAACTCAGTTCGCAGGTGAAGGAGCGGGTGCGGGGGGCTTGGCCGCCGGAGGCGGTGCGGGCTTGGGAGCGGCCGGTGGCTTGGGCTTCGCCGCAGCGCCGGTCGCCTTGGGCGCGAGCAACGCCACCATCCGCTTCCCTTCCATCCGCGGTGCCGATTCCACCTTGCAGTGCTCCAAGAGCGACTGCATCACTTGATCCATGACGCGTCGGCCTTCCTCGATGTGCTGCATCTCGCGGCCGCGGAACAGCACGTTCACCTGCACCTTGTCGTTGTGCTCGAGGAACTGGATCGCCTGGTGGATCTTGGTCTGGATGTCGTGATCGCCGGTCTTGGGGCGCACGCGAATTTCCTTCAGCTTCTGCTGATGGGTCTTCTGGTGCGTCTTCTTGGACTGGGTGTACTTGTACTTCCCGTAGTCCATGATCTTGCAGACGGGCGGCCGCTCCGTGGCGGACACTTCCACGAGATCGAGCCCCAGTTCACGGGCCATTTCAAGCGCCTGCGCGGTGGGCACGATACCGTGCTGTTCGCTCTCGGCACCGATGAGGCGAATGGGGCTGATGCGGATTTGTTCGTTCATCCGGGGGCCAGCCGGACCACGGGGTGGGGCGTTGCGGTCGAACGGTGGGATTGCCGTGTCTCCGAGTGGTGTGATAGCCGCGATTCGCCGTATGAGCCGCGGCCCGGGCCGCCGGCGGCGAATCGTCGCCGCTCCAGCCGCTCCGGAAGGAGTCCTTAACTACTTATCCTTACCTTGTGCGAGGGGCGCCGTCAACGGTCGATTTCCCGTTCGCTCGTCAATCGAGCGGCTTTTCGCTCGAAGCGGTCCGCCTCGGCCTTGCGTCCGTCCCGCCTCATGGCTTCGGCCCACAGGCGGTTCGCGTCCGGGTGATTCGGCTGAATCGCCAGTGTTCGCGCGAGATGAAGCTTCGCCTCCTCGTGACGCCCCAACTTGGCCGAGGCCGATCCCCACAAGAAGTGAAGCCTCGCGTGGCCCGGATCGATCTCGTCGGCCCTCGACAACAGTGCAATCGCCGATTCCGGACGGCCGTCGATCATCTCCATGCTAGCCATCTGAATCAGGCCCGAAGCGTCTTCCGGGTCGTTCGTGGCGACCGCCTCCCAATTGGCGACCGCTTCCGCCCGGTTGCCGAGCGCGGCGTGGAGCGATCCGAGCCGATGGTGCGCCCATGCGTACCCCGGCCGAAGCTCGAGCACGCGCTTCAGATCGAACACGGCCTGCTCCGGTTGCCGCGGGTCCACCTTCCGCTTCAACGCTTCGAATGCCGCCTGACGAGTGATCGCCTGTTGAAGCCGGGTTCGGGCCGTCTCACCAGCGGCGAGTTTCAACGCTTCGCGCACTGCTCCGATCTCGGCCACGAAGCGGCCGGCGCGTTGAAGCTGGTCCGCTTCCTTCAGCCAGTGCGTTGCGATTTCTTCGGCGAGCCGATCGGCTTCGGCACGGCTGGCCGCATCGGTGCGAGTTCGCAACCACGCGAGCCGCCTCTCCTTCGCCGCCCACGGATGCACACCGATGCGATGATCGGTTCGCGCTGCAACCGGCACGTATTGGTCGCCGGCCGTATGGAAGTGGACGTTCATCCACACCCGCTTCGGCAGGTGGCACGCGGTGCAATCGGCTCGGATCTCCGCGGGCAGCCGCGGCTGCTCCTTGCACGCCGCAGGGTCGTGGCATTTGCGGCAGGCATCTCGCACTTGGGCGGAGCTCTCGGCCCCGTGCGGGTCGTGGCACGTCAGGCAGGTCATCTCGGACTTCTGAAAGCACTTGCTCGCCTGAAGGGACCCGACTTGGTTGCCGACGATGGCGTCTTCCTCGAACCGCGGGCGGACGACGCGGAAGTGGTCCGCGAGCGGCTCGCCGGGCCGGTAGCCGAAGGGCACGCCTTTGCGCTTCACGTTGGTGTGGCACTGGGCACAGAGGTCCATGCTGCGTTCGCGATCCATCTTGCCGGGGTGAAGGATCGCGTGGGTCGCCGCGTTCGGATGCGTGCGGTGATGCTCGACATGCTCGCGACCGGTGCCGTGGCATCGTTCGCAGGTGACGCCGGGCAGCAGATTCTCGGGGCGATACTCGTTCAAACTGCCCGGTACATGAGCGGCCCACGTGGTGTGGCACTCCAGGCAGTTCGGCCCCACCTCGCGGCCCTCGATGCGATCGACGACGTTGCCCCACTGCTGCTGCGGATGTAGCCACGCGATCGGCAGTTGCACCAAGCGGTTGTCCTGCCAAGCGAAGTACATCTCGTCCCGCGTGCCGCCGGAACCGTACACGAGGCCGATGCGGTAATCGATCCGCTCGTCACCTTCCGGCGTGCGGCGGATGCCGGCGGCGTGAAGTCCGTCCGCCTCGCGGGACATTTCGAATCGCACGTTCGGATCGCGGGTGATGTGCGTTCCCTTGCCCGCGTTGAAACCCGGCGAATCGGTTCCCGGCTGCGAGGCATGGAAGTGCCGTGTGCCGTGGAATTGATCCACGCGCTTCGCATGGCACTCGGCACACACCGCGATCCCGACGAACCCCGGGTTCGCCGCAGGCGGCACATCGTCGTTTTCGTCTTCTTGGACTGGTGGCGCGGTAACGGGATCGGCGGGCGGTCGAAGCCAGAGTGCGGCTCCGATCCCGACCGCGAGGAGAATCGCCAAGCCGACGCATCGCCGCGTGGCGGTCACCGGGGCTCCTGCATCACTTGCTTCATTTCGCGGACGGCGCGCTCGAGGCCGACGAACACCGCCCGCGACACGATCGAGTGGCCGATGTTCAACTCTTCAACCGCGGGGATGCGCACGATCGGCCGCACATTGATGTAGTTCAGCCCGTGACCCATGTGAACGTGCAAGCCGAGCCCCGCCGCGTGGGCCGTGGCGGCCTCCAACTTCGCCAACTGGACCGCGACCGCCGCCGCGCCGACCGCCTCGGAGTAGCTCGCGGTCTGGAACTCGATCGCATCCGCGCCGAGTTTCTTCGCTTGGTCCACCTGCCGGAGATCGGGATCGATGAAGAGCGAGACGTGGATGCCGGCCGCCTTCAACTTCTCAACCGCGCCGCGGGTGGAGGCCGCCGTGGCGATCACATCCAGTCCGCCTTCGGTGGTGAGTTCCTGTCGCTTCTCGGGCACCAGCGTGGCTTCGTCCGGCTTCGCTTGGAGCGCGATGGCCACGATCTCGTCGTACGCCGCCATCTCGAGATTGAGCCGCGTGGTGACGGTTTCGCGGAGCAGGAAGACATCGCGGTCCTGGATGTGGCGACGATCTTCGCGGAGATGCACGGTGATGCCGTCGGCCCCGCCGAGGGTGGCGAGCACGGCGGCGGCCACGGGATCGGGTTCCTTCGCCCGCCGCGCCTGCCGCACCGTGGCGACGTGGTCGATGTTCACGCCGAGTCGAATCATGCTGCCATGATACGCGCAAAAAACACCGGGGGGCCTTGCGGCCCCCCGGGTACCAGACTGACTTACGGGTCCCGTCCATCCCTTCGGTAGCCTGGCAGCCTAAACCGTTCCCCCCTCGGAACGGATCAAGCCCAACTGGAACTCCGAGCCGCACTAAAACTGCGGCTCGTTCCGAACCGGCGAGTTGCCTCACGCGATCCGAGCACTGGAACTTAGACCATGACTCGCGGGCGTCAAATCGGAGCGTGAGAAAAAAGCCGGAAATCCGCCATTTCAGGGACGGCCCGAATTCACCAACCGGCACACGCGACAAAATGGGAATACGGTCCGAATTGATTCAAGTCCGGGAAGGCTTCGCATTCGCCGGCAGAACCGGATGCTCGCCGGTGTCGTCGTCGCAGGCGTCCTCGCGGATCGTCTCGTGTTCCGCCGTCTCGGTCTGCGAGTCGAACAGCTTCCGGATGATGGAATTGCTGCGGGAGGCGGCGTCGGCGATGCGGCGGAACCGCTCCGGGATGCCGGTCTTGGATGCGGACCGGGCCAGCACTTCGATCTCGGCGAGGAGATCCTTCAACTCATGGGCGAGCCGCGCCGGGGCCGGCACGGGCGGAGGAGCCACGACGAACTGCGTGCGCGGGATCGCCGTCTTGAGCGCGCCCTCGGCGGCCTTCATTCGCTGCACCACGAACTCGGCCAAGGCCAGGGCGAAGCCGCGATCCGCGTCCGACCAGCCGCGCGGCGAGCCGACGTGCTCGCAAAACAATACGCCGACCAGTTTGCCCTCACGGGTGAGCGGCGCGTCCAAGGTCGAGGAGATGCCGAGCGGCGCGAAGTAAGTGCCCGCGAGTTCGGCGGTGCGGGGGTCGGTGCGGGCCGACTCGCACGGGAGAAGCGGAGCGGACGCAACGGCCCGGAGGAACGCCGGGCACTCGCCGACCGTGAGGCACGCCCCCTTGGTATGCTTCCGAGCCGAACGCTCGTACAGGTTCACGCAGCGGAGCACCTGATCGTTGTTGACGAAGAGCCAGATGCCGGCGCGTTCGACGCGCAGACTCTCAACAGCCGCTTCGCAGACGCGACGAAACGCCTCGGGCAGCGGGAGATCCCCGGAGCCGGCCATTCGCGCCACGTGCTTTCTTGCGGATTCCAAAATCGGGGCGTCCGCTGCCGCCGGGATCGAACCAGTCAAGACAAGTCCTCCACCGGGAGAACGATGTGAACGGTGGGGAAGCGATACTGTAGTGTATCGGCTCGCGAAGCGGCGCGGCATGCGAAAAGGTGTCCGTTCGCGAAATCGGAGCCGGTTGCGCCGGAAAAACAGTCTATCGCTGCAATTCGCGCTCGATGCGGTCCACGAGTTCCTTCGCCCCCCAGTCCCGGTCGCCGATCAGCACACGCTCATCACGGTCGATCCAGTTGCGGACGGTCTTCTCGGCGGCCACGGCCGTGCTGTGCGTCTTCGCCCCGAAATGCTTGCTGATTTCGCCGTAGGTGGCGGCCGTGTGCTTGCGGCTGAGGTACACCGCCAACATGCGCGGGTGGCTCACGGACCACGTCCGGGCCTTCGATTGAAGGGTGCCGCTGGAGAGCCGCAGCACGGAGCACACGGCGCCGTCCACATCGGGCAACGTCACGACGCGGACCGCGTGGCGAAGCAAGTCGCCGAGTGCTTCCCGCGCCAAGGCGTGATCCACGGGGCGGCCCGCGACCTTCGCGTAATGCCGGAGCGCGTGAACCGCACCTTCCAATTCGCGAACGTTGCCGCGAAGCACTTCGGCGATGGACGTCAGCACGTCGTCCGGAATCACGGGGCCGCGCCCGGCGGACTTCTTGCGAAGGATTTCGAGGCGGGTTTCGGCATCGGGCGGGAGCAAGCTCCACACCGCGCCGCCGACCAAGCGGTCCACCAGTTCGGGCATCAGTTCATCGGCCAGGCGCGGGTGGCAGTCCGTGGTCACCACGATTTGCCGGCCGTCCGCCACGAGCGAATCGAATGTGTGGAGGAACTCTTCCTGCGTGGCCCGCTTGGTGGCGAGGAAGTTGAGGTTGTCCAGCAGAAGGGCGGAGCATTCGCGGTAGTGGCGGCGGAACGCGGACATTTTGCCGAGCCGCGAGGCCTGCACGAACCGCGTGGTGAATTCTTCCGCCGTGGTGTAAACGGGCTTGGCGTCGAGCCGCTTCCGGAGGCCGAAGTAGATGCCTTCGAGCAGGTGCGTCTTGCCGGTGCCGGTGGGGCCGTGAAAGACGACGGGGTTCGCGCCTTGGCCGGGTTCGTCCACGGCGGCCATCGCCGAGGCGTGTGCCACCCGGTTGCAGCGGCCGACCACGAACTCGGTCAGAAGCTTCCACTTGCGGCCGGTGCGGATCGAAGCCGGCGCGCGATCGAAGTCCTGCTCGTCCGCGTCGGGCTTCTTCGGCTTCGGCTTCGCAGGCGGCACCGGTTCGCCGAACAGGTTCGTGCTCGGCGGCGGCGCGGTGTGCAGTGGGGCCTCCGTGCCCCTGGCTTGGTGCGGGAAGGCGGCCGGATCGACCACCCACCTCACTTGTACGGATGGGCCGCACACGTCCGCGGCCGCGCTTCGCACCGCTTCACCGAACGTGCGCTCCAGCCAATCGCGACCCGAGTCGTTGCGGGCCACGACGATCACTTCGGCCCCGAGGTTCACGAACCGGGCGTGACCGCGGAACCAGACGTTGAACCTCGCCTCGCCCACGAGCGCGGCGACAGCGGCAGCCAGCGGCTCCGAAGAGTCGCCGGCCGGTTCTCGGGTGGAGGGCGGAACTCCACCAACCACCGCCTCCAGGCGGTGTGCAGGCATGCGTGCCGACAATGCAATACTCCACGCCGCGACGCAGACCCGAAGCCAAGCTCCGGGTTCGCATCGCCATCCTGTGCGGTATCCGGGCGACGGGATTCGTCGCCGATGATCCATCGGGGGCCGGTAGGGCGGCACCGTTTCGAGTGGTGTTCCCGGCTCGCAAGCGGCCGGTCACGTGGGGTATTTTGCACAGGTCGGCGCGAGTGTCGAGCAAATAGTCCGTGCCGTTTGAAGAAAAAAAATGGAACGTGTGTGAAACGCGGGAAGCGATGGGTCAGCTGATCGCGGGCCAGTCCGCGAGAAAAACGGAACGCGCGCCGGAGGCCTGAAAACCGTGCGTTTCGTAAAGCCGACGCGCGGGACGATTGCGTTCATCCACGCTCAACACGAGTGTGAGCCGGCCCGAATTCCGCGCTGTGATTCGGGCGAAACTCACGAGCTCGGAACCGTATCCGGCGCGGCGGAATTTCGGCGCGAGCCCGAGGTACGTGAGTTCGCAAACCGGCGACCCCGCGGCCGCGTTCAACAACACCACGCCGACCGGTTCATCGCCTCGCCTCACAAGGTGCCACGAGACCGGCGGCATGTCGATGTAGGTGGCGAGAAGCTCCGTCGCGGTGCGGGTGCCGTTCACCTCCGGGCAGTCCAGGCTGCCGTCGAATGTAGCGAGCAGCATCGCGAAGAACGCATCGCGGTTCGCGACGGAGAGCGGCTCGAACGCGAGACGGCGGATCGGCGGCGGCGTGTCGTGAAGTTCGCGGCGCAGTTCGAGCAGGCTCGTGAGGTTGCGGAATCCGGCGCGTTCGAGCGCGTCCATGCCGTCGCCGAAGGCTTGGCACACTTTTACGCCGCGGGAGCGGAGCCAACTGCAGGCCGCGGCCACGAGCGCGTCCTCGGTTTCGATCCGCTTGCGGCGATTGGCAACCGGCGGCCACGCCAGGCCCAACGCCCCCGGCATCACACTCACCAACATCGCACCGACCGGCTTGCGCGTCGCTCCGCGGGCGACGAAAATGCCTGCGGGGTCGAGATCCCCGGAGGCGATCAAGTCGCGGTAGCGTTGGATGGCGGAGCCGCGATCCGCCGGCGGGCGATGCCCGACAAGCAGCCGCAAGGCTGCATCGAGCTCGCCGGCGGTCGCCGCAGAGACGTTCACTTCAGGAATTTCAGGAAGTCGTCGTAGGATTCGAGCTTCACGTTCACTTCGCCGCTGTGACACGACGAACACCGCGACTCGAACATCGACTTGATCTTCACCGACTTGTCGTCCGCGAAGAAGTCCGCCGTGAAGGGCTTGCCCTTGAGTTCGGTCGGCAGCGGGAACTTGTCCGTCTCGAAGGCCTTCTTGCGATCCTCGGCCTTGGCCCGGATCCACGCCAAAGTCACGGCGTGCTCCATCTCGCGCTCGGCCAGGAGCTTCTTGAACGCGTCCGGGTCGTCCTTCATCTCCTTGAGCGCGGCCTTGAAATCCGATTCCTTGTCGAAGAACGCCAAGATCATGCCGCCCTCGGGCACCATGCCGTTCTTCACCCAGTTCATGGGGTCGCGCTTGCCGGTGAACGCCTTCTCGAAGCGCGACGGACCGCCGTTGTCCGCCTTCTTCGGCTCCACCGGCGTCGTGGGCGGCGGCTTCGGAGCATCCGGCTTCTTCTTCGCCGCTTCGGCCTCGGCGGCTTCCTTCTCCTTCTTCGCCTTCTGCTCCTGCAGGAACGGCTTGGCGTACTTCTCACCCACCAAGCCGAGACCGGCCGCACCCGCGACGAACAGCGCCGCCAGCACGAACTTGCCCTTCGGGCCGTACATGTTGAACACGCTCAGCACGATCTGCGCGGCCAAGCCCATGCCGACCACCGCCCCCGTTCCCATGATCGCCTGCGCGAAGTACACGCCGGGGCCGTCGATGCGGGCCAGCCACCAGCACGACACATCCGCCACTTGGGCGAGCAGCACGATCGGGCCGAGCACGCCGCGCATCAGTCCGGGGTAGCTGGTGAACGAGAACACGAGCCCGGTGAGCGTGAACAGCATCGCAAAGCTGAGCAAGTGGGCGTGCGTGGATTGGGCCAGTTTCTCGCGGCCGATCTGCCGCGAACTCGCGCACCACACTTCCGTGGCCCCTTCGGGGATTTCAATGCCTGGAGGAACCTCCAAGTACTTCGACAACCCCGAGTACGTGTCCAACGGGAACTCGGCCTTCACTCCGCCTTCCTGGTGACACTCGGCACAGCGGGCGGCGAGGATCGACTTGACCTTCACGCCCTCGGCACTGTTCCCCTTCGCGACTTGGAACTTCTCGGTGAGCGAAGCCGGGGCGTCCTTCGCGGGCTTGAACAGGTCCGCCTCGTACGCCGCCTTCCGCTCCGCGTCCGGCGACTTGATCCAAAGCAGCACGGCTTGGCGCTCGCCCTCGCGATCCGCTTCCACCTTGGCTTTCGCCGCCGGGTCCGGGTTGCGCTTGTCCACGAGCTTGTCCCACTCCTTCGTGGGGTCCTTGTGGAAGAACGCGGCGGACATGCTGGCCGAGGTGAACACGTCCTTCGAGCCGCTCACCACCGATTCGAGCTTGCTCTTGGGCTGCATCGCCCGGGCTTCTTCGACGGGGATCTTGCGCTTCCCGGCGAAGATCTCGATCACGTCGTTGATGCCGGGCATCGGGGTGCCGTCGCCCTGTGTGTGCTGGAAGTGCATCTGCACGAGGGCCGAGAAGTACCCGAGCCCGACCGTGAGCATGAACAGCGTGACGACCAGTTTGGCCGGCAGCGGCAATTGGCGAAGCGTGAAGCGGGTGGAAGGCGTTTCCATGACGCGACTCCTCACGGAGCGGACCGGCGGAAGAGGGCCTGTGCCGCGGAACCGATCATCGCAGCATCCGGCCGGCAGGCAGGTTGAACACTTCAGTTTATCACAGTTCGCAGGCGTGTCACGGCCCTTTGGCGGGAAAGTGCGGCGTTCAGTAGCCCACGGCCGCGCCGTCCTTGCGGGCTTCGGTGCCGCCGTGGAGCACGCCGGTTTTCGGGTCGATGAGGACGCCTTGGTAGCCGCCGCCGTTCACGGCCACGCGCTTCACCTCGTGGCCGCGGCGAATCAGTTCCTTCACCACGTCGTCCGGGATGCCGGCCTCCGCGTTCACGGTGCCGCCGTCGGCCGCGGCGGGCTTGCCGGTCGGGGTCGCGGAACCGACATGCTCCACGCGCGGAGCTTCGCCCGCCGCCTGCACGTTCATCCCGAAGTCGATCAGGTTCACGAGCACCTGCACATGGCCCTGCGGCTGCATGTCGCCGCCCATCACGCCGAAGGTGAACCACGGCTTGCCATCCTTCAGGGCCATCGCGGGGATGATCGTGTGGAACGGCCGCTTGCCGGGTTTGAGCACGTTGGCGTGGTTCTCGTCCAAGGCGAAGAGCGTGCCGCGGTTCTGAATGGCGAAGCCGAGGTCCGGCGAGGCGAGCTTCGACCCGAACCCGAAGTAGTTGCTCTGAATCAGCGACACGCAGTTGCGATCCTTGTCCACGACCGTGAGGTAGATCGTGTCCGCCTTGCCGAGCTTGGCGTCGCCGGCGGGCACCTCCGTGCGGGCCTTCGCCGGATCGAACAGCTTTATGCGTTCGGCCGCGTACTCCTTCGAGATGAGCGATTGCACCGGCACCTTGTTGAAGAGCGGATCGGTGTAGAACTTCGCGCGGTCGGCGTAGGCCAGCTTCTTGGCCTCGATCAGCAGATGCCAGTAATCCGGCGACGCGGGGCCGAGTTTCTTAATGTCGTGCGGTTCGAGGAGGTTCAACATCTGCAGCGCGGCGATGCCCTGCCCCGGCGGCGGAAGCTCGTACACGTCGTGGCCGCGGTACGAGGTCTTCACCGGATCGATCCATTCGGAGGTGTGCTTGGCCAGATCATCGGCGGAGAACAGGCCGCCTTTCTTCTCGGAGAACGCGACCAGCTTCTCGGCGATCTCGCCCTTGTAGAACGCGTCGCGGCCGCCGGTGGCGATCTTCTGATACGTCTTGCCTAAGGCCGGGTTCTTGAACACCTCGCCCATCCGCGGGGCTTTGCCGTCGATGAGGTACACCTGCTTGAAGTCGTCGTCAGTCGCGATCTCGGCCCCGCGCCAGTAACCCGCGATCACTTCGGGCACCGGCACGCCCTTCTCCGCGTATTGGATGCTCGGCGCGAGCAAATCTTCCATGTGGGTGCGGCCGAATTTCGCGTGCAGTTCGAACCAGCCGTCCACGCAGCCGGGCACGGACCAACTCAACGGCCCCTGCGTCGGGATCTCGGCGAGGTTCTTCTCCTTGAAGAATGCGACGCTCGCTTTGCCCGGAGCGCGGCCGTTCGCGTTCAGCCCGTAGAGCTTCTGCGTCTTCGCGTCCCACACGATGGCGAAGAGGTCGCCGCCGATGCCGCACGACATCGGCTCCATGAGCCCCATCGCGGCACTGGTGGCAATCGCGGCATCGACCGCGCTGCCGCCCTGCTTGAGGATGTCCAACCCGATCTGCGCAGCGAGCGGATGGCTGGTGGCGACGATGCCGTTCTCCGCAACCGTGACGGACCGCCCCGCCTTTCCCGGCACCGCGACCGGCCGCTCCGCCGGGAACGCGAGCAGGGGAAGTGTCAGGAGGAGAAGCAGGCAGCGAAGGAACATGGTCGCCTCTCGGAAGTAGCCGGAAGCGTAAGCGACCGGGGTTATTGCGCCAAGTATTCAGGGTCTAAATCAATGCTGATTTTGGGTCCGAATGGTGGACCGTAGTAGATTGCATCGCCGTTCAATGGCCGCGGTCCTGTACCGAAGCAGAAGTAGCCTTCGATCTTCGCGATCGCTCCGTAGAGGCCGGCAAGCTTCAATTCGAGTTTATCGCGATTCCAAAGATAAAGCCCGCTGCCATTCCCATCACACACATAGACCTCTTCTGCGGATACGACTGCGATGCTGCCCAGATTGAGTCCGCATGGAATGCGTTGAAATGTGTCGTCCTCAAGTTTCAAGAGCCCACCTTTTTGGTCCTGCCGACAGAACGAGATGAAGAAACTGCCGTCGGTGCCACGATCAATGTGGGCGAGCAAGTCGCCTTCGCGTTCGTGCATGCGATAACATGTTTTGCCATCGTATCGCAAGACAAGCCCGTCATCACCCGTGATGTAGCAGTGAGGAATGGTACCGAGAATTGACCCCAAATTGGCCCGAGTGTGGGTCTCCACCAGATGCCATCGCCCGGCGTCGCGAACAAAAAACACCCCCTCGTCCCCGACAAGGCCGACCTGGTCGGGACCAATGAAGTCGAACCCCCGAAATAAGGTCAGCCAGTAGTTGCGTTGGCCTCCAGACAAGTCTTCAACTGCCGGTTTTGCCAATTGATCCGTCTTGCCAGTGGCATCGACCACGAGAGTGGTGCCGCGGTCGTCCACGATGTGTACCTTCCCTGAGACATATCGCATGTCGAACTGAAGCGCATATGCATTCTCGAAACGCCTGATCCACTCCCACTTGTTTCCATTCCAGTGTGCCAAGCCATTGTGGTCTTCAAGCCCTCCATCAAGTGGCTCCAAGAGCGCGTAGATGTTGTCCATCCGATCGCCGCAAATGTGGACCACGTTGAGCATCGCGTCTCCTACATGTCCATCACTCCGGCTGCAGCCGTTGCCGGGCACGAGCTTTTGCGAGTCGCATCAAGTGTTCGATTTGCAGATAGTGATTCAACTCCGCGGTTTCGTCCGCGGACAGCGATTCGGACTTGTTGCGGCGAAGCAAGTCCGCGACGTGCGACTTCGTCGCGTCGGACGGCCGGAAATCAATGACCGATTGAGGCGTGCGGCCTCCGGCAATGAAGTCCACGAACTCGTCGTAAGCGAGGATCATCGCAGTCCTCCATCGGTGTGCGTGCGTCATTGTAGCCGGTGCGGAACCTTCACGTGAGCCCAAGCAATGTCAGCGAATCGCGGTGGATCATGCGTTCGATCGCGGCCGTGTCCAGTCGCGGGAGAGCGGTGCCGGCCAGCATGTCGTTCAGCTTCCGCACGCCGTCGATGCTCGCGGTCACCGTCGTGAACGGATAATCGCTGCCGAAGAGCACCTTGTCCCAGACGCCGTATTCCTGCACGAGCATCAGGCTGTGGTAAAGCTGGAACGGCCGGTAGTGCAGCGCGCTGATGTCCGCGTACACATTGGGATGCTTGCGGATCGTGACGACGCACTCGCCTTCGTAGGGATGGCTGAGGTGCGCCATGATCATCTTCACGTCCGGATGGCGGATCGCGGCGCGGTCGATGTGGCGGGGCAGGGTGCAATCGAGCGGGGCCTGAGAAACGAATGTGGTGCCCGTGTGCAGCAGCACGGGCAGGCGGTGCTTCGCAGCGTAGGTGAAAAGCGAATCGAGGCGCGGGTCGTCCGGCTGGAACCCGGCGTACATCGGGAGCAACTTGATGCCGCGGAGCCCGAGCCCCTTGTGGCCGTGCTCGAGTTCCTTCTCCCAACCGGGCTGCGTCGGATCGACGGAGAGGTAGCCGATCAGCGTGTCCGGATGGGCCTGCACATACTTCGACACGTATTCATCATCCACCCACAGGCCGCTGAGTTTGGCCTTGCCGCCGAACACGACCGTGCGCGTGTCTGCCGTCGCGGCCGCACGGTAATCTTCGTAGCGCACGGTGAGATCGACTTCGACACCGGCCCGCGCCCGCTTCGCTTGATTGCGGAAATCGTCATTGAAATGGCGCGGGTATTCCCACGCGTGGCTGTGGACGTCGACGATCATGGACGGCTCGCGGGTGACGCGGTGATTCTATGTGCGTCTCGCGGGCTGGATTCCATTGCCCCGGAGGAACGCGAAAACGGCTCGCGGACGCCGCGAGCCGTTCGAGTGAGGATGCAGCCGCAGTCAGATTCCATACTCGCCGCCGAACCCGATCTTGCCGCCTCCGAAGTTTCCACCGCCGAGGTTGCCGAAGCCTCCGAACCCGCCGCCACCGCCAGGGAAACCGCCGAAGCCACCACCGAAGTTCCCGCCCCCGAGGTTCCCGAAACCACCGCCGAAGTTCCCGCCCCCGAGGTTCCCGAAACCACCACCAAACCCGCCGCCACCTCCGAAGTTTCCACCAAACCCGCCACCGCCACCGAAGTTCCCACCGAACCCGCCGCCACCACCGAAGTTCCCACCGAACCCGCCGCCACCGCCGAACGGGCGACCGTTGTTCCCGCCCAAGTATCCGACTCCGAGGTTCGGGAAGTAGCGCACGCCGTTCGGCAGGTTGGTGTTGGAGTTGTTCCCGCCGTTGCCGAAGTTGCCGCCTCCGAATCCACCGCCGTTGCCTCCGCCGAAGTTGCCACCACCGTTGCCGCCGAAGTTCCCGCCGCCACCGAAGCCGTTGCCCCCGAAGTTCCCGCCGCCACCGAAGCCGTTGCCCCCGAAGTTCCCGCCGCCGAATCCGCCGCCACCACCGAGGTTCCCGCCACCGTTGCCGTTGTTGTTTCCGTTGCCGTTGAAGCCGCCACCGTTGCCGTTGAAGCCGCCGCCATTGTTGTTGTTCTGGTTCTGGCCCTGCCCTTGGCCTTGGTTCGGCCGCAACACGCCGTTCCGCTGATAGCTCGAGAAACTGTTGCGGCCCCGCGGTTGCTGTGCGTTCACGACTCCGGTCGCGGGCAGGAGTGCGAGCACCGAGAGCCCGCACGCGAAGCATCCGAGCAACTTGGAAGCGGAGCGAAACATGGCGGACCTCGTTGTGCGACGGCGGTGACGGAAATGAAAAGGCCGCGGAACCACCCGCGGCCTCCTGCATCCTGAACTCCGGTCGCACCGGTTCTTGCGCGCCCGCCCATCACTTTTTCGGCGGCAGCACCGGATCCACGCCCGAGAGTTCGAGCGTCTTCACCGACTTGGTCGCCAAATCCACCACGCGGATGCGATGGGCGTTCGTGTCCGCCACGTAGAGCTTGCCGTCGTGGATGCTCACGCCGGCGGGCTCGTTGAACGTGGCTTTCATGGGCTCGCCGACGAATGTGGACACCGCGCCGGTGCCGAGATCGATCACCTTGATCTTGCTGTTGTAAGTGTCCGCCACGTAGAGCATGCCGTCGTGGTGAGCCACGCCGACGCAGTGCTGCAGCAGGGCCTCCGTGGTCTTCCGCTGGTTCTCGTCGGCCACGCGGCCCGGACCGTCGCGATCGCCGAAGTGGAACAACCCGCGGCCCACGAGCGTCTCCACCGGGCCGCTGCCGTTCAGCGGAATCTTCCGGACCGCACTCACTTCGCTGTCCGCGACGTAGAGATTGCGGCCGTCCGAAGCCAAGCCGCTCGGTTGGGCGAACTTCGCCTGCGCCCGCGGGCCGTCCTTGATCTCCTCGGATGCGTCGCCGGCGAACGGCGAGAACGCCCGCGTCTTCAGGTCGAGCGTCCAGATCTGATGCGAGCCGGACATGGCGACGAAGAGCCGCTGGCCCTCGAGCCACACGTCCCACGGGGTGCAGGCCATCGCACGCGGCGTCTTCGGCACCGTGAACGTCTTCGTCGTGCCGGGGATCGTTTTCACTTGCTGCGTCTTGAGGTCGAGCGTGCGGAGGCAGTTGTTCTTGCGATCCGCGAGATAGATCAGGTCGCCGTCGATCGCCATGCCCTGCGGATCATCGAACTGGGCGACGTTGAACGCTCCGTCTTTGAGCCCCGGCTGGCCGGTGCCCGCGATCGCGATCTTCTTGCCGTCCAAGTCCGTGATCACGACGCGGTGGTGCGTGCTGTCCGCGATGAGCAGCCGCTTGCCCTTGCCGTCCGCCACGATCTTGCCGGGAAAGTAGAGCGGCGTGTCGTCCTTGTCGCGGAACTTCGCGGTGTCGAAGCGGATCGGCGTCTCGTCCAGCGTCTTGTTCTTCTTCGCCTTCGCGATCTGAGCGGCGATCGTCTTCTCGATGGCCTTGATGTCGAACTGCGTCTCGCCGAGGTAGCCCCCCACCACGACGCCTTCCGCGTCGATGATCGCGATGGTCGGCCACCAGTCGCAGTTGTAAGCCTTCCAGATTTTCTTCTCGGAATCGTTCACCACCGGGTGCTTGAGTTCGTATCGCAGCACGGCCTTGCGGAGCGCTTCGTTGTCCTTCTCGTTGTCGAACTTCGGGGAGTGGACGCCGATCACGACAAGTTCGTTCTTGTACTTCTCCTCGAGCTTCGCGAGGTCCGGCATGATGTGCATGCAGTTGATGCAGCACAGGGTCCAGAAGTCGAGCAGGACGATCTTGCCGCGAAGCTCCTTGAGCTTGATCGGCTTGCCGGTGTTGAACCAGGCCGTGCCGCCTTCGAGTTCCGGCGCCGGACCAAACTGGGCGGCCGTCTCGGCGGGGCGGGATTGCGCCTCGGGAAGCGGTGCAGGCAATGCGACGAGTGCGGCCGCGCCGACGACAGCGAAGATGCGCAGGATCATGGAGGACGCCTCCGGAGGTGTGTGAGGGAATTGTTGGGCGAATCAGGGCGAACGGGAAGGGGCGAATGAAAACGCCTGCCCGCGAGATCGCAGGGCAGGCGTTGAGTTTCCAGAGAAGAGCGAAGCGGCTCAGATGCCGTATTCGCCGCCGAAGCCGATCTTGCCGCCCATCATCCCACCCATGCCGCCACCCATTCCCATCATGCCGCCCATGCCCATCATGCCACCTCGCATGCCGCCCATGCCCATCATGCCGCCCATCCCACCCATGCCCATCATGCCGCCCATCCCACCCATGCCCATCATGCCGCCCATCCCACCCATGCCCATCATGCCGCCCATCCCACCCATGCCCATCATGCCGCCCATCCCACCCATGCCCATCATGCCGCCCATCCCACCCATGCCCATCATGCCGCCACCCATCCCCATCATGCCGCCGCCCATCCCCATCATGCCGCCACCCATGCCCATCATGCCGCCGCCCATCCCCATCATGCCGCCACCCATGCCCATCATGCCGCCACCCATGCCCATCATGCCGCCACCCATGCCCATCATGCCGCCGCCACCCATGCTCATGCCGTTGCCGAGATAGCCGCGACCAACGGAGGGGAAGAACTGGATCATTCCGCCGATGTTTCCGAAGCCGGTGTTATTGCCACCACCCATGCCACCCATCCCACCGCCACCCATGCCACCCATGCCGCCTTGCATGCCACCACCGAAACCGCCGCCGCCAAAATTACCACCACCGCCGAAACCGCCGCCGCCGAAGTTTCCGCCACCGCCGAAACCGCCGCCACCGAAGTTCCCACCACCGCCACCGAAGTTCCCACCACCGCCACCGAAGTTGCCGCCGTTGTTCCCACCGTTATTGTTGCCGTTATTGTTGCCGTTGTTGTTGCCGCCGTTGCCGTTGTTGCCGCCGAAAATCACTTGCTGATTCGGGCGGAGCATGCCGTTCTGCTGGAAGGGCAGGAAGCCGGAGCGACCGCGGGGCAACTGGGCGTTCACCGCGCCGGACAGCGGCAGCAGTGCGAGCACGGTCAGCCCGAACACGGCAACGCCCAACGTGCGAGGAAGCGAACGCAACATGACATGACCTCTTCTTGGTGGCGAGTCGGCGACACGCGGGCGACCCGCCCCGTATGATGGCACGGAACGAGGACTCTGTACATTCCAGATTACCCGCTTACGACCGGGATGCAACTTCATACCGCCGCTTGCGCCGAATCTTCGGATTTTTTTTCAACTCGAAGCGGGCGGTAGCGATTGCACGGGCAACCTGAAAGCGAGAGGGATCGGGAACGTCAGTGGAATAACGCCGAAGCGGGCGGAAAGTTTGCACGATTTCGTGAAAACCGGCGCATCCGCTGCGAATACACGTCCATTCCTGCGTTTTGGGAGCCTCGACATGACTCGCCTGCTTGTGGTTGCGGCCTTCGCCGCCGCCCTCGGTTCGATCCTGCCGCCCGCGGCGGCCGCCCAGCCGCCTGGTAAACCGCTCTCCGCTGAGCTCAGTTACGTCCCGTCCGACGCCGCCGTCTTCGTCCACCTGGACGCTGCCAAAGTCTGGAACGGGCCGATCGTCAAAGCCATCCGCCAGGCCGACCCCAAGACGCTCGACGACTTCTCCACCCTCGTGAAGACCATGTTCGGCTCCGCGCCGGACAGCCTTCAATCGCTCACCCTTTTCATGCCGAAGCTGAAGGGCCCGCAAGACCTCACCTCCTTCGGCATCGTCGGCGTCTTCAAGACCCCGTACGACAAGGCCAAGCTTGCGGCCGGAGTCGAGAAGGTCACCGAAGGCCGCCCGAAGGTGACCGTGCTCACACCGTCCGCCCAACTCGCGATCGTCCTCGTGGGGCTGGACGAATCCGTTTACGGCAAGCCGCAGGCCGGCAAGGACGGCCCGCTGAGTGACGCGATCCGCGAGGCCGGCAGCAACCGCCACCTGCTCTCCGTCGCCTTCACCCCCGGCCAACTCCCGGACGAGATCCGCGGCGAGAACATCCCGGCCGAAGCCCGGCCGTTCGCCCCGCTGTTCAACGCCGAGTCCGTCGCCGGGTTCCTCTCCTTGGAGAAGGAACTCACCGTGGACATCCGCGTGAAGGCGACCACGCCGCCCCGCGCGAAGGAAGCGGAGAAGTCCCTCGGGTTCCTCGCCACGACGGCCGGCGACGTGCTGGACCAGGGAATGAAGGAACTCCGCAAGGACGCGGTGACGGACCCCGAGGCTCGCAGCCTGATCGCGATGCTGGCCGCGTTCCAAACCGCTGTCAAGCAGGCGAAGTTCACCACGGTCGGCGAATCCACGCGCGTGGTCGCTTCGGCCTCCGCCGACCTGCAGTTCGTGGATGCGTTCCTCTCCGCGAAAAAGAAGGTGCAGGAGGCCGCGGCCCGCACCACGTCGTCCAACAACCTCAAGCAGATCGCACTGGCGATGCACAACTACCACGACGCGATGGGCACCATGCCCCCGGCCGCGGTGTGCGACAAGAAAGGCAAGCCGATGCTCTCGTGGCGCGTGCTCATCCTGCCGTACATTGAGGAAGACGCGCTGTACAAGCAGTTCAAACTCGACGAACCGTGGGACAGCGAGAACAACAAGAAGCTGATCGCGAAGATGCCGCGCGTATACGCGATGCCCGGCGGGAAGGACGTAAAGCCGACGCAGACGCACTACCGGGCGTTCGTGGGCAACGGCGCGGCGTACGACTATCTGAAGGGCTCGCGCTTCGCGGACTTCACCGACGGCACCTCGAACACGCTTCTCGTCGTCACCGCGAAGGATTCGGTGATCTGGACGAAGCCGGATGAACTCGAGTTCGACGCGGAGAAGGACATGACGAAGTTGCTCGGCTTCCTGCCGGGTAGCGCGTGCCAAGTCGCCTTCGCGGACGGCTCGGTCCGCAGCCTCACCCCGAAGATCACCAAGAAGACGCTGCACGCCTACATCACGCGCGCCGGCGGCGAAGTGGTGAACGAAGACGACGAATGAAGTGTTGTAAGCCCGCCGCGCCAGCAAGGGATGGAATCGACCCTTGCTGGTGTGTCCGGCTCAGTACTCGTGCACCAGGCACTCGCCTGCCGCGCCGAACCAACCTTGGCCATCGATCTGATACACGCCGTCCGTCGCGCCCGCGAGCCACCGGCACGATTCCAGTAGCAACTTCTCCAACGTCACTTCGTCGATCGCATCGAGCGGCTTCCGCAACACGATGAGTTGCTGCGTCTGGATCACGCGTTCCATGAGCGGCCCGCTGTTCGGGCTGTAATCGCAGGTTTCGAGTTCGGCCGCATGCGTGTTCAGGTCGTCGCGGATGTCGTCGGTGGAGGTGAGATACCGGTCCAGGCTCACCGGTGTGTTCAGGCCGGGCAGCCGGAGTTCGCCGGACACCCAGCCCAGATCGTCGCCCTTGAAGTGCGGCTCGACGGGGAGCCCGGCGGCGTGCAGGTGCGCTGCCAACGCCGCCGGGGTCGGTTCATCCAAACTGCGACCGAACACGCGATACCACATCGTCACGAGTCCTTCTTCGGTGCCGCGTCCTTCTTGTCGTCCTTCTTCTTCGGCTCCGGATCCTTCTTCGGCGGCACGGTCCGCGTGCGGGGCAGCAACTCCGGAAGGTTCGCCACCCGCACGCTCGTGACCGCGAGCACCTGCGCCCCCTGCACGAGGTTCGGCCCCTTCGCGTGGTCGAACATGTCCGTCTGCGAGTGGTGCGTGTAGCGGTACTCGTCGATGTCCTGCCGGCAGGCGAAGCCGGGCACGCCGGCCGGCATGAACGACTGGTGGTCGCTGCCGCCGAGGTATTCCAGGTCCAATCCGTTCCAGCCGTCCATGCTCTCGAGGGACTTCAGTTCCGGTTCGAGGATGGCGGCGGACTTCGGCTGGTTCATCGTGGCGAACCCGGTGACCTTCCCGGTGCCGGTGTCGTGAACGATCGCCAGCGACGTCTTCGGCATCTCGTCGGCATGCTTCTTCACGTACTCGCGGGAGCCGTGCAAGCCTTGCTCCTCGCCGCTGAACAGGCAGAAGCGGATGGTGCGCTTCGGCCGGTGCCCGGCCTTGGCGAGGGCGGCGACGGCGCGGGCCGTCTCCAGCACCACGCAACTGCCGGTGCCGTTGTCCATCGTGCCGGTGCCGAGATCCCACGAATCCAAGTGCGCGCCGATTACGACGAACTCGTCCGGCTTCTCGCTGCCCTTCACTTCGCCCACCGTGTTGAACACCGTGATCGGCCCGTCGATGAACTTGGCTTGGATGTCCACCTCGACCTTGGTGACAGCCGGTGCCGGCCGCATCGCCAAACGGTACAGCAGGGCGAAGTTCTCGTGCGGAATCACGGCGACGGGCAGTTTTGCCTGGCTGGCGCGATCGCCGGGCCGCCATTGGCCGATGGCCATGAGGAGGCCGTGCGTCTTGGAGCCGATGCCGGCGTCCATGAGGCGGCACGCCGCCCCTTCCGCTGCGAGGAACTCATCCAGTTCGCGGGTCGAGATCAGCGGGCTCACACGGGCGCCCGGCGGATCCTTTTTCGGATCCTCCTTCTTGGTGTCGTCCTTCTTCTTGGTGTCGTCCTTCTTGGGATCCGGTTGCTCGACTTCCGCCATCACCGATTCGAGCGCGGCCTTCTCCCCGGCCTTCTTGGGTTCGTCCTTCTTCGGCGCGTCCTTCTTCTTCGGCGGCGGAAGCGGGCCGTACTTCGTGTCCGTGATCGGGCTCGGGTTGGTCGGCGGGCTGCCGATCACGATGGCGTTCTTCAGCTTGCCCTTGTACTTCTCGAAGTCCGCCTTGGATTGCAGCCGCAGCAGCACCACTTCGCCGGTCACTTTGCCGTTCGTGCCGGGCGTCCAGCCGACGGCGGCCATCGGGCAGCGCACCTTGGTGTCCGGTTCCACGACGGTGAGCAGCGCGGGGCCGCGTTCCCAGCCGATCGGGATTTCCCACGGTTCGAGCTTCACGTTCTCGAGCCCGTATTCCTTCATCTTCGCGGCGGTCCACTCGTTGGCCCGTTCGAGTTGCTTCGAGCCGGTGAGCCGCGGGCCGATCGTGTCCGATAAGTATTCGAGGTTCTTCATCACCTCCGTCTTGTTCTTCACTTCGGCGAGCAGTGCGGAATCGAGTTCGGTCGCGGTGAGCGCGGCTTTGGCGACTTCGTTCGCGGTGCGGGGGCGCGGAGCGGTCTCCGCGGCGGGCGAGATCTGCACGAGCAGGAACGCGAGCACGGGGAGCGCGCGCACCAAATAGGAAGCGGGCATGGAGGCTCCAGCGGTGTGGGATGCGAGTCCGGGGGAGAACGCTATTGTGAACGGGAAGCCGCCCGCAGACAACGGGCACGCCGCGGATTGCCTCGCGGAGCTTGAACATTTCCTCCCGGATTTCCCCGGCCGGAGAATAACCTGTTCCGGTTGCTCCGGTAGAATGGCAGGCGTGCGACGCGCCGAAGGAATCGCTTCCGCCGGACGATTGGCTTCCGCTCCGCGATGTGGTGAAATACGTTCATGAAACTGCTCACGTCCGTGCTTCCGCGAGGAACGCGACTCCTCCCCGCCGGCGGGTGGTTCACACTGCTCGTGGCGGGCAGTTTGGTCGCGCTCGAAGTGGCCGGGCGGTTCGCGCAGTCCGACGTTCACGACGGTTTGGCTGCGTTCGCACTCCTCGGTTTGACGACGGCCGTGGTGGTGCGGCATCGCCGCGACCCGATTCCGTGGGTCGGCCGCTTGGCGGCGTGGGCCAAGCGCGTGGCGCTCTCCGCGGATTGGATCAAGTACGATCACGGCGTCGATCTCCGCGGCACGCCGCCGCTGCCCCGCAAGATGCCGCGCGTGATGTGGCTGATCGCTTCGGTCCTCGTGCTGTGGGGCGTGCTCGCCGGGTTCGCCTGGTACGCCTTCCCGGACGGCTGGCGGATCGCCGGCCTGTATTCCTCGTACCTGCTCTACCTCGCGGGCCTCACCGTGTTGTGGTGCGCCCTGCTCGCCTGCACGTTCATCGGCGTGTACGTGCCGGTGGCGGTGATCGACCGCACGCTCCGCGGCTGGGTGGGTGAGACGGATCGCCGCGGGGCCGAGCTCGCCGCCGTGGTCGGCTACGCGGTGCTCGTCTCGGCCATCGCCTACTCCGTGCCCGCGACCGCGATCCTCGTGCTCTGCCTGGTGGTGGCGGCGGGGGCCGTGCTGTCGGCCATCCCGCGCGGCCGCGACGGTGCCGCGATCCTGTGGCGCGCCGGCCCGAACCAAACCGTGTACGCCATCCCGTTGCACCGCGTGATCGGCGCGGTGGTGGCGTTGCTCTCGCTTCTGATCTTCGACGTGCTGCTCACGTCGTGCGGCCGCCGACTCTTCGCCGACGGCGAAGGCACGATGCCGGTGACCTCGCTGTTCGGCGCAGTGGCCGCGTGGGTGATGCCCGGCCTGTTCGTCGTCGCGGCGGCACGCTTGTTTGCCGCCCGCCGCATCGATCCGGCCCGCACGACGAGGCCGACGCTGCACATCGGCGGCGGAGACGCGAAGGCCCGCCGCGCCGCCGCCGCTCTCGCCCGAAAGTGGGGCTGGAAGGTGCAGCGCGAGCCGACCCTTCGCGATTCCTCGGCCGTGGGCATCACGCTGGTTCCGCCGGAGAATTCGGAAGCGACCGAGTTCGACCCGCGCTGGCCGCTCAAGCTCAGCATCGCGGACTTGGAGGCCGGGGCGGTGAAGGAGCGGCTCGAACGCCGCGACGAATTACAGGTCCGCCGCCAGTTCTTCCGCGGTCTCGCGAAACTGTTCAAGCGCGCGAGCGCGTTCAAGGGCCCCGGCGGAGGCGGCTACTGGCTTGCCCCGCACTGGTGGTTCTTCGACGGACTCGGCCGCGAAGACTCCGACTCCGCGGACGAGAACGCCCCGCCGCCGCTCGTCGGCCCGCCGTATCACCGCATCCTGCCCGCCCGCTCGCGGCAGAGCATGTTCCGCATCCTCCGCGCCACGCAGATCGACATGATCTTCGTCGAAGACGGCGTGGGCTACCGCAAGCTCGAGCGGGTGATCCGCGTGCTGCTCGAACTCTACGACAAGCACGATGGGAAACGCAAAGCCGAGGAACTGCACTTCCGAGGCCTGCCGAAGGTCCGCGTGATGATCCACGAATACGAGCCCGGCAACCCGTTCAAGTCCGACCTGTACCCCGAACCGAAAATGGACGACATCTCGCGCGTCCGGGTGCTGCATCTGTTCCGCGACCGCGGCGGCGAGGAAGAGGAAGTGGAACCGCCGTTCGACTTCGAATGGAGCCCCGCCCCGTTCG
This sequence comes from Gemmataceae bacterium, assembly GCA_046350135.1. Classification (GTDB taxonomy): domain Bacteria; phylum Planctomycetota; class Planctomycetia; order Gemmatales; family Gemmataceae; genus Urbifossiella. The sequence continues at coordinate 252,526 of JAXMBB010000002.1, forward strand.
CCTTGGTGAGTTGACCGCAAGCGAGCACGAATTCAAGAAGAAACCCGCCGCGAGAAGTCTCGCGACGGGTTTCTGCGTTTCGCGATGCGTGGAATCAAATGCTCAAGACGCCGGTGCTGTCGCCGAATCGCGCGGTGGGGGCGCCCATCCGTTCGAACAGCGCCAGGTACAAGTTCATCAGCGGCGTATCCGCCTTCTTCGGGTACACGATGTGCCGGCCGGAGGAGATGGTGCCGCCGCCCTTGCCCAGCAGCAGGATCGGCAGGTTGTCGTGGTTGTGGGCGTTCCCGTCGCCGAGCCCGGAACCGTACACGAGCATGATGTTGTCCAGCAGGTTCGTGCCGTCCGCTTCCTTCGCGGCCTTCAGCTTGCCGGTGAGGTACGCCAACTGCTCGACGTGGAACTTGTTGATCTTCGCGATCTTCTCGAGCTTCTTCGGGTCCGAGCCGTGGTGCGAGAGGTCGTGGTGGCCTTCCGGCACCTCGATGTGCTTGTACGGCCGGTTGCTGCCGTCGTTCGCAATCGGGAACGTGGCCACGCGGGTGAGGTCCGTCTGGAACGCGAGCACCATCAGATCCATCATCAGACGGATGTGTTCGGTCACGTCCTTGGGAATGCCGGAGGGCATCGGCATGTTCGGCTTCGCGGCCGGGGCGGAACTCGCGGCGCGGGCCTTCTCGATCCGCTGCTCCACCTCGCGAACGGACGTGAGGTATTCATCCAACTTGCGTTGATCGCCTTGGCCGAGCGTCTTGTTGAGTTGCTTCGCGTCCTCGGCGACGAAGTCGAGGATGGACTTGTTGTAAAGCTCGCGTTTGGCGCGGGCGGCGGCGAGTTCCTTCGGGTCGTTGCCGCCGAAGAGCCGCTCGAACACGAGCTTCGGGTCCGTCTCCTTGGCGTTCGGCGTCGATTCGCCGCGCCACGAGAGGTTCGAGGAATAGGCGCAGGAGTAGCCCGAGTCGCAGTTCCCGGCCTGCTGGCCGCGTTCGATGCCGAGTTCGAGCGAGGGGAACTTCGTGTTGTCGCCCACGGCTTGGGCGACGTGCTGATCGGCGGACATTCCGACCTTGATGTCCGCGCCGCTGGTCTTGCGCGGCTGGCGGCCGGTGAGGAACGTGGACATGGCGCGGGCGTGGTCCCCGGGGCCGTCGCCATTCGCACGGCCCTTGTCCAGCGTCATCCCGCCGATCACGTTCACGTAGTCGCGGTGAGCGTCCAGCGGTGCGAGCGTGCCGGTGAGCTTGGTGAGCTTGCCGGTCTCGGCTTGCGTCCACTCGGTCATGTTCACGCCGTTGGGGACGTAGACAAAGGCGAGCCGCTTGGGCACGCCCGCCGCGGCGGTGCTTCCGGGCGGTGCCGCGGCGAAGCCGAGCGATTCGAGCCACGGCAGGGCGATCGCGGTGCCGACACCGCGAAGCATGGTTCGACGCGAAATGTGTTTCATGGCAGGCTCCAGAGTATCACGCTTGACTGTTCGTACCGCAGAGTTCGATGACTTTTCGGATCTTGTCCCATTCACCCGAACTGTTCGCGATCCACGCCTCGGACTCATCGGCACCTCCGACGAACCTGCTCACGATTTCCGCCGGCTCACTTGGCGTGAACCCAGTGGTAATCATCCGTCCGTGGGCATCGTGGACGATGCTTACGCCCGACGTGCTGCCAGTGCCGAGGCTCATCCTCTCTCCCTGTTGCCGACGAGCACCATCTGTCCCCGTCATTCACTTGGCATCAAGTGTATATCGGGCCAGTCTTTTCCGTAACGCCTCGTACAGGTCGTCGAATGTCACGCAGTGGATCGAGTGGGAATCCACCATGACCCGATCGGACCTCCACCTCAACCGCGAACGATCATCCGGCGTCAGCGCCGCACTCCGACCAATGACCAGCAAGCCCGTGAACCGCACATGGCCCGTTCCGAACTCCCGCCGGAACTTGTCGGTCTTCTTGTAATCGTCGAGCGTCGCGAACCAGTCGATCAGTTGGCTGTAACCGTGCTCGAACCGCGGGCTCCATTCTTTCGTACTCCGGCCCTTTACTGCGCGGAAGATGCTCTCTCGTTTCCCATCTTCGAATTCGACGGCCAAGTATTCCTCTTCGTCCCGGTCGCCGACGAACAAGTCGGCCCGGTAGTCGTTGAGCAATCCGAACTCATGGGCGACCAACGGACTCCTGGCGATGTTGGGCACATATTCGCCGATCAAAGCACACAATTGATCCCGCGAGCGGAAGAACGGCAAGACATCCTTGCGTTCCGACAGTTCCGGCTTCTGTAGCATCGCGCTCATCTGCGCCAACTCGCTCTGACAGCGCACTGCATCGAAGGCCACAGTCCGCAGCGGCGTCCCCATCGTGTCACTTCACGCCGGCGTATCGGTCCAAGGTCGCCTTGGTCGTAATGTCCCGAACCGTGATCGTGTCGGAGCCAAGGCTGAAGAAGATCCGGAAGCCATCTGTCGCTTCGAGCAGGTACAGATCCTTCTCGTAGCGCGTCGGATGCGGCCGCGACAGCTTCCGCACGGCCGGGTCGTTCTCCCAGTTCTGCAACGCGGACAGGTGCCCCTCGACGACCTTGAGCCGCTCGGGGCGCAGCGTCGACATCTGAATCTGCGCGTCGTAGTCCACTTCGAGTTTCATGCTCGCCTCCTACTCGCTACGCTTGCCCTTGCGATTCTGGAACGGGTCGCTCTTCACGACCGCCAGCACGTACGCGGCGAAGCGGTCGCCGCCGGACTTGCCAGCTTTCACGATCTCGTCCACCGCGCACTTGTCGTAGTATTCTAAACCGCGGCCCAGTGCGAAGGTTAGCACTTTCTCCGCGAAACAGTTGCGGAACTGGTCCGACTTGCCGAGCAGCACCTTCCGCAATTCCGCCGGGCCGCTGAACTTCTCCCCGCCCGGCAGCACGCCGGACGAATCGATGTCCTTCTTGTTGTCGGTCGTCCGCCAGCCGCCGATGCCGTCGAAGTTCTCCAAGCCGAAGCCGAGCGGGTCGAGCTTGGCGTGGCACACGGCACAAGTCGGGTTCTCGCGGTGCTGCTCCATCTGTTGGCGAAGCGTGCCCTTGAGTTGGCCGGTCGGCGGGAGTTCGGGCACGTCCGGGGCCGGAGGCGGCGGCGGGGTGCCGAGGATGTTCTCCAGGATCCACTTGCCGCGCTTCACGGGCGAAGTGCGCGTCGGGTTGCTGGTCACGGTCAGCGTGCTGGCCATCGTGATCACCCCGCCGCGCTTGCCGTCCGGCAACTGCACCTTCTTGAAGCTCTTCCCGTACACGTCCTTGATGCCATAGTGCTCGGCCATGCGGCCGTTCACCAAGGTGTAGTCCGCGTCGATGAAGTCGAGGATCGGCCGATCGTTCTGCACCACGTATTCGAAGAACGCCTCGGCTTCGCCGATCATGCCGTTCTTGAGGTCGTCGTCCCATTTCGGGAAGTAGCCCTTGTCCGGGGCGAGCGTGCGGATGTTGCGAAGCATCAGCCATTGGCCGGCGAAGTTCTCTGAGAGCGACCGCACCTTCGCGTCCTTGAGCATGCGGCGGACTTGGGCTTCGAGCACGTCGGGCTTGCGCAACGTGCCGTCCGCAGCAAGTCGGAACAACTCTTCGTCCGGCATGCTGGACCACAGGAAGTAACTGAGCCGCGTGGCGAACTCGAAGTCGTTCAGCGTGCGGACGTCGTCCGGGCTCTTCGGGTCGTCTTCGATGCGGTAGAGGAAGTGCGGCGAGCAGAGCACGGCCTTCATCGGCAGGCGGATGGCGCGCTCGTACGGCTCGTCCTTCGCGGCGATGTCGTACAGCTTCATGAGCCGCTGCACTTCGTCCGGCTTCACGGGACGACGATACGCCCGCCGGGCGAAGTTGGAGAGTGTCTTCTCCGCGGACTCGCGCATATCCTTCGTCGGGATCGTGCCCAGCACCAGCCTCGTGGATTCGGGCGGCGCCTTGGGCACCGGATTGAACGGCCCTTCGATCTGAATCTCGATCAGGCCGAACTTCCGCTTTTCCGGATCCTTGTCTTCCGAGCCATTGGTGAAGCCAAGCACGACTTTCTTGCCGCCTGCGGTGAATTTCCCGCGTGTCTCGTAAGTTCCCGGCTTCGTCTCCGGCGCGTCCACTGTCACGGTTTTCAGATCGACATCGTCGAGTCGGATCGCGACTTGGGGAAACTTGCCACCCACACCCGTGCCCCAGCCACGGAACCGGATGATGTACTCGCCCTCGGCCGGGAAGTTGAACCGTTCCGGAAGTTGTGCGAAGCCTTCGGTTGTGAAAACGATCTTGTTGTCTCTCGACTTCGCCGTGCCGGGCCGAGTGGTGATCTGCTGCGGAAACCGCTTCTGCAGGTCTTTCGCCGGAGAGGCCGGAATCTGGATCGCTTCGTTGAGCACCTTCTCCGCCGCGGCCATGTACTTCTCCATCAGGATGGGCTGAAAGGAGAGCACATCGCCGATGTTGTCGAAGCCGTAGCCGACGTCATCCGCGGGGAAGTCGTCCGCGGGTTTGAAATCGACGCCGCAGAGGTCGCGGACGGTGTTGTTGTACTCGGCGCGGTTGAGCCGCCGGATCGTGACGCGGCCGGGATCCTTCGCCAAACCGCAGTCCACCTTTGTGAGCGATTCCTCGATCCACTTCACAACGAACTCGCGCTCGTCCTTCGTCGGCTGCAGCATCCGCTTCTTCGGCGGCATCATCGACGATTGAATCTGCTCCTGCATCGCCATCCAGTCCTTGCGGCCCTTGCGGGCGAGCGATTCCGTCTTGTAGCCGTCGATGGCGAGCCCGCCGCCAGCCTTGTCCGCGTTGTGGCACTCGATGCAGTACTTCTTCACGAAGGGCAGGATCTTCTTCTCGAAGGTGTCGTCTTTCGATGCGGAGGCGGAGACGAACTGCGTCTGGGTCGGGGTCGGAGTCGGCGGCGTTTCGGGCTGCGGCTCCGGCGCAAGCGGTGTGCGTTGGATCGGAGTCGGCTTGGCTGCGGCGGCGACAAACCACCCCGCCGCGAAGCTGGCCGCGGTCGCGAGGCCCAAGAACGCCAATACGGAACGACGCGCCGTCATTCACGAACTCCGAGATGCAAATCTGGCGGGCACCGGTACGGGAGGGAACTACGGCCGGTGAAAGAACATACCTCGAAACCAACCCGAGGGATTCAACTTATCCCGCGGCGAATGGGCGAGCAACCGCAAAGCTTCGCCAAGTTCGCGCCGCTTCGCGATCCGTTCGACCCATCCGCATGAGCCATCCGGCCCGTGTAAATCTTTCAATTTCCATTCGGAACCGGGCCGGGAATCAGTTAGCCTTACCGACGTTGAACCACCGGATGCCCGCGTGATCGAACCCGCATCCGCTTGAAAGTGTCGGTCTTTCGCCCTTTTGCAGCACGCGCCGCGGATTGCGACGCCCCGCCGTCACGGTTGGAACCGAGTTCGAGGCCGGGAGCCCCTCCCCTCCCCGCCACCCCGTTGAACCGCTTCGCGCCGATGTTCGCCGCGAAGTCCCCGCTTCCTGCCCGCGACCCTATCGGAGGGACGAACGATGACCCTGACCCTGAACGACACCCTGGTGGTGGACGTGCCCGTCGGCGACCGGCTGACCGAGCCGCGCGACATTCTCGTGGCAGTGGACCGCGCCGGCGAATGCCCGCTGCAGATCCGCCTGCGCCTCGTGCCCGACGAATCCGATTCGATCGCCGATTTGGGTGCGTTGCCCGTCCGCAGCGCGCACGACACCCCGATGCCTTTCCGACGCCTCTTCCGCAAGCGCAACCCGGAGGATTACCCGGGCGAAGACCTCGGCGGCAGTGATTGACTCCCAGTTCATCCCAATTCGGCCAACGCCTCGCGCGCCTCGTTCATGCCTTGATCGGCGGCGCGCTTCAACCACTCCCGCACGGCGGCCGGGTCGCGCGGCACTCCGCGGCCGCGGTCCATCATGATCGCAAAGTTGAACTGCGCGAACGGGTCGCCGAGCTCCGCCGCCTTGCGGTAGAAGTCCGCCGCCACTTCGTCGTTCTTGGGCACGCCGCGGCCGGACTCGAACAGGTTCCCCAGCGATCGCAACGCTTCGGGATGATCCTGGTCCCCGGCGCGGGCGAACCACTCGGCCGCGGCCGCGGGCTCGTCCTGCCCGAAGCACATGATCAGCCCGAGCGCGTTCTGCGCCTCCGCCGAGCCGCCGAGAGCGGCGGCTTCGAGCGGCTCACGGATGCGAACAATGTCCGTTTCGGCTTCATCGAGCCCGCCCTGCCACGCCTGGAAGAACCAGTAGGCGGCCCAGCCGGGGTCTGCGGCGCAGCCCGCCTCGCCCGCGGCGTGCCAGCGGCCGAGCTGCTGCATCGCCCGCGGATCGCCCGACTTCGCCTTCTGAAGCATCTCGTGGAGCATGAGGATTGAAATATGGAAGGAACAGCTCAAGTCGTGGCGTCCGATTTCTCCGCAGTTCGCCCCGAATTCCCGACACAATTCCCGCTCGCTGCCGCTTGTGTGAACTAGGCTCCCGTTGCCCCGCTCTTCGAGGTTGCGCCGTGAGCACGAGTACGCGCCTGCGAATGCCCCGCTGCCGGTTCCTTCAAACCGTCGTGAAGAGCGGGCTGCTCGCCCCGGACGATCTCATCGAGGTGTTCGCGCAGTACGATCCGGAGCAGATCGAAGCCGCCGAGCCGCTGCAGGTCGCCACCATCCTCGTCCGTAAAAAGCTGCTCACCAAGTTCCAAGCGATGCAACTGCTGCAAGGCCGGACGCAGGGCTTCGTGCTCGGGCAGTACAAGATCACGCAGGGCATCCGCGAAGACCGCGTCGGCCTCGTGTTCCTCGCCGAAGACACCGAACGCGGCAACGCGACCGTGAGCGTGAAAGTGCTTCCGACCGATCGCGTGTCCGACGACACCGTCTATCGGCCCTTCTTGAATGAAGCCCGGGCCGCCTGCAAGGTGACGCACGATTCCATGGCCCGCGTGCTCGATGTCGGCGTGTGGCGCGACACGCACTTCGTCGTCACCGAACACGTGGCGGCACCCACGCTCGACAAGATCGTGGCGGAGAACGGGCCGATGTCCCCCAATGCGGCGGCGCAGGCGATCGCGCAGGTCGCGGTCGCGCTCATGCACGCCCACGCCCGCGGCCTCATGCACCGCGACATCAAGCCCGCCAACATCGCCCTATTCCCCAACCGCAAGGTGAAGCTGCTGGACCTCGGCCTCACGCACATGCTCGACAACCCGTGGGCCAAGGTGACCAAGCGGATCAACCTGAAGGAGTACGCGGAGGAGATCGCACACATCCCGCCGGAGCAGGCGTGGGGCTGCGAACTGGACGCCCGCTCGGACATCTACAGCCTCGGTTCCACGGCGTTCTTCCTGATCACCGGGCGGCACCCGTTCCCCGGTTCCGCCCAGGAAATGATGACCGACCGACAAGTGAAGGACATTCCGAAGATGTCCACCGTCCGCGCCGGCATCCCGCCCGAGTTGGACGAGATCGTGCGGAAGATGGGCGCGAAGGATCCGGTGAACCGCTACCAGAGCGCGAAGGAACTGGTGGTCGCGATGCAATCGTGGCTGCCCGTCTCGGAATGGCAGACGATCAACGAGCAGATCCGCAGCCAGCCGGCGCAGGCGCCCGTTCCCGCGGCGAAGCCGCGCGGCGGCCTGTGGTCGAAGATCACGTCTTGGTTCGGCCGCAAGTGAGCCCGCGCAAGCCGCGCTGCTCCACACGTTCCGCTTGACGCCGATCCGCCGGGTCGCCATACGACCCGCCTGCCGGAAGGAGCCGGGCATGCGTGCGCGCGAATGGATCGCCAGCTTGGTTCTCGCCTTCTCGCCCGCGATCGCAACGGCGCAGCCCGAGCCGATCCCCGAGTCGCCAGTCGAAACCGTCGTCTATGAAGAGCCGACCGCGGATTGGTTCGCCGGCCGCTGGTGGGTCCGAAGTTCGGCCGAGTTCGGGTGGACGTCCGCACGCTCGTGGCCGGATGCGGTGAAGCTTCGACCGTTCGATCTCGTCGGCCAGCGCGTCCCGAGTCTCACGCTCCCTCGCAACGACACGCGGCACAACCTGCAAATGGGGTTTGGCTTCAACGGCGGACTGTGGCTCGGTGATTCCCAGCAGGTCGGGCTCGATCTCGGCTTCCTCCTGTACCCCGGCCCCGTCCGCGGCATCAACGGCTACACCACCGGCGCGTATGTCCACTTCCCCAACGGCCCGGACCAGTCCGCACCGATCCTGGTGAAGTTCCCGGACGCATTCGCGGACTTCGCCATGCCGATGCCCGCGACCGCCACCGATCTCTTCACCACCGTGGACCTCAATCTCCGCGGCGGCGGCAAGCTCACGCCTTCCCTCCGCGTGGACCTGCTCCTCGGCTACCGCTACGCCAGCGTCGAAGACCAACTTTACCTCGGCACCGAAAACACGGGCGGAACTTACACGGACCCATACGGCAACCAGACCTCGAACGACGCGTATAAGCAGAACCGCATGACGGTGGAGAACTCCTTTCACGGCGGCCAGGCGGGCGTGGAAGCCGCGTACCGCTCGCAGATGTTCGACATCACATGGGCGGCGAAACTCGCGTACGGCGGGCAGACCACGAAGGTCGGCGCGAGCGGCGTGTTCCTGTACCCGAACATGCCGATGCGGACGGAGACCGAGACGCGGGCCGCGTTCCTCCCCAGCTTCAACGGGCGGTTCGGCGTGCGGTTGAGCGACGGATGCACCGCGTTCGTCGGGTACAACTTCCTCTATTGGGACCGCGTCAGCCGCTTCGGCGACGCCTTCGCTCCCGGCGGCGGCCCCATTCCCGGCAGCCCCTTCTGGGTCCAATCCGTGAGTTTGGGATTCGATCTGCGCTTCTGATACTTTAGCCTCATGCCTCGGATTCATCAGTTGCCGCCGGGCGTGATCGCGAAGATCGCCGCGGGGGAAGTCATCGAGCGGCCCGCGTCGGTCGTGAAGGAACTGCTCGAGAACGCGGTGGATGCCGGCGCCCACCGCATCGATATCGACCTCGAAGCCGGCGGCACGGAACTCATCCGCATCGTGGACGACGGCTGCGGTATCGTGCCGGAAGACCTGCCGCTCGCCTTCGCCGCCCACGCCACCAGCAAGCTCCGCAACGCGGACGATCTGTTCCGCATCGACACGATGGGTTTCCGGGGCGAGGCGCTCTCCTCCATCGCCGGCATCGCGAAGGTGACGCTGCAATCGCGGCCGCACGATCGCGAATCCGGAGCCGAGCTTCGCATCGACGACGGCGAGCTTTCGCCCGTGCGACCGTGGAACGGAGCCCCCGGCACGCGGCTCGAGGTGCGGCACCTCTTCTACAACGTGCCCGTCCGCAAGAAGTTCCTCAAGACGCACGCCACCGAACTCGGCCACGTCACGGAAACCGTCACACGGCTGGCCTTGGCGAACCCGCGGCTGCACCTCGTGCTCAAGCACAACGGGAAGCTCGTGTACGAGGTGCCGGCCTCCGCGGGGTTGCTGGACCGCATCGGCCTCTTCTTCGGGAAAGAGATCCGCGAGGCGATGCTCGAAGTGGACTCGGGGCCGGGCGACCGCCGCGTGCGCGGTTACATCGCCGATCCCAAGGTGGACCGCGGCAACGCGAAGCTGCAATATCTCTTTGTGAACGGCCGCTGGTTCCGCGATCGCAGCCTCGCCCACGCGATGCAGGATTCCTACCGCGGCCTGCTGATGACGGGCCGCTACTGCATCGGCTTCCTGTTCCTCACGCTCCCGCCGGACCAGGTGGATGTGAACGTGCATCCCACCAAGGCCGAGGTGCGGTTTCAGGAGAACTCGACGATCTATTCGCTGGTGCGGGCCGCGGTGAAGAGCCGGCTCTTGCGCGAGAACCTGATCCCGCACCTGACGCCGCCGCTGGGGGAGGAGCCGAGTGCGCCGCCGAGCGGCCCCGCGGATTGGTTTCACGCTCCACCTCAGACCATGCAGGAGCGGTTGCCGTTTCCGGTGCCCGAAGCGGCGCATGCACCTGAGCGGGGGGCGTCAGCCCCCCGTGTCGAGGAGCTTGACGAAGAACCGGTGCCCGTGCCGATCCCCGCGATGCCACCCGAAGCTCCTCAGCACGCGTCGCACCCGCAACACGGGGGGCTGACGCCCCCCGCTCAGTCGGTAGAATCTCCGCCGCCAGGCACGGCCATTCAATTGCACGATTCTTATCTCGTGATCGAAACGCGGGACGGCATGCTCGTCATCGACCAGCACGCGCTGCACGAGCGCATCCTGTTCGAGCAACTGCAGCGGCGCGTCCGCGACGGGCAACTCGAGGTGCAGCGGTTGCTCATCCCGGAACCCATCGAGCTTCCCGCGGAGCAGGCCGCACTCGTGCTCGAAGCCGCGGACCAGCTTCAAACGCTCGGGCTCGAAGTATCCGACTTCGGCGGCAACACCGTGCTGCTCTCCAGCTATCCGACGCTCCTGAAGCGCAAGGCGCCGCACGAGATCTTCCAAGCGGTGCTGGACGAATTGCTCTCGAAGGAACGGCCGCCCAGCAAGGAAGCCCTGCTGCATCTCCTGATGGCGACGATGGCATGCAAGGCGGCCGTGAAGGCCGGCGACCCGCTCACCAAGGAGGAGATCGCATATCTGCTCCACCTGCGGGCGATGGCCGAGGATTCGCACCATTGCCCGCACGGCCGCCCGACCTCGCTCCTGTTCAGCCGCACCGAGTTGGACAAGCAATTCAAACGGACATGAGGTCCCTCGGGAGGGCGAGGCTCCCGCCGAGCCGCGTGAAGGAATGACAAACGGACGTCGAGATCGCTTCGACATCGGGAGCGCTGTCGCCCACGGCTCGGCAGGAGCCTCGCCCTCCCGAGGGGCTTCGTCCGCAAGCGAGAATCCCGATTACCTCACGAAGCAACTTCTCACCTATATCGGGAACAAGCGTGCGCTCTTGGAGCCGATCGGCGAAGCGGTCGCGATTGTAAAGTCGCGACTGGGGCGCGACAAACTGAGATGTTGGGACGCGTTCAGCGGCTCCGGCGTCGTGTCGCGATTTCTCAAGTCGCATTCCTCCCATCTCATTGCGAACGATCTCGAAGATTATTCCGCCGTTGTGAACCGTTGTCATCTGACGAATGAATGCGATGTCCATGCAAAAGAACTGTCCCGCATCGTCGCGGAGTTGAACGCGAAGGCGGCGGACGCCGCAAGCCCGCCGGGATTCATCGAGGAGATGTACGCACCGAAGAACGAGAATCGCATCCGGGGCACGGACCGCGTGTTCTACACCCGCGAGAACGCCCGCCGAATCGACAATTACCGACGGCAGATCGATCTTCAGCCCGTGGAACTCCGCGACCTGCTGCTCGGGCCGTTGCTCAGCGAAGCGTCCGTGCATGCGAACACGGCCGGCGTGTTCAAGGGCTTCTACAAGGACCGCCGCACGGGTTTGGGCCGCTTCGGCGGCAGCGGGGCGGATGCACTCTCCCGCATCCGCGGCGAGATCCGGCTGGAACCGCCCGTACTCAGCCGCTTCGCGTGCCGCTGCGAGGTATTCCAGGAAGATGCCAACGACTTGGCGAAGCGGTTGCCGCCGCTCGACTTCGCTTACATCGACCCGCCGTACAACCAGCATCCATACGGATCGAATTACTTCATGTTGAACCTGATTGTCGATTATCGACGGCCCGAGAATGTCAGTCGCGTGTCCGGCATTCCCGCGGATTGGCGACGATCCGGTTACAACGTGAAAGCGCGGGCGGCGGAACTGCTTCAACAGTTGCTCGCGGACACGCCGGCGGACTTCCTGTTGGTGTCATTCAATAACGAGGGATTCATCGACTTGGAGCGGATGTTGGAGTTGTTGAACGCCGTCGGCCGCGTGCAGATGTTCGAGAGGAAATACAACGCGTTTCGCGGCAGCCGGAGCTTCGCGAAACGCTCGCTTCACACGACCGAGCGGATGTTTCTTGTCGAGCGGTGACACGCAGGCCGGAGTCACTTCATCAACAGCGTGGTGCCCAAGTACACGGCCACCATGATGAACATGGCGGCGGCGACCATGCCGACCGGGCCGAACGCGTTCTTCTTCTCGGTAAGGTCTTCGGCCCATGCTGGCGCACGGCTCGGGGCCGCTTCCTCCACCGCGACCGGCGCTTCCATTTCGGCGTCCGGTTGGAAGCCGGCTTGAAGCGAGGCACGGCTCGGCAGGCTCGGACCGCGGGCCGGAGGCGGCGTCTGCGTCTTGGGGCCCGGTGCCACCGGCGGCAGCGGCTTCATGCTCGGATGCGAGCCCGACGGCATCGGATTGATCTTCACGCCGGGGCGGTCCAGCACCGCCGCGGCCGCGGGAGACGCCGTCCGCGTCGGCAACCGGTTCCCGGCCGGAGGCGCCGACGGCAGCTTCGTTCCGGTGCCTGCGCCCGGCCGCGAGCCGACGCCCGGCAACCGGCTGGACGAGCCGCCGGTCTTGCGGCCGAGGCTGCTCGTTCCGATGCGGCCGGAGCCGGGCACCGCGGGCAGCGAGCGGATGTCGCCGAGGAACGGCTCCAACGCTTCGACCACTTCGTCGCAACCGGTGTAGCGGCCTTCCGGAGTCTTAGCCATGAGTTTCTTCACCACGGCCACGAGGCCCGCGGGCACGTCCGGAGCCAGTTCTGTGATCTCCATCGGTTCCTTGGCCTGGTGGGCCATCATCTTCTCAACGGCGGAACCTTCGGGGAACGGGACTCGACCGGTGAGGCAGTAGTAGAGCGTGCAGCCGAGGCTGTATTGGTCGCCGGCGGGCGTGCGGTTCGTCGGCTCCATGATGGATTCGGGGGACGCACAGTCCAAGCCGCTCGTCAGCGTGTTGGCCGTGGACATGGTATCCACCAGCGACTCGCCTTCGTTTTCCACGAGCAGCGAGCCGATGCCGAAGTCGAGGATGCGGGCCTGGTTGTCCGCCCCGATCATGACGTTCGAAGGTTTGAGCAGCCCGTGGAAGAGGTTGTTCGAGTGGGCCGTGGCGAGGCCTTGGGCGATCTGCACGGCGTAAAGCGCGGCTTGGGAGTGGGGCAACTTGCCGTGGTGCTGCACCAGCGTGTCCAACGGGGTGCCTTCCACGAGCGGCCACACAAGGTAGTGCAGGCCGCCGGCCGTGCCCACGTCCATGAACGGGACCACGGCCGGGTGCTGGAAGTTGCTGAAGGAGCGCACTTGCCGGCGGGCGAGCCGCACGTTCCACATGCTGCGGCGGGGCAGCACCTTGACGGCGTACAGATTCGGGTCGTTCTTCGAGCTCGCCTTATACACCTGCCCCATGCTGCCGGAGCCGATCGCGTCCAGCAGCACGAACGGCCCAAGCACGAGACCCTGGCTCTTGCCGTTGAGGATGCGTTCGGCCTGGAAATTCGTGATCGTGCCCTGCTCGACGAGATGTTCGGCGAGGGCCGGGGCTTCGGCACGCGGGTTGCGCTTGAGATATTCGCCGACGATGGCGTCGAGCGGGCCGCGCTCGATCAGGCCGCTTCGGCGCACATCCCAAACGAACCATTCGCACGCGCCGAGATCGCTGGTCACCATGTTCGGCAGTCCTTGGAGTGGGCGTTGATCCGGTGATTGGCTGCGGAAACGCCGCGAGAATAGGCCGTTCCCACATCGAACCGTAGGACGCGTTCAGGGCGTGTCAAACTCCGCCAAAGGCGTTTTCACTCACAGTCCCAACTTCTATCCTGAGCAGAACGACCGGCGGAATCCGCGCGATCCGCAGAACCGGACCCGCACCGCCTCCTTTCTGGAACGACAATGCCTCTCGATCCTTACGTCTCGTGCCCGTGCGGCAGCGGCAAGAAATTCAAGTGGTGCTGCGCCCCGTTTTACCCGCAAGTCGAGAAGGCATTCGGCCAGGAACGGGTGAATCAGCATGAAGCCGCGACGCAAACCATCCGCGAGCTCACACAGACGCACGGCGACCAGCCCGCCGTCTGGGGCTACTTCGCCCAGTTCCTCTACAACTCCGCCGGGCAGGTGAAGTCCGATGAAGAGCGCGTCAAGCTCGTCGAGCAGGCGGAAGAAGCGCTCACGCAGGCCCTCAAGCTGAACCCGAACTTCGGGATGGCGCATTTCCTCCGCGGCATGTTCCGCCTGAACGAAGGCGAGATGATCGGGGCGCTCATTCTCTTCCGCAAAGCCGCCGAGGCGTACGATCCCGAAGCCACGGACCAGCTCGCCGAAGTGTACGACCGCATCTTCCGGTTCGAGCTGATGATGAACCGGCCGGTGGCCTCCCGGGCGGCCTTGGAACGCATGGTGAACCTGCTGCCCGGCGACGCCGAAATCCGGCAACAGTTTGAAGCATTGTTCGGGGCCGAAGCGCGGCTGCCGAACTGCGCCAAGAAGGCCTACTCCTTCCGCCCGACGGCCAAGCCCGTCTCGGAAGCCGCGGCCACCGGCAAGCTTTCGGACGCCCGCAAGGCGTTCGAACAACTCACGACGCTCACGCCCGGCGACCCGGCCGCGTGGTTCAACCTCGGCCTCACGCTGGCGTGGCTCGGCGAACAACCCAAGGCCGTGGACGCGCTGCTCAAGTCCGTAGAACTCGAGACGGACGACCACCGTGCGGAGGAAGCCGCGGCATTGGCCGAAGTGCTCCGCTGCGGGCAGGGCATGGAGAACGACGCGGATTACCTCGAACAATCCGTGGCGTTCCCGATCCGCGACCCCCAGCCGATCATGCAGTGGCTGCAGGGCATGGCCGAAGCCGGCCGCCTGCTTGGCGTGCAGCAGGACCGCGAAAGCGGTTCCATGTCCGCGATGGTGGTCGAGGAACTGCCCAGCCTCTTGGCCGTGGGCGGCGTCACGATGGCCAAGGTCGTCGCGAAGTTGCACATCGCCCAAGGATTCGTCCGCTTCTCGCATCCGGACCGCGCCACGGTCGCGGCCGTGGCGGACGACTTCCGCACGCGGGTGAATCTCGCCGTGGAGGCGGGGCAGGACATGACCACGCCCGTGAACTTCGGCGACGTCGCGCTCGAAGCCCTCGCGTATCCCACGCAGAGCGCGAGCCTGGACCAAGCCGAGGAAAAGCTCCGCGAGCGGGCGCGGCACTTCTTCGAAGACGTGTGGATCCACCGCGCCCGGAAATCGCTCGCTGGCAATTCCCCGGTGGATGCCGTGGGCAGCGCCGTCATGCGGAAGCGGACGTTCGGCGCGATCAAGTTCGTCGAGGATTGCTTCACCGGGATCGTGCCGCACAAGAAGATCGGCGAAGCGGTGGTGCCGATGCAGGTGTACGACTTCGCGAACCTGAGGCACAAGCTGGGCTTGGAGTACGTGTCTGCGGCACCGCCGCAGGTGGCGGTGCCCGCGGACCCGACGCCGGCCGCGCCTCCGGCCGCCGCGAAGCGCGACATCGCGTCCATGAACGCGGCGGAACTGGCCGCGCTCGATGTCGCGGCGGCGAGCGTGGACCAACTCGAGCAGGCGATGCGGGCCGCGCTCAAACTCGACGCGCGGGAACTCGCCGTGGCCTTCGCCCAAGCGGGCATCCTGAAGCCGCACGATGCCGCGAAGCCGGATCGCTATCCGCTGTACGCCACGGCAATCCTCGGAGCCCAAGCCGAAGGCGGCATTCCGAAGGCACTCGAGGTCGCCACGCAGGGCGAGCAGTACGACGCGGAACACAACGGCGGCGGCCGTGCCGTCGAGTTCGGGCTGAAGAAGGCCCAACTTCACGTGAAGGCGAAGGACGTGGACGGTGCTGTCGCCGCGTTCGATGCACTGATCGCGAGGAACCCGGACGAGGGCAAGTTCTACACCACCGCCGCGGAGGAGATGCTGCGGATGAAGAACGGCCCGAAGGCGCTGTACTTCGCGGAGAAGGGCTTGGCCAAGGCCCGGTCGCTCGGCAACCGCGACCTCGAAGGCCACTGCCTCGAATTGCAAGAGGCCGCCAAGCGAAGCTGATCGACGGGAAGGCGAGACACTGCCGAGCCGACGCTCACGGCTCGGCAGAAACCTCGCCCTCACGATCTAACACCACATCGAGGCTCGCCATGAATCGCTTTTCTCTCGTGCTGCTGCTCGCCGCGTTCGCCGCCTCGCCGGCCTCGGCCCAGGAGTACACCCGCAAGGAAGACGTCATCTACGGCCGCAAGTACGGCCTTGCGATGACCATGGACGTGTTCGCGCCCAAGGAGAAGGCCAACGGCTTGGGCATCGTCTTCTGCGTCAGCGGCGGCTGGTTCTCCGCGAAGGAAGCGATCAACGCCAACTTCTACAAGCCGTTCCTCGCCCGCGGGTACACCGTGTTCGCCGTCGTGCACGGCAGCCAACCGAAGTTCACGATCCCCGAAGTGCTCGAAGACATGCACCGCGCCGTGCGCTACATCAAGGTGCACGCCAAGGAGTACAAGGTGGACCCGGATCGGCTCGGCATCTCCGGCGGCTCCGCCGGCGGGCACCTCTCGCTCATGCAGGGCAACGCGTTCCTTCCCGCGAATGAGAAGTCGAAAGATCCGCTTCAGCAAGTCTCGTCCCGCGTCGCGGCCGTGGCCTGCTTCTTCCCGCCGACGGACTTCCTGAATTACGGCAAGCCCGGCAACGTCGCACTCGGCGGCGGCACGCTCAAGGGCTTCCGCCCGCCCTTCGACTTCTGGGAACGCGAGAAAGAGACCAACAAGCTGGTCGTGATCGACGATGAAAAGCGCCGCGAGGAGATCGGCAAGGCGATCTCGCCGATCACGCATGTGAAGAAGGAATCCGCTCCGGCGTTGATCATCCACGGCGACAAGGACTTCCTCGTCCCGATCCAGCAGGCCGAAGTGATCGGGGAGAAATACAAGGAAGTCGGCGTCCCGTTCAAGCTCGTCGTGAAGCCGGGCGCAGGCCACGGCTGGGCCGACATGGGCAAGGACCTCGAGACGCTCGCCGATTGGTTCGACACGCACCTCGCGAAGAAAGAGAAGGAGTGAGCGGCGGTCACGCGCCGAACAGCGCCTTCCAGATGATGTCCAGGAAGCCGTGGGACGGCGGATCGGCGGGGTCCACCGTGCCGTTCCCGCGGCAGGTGAAGCACTTCTCGCGTTCGATTCCCGGCTCCTCGAGATAGCCGCGGCCGGCACACGTGGGGCACGCGAACGGCACATCGCCGCGCGGCCCCGCCTCGTATTGGTACTTGGTGGTGCCGTTGCACAGCTTGCAACTCGGCCGCCCGCCGCAGTGGCATTTGATCGACTTGGTCATGTTCACATTTCGACGATGGATTTGGTGTCGTTCCGCGTGTCCGATTCCACCCGGCCGTCGCGGAGGCGGACGACGCGACGGGCCCACTCGGCGATGTCGTTCTCGTGGGTCACCATGATGATCGTCTTGCCGCCGCGGTTCAACTCCCGCAGCATCTGCATGATTTCGACGCTCGTCTTGGTGTCCAGGTTGCCGGTGGGTTCGTCGCCGAGGATCAGGTGCGGGTCGTTCACCAAGCTGCGGGCGATGGCGACGCGCTGCTGCTGGCCGCCGGAGAGTTGCAGCGGACGGTGATCGAGCCGCTCGGCGAGGCCCACCATCTCGGCCAAGTCCGTACATCGCTTCTTGGTCGCGGCATCGAGCTTGACGCCCTGGTACAAGAGTGGCAGTTCGATGTTCTCCACCACCGTGTACTGCGGGAGCAGGTTGTACGACTGGAAGATGAAGCCGAGGTACGTGCTGCGGACTTCGGAGAGTTGGTCGTCGGTCATCTGGGCGACGTTGACGTCGCCGAGGTAGTAGTCGCCGCTGGTGGGGCGGTCGAGGCAGCCGAGCACGTTGAGCAGCGTCGATTTGCCGGAGCCGGACGGCCCCATGAGCGCGACGAAGTCGCCTTCCTCGAACTCGAGGTCGAGGTTCTTGAGCACGTGGACCGTGACGGTCCCCATGTAGTAGTTCTTGACCAGGTTTTCGATGCGGACGATCGCGGGCATGTCACCTAACCACAGAGGCACAGAGACACAGAGCAGAGGCAGGTGAGAACAATCGTCTTCTCCGTGTCTCTGTGGGTGGTTCCGATTCAGCCTTGGGGTTGGGGCGGGCCGCCGGCGCCGCCCTTGAACTTCTTCTTGCCGTCGCCCTTCTTCTCCTCGCCGCCGGGGAGGTTGGACTCGGGGGCACCGGCCTTGCCGCCGCCGGGGGGGCCGCCCTTGCCGCCGTCCGCACCCGGGGCCGCGCCATCGCGGGACTTCTGCTTGGAGTCGCCGAGCAGCACCTTGGGATTGATCACGACCTCTTCGCCCTCGTTGATCCCCTCGCGGACTTCGATCACCTTGTCGTTGTAGATGCCGAGTACGACTTCGCGGTCCTCGTACCCGCCGGAGGGCGTCTTCACGAACACCTTGCGCTTCGTGCCGAGTTCCGAGCCGCCGACCACGGACTGCAACGGGACCGTCAGCACGTCGGTGATGCCGCGGATGTGGATCGTCACTTCGGCGGACATGTCCGGGTTCAGCCCCTCGTGCCGGCCTTGGATGACGACCACCGTGGGGTACAGCTTGACATCCGACATGAAGGAATCGGCCTGACTGGCGACGCGGGCGACGGTCTTCACGCGGCCTTTCAGAACCAGATCCTGCTTCGCGTCCACCTTGATGGTCGCCTCTTGGCCGTAGCTCGTGGTGCGGTACTCCTTGCGGCGGTACTCGTCGCGAAGCTCCTGAGTGATCTCATCCTTCTGGCTGAGGAGACGGAGGAACGGGTCGGGCGTGGTCAGCATGCCGACGCGCAGTTGATCGACGAAGTACGTCGGCTCCTGCACATCGCCCTTGATGCGGGACACCATCGCCTCGTGAACCTTGGTGACCACCTGCATGCGGTCGAGGTTCGGGATGCGGAGCAGTTTCTGCCCTTCCTTCACCTGCGCCCCTTGTTCGATCAGCGCCTGCTGGTTGCCGCCGAAGCGATTCGATTCGTTCTTGAAGTACACGACCATGCCGTCCTGCGGGGCATGGATGCGGCACTTCGCAATCTGATCTTCGATGTCGCGCAGTTTCTCCGACTCGTTGTTGTAAATGTTGGTCCGCGTCTTGCGTTCGATGTCGGCTTGGGCCCGCTTCGCTTCCGCTTCGAGTTCCTTCTGATCGAGCATGCGGGCCGCGTCGTCCACCGCGGTCTTCAGGTTGGCGAGCAATTTCTTGCGGTCGTAAATGAGCAACAGCGACCGCTGGGTCTGGAGCCCGCGGAGCTTTTCCATGGAACTGTCGAGTCGCGAACGCTCGGACTGGGCTTGCGCCGCGCTCATGTACTTCATCTTCACCATGCGGTCCGCCCACGCGGAGCGTTCGCGGTTCTGCTCCACGTCGCTCTCGGCGAGGCGGACCTGGCCAGTGAGGTCGTCCACCTGCCGCTTGTAGTCTCCGCCCTCGGCGAGCGCGGCCGCCACGCCGACCACGCCCGCAACGGGCGTCCGGACCGGATCGAACGCGAGGCCGACGAACTTCTCCAAGTCGAGCTGTGCGACGACGAGCTTGTTCTCCTGCTCCGCGATGGCCCGGGCGCCTTCCTTCACCGTGATCTCGAACTGCTTCTCGGCCGTCACTTTCAGGGCGAGCGCCTGGTCCAGTTTCACGCGTTGATCCCGGTATTGGTCCTGCAGCGCGGAATCGTCCAGCACCATGAGCAACTGGCCTTTGGTCACTTTGGAACCGTCTTCGATCACCCAGTTGATCGTGGAGGCGAAGCCCTTCGAGCCGGCCTTCACGTTGCAGACCACGTCCACGTTGCTGGCGGATTCGAGCGTGCCCTTCTCGGACACGGTGACGTCCAGGTTTTCGCGCTTCACCTTGTGAGTGAGCACGTCCGGGCGGTCTTCCGCGGGCTTGAAGTAGGAGTAGGCGACGACGCCGGCGACGAGGATGAACAATCCCGCGAAGCCGGCGAGAAAGAAGATCCAGCGGTTGGAGCGGCCCTCGGAGGGCAAGGGCCGCGCTCGCGGTTTACCGTTCGATTCCGGGGAAGGGGCGGGGCGCGGGGAGCCGCTCTCGGGGGCCGGGTGCGGGTCCGACGGCCGCTTCGTTTGCTGGGAGAGATTCATTCGACCATACCCCTCGTTCGTCGATCTGCATGAGTTCCAGATCGAGGTACAGGGCCATCCGCGAAGACAGATAGTTCACCCACAGGGTGTACAACTGGTTCTGCGCGGTGAGCAGGCTCTGCTGGGCATTGAGAACCTGCAGCGTGAGGGCGGCGGCGGAGCCGGCGTCGGTTTGGGCACCGGGCGCCGGGGGGGCGAGAAGGATCGCTTCGGCGTTGTCCACCTGGAAGTAGCCGATTTCGATCAGCCGCTGCTGGACGCGGTAGAGTTCGGCGATGGTCCGCAGTTCGCGAACGTCGGCCCGAACGTCGTTGGCGATGTTGTCCTCGAAGGCCTGGAGCGTGCGACGCTGTCGCTGGTACCCGATCAGGGCGGCGCGGTAGTTGTTCCGCTGCGCCCGGCGGACGAGCGGCAACTCGCCCGAGAACGTCAGTGTGTGGTCCGTGCGAGCCCCGGAGAAGGCCACCGGGTTCGAACCGCCGCTCGGCGTGACGCTTCCCAAATTATACTGGACATCGAAGACGCCCTGCAAGGAGTTCGCCTGCACTTTGATCTGCCGCCACGCATCCACCACCTGCGCCCGGCTGTTCATCAGGTCCAACCGTTGCGATAGCGCGGTCTGCATCGCCGTCGTCATCGCCTCGTCCAAAGTCGTTTCGAGCAGATTCGTCCCGTCCACCGTCACAGCCGGCAAATCCGGCCACTGCTTGCGGATCGAATCGAGCCGGTCGTTGCGGGCTTCGAGGATCAACTGGAAGAGCGAGTTCACAACATCGCGGAAGGCGGCGGCCTGGATCGTGGCGCGGGCCGCGCCCGTTTCCTTCGCCCACGGTTGCGCCTCGTAGCCGCGCAGCGCCCGCTCGAACGCACCGAGTTCCAGCTCGTTGTCGAGATCCTCCAAGGCCTTCGCTTCGTCCGCGGGCTCGGGCAGGTTCTTCAGCACGCGGTCCGCCTTGCGGTCCAGCAACTTGCGGCGTTCCTCCGCGAGCGATGCAAGCTTCTTCACGAGTTCGTCGTTCGTCCGCTTCTCCCACACGGCCCAGCGGGCGGCGATGCCTTGGGCGAACGGCGTGCCGCGGACGAGCGGCGACTCCGTGAGAATCTGACGGGTGCGGGCGCGGGACTGGTTCGCCCCCACGCTCGGATCGTAACGCCGGGCCTGTGCCTCGGCTTCCTTCACCTGCGCGTAGATGGCCTCAAACCGCCCCAACTGGTCCCGGATCGGTTGCAGCGGAGTCTGGTCGAGTTCCAAGCCCACGGTCAGCGGGAGGCCGAGTTGCAGCTTGAAGTTGTCCACAAGGTCCAAGTAGCCGCGGATGCCTTGGCCTTGGCCGATGCCGCCGCTGTTCACGGCCGCTTGGCCGCTGCCGAGCAACTGATTCCGGCTGGCGAGAAGCTGTTGTTCGACTTGGCTCACCTGCAAATCCGATTGCTGGCCGCCTTCGCGGAACGCCTGATAAAGCTTCAGCAAGTTCTCGAGCGATTCGATGTTGCGCTTCTGGTTCGCGATCACGGCGGCTTGCAGCAGAATGGGCAGGTAGCCCACGGTCGGCGCGGTGAGGTTGCCACCGATGCCGCGCCCGAGGTTCTGGGACAAGCCTTGCAAGCTGTACGGGTTGTTGGTGATGCCGCCGCCCGCGGAGAGGGACACGTAGAAGAGCTTGCGGAAGCGGGCGTACGAACGGATCGCGTACAGCATGTTGCGCTCGGACAACGTGAGCGGTTCGAGCGTGACGGCGCGGCCGCCGCCCTGCAGGAACGGCTGGGCGAGGTTCAGCGAGAAGTTCGAGAGCGTCGTCGTGGGCTTGTCGCCGGTGAGGTCCACGACCACGGAGTTGGCGAGCTTCACGAGCAGCAGTCCGCCGGTGGAGAAGAGCTTGCTGAAGCCCATCTGCGTGTTCATCACCGTGCCTTCGGCGGGGGAACGGCCGAGCGCCTTGCCCGCGAAGTTCATCACCGCGGCTTCCGTGAAAAAGCCTTGGGCCGCGAAGTTGAACCGCTGCAGGCTCACGGGCAGCGCGGCGAGGTACAGGTCTTCGCGGCGGTCCTGGAACTCGCGGCTGTTCATCAGCCCGAGTTCGATCGCCTGCTCCTGCCGGATGCGGTAGTTCGTCTCTTTCGTGTCGAGCGCGCGAAGGAAGCTGGCGGCGGCGTCCCCCGTCGCGACGACGGCGGGCACGCCGTCCGGTTGCGCCTGCGCCGCGTCCGGAATCACCGGAATGGCCACGATCGCGGGGACCATCTTGTTGCCGTCCGGGATCTCACCCGAGACGACGACGACTTCGTTCGCCGGACGCGCCAGCGACGGATGCTCGGCAATCGGGGACTTGAGACCGTCGCTGGCGCGACCGGCCAACATGTCGCGAGTCGGCGGCCCCATCGGCGTGTCGGAGCGCAGCGCGGCCGCGATCTGCCACTGCTGCCAATTCGCTTTCGCACCTTGGCCCGCGGGCGGTTTCGGCGCCGGCAGCTTCTCGCCGTTCTTCCACGGCACCCCCGGCGCAGGCGCCTGCGCGGCGCGGTTCTCCGCGTCCCATTGTTCCAAGTACCGCATGTAGCCGTCGCCTTCGTAGCGGCCGGTGCCGGAGCGATGCCCCGGCTTCTGCGGATTCGGCGAGAGCAGCCGCGCGGCGTAATCGTCCGGCGGATACGGCGGGCGGTCCGGGTTCGACGGATCGGCGAACCGCGCCCGCGGATCCGGGTACACGTGCCAGTTCCGCACTTCCCAATCCGGGAACACGTTCTTCTGCGTGATGATGCCTTCCACGTCCTTGTCGGCGCGTTGGCGGAAGTGTTTGCGCGAGCAGCCCGGGGCGGAGGCGAGAATCGCGGCGATCAAAAGGAGAACTCGGCGTGTGCGTCCGTGCATGGTGCTCTCGGGCAGGCAGCGGGAGAACCGGAACAGCCGGTATGCACGGTATCGACGGGAGAACTTGCGGGACGTGAGCAGTTTGGTGCGGCGGGGCGACCGCCGCCGTAAACGGGGCAAGATGTAGCGGTCGCGCGCGGGTTATTCCATCCGGCTGAGGCGTTTGAAGTCCACGCCGAGTTGGCCGGCGACGCGGCTGGCCACGCTCGAGAAGTTGGCCGCAATCTCCTTGCCCGTGCTCGGATACGCGTGGAAGCCGCCCGCGCCATCCGGCTGGAAGATGTAAATCTTGCCGTTCCGCACGGCCACGAATTGCTTCTTGCCGGGCACGTCGAAGCAGCGCGAGGCGTCGTTCAGCAGTTCGTACGCCTGGTCCGCGCTGAGGTCGAGCTTGGTGCCCTTCACGCCGCGGGCGCCGGCCAGTTCGTGCTTCGGGTTCGGGTTGTACATCCGCCGCTTGAGGAAGGCTTCGATGTCGGTCTTCACCTGCCGCAGCATCCGTTGTGCATCCGCCGGCAACTTCTCCAGCGGAACCGTGTCCAAGGCGGACTTCAACTTGGCGAGCGCGGGCTGCAGCACGGCGGCGAACTTGTGATCCTTGGACGCCAGCTTGATCGCCTCGGCGACGGACTTCACATACTTCGGCAGCTTGGCGGTCTTGGCGAGGTCGCCGATGTACGGCAGCAGCCCGGCCCCGCTGATGGCGGCGTCCCAGAATTGGCCGCGGGCCAGCGAGATGAGCCCGCTGATGCCGTCCGCCGCGCCCGTGGGGTCCGCGATGCCCACCATGTCCAAGGCGAACTGGAAGATCTCGAGGGCCAACGTCTGCTGCGGAGTCATGGGTGGTGTTCCCGCGTGGAGACAGGCGACGCGGTGAATCCTATGGCCCGCGGCGAGCGGAATCGAGCCGACGAACCAGACGCGTGAGTGAAGGGTAAGGCAAGCCTCTCGACGATCACACCAAGCGTTAGCCGGACGCGCAGCGACGGTCATCATCCGTCGCTTGCGCGTCCGGCTAACTCCGCGAGTCTCACCCCGCCGTTTCGAGCGGAGCGTCGGCCACCAGTTGCAGGCGGCGGTAGGTGCCGTTGGATTGCCACAGTTCCTGATGGTGGCCCGAAGCGTCCACCTTGCCGCGCTTCAGCAGGAACACGCGATCCACGGACCGCAGCGTGGAGACGCGGTTCGCCAAGAACAGAATCGTGCGGCCGTGGCGGATGCGCTCCAGCGTGTCGTCCAGAAGCGCGAGCGTGTCGTCGTCCGCCCCGGAGGGTTCTTCGATTACGAGGATCGCGGGGTCGCGGAGCAGGGCCCGGGCGAGGGCCACGCGGAAGCGCTCGCCCGGTTTCAGCGAACGGCCCAGCGAACCGATCGGCGTTTCGTAGCCGTTCGGCAGGCGTTCGATGAATTGGTGCGCGTGGGCGAGTTTCGCCGCCTCGATGATTTGCGGCAGGTTGAACTGCGGGTCGCCGCAGCCGATGTTGTTGGCCACCGTGTCGCTGAACGTGAGATCGTCGGACATCACCACGGCCACTTGGGCCCGCAGCGATTCGTGCGTCACCCAACGGATGTTGCGGTCTTCGATGCGGATCTCGCCCGTGGTCGGGTCCAAGAAGCGCGGCAGCAGATACACGAGAGCGTGCTTCTCGGCGGAGTCCGCGCCCACGACCGCAACCTTCGCTCCGGCCGGGATCGCGAACGTGACGTTGTCCAGGAGCATGCGGCCGGTGCCGGGTTCCTGCAGCGACACGGAGCGGAATTCGATGCGGCTCGTGAGCGGCGGCAGGAACTCGGCATCGGCCGCTTCCGCCGCTTCACCCTTGCGGTCCAAGTATTCGAAGATGTCGGCGGCCGCGATGCGACCGCGGCGGATGCGCCGTGCGGCATCGAGCAAACTCGCGATCGTGGCCACGAACGCGATCAACGCCACGGACATGACCGCCAGCCCCGCAACGCTGCACTCGCCCGCCAACACCGAACGCGCCGCGAGGTACAGGAGCGCGATGCCGGCCAGCAGCGCGGCGGAGCCGAGCAGCGGCCGGGCCAGCGCTTCGCCCCGCATCCGCCGCCAGTTCGCACGGCTCGATTCGGCCAGCGAGCGTTCCATGCGGCTCTGGTTGAAATGCTCCATTTGGAAGCACTTCACCAGCCGCAACAGGCCGGTGCCTTCTTCCAGCCACGCGCTGGAACGCTCCGCTTCACGCGAACCGAGCCGCACCTCGCGGCGGAAGAACGCCACGATCTGCCCGCCGACCAGCCACACGATCACGGCCACGAGCAGGAAGCTCATCGCCAGCCAAAAGTGCACCAGCACCATGAACGTGAAGAGCAGCACGATCGCGAGCGGATGGCGGAACGGCGCGGTGAGCGCGGCTTGGAGCGCGGAGCCGACCGCGTCCACTTTCTTGGTCACGAGTTCCGAAGCTTCGTTGGTGCCGGCCGTGCGCATGGCGAGCGAACCGAGGCGGTAGGTGTGCAGGAACACGGCGCGGCGGAGCCGCGTGGTGGTGTCCAGTGTCGCGGACGCGGCGAAGTGTGCCGCGGAATTCGCGAAGAGCGCGTAGATCAGTGCGATGCCGAACGCCAGGATGAAGAGCCCGGTCAGGTACGTCGTGGTCTCGGAGTGGTCCGTGCTCTTCCACGTCCAAGTGTTCCATGCGGCGAAGCGGCCCGTGAGTTTCCCCGTCCAGCGGTTCCGCTCGCGCACCACGAGGCTGAGGATGCCGCCGTCCGCGTGCATGGCGTCCTCCCCGACTCGTTCGCGGAGTGCGAGCGCGGCACCGGCCCGCCACCGCGTTTCCCATTCCTCGGGCGAGAGCGATTCGCTGGATACGAGCCGCTTGGTGTTCGCGGCACCGAGTGCTTCGGCACGTTCGGCCTCGCTCCGCGCGGACCATTCGTCCGCGAAGGCGCGTTGCTGGGCCGCCGTGAGTTGCGCGAAGTGCGGGATCCGCCCCTTCCACACGAGCAGATCCACGAACAGGTACATCACCAGGAGCAGCAGGACGAGGCAGACGGCGGAAGCGAGCGAGCCGAGTGCGGCTCCCCCGACATTGCCGCCGGACTTCAGGAAGTCCGCTCGAATGCGGTTGAACGCGGCGCGATTCACGGGTGGCCCCGGGTACGAGGTCGTGTTGATGTGAGAGTATCACAATCGGCGTCCGCCCGCATCGGCGAAGCGTGCGGCGAGCTGCGGCACGCCGTGCATTCCGCTCGGGAAAACAAGCGATTTCCGACAGCTTGCCCAGCTTCACATCCGTCGCAAGCCGCAAATTTCCCGCGAATTCCCGCTCCACCGTTGACGACGCCCGATTTTCCCTTAATTTTCGTGGAGATTTTCGCGTTCAAACCAGTCCCTCTCACGGAGAGCATCATGGCCAAGGGCAAGACCGGGAAATCGATCACCAAGTCCGAGTTCTACAACCGCGTCGCCGAAGCGACCGGGCTGAAGAAGACGGAAATCGCCAAGGTGTTCGAGTCGATCACCGAGGTGATCCGGAAGGAACTGAGCCAGAAGGGCCCCGGCGTCCTCACGCTCCCCGGCCTGTTCAAGCTCAAGGCGAAGCGCATTCCGGCCCAGAAGGGCGGCAAGGAAGTTCCCAACCGCTTCAAGCCGGGTGAAATGACGATCACGAAGGACAAGCCGGCCTCCACCCGCGTGACGGCCCGCGCCCTGAAGGGCCTCAAGGAAATGCTGAAGTAAGCGAGCCCGCCTGAGCGGCACCGCACCGAGCCGGACGCACCCTTGGGTTGCGTCCGGCTCTTTTTCTTCGCCGCGGCCCGAAGCTTCGTCTACACTTGCACCCGTCCGCTCCCCCGGAGAACGCCATGAAGAAGTTGCTGCTCGGCGGGGTCGCCCTCGCCGTACTTCTCGCTGCCGTCGCACTCTCGCAATCGAAGATCGCCGCCGTCCCGAAGGAGGAAGCCGGCGGGATCCAGATCGCATCCGAGGCGAAGAATCCGTTCACTCACGCGAAAGCGAACGCGGACGCGGACCAGTTCCAGTTCGCCATCGTCTCCGACCGCACCGGCGGCCACCGGGCGCAGGTCTTCTCTCGGGCCATGCAGCAGATCAACCTGCTGCAACCCGAGTTCGTCGTCTCCGTCGGCGACCTCATCGAAGGCTACACGCTCAAGGAAGACCTCATCAAGGAACAGTGGGACGAGTTCGACGGCTACGTGAAGAAGCTCGAGATGCCGTTCTTCTACGTGCCGGGCAACCACGACCTGACGAACAAGGTGCAGATGGCGAAGTGGGGCGAACGCTACGGCCGCCGTTACTACGAGTTCGTGTACAAGAACGCCCTGTTCCTCTGCCTGAACTCCGAGACGCCGCCGGACGAAATGGGCACCATCGACAAGGATCAGATCGCGTGGCTGAAGAAGACGCTGGCCGCGAACGCCGGCGTCCGCTGGACGTTCGTGTTCCTCCACAAGCCGATCTGGACCGCGAAGGATCTCAAGGCGAACGGCTGGGCCGAAGTGGAGAGCCTGCTCGCGACTCGCAAATATTCCGTGTACTGCGGGCACGTGCACCGCTACGAGAAATTCGTCCGCAACGGGGCGAACTACTACCAGTTGGCGACGACCGGCGGCGGCAGCCGCATCCGCGGCGCGGACCACGGCGAGATCGATCAGGTGGCCCTCATCACGATGAAGCCCAAGGGGCCGGTGATGGCGAACGTCGATCTCAGCGGCGTTCTCACGGACGACCTCAAGCTGCCGGATTCGGATGAGCAAGGAGTGAAGCGGAAAATCCTGCCCACGCACCCGGCCACGGGCCGCGTCACGCTCGGCGGAGCACCGCATGTCGGGGCCACGGTCGCGCTGCACAAGTGGGACGCCGAGACGAAGAAGTACACCAACGTGTGCGACGGCCGCACCGATGAGGACGGCCGCTTCAAGCTGACGACCTACGCACGGTTCGACGGCGCGCCGCTCGGCGAGTACGCGATCACGATCACGAAGGCCCAATCCGTGTTCGGCGCCCCGACCACGACCACGCTCCGAGTGCCGATCCGCGAGGGCGAGAACGTGATGAAGTTGGACCTTCCCCCGAAGTGACGCCGGGCCGCCATGCCCGAGTTGCCCGACATCGCGGTCTACATCGAGGCGCTCGAGTCCCGGCTGCGCGGCCGGCGGCTCGAGCGTGTCCGTATTGCGCATCCGTTCTTGGTTCGTACCTTCGATCCGCCGCTCGATTCCACGTTCGGCAAAACCGTCCGCGGATTCCGCCGACTCGGTAAGCGCATCGTTTTCGAACTGGACGATGAATTGTTCCTCGTACTGCACCTGATGATCGCGGGGCGGCTGCACTGGAAGGAGCCGGGCGCCAAGATTCCCGGCAAGGTCGGGCTCGCGGCGTGGGACTTCGAGCACGGTACGCTCACCCTCACGGAGGCGGGCACGAAGCGCCGCGCGTCGCTGCACGTGGTGAAGGGCGAATCCGCGCTCGCAGCCCACAACCCGGCCGGGTTGGAGGTGCTGGAATGCGATGCGGCCGCGTTCCATGCCGTGCTGCGGAAGCACAACCACACGTTGAAGCGGGCGCTGACCGATCCGCGGCTCTTCAGCGGCATCGGCAATTCCTATTCGGATGAAATCCTGCATCGGGCGCGGCTCTCGCCGCTGACATGGACCAGCCGTCTCTCCGAAGCCGATTCACGGAAGCTGTTCGAGGCCGTGGGCGCAGTCTTGCACGAATGGACGGCTCGCTTGCGCAAGGAGACGGGTGAGAAGTTTCCCGAGAAGGTGACGGCGTTCCGCCCCGGCATGGCGGTACACGGCCGCTTCGGCCAGCCGTGCCCGGTGTGCGGCACCGCCGTGCGCCGCATCGTGTACGCCGAGAACGAAACGAACTACTGCCCGCGCTGCCAGACCGGCGGCAAGGTGCTCGCGGACCGCGCCCTCTCGCGGTTGCTCAAAGGCGACTGGCCGAAAACCATCGAAGAGTTGGAAGAGCGAAGTGATTTGAAGTAGGGCGGGACGAGCGGAGGCTTTGCGACGCGAGCCCGGCCGTGCGATGCAGCGCCCCCGCGGCGGGGCGAGCAAAGCCTCGACCCGAGCTACGAGCGTCTCCGATTGTCGAATACGTAGTACACCGGCTCGCTGAACCGGCTCATGGCCCGCGTCTCGGCGCTGAGCCGGGCCTTCTTCCCATACGCGCCGTTCGTCGTGCCGGCCTTGCGGATCACGCCGACCCGCACGAACCCGGCCTTCTCGAAGAACGGATTCACCTGACCCATCGCGGACAGCGTCTCGATCCAGTCCACATCGCAGAGTTGGCACGCCCGGCGAACGAACCGCGCCGCGATCCCGGCCCCGCGGTACGTCGGGTGGATCACGACGCGTTGGAGCAGCCACAACTGCCGGTTCAGCGCCGCCATCGCAATGCCGCTCCGCGGGTTCTTCAAAGCGAAGTATCGCGAGCGCAGGGCGAGCGAGGCCGCGGGCGTGCCGAACACACAGATGCCGATCGGCTCGTCGCCGTGCCAGAGCAGGATCACGCGGCGGGTGTAGGCAAGGTGGTGGCTGCGGTAATGCCACCGAGCGAAGTGCGGCCAGTCGGCGCGGGTGCCGTCCGTGAGCCGAAGCGCGTGCGCGAACGACACGTCTTTTTTTTCGGGTCGCGACGCTCGATGCCGATCGAGCCGTCGCGACAGGTGATGTGCAGGTCCGGGTTCAGATCCTCGGCCACATCCTCGTGCGTGGTGGCGGCGAGCACGCCGACGCCGGTGCGGCTCGCGAGCTTCCGCAGGTTGAACGCGACGACCTTGGCCAACGTGCGGTCCAGGGTCGCGGTGAACTCGTCCGCGACCATCCACTTCGCGCCGCTGGCCAGTGCGAACGCGAGCCGGAAGCGATACCGTTGCCCCTCGCTCAATTCGCTCGGCGTCCGCAGCAGCAATCGCGCCTCCGAGAGCCCGCAACCCGAGAGAAGCGCGAGCCGATCCGGCACGGAGCCGGGCAGAGCGTCCACCAGCGGTACGTCGGGCAGTTCGAGCGCGAACGCATCCGCCGCGCCGAGTTGCTTCGCGGCTTCCCGCACGAGCGACGACTTGCCGCTGCCGCTCGGCCCAGTGAACAACACGACGTCGCCGGGCCGCACATCGAGCACGACATTCTCGGCGATCGTGTGCGGCGGCTCCCGCTCCGGCAGGCCGAACAGGTCCGCGATCTCGCCGGTGACAAGGCTGCGTTTCGCGGGGCGGAACGAGTACCGGATCGTGATGGAAGCAAGCATGGCAGTGCCTCGAAATGTAGGGGCGAATCGGGTAGAGTGGGAATGGAGGGCGAACGATGAGTACGGTCCTGATGGAACCCGACGATCTTCTCCGCATGCCGTGCAAGGTGGCCGAGCTGTTCTTATGAGCCCGGAGATGTTCCAAGCAGGTTCACTCACGGCGCTGATCTTCGGCGGCCTGATCGCACTGCTGAACTTCCACCTGTCCTTCGTTCGTCCGGGCCTATTCCGCCTTCGCGGCCATTCATGTCGCAATATCTCGGGCATTCCGCTCATCGGCTCGCTGCTGCTGGTGCCGGCCGCGGTCGGGTTCGCCGTCGAATGGCATCCATGGTTGTTCGCCGCCACGCTCCTCCTCTTCCTGCTAGACACCGGCGGCGTCGTTTGGCTCGTGCCCGTCCTGTTCGTTGAACTCCGCCGCAACTCCGAACGCGCCGGGTGAATCACCACACCCGCGGCTCGCGGCGGTCCAGCAACCATGCCGTGCCGGTGGCGGCGGCATCCACCAGGTCGTCGTGCTCGGCGAACGGGAACGCGATCATCTCCTCCATCAGTTCGCGCTGGCCCGCGTCCACCGTGCCGTTCTCGCCCTTCAACCGGAAGCTGCCGTTCTCCACGCTGACGCTGAACGCCCCGATGCGGCTGTGCTTGTCCTTCGATTGCGCCACGCCCTTCACGCGCGGGCCGAACCGCGCCTGCCGCACGAGCAGATCCTTGATGCCGAGAAAGGCCGCGTTCGATTCGAAGAGCACGACGTCCGGGTTCCAGCGGCGGTCGAAGTCGTCGATGAGCGGGAGGAGATCGGGAGCTTGTACACGCCGGGCGGTCGCTTCCAGCACGCGAATCTCGTTCTCGAACCGGCCGAGCACCACGAGAGCGCTGGCATCCGCTTTCGCACTTGCCCGCACCGCGGGATCGACGCTGAGCACCACCCGCCCGCACACCGCCGGCGTCTCCCAGAAGCGGATCCACTCGCGCCGGATCGGCGTCTCTTCGTCCGCCACCGGAAGCAGCCGGTAGCCGCGGGCGAACGACACGGCGCCGATCTCCTCGCGGCGTTCCTTCAGCTTCTCGACCGGCCACTTCTCAGGCCACACGGGCTCGAGGTCGGCGCCGATCGCACGGCGGAAGTGCGCGAACGCGCCGTTCTTTTTCAACCGCGCGTTCAGGTCGTCCGCGTGCCACGGCGTGAACAGGCCCCAGAAGCGGCCGTCCGGTTCGAGCAGGTTCATCAGGTTCTCGTGGAAGTAATCGGCGACGCGGTCCCGCTCGCTCGCCGTGTGCAGGGCCCGCACATCGACGATGTCGTCGCACACGAGAAGGTCCGCCCGCGTGCCGGTGCTGCCGGCGCCCACGCCGTACGCGGCCACGCTCGGCCCGATGATTTCGGCGGGCCGCTGCACCGTGAAGCGGTCCGCGTTCCACGGCTTGGCCGGTCGCAAATGCGGGAACACGATGCGCACCGCCTCGTTCCCTTCGATCGCGGCGCGCAGGAAGCGCGACCGCTCGGCCGCGATCGCACCGGTGGCGCACACCACCTTCACGCGCAGGCCCGGAGTGCGTCCCAGTTCCCACACGATCC
The DNA here is from genome assembly GCA_046350135.1 of Gemmataceae bacterium. Classification (GTDB taxonomy): domain Bacteria; phylum Planctomycetota; class Planctomycetia; order Gemmatales; family Gemmataceae; genus Urbifossiella. Next base: position 284,219 of record JAXMBB010000002.1, read on the forward strand.
GCGCGCACACTTGGAAGCTCTTGCCGTGGTCGCGCGGCATCTCGATCAACGCCTTGGGGTGGTGCGAAAGGAAGTCCTGCAGTTCGAGGTGGATCGCGGCTTGGCGGACGGGGCGGCCGTGCGGATCGAGAAAGCAGAAGCGGATGAAGTCATTCGGGTCGATCCGCGCCTTCGGCGGGCCGAAGTGCGCCAAGAATTCGTCGCAGTGCCTCGGCGTTGGTGTGAATCGCATCGGCGAATTCGAGGAGTTGTTCATCGGTCTTTCCGTCCAAGAATGCGAGAAGGGGATTGGCGGAGGCGGGCGCGCCGGCCGCCCCGGTTTCCTCCGCTTGTTCGGCCTTCAGTTGCGACGTGTGGAGTCGGGTCAGCGCCAAGGCGGCGTCGTGGGCCGTCTTCTCCTCCTTCGAGCGAAGCTGCGTGCGAAGGACGTGGACGGACTCGGCGATGGCCTCGCGAAGCGCCTGCCGCTCGGCGGCGAGCAACGCGGCCCGCCAACGGTCGGCGTGACGCCGCGGCCAAGCCTTCACCGTGTCCACCGAGCGCTTCATCGCTTGGGCCACGGCTTCCCACTTGGCTCCGCCGGCGCGAAGCTCCGCCGCGCGCAGCAACAACTCCTCACTCACCTCGCGAGTGGATGGCATGACGTGCTCCAGCGATGGGAACCGGGGAAGTGACTGGCGACGGGGAACGCTACATTCGCATCGGGACGTGTCAAGCGCATGCGGGCGCGAAGTGCCGCGTCATGAACGCGATAAATGAACGCAGAATACGACCGATCCGCCATTCGCGCGCAGTGCTCGGGAGAGCAGTATCCGACGCCTGGCTCGACGACCGACTCAAGCCAGTACGTCCTTCACCACTTTGCCGTGCACATCCGTGAGGCGGTAGTAGCGGCCCTGGTGCTTGTACGTCAGCTTCTCATGATCGATGCCCAAGAGATGCAACATCGTCGCCTGCAGGTCGTGAATGTCCACCGGGTTCTCGGCGACGTTGTACCCGAGTTCATCGGTTGAACCGTAGCTCATGCCGGGCTTCACTCCGCCGCCGGCCATCCACATCGTGAAGCAGCGCGGGTGATGGTCGCGGCCGTAGTCCGTCGCGGTGAGCTTGCCCTGCGAGTAGTTCGTGCGGCCGAACTCGCCGCCCCACACCACGAGCGTGTCCTTCAGCATGTCCTTGCGCTTCAGGTCCGCGATGAGGCCGTGGCACGCCTGATCGACATCCTTGCACTGGCGGCGAATGGCGCCGGGCAGGTTGCCGTGCTGGTCCCAGCCGGGGTGATACAGTTGGATGAAGCGGACGTTCCGCTCCGCGAGTCGCCGGGCGAGCAGGCAGTTCGCCGCGAACGTGCCCGGCGTCTTCGCATCCGGGCCGTACAGATCGAGCACATCCTTCGGTTCCTTGCTCATGTCGATGACGTCCGGCACGCTCGTCTGCATGCGGAAGGCCATCTCGTACTGCGCGATGCGATCGTTCACCGTGGGATCGCCGAGGCTCTCGGCTTGAAATTGCTGCAACTCGGCGAGGCGATCGAGCGCGAGCTTGCGGCCCGCGCCGTCGATGCCGGGCGGGTTGTCGAGATACAGCACGGGTGCTCCGCCGCTGCGGAACTGCACGCCCTGATGCGTGCTCGGCAGAAAGCCGTTGCCCCAGAGCCGGGCATACAGCGGTTGGTCGATGCGGTCCTTCGAGATGAGCACGACGAACGCAGGGAGGTTCTCGTTCGCGCTGCCGAGGCCGTAGCTGAGCCACGACCCCATGCTCGGCCGCCCCGCGAGATGGTGACCCGTCTGGAAGAACGTGATCGCCGGATCGTGGTTGATGTGTTCCGTGTGCAGACTCTTGATGAAGCACAACTCGTCCGCGATCTTCGCAGTGTGCGGCATCAGTTCGCTGACGGTGGCCTGGCTCTTGCCGTGCTTCGCGAACTTGAACACCGACCCGGCCAGCGGCAGCGTGGCCTGGTGGCCGGTCATCCCGGTGACGCGCTGCCCCATGCGGACGCTGGCGGGCAGGTCCTGGCCGTTGAGTTCGTTGAGTTTCGGCTTGTGGTCGAAGAGATCGAGCTGGCTCGGCCCGCCGGACATGAACAGATAGATGATGCGCTTGGCCTTCGGCGGATGGTGCGGCTTGTCGAGGATCCCCGCGAACGGGTTGGGTTTCTTCGTGTCGGCGCGGAGCAACTCGGCGAACGCGAAGGAACCGAGGCCCAGCGTGGAACCCATCAGAAAGGAACGACGATTTGCCATCTCGAACATCGCGTATCGGTCCGATTATTGAAGTTGGAATCCCGGTGGCCGTCCTGTTCGCTCGCGGAACTCTTTGCCTGTCCCCACGAACACTTCGATCCACGACAGGTCTGTGCCATCACGACGGCCCGACTGTGTGGCGCGTCCCCCGAACCACAGGCCAAACTTATCCGAACCGTCCGGATGGCTGTGCATGGCCCTCAGCGTCGTACCGTCATTGTACCTGCACCGCGATTCATGCCATTGCTCGAACGGCCGGAAGGATTTGACTCGCAACACGCCATCTTGTGGGATCATGACGCGATAGAGACCGTCGAGAAATGGAATCTCCTCCGAAGCCGGGTCGAGTATGATCCAAGCGTGACCCTTGAAATCCTTGGGAAAGACAAACTCCATCGGTGAGCCGCTCCGACTACATCCTCCGCAAGCGAATGCCAAAGCGAGAAGGGGTAAACGGAACATCGCGGTTCTCCGACAGCTCGATCAGGAACCCCAGTCCGTCGGCCGCACGCAACTGCGCTAAGAAGTTCTGTGGACTGGCTCAAGGTCCACTCGCTTCCGGGAACGTGATTCCGGCATAGATCGCGGCCATTTGTGTGCGGACGGGGACGGTGCCGAACGCGAATTCGTTCTCCAGCCCGGCCGTGTTCGTGAACTCCCATGTGTCCGCGGTCCGCCGGACGAACCGCTCGATCACCGGTTCGTCCTGCGAGACCAGCACGATCTCCTTCAGCGAGTCGATCAACTGGTATTGGCGGAAGTTCAGGCCGCGATCATATCGTTCCGTGGAGGGTGAGAGATCCTCCACGATCACGCTTGGATTCAAGAGCACGTCCGTGGCTTCGGCATCGGGGAACTCGGGTTGCCCGCACGTATTCGGCCTCGGACAGCTTCTTGGCGATGGCGGACATGCGTGCCTCCCGGTGCGTCATCTTAACGCCGCATCACGGCCTCGTCGTGGTTGAACAGCACGTTCGCCAGCACGGTCGCGGCGGCCAGTTCGGCGCTCATGGCGGATGCGGGCTTTTCACCCACGGTGAGCAGTTTCTTCACTGCCGCGGCATCCTTCTCGAAGAGCGACTTCTGCTCCGCGAAGAGCTTCACCAGCACGGCGCGTTCCTTCTCGGTAGGTGAACGGCTCGTGATCAGGCGGAAGGCCCAAGCCACGCGGTCGGCGTCGGACGCGCCGCCTTCCTTGAGCATCCGCTCGCCGACGAACCGTGCCGCCTCCACGAACTGCACGTCGTTCAACAGCACGAGAGCCTGCAGCGGCGTGCTTGTGCTTTGCCGCGACACGGTACACACGCTGCGGTCCGCGGCGTCGAATGTGGCCATCGCCGGCGGCGGCACGGTGCGCTTCCAGAACGTGTACAGGCTGCGGCGGTACAGGTCGTCGCCCTTGCTTTGGTCGTAGTGCGGGCGGCCCATGGCGATCTCCTCCCACAGACCCGCGGGTTGATATGGCTTCACGCTCGGGCCGCCGAGTTTCTCGACGAGCAGGCCGCTGGTCGCGAGCGCCTGATCGCGCAGCATCTCGGCCGTGAGCCGCTTCGCCGGGAACTGCGGGCCGGTGGCTTGGCGGTAGGTCGCGGACATCGCGATTTGTTTGAGTAGCCGCTTCATGCTCCACGACACCCCGGGCTGCCGCCCGGGGCTCGACATAAAATCGCGTGCGAGCCAATCGAGCAATTCGGGATCCTCGGGGCGGGCGCCCTGCGTGCCGAAGTTGTCCGACGTGGCGACCAAGCCTTGGCCGAACATCATCTGCCAGGCGCGGTTCACGGTCACACGCGCGAACAGCGGGTTGCCCGGATCGGTGAGCCACTGCGCGAGGCCGAGGCGGTTCCGCGGCGCTTCCTTCGGGAACGGCGGCAACGCCTTCGGCGTGTCCGCGGTCACCGCGTCACCGCGGGAGTCGTACGCACCGCGCTTCAAGATGTACGCCGGCTTCGGAACCGGCATCTCGTCCATCACCATGATCTCGGGGATCGGGTTGATGAATGCCGTGTACGCCTTCCGCGCCGTCCGCAGTTCCGCGGCGGCCTTCATGCTCGGTTCGTAAACGGTTGAAACGAAATACGGGTACAGCATGCCGTCCGTCGGCTTCTCGACGATCTCGGCGAGCGTCACCGCTCGGTTCCACACCTTCAGTTCATCGACCAACCCGTTCTTGAAGCCGTTGTCGCGGAAGCGATAACCCACCGCGAGATTCGGCTCGCCGCCGTAGGTGATGTCCTTCGTCAGCTTGTCGCGGATCACGTCGACGGCAGCGGGTTTCTCGTCGAGGTATAGCTTCACGCCTTCGGCGCGGCTCGAGCCGTCGTAGCTCACGGTGATCCGCGTCCACTCGTTGGCGCGAAGCGGCTCCTTCGTGCGGACCTTCAGCGAGTTGCCGGGCCACATGTGGTGCAGGCCGAACGCGACCTTGCCGTCCTCGACGAGCAGTTCGTATCCGCGGCTGCCGGCGTCGATCGGAGCCTGGCTGTGATGCACCAGCACGGCCCGCTTCACATCCGCCGGCGGCTTCACGCGAATCTGGATGCTGAACGGATCGTCGCGGGTGAAGTGGCCGACGCCGGGGAACACGAAGCCGTCTTCGCCGCTGAGCCGCACGCCGTCCGCTTCGAGTTTCGGGTTGTCCGCCGGGCTGGCCGGCGTCTTCGCGCCCGCCTTGTTCGGCACCTTGCCCGCCTTCAGTTCGTTGAACTTCCACCAGCCCGCGAGCCCCGGCGATTCGAGTTTCTCCGGCCGCTTCCAACTCGTGAACGCACCCTGCGACGGAAAGGCGAGTGCGGAGACTCCGTGTGCCTTCTGCAAGACCGCGGCCTTCAACTCCGCGATCTTCCTGTCCTGTTCGTCCGTGCTGAGCAACAGCGCGGGCACCGGGGTCGCGGCCGTGAAGTAGCTCGTCTGGCCGCTCTCGTCGATGTTCTGGAAGAACGCGAACAGCGAGTAGTAATCCTTCATGCTGACGGGGTCGAACTTGTGGTCGTGGCAGCGGCTGCACTCGAGGGTGAGCCCGAGAAACGCGGTGCCGAACGTGGTGACGCGGTCGTTCACGTACGCCACGCGAAACTCCTCCTCGACGATGCCGCCTTCTTCGTTCTGCATGTGCAGCCGGTTGAATGCGGTGGCGAGCCGCGATTCCTTCGTCGCGTTCGGGATCAAGTCGCCGGCGAGTTGCCAGGTGGCGAACTGGTCGAACGGCATGTCGCGGTTGAACGCGGAGATGACCCAATCGCGGTACGGCCACACCGGCCGCGTGCGGTCCATCTGGTAACCGTGCGTGTCCGCGAAGCGGGCGACATCGAGCCACTCCGCGGCCATGCGCTCGCCGTACCGCGGCGATGCGAGCAAGCGGTCCACCACCTTCTCGTAGGCCTTCGGCGAATCATCCTTGAGGAACGCATCCATCTCGGCCACGCTCGGCGGCAGGCCGGTGAGGTCGAAGGTGACGCGACGCAAGAGGCGTTCCTTGTCCGCTTCCTTGCCGAGTTTCCCGCGGGCGAAGTCGTCGATCGATTTGCCGGCGGGTTTCGCGATCGGTTCGAACGCCCAATGCGTGCTCCACTTCGCGCCTTGTTCCACCCACTTGGTGATGGCTGTGATTTGCTGCGGGGTGAGTTTGCGCTTCAAGCTGGGCGGCGGCATCACCGCCTCCGGATCGGTGCTGGTGAGCCGGTCGATGAGCGAACTTTCCTTCGGCTTGCCGGGCACGATCACGCCGCGGTCGAATGGCGAGTTCTTGTCGTCGAAGCGCAGCTTCGCCTTGCGCGAGTTCGCATCCGGGCCGTGGCACTGGAAGCAATAGTCGGAGAGCACCGGCAGCACGTCGCGGCTGAAATCCACGGGTGCGTCCGCGGCGCGAAGCGGACTGGCGATCAGAAGCGCGGCGAATGTGACTCGAAACATCAAGGCATTTTACATGGCGATGCACCTACCGCGCCACTTTGACCTGGGCGAACCGGAACACTTTGCCGCGCCAGAGATAACCGGGGCGGAGCGTCTCGATCACAGTGCCGCTCGGCTGCCCCGTGTCGCCGACCACTTCGACCGCTTCCATCGTTTCGGGGTCGAACGCGGCACCGTCGCAGCGAATGGCCTCCAGTTGCAGGTCGGGCAGCACCCGTTCCACGCGGCGCAGGCTGAGCGAATAACCATCCGCCGCGGACGCCGCGAGTTGCTTCAGCTTCGTGAAATCGCGCGGCGGCGCGGGTTTTCCACCCAACAGTTTCGCGAGGAACCCCGGCGACTCGGCCGGTGCCGCGAGCAACGCGTCGGCGGTATCGCCGAACCGTTCCATTTGTTTCATGGAGAGGGAAAGCGCGTCCGCGATGTCGATCAGCGCCTTGGCCACGGGGCGGAGTTCGTTCCCGGAATCGGGCGGCGGCGCGGCCGCGAGTTGCTTCACGAGTTCGGCATTCTGCTCCACCGCGCCGCGCACCGCCTTCGTCTGCATGTTCACTTCGTGCCGCAGCGCGGTGAACTGCGAAACGAGCGTGAACAGGTCCACGGTCGGTGCCGGGGCGGGGGCCGGTTCGCCGCGGGCGGCGAGTTCGCCGAGCCACGTGCGAAAGTCCGTCAGGATCGCGTCGATGTCGAGAACATCGTGGCGATCAGCGTCTTCAACCCCGCCCGATGCCGCCCCGCCGTGCATGACGCCTCCTCGATGAGTGATTCGATGGTGCATTCCTGTCCCGCTTCGAGCAGCCGGTGCCGCGCGCGAACGTCCAGCGTCTTGATCTTTTCGTAAGCGGCCCGCACGGCGGCAAACCGCTCCGGATGCTGCTCGGGCGTGAACTCGCGGGCCAGTTCGAGGTAGCGGCGGCGGATCGCCGCATCGTCCGCGTCCGGCGGCACCCCGAGCGTTTCGTACGGGTCGGGCATGGTTCAGTACCTGTCGAAGAAGGAATCCATGAACGCCATCGGGTCCGGGTTCTCCTTCATCCGTTCCTCGATGCGGGGCAGGAGCGCCTTGTGCCGCGGCTCGGTGGCCAGCACGACATACGACCGGGCGACGGTGAGCAGCATGTTGATCCTGTACGGCCGCTCCTCCAATTCGATCGCGGCCTCGGCGAGCACCACCCGGAAGACGGGGTTTCTCGGGAACCGATCGATGCAACCCTGGGCGTACTTCTTGGCGAGCTTGAATTCCTCTCGGCTGAGGAGCCGTTCGGCGAGCGTCTCGAAGTCCCGTTCCGGGGCCGGCGAGCCGAGCGTCCGCGGCACGAGCGCCAGGAACTTCTTCAACTGGGTCTTCTGGCCGCGGTAGGCGACGCCTTCATCGAGATAATTGTCGTACTGGTTGAGCAGGAAGTAGACTTCGATCGGAGCCGGGACCTGCTCCAAGGCGTCGGCGAAGGACACGTCCGCGGCTTTGCGGTCGGCTGGCTTCAACTTCGCCACCTGGGAATCGACCGCGATCTGATACGGCACCGCGAGCCGGTGGCTCGGCGAGACGGACAGCTTCTCGAGTAGCGCGTCCATGCGACGCTCGTCGCCCAGCTTGTGTGCCATCACGAACAGCACCGCGTCGCGCAGGATCGGCACGACCGACTCGACGAGTTCGTGATGCTTGTCGAAGATACGTTCGGCCTCGGTGGGATCCTTGGCGGCGAGCTTCGTTCGCGCCAGCGCGACCACCGCATGGGCGGCGTGGATGGCAATCGTCTCGTTCAGCGGGTCCGCGGCCCGCGCGCGGAGCAACAATTCGATCGCTTCCGCCGGGCGGTTCTGCTTGGAGAGGAGAGTCGCCAGCGAGAGCAGGGGTTGGGGGTTGTTCGGATGATGGGCGAGCAGCGTGCGGCCCACCCGCTCCGCCTCCGCGTGCTCTTCGGCCTCGACCAGATCGTTGAACAAGTCCCGCGCGGCTTCGTCCCAGTCGGGCGCCAGTTCCGCCGCGCGGCGCAAACACTCGAGCGGCGACGGGCCGACCGGTTTCCCCTTCTTCAACTCCGGCAGCGGGCCTTTGGTGAACAGGGCCTGCGCGAACTGCGGCATCAACTCCTGTAGGTCCAATCCGGGATCCGGGACCATCGCCATATGGTGCCAGATCATGGCCCGCACGCGATTCAGCAGCGGCTCGGACCAACCCGCGGGCTTCGTCGCGAGCCACTCCTCGTACTTGATCCAGTTCTGGTTCGAGACTCCGATCTGCCCGATCTCCTCCGCGATGCGAGCCTGCAGGCGGAAGTACTGCGGGTCGTCCGCGAGCGGGCCGAAGAGCTGGCGATAGCGAGCGAGATCTTCGGGCTGGCCCTGCCGGATGATCGCGTGATACAGGCACTTGGCGAGCTTGCCGACGAGCGCCGGCGAGTCCTTTTTCAGTCGCGGCAGCAGCGTTTCCACGAGGGAGAAGACCGGCGTCAGCGGCTTCTCGCGGCCGAGGTGCTGCGCCATCTCGCGGAAGCGCGCCTCGATCGTGCCGGAGTTCAGGCTCGCGAATCGCTTCGCCAGTTCGGCGGCGACCGGCCCGGGCAGTGAGGCCTTGTACGCCGGGTCGGCGACGGCGAAGTACGGCCCGCACAGGCGGAACGGAATCCGCGTGCGATCCAGCCGCGCGAAGTTCTCAGCGGCGCGGGCGTCGTCCCGCGCGGCGAAGGCCATCAACCCGCGGAGCAGCACCTTCCACTCGAGAAACGGCGAGCGCAGCCCGATCGGCTCCAACGCGGCGCGGGCGGCTTCATCGTCCCCCGCTTCGTAACCGCCGAACGCGGCGACGACGGCATCGAACCCCGCGTGCAGTTCATCCGGCAGGAACTCCTTCGAACCGGACTTGAGCGCGCGATCCGCCCCGTGGCCGAGCACGCGAAGCCGGTCCGATTCATCGACGCGCATCAGCGCGTCGGCGAGTCGTCCGCCGCGAGCCAGGAGACAGGCGCACTCCCGCCGCCACTCCGCATTCGCGGGATCGATCTGATCCGCCTCACCCATCAGCTTGTTGAATTCCGAGAGCTTCCCGGTGCTCTCCAAGACCAATGCCGCGGCGGCGAGGGTGGACTTGAGCAGCGCGAGGTGCGCAGGCGACGGCTCGTTCGCATGCAGCAACTTGGCGGCGAGATACGCGCCGTGGGGGTCGCCGCGGTCGATGGCCTGCTGAACGCGATCCGGGCTCGGCTTCGGCGGGGCGGGCGGGGCTTTCTTCCGTGCCACGGGGGGCTCCGAGGGAACTCGCATCCGTATCCTGTGTGTATCCGAAGTGTAGTGTTCGTTCCGCCGTTGAACCACATCATGAGCCTTTGCCAGCTTCACCTGCTTTCGCCGTACCGGATGCCGACGACGTACCCGCTGCAACTGAGCGGGGACGAGGCCGCGTCGTGGTTGAACGGGTACCTCGCGCTGTGGCACCCGGCCGCGCTCGCGATCGGCGGGCAGGCTCCGATCGTCTCCAACACGTACGACCACGACACGCCGGGGCCGGGGTACGTGTACTGCGTGCCGCAGGGGCCGCACCTGTACCAACCGGACGATTGGGCCGAGCGCGTGGCGGCGGCCCACGCCGTGAAGTTCGCCGCGACCGCCGACCGCGCCGAGAGCATCAAACTGCTGAAGGACGCGCTTCGCGATGCAAACCACGCCGGCCCGCTGATCGACGCATCGGACGAAACCGTGCGGCACTTCGCGGCACTCGGCATCGGATATCTCCTGGTCGATTCGCTGTTCGAGGCGATGGACCACGAGAAACTGCTCGATCCGCTCGCGTTCTGGACCGATGTGTCCGCCGCGGTCGAAGCACTGGCGAGCGGGGGGCGTCAGCCCCCTGGTGCGGAACCCGTGAGTTACGAGATCCACTTGAAAGCGGCGGCCGAGAAGTTGCAGGTCGCGCGAGAACAACTCTTCTCCGGTTCGCTGCATTGGCTCGACTTCGCGCTCGTGAACCCGAAGGAACTCGGTGCCGCGTGGCCGGACTCGCTGCAGAAGAACGTGACGCTCACGTTGCTGGCCGCAGGCGAAGATCTGGAACGGCTCGCAGAGCAGGAGCCCGGGCGATTCGCGGAATTGAAGTCGAAGATCATCCCAGGCCTGCCGCCGAGCGTGGACATCGCGTGCGGCTCGTACCGCGAACGGGACGAGGCGTTCCTGCCGTTCGAATCGCAACTGTGGAACCTGCGCGAAGCCCGACGCACGGTGAAGAAGCTCTTCGACGTGGACGCCGTCTCGTACGCGCGGCAGAAGAGCGCGTACCACCCGCAGTTGCCGTCGTGGCTGAGCCACCTCGGGTTCAAGCACGCGGTGCTGGTGAGTTTCGATTCGGCGACAATCCCGAGCCTGCGCGGCACGGCGGCGAATTGGCCCGGCCCCGACGGCAAAGCCGTGGACGCGTTCACCCGCGCTCCGTTGCCCGCCCACGATCCGCACACGTTCTTCAACCTCGTGTACCACCTGCGGGAAGCGGTGTCGCAGGACGCCGCCCCCACGATCGCGCTCATTCATAAGGGGCAGCCGCCGTTCGACGCCTACCGCGATCTGCTCGCCCTCGCGGATCTGTGCCCCGTGCTCGGCAACTGGATCGGCCTGAGCCGGTACTTCACCGACGCCGTGACCGGGGACTACATCGGCTCGCAATCCGCGGACGACTTTTTCGCGGACTACTTGGACGACCGCGTGACCAACGGCCACCGGCCGGACGCGGTGAGCGCGTATCCACGGCACCTGCGCTTGCGGCGGCGATTGGATTCGGCGTTCACCTTGGCCGCACTGCACACGCACCTCACGCCGAACGATTCGGCCGATCACAAGCCCTTGGAGAAGCTCGAAACCGAGATCGAACTTCGCGGCGTGGAGATTCCCGCGGGCTCCGCCGACGCTCTCTCCGATGCGTTGACCGTTCACGAGGACGCGATCGCAAAGCGGCTCGCGGAGCGGTTGCAAGGGCGGGCCGAACCGCGGCCGGGGTTCATGATCTTCAACCCGTGCAGCTTCACGCGGCGGGCCGCACTCGAACTGGACGGCGCCCGCGGCGCCTTGCCGCTCGGCGACGCGATCAAGGCCAGCGAGTTCGAGAACGGCGTGAGCCGCGTCGTGGTCGAGGTGCCGCCGCTCGGCTACGTGTGGATCCCGCGCGACGGCGCGGGAAGCGGAACCACCAAGCACAAGTTCAAGACGGCCGAAGGGCTCACGGTTCGCAACGAATTCTTCGAGGCGGACGTGGACGCGGCCACCGGCAGCCTGCGTTCCTTCCGCGACTACCGCACCCGTGTCACCCGCTTCGGTCACCAACTCGTCTTCAACCCCGGCAGCAAGCCGAAGGTCACGTCCATCAAGGTGACGAACGCGGGTACGGCGCTCGGCGAGATCGTGAGCGAGGGCGAACTCATCGGCGGGCAGGACGAAGTGCTCGCCACGTTCCGCCAGCGGTACCGTGCGTGGGTCGGCCGGCCCGTGCTCGAACTGAGGATCGAGCTCGACGTGAAGCACGAACCGACCGGCTACCCGTGGCACGGCTACTACGGCGCCCGCTTCGGCTGGCGCGACGACCGCGGCGTGCTCTTCCGCGGCGTGAACGGGCAGAACACGCAGACCGGCTACACGCGGCCCGTGAGCCCCGACTATCTCGAAGTGCGGTTCGGCGCCGAACGCTCGTTCCTCTTCACCGGCGGGTTGCCGTTCATCCAGCGGCACGGCTCGCGCATGGCCGATGTCATTCTGGTGCCTGAAGGCGAGCAGGCCCGCAGCTTCGAGTTGTTGCTGAGCCTCGACCGCGAGTTGCCGATGCAGACCGCCGCGGGGTGGGTGTCGCCGACCCCCGTGGTGCCGACGGAGAAAGGGCCGCCCGCCGCGGGTGCGGTCAACTGGCTGGGGCATGTGGACATGCCGAGCCTGATCCTGACTTCGCTGCGGCCATGTGCCGCCGGCGAAGGCATGAACCGGGCCGTCGTCGGCCAGTTCCTGGAAACGTCCGGCTTCGGCGGCTCGGCCGAGTTCCGCTTCGTCCGCGATGCCAACCAAGTGAGCTTGGTGGACGGCATGGGAGAACCCGTGCAGCCGCTCGCCATGAACGGCGACGCCATCCCGCTGGATTACTCCGCGGGTGAAACCCTGCGTGTGAAAGCCGAGTGGTTGTGAGACGTTTCGAGGAGATGCACTCCGCTCAACCGGCGACCAGTGCTGCCGATTCGTTGGTTGCGATGACCGAGGCGCGCCGACCCAAGGCCTTTCATAGAATCCCCGCACGATGCTGCGACTCCTCTCCGCCCTCCTCGTCCGCCTACTGTACCGGCTGAGTGTCTTCGGGCGAGAGCACGTCCCGCGCAGTGGCGGCGTGCTCGTCGTGTGCAACCGCGTCAGCCTCATGGACCGGCTCGTGCTGCGAGCCGCTTGCCCGCGCGGGCTCGTCATCGCGTCGGATCGCGGCGTCGATGTCGATGCGATCGCGGCCGCGCTACAACGCGGCGAAGCGGTGTTGCTCTTCCCCGAAGGCATGCTCACCCGCAGCGGGCACATCCTCGCCTTCGGCCCCGAAGTGGACGCGATCTTGTCGAAGGCGGACGTGCCGGTGATTCCCGCCGTCACGAACGGGCTGTGGGGCAGCATCCTCAGTTGGCGCGACGGCAAGCTCGGGTGGAAGTGGCCGCGCGGCTGGCGTCGTCGAGTCGGCGTGATGTTCGGGGCTGCGGTCGTGCCCTCTCCCCGCTGGGGAGAGGGTGGCGGCGCTTCGCCGCCGGGTGAGGGGATTGGCAACGCAAACCCCTCACCCCCAACCCCTCTCCCCAGCGTGGAGAGGGGAGCAAGAGGTTCAGAACTGCGTCTCGCGGTCGAGTCCCTGTCCGCCGATCTCGCGATCCGCATGTCGGACTTCACACCGCTCGTGCATCGCGCGTTCATCCGCAACGCGGTGAGCCTTCGCAACCTGTTCCGACCGTGCATCGTGGACAACGCGGCCGGCGAGAAGATCCTCACGTGGGGGAAGATGTTCGTCGCCGTCATGTGCGTGACGCGGTTCCTGCGGGCGAAGCTCGGGCCGGAGCAGAACGTCGGCGTATGGATGCCGACGAGTCTCGGCGGCACGCTCGCCAACATCGCGATCGCGCTTCTCCGAAAGACGTCAGTGAACCTCAACTACACGGCCGGGACGGAAGCCGTGGCCTCCGCCGCGAAGCAGAGCGGGCTCCGCGCCGTCGTCACCTCCAAGCGATTCCTCTTACGGGCGTCGCTCGATCTGCCCGCGGATGTCGAACGCATTTATCTCGAAGACGTGCTCGCCGCCGCCACCAAGGGCCGGCAGGTCCGCACGTTCCTGCTCGCGCTCTTCGCGCCGGCCTGGTTCATCGATCGCGTACTGCTCGGCCTCCATCGCCACACGCCGGACGACGTGCTCACCATCGTGTTCTCCTCGGGCAGCACCGGGGAGCCGAAGGGCGTCGTGCTCACGCATCGCAACGTGGGCTCGAACGTGGATGCCGCGATCCAGACGATCCAGATCACGCGCCGCGACAAACTGCTCGGCGTGCTGCCGTTCTTCCATTCGTTCGGCTACACGGTGGCGAAGTGGGCCCCGCTCGTGGCCGGCGCGATCGCGGTGTACTACCCGGACCCGCGGGCCGCAAAGGAAGTGGGCAACCTTGTGCGCAAACATTCGATCACGCTCATGCTCAGCACGGCCACGTTCATGCGCTTCTACATCCGCCGGTGCGATGCGGAGGATTTCAAATCGCTCCGCATCATCATCTGCGGCGCGGAGAAATTCCCGGTGAAGTTGCAGGAGGAGTTTCGCGCCAAGTTCGGCGTGCTGCCGCTCGAAGGGTACGGCTGCACGGAACTCTCGCCGGTCGTGTCCACGAACCTGCCCGATCTCGCGCTCGGCGGCGAAACGCAGGTGTGCAACACGCGCGGCACCGTGGGCCGCTGCATCGTCGGCGTCGCGGTGCAAGCCTTCACGCAGGAGGGCCGCCGGCCGCTGCCCACGGGTGTCGAAGGCGTGCTCTGCGCGAAGGGCCCGAACGTGATGCGCGGCTACCTGCACCAACCGGAGAAGACCGCCGAAGCGATCCAGGACGGCTGGTACTGGACCGGCGACGTCGGCCTCGTGCAGGCGGACGGGTTCATCAAGATCACCGGCCGCGTGAGCCGTTTCGCCAAGATCGCCGGCGAGATGGTGCCGCTCGAAAAGCTCGAAGAGGAACTGCACGACATCCTGGGAGGCGGCGACCGGTTGCTCGCCGTGTCCGCCGTGCCGGACGAAAAGCGCGGCGAACGCCTCGTCGTGCTCTGCCTGCACGAACTGAAGATGGAACTGACCGCGCTGTTTGATTCGCTCGGCTCTCGCGGCCTGCCGAACCTGTGGATCCCGGACGTGCGCGATTGCCACCGCGTCGAAGTGCTGCCCGTGCTCGGTAGCGGCAAGCTGGACCTCAAACGCGTCGGCGAACTGGCCCGCGAAAAAGCCGGCGAATCGTGATTCACTCGCCGACTTTGCGTTTCGGAGGGTTGCGGTAATCGAGCGGCGGCTTCTGTCCCTTTTCCAGCATGCTCACGTAGTTCTTGCCTTCGAGCCGCTCCGTGTGTTCCGCCTTCGCGGCGGCGACCAACTTCGGATCCGCGAACAAGTCGAAAGCCGTGGCCGCGAGCGTGCGGGAGGCGAGGTTCATCCCCTTCTTCGCGATCGTGGTGCCGCCGCAGGCCACGGCCTGCCACGAGTGCCCCGGCGTGCCCGGCACCCAACACGCGACGTAGATGCCGGTCGTCGGCACCACCCACGACACATCGCCGACGTCGGTGGAACCCATGCCCGTCTTCCCGGCCGCGTCCGTCACTTGGCCGAGCGACTCGAACGCGACCTTGTCCGGGAACGTCTCCTGCAAGCGAAGCGCGAACTTCAACTCGTCGCCGTCCAGCTTCAGGTCGTTGAGTGCGACGAGGTTCTTCTTCGCGACCTGCCCGAGGGCGTTGTTCGGAAGCAATTCGTAGGTGCCGCCGAGGTACTCGATTTCGAGCTTGGTCTCGGTGGCGAGCGCGCCGCCTTCCGCGCACTTCTTCAGCCGCGGGTACAGCTTCTGCACCACCTCGGCCTTCGGATGTCGCACGTAGAAGAAGCCTTCCGCGAACTCGGGCACGACGTTCGGAGCCCCGCCGCCGCTCGTGATCGTGTGGTGGATGCGGGTGAAGTCCGGGCAGTGTTCGCGGAGCAGTTCGGTGGCGTGGGCGGTGAGTTCCAACGCATCGAGGGCGGAACGTCCTTTCTCGGGTGAACCGGCGGCGTGGGCGGCCGCGCCGTGGAACCGGAACTTCGCCGCGACGCGGGCGAGGCACGACGAATCGCCGGCTTGGTTGCGACTGCCGGGGTGCCAGTGCAATACGGTATCGCAATCGTTGAAGAGGCCGTCGCGGGCCATAAACGCTTTCGCGGCGCCGCCCTCTTCGGCGGGGCAACCGTAGAAGCGCACCGTGCCCGTGATGGTGCCGGCTTTGATCTGCTCGGCGACCGCAATTGTCGCAGAGAGCGACGCGACGCCGAACAAGTGGTGGCCGCACGCGTGGCCGTAGCCATTCGCATCCTCGCGCAGCTTGCGGAACGGCGACGTGTCTTGGCTCAGTTCGGGGAGCGCGTCGTATTCGCCGAGGATGCCGATGACGGGTTTGCCGCTTCCGAACTCCGCGGTGAACGCGGTCGGGATGCCGGCGACGCCGCGCTTCACCTTGAGGCCGGCCTTCTCGGCGATCTCCGCCAGAGCGGCGGACGACTTCTTCTCCTGGTAGCCGGGTTCGGCCCACTCCCAGATCTTGAGCGCGACCGGCCAGTGCGTATCGGAGAGGGTCGCAGCGGATTTCACCGCGACGTCCTTTTGTGCGAATGCGAAAGCAGGGAGAAGCAGAACGGCGAGAAGGGCGGTGCGGTGCGGCATGGGTTACTCGAAGAACTTGCGAACGGGCACGGAGAACCCGGGCAGGATGTCCGGGAGGGTGAGCACCTCGTCGCCTGATAATTGCTGGTCGGTACCTTTGCGGAAGACCGTCGCTGTTTCCGCTGCCGGTTCGAGCAGGACGACGACATCGACACCTGCCTCGAGGTAATCATCGACCTTCTTGATGACAGTCCTCAAAGTATTGGAAGGCGGGCGGACCTCGATAACAAGTTCGGGAGGGACATCCGCCGCGCCAAGCTGAGTCGGAGTTTCCTTCGAAAGCCGATTGAAACTGAAGTAGCAGAGGTCCGCTCCGCGAACCGAATAAGCACCCGTCGGGATCGTCGTGTCACAGATCATGACACAACGGGTGAATGAGCCTTCACGAAACTGCCGACGATGTAAGCGACTTTACCACACACTTCGGCGTTCCGGCACCCCGCCGGAGGGAATCTCACGATCCGACCGTCGACCAATTCGATGCCGCTTTCATCGCCGTGCAACCGCAGGAACTCTGCGGCGGTCATCAACTCGGGTGCGGCGTCCATCCTGTGATGATAAGTGAAGTCGCCGCGAAACCGCAGCGGTCCGCGGACCGCTTGCGGTTTCGCGGTGCGTCACGCCGGTGCCGCGGCGTCGATCTTCGCCTGCAGTGCGGGGCTCACCTTCATCGAGCCCTTGCACTTCGGGTACTTCGAGCAACTCAGATAGTATCCCTTCCCGAACCGGAGGGCTTCAGCATCATCGGCGAGTCGCACTCGAAGCACTTCTCCTCGATTGGCACGTTCGGCGCTTCCGCCTTCTTCGCCCGCGGCGGCGGCTCCGGCAGCTTGATCCCCTTCGCCAGGAACTGCTCCTTCATCTCCGCGTTGATGGACTTCGAGTTCCGGCACTTCGGGTACGCCGGGCACGCGAGGAACGGCCCGCGCCAACTGCTGCGGATAATCATCTCGCTGCCGCATTTCTCGCAGTTGATGCCCGTGGGCTGCGGCTTCACCGGCTTGCCCGTCTCGTCGCAATCCGAGATGTACTTGCACTTCGCGTCCGGGCACTGCACGTAGTCCTTGCCCGCCTTGCTCTTCTTGAGCAGCAGATTGTGCTTCTCGCACTTGGGGCACAGGTGCGGCGTGGGCAATGCGGACACCACCGGCTTGCCGTCCGGGCCGAGGTTCATGATCGCCGGGCACTCGGGCGAACCTTCACACGTGAAGAACACGCCGAAGCGGCCTTCCTTCTTCACCATGAACCGGCCGCAACCCGCGGGGCACGGAATGTCCGTCACTTCCGGGCCGGCGATCTCCTTGCCCGAAGAATCCCGCTTGTAGAGGCACTTGTTCTCCTTGTCCTTCCAGCCGGTGCAGCCGACGAACGAGTTGCCGGTCTTCGCGCTGAAGCGCTTCTCGAGCGGGCGGCCGCACTTCGGGCACGGCTCGTCGAGAATCTCGCGGGCCGGGCTCAGATCCTTGAGCGCGACCGCGAGCGATTCCGAGAACGGCCCCCAGAACTCGTCCAGCACCTCGCGGTACTTGCACTTCCCGGTCTCGATGTCGTCCAGTTCCTCCTCGAAGTGGCTCGTGAACTTCATGTCCATGATCTTCGGGAAGCTGGCCGTGAGCAGGTCCGTCACCACTTTGCCGATCTCGGACGCGAAGAAGCGGCCCTTCTCCTCGGACACGTACCCGCGCTTCTGAATGGTGGAGATGATCGTGTTGTAAGTGGACGGGCGGCCGATCCCTTCCTTCTCCAACGCCTTCACGAGCGAGGCTTGGTTGAAGCGCGGCGGCGGCTGCGTGAAGTGCTGCGTCTCGAACAGGTCCAGCCGATCGAGCGCGTCGTTCTCCTTCACCAGCGGCAGTTCCACGTCATCCGACTTGCTGACCGGCGAGAGCACCTTGCGGTAGCCGGGGAACTTCACGACGGAGCCGCGGGCGCGGAACAGGCCGTCCCCCGCGGTGATGTCGTACGTCGTGACGCCGATCACGGCGGGCACGCACTGGCTGGCCACGTAACGCCGCCAAATCAGTTCATAAAGCCGGTACTGATCCCCCGCGAGGCCCATGCTCTGGGCCTGGGCCGGAGTGATGTTCACGTCCGTGGGGCGGATCGCTTCGTGGGCTTCCTGTGCGGCCTTGCCCGAAGCGTAGAAGTTCGGCTTCGCCGGCAGGTACTTCTCGCCGAGGTGCGGCTCGTTCGCGATGAACCCGCGGACGGTGTTCAGCGCATCCGGCGAGATCCGCGTGCTGTCCGTTCTCATGTAGGTGATGAGCGCCGTCTGCCCGACGCCGTGCAGTTCGACGCCTTGGTATAGGTTTTGGGCCGCGCTCATGGTGCGGGCCGTGCTCATGCGCAGACGCAAGAACGCTTGCTGCTGCAGTGTGCTGGTGGTGAACGGCGGATGCGGCCGGTCGTTGCGGTCCTTCTGCTCCACCTTGGTGACGACGAACGGCTTGCCCTTCAACGCCTCGACGATGGCGTCGGTGGCGGCTTCGGAGTTGAGAACGGGATCGGCCGCGTTCCACTTCACGAGTTCGGCCGTGAACGCGCCGTCCGGCGGCTTCGGGATGCCGCCCTTGCCCTCGCTCCGCTTCGCGGCGGGAGCGTCGGCCTGTGCCGCGCCTTCCTCCTCGGGTTCCGGCGCTTCCGTGTCTTCCAACGGTTCTTCGGGCTCGTCCGCGGCTTGGTCCGGGGCCGCGTTCGCGGGCTTGTCTTTGGGCTTCGCGTAGATCTTGCTCTTCACCGGGTCCGCCACCCATTGGATGCCGGAGCCTTGGGCTGCGAGCAGAGCCGTGATCTTCCAGTATTCGTCCGTGATGAACTTTTCGATCTCGCGTTCGCGGTCCACGATCAGCTTCACGGCCACGGATTGCACGCGGCCCGCGGAGAGACCGCCAGCCACTTTCTTGCCGAGCAGGTTGGAGAGCGGGAAGCCGACGACGCGGTCCATGGCGCGGCGGGCTTCTTGCGCGGCTACGAGCTTCGCGTTGATCTCGTCCGGCTTCGCGAGCGCGTCCTGCACCGCGTTCTTGGTGATCTCATTGAAACGGACGCGGAAGGTGCGTTTCGGATCGAGGTCGAGTTCGTCCGCGATGTCGCGGGCGATGGCTTCGCCTTCACGGTCGGGGTCGGAGGCGAGAAGCACGCGGCCGGCGCGATCCGCTTCGCGCTTCAGTTCATTGAGAATGTCCTGGCTCGAGCGACGCTTGCGGCCGCCTTCGTCCTTCTTCTCATCCACGGCGTAGCGGAGCTTCCAGCCGTCCTTGATGCGGATGCCGGCGACTTCTTCACCCTTGAGCTTGCGGGCGGAGAGGTCGCGGACGTGGCCGTAGCTGGCGAGGACGTGGTACCCGGAGCCGAGGTACTTGTTGATCGTCTTCGCCTTCGCGGGGGATTCGACGATGATCAGGTCGAAGGTGCGGCCGCCTGCGGGCGGGGCCTCATCGACGGGCGTGCGCTTGCGGCGGCTCGCGGCCGGCTCCACGGCCTTGGTCGCGGGTGTCTTGGCCTTCACCTTGGGGGTGCGGGTCGCCGGGGCTTTCTTCTTCGGGGTGGCCAATTCGTGCTCCTCATCGCGAAGCCGCGAGCGGCTCGCGGATGCCGTTGTTCCGACCGTCAGAATCCTTACAATCCATTGTCTGGGGCGTTTGTCGCCCTCTCCGTGTAGTACAGCATTACGCGAGTCGTCAAGCCCCCCGTGCGGCTGCGGAGCCTCTCAGCGGCGACGCAACTTGAGGAACGGCAATGGCCTACAACCCATTCAACATTTTTCGCCGCAACCAAAAGGCGATCTTCGCCGTTGTCACCGTCGTCATCATGTTCATGTTCGTGCTCTCCAGCGGCATGACGGGCAAGGCGGACTTCTTCAACTGGCTGCCCGAGTGGATCCGCGGCAAGAAGAAGGGCGACGCCGTCTGCGAACTGGATGGCTCCACCATTCACCCGCGCGACCTCGAAGCGCTCCGCTTCCAACGCGTGGTGGCGAACAAGTTCATGGGCTACGCCACGGGCGAGAGCCTGCAATCCATGCGGAAGGCGTTGCTCGATCTTTCCGCCCAGGCCAGCCCCGAGAACTCGTTCATCTTCCAAGCCGCGCTGCAGGCCCGCAGCCCGATGGAGTTCCTGCAGTTCGCCGGGTTCGCCTCCCGCGTGAAGGACAACCCGAAGAGCAAGGAAGCGGACAAGAACGCCGCCGCGATCATCGAAGCGATGGCGAACCTCATGCAATCCGGCGGGCAGATCAACCGCCTCGTGCCCATGACCTCCGATCGCGACATGATCGAGTTCATGATGTGGCAGAAGAAGGCCAAGCAACTCGGCATCCAGTTCAGTGCGGACGACGCGAAAGCACTCGTGAACAAGGAGTTCATGGGCAACCTGCGCAGCGACGTGGAAGTGCGCAAGGCGCTCCGCGAGGAGTACCGCGACCGCTACACGGACGAGATCCTGTTCGCCGCACTCGCGGCGGAGTTCGACGTACGGGCCGCGTACACCGCGGTCGTGGGCCTCAGCACCCGAGCGGACCAGACTCTCACCGCGCCGATGGTGTCCACCCCGCCCTACGAATTGTTCGACTTCTACCGCGACAAGACGAGCCCGACTTCGTACCAGGCTCTGCGCGTGCCCGTGGAGTCGTTCATCCCCTTGGTGACCGAGCAGCCGAACGAGAACGACCTGCAGCGGCTCTTCAGCGAACGCAAGGACTACGAGCCGGACCCCGCCAAAGAGGAACCCGGATTCCGTGAACCGCGCAAGGTGAAGGTCGAGTGGGTCTCGGTGAACGGCGACGAACCGTACTACAAGAAGGCCGCAGCGGACTGGCAGAGCCGCACCGAGCTGCTCGCGAAGTCCGAGGTGCGCGGGCTGATCGTGCCGTTCCCCGGCACCGGCATCGCCGCCGCGTTCCACATCGCCGCCCCCGCTGCGATGAAGGAACCGCTCGTTCATGAGAAGTACAAACGCACCGTCGATTCGCACGAATCCCGCGTCCGCCTCGGATGGACGGGCCCGACCACGTTCGTGATGCCGTTCGACATCCTGGAAACGAACGTGGTGAAGCCGCAGAACCTGGTCGCGGCGGCGGGCGGTGCCGCGGGTGCCGGCGGCTTCGGCAACATGCTCGCCCCCGCCAGCCTGCTGTACTCCGCCAGCGTGGCCGCCGAGCAGAAGGGCCGCATCAAGGCGTGCATGCCCCTTTTCTTGGGTGCAGTGCCCGGGCCGGCCATGCTGCAAACGATGATCGGTGGCGAAGTCGCTTTCCGCAAGGCGATCCCCGAGGCGCTTCCGCTCGAAGCCTACAAGCCGGAACTGCTCAAGGAACTGAGCGAGGGCAAAGCCCGCGAACTGGCCGTGAACGACCTCAAGCAGCTGAAGGAAAAGATCGACAAGCTCACCGAGACGGGCAAGGCCCGCGAGACCGCCGCCAAGGCACTCGTGGACGACTTCGTGAAGACCCGCGGAATCAAGACCGGCGCGTCCACCGAGTTCCACGGCGAGTACACCATCGGCGACGACCCCGGCCTCGCCCCGCTCAAGAGCGTGCTGGACAAGCAGGACAAGGACCCGCACGCGATGCTCGGCGGCATCACCGGCCCCGTGCAGTTCGGCAAGGCGTTCTTCTGGAAGACCGACCGCTTCGCCAGCCGCTCGAAGGAGCCGGCCACCGGCACGTACCTGCCCGAGTTCTACCCGGAACGGGCGGCGGAAAACGCGACGCTGCCGTTCGCCAAGCCGGAGCCGGTGTTCCTCGCGTGGCGCACGGCGGACCAGCCGTCTCGCGGGTCGTCGTTCACGGAAGCGAAGCCGCGCGTGATCGAGGCGTGGAAGCGGATCAAGGCCCGTGAACTGGCCAAGGCCGAGGCCGAACGCCTCGCCACCGAGCTTCGCAACAAGCCGGGCGAATCCGAGTTCCTCATCACGCAAAACCTCTCGGATCTCGCGTTCCAGCTTCAGTTGAAGACGCTGAACCCGAAGTACAAGGACTTGGTGAAGTCCTTCCGCATCGACAACGTGGCTCCGTTCCAGATCACGCGGGATCTGAGCGGCATGAGCATGGGCCAAGGCGGCGGCGAGACCATCCTGCCCTTCCGCCTCGCCCCGACCCACGACGTGCCGTACCCGACCGCGGACATGAACAAGCAACTGCTGGACGATCGCACGAAGCCGATCAAGACGGTGTTCGTGATGATCGACCAGCCGAAGGATTCGTACTACGTGACGGTGCTGTCCGATCGCCGCGAGCGTTCGCCGGAGGAGTTCCGGGCGCACGTGTACGGCACGCTGCAGCGGAGCCAAGTGGGCGGACAGGTGTCCGGCGAGATGGCACGGGTGTCGTTCGGCCGCGCCCGCGATTCGATCCTGGCCCTGCTGAAGAAAGAGTTCACGTACGCCGAGACCGACGAGCAGAAGAAGCGGCTCGACGACAAGCAAAAGGGCGGATTCGACGATCAATAAGGTCTATCGTTCACCGCGACGCGGAGTCTTGAGCGGAGCGTGCTCCGCTCCGAAGACTCCGCGTCGCCGCTAAACATTCCCGCGGTGCCACCACCATGCGACCCAATCCGATCAGCGCAACCCGCGAAGGCAAGCCCGCCGTCGGCACGTGGCTCACGCTGGGCAACCCGCTGGTGTCGCGGTTCCTCGCCCGCGCCGGATGGGACTGGCTCACCGTGGACACCGAGCACAACGCCATCGGCATCGAAGCGGCCGCCGATTGTTTCGCGGCGGTTGCGGACGCTGGGAACACCGTGCTGGCCCGCGTGCCGTCCAACCGCCACGACCACATCAAGCGCGTGCTCGACACGGGCGCCCACGGCGTGGTGGTGCCGATGGTGAATACGCGGCAGGAGGCGTTCGACGCCGTGAGTGCGTGCCTGTATCCGCCCGCGGGCACCCGCAGCGTCGGCGGCGCGGCCCACGCCCTGAACTTCGCCGCGAACCCCACCGATTATTACGCCCGCGCCAACCAGGAAATCCTCGTCGTGCTCCAGTGCGAGCACATCGACCCGGTGAAGAACTTCGATCAGGTCTATTCCGTGCCCGGCATCGACGCCGTGTTCGTGGGGCCGAACGACCTCGCGGCGAGCATGCGCTCGGCGGACGGCAAGCCCCCGCACCCGGACGCATTCAAGGAGGCGCTCGCCGAGATTCTCGCGGGCTGCAAGCGGAACAAGGTCGCGGCCGGCATCCACACCTTCGGCCCGGAAGAGGCCCGCATGCGCATCGAGGAAGGCTGGCAGTTCATCGCCGTGGGCAGCGAGTTGAAGCTGCTGCTGGACATGTCCAAGAAGACGACTGACGCCATCGGCTTGGGCAAGGGCGCCGGCGAGATGGCGAAGTACTAAGGCGTTAGCCCGACGCGCCAGCGAGGGATGAATTCCTCGCTGCGCGTCGGGCTAACGAAACAGGCATCCGAGAAGCATCTATCGGCCTTCGCGGAGGCGGTCGCCGAGGAAGTTTTCCAAGTCCGGCGTGTCGTAGATCTTCTTCACCGTCGTTTCCACATCGTATTCGACGCGGCGGAACTTGATCGTGTCGTTGTCCAGCACCACGTAGCAGGCTTTCGGGTTGCCGTCGCGCGGCTGGCCCACGCTGCCCACGTTGCACAGCGTCTTGCGGCCGTCCAACTTGTATGCGTATTCCACTTCCTCGGGGCTGAGGAACTGCATGCTCTCGGTGAAGATGCCGGGAACGTGCGTGTGGCCTTGGAAGCAGTATTTCTCGACCAAGGCGAAGATGCGTTCCATCTTCCGCTGGTTGTACACGTCTTCGGGGAAGACGTATTCATTGAGCGGGTTGCGGGCGGAGCCGTGCACGAAGAGGTGGCCGTTCTCGCGGTGGCTGCGCGGCCGTTCGGCAAGGAACTCCCAGCGCTTTTCGCGGAGGGTGCGGGGCTCGGTGCCGGATTCGAGCTGGTTCCGCGTCCAGAAGATGGCCCGTTCGGCGGGCTGGTTGAAGCCGTCCGGGTCGAACATCGCGCCTTGGTCGTGGTTGCCGAGCAGCACGAGCTTCGCGTCCATGACGAGGTCGATGCACTCGCGCGGGTTGGGGCCGTAGCCCACCACGTCGCCGAGGCAGTAGATCTCCTTGATCCCTTGCGCTTTGATGTCGGCCAGCACGGCCTGGAGAGCCTCCAGGTTGCTGTGGATGTCGCTGATGATGGCCTTCACGCCGGGGAGCCTCGCGGACGATCCGCGTATAAGGACGAGGTCGGGGATTGAGGCCGGGGCCGAACCCGCGGTCAAGAATGAAGTATAGAGCAGGAAAGGGGGCCGGTAAACAGGGGAATGCCGTGGAATCGGCGGTTCCCGTCCGTAACCTTTCATTCGCTCCCCGTTCCACGAGGTTCCCATGTCCGCCACCCGAGGCGAAGCGTTCGCCGGCGTCACCGTCGCCATCGTCACCCCCTTCAAGAACGGCGAAATCGACTGGGACGATCTCGGCAAACTCGTGGATTGGCACGTGGCCGAGGGCACGGACGGGCTCGCCCCGTGCGGCACCACCGGCGAATCGCCGACGCTCGACCACGAGGAACACGAGCGCGTCGTGGCCTTCGTGTGCGAACGCGCCCGCGGCAAATTGAAGATCATGGCCGGCACCGGGTCCAACTCCACCCGCGAAGCCATCCGTATGACGAAAGCGGCGAAGAAGGCCGGCGCGGACGGCACGCTGCAAGTGGGGCCGTACTACAACAAGCCGACGCAAGAAGGGTACTTCCGCCATTTCGCCGCGATCGCGGAAGCATGCGACCTGCCGCAGGTCATTTACAACATTCCCGGCCGCACCGGCTCGGAGATCGCCGCCGAGACGATCGCCCGCCTGGCCGAATCGTGCCCCACCGTCGTGGCTGTGAAGGAAGCCACCGGAAAACTGGACATGGCGTCGCAAGTCGCGGCCCTCACCGACCTCACGATCCTCAGCGGGGACGACAGCCTCACGCTCCCGATGATGAGCGTGGGCGCGAAGGGCGTGGTCAGCGTGGTGGGCAACATCGTGCCGCTGGACATGATGTCGCTGGTGAAGGCGTTCGCCGCCGGCCGGGTTCATGAAGCCCAGGCGTGGCACAGGAAGCTGTTCCCCCTGTGCCGCGACATGCTGAGCGTGGCGACCAACCCGATCCCGGTGAAGGCTGCGATGAAATTGCTCGGCCGAGGCAGCGGCGAACTCCGCCTGCCGATGTGCCCGCTCGACGCCGCCGGCGAAGCCAAGGTGAAGCAGACGCTGACCGAGTACGGATTGATGTAGGGCGGGCCGATGCTTTGCGAGCCCCGCCGTGAGTCCGCTGAGACTCACGGCGGGGCTCGCATCGCAAAGCCGATGCTCGAGCGCCCTACGGGTTGTTCTTCCCGAACAACCGCGCCACTTCTGCGAACGCGATCACGCTGCTCGTTCCCGCCGCGATCGCGGCCCAGTCCAGCAGCCCGAGCGGCTCCACTTGGAAAACCGCGCCGCCGAACTGCACGATCAGCCACTGCCCCAGCACCGTCAACGACGCGATCCCGATGAACGTCGGGTTCTTGAACAACCCCTTCAAGCCGGATTCGTTCGGCGTCAGCGAGCGGCAGTTGATCTGGTTCCAGATTTGGAAGAACACGTAGGTGGTGAAGAAGATGGTGGTCTGGCGCAATGTCAGCGTCGGGAACTCGCTCGAGGCCGCGCCGCCGCCCGCGAACCACCCCCCCTGTTCCATGCCGAGCAGCAGCGCGAGCATCGCGATCACGAAGAACGCGGCCGTGCCGAGGATCGCCGTGAGCATCGATTTCGTGATGATGCTCTCGTCGCGTCGTTTCGGCGGCATCGCCATGATCCCGCGCCGCGGCGGCTCCGAGCACAGCGCGATCGCCGCGAACGTGTCCATGATCACGTTGATCCACAAGAGTTGCAGCACCGTGAACGGCGGGCGGAAGCCGAGGAACGGGCCGAGGAACGCGATCGCCAGCGCGGACACGTTGATCGTGAGTTGGAAGCGGATGAACCGCTGGATATTTTCGTAGAGCGAACGGCCCCAGTGCACGGCCCGCACGATGGTGCTGAACGAGTCGTCGAGCAGCACGATCTTGCTGGCTTCCTTCGCCACCTCGGTGCCGGCGATGCCCATGGCGAGGCCCACGTCCGCCTTTTTGAGCGAAGGCGCGTCGTTGGTGCCGTCGCCGGTCATCGCCACGACGTGATTCTGTTCCTGGAGCAGCTTCACGAGTCGGTACTTGTCGAGCGGTTTCGCACGGGCCAGCACGCGGAGCCGCGGCAACTCTCGCTTCAACTCGTCGTCCGACATCGCTTCGAACTCGGCGGAGGTGAGCACAAGAGCGTGCTCGGCGTCGAGCAGCCCGGCGTCGCGGCCGATCGCGCGGGCCGTCTCGGCGTTGTCCCCCGTGATCATCTTCACTTCGATGCCCGCGGCACGGCACTCGGCCAACGCCTGCGGCACGTCCTCGCGCAGCGGGTCGCGGATGGCCACGAACCCGACGAACACCAACTCGTTCTCCAGTTCGCCGCGGCGGGCGCGGATTGCGTCGTGTTCCACGGGGAAGTCCGCGGGAAGTTCGGCCTGCGCGAACGCCAGCGTCCGCATCGCTTCGCCGGTCGCGGCGCGGAGCTGCGCCTGAATCGCGTCCCGCATTCGTTCGACGGGTACGACCGTGCCGTCGGGGGCGATCGCACGCTCGCACCGGGACAGCAGCATCTCCGGTGCGCCCTTCACGAGCGCGAGCATCTTGCCGCCCGAGCGCACCACGGTGGTCATGCGCTTGCGTTCGGAGGAGAAGTGGATCTGATCGAGAACCGGATGCTGCGTCCGCAGTGCGTGGTAGTCGATGCCGCGTTCCTTCATCCAGAGCAGCAGTGCGCCCTCGGTGGTGTTGCCGACGGTGAACAGCTTGCCCTCGCGTTCCTCGAGTTGGGCGGTGGAGTTGACGGCGGCGTTGAGCGCGATCGCGGCCGTTTCGCTTCCCGGCTCCGACCGCACGACGGTCATGCGGTTCTGCGTGAGCGTGCCGGTCTTGTCCGAGCAGATCACCGTGGCCGAGCCGATGGTCTCGGTGGCGACGAGTTGCCGCACGAGCGCGTTCGCACGGGTCATCTTCCGCATCGCCAGCGCGAGCGAGACCGTGACGCTCATCGGCAGCCCTTCCGGCACCGCCACGACGATCACGATCACCATGTACACGAAGTATTGGAGCAGGGCTTTCACGCTGGCGAGATGCACCGTGCGGGGGTCGTCGTCCGGGCCGGGCCAACGCAGTTCGCCGACCCACACCCCGCGCACGAAGAGCGCGACGAAGATCGCGATCGCGGCCCAATATCCGATCTTGCTGATGAGCTTGGCCAGCGATTCGAGCTTCACTTGGAGCGGCGTCGCGACCTTGGAGATGGTGAGCTTCCGCTGCACGCGGGCTTCGCGGGTGTCGCCCGCGGGTTCGTCGTCGCCTTCGCCGGAGAGTTTGCGGGCGATCGCGCCGAGCATGGTGTCGTCGCCGACGTTCGTGACGAGCAGCAGGCCGCTGCCGTCCACCACCTGCGTGCCGCGGTACGCGATCGCTTCGTCGCCTTCGCCTGCGGCCTTCTCCACGGGCTCGCTTTCACCCGTCATCAGCGACTGGTCGAGGAGCAGTTCGTCGGCGCGGAGGAAGCGACCGTCCGCAGGCACTTCGTCGCCGGTCTCCAACTTCACGAGGTCGCCGACGACCACTTCTTCGAGCGAAACGACTCGCTGGTGGCCGTCGCGGATCGCCTTCACGCGGATCGCGTCCTTGTCCGCGTTCAGCTTCTCGAACTCCTGGTCGCTGCGGAGTTCGCTGAGGAACGCGACGCCGGTGGCGAGCGCGACGGCGATCATCACGGCGAGCCCTTCGAGCGAAAGGTCGCCGAGCACGCCGCTGAGGAACACGAGCCCGGCGGCGAGCGCGAAGAGCGACGTCGGCACCCACGGCCGCAGCCGCGCGAACAGGGCCGAGCCCAGCGTGAGGCACACGAGTGCGAGCCCGACCGCGCCCGCCATCGCGCTCTCTTCGAAGAGATCGACGACGATCTTGAGCAGCGAGGCGGCGAGCAGGATGCGGATGATCGGCTCGTCGAACTTCTCGAGAAACTTCTTCCAAACGGGTTCGCGCGGCAGCGGCGTGAGGCGGTTCGCGCCGAACCGCTCGCGGCTTTCGGAGGCTTCGGCGGACGTGAGCCCGGATTGCGGCGCGTCGGGGAACAGGCTGGCGATGTCGCGGAGAGAACGCATCGAGTTCCAAGGGCGGAAGCGAGGGTGGACTCTCATGATATACGGCCCGCGCTTGAACCCGCGCCGCGGATCACGCATCATGACGGACGGAGGAACGCCATGAGCCCCGCGACGATCGCACCGCCCGCCGCACCGGCCGTCCCGTCCCGCCGGACGATGGCGGACGTGCTGCACGAACTGGGCGACATCCCCGCCCACCGCGTCCGGATGCATCCCTACCCCGGCACCGCCACCGAAGCCGACGCCGTGCGCGCCACCAAATCCGGCCGCGCGTGCGAACTGATCAACGGCACCCTCGTGGAGAAACCGATGGGAGTGCCTCAAGGGTACTTCGGCTCGCTCGTCGCGTTCTTTCTGAACTCTTACGTGCTTCCCCGGCGGCTCGGCTTCGTCATCCAACCGGATGCGCTCTTCCGCATGCTGCCCGGAAACTTGCGCGAACCGGATGTGTCGTTCACGCAGAAGTCCCGGTTGCCGAACCCCTTGCCGCAAGTCGGCGGCTGGTGCCCGGATTTGTGTGTTGAAGTGCTCAGTCCGGACAACACGGCCGCCGAGATGAAACAGAAGCGGATCGAGTACTTCCGCTCGGGTTGCGGCATGGTCTGGGAGTTCGATGTGGAGGCCCGTACGGTCACTGTTTATTCGGAAGCGGAACTCGGCACCGTTCGCACAGTCGCGGAGATGCTCGACGGCGGCAGTGTGCTGCCGGGCTTCACGCTGCCGCTCACGGAATTCTTCGAAGCCTTCGACGACGGCCTGCGGCAATGACGGAACGCGAGTTCGCCATCGAGTGCGTTCGCACGCTGCAGCAGGCGGGGTTCCGCGCGCTGTGGGCGGGCGGGTGCGTCCGCGACGAACTGCTCGGCCTCGCACCCCAGGATTACGACATCGCCACGGACGCCCGCCCCGAGCAGGTACGGAAGCACTTCCGCCGCACCCTCGCCATCGGGGCCGCATTCGGCGTGATCGAAGTGATCGGCCCGCGGCTCGCGGACGGCACGCACCACACGCTCGAAGTCGCCACGTTCCGCTCGGATGGTTCGTACACGGACGGACGCCGGCCCGACTCCGTCGTTTATTCCTCGCCCGAGGAAGATGCCCGGCGCCGGGACTTCACGATCAACGGGCTGTTCTTCGACCCGATCGCGGAGCAGCATCTCGATTTCGTCGGCGGCCGCGCGGATCTTCAAGCGAAGGTGCTGCGAGCCATCGGCGACCCGGCGGCGCGTTTCGAGGAAGACAAGCTCCGCGTGTTGCGGGCCGTGCGCATCGCCACGCGGTTCAACCTGGTGATCGACGCCGCGACGCTCGAAGCCGCGAAGCGGATCGCGCCGCAGATCACGGTCGTCTCCGCGGAGCGCATCGCGGAGGAACTGCGAAAGCTGCTTTCACATCCGAACCGCTCCCGCGGCGCGGAACTGCTTGAGGAATTCGGATTGCTCGAGGTGTTGTTCCCGGATCTCTTCACCTCTCCCCCGGCTTTGCGGGGAGAGGTCGCCGTGCTGATGCGACGAGCATCAACCCCCACGGCGGGTGAGGGGGCTGTTGCGGAAGCAGTCCCACCTCCCGCCTCACCCGGAGTCAAAACCGCTAGTCGCGGTTTCGACTCCGACCTCTCCCCCGCAGAGCCGGGGGAGAGGTGTCTGGAATCGCTCCCCTCCGAGGCTTCGTTCGAACTCGCGTTCGCCACGCTGCTTCACGCGCTCGGCAAGGCGCAAGTCGAACGCATCGCGGATCGGTTGAAGCTCTCCACCGCGGAGAAGACACGCATCGTGTGGCTCGTGGCGAACCAAGCCGCCCTTGCGAACGCGGCCGCGTTGCCGCTGCACAAGCTGAAGCCGCTGCTCGCGCACCCCGGTGCGGAAGAGTTGGTGGAGCTGCATCGTGCATTCGGGCACGATGTCGCGTTCGCCGAGCGGATGCTGCGGGAGTCGTCGCGGGAGTTGCTCGATCCGCCGCCGCTTGTCACCGGCGAGGATCTGATTGCGATGGGCATGAAGCCGGGGCCGGCCTTCAAGCGGCTTCTCGACGCGGTGCGGGCGGCCCAACTGGACGAACGGATTCACTCGAAGGAAGACGGGCTGCGACTCGTTCGGGAACGGCATCCACCAGCGTGACGCGCGTCTGCAGAACGGCCCGCACTGGCGCGCGGCGAACGCCGACCACCAATTCCTTCCACCAGAACGCGAACATGGTGCGGAGCGTCCGCGGGATCTCCCACAGCGAGACCTTGCTCTCGCCGCCGAGCCGCGGGCGGTGCGTCACGGGCATTTCCACCACGGTCAGCTTCAGCAGCCGGGCGCGGGTCAGCATTTCGGCATTCACGAAGAAGCCGCGCGATTCGGGCAGCAGTTTCGCCAACGCCTCGCGGCGGAACACCTTCAACGCACAGTCGCAATCGCGCACGCGGGTGCCGAGCACGGCCCGCGCCAGCATGTTGTAACCGCGTGAGTAGAACCGCCGCCGCCATGAATCCTTGCGGTCGTGCCGGTACCCGGCCACGATCGACGCGTGTACCGCGAGCTTCGCCATCGGCCCGAGATCGAGCAGATCGAACTGGCAGTCCGCATCCGTGAATGCGACGAGATCCGCAGTCGCGGCTTCGAACCCGGTGCGCAGTGCGGCCCCGTACCCGCGGTTCACCGGGTGCCGGATGAGCTTGGTGTGTGGCGAATCGGCAAGAACGCACCGAACGGCTGGGGCGGTGCCGTCGATGCTGCCGTCGTCCACCACGAGAATTTCGAAGTTGTCGAAGAGGCGGCCGAGCGCGATCTCGGCCTCCGCGACCGCCCGTGCGATCACGGCCGCTTCATTGAATGCCGGCAGGACGAGACTGATGGCGGGAGCGTTCATGCGAGCCGGACGATACCGCGTTCCCGCCGCGCGGGTAAAGTCCGGTTTTTGGCCGACCCGGCGGGGGTCGGATCACTCCTTCCATTCCACAATGCGAACGCCGCCCGCGGGCACGGTCAGTTCCAATCCCCCGTCGGCGCCGGGTGTCAGATTCTCCTGGCGGAGCCATTCGGCGGCTGAAGCGATCTTCTTGGCGGATCGGATCTTCACGACGCGTTCCTGCGTGTAGTCCGTGGGAACGACGCCGTGCTGCGGCTTGTTCACGCCCGCGGCGTTGATCAGCGTCGCGATCCAACCCGTCGCGGTGCGGTTGAGCAGCACTTCGACATCGCCGGTCACTTCCACAGGCACGAGACCCTGGCGGGCGTGGGCCAGAACCAGCGGCACGAGCGGCGTCGCGCTCTCATCCAGCCCGAGGCCGCGCGGAATGCCGAGCATCACGAGGCGGCCTTTGCCGCGCTCGAAGCTCGCGGCGATCGCATTACCGTTGGTCGCAGCTGCGAGAGGGGAACCGCCGATGATCGGTTTGTACTTGAACCGCTGCGACGTCACGGTCTTCTTCGTGGGAACCCACTCGAACTTCGCATCCTCGGCCACCGCTCCGAGTGCGGGAAGTTGCAGCGAGGCGACGCCGGGCCCGCTGAGTTGCTCATCGCACACGGTCAAGGTGCCGCCCGCGGCCATGTACGCGGCCAGCTTCGCGCCCCACTCGGCGGAGATGGTCACGTCGCCGCCAAGCACGACGACCGGATACGTGTCCACTGCATCGCGGCGAGTCGGGCTCGTCACCAGCACGTCGAAGATGTTGCCGAACTGCCCGGGGACGTACACCTGGTTCGTGCCCGTGTTCACCTCGGCTTCCTTCGGTCCGTACGGGTGGTACGCCACCTTGAACCATTCCTTCAAGGCACGGCCGTGGCGGCCCATCGTAAACGCGGCCGGGTTCTCGTTCGGTTCGTGTCCGAACGCGCCGGTTTGGTAGCCGTTCGGATCCCAGCCGTGGGCGCGGTCGAGGAGGAATGCGATCGGCGTGTACGGCACGCCGCGATCCGGGTGCTCTTTGGTGAGCCGCAGGAACTGATCGATCAGCGTCCCTTTTGGCGACAGCTGCAGCGGCTTCAGCCCCGTGGACATGCCGCCGGGCTGCCAGAATTCGTCGTGGCCCTGCTCGTTGTAGAACATCGCCGAGCCGGACATGTACTGATGCCAGATGTCCAGCTTGTACCACGTGCTGCCGGCGCCGGCCCAGATGTCGTACTGGTTGTCCAAGAGGTTCTGCGGGATGGCGGGGTAGTGGTAGCCGGCCTTGGCGTAGATGGTGGCGGCGTCGCCGAAGTTCGCGGAGCGGTATGTGGCGAAGCTGCCGCCGTACTGCCGGGCGCTGCCGCGGAGGAACGCCATTCGCATGGCGAGGCTCGGGAACACGGCCGTGTTCTCGAAGCCGACCGTGCTTGCGCCCCATTCGCGCGCGATGTGTGCGAACGCCGTCATCTCGCACGAGTGGCACGAGATCGTCTTCTCGTACGGCTTGGCCTGCGGCTCGCCGAAGATCGCCTGCTCGGACTTGGCCTTGCCCGCCATGTAGATGTCGCTGAGCGCCGCGAGCACGTCCTCGCGAGTCTTCGCGGCCTTGAACTTCGCGGCGAGTGCGGCACCGTCCCAACTCGGAACGCCGATCGATTCGCCAGCGATCGCACCCACGTAACGATCCTTGAACTTCGGCCAGTTCGCGCGGGCTTTCGCCGTCATCGGCTTCACTTCCGCATAGTTCGTGAGGTTGCCCCACGGGCGGTCGGGGTTCGCCTCCAGCCACTTCACGAAGTGGTCGTCGTCGAGGATGTGCGGGCCGGACGAGTGCCACGCGGGAACGACGCGCGGGTCGCCGAAGATCGGCACGTCCGTCTTGTTGCCGTACACCTTGCGGAACTCGTCCACAAGCGGCAGGTCCGTGTGGAACGGCACGAGGATGCGGTTCGCGGCCTTCGACGCGAGTTCATCCTGCCACGGCTTCCCCACGTTCCACAGGTAGAGGAAGCCCTTGTCGCGAAACGTTCGGACCTTCCACGCTTCGGGTGTGGCGAAGGTTCCCGCCATTGGCGACAGCGGCTTCGCGCCGTGTGCCAACTCCGGCTTCGCGCGGAGTTCATCGAGCAACTTCCACGTCGCGTGCCGCGGCTTCTCGCGGTGCCGCGGCCGATACGACTTGTCCGTCGTGAGGCAGATGCAATCCACCTGCCGGTGCTTCGGCTGCTTCACGGAAGAAAGCAGTGTCACCTTCGCCGGTCCCTTCACGAGTGCGGCCGTTCGCACATCCCACGCAAACGCCCACTTGAAGAGCAGCTTCAACTCGTCTTCTTCATCGACCACCGCCTTCTCGCCGAACTTCAACGTGCGGATCGGCTGCCCGGCCTGTTCGATGGTCACGGTGAAGACTTCGGTCTCGTTCCGCCAGTCGCGGTAGCGCACCCACAACTTCCACTCGCCGGCCTCGGGCACTTCGATGTCCGTGCTGGCGGACGCCTTGTCGTCGTCCGGGCCGCAGGCGATGCTCAGCCATTCGCTTTCGCCGCCGAGCGTCCATTCCGGTGCGATGCCGGGGCCGGACATGGCCCAATGCCCCGCGGTCTTCTGGTCGAAGTCCGGGAAGCACCCTCCGCGAACCCCGCGGAGATGCTCGGCTTCCATCCAGATGGATTCCTGTGCGGTTGCGGTGGAGGCGAGGAGCAGAAGCACCAACGCGGCGCGAATCATGCCGGGCTCCGAAGGCGGGGAGGGTCAAGGCTGAAGAGCCAGCCATTCGGCGGGTGTCATCACCGGGATCGCGAGCTTGCCAAGGAAGTGTTTCGCATTCCACGTCAGGGGCGTCGAACCTTGGGGAGCGAACTTCTGAATGAGTATGGCCTGCACGGCATCCCCCAGCCCCATCCTTTCCCGCATCTGGTGAACGATCTCATCGAACGTGCACCCCACATAGTCGGGCATGGCCGCCGGGCTCGGGAACAGCGTCAACCCGTACTGTGTCGTGATGGCGTTCGGCAACTGATCGATCAGGTTCGTACTCACGTTGAAGCTCAGGACGCCGACCAATTCGAGCAGTGCCTGGGTCGCGATCCCGAGACCGATTCCTTGTTGTTGGCGAAGCAGATCGATTGCACGCCGGTTGTCGGGGAAACGCGGGTCGCGCGGATACCGGTAGTCCACCAAGATCACGTCCGTGTCGAGGATGATCATGATCGCCCCCGAAGAGCATTCATCGCTTCATCAACGGAAGCGTAGGGCGGCGCCCCAGCATCCATTTGGCGAGTGATCTCGCCCCAGAGTTGGCGATGCGCGTCCGTAATCGGCACCGGCGGCTGGAGTACCGGCAGTTGGGCGACGCAGCGAGTTCCTTCCGGCAACTCGACCGGGACGAGCGGAACGAACACCTGCCCATTGAACTCGATCGGGATTGTGTTGCCTGTCATCACGAAGCCCTCACACTTGCGGCAGGGAGTATCGGCCCTTCTGTTCCGGCGGGTCGGTCGTGGCGCACTTGCCGCAACCGGAGCCGCAGCCGGGCGACTTACGGAAGAACGCCCGCCATGCGGCGCGGAGCAGGAATCCCGCCGCAAGGGCGATCACAGCGATGGTCGCGGCCAGTTGCATGCCCGTATCATACAGGACGATGCGACTCAACCTGAAGCGCGTGGCCGAGTACATCCGCTCCGCGGAGTCCGAGGACCTCTTGGACCGTGTGACCGTCTATCGTTCCGGCATGGAGCCCGCCGCGCTCGACCTCATGGAAATGGAACTGGACCGCCGCGGCTTCACCCGCGACGACATCGCCGAGCACGCCGCCATGCGGAGCGAAACCGCAATCCTGCTGCCGGACGGCACCGCCCTGCGGTGCAACTTCTGCGACCGCCCCGCCGCGTTGAAGAAATGGGGCTGGCACCGCCTCTTCGGCCGCATCCCGATCTTCCCTCGCATCTTCGCGTACTGCACCGATCACGGTGGAATCACGTGACCGTTCACAACATTGATGCGATAGAGGAAAAAATTACGACTCGACTCGGAATCCGTGCTATGTGAATTGATAGACGATCTTCTTCCGTCGCAACGCGTTCGTTCCAATGAAAGAAAGCCTCCCAGCTATCAGTTTAGTCTTGGCGTCGATTGCCTTAGGCTGCTCCGCAGTAACAATCGTGCAGCTAAAGGAGCAAGGCTCTGTTAATACTGCGGCATCGTACTCAGAGGGCACTTGGAACGAAACCCGTGTTTTGTCCCTCGAGAGTGAGCTTCAGCGGCAGCGGACAGAATCCGAGAACTTTCGGAAAGCACTCAGCAAACTTGTCTTTTCCGGCGAGATCTCAGGTCGCAACAAGGTTGCTTACCTTGATCCGGCGAACAAAGCCTACGGGCGAGTAGACACCGATAACGGCTTCTTTCTTGTCTCATGCCAAGACGTCCGCCCTTACCTCGACGGGCAGAAGGTCATCCTGCATATTGGGAACCCTCTCGGAGTTCGATTTGCAGGCTTCTGTACTGGTTCAGCCTGAATTGGAATTGTCGGGAGCAGTCGTTGGCGACAACGGGTGTGTTGGGATCGACTCATTTTCACAGTAGCACCGGTTTTCAATTCGGGGCGGCGTGGCGAGCGATTCGGCGACGTTCGCGAGCCTCCTCCAGCTTGCGGTCGCGTTCGGCGTGGATGGCGTCGCGACGTCCGGCGAGAACGTCGTGGGGCGTGACGTAGCCGATGGCGCTGTGCAAGCGGACGGCGTTGTAGTGGAGGATGAAGTCCCCGACGACGCGACGGGCGTCTTCGGGTGTCAGGGGGGTCTTCACGCGGACGGCGTCGTGCTTCAAGGTGCGGTGGAATCGTTCGAGTTTGCCGTTGCTTTGGGGATAGTAGGGCGAGGTTTTGACGTGGGTCATGCCGCTGATGCGGATGAACTCCTTGAAGTCCTTGGCGAGGAACTGGGGTCCGTTGTCGGTGATGATCCGGGGCGTGACACCGGGGTGACACTCCTTGCCCTTCTGGATGATCTGTTCGATGTCGGCCTCGGTCATGCGTTCGCGGATGTCCCAGTGGACGATGGCGCGGCTGGCTCCGTCGAGGACGGAACACAGGTAGTGGAAGGTGCCGGCGATGTTGAGGTAGGAGACGTCGACGTGCCAGTGCTCGTGGGGCCGGAGGGGTTGCACGAAACCGGTTCCTTTCAAGCTGGTTTTGGGCTTCCAGCGTTGGAGAAGACCGGCTTGGGAGAGGACGCGGTAGACGGTGGCGGGCGAGCAGGCGACGATGTTGCGGTCGATCATCATGTAGGTGAGCCGCCGGTAGCCTTCGAGCGGGTATTGGTGGTGGAAGTCGATGATGGCTTTTCGTTCGGCGGCGGTGAGCCAGTGGTCGCGGGGCACGGCGCCGTTGTGTTCGTTGGCCTTGCCGTAGCGCTCTTTCCAGGTGTGGTAGGTGGACGGGGCCAGCCCGATCCAGCGGAGCAACCGGCCGGCGGTGAGGCCGGCCTTGACGCTCCAGGTGCGAACGAAGTCGACGATGGCGTCGCGGACATCCGGGGCAACCCACTGGCCGGTCAGGGTTCCCCAAGTTCTTTTTTTAACTGGACGTGTTCCTCCAGGAGTTCGGAGAGCACCTCGTGTTTGCGTTGGAGCTTCTCTTCGAGGGCGGTGATTTTCTTGTCCTTGGCGTCGTCGGCGGCGGACTTGGCGCGGGTGGTCTCGAAGGCGGCGACGCCTTGCTCGAAGAAAATCTTCTGCCACTGGTAGAACTGCGAGACGGCGATGCCGGCCTCGGAGCAGACCTCGGAGACGGGTTGGCCTTCGAGCAGGTGTTTTCGCAGGATCGCGACCTTGGCGGCGGGCGGGAAATGCCTTCGTTCGGGCGTGCTCATGACGGACCTCCAGAGTGGAGTGTCGTCACCTCAGCCGCGCTCGTCAATTTCCAAGTTCAGCAGAGGCAGAACACTTCAAGCTCACTGCTCGATGGGGACAGCGCTTCAGTGGGGCGGTGTCTGACTATGAGGCTTACGCGAAGTGGATGGAAGGGCTGAAGTCGAGTGACTACTCGTTTCCCGATGGACTTGAGGCCGGTCGCTGGAATGAGGTTGAACTGGTTCTAAACCAGACACAGGCCAATCAACTCGGGCACCTTCAAGTCTCACTGGACACAAACACTGTGAGCATGCTTTTGCCGCGAAAATAGCCGCATGAAGCACCCGACCCACAGGCAATTCGTGTTCTATGCTGTGGCATGAATCTTCGCCGATTGGTGACGGTAGTCGGGGTCGCGGTGGCCGGGATGCTGCTGGCCGGGCAGGTGCGGCAATTGCTGGCCGATCCCACCATTTGGCCGCCGGATGATTTCGTCGAGTATTGGGCGGCCGCGAAGCTGACGCTGAACGGCGAGAACCCGTACGACGGGGCCAAGCTCCTCCCGCTGCAGCAGGCCGCGGGCCGCGACACGAACGAACCCATCATGATGTGGAACCCGCCGTGGTCGCTGGCGGTGGTGCTGCCGCTCGGATGGTTCCCGGCCCGCGAAGCTCAGTTGCTCTGGCTGCTGGCGAACCTCGCGGCCATCGCGTTCTGCGGGGACCGCCTGTGGCTGATGTTCGGCGGCGGGCGCGAGTCGCGGTGGATCGGCTGGGCCGCGGCACTTGGGTTCCTGCCCACGCTCTTCGCGCTGCAGTCGGGCCAGATCGGGCCGCTGCTCTTGCTCGGGGCGGTGCTCTTCCTGGAATGCGAACGCCGCGGCTGGCCGATGCTCGCGGGGGCGTCCACGTTGTTGCTCGCGGTGAAGCCGCACATGGCGTACTTGGTGTGGGTGGCGATTCTGTTGAAGCCTGCAAGCCGAAGCAAAGGCGACACCGGGTATCCCGCGATCCTCATGATCCTCGGCGGGCTCATCGCGGGGGTGTTCGCCACGATGATCGCGGTGGCGTTCGATCCGCCGGTGCTGGCCCAGTACATGGACGCGATGGCCAACCGGCCGCCGTCGCAGTGGGTATCGCCCACGTTCGGCACCGTGCTGCGGATGGCGTTCGGTGAAGACCTGTTCAAGTTGCAGTTCGTGCCCGTGCTCGTGGGGCTGGCGTGGTTCGCGTGGCATTGGAAGCAGCAGGCCGCGACGTGGAACTGGACCGAACAACTGCCGCTGCTCCTGCTCGTGTCGTTCGTCACGGCGCCGTACGGGGCGTGGCCCTTTGACATGGTGCTGCTGCTGCCTGCGGTCGTGCGGCTGGTCGTGTTGCGGAAGCCCGCGATCCTCGCGTCACTGCTGGCGGTGAACCTCGCGTGCCTCGCGATGAACCTGCTGGAAACCGGGTCGTTCGCGTTCATCTGGGTGAGCCCGACGATTCTCGCGATCTACGTGCTCGGCACACGGCCCGCCGCCGAACCGCTCGCATCCCGAAACGCGGTGGCGGCATGACTCTCCCAGAACCCCTCCCCCGGCC
Organism: Gemmataceae bacterium; assembly: GCA_046350135.1. Classification (GTDB taxonomy): domain Bacteria; phylum Planctomycetota; class Planctomycetia; order Gemmatales; family Gemmataceae; genus Urbifossiella. Next base: position 322,836 of record JAXMBB010000002.1, read on the forward strand.
CCTCGAAGGGAGGGAGACAAGCCAACCAAGCCCCTCCCCGCTTCGGGGAGGGTTTGGGGAGGGTCATCGCGTTCGTGATCCTCTTCCTCGTGCTGCTCGCCGGCGGCCGTTCGAACTTCCTCCGCGACCCCGGCACGTTCTGGCACATTACCACGGGCGAACGCATCCTCGCGGACGGCTTCATTCGCACCGATCCGTACACCTTCACCTTCGCCAACACGTGGTGGGTGCCGTACCAGTGGCTCGGCGAAGTCGCGATGGCGCTCGTTCATCGCATGGGAGGCTTCGACCTGCTGCTGCTCGGCGCGGTCACGATCATCGCCACGGTGTTCGCGTGGCTCGCAGCGCGGTTGGCGAACACGGGCCTCAGCCCGGTCGTCGCCATCACCATCGCATGCTTCGGCGTCGCGGCTTCATCGTCGCACTTCCACGTGCGGCCGCATCTGTTCACCATGGCCGGGATGACGTTCACGCTCGTGATGCTGTCGAATGTCGAATCGGGGACGAAGCCGCTGCGCCATCTGTTCTGGCTCGTGCCCTTCTTCGTGATCTGGTCGAACATCCATGGCGGCGCGCTCGGCGGCATGGCGACCGTGCTGCTCGCGGCCGGCGGCTGGGTCGTGTTCTGGAAACTCCGCGCGAACACGCCCGTCGATGGAATCGTGAACGCAATCTGGGTGCTGGCCATCGCGGTTCTGTGCAGCCTCGCCTCCCTCGTGAACCCGTACGGACTCGACCTGCTCCGCACGTGGCACGTGATCATGGGCGAACCCGTGCTCCGTGAGATCATTCAGGAACATAGCGCGATGAAGTGGAGCGAGCCGACGTCCTGGCCGATCCTCGGCTTCGCCGCGTTCTACTTCGTGGTGCTCTTCGGCGCTCCGATCCGCGAATGGCGGGTGACGTGGCTGCTGCCCGTGGTGTGGTTCGTGCTGAGCCTCGATCGCGTGCGGCATGCTCCGCTCTTCGCCGTGACCGCGCTCGCGGCGATGCCCTCGCTCTGGCCGCAGACGCGGTGGGCGAAACGGATTCACGAGAAACGCCCGGACATCTATCAGCCTTCGGGCGATGCCGCGCCGCGGTGGAACGTGCTGCTGCTGATTCCGGTTTCGCTCGTGCTTATCGCACTGCTGCTGCATTTGGCGAAGGTCGAGGCTCCGCTCGTCGGTGTGAATTGGGCCAAGCACGATCCCGCGAACTGGCCGGTGGACCTGCTTCCCGCCTTGAAGCAACATGAACCGCACGACGGCAAGAACCGCATCTTCAATGGCTACATCGACGGCGGGTTCCTCATCTATCACGTGCCGGGGTACAAGGTGTTCGTGGACGACCGCTGCGAGGTGTTCGGCGGCGCGTGGCTGAAGGACTTCGTGATGGCGGACGCGGCCCCCGCCGCCGCCATCGCGAAGTGGGAGAAGGAATACGGCGCGTTCCACTTCGCGCTCGTGAGGGTGGACACGGGGTTTGAAGCCCACTTCGCCACTTCGCCGGAATGGGAGTGCATCCAGCGTACCCCGCTCGCCGCGTTCTATCGGCGGAAGCTATAATCGAAGAACGAGATGCGAAGCACCTCGGACACCTCTCCCCCTTGCTTTGAAGGGCGAGAGGTCGGAATCGAAGTCGCTGATGCGACTTCGATTCCGGGCGAGGGGTGCTTCCGGGGACACCGCACCGCCCCTCGCCCGCCGTGCCGATGCATTCGCATCGGCACGGCGACCTCTCCCCGCAAAGCCGGGGAGAGGTGAAACCCTGCCGCACGCACGGAATGTCACCTATGAACTCCCTCCTGCTGCCCCTCGCACTCGTGATCGGTGCCGACTCCGCGGACGACTGGAAGATCGCCGAGACCGCACACCTCAAGAACATCACGCAGGTCACGAAAGACTTCGTCCGCGCGGGCGAAGGATACTTCTCGCCGGACGGCAAGACGGTCATCTACCAAGCGGAAGAAAAGGGCACGGACAACCCGTTCTACCAGATCTTCACGCAGCCGCTTGCCGGCGGCCGTGCGTTGCGGATCAGCCCGGGAATGGGCCGCACCACCTGCTCGGCGTTCCGCCCGGACGGCAAGCGCGTCATCTTCGCCTCCAGCCACGAAGACCCGGACGCGAAGAAGCACCAGGCCGCGGAGGTCGCCCAGCGAGAAGAAGACCGCAAGAGCGGCAAGCCGCCGCGCCGGTACTCGTGGAGCTTCGATCCGCACATGAAGATCTACGAGGCGAACCCGGACGGCACGGATCTGAAGTGCCTCACGCCGGACGCGAAGGTGTACACCGCGGAGGGCAGTTACTCGGCGGACGGCAAGCGGATCGTGTACAGCGCAGGGAACGCCAACAACGTCGAACTGTTCATCATGAACGCGGACGGCACCGGGGCGAAGCAATTGACAAAGGCGCCGAACTGCTACAACGGCGGCCCGTTCTTCTCCCCGGACGGCAGCAAGGTGATCTTCCGCTCCGATCGCAAGGAGAAGGACCGGTTGCAGGTGTACGTCATCAACGCGGACGGCACCGGCGAGAAGGCGCTCACGGACAACGACAAGTGGGTGTACTGGGCCCCGTATTGGTACAAGGACGGCAAGCACATCATCTACACGGCCGCGGACCACACGGACCCGAACGCCCGCCCGAACTACGACCTGTACTGGATGAACATCGAGACGGGCAAGACGACCCGCATCACGCACGCCCCCGGCCAGGACGTGCTGCCGGTGTTCTCCCCGGACTACACGAAGGTGATGTGGACCTCGAGCCGCGACGGCCGCTCCCCGACGCAGTTGTACATCGCGGACTTCATCCCGCCGAAGGAGTAATTGAGCGTAGGGCGGGTCGAGGCTTTGCGAGCCCCGCGGTGCGATTCAGCGGTCGCACGGCGGGGCTCGCGTCGCAAAGCCTCCGCTCGACCCGCCCTACTTCGGAACGTAAATCACGAGCACGGCGGGGCGGTCCTGGATCGCGGTTGCTTCGCGGGTGTGGGCGAGCATGTAATCCCCGGCGTCGCCGTGGAGCATGAAGCCGTGGTTGGCCGTCTTGCCGCCGGTCCAGTAGCGCACGGCGTTCGCGAAATCCCACGTGCTGACCTTGCCCGGACGGCCGGGGCCGAACGCGAGGAACATCGGCAGGAAGTCCGGGTCGGTGTCGCCGCGGTGGAACCCGCCGATGTCCTTCCAGAACTTGTCCTTTGAATACTGAAACGCGTTCACTTCGTATTCGTTCCACGGCCGGTTGCAGGGTTCGACCACCCACATGCTCGGCTTCGCGGCCGGGTCGTGCTCCTTGAGCGGGGCCGGGTTCGAACGCACGAGCATCAGTAGCGCCGCAAGGATGTTCGACCCTGCGGGGATGCTGGAGAAATCGACCTGCATCAGCGGGCTGCGGTGCCGCATGAAGACTTCGTGCGAGGCGTTCTTGCCGCGATTCCGCGCCCGCTCCTCGAACGCCGTGTCCGGCCCGTGGCTGTTCCAGTACGCGTCCTTCCAACCGGCGTAGGCTTTGTCCGGATGCGCGGGGTCGAAGCCGGTCTCGCCGTTGCGGAGAATCGCGAGCACGGCCTTCGGATACCGCTTCTTGAAGCCATCGAGTTTCTCGCGGAACTCGGCTTCGACTTTCTCGACGGTCGTGGCGGCGGGCGGGCTCCAGATGTGGGCGAGGTTGCGGCCGAGTTCCCGGCACGCCTCCGCCGAGCCGGTTCCGCTCACGCTCCACTCGGTTCCCTGAATCGCGAAGGGGATCTTCGTCCGCTGCGGCAGCGGATCATTGCTCAGTCGGATGTTGTCGATGTGGATCGATTCGCCCTCGTGCGGCGCGTACATGAACATCTCGAAGCGAACCACTTTGCCCCATTTCGGATGCACGGCGTAATCGTTCGGTTGAAGCAGCGCCGCCTTCACCTCGTTCTTGCCCGGCTTCAGAAACGCGGTGGTGCTCCACCGGCTGATGACGGGCTCCCACCCTTCGCCGCGCTCGCTCTTCTCCTGCATCAACGTGAATCCGACGACGCAGTGCCGACTCGCCGTCACATCCGCATGAAACGTCTTGTACTGGAGCCAGTCCTGCGACACGGACCCGGTCGTGATCGTGGGCCAAGTCCCGCCCGCGAATGTGAGTTTCAAACCGTGCTTCCCGCTGGTCGCGTGATCGGTGGAGCGTTCGAACTTGACCGGCGGCTCCTTCGATTTCGGAAGCTCGAGATTGGCCCACACCGTGGCGTCGGCGGAGCTCTCGAAATCGTAGAGCGGTTTCTCGTCCGCGGCGACGAGCGTGCCGAACGGAAGGAGTACGAGAAGTGCGAGCAGGCGGTTGTGCACGGCGGGTTCCACGAGAAGAGAATGGGACCCGATGCGGCCGTGAGGACAGATGGTGTCCGATTAGGCTTCTCGGTCCCGTTCTTGTGTGTTCAGGAAGCCGCCGCCTCGGGAATCCTCACGATCACCGTATCGTCCGCGGGCGGCTCCGGCGGCATGCGGTTCCGCCACATCTTCACGCGCCCCGCCGTCCGTTTCAAGCGAATCGTGAAGTCGTCCCATAGCGAGTAGGCCACGGGCGTGACCAGCAGCGAGAGCAGCAGTGAGAGCAGCTGTCCGCCGAGGATCACCTTCGCCATGCTGGCGCGGGCGCTCGCACCGGGGCCCTGCCCCATCGCGATCGGCACCATCGCCATCACGAGCATCACGGTCGTCATCAGGATCGGCCGCAGGCGCGTCTCGTTCGCCTTCAGGATCGCTTCGTCCCGCGGCAGGCCTTGCGCGCGGAGCACGTTCGTGTAGTCCACCTGCAGGATGCCGTTCTTCTTCACGATGCCGAAGAGCATGAACAGCCCGATCATGGCGTAGACGTCGAGCGGCGTCTGCAGGAAGAACAGCGACACGAGCGCGAACGGCAGCGTGAGCGGCACCGCGAGCAGGATGGTGATCGGATGCACGAGACTCTCGAACTGCGCCGCAAGGATCATGTACATGAACGCGAACGCGAGCAGGAAGGCGAGCAGGAAGTTCGAGTTCGAGTCCTTCATCAGCTTCGCTTCGCCGAGGAACTCGTAGCGGTACTCGGGCGGCAAGTCCAGCGATTGCACGAACGGGTCGAGTTCCTGGAGGGCGTTGCCGAGGGCGTAGCCGGGGATCAGGTTCGATTGCACGGTCACCTGGCGTTGGCGGGCGTAGCGTTCGATCGCGGCGGGGCCGCGGGCGGACACCGGCTCCGCGATGTTCCGCAACTCCACGAGCGTTCCCGCGTCCGACGGCACCGTGAGGGTGAAGATCGCATCCTGCCGGTCGCGGTTCTCCAAGTTGGCGCGGAGCCACACGTCGTACTGCTCGGTGCCTTCCTTGTACTTGGTCACGGGTTCGCCGCCGACCAGGAGCCCCAGCGCGGTGGCGAGCCCCTGCACGTTCACGCCCTGGTCGGCGGCGCGGTCGCGGTGGATCTTCACCTGCAGCTCGGGGCTGCGGCTCGCGGCGTTGGTGTCCACGTCCGTGTAGTGGCCGCGGGCCTTCATCCACGCTGTGATCTTCGCGGCGTACTCGTTGAGCTTCTCGGTGTCCGGGCCACGGAGGCTGATGTCCACCTGGGCGTTCTTGAACGCGCTGGAGGAGAACAGCTTCACATCCTGCACGGCGGTGCGGAGGTCCGGATACTCGGCGAGCACCGTGCGCGCGTCCGCCATCGAATCCCGCTGCGTGAACTTGCGTTCGGTCAGGTCCGTCATCTTGCAGTAGATGAGCACCTGCGTCACGTCGCCCTGCCCCTTCGGAGCGCGGCCGTCGGTCGGCCCGATGGTGGTGAACACGCTGGTGACGCCGCGGATCTGCTTGAAGCGGGCTTCGAGTTCCTTGCACGTCTCGTCCGCCTTCTGCAGCGTGTACCCCTCCGGCATCGTGATCGCGACTTCGAATTCGCTTTGGTCGTCCTTGGGCACGAAGTCCGTGCCGACCAGCATGAACAGCATCGGCGTGCTCAGGAAGGTGAGCAGCGTGGCGAGCACGATCACCCACCGGTGCCGCAGGGACCACGCGAGTGTGGAGACATAAAGCCTCGTCATGCGGCCCGATTGCGAGTGCCCTCCGGATTTTCTCCCCTCTCCCCGTTGGGGAGAGGGGCCGGGGGTGAGGGGTTCTTGGGGCTCCAGACCCCTCACCTAACCCCTCCCCCGGCGGGGAGGAGAGGACCGAAGATGCCGCACACAGCATGGGCGTCAGTGAAGCTGACCGCCATGCTGAGCAGCACCGTGAACCCGACGACGAACCCGAAGCTGTTGAAGAAGCGGCCGACCTGCCCGGACATGAACGCGATCGGGGCGAAGATCACGGCCAGCGAGAGCGTGGTGGCCAGCACCGCCAGCGCGATTTCCTTCGTGGCCACGCTCGCGGCTTCCCACGGCGTGCGGCCGTAATCGTGCATGTGGCGGAAGATGTTCTCCAACACCACCACCGCGTCGTCGATCACGATGCCCACGGCGATGATGAGCCCGAGCAGCGTCATGTTGTTCAGCGAGAAGCCCATCGCATCCATGAAGGCGAACGCCCCGACGATGCTCGTGGGCACGGCCAGCGCCGCGATCAGCGTCGTCCGCCAGTCGCGGATGAAGACGTAGATCACACCCGTGACGAGGAACGCCGCCAACACGAGGTGGAACTTCACCTCTTCGATCGAACCCTTGATGAACTTCGACTGATCCCGGATGACGGCGACGGAGATGTCCGGCGGGAGCGACTTCTGAAGCTGGGCCAGCCGCGCCTTCACGGCTTCGGCCACGGCCACGGTGTTGCCGCCGGATTGCTTCTGCACGATGAGGCTGACCGCGGTGTCGCCATCGAGGCGTGAAAGGCCGCGTTCCTCCTCCCACTCGTCCTTTACCTCCGCCACGTCGCGGATGCGGATGATGGACTTCTCCTTCGTGTCCTTGTTGTCACGTGCGGCCACGATCACATCGCGGAAGTCCTCCCAGTTCTGCACGCGGCCCATCGCACGGAGGTTCTCCTCGCGGCCGCCGGAGTTCACTTTGCCGCCGGGCAGTTCGAGGTTCTGCCGCGTGAGTGCGAGCCGCACATCCTCGGCGGAAAGCTTGCGGCCGCGAAGCTGGCCGGGGTTCAGCGTCACGTTCACGGCGCGTTGCTGCCCGCCGACGAGCACCACCTGCCCCACGCCGGTCACGCTTTCGAGGTCCTCCTTGATCCGCTTGCGGGCGATCTCCGTCACTTCGCGCACCGATCGCCGCCCGGACACCACGACCGTGACCACGGGCGCGGCATCGAGGTTGAACTTGTCCACCTTCGGCGGATCGGTGCCGAAGGGAAGCTGCGGCAGCACCGTGGACACCTTGTCGCGCACATCCTGCGCCGCGATGTTGCCGTCCTTCTCCAAGCGGAAGCCGATGACGACCGTGGACACGCCTTCCTTCGTGGTGCTGCGCAGTTCGTCGATGCCGTTCACGGTGTTGACGGCTTCCTCGATCGGCTTCGTCACCGAGGATTCCATTTCCTCGACGCTCGCCCCCTTGAGCGTGGTGGTGACGACGACGACCGGCACGTCCACGTTGGGGAACAGTTCGACGCCGAGCCGGCCGTACGACGCCAACCCGAGCACGACCGGCCCGAGCATGAGCATCGCCGTGAACACCGGCCGCCGAATGCAGATATCCCAAATCGCCATTTGAACCTCGTAGGGTGGGCCGGACCGCGATGCGCCGCGAATGCGGCACATCGCGGGAGGCCCACGAACATCGCCAACGACTTCCGCGGTCCGAACCCGCTCGCACTCGGTGTTCCCGCGTGGGCCTCCCGCACGGCACCGCTGCGCGATGCCGTGCGGTCCGGCCCACCCTACTGACGCAACTTGATCGGCGAACCATCCACCAGCTGGCTGAATCCGCTCGTGATCACCTTCGCCCCAGCCGGCACCGCGCCGTGAATCTCGACCCATTCCTTGTCGCGTTGGCCGAGTGTCACTTCCACGGCCTTCGCCTTGTCGCCGTCCGCGAGGTACACCTTGTTCACGCCGGCGAAGCTGACGACAGCCGAGGGCGGCACCGCGATCACGCCGCTGTCCGTGCGCGTTTCGATCTCGGCCTTCGCGAACGTGCCGGGCTTCAGCTTCGCTCTCGCGTCGCCGTTCGGAACGAGAATCTCCACTTGGAACGTGCGATTGAGCGTGTCCACCGTCGGGCTCACACGCGAAACCGTGCCCGTGAACGAGCGGTCGAAGCCGTCCACGCGGAGCGTGGCGCGCTGGCCCACCGCCACCTCATGAGCGTGCTTTTCCGGCGCCGTGACGCGCAGCTTCAGCACGTGGGACACGACCAACCGGTACACGTTCTTCTCGGGCATGGCGCGGACCATCTCGCCCTCCCACACCATGCGGTTGGCCACGGTGTAGCGCAGCGGGCAGGCCGCGGCACCGACCGTGGCGGCCCACGCGGCCCACTCCTCCGGCACCGGCGCGGTGAGCACGGCGTCGCGAAGGCGGTCCTCCGCCTTCTCCAAGCTCGCCTTCATCTTGCGGGCCGTGGCGAACGTGGCTCGAGCGTCCGCCTCGGCCACTTGCAGGAACGTCTCGGCCAGTTCCACTTCGGCTTCGGCCTTGTCGAAGCCTTGCGGCGTGCCCACGCCCTTCGCGCGTTCGTCTTTGGCCCGCGCGAACTCCTTCTGCGCGAGGTTGAGCGCCGCCTTCGCCCGCGCCACGCTCTTCACCTTGCTCCAATCCGGTTCGCCGACCGGCAACGCGTCCATGTTCAATCGCGACAATTCGGCCAGCAATCCGGCGCGGGCCACTTCCACGTCCAACTGGTATTCCTTCGCGTCCAGTTCGAGCAGCACGTCGCCGGGCATCACGGTGTCGCCGATGTCGCGGAGCACGCGGTTCACGCGGCCGTCCACCTTCGGCGAAAGCGTCACATCCTTGTACGGGTCGAGCGTGCCGACCACGGACACGGTGCGTGTCAGGCTCATCGGCTTCAGTTGGGAAACCGTCACGGTCACGGTGGGAAGCTCGGCCTTGTCCGCGCCGGTGTCCGCGGCTTTCGGCGCGCACGAGGCGAGGAACAAGAGCAACACGGGTGCGAAACGCTTCATCGCTTCCCCTTTCGGCGTTCGGCGTCGGCGAGCACGCCGTGGAAGATGACGTCCAGCACGTCGTTCGCTTGCTCATCGGGGCGGACGCGCCGGCCGGTGAGCAGGTTCGTGAGGATCGTGCCGTAGAGCAGGTCCCCGATCACGGAGAAGAAGCGTTCCGCGGGCATCGGGCGGATCGCCTTGGCGGCGAGCAGGCGGCGGAAGAGGTCGAGCCGCTTGCACTCCTTGTCGTCTTCGTCCTTGTTCGCGAAGTAGAGCGGGCGGTGGTGCTTGGGGAACGCGGCCCGCTCCTGAATGAACAGTTCGGCCATCTCCGGGCGGCGGTGGAAGAAGCGGAGGTACTCGGTGATCACGCGGCGCAGCGTCTCCACCGGCGGCAAGTCCGACGCGATGATCGGTTCGAGCGTCTGCGTGAGTTCGCCCAAGCCCCGTACCACGGCGGCGAGGAAGAGTTCCTCCTTGGTGCCGAAGTAGCGGTAGACGGTTCCGTTGCCGACGCCGAGCTTGTCGGCGATGGTTTGCACCTGGGTGCCGGCGAAGCCGTGGGCGGCGAACACGAGTGCGGCCGCATCGAGGATCTCGGCCTTGCGGCGGGACTCGAGCGCGGGATCGCGGGGGCGGCCGGGTTTGCGGAGAACGGTGGTCACGGATGGTCAACCGCAGCGGAGAGGGATTATTAACGGATTCGTCCGTCCGGTAATTATACGATCCGGCCCGCGGGTGCAAGAGCGATTGGAATCGCGCGACTTTCACTTGATTCGCATCGTATGTCGGCCGATAATACCAACACTTCCTACCCGGCTGACCCGCCGCAAGGCCTCAGTCGGGTTATTTCGTTTCCGGTGGTCGATCATGCCCGCCGAACCACCCGTGAAGCGGGCGATCGCTTTCTTCGACGGTCAAAACCTCTACCATCACGCGCGGACCACGTTCGGCTACACTCATCCGAACTACGACGTCCACAAACTCTCCCAAGCAGTCTGCTCTCAACGGGGATGGCAGCTTGAACGGATCCACTTCTACACCGGGATCCCCTCGGCGACCGAGAATCCGTTCTGGCACGGGTATTGGTCCAACAAACTCGCCTCGATGGGCCGAACCGCACGAGTGTACGGTCGACCGCTCGTCTATCGGACCAAGACGGTGCAGATCCCCGGCCACGGGCCGTTCACGTACACGACGGCCGAGGAAAAGGGTATCGATGTGCGATTGGCGTTGGATGCGCTCGATGCCGCGCATCAGCAGGAGTTCGATGTCGCACTCGTCTTCAGCCAAGACCAGGATTTGAGCGAACTCGCTTCCGTGGTACGCAACGTGTCTGCGTTGCAGAGTCGCTGGATCAAGATTGCGAGTGCGTTTCCCGACGCGCCGACCGGGAAGAATCGCCGCGGAATCAATCGCACCGATTGGATTCCGATCGACAAAGCCACCTACGACCTTTGCATCGACCCGCGAGACTATCGGCCGTGATGGCGCAAGCGAGCAACGGCGATCGATCACTCGGATCCCAACGGCGCGTGATCGTGCAGAACGGCGAGGATCGCCGCGAGCACGGCGATTCGCTGGCCGTCGAGGAACCGCTCGCGATCCTCGTTTCGCACGGGCCGCTTTCCGCCCGGCAGCGCACGGCGATCTCCATCACGATGCGGACGCCGGGCGACGACGCCGACCTCGCCGCCGGGTTCCTCTTCGCGGAGGGCGTGCTCCGCGAACCGGGGCAGATTCTGCGCATCGAAGCGAGTTCCGCCGAGAGCGCGATCCGGGTCGAAGTGCATCCCGAAGTGTCGCTCGATCTGCATCACTTGGATCGGCGCGGGTTCACCACGTCGAGTTGCGGCGTGTGCGGCAAGACGGCGCTCGATGCCATCGAAGCGGCGTGCGACGGCCCGCGCCCCGGCGGTTCCGTTTCGCCCGCGATCATTCACGAACTGCCGGACCGCCTTCGCGAAGCGCAACCCGCGTTCTCCCGCACCGGCGGATTGCATGCGGCCGCACTCTTCGATCTGAACGGGAAGTTGCTCGCGGTGCGCGAGGATGTCGGCCGGCACAACGCGGTCGATAAACTGATCGGAGCGGAGCTCCGCGCCAGCCGCACGCCGCTGCACGCATCCTGTTGGTGAGCGGGCGTGCGAGTTTCAGTTGATCCAGAAGGCCGCGATGGCGGGCGTGCCGATCTTCGCCGCGATCGGCGCTCCGTCCAGCACCTCGCCGTGTCGCTTGCCGAACGCATGGGCCTCACGCTGCTCGGCTTCGTGAGGGAGCAGCGATTCAACATCTACACGGGCATGGAGCGGGCATTGGCGGACGCGCAGCGACGGATGAACAAGTGAATGGCTGATAAGGACTGCCACCGCGGTCGCATCCTCCGTCGCTTGCGTCCGGCTAACGACGCCCAGATCATGAACCAAGACTCTCCCGTTCCCGAAGCCTTCTGCCCCGGAGTTCACCCGGGCTCCAGGCGATGAATTGCCGGCAACGGCGGCCGGGGCCACGGCCGTGGCCAAGTCGCTGAAGCATGTCTTCGGCAAGGTCGGCGTGCGCGCGGCGCAAGGCGGCTGTACGTGCTCAACCAGAAGGGGAGCACGGCGTCGTTGCCCGAGTTGTGCCTGGCCCGATCCGGACGGCCATCCCGCGCTCCCCACCGAGTTCTGCGAGAACAGGGCCAAGGCCATCGCGTGGAAGCGGACAGCCGCCGCCCTGACACCGGAGTTCTTCCGCACCCACAGCATCGACGACCTCGCCATGCAGAGCGACTACTGGCACGGGCAGCAGGGCCGGCTCACCGAACCGATGGTGCTCCGCCCCGGCTCGCGTCACTACGAACCGATCTCGTGGGACGAATCGTTCCGAATTCTCGCCGAAGAACTGAACGCGCTCGCGTCACCGCACGAAGCGCTCTTCTACACCTCGGGCCGCACCTCGAACGAGGCCGCGTTCCTCTACCAACTTTTCGTCCGCCAGTTCGGCACGAATAACCTGCCGGACTGTTCGAACATGTGCCACGAGTCGTCGAGCTTCGCACTGCCGCAAGTCGTGGGCATCGGCAAAGGCACGGTGAAGCTCGAAGACTTCGAGAAGGCCGGGCTCATCCTGATCCTCGGGCAGAATCCCGGCACGAACCACCCGCGAATGCTGACCGCATTGCAGGCCGCGAAGCGGGCCGGCGCGGTGATCGTCGCCATCAACCCGCTCAAGGAAGCGGGACTGCTCGGGTTCAACAACCCGCAAGAGATCCGCGGGATGCTCGGCTTCGCGACCCCGCTCACGGATCTGTACCTGCAAGTGAAGATCGGCGGCGACCAGGCTCTGCTCAAAGGCGCGATGAAGGTTGTTCTCGCGAAGGGAGCCGTGGATCGTGCTTTCATCGCGGAGAAGTGCGACGGCTTCGACGCGTTCGTGGCATCGCTGCAGGCCGCGGATTGGGACGCGATCGTTCAACAAAGCGGCATCGCGAAGGCGGACATCGAGAAACTCGGCGAACTCGTCGCGAAGCACGACCGCATCATCGCCTGCTGGGCGATGGGGCTCACGCAGCACAAGCACGCCGTACCCACGATTCAGGAACTCGTGAACCTCATCCTGATGCGCGGCAGCATCGGCAAGCCGGGGGCCGGGCTGTGCCCCGTCCGCGGGCACTCGAACGTGCAGGGCGACCGCACGATGGGCATCTGGGAACGGCCGCCCGCGTGGTTCCTCGATGCTCTGGGCAAGGAGTTCAACTTCGAGCCGCCGCGCGAGCACGGGTTCGACACGGTGGAAGCGATTCGCGCGATGCGCGAGGGCCACGCGAAGGTGTTCTTCGCGATGGGCGGCAACTTCCTCTCCGCGACGCCGGACACCGAAGCCACCGCCGCAGGCCTGAAGAAGTGCCGGCTCACGGCACACGTGAGCATCAAGTTGAACCGCTCGCACCTCGTGTGCGGCCGCACGGCACTGATCCTGCCTTGCCTCGGCCGCACCGAACGCGACGTGCAGGACGGGAAGGAACAGTTTGTCACAACCGAGAACTCGATGGGCGTGGTGCAGATGTCGAAGGGCAACTTGGAGCCCGCGTCGGACCTGCTGCTCAGTGAGACCGCGATCGTGGCCCGCCTCGCGACCGCGACCCTCGGTTCGCGTTCGAATGTGCCGTGGGCCGAACTCGCCGCGGACTACGACCGCATCCGTGACCGCATCTCGCGGGTGATCCCCGGCTTCGAGAACTACAACGAACGCGCCCGCAAGCCGGGCGGGTTCTATCTGCCGAACAAACCGCGCGATGGCAGCTTCCCCACGGCCACGGGCAAGGCGCGATTCACCGCGCACCTGCTGCCCGATCTTGCGGTCGAACCCGGCCAACTCGTCATGATGACGATCCGCACGCACGACCAGTTCAACACGACGGTGTACGGGCTGGACGACCGCTACCGCGGCATCCAGAACGAACGCCGCGTGATCCTGATGAACGCCGCGGACCTCGCCGAACGCGGATTGAAGGACGGCGACATTCTCGATCTCAGCGGCCACTTCCGCGGCGAAACGCGTCTCGCCCCGCGCTTCATCGCCGTGGCCTACGACATCCCCCGAGGCTGCTGCGCGACGTACTTCCCCGAGGCGAACGTGCTCGTCCCGCTGGACAGCACCGCGGACGGCAGCAACACGCCGACCTCGAAGTGGGTCACGATCACAGTGGCGAAAACGCGATGAGCCCGCCGCGCCGGCATGAGTGAACCCTCACCTTGCTGGCGCAACGGGATCCACCGATGGATTCGCACCGAAGATTCGGCTAGGATTTTCCCATCTGCCTGCCGTTCCCACCACCCGCGGCTCACGCTGCACAGTTTCGAGGTTCCCACATGATGAAGGCGCCCACCGTATTGAGCGGATTGCTCCTGTGCGTTCTCTCACAAATCAACCTCGCAGCCGATTGGCCGCAGTGGCGCGGCCCCAACCGCGACGACCACTCCAAAGAAACCGGGCTGCTCCAGTCCTGGCCGAAGGACGGGCCCAAGCTGCTCTGGACCTTCGAAGACGCCGGCATCGGGTACTCCGCGCCATCCGTCGTTGGCGACCGGCTCTACATGCTCGGCAGCGATGAGAAGCGCGAACACGCCTACGCCCTCGACCTGAAGACGCAGAAGAAACTCTGGTCCGTGGATGTCGGAGCGCACTACCAGCACGGCAACGGCAGCGGCCCGCGCGGCACGCCCACTGTCGAAGGCGATTCGCTCTACTGCCTCACCGGCCCCGGCGAGTTGCTCCGCATCAAGCTCGCGGACGGCGCGATCGTGTGGAAGGCGAACCTCAAGAGCAAGGACATCGGCGGCCAAATGGCCAGTGGCTGGGGCTACTCCGAGTCCGTGCTCGTGGACGGTGACAAGGTGCTCTGCACGCCCGGCGGCAAGAACGGCGCCCTTGCCGCGTTCGACAAGGAAACCGGCAAAGTGATCTGGCGCAGCAAGGAGTGGACCGACCCGGCCACGTACTCCTCCATCATCATCGCCGAGATCGACGGCGTGAAGCAGTACGTCCAGGTCACGGGCGGCGGCGTCGGCGGCGTGTCCGTGGACGGCAAACTGCTCTGGAAGAACGACGCGTGCAAGCACGGCATCAGCGTGAGCACGCCGGTGTACAAGGACAACCACGTCTACGTGAGCACCGGCTACGGCGTCGGCTGCGGGCTGGTCAAGGTCACCAAGTCCGGCGACAGCTTCAAGACCGAGAGCGTCTACGACGACGTGCTCAAGAAACTGATGGTGAACCACCATGGCGGCTTCGTGCTGCTCGGCGATCACATCTACGGCTTCTCGGACAGCAAGGGTTGGATCTGCCAGGACTTCAAGTCGGGCGAACTCGTCTGGTCGAGCCGCGACTCGAAGGACAAGGACGCGAAGGACTTCGGCAAGGGCAGCCTCACGTACGCGGACGGCCGCTTCTACTGCTACACGGAATCCGGCGGGAAGGTCGCGCTTGTGGACGCCACGCGCGACGGGTTCAAGATGTCCGGGCGGTTCACGATCCCGAAGCACTCCACGAAGAACGTGAAGATGACGTGGACGCATCCCGTGGTCGCCAACGGCAAGCTCTACCTGCGCGACCAGGAATACCTCTTCTGCTACGACGTGTCGGCGCCCCGCTGACAACTCCGCGGCCCGCGTCGCTGGCTCGGCTTGCGACGCGGGCTCGTCCCGCCGTCAGAACGGCATGTTGTACTTGTCCGTCAATTTCTTCTTCGCGTCAATCATCAAGTCGTTGATCTGGCCGGAAATCTCCAGCCGCTTGTTCTCGCTCGCGGCGACGGCCTTGGCGCGTTCCTCGTAAATCTGCGGGTAGTTCGTGGACACGCCGCCGCCGCCGGGGTTGTAGATCAGCGACGGCCGGCCCCACCATCCGAAGCCCACGCTCACGTTCGACGACGAGTGGTAGTACGCCTTGCTGTCGATTTCCTTCAGATCCACGGGCACGCCGCGGATCGTGGCGGCGATGGCGCGGATGCGTTTGGCCACGCCGTACGCCGCGTCCGATGCGATCGGGTCCACGCCGTTTCGGCTGAGTTGCTCGATCTGCCCGGCGGCCTTCTCGCGCCAGGTCGCCGTCTTGATGTAATCGGGGCTGTCTTTCTTGCCGCCGAGATCGCCGAGAATCGCATCCACGGCCTTGAGGTAGCGCTGCGTGGCGGGGCCGGAGGGCTGACCGGCCACGGCCTTCGCCTCGTCCGACGTTCCGACGCCGGGGAACGAGAACAACGAGAAGACGTGCTTCAGGTCCGCGCTGGCGAGCGGGCCGGACAGCGTCATCGAGGTGGCCCCGTACTCGGCTTTCCAGTCCTGCATGCCGGGGATCGCGACGCCTTGGTCTTCGAGCAGTTCGAGGAACAGGTCGCGGGTCGTCTTCTTGTGGATCATGATCTCCGCGCCGAAGTCGAGCGTCACGCTGCCGGTGATGCCGTCACCCACCTTCGCGGAGAACGTGAGCCCCTTCACCGTCGCGATGAAGCGGGCGAGGCGGTCCAGATCCGCCACCTTCTGGTTGATGATGATCGGGCTGACGCTCAACCCCATTTTCAGCATGTTCGGATCGACGGAGTCGGAGAGATCCACGGCGATGGTGAGCACGTTGTCGCCGGAGTTGTCCGCGGCCTTCTTCAGGTACGGGGCGAGTTCGTCGTGCCCCTTCGGGGCCTTGGCGAACTTCAGCCAGCGCGACGCGGCCTGGCGGTCCGCCGGATACACCACGGCGATCGCCGGCCCGGCCACCGACGTGAGATACATGTTGCGCGGCGAGAGCACCACGCCGTGGTCCGCGATCTGGTCCGTGGTGCCGCCTTCGCGATCCGCCAGCGCCTTCGTGCTCATCAACGAACTGACACGCACCAGGCCGATCTGGTGATCGCGCGTCATGCTCGTGAGGTTCACTTGCGACGAGATGACGAGCGCCTTCGCGTCCGGCGGCACGAAGCCCATGCCCGACTTGTATCGCTGGTACGTGTTGTCGGACCACTTCTCGGCCTTGGCGAGCGGGCTGTCGTACGCGGCCTTCACGTTCAGCAGCACGAGCGTGTTGCAGTGCGGGGTGACGTACGGCAGCAGGTCGTCGTACGGCCCGGCGGCGGCGGCCGGAGCGAGCACGACGAACGACGCCAGTGCGGCGATCGCGAAGCGGGACATGGCGGACCTCGGAAGTGACGATTCGAACGTGAAATCATGATACGGAGTCGCGTGCGCCGGCGGGAATGGCCAGTTGCACCGTGAGGCCCGCGCCCGGCGGGCTGATCGCTTCCACGGTTCCGCGGTGAAGTTCCGCGATGCCCTTCACGATGGCCAAACCCAAGCCGACGCTGCCGCGGCCCGACGCCCGCGCGGCGTCCACGCGGTACAGCCGCTCGAAGATGTGCGGCAGGTGCTGCGCGGCGATGCCCGGCCCGGTGTCGCGCACGCCGAGCACGACAGAGCCGCCCTCCCTCTTGGTGAAGAGCGTCACGGTTCCGCCCGCGGGCGTGTGGGCCACCGCGTTGCCCACGAGGTTGCCCACCGCTTGTTGAAGCAGGTTGCGGTCGCCGAGGATCACGGGATCGCCCGCGGTTTCGACCGCGATGCGGAGCCCGGCCTCCGCCGCGGCCGGTTCATAGAACTCGGCGACATTCCGCAGCACCTCGCCCGCCGGCACCGGTGCCGCGGCCAGTTCCGTTTTCGGATCCTCGGCGCGGGCCAGGAACAAAAGGCTGTCGATGATCCGCGTGAGCCGCCCGCACTCTTCGAGGCACGAAGAGAGAACTTCGCCGTACTCTTCCGCCGAGCGCGGGCGGCCGAGCGCCACTTCAATCTCGCCGCGCAGGATGTTCACGGGCGTGCGAAGCTCGTGTGCGATGTCCGCCGAGAAGCGACTCAATCGGTTGAACGAATCTTCCAGCCGATCGAGCATCCGGTTGAACGTGTCCGCCAAGTCCTGAATCTCGGAAGGCCGCCCCGCGGTGGCGATGCGTTCGTCCAAGTGCGTGGGCCGGATGCGGCGGGCGGTGGCGGTCACGTCGGAAATGGGGCGCATGCCGCGCCGCGCGATCCAGTGCCCGCCGACCAGCGACGCGATCAGGCTTCCACCCAGCACATAGAGCAGTTGCTCGCGGAACTCTTCGAGAAACTCGTCGTCGTAGGCGCGGTTCATGGCCACTTCGACGACCGTGCCCGTGGCCGCGTCCCGCCAGGTGCGCAAGCGGAAGGGCCGCCCGTCCGCCGCGTCGTAGTCCGCGGTGCGTTCGGCGGAACCGTCCGGAACCGGAAACACGGACGAGGGCAGCAGCCGGTCCATGCCGTTCGTTTCGATCACCTCCGGCACGGCGCCCTTGCGTCGCACCCGGATGAAGAAGCGATCCGAGGTGCCGACGCGCACTTCCAGTTCGAGCGCGGCGCGGTCGCCCGGGCGGCTCAACACTACACCGCGGATCTCTTGCACCTTGTCTTCCAGGAAGTGGTCGTCTTCGTGTTCGAGATGGCGGACGAGCGAGAGGTACAAGTAGGCGGTGGCGGTGAGCACGAGCGTGAACGCGGCGGCCACGTACCACGCCGTGAGCCGCAGCGCGAGGGACCAGGCACGCCGCCCCGCCGGCTCAGGCACGCGATTCGAGGACATAACCCACCCCGCGGATGGTGTGAATCAACTTGTGCTCGAACGGGTCGTCCACCTTGGCCCGCAGCCGGCGGATGTGCACGTCCACCACGTTCGTGTCCGGATCGAAATCGACATCCCAGACGTGTTTGGCGATGAGCGAGCGCGAGAGCACCGTACCGGCCCGGTTCGCGAGCAGGGCGAGGAGCACGAACTCCTTGGCGGTGAGTTCGAGCGGCGTTCCGCCGCGCGTGGCCCGCTGCCGCGACAGGTCCAGTTCGAGGTCGGCGATTGCGAGGCGGTTCGCCGGGCGGGCCGGTGCGCGGCGAAGCACGTTCTGGATGCGGGCGAGCAGTTCCGCGAAGGCGAACGGCTTGACGAGATAATCTTCCGCGCCGAGTTCCAGCCCCTTCACGCGATCCGGAACGCTGTCCTTGGCCGTGAGGAAGAGGACGGGCGTGGCCACGGCCGCCGCACGGAGTTCGCGCAACACCTGCCAGCCGTCCATTTCCGGAAGCATGACATCGAGCACGATCAGGTCGATTCCGCCGGCCAGCGCCCGCTTCAGGCCGTCCGGGCCGGTGGTCGCCGTCTCCACCGCGTAGCCGTTCTCGCTGAGCCCCTTGCGCAGGAACGAGAGCGTCTTTGCCTGATCCTCGATGATGAGCAGGGTCATTCAGCCAAGTATCGGGAATCGGCGGGAAAACGAAAGAGTCGCGTCTCTGTGTCTCGTAGGGTGGGCCGAACCGCGGCCAATCGCGCAGCGATGGCAGCGGGAGGCCCACGCGGGGACTTGATTGCGATCCCTCGTCATTCAGCCAAGTATTGGGAATCGGCGGGAAAACGAAAGAGTCGCGTCTCTGTGTCTCGTAGGGTGGGCCGGACCGCGGCCAATCGCGCAGCGATGGCAGCGGGAGGCCCACGCGGGACTTGATTGCGATCCCTCGTGGGCCTCCCGCGACGGCCGCGTTCGCGGCCATCGCGGTCGGCCCACCCTACGAGTGCCTCGTTTCGCTAAACGAAAGAGCCCCTTGGCACCCGGACACCGGCGACAAGCTGGGCCGTTGGAAAAGAGCCCGCATGCCACGCCCGGATCGCACCACGGAGTTAGCCGGACGCGCCCAGCGACGGATAATCAACCGTCGCTAGCCGCGCCCGCTAACTACCCCGGCATTCGCTGTAGCGAGGACACACGATCAATGAAAGAGCCCCTTGGCACCCCGGACACCGGCGACAAGCCGGGCCGTTGGAGCGGGCACCAAGGGGTTTCTCTCGCGAGAAGATTCGGCGGATCAGTTGCCGTCGCCTTGCGCAACATCCTTCCAGTAGTCGCGGATGGCGTCGTCGCCCGTGCCGAGAGTTCCCCCGAAGCGGAAGACGCGGACCAACTTGGCGTGGCCGAAGTCGATGATCGTGCCGGGTGTTGCACCACCGCCTGGGAACGCCGGACCGGACACCTGAAAGACCACACCGTAGCGCGAGTAGCGAGTGTCCGGCGAGAGGGAGGCGTTGTCGAAGTAGTTGACCGGCGCTTCGTTCGTACCGATCCCGACCAAGCTGCATCGCTTGCCGAGGCCGAAGACGACGAAGGTGCCGTTGGAGGTGGTGGCGTTGTCCGACAGGTTGAGCTGGAATTGCCCCGCTGTGGTCAGAGTCACGACGCTTGGCGTGCCGTTGGCCGCAAGCGTCAACGAGCCCGTGGCGGAGTTGCGGTCGTTCTGATCGAGGTACGGGCTGAACGTGTCGTCCGCCGGCGAGGTCGGTGTTGTCTGCATCAGTTGAAGGCGGTTGATGCCGGCACCTCGGAGGGCGTTCGTCTGGGGACCGGTGAGCGCCGTGATCGCCAGCGGCGGCGTTGTGCCGGTGAACCCACCGACATAACTGAGCGGCGTCGTCGTGCCGTCCGTCAGGGCGTCCCAGTCGTTGGGGTACCGGGTGTACATCGCTTGGTACGTCTGCACGGTCTTGTAGATTTCTTGGCTGTTCGTCGCCCGGCTGGAACGCTCGGCGCGGCCGAACAATCCCGGCATGATCGGGATGAGGATGGCCGCGAGGGCGATCAGGATCGCCATCACGATGATCAGCTCCATCAGCGTGAGGCCGGGGCGTCGCCTGCGAATTCGCGGCATGGAGAACTCCGAGAAGGGGGAAGCCGCATGGCGGCGGCAAGATTACAGATTCGTAATCTTAATGGTTGCTTTGGAAGCGTGTCAATCCGCGAACCCGCGGGATTTGCCAAGAAGTGAGGGCGAAACGGCCGAAGGCACGCCGGGTGGTTCGGGAGCGTTCAGGGTGGCCGGTTCACGACCAACCGCATTTCGACAGTCCGGCGGTTCCGCACGACGCAGCAGTGACCGGCCGCGATGCGAAAACGCCTTGAAAACAAGAACGGGCCGCCGGGTTTGACCCCGGCGGCCCATCCACCCAAGCCACCACCCATGTCGCGCTGACACGAGTGAAGTGCCTTGAGACACCTCTTACGCGAGTCCGGTGCCAAACGATTCGAGAATCGGCAAGGCGGCACTTTCTGCCCACATCGGGTCACCGTTTGGCCGCGCCCCCACGCGTTCGCACGCAATTTCCCGTGTAATCCGGCTGGTCGGCAGCGGCACGCCATTTGTTATTCCGGCGGCACCCAAGCCACGGGTGCCGGACGAGCCGGCGCCCCCAACCGGAGTGAAGTGCCAACATGTCTGACCGTCAATCGTCCCCGCGCGAGGCGCGGCGGAGTCGGAGCGCGTTCACGCTCATCGAACTCGTCGTCGTGCTGCTGATCATCGCGATCGTGGCCGCACTGGTGATTCCGCAAGTCGCCATGCTCGGCCGCACGGCGGACATGGCCGCCTCCGCCAAGACCCAAGCCGATCTCGCGAACAACATTCAGCTTTACTTCGCCCTGCAGAAGCGCTACCCGCAAGGGTTCGACTCGCTGCTCGATTCCACCGGGAGCTGTACGCTCGAGGACGCGACCGACGCGCTGGCCGCAGACCGCGGCCTGCCGTACTCGGGGGCGGACGGAACGCGGCTCGAAGCCCAACTCACGGCCACCACGCTGACCAACGCGACCGGCGCTTGATGGCTGCGGCATCGTTCGCCCGCGCCGGGTTCGATTCCGTGTACGACCACAGCACCGCAGCCGGAATCAATGCGAACAACTCGACGGCCGGAGCCACGGCGCGGCTCACGTCCACGTCGCCCTTCAACGTGGCGGAAGTGACCGGTACGGCACTCGTGGCCAAGCTCGTGCCGAACGGGCTGACAACGGGGCAGCGGTTGGTCGCGCTCGGCATCGGGCCGCGGAACGCCGCCATCAGCAAGACGATCACGAACTGCCCGACGTACCCGGGTGCGGACGGCCGCTACTACGGCCGTTATGTGGCCGTGTTCATGATCTACGCGAACGGCGAGCGGGCCACGCTGGTCGGCGTGATCGACAGCTACGGCCGCCACCCGGACTATACGATCCCGCAGTTCAACGAGTCGCTGCCGGACGGCAGCCGGCAGGGTTGAGGTGCTCGCCTGGTTTCCGGGGATGGTCAACGCGTGGCCGCGCCGAATTTCGGCGCGGCCATTTTCATGGGGAATTCGCATCCGCGGAGTATGGCACGAAATGTGAAATGGAGGCGGCACCCAAGCGGCCGAAGTGCCCAACCCCAAACCTGGAGTGCCGATGCAAGATCGTTCGCAAGTTCGCCGCCGCAAGGGTCTGACGTTGATGGAACTCGTCGTGGTTCTCACGATACTCGTGGGTTTGGCGGCGATCCTCGTGCCGCTGTTCCCGAACCTGCTCCGCCGCACGCACAAGGCCACGGACGCCACGCAAACCGCCGAAGTGGCCAAGGCCGTGCAACTGTATCAAGGCACTTATTCGTCCTACCCGAACGACTGGGATTTGATGACGGATGGCACCACCACTGCGAACCTCAGCTACATTCCGAGTGACGGCGGAGTTCCGTTTGGTGGAGCTGCCACCATCGGCTTTTTGACAGACAACGAAGCAGCAGCCCTCAAGAGAGTGGGGATCACCACCGGGCACGCGTTTGCGACCACTCCGGGACATCCCACACTCGATCCGTATTCGAACCTGATTACCGCCCCCATCACAATTACGGGTCAAGGAGGGGCCACCCCCACCGCGGTTTTCATCATCAGTGGCGCGACCCCATCAAATGTGCCGCAAGAGATCAAGAACATCGCGGCGCGCGATCCCTCGGCACGCTTTGTTGTCTTCGGTGTCGGAACCCGCAGCAGCATGGTGGGTCGAGTGATGCAAAACGCACCGACTTCCGTGCCTCAGAACAACAACTTCACACCGGCCACTCTCTACTCCCGAGTCGGCGTCATTTTCCAAGTCTCAGGCGTCGGCATCAGCACTTCGGGTGGCACGGAACGGGCTCGCTTGATCTGCGCCTGCGCGTTGGAAGACGACGAACTCGAAAGCACCGAGAAGGACATCGTCAACTACTACGACATCGCACAGACGGGCCAGTAACCACACTCGAAGTGTGAAATAATACGAATTCGTATTCCATCACACTTGTCCGCTCCCCGTGCTTCGGGAAAATGACTGCGTGCCCGGCGGATCGCCGGGCCGCACCTTCACCCGGAGCATTCCCCATGAAACGCCGCAGCGGCCTCACCCTGATGGAATTGCTGGTCGTCCTCATGATCCTCGTGGCCCTGGCGAGCCTGCTGATCCCGCTCATCTCCAACCCGATGGGGCGGGCGCACAACTCCTCCGGCACCGTGAACATGAAGGAGATCACGAAGTTCATCCAAGCTTACCAGACGCAGCAATACGGCTTCCCGGACCAGTGGGACGCCCTGACCGACGGCACGGCCCTCGCCAGCTACCTGCCGAAGGACGACGCCGGCGTTCCGGTTCACGGCGACCTCACGGCCGGCACACTGACGACGGAGGAAGTCGCGGCCTTGGGCAGCACCGGCATCAAGCACGTTCACCTGATGTACGCGACGGCGCCGAACGCCGCCGGCTTCAGCCCCACCTTCAACCCGTACCTCACGCCGCTGCCCAGCATCGGCACGACCATCACGGAGACGACGAACCTCGCCCTGCTGAGCCCGGCGAAAGCGGCCGGCCAGTTGAACGCGAGCCTTACCGGCAAGTACGTGGCGTTCGGGTTGGGCCAGCGCTGCACGCTCGTGGGCAAGACGATCGCCGAGGCCCCGGTGACGTTCTCGGACGAGCCGGCGGCGAACCCGGCCCTGACCTATGTCCGGTTCGCGGTGATCTTCAAGGTGTCCGAGGGCGGCACGGCGCTTTCGAAGGCGCAGTTCGTCGGCACGCTGCACATCGCCACGGAAGGCCTGCACGGCGTGAACGCGCACCTGCAGGAGTATTACGACATCGACAAATGACGCTTGCCGGCGCGGGCGTCGTGAACGGAAAACCCCCGGATGCCCGCTCCAAACGGCTCGGCTCGTCGCCAAGTCCGGTGGCATCCGGGGGCTCTAATTGTTACGGTACTGTCATGAAGTCGCGACGCGGCCTCACTCTGGTGGAGTTGATGGTGGTCCTTGCCATCGTGGTGGCGATGGCCGCGGTCGTGATCCCGCTGTTGGGAGATTCTCCGCGGGACGCCCAAGCCACGGTGACGCGGGCGAGCATGGCCCACGTGCGCGACGCGTACATCCGCCTGCGGGTGGACAACCCGTTCCGCCGCAACGAGTCCGGGCCGGACACGCCGCTCATGCCCGCGGACATCCGCATGGCGGACCTGTTCCTCCCGCGAAGGTTGTCCGACAATGCCACGCCGTTCCTGCGCGATTGGAACCCGCTGACTCACACCGGTTGGAACGGGCCGTACCTCAAGAACACCGGTGCGACCTACCCCTTCCCCGTCAGCGGAACGGATCTCTACGGCTTCTCGGCGATGCACGGTGCGAGCAACGATCCGGTGCTGATGGACGGCTTCTCCCACACCGATGGCCGCCGGTGTCCGCTCGTGTTCACGAGCAGCCCGGACGGCAGCATGGTGTGGGTGCAGTCCGCCGGGCCGAACGGCGTGCTCCAGGACTCCGACGACCTGACGCTTCAGGTGTACCCGTGACGCGACCCGGCCTCACGTTGATCGAACTGGTCGTGGTGCTCGCCATCCTGGCGACGCTCACGCTCGTGGCCGTGGTGTCCACCGAGGGCGTGGTGGAGCAGGGCCGCTTCGACGTGACGCAACGGGCGCTGCAGAACATCGACGAGGCCGTGCTGGGGCCGGCCGGGCAGCCGGATGCACCGAGTTTCATCGCCGATGTCGGCCGCCTGCCTCAGGCGTGGATCGATCCGACGGACGCAACCAACGAGATCCAACCGGGCGAACTGTGGGCGAATGTGAACGGGATTCGCGCGTTCGGCCCCGCGACCGATTCGGTTGACACCGAGGTGTCACTGCTGGTCGGGTGGCGCGGCCCGTACCTGCGGTTGCCGCCGGGCCAAACCCGGCTTCGCGACGGTTGGGGCCGTCCGTTCGCATTCTTCCAGCCGGATGTTGCAACGCCCCGGGATACGCCCGTGACCGCCGCGGGGCAGCCGGTCGCATCCGCCGCCTCGCTCGGCGGCGCGATTCCGCCTTACGATGCCACGAGCCTTGTGCTCGCGAGCGAGGCCGTCCGCCGCGGGTGGACCGGAACCGTACAGGGCTCCATTGAGGACACCGGCACCACCACGAACGCAACGGCGCCTGCGACCGTCCGGTTGTTCGTCCCGGACGTTTCCAAGCCCGGTGGCATTCGCGTGATGACGTATGTCGCCACCGCGCCGGGCTACCGATTCGTCTTCCCCGTTCCGCCCGGCGACGCGTATCACTCCAGTGCCGATGCGGACAGCAAATTGCCGCTGCCGATCGGGCCGAAAGCGATCCGCATCCAACAGAACGGAGTGAAGGGGCCGATCGTGTATCTCCGCGTTCCGCCCGGCGGCCTCACACGCACCCTGAACTTCGATCTTCAGTGACCTCATGCCCCGCCCCGCGATCACGCTGATTCTCGTCTCCCGCCACATGGTGGTGCGGGCGGACTTTCGGCGCGGGGCCGTGCCGTTCGGCGAGTGGTCGCAACCCCGCCCCGAGCTTCCGGACCTCGCGTCCGTCGTCGAATACGCTCTCTCGCTCGGGCCGCGGCCCGGCCGCGCCGTGTGGGTGCTCGCCACCGATCTGTGGACGCAGACGCTCGCGCTTCCCGTCGCCAAGGTGGCGGGGCTGAAGCCGGACGATCTCGCCCAGGCGCTGGCGTTCGAAGCCGAATCCTTCTCCGGCATCCCCGCCTACGAATCGGCCATCGGTGCGATCGCGTATCCGCCGAGCCGCGGGGAGCGGCCGTGTTGGATCACGCAGATCCGTTCGCCGGAACGCGAGGCGGTGGTCGAAGCCGTGACGCGATCCGGCGGAACGCTCGCGGGGATCGTTCACCCCGGCGGGTTGCCGCAGCGGTTGCACGGCACCGCCGCCGGCCCGTTCGAGCGGCTTGAACTTTGGCCCGATGCCGTGATCGGCGTGCGCCGCGATGCCGAGGGCCGGTACGAGTCGCGCGTGTGGAACAGCGACCCGCCGTTGAACAAATGGCAGGCCGACGCTGCGAACTGGCTGAAGCCCGACCCCATTTCGGAGGAAGCCGAGACGCTCACCATCGACGGGCTCGCCGAGCCGCGGGACCGCTTGGCCCCGGTCGTGGCGTTGGACGAAAAGCCGGCACTCGGCCGCTGGTTGGCGGCGTGGGCCGCGTTGCTGGCTTCGCGCGAGCGCGCCGTGCCCGCCGTTCCCGCGCCGGTGCGCCCGATGTCCATGGGGCCGCGGTTGGCCGTCGCGTTGGCCATGGGGCTGTTCGTCGCCGCACTCGCCGGCCTGCACAGCTACGTCATGCAAAACCAACTCGACGATCTGAACGCGGTGCTGAATCGCGAGAAGGCGTCGCTCAAGAAGGCCGAAGAGTTCAACAAGATGGTGGAGGGCAAGGCCGCGGAGCGGGAGAAGCTTCGCACGGAGCGCACGAAGCTCGAGAAGGACTACGCCGCGATCGCAAAAGATCTCGGGAGCGTGCAGGCGGAGCGGGCCAAAGTCGATGCCGAGCTTCGTTCCCAGCGCGAGGAGGTGGAGCGGACGCGGACGCAGAACGACGCCGCCCGCGCGGGGCTCGCCGAGAAGTATGCGGCGGAGGCGAAACAATTCGCCGAGCAACTTCGGCAGCAACGCGACGCCCAGACCGCCGAATTGCGCCGACATCGCGAACGCTTCAACGTGCTGCTGCTCGAACTCGCCAAGCGCAAGCCGGACGATCTCGTGATCCAGAAGATCGAGCAGACGGGCAACACGATCACCGTGTCCGGCCTCGCGCTCATGTCCGGCCACCCGGACCGCTACGCCACCGACCTGGCGCCGGCGTTGAGAAAGTGCGGGTGGTCCGTGCAGCCCGCCAAGACGACCATCGAGAAGGCGGACGACGCCGAGATCCACAAGTTCTCGATCGCCATCGCGGACCTGGCCAAGCTTCCCGAACCGGAGGCGAAGCCATGACCCTTTCCCGCCGTGACAAGATGCTGGTGGCGGTGCTGCCGGCGCTGGTGATCTTCATCGGCTATGCGATCTACGGCCTGCCCCAGTGGCGGGCGAAGCTCGGGGCCGCGGAGAAAGGCATCGCTTCCACCCGCGCGAGCCTGCCGAACCACGCCGAGGAACACCGCCGGCAGGATCGCCTCTCGGCGGCCACGCGCGAAGCCAAGGCCGAATCCGAAGCCATCGCGATGCTGCAGAAGGAAATCGCGACGGGCACGAAATCGATCGTGGACGAGCGGAAGGACCTGGCCGATGCGCGGATGCTGGTCGGCGGCACCGCTCATCGCGATGCGCTGGCGAAACTCAAGATGGAGCACACCGAAGCTCTCCGCGATCTCGTCGCGCGCGACAAGCGGCAGCGGGCGGAATGGGAGTCGCAACACGCGGCCGCACTCGCTTCACTCTGGGCCACCGCGAACGGGCCTTCGACCGATCGCACGGAACGGATCGAACGCTTGGACAAGGTGCTCGCGCGATTCGACCTGACGGTGGTGGACGCGACGGACGACGTGAAGAACGAGGTGTCGCCGCCGCGGCTGCAATCCGTGATGAGAGCAGCGATGGAGACCAAGGGCCTGTCGCCGCCGAAGCCGCGGCAGATCCGCGTGCGCGGGAAGTATTCCGAAATCGCGGCCGCACTTGATTCCCTCGCGCGCGGCGACGCATGGGCCGTTCCGCTCGGCCTCGCCATGAAGCCTGTTGCGGACGACTCGGGCCGCTTCGAGTGGACCCTCACGGTGTGGGTGTGAGATGAACGACACCGCCGCGCTCGTGGCGAAGCTCCTGGCCGAGTGCGTGCGCACGGATGCGTCCGACTTGCACCTCGCGTCCGGCGAGCCGCCGCACCTGCGCATCCACGGCATCCTCGCGCCGATCCCGGAACACCCTGCGATGTCCGCCGCGGTGCTGGAGGAAGTCGCGAACGAATTGCTGCTCGAGCGCCCGCGCAAACTGCTGCAAGAAATCGGTGCGATGGACGGCGCGTTCACGGCGGCGGACGGCACCCGCTTCCGCTTCAACGTGTTCCGCCGGCAGAACCAACTCGCCATCGCCCTGCGCCGCCTCGAAGACCGCTTCCGCACGCTGAAGGAACTCGGCTTCCCCGAATCGCTTTACTCGCTGTGCGACCTCGCGGACGGCCTCGTGCTCGTGTGCGGCCCCACCGGCGCGGGCAAGAGCACCACGCTGGCGACTCTGCTGGATCGCATCAACCAGACCCGCCGCTGCCACATCATCACCATCGAAGACCCGATCGAGTACCTGCACCGCAACGCGATGAGCCTCGTGAACCAGCGGCAGGTCGGCAGCGACACCGCGAGCTTCAACGACGCGCTGGTCGCTTCTCTGCGGCAGGATCCGGATGTGATCCTCGTGGGCGAAATCCGCGACCTCGCGACGATTCGCACGGCCATCACCGCCGCCGAGACCGGCCATTTGGTGCTGACCACGGTTCACGCCGGCGATTGCGTCGGCACCATCGAGCGGCTCGTGTCCGTGTTCCCGGCGGATGAGCAGTCCGGCATCCGCCGGCAACTTTCGCTCGTGCTGCGGGCGGTGGTCGCGCAGCATCTCTTGGTGGCGGACGGCCCGGCGGCGAAGGCGAGCGGCCCGAACCGCCGCCCGCGCGTCGTGGCCAGCGAGGTGCTGATGGCGAACCCCGCGATCGCGAACCTCATCGCCACCGCGAAGAGCAACCAGATTTACTCCGCGCTGGAAACCGGCGGCGGGCAGGGCATGCATACCTTGGAGCACGACTTGGCGCGGCTCTGGGTCGGCGGCCACATCACGGAGCAAACCGCGTCCACGATGGCCCGCAACCCCGCCGTGATGCGCGACCGCGCCGCGATGATGAAGAAGGATGCACGGCCCGGCGTGCGGTAGCCTGCTTCGCCGCTCACCCCGCCTCTCCGGGAAGCAATTCGTTCCAATACCCCGGCAGCGGGGCTTCCAACGTCATCGATTGCTTGCTGATCGGGTGGGTGAATGTGAGCCGTCGCGCGTGCAAGGCCACGACGCGGTCGCGCGGCAACTCGGCGGGCGGGCCGAAGGAACGCGTCGAACCGTAAGTCTCGTCGCCGATCACGGGGTGGCCGCGCCACGCGCTTTGCACGCGAAGCTGATGCATGCGGCCGGTGAGCGGGGCGAGTTCGACCAGCGTGCCGCCCGCCATGCGCCGCAGCACGCGATACTCCAGCGTGGCGAGCTTCGCGAACGGTTCGTTCGGCTCGGCCCGCACCGTCCGCGCTTCGGTCGCGATCTTCTTCATCCAGTCGTCCCACACGCCGGCTTCGGGCGTCACATCGCCTTCCACCGCGGCCCAATACGCCTTGCGTACTTCGTGCTGCTGGAACTGGGCGTGGATGCGCTGGGCGGCCTTCGTGCTGCGGGCGAAGACGATGACGCCGGACACCGGTCGATCCAAGCGGTGCGGAATGCCGAGGTACACGTTGCCGGGCTTGGAGTACTTCGTCTTGAGGTAGTCGCGGACGAGCGCTTCGAGGCTGGGCACTTGCGGCGGCGCCTGCGTGAGCATCGGCGCCGGCTTGTTCACCGCCAAGACGTGGTTGTCTTCAAAGAGGATGCAAGCGGGATCGAGCGTCATTTCACCTTCGTCCGCAGGACTTCGATCGCCTTGTTCAGCACGCGGTCTTCGAAGGGCTTGCTGTCATCGTACAGCGGGCGGCCGTCCGTGCCGCGCGGGGCGGGCGGCAGCGGCGGATTCGCGCCCGCGAAGCCCGGCTTGCCCGCGACGTAGTCCAGCCGATCGATCTCGTACGAATACCGGACGCGCTCGAGTTCCGTGGTCGGCACTTCGAGGCCGTCGCTCGGGCGCACGCCCCAGTCGTCCGTCTCCTTGGAATCGGGCCGGCGGTGGATGTTCTTGCCGCTCGGCCGCCAGTACGTCTCGGTGGTCAGTTTCACCGCTGCGGTCTTGTCCGGGTTCAGGTACAGGAGTTTCTGCACGCTGCCTTTGCCGAACGTGCGCTCGCCGACGACCACCGCGCGGCCGTGGTCCTGCAATGCGGAGGCGACGATCTCGCTGGCGCTCGCGGAGTGCCGGTTCACGAGCACCGCCATCGCCCGCGGATTGTCTTCCGTCGGGATGAATCGCGTGCCGTCCTTCTTGGCCGAGAACGACCGCTCGCTGCCGTGGCGGTTGCGGGTGCTCACGATCTTCTGCCCGTCCGAGAGGAACAGGTTGCACACGTCGATGGCTTCGTTCAGCAGGCCGCCGGGATTGTCGCGGAGGTCGAGGATCAGGCCGCGGGCGCCGGCCGCGTTGATCTCGTCGATCGCCGCGCGAAGTTCCTTCGTGGTGAGATCGCTGAACGTGTCCTTCAGGCGGATGAGCGCGATCTTGTTGGCCGGGTCCGCGAACCACTCCCACTTGGCGGGATCCTCCTTCTTGCGATTCACGCCGATCACCGGGTGCAGTTCGATGCGGGACCGCACGAGCGAGACGTCAAAATCCGCGGGGATGCGGCCGGCGCGGCGGAGCGTGATCGTCACTTGGCTGCCGAGTTCGCCCTTGATCACTTTCTTGGCCTGTTCGATGGCGCCGCGTTCGGCTTCGAGCCGCTCCGTCGGATCGGAGTATTTGCCGGGCAGCGGTGCGATCGCGGTGCCGTCGATCTTCAGGATGAGGTCGTTGGCCAGCACACCGGCTTCGTACGCCGGCGTGCCGACCATCGGGTTGCGAACCTTGAGTTGGTGCGTGTCCGCGTCCACGCCGAGCACGATGCCGACGCCGCCGAAGCTGCCCTCGGAGCTCGTCTTGAACTCCTCGAGCCGCTTCCGGTTCAGGTACTCGGAGTGCGGATCGAGGCGGCTCAGCCCGCCATTGATCATGTCCTCCACGAGCTTCTGGCGGTCGTCGTCCGAGAGTTCGCGATAGTAGTTCGCGTCCACCTCGGCGAGCACGTCCACCACTTGGCGGATGAGAACATAATCCTTGTCCGGCGCGGGTGCGCTGGAGGTGACGGCGAGGCCGACGAGCACGAGCGCGGGCACGACGAGCAGCCAAGCGAGATTGCGAAGGGGCATGGGAAAACCCGGAGCGGATGATGCAGTGAGTTTAGCACAATGCCGGTCTTGCCGCGAGGCGGAGTGCGGCTTCGGTTTCTCGACACTTTCTCGACACTTTGTTGACACTTTCTCGACACACGCTTACGATCCCCTCCGTCTCTCAACGGAGTTGAATATGGGCCTCTTCGACTACTTCCGAGGAAAGAAGAAGTCTTCTGATTCGAAGGCCGCAGTTGAGCGATCCAAGGATGAACCAATTCCACCCCGTCTCTGTTTCGTGCTCTGCCGAAGGTCGGAACAGGGTGATCTTTCGTCTGCGAGCGAAGTTGTCGCCGAAGTGTTCGGTCCTGGTCATTCGGTCGCTGCCACGAGCGGAAGCGTTCTGACCGTATCCCGAGGCGACAACACGATCGGTTTTCTCGCCCACATGCCGGCGCCGATTCCCGAAAGCGAGGCGGAGGAGAATGCCGACGGCAACTTCCTCTGGCCGAACGGCCGGGAGGAGGCGGCCAAACATCGTTCGCACGTCATCGTGACGAATGTGGGTGCTGGCGAACAAACTCCCATTCAATCCGCGACCACCGTGTCGCGATTGGCGCTCGTCGCACTGAAGCTGTTCGATGGAATCGGCGTCTATTGGGGCAACGCCAGCGTGAGCAACTCTCGGGAGGTGTTCGAGGACTTCTGCGAGGACATGTCGGAACAACATGTCCCGGTGCCGCTGTGGCTTCGATTCCAACCGGTCCGTTCGGACGACGGAAAGCTCGGAATGTACACACTCGGGATGAGGCAGTTCGGCCTAATGGAGATCGAGGTGGATCGCTGTGACACAGATGGCCAAGACCTGTTCGAATTCGTCTCCAACATCGCTCACTATCTCATTCAACAGGGTCCGGTCATCGCGGATGGGAACACGGTCGGCGGAAGCGAGGAGGAGCGGATCGTGGTCCGTCACCGGCCGAGCATGATCGAGAAAAAACGCCGAGTCTACAAGATCATGTTCCCGCACAAGTGACGGAAAAACGCAAGCGTGTTTCTCACTTCTTGAACCCGGTGTGGGCGATCTTCGGCCAGTACTTGTACAGGTCGAAGTGCGGGTCGTTCTCCACGTCGTGGCACTTCTGGCACATGTTGGACACGGCGTTGATCACGCGAAGCTGCTCCTTCGGGATCGTCACCTTGCCGCGTTCCACCGGGTCCATCTTGGCGAGCTTGTCCATCGTCGCCACGTCCGGCAGCTTGTCCGTCGGATCCGTCTTCCACGGCGACATCAGCTTCAGGAACGTCTCGTTCTTCTCGGCGAAGGAGTGCCCGCTGCCGGGGCCGTGGCACGATTCGCAGCCCACGTTCTTCAAGTGCGGGGTCTTCTCCTCGTTCTCGTAGCCGGTTTTGAATCCGAAGCCGACCGTGTGGCAGATCACGCATTCGGCGTCCAGGTTGCGCAGGCCCGGCCGCTTCGCGATCTTCTCGAGCGCCTCCATCGCGCGGCTGTGCGGTACCTCGGTCCACTTCTTGTGTTCGCCGCCGTGGCACGACGCGCACTTCTCCGAGCCCACATAGCTGAGGTTGTACTTCGGCTGCTGGATCTGGGCCGGGTGCGCGATCGGATCGATCTTCGCGAGCAGGTTCTGCTTCTTCACTTCCTCCGCGTACTCCTCCAGCATCCGCAGCGTTTTGTGCGCCTTCTCCGCTTCCGGGCCGGCGGGCGTGAGGTACTCCTCGCCGAGCGGCACGAGTTGGTACTTCAGTTCGATGCCCTTCGCGGTCTTGAAGACACCGAGCGCACCGACGTACCGCCCCTTGTGCCCCACTTGAAGGATCATCGTCTTGCCTTCGTACTCCGGGAACTGCGGCGGCTCGGAATCCTCCGACTGGCAGAGGATCACGTGGAACTGCGGGAAGTCCTTGGCCACGGCCTTCGCCGCATCGGGCGGGCCCTGGAAAAGCAGCACGTTGATCGCGGGCTTCTGCGGGCTCGCGGCCAACTGTGCCACCGCCTTCTTCAACCATTCCTGGGCGTCTTCGAATTCCAGGAGCGGGTCCAGCTTGCGGGCCTCGTCCGCCAATCCCTTGCCGGCGACGCCGACGAGCCCGACCGCGAGGTTGCCGAAGTCCGCGATCTCGGCGAGGCCGACGAGCGGCCGCTTGCCTTCACCCGGCGGGAAGTACGTCTCGCGCGGGATCGTCTTGCCCTCCGACTTGCCGACCACGTTCCCGGCCAACACATACGGCGGCTGCTCCTTCTGAAGCCCGTACCCGCTGGTGAGTGCGGGCAGCCCCGCGGCGTACTCCGTCTTGCCGACGCCGACCGCGACATAGCCCATCTCGCGGAGCGCGTTCATCGTCGTGATGTATTTCAGGAGCGCCTGCTTCGGCGGCGTGGTGATCGGCGGCGCGCCGAGCGGGTGGCGGTCCGGGTGAACGTCGCCCAGGTCCGCTCCGGCCACGAGCCAGCCCTTCTTCTTCAACCCGTCGATGAAGTTCGCGCGGCGTTCGAGCCCGCCCATCTGCGGCCGGCTGCACCCGCACGGCTGCACGTGACCGAACGTCTGCCCCGAGAGGATCAACACGGCCTCCGGCTTTTCCTTCGGCCACGTGGCGAAGAGCGCGGAACCGCCCACGCCGTCCTGCTTCGCGACCGGTTCGGTCTTCTCCGGCGCGGTGTTGTGGTAGCAGAAGCCGGTGGCGCCGAGCCCGGCGGCGACCGCCAGCAGGAGCGAGACGACAAGCGGCTTGCGGGAGCGAGGTGCGAGCATCGGGTGGCCGTGAAGGAGGAACCGGACTCCCTCATGAGTACCACATCCGGGAAGCGACTCACAACCTCGAAAGCGCCGCGAGGTTTTGACCGGGCCAGTTCCTCTTTTTTCACACTTCCCCGATTGCTATGGTCCGCCGAGTTACGACCCCGGCTCGGCGGTCACGGAGGTGTCGGATGCGGCGTGCACCGGCATGGATGGCGGCTTTGGCAACCCTGCTCGCGTGGTTGGCCGCTCCGGCGGCCGCTCCCGCGGCCAATCTTTGGGTCACGCTCGCGGCCGGGATTCCCGGAGCGGACACCCCGACGACCAGCACCGACTTCACCGTCGGCAACTCGAATGTCGCCGTGACTTCGCTCACGGGCGGTATCTCGGCGGAAGCGGCCACCGCCGGCGGCAATACGTTCTTCGGCGGCGTCGGCACGCCCGTCCTGTTGAACTTGGACAACGGATCGGCCTACATCGCCAGCGGCGGTGCGTCTCCGGCGGCCCGAAGCGGCGGAGCGGGCGGAGGAACGCGGTCCTCCGTGGCACCCGTCGCCGGCGGGACCGTGCCGACCGATGCCGCCCTGCTCGGCATCGACTTGGCCGAACCGACCGCTCCGGGCGGGTCGCGCTCGCTGACCGCGAAGTTCACGGATTCGCAAGGAAACACGATCGGATCCGGCAACGTGAACGTGCCCGATGGCGGCTGGTGGGTGATCGGCTTGGGACCGGACACGCGAACCGTGCCGGACCCGGTGCCCGATCCCGGCCCGATCAATCCGCCGCCACCGGTGGATCCGATCCCGCAACCGCCGGTTCCGACTCCGCCGCCGGGCCCGACATCGGGCGGCGTGGCGACCCCGGAGCCCAGCACGCTCGCACTCGCCGCCTTCGGTGGCGGCACCGCATATGCACTGCGGCGCGTTCGCCTGCGGAACGCCTGATCCGACGGACATCCGACATCGCTCCGGGGGCTCGCGCCCCCGTTCGCCATTCCTCGCAGGGATGCACCACATGGGAACCAACTTCGCCACCATGCTCCTGGCCGTCGCGATGGCCGCTCCGCCCGCGCCGGAAGAACCCGCGATCCTGATCCCGTCCAGCCGCGCGGGCGCGTCGGATCTCTTTCTTGTCGATCCGCTCAAGGGCGACGCCAAGAACGTGACCAAGACCGAAGCCGCCGAGGAGATCCACCCGGCGTGGAGCGCGGACGGCAAGAAGATCGCGTTCGCCTGCAAGACCAAGGACCACGACCTCGAAATCTACACCTGCGACGCGGACGGGTCGAACCGCAAGCGGCTGACCACCGCGGAGAGCCCGTCGGGGTGCTTCGCGCCCTCGTGGTCCGCGGACGGCACGAGCATCGCCTACATGCGCATCCAAATGAACGGCAAGCACGAAGTGCGGGTCGTGAACGCGGACGGCACCAAGGACCGGCTCTTCTCCGCGGATGCGAGCGCACCGGTCTGGAACCCGGACGGTTCGAGCATCGCCTTCGTCGCAAAGAAGAACGGCAAGACGCACGCGCTCTGTTCCATGAGCCCGGACGGCGGGAACGCCAAGACGCTCGTGGAAGACCTCGGGCCGGACGCGCCGTTCTTCCCCGCGTGGAGCCCGGACGGCAAGCAGATCGTCTACA
The DNA here is from genome assembly GCA_046350135.1 of Gemmataceae bacterium. GTDB lineage: Bacteria > Planctomycetota > Planctomycetia > Gemmatales > Gemmataceae > Urbifossiella. The sequence goes on from JAXMBB010000002.1 coordinate 357,948, forward strand.
CCGCCGGCACGGATCACGGCCTCCAGTTGTTCCTCGTGCCCGCGGCGGGCGGCACCCCGCGGCAACTCACCCACCTGCCCGGCTTCAACATGAACGCCGTGTGGCTCGCCAACGACCGCATCCTCTTCGCGCACTCCATCCAGTACGGCCAGCCGAACGGCGGTTACGCGGCGATCAAGACGGACGGCACGCGGCTCATCGTGCATCCGCTCGCGAAGCTCGAACCGCCGCACGCGCTCGGCCGCCCGGCCGTGTTCGTGCCGAGAAGTCCGAAGAACGCGGACAACCCCGTGAAGCCCGCGGCGTACGTCGAACCCGCGAGCACGAAGAAATCCACGATCAAGGTGTCGCCCGCGGCCACGGTTCCGCCCCCGACACCTGGTGCCGTCGTGGGTGCCGCCTGGCTGGACAACAAGCGGTTCGCGCTCTCGCTGGAAGCCGGGCTGCTGCTCGTGGCGGACTTCGAGAACAACGCGGTGAAACCGGGCGAGGCGTTCGCCGGGCATGAAGGCGCGGTGCAGGCCGCCGCTTTCTCGCCGGACGGCAAGCTCGTGTACTCCGCCGGCTCGGACAAGTCCGTCCGCATCTGGGACATGGCCGCGAAGGGCTCGAAGAGCATCGAGAAGGACCACGACGCGTCCTTGGATTCGCTCGCACTCTCCAAGAGCGGCAAGCTCCTCGCCACCGGCGACCGCGACGGAAAGTTGAAGGTGCGTGACGCCGCCACGGCCAAGCCGCTGCGCGAAATCGCCGTGTGCGATCCGAAGCGCGGTGCGGTCCACGCACTGGCCTTCGGCCACGACGACGGGGTGCTCTTCGCCGGATGCGCGAACTGGGGCATGCCCGTGCTCCACGGATGCGTCGCGGCGTACAACCCGGCGGACGGCAAAGAAGTGTGGCGCACCAAGGGCACCTTCGGCGGCGTGTTCGCACTCGCCCTTTCGCCGGACGGCACGAAGCTCGCCGGTGCATGCCTCGACACCTTCATCCGGATCTGGGACGCGAAGACCGGCAAGGAACTGGCGTGCTGGAAGGGCCATCACGACCGCGCGACCGGAGTCGCGTGGGCGTTGGACGGCAAGGCGGTGCTCTCGAGCGGATTCGACCACACGGTGCGCGTGTGGGACGCGGCGAGCGGCGAGGTTCTGCACGTGCTCGCGGCCCACGCCGGCCCGGTGGTCCGCGTCGCGGTCTCACCGGACGGCAGGCACGCGCTCAGCACCGGCCAGGCCGGCGCGGTCTGCGTGTGGAAGCTCAGCGAAGAGAAACCGTGAACGCGGTCAGTCGTCCACGGGCAGGAGCTTGAACGAGTCGAAGTACTTCTTCGCCGCATCGTTGGTCAGCGACTTCGCATCCTCGGCGACGATCATCACCTGGTACAGCCGGGTGCCGTCGAGGATGATGCGGCTGCGGAAATGGATGTTGTTCTTGGTGAACGTGATTTCGCGCATCGGCAGCTTCTTCGGGCCGAACGTGCCCTTCGTCTCCTCCAGCAGCTTGCCTTCGGGTCCCATGTTGCCGTCGCGGACGCCTTGCAGCACGTCCTGTGCGTCCGGCGAAAGGACTCCCGCCGGGTAATCGTTGTACGCCACGATCATGGCGAGCGACTTCCCGACCTCCACCACTTGGTTGTGAACGGTGATCTTCTTGTCCGTGCCCGCGAGCGGCACTTCATTCATCTGCGGCTTCGGTGTGTCCGGGAACGCAATGGAATAGCGGCCTTCCTTCGAGACGAAGTTGCCGTCCTTGTCCTTCTTCACGACGGGCGGCGGATCGCCGGCGATCTTGAACGCCTTGTAGAACGCCTCGGCCGTTTCGTCGGCGAGGCGGCCTTCGCTCTCGGCCACGATCATGGCCTGGTACAGGCGGTGGTCGTCGAGCACGATCAGGTTGCGGTAGTGGAGCGTCCCGCGGGTGTAGGTGAAGGACCGCATGGGCAGCTTGCGCGGGCCGAACACGCCGGACTTCTCTTCGTCCAGCGTGCCGTCGCCGACGTTGCCGTCGCGAACGCCCTTGAGCACGTCCTGCGGCTTGGCGACGATCGTGCCCTTGGGGTAGTCGTTGTACGCAACCGCGTACTCGGCCTTCTTGAAGACGGCCGCGTGGCGGATAATCGAGATCTTGGCGCCGGTCTTGAGTTGGATCTCACTGACGGTCTTGGCCGGATCGGCGGGAAAAGCCGCGGAGAAGCGGCCCTCGCGCGACATCAGTTCGAACGGATCGTCCGCGGCGGACGACCCGGCGGCGAACAGTGCCGCGGCGAGGAACGCGAACGTGCGCATGGAATCTCTCCGGAGTTGGCCGGCGGGGATCACTTCTTCTTGGTGAGGGCGAACGACTCGTAGTACTTCTTGGCGGTCTCGCTGGTGAGTTCCTTCTCGTTGTCCGAGACGACCATGATCTGGTACAGGCGGTTGCCGTCCAGGATCAGCTTGTTGCGGAAGAACAGGTTCATCTTGGTGAAGGTGAACTCGCGCATCGGAAGCTTGGCGTCGCCGTAGGTGCCGGACTTGTCTTCGAGCAGTTTGGAACCGGCCCCCATGTTCCCGTCGCGAACACCTTCGAGAGCCGTCTTGCCGTCCGCGCCGAGCACGCCGGCCGGGTAGTCGTTGTAGGCCACGATGTACGCCGCGCTCTTGCCCACTTCCACCACGTTGTTGGTGACGACGATCTCCTTGTCCGTGCCTTTCAGCGGCACCTTCTGGCTGCTCTCGGCCGGCTTCCCGGGGAAGGTGACTGTGAACTTCCCGTCCTTCGACTTGAGTTCGTACGGCTTGGCATCCTGGGCCGTGGCGGCGGACAGTGCGATCAGGGCGACAACGGCGGCGAGCGGGCGCATGAAAATATCCGTGGGGTGAATGGAATCTTGGTTTCAGACTACGCGGGAGAAGTGCGCGAAGCAACGAGGCCTGGGCGACGCTTCCCTTCAAGCGCCGCCCGCAGCGGACTCAATGATTGATCTTCACGGGCACGCCGTTCTTGGGCGCAGGCAGGAAGGCCGCCCCGCCGTCGCCCGGTGCCGGGCTCGGAATCGCCGGCGGCACCGGCACCCCCGTCCGCGGGATCAACTCGTTCGGTTGCGGGAACGGCAGCTCGCCGCTTCCACCGCCGGCCGGGCCGGGCACGTACGTGCCGCCCGGCACCGGCGTGCCGATCACCACTTCCCCCGGCCGGCCCACCAACTGGCACTCGGCCGGCCCGCGCGACGCGGACGTGAACCAACCCTTGCTGCACGAACTGCGGCAGCCCGCCGCGGACGCCACGAGCGCCGCGGCCAGCACCATCATCGACACTCGTCGGGCCATGACGAACTCCCCCTCAAAGAGCTTCACGGAACTTGAGTGGATTCTGGACGGTTTGCGGAAATGCTCAATGCGAGGTGCATGCGAAATCGCTGCGGGCGCAAAATCGCGCCCGGTGTCGCCGCCAAAGCCGGAAGAGTTTCACGGATCGGAAATGGTTCACAAGAACGAAGCGGCCGTTTTCAACTGCCGGAATCCGCTTGCTGAGGGCTCTGTGAAGGAGTCGCGAGTGCGCGGCAACCGCAGTCGGAATCGTTGGCTCGTGAGCCGGACGCGCCCGCGAAGCATTCATCCGTCGCTGGCGCGTCCGGCTCACGACCGGGTGCGGCGAGACGCCCGACTCGGGGCTCGCGTCCACAATCAAACCAGAATGGTATGCACCTCGGTTTGCGGGTCGCCGCCCGTCACATGGACCGCGCCGTCCTTGTCGATGTACACGTCCACCTCGGTGCGGACGCCGAAGTCCGGCAGGTAGATGCCCGGTTCGATGCTGAAGCAGGTGCGGCGGATGATGCGGCGGTCTTCGCGCGTCTCGAGGCCGTCGATATGGGCGCCGTTGCCGTGCACCTCCTGGCCGATGTTGTGGCCGGTGCGGTGCGTGAACTGTTCGCCGTAGCCGGCCTTCTCGATCACGGCCCGCGTGGCGGCGTCGATCTCCCATCCGAGCAGCGGCTTGTTCGCGGCGAACGCGTCCTTCACGCACTGGATGCCGGCGTCGCGGGCGGCCGCCACCACGGCGAACACCTTCGCATACTTCTCCGGCACCGTCGCTCCCACGAATGCGACCCGCGTGTAATCCGCGTACACCGCGCGCGGCTTGTCCTGCTTCGCCCACAAATCGATGAGTACGAAATCGCCGGGCTTGATCGGCGTAGCGGACGCGGCGGTGGTCTCGTAGTGCGGGTCGCCGCTGTGCGGGCCGACGCCCACGATCGGCGGGCTGTACGTCGTGAGCCCGTGTTCCGCGAAGTGCTTCATGATGCGTGTCTGCACCGCGCCTTCGGTCACGGAGCCCTTGGCGCGAATCTCATCCGCGATGAACTGGAACGCGACATCGTACGCGGAACGACAGTGCTTTGCGGCCTCGAAGTGGCTCGCCTCCTGGGCGTCGTCCCACGTCGCTTCGAACAGTTGGATGAGGTCGCCGCTGGGCACGAGTTCGACGTGGTACGACTGCACGAGTTCGACGGTGCCGCCGTCCACGCGGCTGATGTACGGGTTGGCGTTCCGCGGGGAGTATTCCATCGCCACCTTCTTGGCGCCGATCACGAGTTCGCCCACGCCGGTCTCGAGGTCCTGCCAGCGGCGGTAGATCGTCTTCGCGGAGCCCGGCAGGTGGTCCAGAGCGGCGGGTTCGATGGCGTGCACGAGTTTCTTCGGCTCGCCGCTCGCGGGCACGTAGTAGAACCAGCGGCGCGAGAGTTTCTTCTCGGCAAGGTCCGCCACGCGTTGCGCGAGGATGTTGGTGCCGCGGAAATCGTAGAGCAGCCAGCCGTCGAGGCCGGCGTCGCGGAGCGCGGTCTGGACCGCGGCGAGATCGAACATGGTGCTGCCTCCGGAGCGCGGGCGAGCGCGAACTCCAGTAGGTTAGCGGAAGCGCGGGCGGGTGGCGAACACCCGGGGCTCACTTCGGCTTCAGCGCCGATTCGATCAGCTTGTACGCCTCCTCGCGCGAATCGTTCGGGAAGTCGTGTTGGCAGTCCGGGTGCGTCACTTTCAAGCGGTCTTCTGCGCCGTGCAACTTGAACACGGGTTTCGCCGCCGCGACGATGCGGTCCACGCTGTCGTGCTTGAAGTTCGAATCTTTCAGGGGTGCGACGATGAAGACGTGCCGCGGAGCCAAGGCGCCGATCATCTCGTGGAAATCGAAGGGGATGTCCTTCAACCGGCCCTTGTACTCGCCGAGCTTCAGCATGTAGCGGGTCTGCACCCAGCCGCGCTCCGGCATCCAGTTCTTCTCGTCCCCGTTGTAATAGTCGAGGTAGGAATCGAGACCGCAACTCGAAACGATCACCTTGAGGCGCGGGTCGAACACGGCGGTGTACACGGAGTTGTGCCCGCCGAGCGAGTGGCCGATGGTGGCGAAGCCGGGCTTCGCATCCACGAACGGCAGCGTTTCGAGGTAGTCCAGCCCGCGAATGTTGTCCCACACGGCCTTCAGCGTGCCGCTCTCCCAACCGAGTTTCTTCACGTCCGGCTGGTACTTCGCGAGCAGCGGGTAGTTCGGGGCCAGCGTGACGAACCCGCGGTCGGCGAGTTCAGCCGCGTACTGGCGGTTTTCCTTGCCGCCCAAGCCGACGACCACGCCGTAACCCACGTTGTTATCCGTGGGGTGCAGGCAGAGCACGGCGGGTGCCTTTGCCTTGCCGTCGAGCACGGCCTTGGGAATGCACAGATACGCAGGCACCCGCGAGCCCGGCTCGGATTGATACGTGATCTTCCGCCGCACGTACTTCCCGCAATCCACTTCCTCCTCTTGCTTCACGTCCAGATCGACGCGCTTCTCCTTGCCGGGCAGCTTGCCCATCACGGATTCCATGCCGCGCACGATCTCGGCCCGCCGCATCTGCCAGTCTTCGGCGGTCTTCACGGGAGCAGGCTTGCCGTCCGCGTCGCGGTAGAGGAGCAGGTTGTCGCGCGGGAGGCGTTCCGGGGCGGCGAGGAGCGTGAGCCCGATCAGGAGAAACATGAATCCCTCGATTCCTGGCGGCGGGTAGGCGCGGCTCAGGAATCCTATGGGGACGAGGTGCATGGAGACGCGAGTCATGAAAGCAATGGCGACTCAGGAGAAACCCTCAACGCCTCACCTCTCCCCGCTGGGAGAGGTCGCCGTGCCGATGCGAATGCATCGGCACGGCGGGTGAGGGGCCGTTCGACGTCAGCACCGGTCACGTCAATCGCCCCTCACTCGGTATGCGAACGGCATTCGCCGTTCGCATACCACCCTCTCCCCGACGGGGAGAGGGTCCGCGTTGTCTGAGTACCGGACGATGTTTTGCGTTCCGGAAGTGCGTCGCACGACACGCAAGCGAGAGTTCGCGCCTTCAATCAGCGTCCACGTTCGCCCATTGGGTGATGTCGAGCCGGGAGTGCATGCTGCACTGGTTCGCCTCGGGCAGCGTCTTGTACGCCTGCTCGCCCGCGGGGCCGAGGTGTGGCACCACGGAGAGCGGCACGTTCGGATACTCGCGGTAGATCGTCACATCGTCGCGGCTCTCGGCGATCGGCAACCCGGCGACGGGGATCGCCCGCGTCAGCAGTTCGCGGATCGGGGTCCCGCCGGGGCCGTCCGGCGCCGACGCCACCACCAACTCGCTCCCCGCCCACGGCCCGTTGCCCACCCAATCCGGTTCGGCCTCCGCGAAGGCTTGGTTCATGCCTTGCTCCGCGAGGTGCTTGCTGCGAAAGCGTTCCGCGAACATCGCCGCGAGGTCCACCTCGCCGAGGCGGTTGTCGAGGTACGTGCGGGCCTCTTCGCGGAGCACGTGCATCGCACCTTCCGCCCCGCCGCTGGAATTGAGGCAGGCTTGGAACAGTCCACCGATCTCCGGCTCGAGCGCGGACTGCACCTTGCGGTCAATCTCCAGATAATCCTCGTCCTGCATCACGGCGAGGAAGCGGGCGACGGCATCCGCCACGCCGAGGCAACCGGGGGGCATGAGCCGCCGCGGGCCGGGGATCAGGTCGAGCGGTTCATCGTCGATGTGCGACGCGGCCGCTTCCATCCGCATCTTCGCCTCTGCGACATTCGCCAGCTGATTGGCGAGCACTTCGCGCACGGCCCGGTACACTTCGTAGAGTTTGCGGTGGACGAACGCTTGGTACCGCGAGCGGGGAAACTGCCGCAGCGCCTCGGTGATTTCGGCGGCGGTGGGTTTGCGCATCCCCTTCTGGAAGTGCGTGTACTGCGCGAGCAGTTCGTAACCGGCCACGGCCTTCGCGTCCGCCGCGGTCGCCTGTTCCAAGTACGAACCGATGACGCGGTCGGTGGTGGCGAGGAACTGCCGCAGCGCCTCTTCCGCGCCGGCGAGGCGGAACTGCGGATCTTCCACCAGCGAATGCCCGAGCACGGAGAGTTCGACGGTGAACCCCTCGGCGGCTGCTTGGGCCGCCTCGCTCACCGCGGCTTCACCCGGCGTGAGTTCGCGCTTGGCGGGCGACGCCGGCGGGCCGAACATCTTCACGATGCGGTCCATCGCCACGTTCACCTTGTCCGGCTCCGGCAGCCGCGCCATCCACCCGCGCGGCACCAGCGGTTCGGTCGTAAGCGTGATCAGTTCCTCGATGCGTCCGCCCAGCGTCTGTTCCATCACGGTCTGGAAGTGGGCGAGGATCGCGTCCGGTTCGAGGCCGAGTTGCGTCCAGTGGGCGGCGGCCCAGCCCGGGATCACTTCGCGGGCCCGCTTCACGTTCGGCACGGTCCAGTTCTTCAGGATGGTGCGGACGACCGCGCTCGTGGTGCGGGTGACGACTTCGGCCCGCGGCCAATCGAACGAGGCGAGGCCGAACGCGCTGAAGGTCACGCCCGACGCGGGCTCGCTTCGCTCGGCGCGAATCGCGTCCGTCGTGCGGCCGATCGGGGCGAACAGTTCGAGCCGCAGGAGGTCCGCAGCGTCGGCATAGGGCTTGAGCGCGGACTGCGCCGTGTCTTCGACGCGCACCGGCACGCACGGGATCACGCGCGAGCCGGGCTTCGTGCTGATGCCGGAGCCGGGAGGCTTCATTCTCGCGGCCGGAATCGGGATCGCCGCCGAGGCGTGGGATCGCGGCACGGGCACCACGCCGCTCCCCGCGGGCGTGTTCTTTTGCACCTGAAGCCCGGCCGCCGAACCGGGCAGCAGGATGCAGCGGGTGAACGGCGCGTCCTTCTCCTTGATCGCGCCGTTGCGGTCGTCGTAGTTCGCGGTGAAGACGGACTGCGACCGCGTGTAGTGATTGAGTTCGGTGAGCGAGGCGTAGGTGTTGCCGAGCGCCTGCGGCGGAGTGAGCATGGCGTCCGCGGGCGGCACGATGAGCACGCCGACCACTTCGGGGTTCTCGTAACCCATGCGCTTGAGGCGGGCGCGGACCGTGTACGCCACATCGAGGAACATGCCGCCGCCGGTGCCGCCCGCGATGCCGGCCACCACGTACACGCGCGGCCGGTTCGTGCGGCGGCGCAGCCCCGTGCGCTGTTCCGTGAGGTGCAGCGAATCCGGCGCGAGGCACGACTCCAGTTCCGCGTGAATCTTCCCCATCAGCGGCCGGTAGTGGTCGCAGAACGCGAGCCGGCCGAGCAAACGCAAGCCCATCGTGCTCGGCGTACGCGGGATCTTGTACAGCAATTGCTGGTCGAACCAGCCTTCGATCAGGCTGCGGCCGTTGAGCCGCGGCTTGAGATAGTGCCCGGCGCGGTTCAACTTCGCGGCGAAGATGTCGTCCGGATGCAGTGCGGCGAGTCGTTCATCCAGCCGCGTGCGGGTCGCTTCATCGAGCGCGTCCGCATCGGTGTCGATGTACAGGGTGCGGACGAGCGGCGTCCCGCTCTGCGGGCCGTACCGTTCGGTGAGGTCGAAGCGCAGCCGCTGCAGCACGCGCAGCCCGGATTGGCCGATGCCGATGATCAGCGAGGGGCGAAGCGGGCCGTCCCCGGACACTTCCGGCGGCGCGGGCGTGAATACCGGCTGATAGCTGCTTTCCGTTTCCGCGATCGCCTTGGGGAACGGTGTGTCGTCCGGCAGGGCGCCGCCGTGAATGGCGGGTGTCGGCGGCAGGTCTTCGGGGAGCGGCCGTTGGGCGAACATGGTGCTCACGCCGGACACGCGGCCGACGCTGCCACTCTCGCGCAGCGCCCGCACGAACGATGAGACGTTCGGCCAGCGGTCTTCGGGCTTCTTCGAAAGCGCACGCGACAGTGCGGCACGGTCGCACGACGGCGACGGCTGCAGGTTCGGCGGAAGCTGCAGGTGCTGCATGAGCAACTGGCTCATGCTGGAGCCGTCGAACGGCCGCTGCCCCGTCAGCAACTCCTGGTACACGCACGCCAGCGAATACTGGTCGCAATAGCGCGAGACCATGCCGTCGAAGGTTTCGGGTGCCGCGTACACGGGCGTGATGCCGCCCGTCACGCTCGCCATCACGCCTTGCAGATCCTTCACTTGGCCGAAGTCCGCCACCTTCACGTGATTGTGAAGCATGAACAGGTTCTGCGGCTTGATGTCGAGGTGCTGCAGATCGTGCTTGCCGTCCATGAGGTCCAAGACTTCCGCAGCCTCGGCCATGTACATGAGCAGTTCGTCGCGCGGGATGCCCGGCAGCCCCTTGTCGCGGCACTCCCGGAATCGATCCCACAGGTTGCAGTCCGCCAGCTCCATGACGATCATGAGCCGGCCTTCGACGATGTCGTAGCGGTCCAGCGCGAGCAGGTACGGATGGCGGACCATCTTCACCCGCTTGAGCGCCTTGAGTTCCTGCTCGGCGTAGCGAATGAGGTCGTTGTTCTGGGACCGCAGGTCTCCGAAGATGATTTTGACGGCTTTGAAGATGCCGCCGGGGGCTTCGCAGCGCCACACTTCGCCGAACCCGCCGGAACCGAGTCGGTCCAGAAGTCGGTATCCGGGAATGGGTTCCGCTTGGGCTTCGATGGCGACGGACATCGCGGGATCCGGAACGGGTGCGGGGAGCGCGGTGAGGTGCGCTTTTGGCAACCGTAGAACAGATTTTCCCGCCCGGCGCGAGAACTCACCGCCCGAGATGGTCTGCCGGGCGGCGCAATTGACAGAATCTGCCGAAGCTTGCGGCAGACTCGTGAACTCAGCCGATCACGGCCGGATCCCAGCCCTTGCGGTATTCCTTGCTCACGAGCTTGGTCGCCTTCTTCGAGTTGGTGAACGCCAGCTTCGCGGCGTCCCACTCCAACTTCTCGCCGGCGAAGCGCACGGCGATGTTCCCGAGCAGCATCGCCTCGGTGAGTTTCCCGGCGTAGTCGAAGTTCGAGTACGCCATCGCCGGCTTGTTCGCCTGGATCGCGGCGACCCACTCTCGCTTCTGGTGCAGGTCTTCTTCGCGGTCACCCACGCCCTCCGGCAGCTTCTCCGGCTTCGCCGTCTGCACACCCTTGCCGATCTCGTCCGGGGTGAACGTGAAGTGCGCCCCGTAGTCGTTCGGCGAGAACAGCACGCCCTTCTCGCCGACGAGGATCGAGCCGCTGTCCGAGAGTTTCTGGCCGGGCTTGAGCAACTTCGAGACGAGTTCCTCCGGCGGAAGTACGCGGTCCTTGCCGTTCTTGCCCTCGTACCAGTGCAACACCACGGGCGGGAGGTCGCCGCGGGCCGCGTAGTGGTAGTCGATGCGGCCCCACGCGGGGTACGTTTCCGGGTTGATCTCGCTGGCCTGTGCGATCACGGCGATCGGAGCATCGAGCTTGAGCGCCCGGAAGGCCATGTTCGCGGTGTGGCATGCCATGTCGCCCAAGGCACCGGTGCCGAAGTCCCACCAGCCGCGCCAATCGTGCGGGTGGTACGCGGGCTTCTTGTCCGGCTGAATCGCGTAGGGGCGTTCCGGCGCAGGCCCGAGCCATTCGTTCCACTTGAGGAACTGCGGCACCGGCGGCGTGTCCTTCGGCCGCGCGACGTAATCCGGCGCCTGCTTCCAGTACACCCACGGGCGGTTCGTCCACACGTGAGCTTCCTTCACCGCGCCGATGATGCCGCCCTGCACGAGTTCCACGGCCCGCCGCAGCCCGCTGTGAGCCGAGCCTTGATTGCCCATCTGCGTGACCACGCCGAATTTCTTCGCCGTTTCGGCCATGAGCCGCGCTTCGGCCACGGTGTGCGTGAGCGGCTTCTGGCAGTACACGTGCTTGCCGGCCCGCATGGCCAGCACCGCGGCCGGGGCGTGGTGGTGGTCCGCGGTCGAAACCGTGACCGCGTCGAACTCCTTGCCCATATCCGCGATCAGCTTGCGGTAGTCGAAGAACCGCTTGGCGTGCGGGAACTCCTTGGCCGCGCCGGCGGAACGCTGTTCGTCCACGTCGCAGAGTGCGACGACTTCCATGAACTTGCCGGCTTGGGAAATGTCCGACGCGCCTTTGCCGCCGACGCCGATGCCGGCGACGCGGATCTTCTCGTTCGCGCCGAGCACGCGCTCCGCGGCGAACGCCGGGGCCGTGAGGAAGTAACCGAGGCTCGCCGCGGATGCCTGGAGTGCGCGGCGGCGGGTGACGCGTGCCATGGGAGAGTTCCGAAAGCGGTGGGGAATGCGACACCGCCGTTATACGCGGAACCCGGCCGGGACGCTATTTCTTCGGCGGCGGGTAGACCGCCCCGATCACGCCCTTGAACTCCTCGAACGAGAGCGACTTGTTCCCGTCCGCGTCCAAGCTCTTGAAGATGAAGGCGAGGTCGAACTTCTCGGGTTCCTTGCCCTTCTTCGCCTTCGGTTCCGGCTGGACGCTGAAGAGCTTTTGGAACTCCTCCAAGTCCAGCGCCTTGTCCTTGTTCGTGTCCAGTTTCTTGAACAGTTCTTCGAGCTTGATCGGCTCCTGCTTCTTCTGGCCGAACGCGGTGCCGACGAACTCCGGGGACAACGACGCGACGCCGAACACGGCGACGGCGAACAAGCCGAGCGAGAACATCTTGCGGGACATGGTTCACCTCGAATCACGGATACTCTTTCAACCCGCGGCCGGGCCGGAGGTATCGAGAAGCCAACGGGAAGCAGCTATCTCCTCACCTCTCCCCCGGCTTTGCGGGGGAGAGGTCGGAGTCGAAACCGCGAATAGCGGTTTCGACTCCGGGTGAGGGGCGTTGGCGACTCTCCGGAGCGCCCCCTCACCCGACATGCTGATGCTCGACGCATCAGCATGTCGACCTCTCCCCCGCAAAGCCGGGGGAGAGGTGAAGTCTCCGGCCAGATTCCTCGCTTGCGCGTCGGGCTAACAAAACAACGATTCCGAACCGCTAGGATGAGCGGCGGAGGGTTCCAAGTTGAATCGATTCGCCATCGCTGCCGTGGCGCTCTTCGTCCTCGCGTCTGCGGCCTGCGCCCAGGAGAAAAAAGAACTTCGCTGGGGCACGGATCCCACCGGCGGAGCACCGTACATCTTCAAGCCGCCCGGCAGCGGCGACGACGCTCCGTTCGTCGGGTTCGAAGTCGAACTCGCCGAGTACCTCGCAAACAAGCTCGGCCGCACGAGCGTTCCCGTGGACGGGCTGTGGAAATCCCTGCCCGAACTGCTCGACAAGCCCCGCGACGGCGACAAAGGCATCGACATCGTGCTCAACGGCTACGAAGACCGCGACGATCTCAAGGAGAAGTACGCGGCCACCGTGCCCTACTACGTGTACCGCCTGTCGCTCATCGCACGGAAGGACGATGCCGAGGCGACGGATTGGTCCGCGCTGCGCGGCAAGCCGAACGTGCAGGTGGGCGTGCTCGGCGAATCGGCGGCCGCGGTCTTCGCCAAGAAGTACTTCGGCGAGGCGGCCGTGTCCGAAAGCGACGACGTGGCGAATGTCGTCGGCTTGGTGAAGGAACGCCGCATGGCCGCGACGGTGCAGGATTCGCCGGCGGCGGTCCACTTCACGCAAGCCAACCCGGACCTGCACATGGTCGGCGAAGGGCGGCAACCCGGCTTCTACACCATCTACCTCCGCAAATCCGACAACGAACTCCGCGAGCAGCTGAACGCCGCGATCCGCGACGGCTTGAAGGACGGATCGATCCAGCGTATCTACCGCAAGTACGGATTGTGGAATGCGGACCAGGACGGCTTGTGCTTCCATCTCACGGGCGAGTGGCCGCAGCCGGTGGATCAGGAGCAAGTCGCCGTCGCACCCGCGGGCGGAGGCATCGGGCAACTGCTGCCGCAACTGCTGCGTGCGGCCGGCATGACGGTGCTGCTCGCCGTCGCGTCGTTCCCGCTCGCGATGATCGCGGGGCTTCTCTTGGCCGTGATTCGCGTATATGGCCCGCGTTGGGCCGGCGCCGTCGCGGCGGTCTATGTCGAAGTGGTACGCGGCACACCGCTATTGTTGCAACTGTACGTGATCTTCTACATGCTGCCGAAGATCGACCCGATGCTCTCGCTCGAACCGCTGTACGCCGGCATCCTCGGCCTCGCGATGAACTACGCGGCGTACGAAGCGGAGAACTACCGGGCCGGGCTGCTCGCCATTCCGAAGGGGCAGATGGAAGCGGCCCTCGCGCTCGGGATGAGCCCGTTCACCGCGATCCGCGTGGTGATCGTGCCGCAGGCCGTGCGGCTCGTGATCCCTCCGGTCACCAACGACTTCATCGCACTGTTCAAGGACACCTCCGTGTGCTCCGTGATTCTCATCACGGAACTGACGCGGAAGTACAACGAGTTGTACAACTTCAATCGCGACCTGGTGGTGCAGTTGGCGTTCATCACCGCCGGGTTGTACCTGCTGATGAGTTACCCGATGGCGATCGTGGCGAAGTGGCTGGAGCGGAAGACCAAGACGCTGTGAAGCTGCACCTCGCAGCAACTTCGGCCGGAAGGCTCCTTCCGGCCGAAGAACTGCGGATCATTCGCTGATATTCACTTCACCGGCCTGCTTCGTGATGAGGGCCGCGAAACTCGCCGAAGTGATGCTCGATTTGATGAAGCGGACCGAGCCGTCGGCGAGGAGCGTGTTCACGCCCGTGCTGTGGAACGAATACGGCGCGCTCGTACCTTCGGTGCCGAACGGCGCCAGCGGGTAGCTCGTGTAGTCGAACCCGTTGGTGCAGTTCACGGCGCACGGGCCGTTGATGCTCGTGCCGTCCGTGGAGGAACCGTAGTAGTCCAGATCCGAGGCCGGGCGGCACCATCCGCCGCCGTTCACCTTGTTGCCGGGCACGGCGCCGAACTGCTTTCCGTTGCGGAAGATTTGCGGCCGCCCCGCCGACTCCACGATGGCGATCGTGTTCGACAGACCGTCCGCGATTTCCGAGATCTTGTTGCCCGGCGTCTTATTCTTCTCGAGCACGCCGGGTTGCGTCACGCCGGTGCCGTTGACGGAGGTCACGAACGCGGGCACGCCCGTGGAGGCGGCGTAGTCCGTGATGGCGACGATGTCCCACACGTTCGTTTGCGGATCGCCGTCTTTGCGATCGGGATTCGGGGACGACGGGCACTGCAGGATCTTGATCTTCTGCGAGGTCGTGGGCAGGTTCGTCGCCGAACTCCATGTCGAGTTCACATCGTAGTTCTTCCGCATGTTGTCCTGCTCGATGTACGGAAGGGTTTGCACGAGCCAGCTGATGCGGGGCAGCGGCGTGGGGCCGCTCGGGCGGATGCTGCTCGGCAGGTATTGCGTCGCGCTCTCGTGGTTGTGGAGCGCGAGGCCGAGTTGCTTCAAGTGGTTGCTGCACGTGGTGCGGGCCGCCGCTTCGCGGACCTTCTGCACCGCGGGGAGCAACAGCCCGATCAGGATCGCGATGATCGCGATGACCACGAGCAGTTCGATGAGCGTGAAGGCGGAGCGTTTGCGATTCAACATGGAGATTTCACCTGTGTGGTGTTGGCGGGCGGAGGGTGGGATTCACTTCTTCTTGATGTCGAAGTTCACGGGTTGGCCGGCGGCGACGCTCGCCGTGAGCGGGGTGGCGTCCGGGCGGTTGTACGCGGGCGGAAGCTGCGACACGACGGCGGCCTCGTCCGCATACACGCCCTTGCGGGCGCTGGCGGTGTACCACGCCACCGTGACGCGGTATTCCCCGGGGGCGGCGGACGCGATGCGGTAGCTGCCGTCTTCGCCGGCCTGGCTGCTCGGCCGCTCGGCGTCGGCAGCTGCATTCACGGGATGGAACGTGACGATCGCCCCCGCGGCCGGCTTCCCGTTCACCTGAACGCGGCCCTCCACGGGCACCCCGGTTTCCGCCGGCTTGGAACAGCCAGCGGCGAGGAGCCCGGCAAAGCCTGCGATCAGAATCAACCTGCGCATCGAACCACCTCCGAAGCATTGTTTATCGTCGCGATCAACTTACTGGACAATACTCTATCGGCGCAGGTTCGCGATGTCCAGCACAAAAATGACTAAGATCGCAAACGTGGTGATAAATGAGAGCCGGCCAAGTGGTGGTCTGCTTGGCCGGTGGCCGGTTGGCCGTCATGAGAGCCGAAACGAAAAGGGGCTTGCGGCATCCGCCGCAAGCCCCTTTGAAGTCTGCATTTAAGGATCAAATCCGCCCTTTGAAGAACATCGCCGCCATCGGCGCGAGGTTGAGGTTTAGCGAGTACGGCTGGCCGTGCATGGGCACGAACTCGGCGTGAACGCCACCGTCGTTCCCCACGTTGGAACCCCAATAGCAGACCGAGTCCGAATTCAGCGATTCCTTCCAGAACCCCGCCGCCGGCACGCCGATGCGGTACCCCTCCCGCACCACCGGCGTCAGGTTCAGCACCACCAGGACGATGTCGTCCGTGCTCTTGCCCTTGCGGATGAAGCTGAACACGCTCGAGGCGGCGTCCAAGCAGTCGATCCATTCGAAGCCGCCGGGTTGGTTGTCGAGTTCGTGCATGGCGGGCTCGGCCGCGTAGAACTTGTTCAGGTCGCGGACCCACCGCTGCACGCCTTCGTGCGGGGCGAACTTCAGCAGGTGGAAGTCCACGGCTTCATCCACGCGCCACTCGCGGCGCATGGCGATCTCGCCGCCTTGGAAGAGCAGCTTCTTGCCGGTCATGCCCCACATGTAGCCGAAGAGCGCCCGCAGCCCGGCGTACTTCTGCCATTCGTCGCCGGCGCACTTGTCCCACAGCGGCCCCTTCCCGTGCACCACTTCGTCGTGCGAGAGCGGCAGCACGAAGTTCTCGTGGTACGCGTAGAGCATGCGGAACGTGAGGTCGTTCTGGTGGTACTTGCGGTGGATCGGATCCTTCGACACGTACTTGAGCGTGTCGTGCATCCAGCCCATGTCCCACTTGTATCCGAAGCCGAGCCCGCCGACGTACGTGGGCCGCGAAACTCCGCCCCACGACGTGCTTTCCTCCGCGAAGGTTTGCACGTCCGGGTAGTTCTTGTAGACCTCTTCGTTGAAACGGCGCAGGAAGGCGATGGCGTCGATGTTCTCCTTGCCGCCGTACTGGTTCGGGATCCACTCGCCGTCCTTGCGCGAGTAATCGAGGTAGAGCATGCTCGCGACCGCATCCACGCGCAGGCCGTCAATGTGGTACTTGTCCAGCCAGAACATCGCGGAGGAGAGCAGGAAACTGCGCACCTCGTGCCGCGAGTAGTTGAAGATGAAGCTGCCCCAGTCGGGGTGGAAGCCCTGCCGCGGATCGGCGTGCTCGTAGCACGCGGTGCCGTCGAACTTCGAGAGCGCCCAATCGTCGGTGGCGAAGTGGCTCGGCACCCAATCGAGGATCACGCCGATGCCCGCTTGGTGCAGCGTGTCGATGAGATACATGAGGTCTTGCGGCGTTCCGTAGCGGCTCGTGGCCGCGAAGTACCCCGTGACCTGATAGCCCCACGATGCGAAGAACGGATGCTCGGTGATCGGCAGGAACTCGACGTGCGTGAAGCCCATGTCCTTGCAGTACGCGGCGAGTTTCGGCGCCACGTCGCGGTAGCTGAGCGAGTGGTACGGCGGATCGGCGGCTCGCATCCACGAACCGAGATGCACTTCATAGATGGAAACGGGCGCGTCCTGGGCCGCGTGCCGTTTGCGGCCGTTCATCCACGCGGAATCGTTCCACTGGTAGCTGAGATCCCACGTCACCGCCGCGGTCTTGGGCGGAACTTCGCAGGTGAACGCGAACGGGTCGTTCTTTTCGCGGGTGAACCCGCCCGGCGACGCGATGTGGTACTTGTAGCAGAACCCCGGCTTCACATTCGGAATGAACCCGGCCCACACGCCGGAGTGCCCGACTTGGTAGAGCGGGTTGCGGCCGCGGTCCCACTCGTTGAAGTCGCCGACCACCGAGACGTAATCCGCGTTCGGAGCCCACACGCCGAAGTGGAACCCCGGCAGGTTGTCTTGCGTGCCGGGATGCGAACCGAGCTTCTCGTACAGCCGCAGGTGGCTGCCTTCGTTGAACAAGAAAAGGTCGTCCGGCGTCAGCCATTGATCCACAGCCGTCTCCCCCGGCGGCGGCGTCTTCGTCAGGTCCGCACCGAACGGAGCGTACTCGGATTTGGGCGCGGACTTGCGGGATTTGCTCATGCAGAAGTGATATGGAATGGTCGCGACTGCTGCCGCACTCCGGCTTGTCCGACATAGGACGCCCGGTTAGTCTGGACTTCATCATGGCGATCAAAGAGAAAACCCGCAGGTGCTCGGTTTACCTTCTCCCCGAAGAGGATGGCGGCTTCTCCGCGATCGCGACCGACCTTCCTGGCGTCGCGAGCCAAGGCGAGACCGAAGAAGAGGCTCTGGCCAACATCCAAGAAGCCTTCGAGAGTGCGATCCGCAGTTACGAACAGGATGGAGAATCGGTGCCGTGGCTGAGCACACCGGAGAAGCCCGAACCGGGTTCGATCCTCAGATCGGTTCTCGTTCATGGCTAAGCTTCCCGTCGTGACTGGCGCGGAAGCGATTGCGGCGTTCGAGCGCGTCGGTTTCTCCGTCGCCCGGATCGACGGCAGCCACCATTCGATGAAAAGGGACGGGCATCGATTCGTTCTGACAATCCCCGTCCACGGCCGGAAGCCGCTCAAGCCCGGAACGCTTCGCAGCCTGATCCGCGCGGCCGGCCTGACCGTGGACGAGTTTTCCGAACAACTGGAGTGAAGCGGGAACTGGTTGCCTGGAGTGGGAATCGATGGGTGCCGGCTATTACACTGGTCAGCCGATGGATTCGGTCGGTGTGCCTTGCGACCCGCAGCAGTGGTCCGAGGAGAGTAAGCGTTCGGTTGCCAACGATTTTCCCCAAGAGTCTTATCAAGACAAGTCGTATTACTGCTGGCGCTGCCGTACTCCAGAAGTCTTCACCGCGGCCGAGCAAAAGCATACGTTCGAGGTTCGCAAGGCCAACATCGCCCAACAACGCATCCTCTGCAGAAGTTGCCATGAAGCTCGGGTCTTGTTGAATCGTGAGATTATCGAGTGCCGCCAGAAGTGGATTGAAGACAGATTGGCACTTGTTCGCGACCACGGGTTCCTACGCCGTTGGCTGTCGATACTGGAAACACTCCCCGAGTACGGTGAATCGCGGGACGAGGCCAACATCGTCATGCTCGGGCGGCTTCTCGCCGCGGAATAATACCAACTCGACGGTCGCCCATGCCCATCAACAAACTCTCCGAACTTCAACCCGGCCAGGCGGCGGTGTTCTTCGCGCAACTTGCGGTGCGGGCGAAGAGCAGCACGAACGCGGGCAAGCCGTACTTCGCGTGCAAGTTCCGCGACGACGCCCGCACCGTGTCCGCGGTGCCGATCTGGTCCGACGCCCCACTCTTCGAACCCGCTTCAAAATGGCTGCCGGGGCAGTTCTTCAAGATCCGCGGCACCTTCACCGTCCATGAGAAGTACGGCCCGCAACTGGACGTCCACGAGATCCGGCCCGTCGAGCAACGCGACCGCGAGGACGGCTTCACCGAACTGGACTTCGTCGAACGCTCGCGCCTCGTACCGTCCGAGATGTGGGACGAGTTGCAGGCGCTGGTCATCGCCGAGATCGCGGACGAACCGGCCCGCGTCCTCGTGCTGAAGTTGCTCGAGGCGAACAAGGAATCGCTGCTGTGGCTGCCCGCGACGGCGACGAAGTTCTTCCCGTTCGCCGGCGGCTGGCTCGAGCACACCTTGAACGTGGCGAAGAACAGTGCGTGGCTCGCGGACCAGTACCGCGAACGCTACCCGGAGATGATCCCGCCGCTGAACCGCGACCTCGTGATCGCCGGTGCCGTGCTGCACGACATCGGACGTGTGAAGGAATACGAAGGCAGCGCACCGGGCTCCGTGCCGCGGCCGGGAATCGACGGCGAACTCTTCGGTCACGTCGTGCTCGGCCGCGACATGGTGCGCGAGGCGGCCCGCGACGTGCCGGACCTGCACCCCGAATTCTCAACGCTGCTGCAGCACATCATCCACACGCATCTCACGCGGCCGGAGTGGGGCTCGCCGCGGCTGCCGTGCATCCCGGAAGTGCTCATCCTCCACCATGCGGACGACTTGGACGCGAAGCTCGAGATGTACGCCCGCTGCCTCCGCAAGGACGACTCCGACGGCCCGTTCACGAACCGCGACCCGGTCTTGAACCGCCCGCTCTTGAAGCAACGCGACGTGTGATTGAAGTAGGCGGAGCGTTCGTCTGTCCGGATGTCCCTCAGATCTTCCAGTCGCGGGCGAACTCGTCCAAGTCGCGCTCCCTGTCGATGCCGTACCGCTCTTGGATCTTGCCCCATTTCTCGTGCACTTTGCCCGTGAGGCGTTTCCAGTGCTTTTGATTTGATCCCACTTCCTGGTGCGGCCTTCGTGCTTGCCGATGTCTCCGCGAGCGATTGCTGGAGCCCGGCTTGGCACGGGAGCTGCAAATCCCTCCGCGGAGGACGAGGAGCATGATTTCGCAATCGCGCATCCCGGACAGCACCGAGCCGAGTGCGACCCGACTCGTGACGGAAATCCTGGAGGACATTCACAGGCTCGCCAGCCAGCAATTCCAACTGCTGAAAGCCGAGCTTCGCGAGGAATTGGATCGCACCAAGCGGGCCGCCCGCTTCGGCGCGATGGGCATCGTGTTGCTCACCCTCGGCGGCGGCACGCTCATCGCATGCCTCGTGAACCTGTTGCATGAGGAACTCCGGTTCTCGATGTGGGCGTCATGCCTTCTCATCGGCGGCATGCTCTCGGCCGCGGGGCTCGCGTTCGCCGTCATCGCGTCCAGCCTCGTCACTCGCTTCAACCCGCTGCCCGACAAGACGATCGACACCCTTCGGGAGAACCTCGCGTGGCAGACCCAACCCCAAGCGTGACCGGCCCCGCGTCGGAGAAATCCTTGGCCGAGATCCAGCACGAGATGCTCCAGACGCGCGAAGCGATCTCGGAGAAAGTGGCGGCGCTGGAGCATCAGGTGCTCGGCACGATCCAAACGGCCGCGGACACGGTGACGAACACGGTCGATGTTGTGAAAGACGCCGTCGCATCCGCGCCGGCCGCGGTCGGCGATACGGTGCGGCAGACAGTCGAAGCGGTGAAGGAGACGGTGGCCTCGTTCAGCATCCAAGAGTGTGTGCGTGAGAATCCCTGGTCGGCGGTGGGAACTGCGATTCTCGCCGGATTTCTCGTGAGCCGGCGGACGAGCGCGACGCCGGTCGCACCCGGTCCGGTTGCTTCCGCGCCGCGCGAGCCCGGGCTCCTTGCGGATGTTCGCGACATCGCCGGCCGCGAACTGAAACAACTTGCGGAGCACGCGATCCAGTCGTTGGCCCGCACGGCGAAGCAGACTCTGGAGTCGCGCCTGCCGCATGCCGTGGATGCGGCGGTGCGGCACTGGGCAGAGGCAACACCCGCCCGCGTCGCGGCATCACGAATGCATCGCGACGCGGTCTCCGCCAACGGCATCTGAACACCACGGGAGTGACATTCATGGGTTGGACGAAAGAACGACTGGTGGATGTGGCGCAGCGGCGGCTCGAAGGGCGGAAGCTGATCGTGGTGTCGAACCGCGAACCGTACAGCCACCAGTTCAAGAACGCCGCGGTGGAAGTGATACGGGCGGTGGGCGGGCTCACCGCCGCGCTCGATCCCGTCATGCAAGCCTGCGGCGGCACGTGGATCGCGCACGGTTCCGGTTCGGCGGATCGCGACTTCTCCGACGCCGATGGCCGGCTCGCGGTGCCGCCGGAAGCGCCGAGCTACACGCTGCGCCGCGTCTGGCTGCAAGCCGAAGAAGAGCGCGGGCACTACGCCGGCTTCTCCAACAGCACGCTCTGGCCGCTGTGCCACCAAGTGTACCAACGCCCGACCTTCGACCCCGAGCACTGGCGGATGTACCGCCACGTGAACGAACTGTTCGCCGAGCGCGTGCTGGACGAAGCCGCCGGCGGCCCCGCGCTCGTCTTCATCCAGGACTACCACTTCGCCCTGCTCCCGCGGATGTTGAAGGAACGCCGGCCGGACCTGCTCACGGCCCAGTTCTGGCACATCCCGTGGCCCGGCGCGGAAGTCTTCGGCATCTGCCCGTGGGCCGCCGAGATCCTCGACGGGATGCTCGGCAACGATCTGCTCGGCTTCCACATCCAGAACGATTGCAACAACTTCATGGAGTGCGTGGACCGCATGCTGGAGTCGCGGATCAGCCGCGAGCATTTCAGCGTGCAGTGCCGCGGGCAGGAGACGCGCGTGCGGCCGTTCCCCATCAGCGTGGATCCCGCGCTCGCCCGGCAGTATCTCGGGCGCGATCCCGACGCGCGCGTCGCCGCGTTCCGCGCGAAGCACGGCCTCGCAGACCTGCCGTTGCTCGTCGGCGTGGACCGCGTCGACTACACGAAGGGCATTCCCGAGCGGCTCCGCGGGCTGCACCGCATGCTCGAGCAGTACCCCGGGATGGCCGGCACGTTCCAGTTCGTGCAAGTCGGCGCACCGAGCCGCACGCAACTCTCCGCGTACCGCGACCTCAACACCGAAGTGCGGACGTGGGTGGATCGCATCAACGGC
Organism: Gemmataceae bacterium; assembly: GCA_046350135.1. Taxonomy (GTDB): domain Bacteria; phylum Planctomycetota; class Planctomycetia; order Gemmatales; family Gemmataceae; genus Urbifossiella. The sequence goes on from JAXMBB010000002.1 coordinate 379,829, forward strand.
CGCTTCGGCACGGACGCATGGCTCCCCGTCGCGTTCGTGAACGAATCCTGCGGGCCGCGGGAGGTCCACACGCTGTACCGGGCCGCCACCGGCTGCGTGGTCAGTTCCTTGCACGACGGCATGAACCTGGTCGCAAAGGAGTTCGTATCCGCCCGCGACGACGAACTCGGCAGCCTCGTGCTCTCGCAGTTCACCGGCGCGGCGCGGGAACTGACGGAGGCGATCATCGTGAACCCCTTCGACGTGCAGCAGATGGCCGACGGCCTGCGCGCCAGCCTGACGATGCCGGCGGTCGAGCAGCAACGGCGGATGCGCCGCCTCCGCGCCCGCGTCGAAGAGCACACGATCTACAAATGGGCCGGGCGGCTGATCAGCGAGGCCGCCAAACTCGCTCCCGACGATCCGGCGGAGGAGGCGGAGCCTGCGGAAGAGGCGTCGGTGGTGTTCGGTCGCCGCCGCGCGAACTTCGACCGGATGGACGTCAGCGCGGTTTGAAGTTCGTCGGCTCAGGCCGTGGCCACGCGTTCGTAAACCGATGTGAGTTCGGCCAGTTGTTGCCGCCACGCCGTGGAACCGAACGCGGATTCGGACAACCGCCACGCCCAGTTCCCGGTTCGCGTGCCGGGCGTGTTGAAGCGGGCGGCCGATCCGAGCCCGAGTACGTCCTGCATCGGCGCGATCGCCAAGTCCGCGACGGAGGCCCATGCGAGACGGAGCAAGGCGGACACGGGGTTGCGGGCGGCACCGGGCTCGTAACTCACGAAGCGGCGGAGATCCGCCTCCGTGAGTGCGGCGGCCCATCCCGCGGTCGTGTCGTTGTCGTGCGTGCCGGTGTACACGACCGTCTCACGCTCGTGGCGGTGCGGCAGGAATCGCGATTCCACCGCGCCGCCGAACGCGAACTGCAGCACGCACATGCCCGGCAGTTGGAATTGCGCCCGAAGTTGCTCCACGGCGGGCGTGATCACGCCGAGATCCTCCGCGATGATCGGCAGCCCGCCGAGTTCCGTGCGGATCGCATCCAACAGCGCGGCACCCGGACCGGGCAGCCACGCGCCTCGTTCGGCGGTCGGCTCCCCGAACGGCACCGCCCAGTACGATTCGATGCCGCGGAAGTGATCGAGCCGCACCACATCCACCTTCGACAAGGTGGACCGGACGCGGTCGGTCCACCAGCGGTACCGGGTGCGTGCGTGCTCCTCCCAATCATAAACAGGGTTGCCCCAGAGTTGGCCCGTGGTGCTGAAGTAGTCCGGCGGAACGCCACCCACCAGCCGGGGGCGGCCGGATGCGTCCTGCAGGAACAGCGCGGGATTGGCCCACACGTCGGCCGAGTCCTCGGCCGTATAGAACGGAAGATCACCGATGAGCCGCACGCCCTTGCGGCGGGCCTCGCTTCGCAAGGCGGACCACTGCTTCTCGAACACGAACTGTGCGAATCGATGCGCGTCGATCTCGTCCTTCAACTCGCTCGCGACGTCACGCAGCGCGGCCGGGTCGCGGCGGGCGAGCCGCGGCGGCCATTCCCACCACGGCTTCTCCTCGAAGCGCTGCTTGATCGCGGCGAACTGCGCGAAGTCGTCCAGCCAGTACCGGTTCGCGGCTCGGAATTGCTCGTACGCTCCGTCGTCGCGGAAGTGTTCCCGCGCCCGCAGAAGCAGGTCGCGCTTGCGGCGAGCGACTTCCTGGAAGTGAACACCGCCGTTCTCCGGCAGGAAACAGCCGGCCTCGTCGCCGCGCGCGACCCAGCCGTCCGCAAACAGCAGCGTCGGGCTGATCAGATTGGGATTGCCGGCGAAGCTGGAGAGGGCTTGGTACGGCGAATCGCCGTAGCCGGTCGGGCCGAGCGGCAGCACCTGCCACCACGATTGGCGGGCTTCCGCCAAGGCCTCGATCCACTCGAACGCACGGGGGCCCGCATCCCCGATGCCGAACGGCCCCGGCAGGCCGGTCGGGTGGAGCAGGATTCCGGACGAGCGTGTCACCGTGCCGTGGATCATGCGGGAAGTGGAGCATTTGGCGCGCCATTCGCATTCCCGTGAACGCCCGCCCCGGACGGACGCCCCGCATGAACGACCCGCTTTGGTACAAGGACGCCATCCTGTACGAAGTCCCGGTTCGCGCCTTTGCAGACGACAACGGCGACGGCCACGGTGATTTCAAAGGCCTCACTCGCAAGCTCGATTACCTCCAAGACCTCGGCGTCACCGCGCTGTGGCTGCTGCCGTTCTACCTGTCGCCGCACCGGGACGACGGGTACGACATCGCGGACTACACCTCCGTGCATCCGCAGTACGGCACGCTCGACGACCTGCGCGAGTTCCTGGACGAAGCGCATCGCCGCAGCTTGAAGGTCATCACCGAACTCGTGCTGAACCACACGTCGGACCAGCACCCGTGGTTCCAGCGGGCGCGGCTCGCGCCGCCGGGCAGCCCCGAACGCGACTTCTACGTCTGGAGCGACTCGCCGGACAAGTACCGCGACGCCCGCATCATCTTCAAGGACTACGAGCCGTCCAACTGGACGTGGGATCCGGTGGCGAAGCAGTACTACTGGCACCGATTCTACCATCACCAGCCGGACCTGAACTTCGACCACCCCGCGGTGTGGGAAGCGATCTTCCCGATCCTCGACTACTGGATGGAACTGGGTGTGGACGGGATGCGGCTGGACGCGATCCCGTACCTCTACGAGCGCGAAGGGACGAACTGCGAGAACCTCCCCGAGACGCACGAGTTCCTCAAGGCGCTCCGCAAGCGGATGGACGAGAAATATCCCGGACGCATGTTCCTCGCGGAAGCGAACCAGTGGCCGGAGGACGTGCGACCGTACTTCGGCGGCGGCGACGAATGCCACATGGCGTTCCACTTCCCCGTGATGCCCCGGCTCTTCATGGGGCTCCATCAGGAGGACCGCTTCCCCATCCTGGACATCCTCGAGCAGACGCCGCCGATCCCGGACTCGTGCCAGTGGTGCATGTTCCTCCGCAACCACGACGAACTGACGCTGGAGATGGTGACGGACGAGGAGCGGGACTACATGTACCGCGCGTACGCGGAGGACCGAGCCGCGCGAATCAACTTGGGGATCCGCCGCCGGCTTGCCCCGCTGCTGAAGAACGACCGCCGCCGCATCGAACTGCTGAACGCGCTGCTGTTCTCGCTCCCCGGCACCCCCGTGCTCTACTACGGGGACGAGATCGGCATGGGGGACAACATCTACCTGGGCGACCGCAACGGCGTCCGCACCCCGATGCAGTGGAGCGGCGACCGCAACGCCGGGTTTTCCCGCGCCAACCCCCAGCGGCTCTACCTCCCGGTCGTCATCGACCCCGAGTACCACTACGAGGCCGTGAACGTCGAGGCGATGCAGAACAACTCGAACTCGCTGCTGTGGTGGATGAAGCGGTTGATCGGCCTCCGCAAGAAGCACCGCGCCTTCGGACGCGGCACGTTCGAGGCGCTGCGCCCCGCGAATCCCAAGATCCTCGCGTTCCTTCGCCGCTTCGAAGGCGAAACGATCCTCGTGGTCGCGAACCTCTCGCGCTTCGTGCAATTCGTCGAGTTGGACCTGCAAGCCGAGGCCGGCTCGTCGATCGAGGAAGTCTTCGGGCGCACCCCGTTTCCGCGGGTCGGTGACGCGCCCTACCGCCTCACGCTCGGGCCGCACGCGTTCTTCTGGTTCTCGCTCGCCCGGCCGGACGCGCCCGCACCCGCCGACCGTGATGCGAGCCTCCCGCACCTTCGCGGCCCGGCCTCGCTCGCCGATTGCTTCTCGCCCCTGCACCGCGACGAACTCGAAGCGCTGTTGCCGGCCTATCTCACGCGCCGGCGATTCGGGCGCACCGAATCGCCGATCGCCACGGCCGTCGTGGCGCAAGCCGCGCGCATCGGTTCGGAGGAAACCAATGTGTGGTTCCTGATCGTGCGTTCGGAATTCCGGGACGCATTGCCCGAACTGCACTCGCTGGCGCTGACGTGCGTGCCCGAGGATCGGCTCGGCGAACTGCTCCTGCCGCCGACGGAGGCGGGGCTTGCGCGAATCGACTCCGGCGTGATCTGCGACGCACTGGCCTCGCCGCGCTGCTGCCGGGCGGTGTTGCGCGGCATCCTCGCGGGGCGGACGCGGCCGATCCCCGGCGGCGAACTCGTACTCGCGCCGATCGGCCCGCGGGCCGCGGAAGACGAGGCCGACGCGCTCGACGCGCTCCCCCTCTCGCTGCACCTCGACGGCCGCTATGCCACGACCGTGTCCTACGGGGATCGCTACGTCCTCAAGGCGTTCCATCGGGTGGAGGAAGGGCCGAGCCCCGCGGCGGAAGCCGGCCGTCACCTGATGCGAAGCGCGCCCGACGCCGGATTCGCGCCGCTGGCCGGATCCGTGGAGTACCGGCGGGCGGGCGCCGAACCCGCGACCTTGGACATGCTCTACCGCTTCGTGCCGAACCAAGGCACGGCGTGGCACCACGCGATGGACGAACTGAGCCGGTACTTCGAACGGGTGGCCGCGCTCTCGCGCGAGTCGCCGCCGGCGCCGCCGCCACCGGTCCCGCTCTTCGGCGAATGCCCGGATTGCACGGACGACACGCTCGAACTCATCGGCGGGTTCGTGGAATCGGCCCGGCAGCTGGGCCGGCGCACGGCAGCCATCCACCTCGCACTCGCCCGGCTGCGCGATCCCGCGTTCGCGCCCGAACCCTTGGGCAAACTGTATCAGCGATCCCTGTACCAAGGGCTGCGGAACTCGTTGGGCAAGCTGATGCGCGCGATCGACTCCGAGCGGCGGAATCGGGCGGATGTCGACCCGTTGATCGCCGAGTTCCTGGCGGGCGCCCCGAAACTGCTCGAACCCTTCCACCGATTCCGCAGCGAGTCGCTGACCGGCCGGAGGATCCGCATCCACGGCGACTACCACCTCGCGCGGCTGCTCAACACCGGGCGGGACTTCGTCGTCACCGATTTCGAAGGCGACCCCGCTCGCACGCTGGACGATCGGCGAATCAAGCGCTCGCCCCTCCGCGATGTCGCGGCCATGATCTGCTCGCTGGATTACGCCGTAAACGTCGCGCTCCTCGGATTGGGCAGCCGCCGCGGCCACGCCCAAGGCGTGATCCGCGACGAGGACGTGCCGGCGCTACGGCCGTGGGCCGAGGCGTGGTTTCAGCGCATCTCACGCGAGTTTCTCCAAACCTACCTGCGTGAGATGGAATCGAGCAAGCTGTTACCCGACTCCGAAGCCGAACGGCGCGACCTGATGGAGTTCCTGCTGCTCGAACAACGGACGCGCGAGGCCGCGGCGGAACTCGAGGGCGGCACCGGCCGGGTGTCGATCCCGCTCCGCGGCATCCTGCGGAGCATCCCGAATCGGAAGGACTGACACGCGGATCAGCTTCGCTTCAACAGCGATTCCAGCGTGACGCGGAGTTCGGCGGCGTTCACGGGTTTCACGAGGTGCCGGTCGAAGCCGGCTTCGCGGCACTGCCGCACGTCGTGCTTGCGGCCGCGGCCCGTCAGGGCGATGAGCGAGGCTGCTCGCGTGTCCGGCCTCGCACGCAGCTCCCGCGCCAAGTCGTACCCGCTCATCCCCGGCAGGTTGATGTCCAGGATGATCGCGTCCGGGCGGTGCTCGCGGGCCAGTTCCAATCCCGTCTCGCCGCGGTGGGCTACATACACGGTGCGGCAGAAGGACCGCAACACCGTCGCCAACGCGCCGGCCCCGTCCACGTCGCCCTCCACCACGAGCACGTCGAGCATCTTCAGATCGGCGGGGGCGGGGGTGAGCTTGGCCTCCGAACTCGGGACCGGGATCGTGGGCAGCCGCACGACGAACTCGGACCCGCGGCCGAGGCCTTCGCTGAACGCGGCGACCGTGCCGCCGTGCTTCGTCACCAATCGGCGCACCAGCGACAGCCCGATGCCGAGCCCGCCTTGCGCCCGCTCCTGCGGCGGCCCCACTTGCGTGAACAGGTCGAAGATCGCATCGAGTTTGTCCGCGGGAAGCCCGATGCCGGTGTCGCGTACGCGGATGACGACGCCGTCCGCTTCGCGCTCCGCAGACATGGTGATGCGGCCGCCGGGGTCGGTGTACTTCGCGGCGTTGTTCAACAGGTTGGTGAAGACTTGAATCAGCCGGGCGGCGTCGCCGTTCACCCAGACGGCCTCCGCGGGCGGCGTCACTTGCAGCGTGTGGCCGAATCGTTCCATCATCGGGCGGCTCGCCTCCACCGCGTCGTCGAACACTTCCTCCAGGTTCACCGGCGCGGTCACCAGACGGATCTTCCCGGAGGTGATCCGCGAGACGTCGAGCAGATCATCCACGAGCCGCACCAAGTGGTTCATCTGCCGGGTGATGATGGTGCGGGCCCACTGCACTTGTGGGTGTTCGGGGGCGGCGAGGCGCAGGATCTCGGCGGCGTTCAGGATCGGGGCCAGCGGGCTCCGCAGTTCGTGGGCGAGCATCGAGAGGAAGTCGTTCTTCTGGCGATCCGCGGCCTGCACGCTCTGGTAGAGACGCCCGTTCTCGATGGCGATGGCGGCGCGGGCGGCCAGCGCTTCGGCCACGGTGCGGTCCGAGGCTTTGAAGCCGCGCGGATTCACCAGTGCCAACGCGCCGAACAGGATGCCGTGCGCGTGGAGCCCGAGCAACGCTTCGTCCGCTCGGAATTCGAGCGCCTCGCCGGCGAACAGTGACGCGATCTTGTCCGCGAGCGCGGGTTCGAGTTGCTCGCGCGAACCGGTTCGGATTTCCGGCCCGCTGGAAAGCACGGTCCAGTCGGCGGCACCGGGGCGCGGCAGCAGGACGAGGTGGGCTTCCTCCGCGAGCGCGGGCACGGCGAGCGTGATCACGTCCGCCGCGGTCTCCATCGGGTCCAGCGATCGGCCGAGCACGGTGCCGAGCAGAACGGCCAACTCGGTGCTGCGGCCGTGATCGATGCGGGATTCGAGAAGTGCGGACATGCGCGCCTCGTTGCGATTTGCGCCGACCCGCCGCGGGTCGGCGGCTGGAACGGGCGGCGAAGGCAAACGGGGCGACGGGGCGTGCGAGGGCAATCGCAAGCACCAAGTCTGAAGTTGGATCTTAGCGGCGCTTCCGGGGAAGTCGAGCGGGCCGATTCACCCGGCCTTGCGGTAGCGCGGTTGCAATGCGAAGGGTGCCGAATGGAAGCGGATCGCGCGACCGTGGATGATGCGGTGGACGTACAAGCGGGACATGGTGCCCATCAGGCGGGCGAGCACGCCGAAGCGCATCACTTTGGAAGAGCTGTCCGGCCGCGGCGTGAGCAGCACCGGCACCTCGACGTACGGAACGCCGCCGCGCAGGAGCGTGGAAAGCGTTTCGATGTGGTAGCCGTATCCGGTGTTGCGCGGCACTTGGCGGGCTTTCGCCACGGGGAACACATATAAGCTGTGGGCGTCGCGGATCGGGTGGCCGGTGAGCAGCCGCATGGCGGTGGTGCAACAGCGGGAGAGCAGCAGGCGCATCCGCGTGCGGGCGCGCGGGTTCGCCCGGTACGAGACCACCATTTCGCGGCGGCCGACGTGCTGGAACACGGTTTCGACGCCGGACGACTGGAACGCGTTGTCGCCGGGGATGAGCGTGAGATGCGGGTGGCGGGCGCGGCGAAGTCCTTCGTGATAGGCGGCTCCGACGCCCCGGTTCGTGTCGAAATGCACGACGGAAACCCACGGGTGGCGGGCCGCGAGTTCCTCGGCGACCTCTCCGGTGCGGTCCGTGCTGCCGTCGTTGATGATGATCACTTCGTACGCGGCGAGATGGCGTTGGGCCGCGCGGATCGCTTCCTCCACCGTGACGGCGAGCCGCCGCTCCTCATTGAGCGCCGGCACCAGAATGGTCAGTTCGCCGCCCATCCGCTGCTCCCGTGGTCCGGCGTGATACCCCGGCTTGCCCGTTCCCACAAGACGAGATGAGCTTGCGGGCGTTCCCGCGGCCGGCTTAAACTCCCGCCCGCCGGTGAACCCCGACCCGCGGAACGCGCATGGCGATTTCTTCCGACTGGATCCGCCGCAATGCCGTTCCCGTGCTGCTGTCCGGCGTCGCCTTCACGCTCTTGGCCCTGCTGGAGCGAACCGACCGCGACCTGGAACTGTGGAAATCGCTGAGCAACCGCTACCGGTTCCACGCGATCCCGGTGTCCCTCTCGCATCTGTACCACGGCCACCCGCACGATTACACCGGGCGGCGGGCCTTGGCTCTCACCTTCCAGCAATCGAATGAAGACCTGGACGCGATCATTCCGCGCATGATCGCGAACCCGCCGGAAAACGACACCGGCACGTACTTCTGGGTCGCGGACGACCGCGGACTGGCGGATTTCGTGTCGTGTTCCTTCCGGCTGTTCGGCCCGCGGATCAAGAGCCTGTCGAAGTTCTACTTCCTGTTCCTCGGCGTCGCGGTCGCGCTGTTCCTCGCGGGTCACTGGCGGTCGCCGGGGGCGATGCTCGTGCCGATCGGCGTGCTGTTCGGCATGTTGGCCCTCGCGCAGGTGTTGAAGCTGCGGGAGGAACTGCCCTCGGCCGGGAACGTGTGGCAGGGCGAGATTTCGTTGAACGAATCGCGGCTGTTCGACATGCTGGCGCTGGTGTCGTGGGCGCACTTGGCCTTGGTGGCGGTGTCGCCGCGGGCCGGCCGGGCGGCGTGGCTCACGGCGATCCCGCAGGCCGCACTGCTGCTCTTCCTGTACCACGCGCGCTCTTCGCTCGGGTGGCAGTACCTCGCGCTCTTTGCGTTGATCGCGGCGCGAGCGGCGTGGTGGGCGTGGCAGCGCTGGCGGGGCGAGCGGGGCTTCGCGGCACTGGCGCGGCCGGCGTTCATCGCCGCGCTCGCCGCGGGTTCCATCGGGGCGCTGGGGCAGTACAAGAAGGCGACCTACCACCCGGAGTACTTCGCCGGCGGCGGGCCGCGCACCTTCTGGCACAACGCACTCATCGGTTTCACGTTCCACCCCGGCTTGCGAACCGAACTGCCGATGCCGGCGGTGAGCGATCAGGACGCCACGCGACTCGTGCTCAAGCGGATGCACGAGGCGAACGACCCGCGGCTCGACGCGACGTGGAACCTCGACAGCATCATGAATTCGCTCGGCAGCCACGGCTCGTTCGATTGGAAGACGTACGAAGAGGTGGCGAAGGAAACGTACATCGGTGTGTGGCGCGAGCACCCCGCGGAGGCCGCCGCCTGTTACGCGTACCACAAGCCGGTCGCGGTGAAGGATCAACTCGGCGCGATGCTGCGCCTGCTCGGCAACGGGCTCGGCACTGCGGGCATGCGGAACCTGCTGCCGGGGTTGCTTTCCGCCGTGCTCGCTCTCACGGCGGTGTTCGCCGCCGGCCGGCGCGACGCGGAGATGCGCGGCTCGGTGCGTACGGCGTTCTGCGTGCTGCTCGCGATGCTGCCGTTCAGCCTCATTCCCGGCATCGCGTTCTACACCGCGATCGTGACGCTCTCGTGCTTCTACGTCGGCTTCTTCGCGCTGTGCGGTCTGGCGACGGTGCGGCTCGCGTGGTGGTGCCACGACCGCTTCGCACGTGTTGACGCGAGCGAACCCGCCCCGATGCCCGTTCCGGACCGGCAGGCCGCGTGACCATGAACATCGACTTCATTCCCGCGTGGCCGGTCGCTCTGTCGCTGCTCGCGGCGGGGTTCTTGCCGGCGTTCATGCTCGCGCTCTCGCACGGGCCGTGGAAAGTGGCCGCGCCGGGGAGGCGCTTCATCGTCGCCGCGGTGCTCACCGTCGGAACGTGGATCGGCCTCATATTCCTCCCCGAATCGCCGAACGCATTTGACGTGGTCGCCGGCGCGCTCCTGCTCCTCACCGCGCTGCTCGCCGGGTTCACGCTCTGGACACTGATCGCATGGGGGTTCACGCTCTCGATGCTGCTGACGCTCGCCCGGAGTGACAGACCGTTGTCACTGCCCGAGTGGGTGGCCGGGTACACGGGCGGGAAGCCGCTGACCGCGTTCGCCCGCGATCGCCTCGGCGTGCTGCTCATGCTCGGCTTGGCGACGAGCCGCGACGGCCGCGTCGCGATGACGCCGGTTCGCGGCCGGTGGATGGCGCGAATCGCCGGGCTGCTGCGATCCACCTTCGGGCTTCCGAAATGAACCCTTCGCTCACCGCACTCCTGATCGGTGCCGCGTGTGCGGTCGCCCACATGGCGATGACGCTCGTGCTGCTGCGCCTGCCCGGCCGAACATCACCGGTGATGCGGCATGCGGCGTCCGCGGCGGTCACGCATCTCGCCGGCGTGATCGCCGCTATGTGGTTCGGGCCGGTGCCGTATTGGCCGATCGCGGCCGTCGGCGGGTTCGGCGCCGTCGCGTGGCTCTTCGTGTTCAGCGCGGTGTACAAGTCCGTGTCGCTTCGCATCCTCTCGCAACTCGCGCGGGTCGAAGGAAACGAACTTCCGCTGGAAACGGTGACGACGGACTACGTGATGCCGGAGTTCGCGGCGCGGGTGGACGTGCTGCGGAACATGGGCTGTGCCGAACCCGTTGGGGCCGGCGATGCACTCACCGCGAAGGGAGCCGCGACGGCGAAGCGCATCCTCGCCGTGCAGAAATTGTGCGGGATCGAACGCAGCGGGCTGTATGGCGAAGCCGCGTCCAAACGGGCCGCATGAATCGGCTCACTTCGACAAGCGTCGCGTCTTCATCATCTCCGCAGCAGCGGCGTGGCGGTCGGCCACGCCCGGTTGTGGCACCAGCCCGCCCGCCAGGATCAGCGACACGAGCGTGAGAATGGCGAAACGCTCGGCCTGCGTCACGCCGAGCGGCGCGGCCGATTCATGCCGCGCGCCGGTGAACAGCAGGAAGTACACACGCACGATCGCGATGCCGTTCACCGCCGCGGCGAGGATCAGCCCCGCGCCCACGGCCAAGTCCGTTCCCACCGCGCCGTCCATCAGCAACTCCGCCGCGACGAAGCCGATCGTTCCCGGAAAGCCGACGCTCGCCAACCCCGTGAGCAGGAAGCAGATCGCGAGCGTGGGCGATTGCTCGTACAGGCCGCGATAGTGCGTGAGCGAGAGCCGCCCGTAGCGGGCTTCCAGCGCCCGCAGCGTGAGCCCGAGCCCGGCGAGCGAGATCATCACGGAGATCCACAGGTACAGGCAGCCCGCGAGGCTCAGCGTCGTGTGCAGTTCGAGGCCGATCAACACGAGCGAGGCGTGGCTGAGGAAGAAGTACGCGAAGAAGCGGCGGGCTTCGCGTTGGATGCTCGCCATGCCCGCCGCGTACAAGGCCGTGACGAGCGAGGCGAGCCCGATGCCGTCCAGCATCCAGTCCGGCGCCGCGGGCAGCACCAACCGCACCGCGGCGTACACGCCGATGAGCGGCACCGAGAACAGCAGCGAGTTGCCGAAGGAGTCGTGTTCGAAGAGATCGGCGATCCACAGATGCAGCGGCACCGCGCCGCAGCGAAGCAGGATCGCGAGAAGAAGTGCGAACGGCCCCCACGGCTCGCCCGCCTCGGTGCCGCGCCATCCGCCCGCGAGCAGCACGGCGAACGCCCCCATGTGAATGGCGTACACCCGCACCGGCTTCCCGCGGCGCATGAGTTCCACCAGCGGGAGCAGCGTGCCGAGCAGCAAGAGCGCGATCAGCGGCCACGGGTCGATGCACGCGATCGAGCCGAGTCGCACCGTTTCGCCCGCCAGCGCGCCGGCGAATGAGAAGCGGCTCGCTTTCGTCCGAGCCGTCGTCATCACCGTGAGCACGTGGATCAGGGCGACGAGCGCGATCAACGGCGCGTTCAGCCGGTCCATGCGGAACAGCGTGCGGCCGAAGAGTGCTTCGAGGAACGACGGCCCCGTTTCGATCCCCGCGGCGAGTTCGAACCACGCCATCAGCGACGCCGCGAGCACGGCGATCGTGAAGGCGAGGCAGATGCGGTACGCGATCGCGCGATCGCGCACGAAGGCGAGAATCGCCGCCCCCGCGAGCGGCGCCACCGTCGCCACTTCCACCCAAGGCGGTTCCATGGTCATGATTCGGGTCGCTCCTCCGGCGGGGGCAACCCGGCGATCGTGTTCGTGGCGCGGCGTTCCAACCGGTCCAGCTTCTGGAACAGCTTCACGAACGGCCGCACGATCCACTGATCGAGCAGGATGTCCAGGTAGCCGCGTTCGAAGCCGAAGCGGTAGAGCCGCGTCGCGAAAGCAGTCGAAGTCGTTCCCGCGGCAGGCGTGAGCCGCGCGCCGAGCGCGTTCTCCAAGGATTGGCGATCGCGCAGGATCGTGGGCGCTCGCACGAACTGCAGCGTCCGCAGGCAGGCGTGGCCGAGCAGGTGAACCAGCGGGATGTACCGCCAGCCGAGGCCGATCTCCGCGACGATGAGCCCCACTTGGGCGAGCGACGCGAACGACAGCACGGACTTGATGTCCGTCTGTACACGACCGGCCACGGAGGCGAACGCGGCCGTGCCCAATCCGAGGATCACCACCAGTGCCGAAAGCACGGGGGAGGAATCGAGCAGCGGGCTCGCACGCAAGAGCAGGAACGCGCCCAAGTGAACCGAGAGCGCGCCGTAGAACACGGCGGACGACGGTGTCGGCCCTTCCATCGCCCGCGGCAGCCACCCCGAGAACGGGACCAAGGCGGACTTCCCCGCTGCGGCGAAGAGCAACAGCACACCCACGAGCAGCACCTGCCCCGCGTTCAGGCTCACGGCTCCTTGCGGCCACGGACCCGCGCCGAGCGCCTGGTCGAAGTCGCCTTCGCCCGTGGTGTGGTGGAGCACGGCGGACGCGAGCAGCAGGGCCGCATCCGAGAGGCGATACACGACCCACACGCGGAGCCCGTTGCGCACCGGCGCCGGGCGTTCGTGGAAGAAGCCGACGAGCAGAGCGGAGGAAAGCCCCACCAGTTCCCAGCCGAGGAACAGCGTTTCGATCGTGCCCGCGAGCGCGGTCGTCACCATCCCCGCGGTGAAGAACGAGAACATGACGAAGAAGCGGTTGTAGCCGGTCTCGCGGTGCAGGTAGCGTTGCGCGAATGCGGCGATGGTGCCGCACAACGCGAGGGATAGCGCGGCGAACGGCACGGAGAGGCGGTCGAACACGAACTTCACGAGGAAGTGGTAGTGCGGTGCGTCCCCGGAGCTTCCGATGTGGACCCACTCGCCCGCGGAGAGCACCACGTGCCGCGTGTCGTGAACCAGCATCAACACGAACATCCCGAGCGAAGCGAGAAACGCGACGGACGTGGAGACGTACACGGCCCGCGCCGCGGAACGCTCGGTGAGCGGCCGGCCGAACAGCGTGGGCAGCCCGAGTGCGGCGACCAACGCCGCCGGGGCGGCGACCACGACATAACCCAGGGACATCGCCGTCATGCGCGGCCACCGCCGATCTCGGCGAACTCGAGATGCTCGCGCCAGCCGCGGTACCAGTCCGCCGAGGACTTCGCGGCCGGGATGCTGCTCGCCCGCACCTCATACGGCACGAACGCGCCGTCGCGGTAGTGCAGGATCTTCGACGAGTGCGGGTCGAGCAGCGTCACCTGCACCCACCCGTTGCGAATGTTCACGCCGATCGCCGGGACGCGGTCCATGATGCCGAGCAGCACCTCGGGCGTGGTTTCGATCACGAAGAGGAGCCGCACCGGTTCGTGGATTTCGACCATCTGCCACGGCAGCCCGGTGCGGAGGTCCGAGGCCGCGCCATCCATCACGCCGAGCAGCGCGGTGACGTTGTGGGGCAGCTTCGTGCCGCAGCCGTAGCCGCGGTTGTCCACATGGGAGAAGAAGTATTCGAGGTTGATGCCGCCGCACACGGGCACGGCGGCCCCGAGAAGTCGGGCGAGCGTGGAACCCGCGGCGTCGTCCTGCGTCGGATCGTACGACGTGAGGAACGCGCGGCGGTCGAAGTACAGCCCGCGGGAGCGTTCACGCCGGCCGACGATGCAGATCGCGTTGGTCGCGTGGCCGAGTTCCGGCCGCGCCTGCGCCAAATCCACGCTGCGTTCGTGAACGTGGCGGTGCGCCTCGGCCGGAGTCTGGCTCAGCGGCGCGGAGACGAACCGGCGGCAGCGTTCATCCGCGTTTCGGCGGCAGGCCTCCGCGAACTCCGCCTCGATCTTCGCCAGTTCGGCGCGGTGCGATTCCGGCACGCGGTCCGTGTCCGCCAGCGTCACGGTGTCGTCGCAGGTGTTGTGGAACCCGCCGATCACCCACGTGGTGTCCGGGATGGAAATGCCGTTCGCGGCGATGCGGCTGCGCACGCGCGGGTCGTTCAGCATCCATGCGAGGGCGCGGCCGTTCGGCGCGCCGGGGCTGCCGCCGCACGCCCCGCAGTCGTACGCGGACTTGTGCGGGTTGTTCAGGCTGTCCGAGCCGTGACCGACCACGAACAGGAAGCGGCTGAAGTTGCGGATCAATCCGATGTCGCGGAGCAACCGCTCGGACACCGCCGCCATCTCGTCCAGCGAGTAACCCTGGTGGCCGTTCTCGGGACCCGGCTTCGGATCCGCGCGTTCCAGCCGGAGCCGCGTCGCGGCCGGAGCACGGACGTACAGGGACGACTTGCGCTCGAACCACGCCGCCACCCGCGGGAAGAGGATGCGGCACACGAGCGGAACGGCGCCGAGCGCGCCCACTCCCGCGGAGAGAATCGCGCCGACGGCGGACGACCGCGTCGCGCTCTGGAAACGAACCGATGCCGCTCCGATCGCCTTGCGGGCCGCGGCCCGCCGCCGGTGCAGCGATTCGCTGCCGTCGCACACGCCTTCTTCCACCCAATGCTGCGGCGTGAGCACGATCGGGCAGAGCGGAACGAAGTGCGCGTCCGCCGCACCCTTGAAGTACATCGCGACGTTGAAGAACCCCGCGGCGCCGAACGTCTCGCAGTCCGGCGCAGTCTCTTCGAGATGCCGGCGGAACGACTCTTCGCGCTCGTCCAGGCACGTGACGACTTGGAACCGCGGGCCGGATTCCGGGAAGCGGCGGGCGTGCAGTGCGAGTGCGTCCAGCGTCTGCGTGCGAAACCACTGCTCGTAACCGAGTTGAAAGATGCGGCGGCGTTCGAGGCTCGAGAACGACTCCACTTCACGAACGAGCACCGCCCACTCTTCGGACGACAATCGCAGCAGATCGTGCGGAGTCCACGCGAGCACTTGCGCGAGTTGGAAGATCGGAAAGGCGCGCTGCTCGATGGTGGGCGGCGGCGCGGGCCGCGGCGGGAACGCGGTGCGGAGTTCGGCGAGCGGGCCGGTGAAGCCGAGCAACTCCGCCGCGAGATGCTGCGCGGCGACGCGGTCGAGCAGCAAACGCACCGCGAAGAACTCCTGTTGGGAGCCGCGCGGGATCGGATGAGCCACGCTGTCGCCGCGGGCTTCCACCTGCCCCACCATGCCGGCCCAGCCCGGCAACGCGAGCAGCGAGGCCGTGATGAACTCGTCCCACTCGCCGTCGCGGACGCCGAGCATCGCCAGGGATTCGAGCGCGGAATCCTCCGCGGTCGTGCCGGCCTGCAGCAACCGCTTCGCTTCGTTCGCCAGCGACGCGAGCCGCGGATCGGTCCAGGTTTCTCCCGCGGCGTGCAGCGTGAGGAAGGATTGGAACAGCCCGCGGGAACGGTCCGGCAGCAACCGATGTGAGATGCCTTGGTCCAGAAACGCGGCGCAGAAGCGGATGAGGAGGGAGTTCGCCCATTCGTCCGAGTCCGCTCGGGTGGCGGCGAGCAGCACGTCGCGCGGCCGCAGACACGGCTTCGATTTCACGGGCGGGGCCGGCAACGCGGCAACGGCCCGCCGGCACACCGCCCACACCGCTTGTAGTGCGAACGCCTCCCATTGGTCCGCCGTCCACATCTCGATGTCGCGGATCGGGAAGCGGGTGAACACGTCCTTCGCCCACTCGGGCACCGGAGCGCCTTCGCGCACCCGGAGGTCGCGCATCACCCAACGCCGCGTGTCCGCGACGAACCGCCCCTTCGCCACGGCCGCGACATCGGGCCGCACTTTCCGCAGCGAGTCCGTCTCTTCCACGAACCAGTTCAGCTCCGCGGGCGGGCCGGTCCACACGGCATGTTGCAGCATCGCGAGCCGGATCTCGAATCGCGTGGCGAGCCGATCCACGGTTTCGTCCGCTCGCAGGCCGAGGTCGTCCTTCAGGATGGCGGACAAATCGGCGAATGCGATCCGCCCGCGGCGCAGTTCCTGCCGGTAGCGGTCCTCGGACAAGTACGCCTGGCAGCCAAACGTCTCGGCTCCTCGCACGACGGCTTCTTCAAAAGGCAGGTCCTCGAAGGCGTGCAGCGTATTGTGGTGGATGAAGACGGTGATCGGCCCTTGGGCCGGCAGGAAGTGTGCGGCGTGCTCGATGGCGTGCCGCAATCGCACACCGGCGGGGCCGGAATCGGACGTCATGGCCACGGTTGGGCGCTCGACCGGGGAAAGAACTCCAAACCGACGCAAGAGCCGTGCCGACCCGGTTCGGTGCGCCCGGCGTAGAAATGCAGGCAGGATCCACGCCAATGTGGCTTCTGAACGACCATGCTGACCGCGCAACGACCACCAGGCATCGCGATGAACGAGTTGCGGCTTCGCTACATCGGGCCGGTGCTGCTCATCACTTGCTGCCTCGTCGCGCTCTGCGCCTTCACCGCCATTTCGCTGCTGAACCAGCAGGAAACGCTGAGCCGATCGCTGCGGGAGAACGTGGAGAGCCGCCGCGCCGCGGTCGAACTCGAAGAGTGCCTCACGGATCTGATCGCGCTCGAAAACGACCGCGTCGAGTCGGTGTCCGTGATGCACGACCGCGCGCGCGTGCTGCTGGTCGCGGTGCGGGCGGTGGCGGATCAGCCCGAAGAGGAGGAACTCTGCAACAAAATCGAACGCAACTTCGCGGATTATTTGAGGCATTGGCAGACGATGCCGCAACCGAACGACCCGGCGCACGAGCGGATGCGGCAGGCGGCCACCAAACTGCTCGAAACCGAGACACTCAAGCCCTGTCAGGAGTTCAAGCTCTACAACGCGTCGCGGATCGAGGCATCGGCCGAGCACCATGAACTGGTGCTGTCGCGGCTGGCGTGGGGCTTGGCCGGCGTCGGCGGGCTCGGCGGCGTCACCGGCCTCGTGCTCGGGTTCGGCATGGCCCGCGGCCTCGCCCGCTCGATCCGCCGCCTCCGCGTCCAAATCCGCGACGCGGCCGGCAAACTCGGCCCCGCCGGGCCGGAGATCATCTTCACCGAAGTCGGCGAGTTCCACGGCCTGCACGACGAAGTCGAGGCGCTCAGCGAGCGGATCAAGCAGGTGGTCGGTGCCTTGCAGCAGCGCGAACGGGAGGTGCTGCGAGCCGAACAGCTTGCGGCCGTGGGCCAACTCGCCGCCGGCGTGGCACACGAAATCCGCAACCCGCTCACGTCCATCAAGCTGCTCGTGCAAACCGCGCAGGAAGCGGGCGGCGAAGCGCTCTCCGCCGTGGACCTGCGCGTGATCGAAGACGAAGTCCGCCGCATGGAGCGGTCCCTGCAAACGTTCCTGGACTTCGCCCGCCCGCCGCACACCGAACGGCGTCGCACGGAGATCCGCCCCATGATCCAAGGCGTGCTCGAACTGCTGAAGGGTCGCGCCGAGCGGCAGCGGATCGTGGTCCGCAGCGACATTCCGGACCTTCGCGCCGTCATCGACTCCGAGCAGATCCGCCAAGTGGTGGTGAACTTGTGCCTGAATGCGATCGACGCGATGCCGAACGGCGGCACGCTCGAACTGGCGGTGCGGGCGAAGCCGCTGGACCGCTTCGAAATAGAAGTTTCGGACACCGGGCCCGGCATCCCGGACGCGGTCATGGCCCGGCTCTTCCAGCCGTTCGTAAGTACGAAGGACACCGGGCTCGGGCTCGGTTTGGTCATCTCGAAACGCATCGTGGACGCCCACGGCGGTACCATACTCGCGTGGAACCGTCCCGAGGGCGGAAGCCGGTTCACGATCAACCTGCCGATCCACACGGGAGAGACCGAGGATGCCGACATTGCTGGTGGTTGATGACGAACCGGCGATCCAGCACGCGTTCCAGCGGGCGTACCGCGGCCGCGATCTCGTACTGCGTTCCGCCGCCACCGCGGCCGAAGCGGTGGCGCAGGTGGAGCGCGAGCGGCCGGATGCGATCGTGCTCGACGTGCGGCTTCCCGATGCGTCCGGCCTCGACACGTACCACCGGATCCGCGCCGTGGATGCGCGCATCCCCGTGATCCTGGTGACGGGCCACGGCACCGCCGACCTCGCCATCGAAGCGATGAAAGAAGGTGCGTGGGAATACCTGCTCAAGCCGCTGGAACTGGGCCAACTCCGCGACGTGATCGACCGGGCGCTGCGCTCGAGCCGCCTGATGCGGACGCCGGCGGAGCTGGCCGGGGGCGAGCCCGCGTCCACGAAGGGCGACCTGCTCGTCGGCCGCTGCCCCGCCATTCAAGAGGTGTACAAGGCGATCGGCCGCGTCGCGCGGCAGAACATCACCACGCTGATCCTCGGCGAGAGCGGCACCGGGAAGGAACTCGTCGCACGGGCCATCTACCAGCACTCGGATCGCGCGAACCACCCGTTCCTCGCGATCAACTGCGGGGCCATCCCCGAGAACCTGCTCGAAAGCGAACTCTTCGGGCACGAGAAAGGAGCGTTCACCGGGGCGGACCGCCGCCGCATCGGCAAGTTCGAGCAGTGCCACGGCGGCACCATCTTTCTGGACGAAATCGGCGAACTCACCTCGCTCGCACAGGTGAAGTTGCTCCGTCTGCTGCAGGACCAACAGTTCGAGCGCGTCGGCGGCGATGAAGTGATCCGGACCGACGTGCGCATCCTCGCGGCCACGAACGCGGACTTGGAACGGGCCGCGGAAGAAGGCCGCTTTCGCAAGGACCTGTACTTCCGCCTGAACGGCTTTACGCTGCGATTGCCGCCGCTCCGCGAACGCGGCGACGACCTGCGCCTGCTGATCGAACACTACCTCCGTCGCTTCAGCCAGGAACTGGGCCGGGGCGCGGTCGAGATCGCGCCGGAAGCGATGGAACTGCTGAAGGCCTACTCCTGGCCCGGCAACGTACGCGAGTTGCAGAGCGTGTTGCGGCACGCGCTCCTGCACACGCCGGGCACGACGATCCTTCCCGAATCGCTGCCCAGCCAACTCACCAACCAAGCGTCACCCCCCGCCGCGACGGGCGATTTCAGCTGGGACGACTTCGTGAACGAGCGAATCGCGCAGGGAACGACTTCGCTCTATGCGGACAGCGTGGAGCGGCTCGAGCGCGAAGTGCTGGTCCGCGTGCTGCGGCACACCGCGGGCAATCAGCTTCAAGCGGCGAAGATCCTCGGCATCACCCGCGGCAGTTTGCGGAACAAGATCCGCCTGCTCGGTATCACCATCGGCCGCGAAGTGTGGTCGGAAGACGACCACGGTGATTCGTGAGCGATCAATCTGGTTCGACCGGGGACGGCAATCCGGGGTGAATGCCGTGCGGCACGGGAGTTGCCACACTGGACGCGGCTGCCCACCAGTTCGCCCCGAGATCCCCCCGTGGCCGACACCTCCCAGCCCGACGCCCCGCCGCTTGCACCCGGATTCTTCGGCAACATCCGCTTCGATGCGATCTCCGGCTTCCTCGTGTTCCTCATCGCGATGCCGCTCTGCCTGGCCATCGCGCGCGCCAGCGGCTTCCCGCCCATCGCCGGCATCTGGACCGCCGTCGTCGGCGGCATCGTCTGCACGCTCCTGAGCAACTCGGAATTGACGATCAAGGGCCCGGCCGCCGGGCTGATCGTGATCGTGTACGGAGCCGTCACCGATCTGGGGAACGAGTTCGGCGCCGGGATGTCCGAAGCGGATCGCGCCAGGCTCGGCTACAAGCTTTCCCTGGGCATCGGCGTCACCGCCGGCGTGATCCAAGTCCTGTTCGGGGTGTTGAAAGCCGGCCGGCTCGTGGACCTGTTCCCGCTCACACCCGTGCACGGCATGCTCGCCAGCATCGGCATCATCATCATCGCGAAGCAGTTGTACGAAGTGTTCGGACTCACCCCGACGAAGGGGGCCGGGCCGCTCACGCTGCTCGCCGAGTTCCCTGCCAAGATGCAAGGGCTGAACCCGGAGATCGCGATCATCGGCTTGGTCGGGCTCGCCATCCTCTTCGGCCTGCCGTTCGTTTCGGCCCGCGTGAAGGCCTTGAAGAAGGTTCCGGCGCAACTCATCGTCCTGCTTGCCGCCATCGGCCTCGGCATCGCCTTCGACCTCGAACACCGCCACACCTACCTCTTCCCGGACAGCTTCTTCGACACCAACCACGAAGCGGAATACGAAGTCGGCCCGCGCTTCCTGGTGGACATGCCCGAAGTGCTCAAGGATCCGGGCAGCGCGTTCGCCCGGCCCGACTTCAGCGGCCTCGCCTCGGCCGTCGGCATCCAGTACCTCGTGCTGTTCACGTTGATCGGCAGCTTGGAATCGCTGCTCTCGGCGAAGGCCATCGAACTCATCGACCCGTGGCGGCGGAAGACGAACTTCGACCGCGACCTGCTCGCCGTCGGCGCGGCCAACGTGCTGTCCTCCTCCATCGGCGGGCTGCCGATGATCTCGGAGATCGTGCGGAGCAAGGCGAACATCGACAACGGAGCCCGCACCCGCGCCGCGAACCTGTGCCACGGCCTGTTCTTGCTCGGGTTCGTGCTCGTGTTCCCGAACCTGATCCACCGCATTCCGCTGGCGGCCCTCGGCGCGATGCTCGTGTACACGGGCTTCCGCCTCGCGTCTCCCCGCGAGTTCGTCCGCACCTTCCGAGTCGGCGGCGAGCAGTTCCTCGTGTTCATCGGAACCATCATCGCCACGTTGGCGACGGACCTGCTCATCGGCATGGCCACCGGCATCGTCCTGAAGCTGGTGATCCATCTCATCAACGGGTGCCCGTTGAGCGGCTTCTTGAAGTCGGATGTGGAGGCGGTGGAACGCGACGGCACCGTGGTGCTCGCGGTGCGCCGCGCGGCCGTGTTCACCAACTGGCTCGGGCTTCGCAAGGCGATCCTCGCGGCCGGCGCCAATCACGACGCCGTGGTGCTGGACCTCTCGCGGGCCAAGCTCGTGGATCACAGCGTGATGGAGAAGTTGCACGAGTTGGGCGACGAGTTCACCGCCCGCGGCAAGCGGTTGGAAGTGATCGGCCTGGCCGAGCACGTGGCGCTTTCGTCGCACCCTTGCGCGGCCCGCCGTGCCGGCCGCGGCACTTCGCCGGACACCGCCCTGCACGTCTGACGCGCCAGCAACAGTCGATTTGCCCGCTGGCTCGTCGGGCTCGCGAGGCGCGATTGGCACTCAACATGCTTGTGATCCCGATGCATGGCACCGCTTCCCGGTCACGGGGATTCGGGGAGCGGTAAACGAACGGACCGCCGGGGTCGCACCCGACGGTCCGTTTGCCTTTTTGGATCGCTCGTCACTTCCCGAGTTTCTCCCACGCACCCTTGGCGGCGAGGCGCACCTCGCCCGATTCATCCGAGCACGCGGACCTCACGAACGCGAGGAACGCCGGATCGCGGTAATCGAGCTTCGCCAAGGCCTCGATGCAGTCCGCCTTCACGGCCGGACACACGTCCGTCTTGGCGGTCTGGAACAGGACGTTCTTCACCGTTTCACTGGAAGCCTGCGGCCCGGTGGAGAGTTGCTTCACCGCACGGAGCCGGGCCGACGGGGCCGGTGCGTCCTTCAAGGTGGCGATGAATGAATCGGTTTCCGTGGCCGACACGGGTTGGACCGGAACCGGCCGCACTGGTGCCGGCTGAACCACGACCGCGGGCTGAACCGGCACGGACGTCATCGGCACCGAGGGAAGCGTCGGCGCGGGCAGGGGTGCGGGCACGGCCGGTGCCGGAATCGTGGGCACGGCGATCGGCGGCAGCGTCGGCTTCGTCGGCGGCGGAACCGGGATCGCCTCCACCGGGGCCACGGGCTTGCTCGGTTCCACCACGACGGGCGCGACTGGCTTGCTCGGCGCGGGAACCGGGATCCCCTCCACGGGTTTGCTCGGTTCCACCACGACGGGCGCGACCGGCTTGCTCGGCACGGGAACCGGGATCGCCTCCACGGGCTTGCTCGGTTCCACCACGACGGGCGCGACTGGCTTGCTCGGCGCGGGAACCGGGATCGCCTCCACCGGAGCCGGGGTGACCGCGACCGGAGCCGCAGGCTTCACCGGAATCGGGATCGGCATCACGTCCACCGGAGCGGGCGAGGCGACCGGCGGCACGGGCTTGCTCGGCTCCACCACCACGGGTGCGACCGGCTTGCTCGGCGCGGGCACCGGGATCGAACTCGGCGCGCTCGGCGCGGTGAGCGACGGCACCACCGGCGTCGGCGGCGTCACGCGGGTCGGCGCGGGCGGCACCACCGGCTTCACAGGCTGTACGGGTTGAACTCGCGGCGGCTCCGCATTCGTGCGGGCGGACGGCGCGGTCGACACCGGAGCCGGAACGGGCAGGCTCGTCGCCGGCATCGTGGTCGGCGTCGGCTTCTTCCCGAATACGCGGCCGATGATGCCGGTCTTCTTGTCTTCCACCGCCGGCACCGCGGCAGAGCCCTCCGGCTCGCGATTGAAGATCTTCCCGCCGCCGATCAATCGCTTGTCCTTCGCCTCGGCCATCGGCGGCATCGGCGTCTGCCCGGCCGCAGGCGACTTCACCGCGGGAGCCTCGGCGAACGCGGAAACCGGCGCGGGGCGAACCGGTGCCACCGGCTTGTTGGCCGTCACTGGAACGGGCAGCGGCGGAAGCGGAGCCGGCGCCTTGGCCGCGGTCGTGGCCGCCGGCTTGGACACCGGCGGCACCGGGTTCACGCTCACCGGCGCGGGCACGCTCGCCGCCGGCTTCACCGGCGACACGGACGGGATCTTGTTCTCGGGCGCGGGGTCCACGAGCATGAACGTCTCGCCGCTCTTGCCGTCCTTTACCTCGGTTTCGAGGCTGCCGTCCGGCTTGCGGGTGGACTTCACCACCGTGACGATGCGATCGGGTTGGCCGGGGTACTTCAGCGTGATGGTTTCGCCCGCCTTCGGCACATCGTCCGAAGCCACGGAGGCGAACGATCCGGCCATGGCCGAGCCCGTCACGATCGCGAACGCCCACCGCTTCCAGTTCCACCGCGTCATGGCCCGTTCCCCCGGAACACCGTGTTCTCCGGGTTGATCGTCCTTTCCCAGTTCGCAGGATGAGCCGATCCGGCGGACTTTGCCGAGTTTGCCGGGTAATCTGGGCAAGATTTGTCGATTAAGTGGCGTCGTGGAATCGGCTTGTGTTCGGGCGACTTTCCTTCTGCGGATCAATGTTTAGAATGCCGATAAGGGATGTGCCGTATTACCGGCCAAGCATGTGTGTGCTTGGCCGGTGGCCGGTTGGCCGGTGAACGCGATGCTCACGCAAATGACCGCCGAGGAGATCGCGGTCGCCAATGATTCGCTGACGATGGCGTTGCCGCAGGAGGTGCTCCGCTGGGCCGCGGATCGCTTCCACCCGCGGCTGCTGATGGCCACCGCGTTCGGAGCGGAAGGCTGTTGCATCATTCACATGCTCGCCGAGATCAACCCCGCGGTGAAGGTGATCAACATCGACACCGGTTACCAGTTCCCCGAGACGCTGGAACTCCGCGAGCGCATCCTCAAGCGGTATGGTGTCGCGGTGGAATATGTGCGGCCGGAAATGTCCGTGGCCGAGTACGAGGAAGAACATGGCGGGCCGCTGTATGAGTTGCGGTCGGATCAGTGCTGCCACGACCGCAAGATCATGCCGCTGAAGCGGGCCATGGCGCGGCTCGCCCCGCTCGCCTGGATCAGTGCGATTCGCAAGGATCAGACGCAGGACCGGGGCCAAGCGGGCGTGATCCAGTGGGATGCGAAGTTCAAAGTGGTGAAAGTGAACCCGCTGTTGAATTGGACGAAAAAGGATGTGTGGGCGTTCGTGATGAAGAACGACGTGCCGTACAACCCGCTGCACGACCAGAACTACCCGAGCATCGGGTGCTGGCCCTGCACGCGAGCGGTGCAGGCGGGCGAAGACGACCGGGCCGGCCGCTGGGCGGGCAAAGTGAAGAAGGAGTGCGGCCTCCACGTGATCGAACAGCAGGACGGCGGGGGAATCTAGTAGTTCCAAGTTCCAAGTTTCAGGTTCCAAGTGGTGGCGCCTGCGTTTCAACTTGGAACTTGGAACTTGGAACTTGGAACTTGGAACATGTTGTTTTCCGCGAAAGCCGAATACGCCTGCGTGGCAATGCTGGAGTTGGCCGCGAGGCACAACGACCCGAAGCCCGCGCGCCTCACGGACATCGCGGACAAGCACGGCATCCCGCCCCGCTTCCTCGTTCAGATTCTCTTGGACTTGAAGCGGGCCGGGTTGGTGGCCTCCACCCGCGGAGCGGCCGGCGGCTACGCCCTCGCCCGCCTCCCGGACGATATCAGCCTCCTCGACATCCTCAGCGTGGTGGACCCCACCGAGCAGAACGCCCGCCCGGACGACCCGCTCCAGCCCACGCAGTATGTGAACAACATCCGCAGCATCTGGGAGAAAATCGTGGAGGCCCAGCGGGCCGTGCTGCGGGAAACGACCTTGGCGAGCCTGCTCGAACAGAGCCACGGCCTTCAATACGTGATCTGATGAAGACACACGTCGAGTTTCGTTCGACTGCGTTTCCGCCTGAAGAGAACGGCGCGGATGAAGTGAACCCCGGCCGCTTCGGTCGGCAGCTGGCACGTTTCGTCGCCGAGGGCTTGCGTAAGAAGGGATTCGCGACCAAGGAACCTGTCGAAGCCGATTGGGGTTGGAGGGTGCCGATCGAGAACGAGGGGTTCGATCTGTGGATTGGATGCGGCAACTACGATGAGTATCCGGAAGATGGTTTCCTCTGCTTCATCGAACCGCACACACCGACCCTTCGGCGGTGGCTGTTCTGGAAGACAGACGTCTCGGATCGAGTAACGTTCTACGGAGATTCGCGACATCAAGTGGTGGACCTACGACGAATTCAACCGGCCGAACAAGAAGTCGTGAGCGTTGCGTTTCACCTCGCCCCCGGCTCTGCGGGGGAGAGGTCGGAGTCGAAACCCCCCAAATAGCGGTTTCGACTCCGGGTGAGGGGTGCCGCGGAGAACACCCGATGGCTGTCGATCCGCGATTGCTTGAGTTCGCCCGCGGGATGCGACGCGAACCGACACCAACCGAGGAGAAGCTTTGGCGGGAATTGCGCGATCGAAGACTTGGCGGGTTCAAGTTCCGTCGTCAGCATCCACTGGGTCGATACATTGCAGACTTCATTACGGTTGAAGCCTCTCTCGTCGTCGAGTTGGACGGTGATTCGCACACCGAACCGGGCGCCCGAGAGTATGACGAGGCTCGATTGCAATACATGAACGGACTCGGTCTCGAAGTGCTGCGATTCTGGAATTCCGAAGTTCACGACAACTTGGATTGTGTGCTCGAAGTGATCTTGAAGCGATGCATTGAACGTAGCGGTGCGGCATCGCAGCCCCCTCACCCGCCGTGCTGTTGCTCGACGCATCAGCACGGCGACCTCTCCCCCGCAAAGCCGGGGGCGAGGTGAAAGAAGGCATCCGCAAGCGGCTTGGAAACACAATGAGCGTACTCACTCACTTGCAACGGCTCGAAGCGGAAGCCATCCACATCATGCGCGAGGTGGTGGCCGAGGCGGACAAGCCCGTTATGCTGTACTCGATCGGCAAGGACAGCGCGTGCATGCTGCACCTGGCGTGGAAGGCGTTCCACCCCGCGCCGCCGCCGTTCCCGCTGCTGCACGTCGATACCACGTGGAAGTTCCGCGAGATGTACGCCATGCGGGCCCGCATGGCCGCCGAGATGAAGATGGAACTCCTTGTCCATCAGAATCCGGAAGCCAAGGCTCTCGGCATCAATCCCTTCGACCACGGCTCGCAAGTCCACACGGACATGTGGAAGACCCAAGGCTTGAAACAAGCGTTGGACAAGTACGGTTTCGATGCCGCGTTCGGCGGCGGCCGGCGCGATGAAGAGAAGTCGCGGGCCAAGGAACGCGTCTTCTCGTTCCGCACGGCCACGCACCACTGGGATCCGAAGAACCAGCGGCCGGAACTGTGGCGGCTCTACAACGCCCGCAAAAACAAGGGCGAGAGCATCCGCGTCTTCCCGATCTCGAACTGGACCGAACTCGACATCTGGCAGTACATCCACCTCGAGAACATCCCGATCGTACCGCTGTACTACTCGGCCGTGCGGCCGGTGGTGGAGCGGGACGGCACGTTGATCATGGTGGACGACGACCGCATGAAGCTGCTCCCCGGCGAGAAGCCCATGATGAAGAAGGTGCGGTTCCGCACGCTCGGCTGCTACCCTCTGTCCGGGGCCGTGGAATCGAATGCAACCACATTGCCGGAGATCATTCAGGAAATGCTGCTGACCACGACCTCCGAGCGCCAAGGCCGCATGATCGACCACGACTCGGCCGCCTCGATGGAGAAGAAGAAGCAGCAGGGCTACTTCTAAACGCTCGACAGGGAACCCTTGCGTCCGCGACCCGCTAGCGGGTTCGCGAAACAACACCGCCGGGAACACGCTTCATGGCCCACGTTTCGGATCTGATCGCCACCGACATCGACGCGTACCTCAAGCAGCACGAAACGAAGAGTTTGCTTCGCTTCATCACGTGCGGCTCGGTGGACGACGGCAAGTCCACGCTCATCGGCCGGCTCCTGTACGAATCCAAGATGCTCTTCGAGGACCAGCTCGCCGCGCTCGAAGCGGACTCGAAGAAGGTCGGCACCCGCGGCGGCGAAATCGACTACGCCCTGCTCCTGGACGGCCTCGCCGCCGAACGCGAACAAGGCATCACCATCGATGTCGCCTATCGGTTCTTCTCCACGGATCGGCGGAAGTTCATCGTTGCGGACACGCCGGGCCACGAGCAGTACACGCGGAACATGGTGACGGGCGCGTCCACCGCGGACCTCGCCATCATCCTCATCGACGCCCGAAAAGGCGTGCTGGTCCAGACGCGCCGCCACAGCTATCTCGTCTCGCTGCTCGGCATCCGCCACGTCGTGCTCGCCATCAACAAGATGGACCTCGTGAACTACTCGAAAGAGACGTTCGACACGATCGAGGCGGAGTACCGCGGCTTCGCAAAGCGGATCGGCCTGGGCGACATTCACGCGATCCCGATCAGCGGCGTGAAGGGCGACAACATCGTGGAGAAATCCGCGAATACGCCGTGGTACGCCGGCCCCACGCTGATGCAACTGCTCGAAACGGTGGAGATCGACGAGGAACGCGTGCAGGCCCAGCCGTTCCGCCTGCCCGTGCAGTGGGTGAATCGCCCGAACCTCGACTTCCGCGGCTTCGCCGGCACCGTTGTCGGCGGCGTGATTCGCGCCGGCGACCGCATCCGCGTACTGCCCTCCGGCCGCGAGAGCACGGTCACCCGCATCGTGACCTCCACCGGCGACTTGGAACAGGCCGTCGCCAACCAATCGATCACGCTCACGCTCGCCGATGAAGTGGACATCTCGCGCGGCGACCTGCTCTGCCACCCGGCGAGCCCCGCGCAGACGGCCGATGCCTTCGAGGCGATGGTGGTTTGGATGGCGGAGCAGCCCATGCTTCGCGGCCGCAGCTACTTCCTGAAGATCGGACCGAAGACGGTGACGGCCACGGTCATGCCCGTCCGCCACAAGATCAACGTGAATACGCTGGAGCAAACGCCCGCGGACAAACTCGATCTCAACGAGATCGGCCTGTGCGAACTCGAACTCGATCGGCCCGTCGCTTTCGACCCGTACGAGGAGAACCGCGACACCGGCGGGTTCATCCTGATCGACCGCATCACGAACAACACGGTCGGCGCGGGAATGGTGCGGAAAGCACTGCGGCGCACGGGTGCCGTCGATTGGCAGGCGATCGAAGTGAACAAGCAGGGCCACGCGGCACTCAAGGGCCAGAAGCCCGCCATCGTGTGGTTCACGGGAATCTCGGGGGCGGGCAAGCTGCCCATCGCCAAACTCGTGGAGAAGAAACTGCACAACGAAGGCCGGCACACGTTCCTGCTGGAAAGCAACACGGTGCGGCACGGGTTGAACAAGGACCTCGGCTTCACCGATGCGGACCGCGTCGAGAACATCCGGCGAGTCACCGAAGTGGCGAAGCTGATGACCGATGCCGGGTTGATCGTGCTGACGGTGTTCATCTCGCCCTTCCGGAGCGAGCGACGGGCGGCGCGGGCGATGATGCCGGCAGGCGAGTTCATCGAGGTGTTCATCGACACGCCGATGAGCGTGGCCGAGACGCGGGACGAGAAGGGCTTGTACCGCAAGGCGCGGGCGGGGGAACTTCAGAACTTCACGGGCGTCGATTCGCCTTACGAGGTGCCGGAGCAGCCGGAAATCCGCATCGACACCACGAGCATGACCCACGAAGCGGCGGCGGAAGCGATCGTGGCCGAACTCCGGAAGCGCGGCGTGCTCGATCGCGCGATCGCCGACAACTGGGAGATTTGAACCTGTCCGCGCCCCCGCCCCGCCCGTACTTTAAAAGGTTCCTGAGATTTCGGACGACTTCGGAGCAGTGCCATGGCCGACCGCATGTCCACCCGCCGGCGAATGGACCAGATTCGCGACGATCACGCCGTGAGCCGCACGGTGAACGGCCACCTGAAGCGGAAGGAACGCGCCAACCGCGACAAGCGGATGGTGGGGCTGATCGGCAAGGGCAAGTTCCCGTACACGCCCGCCGTGCAGACCTGGATCAGCGAGAAGCTCGGCGTTCCGTTCACCCGCGTGACCGAAGAGCAGGCCAAGGCCTTGGTGAAGTGATTCACTTCACCCACGGCATCACGCGCTGCCAGATCGCCCACAAGTTCGCGCTCAGCATCGCGGCATCGTTCGCGATGCGGCTCACCACCTTGCGATAGGCGCGGCTCGCCCCCACCGGCACCTCGCGGGGTGCACACGCCGCAGCCGCCACCCGCAGATGCTCCTTGGCTTCGGCGAAAGCCGCAGCCTTCCCCTCCGGCCCGGCCCGCGGCACCATGGTCGCCGCTTCCGCCATCGCCAGCACGAGCCGTTCACCGTCGGCCAGCGTCACTGTGTCGATTTTGGCGATCTGGTCCGCGGCTTCCTCCACTTGGCCGCTGAGTGCAAGATCGAGCGCGATCCACGCACGGAACTCGGCCAACACTTGGTCCGGCCCGCCGAGTTTCACCGCGGCCCGGCACACTTCCAGCGATTTGTCGTCTTGATCGAGCGCCCGACAGGCGAGGGCGAGCGGGCGGAGCATCCACGACTCCACGGTCTCGCGTTCGCGGAAGTTCGCGAGCCACGCCGCGCCGAGTGCGAAGTGCCCGGCCGCGACCAACGCCGCCCCGGCGCGCGCCCACGATTTGTCGTCCGCTTGCAGCAGATGGTTGTACTTCTGGATGATGCCCTGCACGGGCTTGCGGGCCTCGGCCACTGCCCACGCATACGCCAGGATCACTTCACGCCCGGCGGCGGGGTTGCGTTCGATCAACTCGGGCAGGCGGTCCGCGACGGAATCGAACACGCCGGTCGCGGCCGTGCGTTCGGCCCAGATGCCGGCGATGGTCGGATTCGAGCCGTCGGCGAAGGTGAGGTCTTTGAGTTCGAGCGTGATGTCCGGTGCCCAGCCGGCGTCGTCGAAGGCCTCGATCGCGTCCTTGATCGTACCGCGGCTCGCGTCGGTATCCGCGGCGAGTTCGCGGAAGTGCAGCGAGGCTTGCTCGCGTTCGCCCTGCCGGCACGCGATTTGGACGGCCCGCAGTCGCACGAGCGGGCCGTCCGCGTGTTCGCGGAGGGCGGCGAGCGCGCGGGCCGCGCCGGCGACATCGCCCGTGGCCAGTTGTTCGCCGATGAGGTTCATCCCGGCGGCTTCGAAACTCGGATCGATCTCGAAGGCTTTGCCGAAGTCCGCCAACGCGCCTCGG
The DNA here is from genome assembly GCA_046350135.1 of Gemmataceae bacterium. Classification (GTDB taxonomy): domain Bacteria; phylum Planctomycetota; class Planctomycetia; order Gemmatales; family Gemmataceae; genus Urbifossiella. Next base: position 409,789 of record JAXMBB010000002.1, read on the forward strand.
CGATCACCCAAGCTGCGCCGCGCTTCCCCGCGGTACACATACGCGAGCGGGTTGGCCGGCTCGAGCTTCACAAACTGTTCGGAGGCTTCGAGGCACTCGCGGTGGCGGCCGGCGGAATCGTACCACGCCGCGAGTTGCCGCCAGCCGTGGACGAAGCCGGGCTCTTCCGCGACGATCGCCTTCATGAGCGCGATGGCCTTGGGGCGGTCGCCGCGTTTCGCTTCGATCCACGCGGCGCGGCCGCGCAGTTCGATCGGCGGCGGATCGCCCAGTTCCGGCGGGCGGCACGCGGCCAAGGCTTCCTCGTATCGCTCCACCTTCGCCAACTGTTCAGCCTTGGAGTCGTAGCCGGGCGTGAACCGCGGGTAGGCCTTGATCGTGGCATCCGCGGCCCGCAACCGCTCGCCCGGTTCCGCTTCCTCGCCATCGGGCGAATCGATCCAGAAGATCGGAGCCCATGGATGGAACGGGCCGCCGTTCTGCCACGACTCGCGCAGCACGCGGAAGGAACGTTCTTGCCACCCGGCCTCGCGCATTTCCGTGAGCCCGGCTTGGATCGGGAACGGCGTCTGCCCCGGCCCCTCGCAGATCTCGGCGAACGCCTGCACCGCGCCGTCCGTGTCGTTCGTCTTGCACGCGTATTGAAGCTGCTTGACGGCCACTTCCGGCCCGTCGAGATGCTCTTGGAGCACGGCGAGCACCTGCCGCGCCTCGCGGTACTCTTCGTCTTCGAGATGGGCGTCGAACAGCACGGCGGCGGCGGGCGAGTATCCGGCGCTGGCCTTGAGCGCGTCGCGGAGGTCCGCCTTGCCGCCGTCGCGGTCGCCGGTCTGGATCTTGGCTTCGCCGCGCATCGTGAGTGCGACGGGGTGCCCCGGCTGCAGGCGGGCCAGTTCGCTCGCCGCTTCAAGATAACCCTCGGCGCGGCCCGTCTCGTTGTACCACTCGGCGAGTTGGTGCCAGCCCCACACGTACTTCGGGTCGACAGCGACGAGCGCCTGCATCGGCGGAATGGCCGCGGCGTAGTTCCCGCGCCGTGCTTCGACCCACGCCGCCCGCCCTTGCAAGAGAATGGGAAGTTCCGGTGCGAGCAGTTGCACCGGCTTGGCGGCGGCGAGCGCGTCGTCGAAGCGGCCCATCTCCGCGAGCCGCTCCGCGCGAAGATCGTGCGCTTCGACATTCCGTGGATCGAGCGTCACCACGCGGTCCAACGCGGCGAGCACCTCTTCGTTGTGCCGCGGGTGGTGAAGCAGGCGGGCGAGCCGCAACCAGACGCGCGGATCGCCGGGGCGGTCCCGCGTGAGTTCCCGCGCGAGTTCGACCGGCTCCTCGGGCGCTTCCACGCGCTCGGACCACGACTGCACCGCGTGCCATGCCCACTCGTAACCCGGTTCGTGGCGAAGGGCGAGCTTCGCGCGGTCGAGCGCTTCGCGCGAGTGGCCCGATTCCCACAGCCACTCGGCGAGAAAACCGTGGGCCATCGGGTCCATCGGAGCGCGGACGACGTTGCGGCGTAGCACGGCGATACCGTCGTCCGGTTCGCCCGCGTCGTCGAACGCCTCGGCCAGTTCCCGCGCCGCGGGCGACCAACCCGGTGCGGTCGTCACCGCTTCGCGGAGCGAATCGAGCCGCCCCTCCGGGTTGCCCATCGCGTGGCACACCTGCGCGCGATCGAGCCACAATTTCGCCAGCAGCGGGAACCTCGCTGTTGCTTCTCGCGCGAGTTCGTTCGCCTCTTCGAGACGGTTCAGCCCCGCCATCTGCTGCAGGCATACGGACCACGCCTGCCACAAGTCCGGCCGCAGATCGAGGAACTCCTCCAGCTTCTCCAGCAGTTCCAAGTGTTCGTCCGCTTCCGTGAACACTTGGTGGGAATGGGCCACCCACGCGACCAAGCCCTCGCCCGTGTGAGGCTGACTGCGCAGCTCCGCTTCGATGAAGTCGAGCGATTCGCGCTTCTCGTCGCGGCCGCGGCTCACGAGCAAAAGCTCGGTGATGAGCGACTCCGAGTCCACGTCGCGACGGATGCCCTCGCGGAGCACGTTGATCGCGGATTCGGGTCGATCCGCGCGGCGATGCACCTGCGCGGCCACGCCGTAGTGCCACGGGTGGCCGGGCTCAAGGTCTTGGGCCTTCTTCACCGCGGCGAGCGCGTCGTCGTGCTGTTTGCGGTCGGCGCGAAGGAGAGCCCGCTGCCGCCACGCCCAAGCATCCTCGGGGCATTCATCCAGCATTTGTTGAAGCGTTCTGTCCGCGTCGGCATCCGGATCTCCGGAGAGGAACTCGGCTTGAAGCTTGAGCAGCGCGTAGTTGTGCGGGAAGCGTTGGATCGCCTGCGCGAGGTGGGTGCGGGCGGCGGCGCGTCCGTCGGTTTCGTTCAACAACGCGACCGCGCCGCGGTGAGCCTCCGCGGAAGCGGGGTCGAGCTTCAAGAGTTCGAGCGTGTGAACGGCGGCTGCACCGAGATCGGGGGTGATCCGTGCGATGCGGGCCGCGGCGCGGCTCCACGCACCCGCGGGCACCAGCGGCTTCGCCGCCGTGAGATCCGCGTCCGCGTCGTCCGCGCGGCCGAATGTCGCATGGCATTCGGCGCGGAACAGCAGCAAATCCCCGAGCGAGCGGCCATTCGACTTCTTGATCGCTTGGTCGAGCGCGGCGAACGCCTGCTCCGGTTCGTCGCGGTCGAGCAGCGCGTTGTAAAGGGCGCGGGTCGCAGCCGGAATCGGCACGGCGGCGCGACCCGCCCGCTGCTGAAAGAGCCGCACCGCTTCCGGCACCTGCTCCGTGGCGCGGGCCGAGCGGAAGTATGCCTCCGCGAACTGATCCTCGCGTTCCTCCAGCGTGGAGGCGAAGCGGTACAACTCGGCGGCATCCACGAAGCGGCGTTCCTCCCACCATTGCGTTCCAAGCAGGAAGTAACCCGCGGCCGCCCCGGCCCGGATCCGCACCGAGCGACGCAGGAGTCGGTCGGCTTCGTCCTGCCTCTCCGCGTTCGGGAGCAGCATCTGGGCCAGCGATTGCATGAGCAGCGGCTCGGCATCGAGAGCCGAGCCTTCGGCTTCGAGCAGGGCCAAGCGCTCGGCGTTGCGGTTCAATTCGCGCAAGCACGCGACCTTCGCCATCACGTACGTCGTGTTATGCGGGAAGTCCGCGAGCAGATCATCGAGCGCTGCGATCATCTTCACCGGATGCGAATCGTACCGGGCGAGTGCGTATCGGCCGGTCTTCGCCAATCGGTGGCCGGGAAACATCTCCCGGAGTTGGTCGAACACTGCGACCGCGGCGACGCGATCGTGCGCGAGCAGCGATCGCTGCAGTTCGAAGAGCAGGTCGTAGGCGTCCGCATCGGGAAGATCGAGGCCCTCCAGTTTTGCGGAGGCGGAGGCGGGCACGAGCGCGAGCGCACGGGGGCCCGTGCCTTGGAATCGCTTCAGGAACGGCTCGAGCGGCGCCTCGGTGGGCCGGCGTTCGGGGTGCTCCGCGAACGACACGGTGTTCCGCAAGCGATCCGCGCCCACCGCCAATCGCGGTTGCGTGAACCCCGCATCCACCAGACTCACGATGAACGGCACGCCGCGTTCGATGAGTGCGAACGCGGCATCGGATGTGAGTCGGAACTCGATCGAGCGCCAGCCGGCGTGCTCGGCGCGGTTCCGTTCCGCGGCATCGGGAAGGCCGTCCGCCGGTGAAGCGGCTTCGCCGGGCGGGTTCGGCAGCGGATGGCTCCAGTACGCCGCCAAGAGATCGTAGGGCGTCTGGGATTTGGGCGACGCCACCAATGAGGGCGTGATCTTCGCCTCGCCGGTGAATACGTCCAGTCGCTCCGCGAAACCCGTGTAGAACTCGTCGTTCGCCTCGCGGGCGAGCCGGGCGGCGTCCGTGTAGCGGCCGAGCCGATAAAGCGTGTCCGCGCGGCGGGCGGCGAGCCACTTCCTCGCCTCCTTCTCCATGATCGGGCTGAGTTCTTCGTACCGTTCGAGGCTGGCCCACGCGTCGTCGTACTTGCCGAGATCGTTCTGCAACGCACACAGTTGGGCGAGGATCAAGCCGCTTTCCAGTTTCGCCGCGGCTTCGGTCAGCAGAGCGAGCGCCTCTTCATCGCGACCCAGGCGGACAAGCAGATGCGAAACGGACTGCACACCGGGACGGAACCACGGTTGCAACTCGAGTGAGCGACGAGCCGATGCCAACGCATCGTCCAGGCGATCGGCCTGCTCGTAGACGCTCGCCCGCTCCACGGCGTGCCAGGGCCGATCAGGTGCGACGCTCTCTGCACGATTGAGCCAGCGTTCGGCGCGGTCGAAGTCCCGCAATCGGGCCGCGACGAATCCTTGCAGTGCGATCCAATCCCCGTGCAACTCCGGCGGTGCGTCCGACCAATCCGGATGCAGACGCTGGAACCGCCAGCAGGCGAGCGGCCCGAACTTCTCCAGCCGGTAACGGGCCTGGTAGTAGATCGCTTCGGGGTACGCGGGCGAGGAGCGGAACGCGATGGCGTGAAGTTGGCGGCCGAGCTTGGGAGCGCCAAGCTGGATGGCCAAGCGGCCGCCGATGAGCCGGGCGGCGGTGCCGGTCCACGTTCGCAGCGGGCCGAAGCCGGACGCGAACTCGAATGCTTGGCGGTACCGCCCGTGCAGGTACAGTTCACGCAGCCGGGTCACATCCGCGGGTGCGGGTTCCATCAGTTGGCTCACTGCGGCGGCGCGGCCGGGGCGTCCGCCGGGGCGGCGTCCGCGATCGGGCTGAGGTTGCTGATCATGTTGCCGAGTTGCGAGAGTTTCACGCCGTAGCGGTCCAGGAACTCGGTGAGCACGAAGTCGTCGCCCAAGTCTTCACCCACGTCCTTGAGGCGGTCCAGCACATCGCGAATGAGCGTGAGATACGCTCGTTCGAGCGTCGGCATCGCGGCCTTCACCTCGGGCCCGACTTCGGGGAACTCTTCGTTCCACCGTTGGAGGAAGGCCCGCCACCGGGCGAGGTTGTCCGCCGCGGCCTGCTGTTGGCGGAGGATGGCGACTTGTTCGCGCTGCACATCGAGCAGTTGGCGGAGCAAGTCCGCCGTCTCGGCATTGGACGACGGAACCCCGCCCGGAAGCGGCGTGGGGGTGACGTACAGCGGGGCGTTCATGGAGTTCGGCTCGGTGAGACGTTCCGCCAATTATACATGATGCCGTGCGTGCGCGATAGCGGCCGGGAAAACGAAGCGAGCCGTCCGGCTGGGGGTCCGGGCGGCTCGCGGGGGAAGGAGATATCGTGAAGCGTTCGGTCGGAGTCGAACAGGACGCCGGGTTGGGGGAAGGCGTCGGGGGAAGTTCGCTCCGGTCGTGTCGTCCGTTCTGGGGGAGAACCGTTCGACGAGAGAAGTAGAGCACTCGCCGTGCCAGAAACGGGTGGCGAACGGCATCTCAGTTGAAAGCTGCGATTCTTGAACGACTTGCGGATTCAGCGAATTCTGTCGGGTTGCTGCGGATGTAAGATCGCCTTGCAAAAATGAAAGAGTTACCGGGTCAGAATTGCAAAAATTGCACTCCCGCAGCGTCGTCTGGACATGGGCCGCGCCCGCCGTTAGAATTCCCTAGCAGTCTTGGGGATTGGTGTAACGGTAGCACGACTGACTCTGACTCAGTTAGTCTAGGTTCAAATCCTAGATCCCCAATCGGGGCGTTCCGGGTGCTACACCGGTGCGACCCGCAAGCAGATGACACCGCCCCGGTTCAGCACCGGGGCGGTGTCGTTTCCACCGGTTGGGATCGCACTCCCCTCATGGCCCCGTCCCGCCGCGAACTCCTGACTGCGTTTCTCGGTGCGCCCGCGGTCGCCACCCTCGGATGCCGATCCGATTCGCTTCCGCCGCTGCCGCCGGGCGAACTCGTCGGGCCATCCGACATGCTCGGTCACCGGCTCCGCGATGGTTGGCGACCCGTGCCCGCTGCGGACGCGTGGGAGAAGTGCCGCGTCGCGATCGTGGGCGGCGGCGTGGCCGGTCTCGCCGCCGCCCGGCAACTCCGCAAAACAGGCATCACCGACTTCATCCTTTTGGAACTGGAACCCGCGCCGGGCGGCACGTCGCGCGGCGGCGAGGCCGCGACCGGCCCGCACCCGTGGGGCGCGCACTACATTCCCGCTCCGCTCGCCGAGAACGCACTGCTCATCGAACTGCTCGGCGAACTCGGCGTGATCGAGGGCAAGGAGCCGGACGGCACGCCGATCCTCGCGGAAGAAGCACTGTGTCGCGACCCGCAGGAGCGGCTCTTCCATCGCGGCCGGTGGTACGAAGGGCTGTACCTGCACGTCGGCCAAACGCCCGAGGATGAAGCCCAGTTCGCCAAGTTCCACACCGAGATGGGCCGCTGGGCGGCGTGGCGCGATGCCAAGGGGCGGAAGGCGTTCGCGATTCCAGTCGCCACCGGTTCCGATGACGCGGTCGTCACCGAACTCGACCGCATCACCATGACGGACTGGATGGCGAAACACGGCTTCACGTCGGACCGTTTGAAGTGGCTCGTGAACTACGCCTGCCGCGACGACTACGGCATGACGGCGGATGAAACGAGCGCGTGGGCCGGCGTGTTCTACTTCGCCTCGCGGCTGAAAGGTCCCGGCTCGCATGCCCAGCCGCTTCTGACTTGGCCGGATGGCAACGCGCGACTCGTGAAGCACCTGCACGGGCAAGTGAAGGACCACGTGCGGCTCGGCTGGGCCGCCGCCGATTTGAATCCGACGGATGCCGGAGTGGAAGTGATCGCCGTGTCACACGACGGCTCGCAGGTGCGGGGCATCCGTGCGGATCGCGTGATCTTCGCCGCTCCACAGTTCTTGGCGAAGTACCTGATCCGCCCGTTCCGCACGAACCCGCCGCCGCACCTCTCCGCGTTCCAATACGGGGCGTGGATGGTGGCCAACCTGCACCTGAAGGACCGCCCCGTGGACCGCGGCTTCCCGCTCGCGTGGGACAACGTGCTCTACGAGAGCCCGTCGCTCGGCTACGTGGTGAACACGCACCAACGCGGCGTCGATCACGGCCCGTGCACGTTCACGTACTACTACCCGCTCACGGGGGCGGACCCGCGCGAATCACGGATGAAACTGCTCGGCACGGATCGCGACGGCTGGGCGGACGTGGCCCTCACGGATCTCGGCCGCGCCCATGCGGACATTCGCGGCCTGGTGGAGCGGCTCGACGTGATGCGTTGGGGACACGCCATGATCCGGCCGACACCCGGCTTCCTGTGGGGGCCGGATCGCCGCCGCGCCACGGCCCCGTTCCGCAAGATCCACTTCGCCGGGGCGGACCTCAGCGGCATCCCGATCTTCGAGGAAGCACTGCACCACGGCACCCGCACCGCGAACGAAGCCTTGCTACGGTAGTTCCAAGAGAAGCAGGTCGAGCCCTTCGGGAACGAATGACTTGAAATCGCCGTCGAGCGTGAGCATGCGAAGCCCGCCCGTGATCGCGAATGCCGCGAGATAGGCATCCATCCAGACTTTGGGCGAAGCCGAACTCAAGCCCGCCAACCGGTGCCAGACCGGAACGAGCCCCGCGGGCTCAGGTCGAAAGGCAACGGCCGGGTGTGATTGGAAGTGTCTCAAAGTGTCCAGTGCCTGCTCATTCGTCACCGCGTCCGCACCATAGTGTTTGAGCATCCGCGGAGTCGTCGCGAGTCGCAGGAAGCTTTGCTCGGTTGAGCGGCAGAAGAGCGCCGGCTCGGCGGATGTGAGTTGAGCGAACGACTCCGCCGCGAGATCGTGCGCGGGGTGCGCCTCGAACGCGAGCGCCACCCAAATGTTGGTGTCAACCAGACACGCTGGCACGTTGGAGATCCTCTCACGACAGGATGTCCTGCTCCATCGCCAAGAGTTGTTCGATCGTCATTTTGCGGGCCGGGGCATCCGCACGGCATCGGAACACGGGAAGCCCGGTTCTCGCGTCGGTTTCCAGACGCACGGCTTGCAGAGGATCCGCGGCGTCATCGGCCGAGAGCGCTTCTCGCAGAAGCTGCACCCCGGCGACCTGCAAGGGTTGGCCGACTCGTTCGGCGCGCCGGGAGAGAGCCTCCGCAACATCCCGTGGCAGTTCGATCGCCGTGGTCATACGCGTCATTGTCCGTGCTCCCGTGCGTGCTGTCAACACACGCAAGCGTTGCCATACAGTGGTCGATCGCGGTTTGTCGCCTACGTTACAATCGGAACCGTCGGCCCTCGGGATTCGCGAATGACAACGGTGTGGGAACCGCTCTCCCTGCTCGAACGGCGCATCCTCGGCGTCCTCGTCGAGAAGCAAAAGACGTCCAAGTCGTCCGAATCGTATCCGCTCTCGCTCAACGCACTCACCACCGGCTGCAACCAGAAGTCGAACCGCGACCCGGTGCTGGACCTGGACGAAGTCGAAGTCGAGGAAGGCATCGAGGTTCTGCATAAGAAAGGCCTCGTCACGCGGCTCACCGGCAACCGCGTGGACCGCTTCAAGCACGAGCTTTACGACCGGTGGACTCGCAACGGTGCTGAGATGGCCGTGCTCGCGGAGTTGCTCCTCCGCGGCCCGCAAACCAAGGGCGAACTCCGCATCCGCGCCGGCCGCATGGACCCGATCGACACGCTCGACGCGCTTGAAGAGGTGCTGAAGCCGCTCGTCGAACGCGGATTGGCGGTGTACCTCACGGAGCCGGATCGGCGCGGCGCGATCATCACGCACGGCTTCCACGCCCCCGAGGAACGGGCCAAGCTGCAGGCACACCACGCGGCCGGGATGGCGTTGGAGGAAGCCGCACCGGCGCGGTCCGTCGCTCCGCCGCCGAACGAACTCGCGGAACTGAAGTCGCGGGTGGCCCTGCTCGAATCGCAGGTTGCGGAACTTCGCAAGCAACTGGGTCTGGAGACGTGAGCCCATCATGACGGAAGCGGAATGGCTGGCGGCTTGCGACCCGCTCATCCTCTTGGACGAACTCTTTCCGATGCGCGGGCACGACAGCACGGAGGCGCAGCCGCGTGCGTCCAAGCGCTATCTCATTGCTTGCGCCCGGCGCGCGGGGGACCGGCTGCCGTGGTGCGCCCGCAATCTCGTGGACATCGCCGAGCACGTCCTGGATACGAAGGCGCCGGACTCGCTGCGACGCGGGGCTCGCGAGTTGGCCGAGGGGCTCACGCACATCCGAGGGGAAGCCGCGGATCTCAACGAAATCGAACGCGGACTGCGCGATCTCGGCTTTCCACTCTCGCCGAAGACCGGCCCCGATCCCGTGTTTGAAGACGCGGAAGAGTGGGGCTCGATCGCCCATCTCACGTATTTCCCGTTCGCCGGGGCGACGCCGAACTACCGCTTCGTGAGATCCTCGCACCACGTCCTCGAATACCTCCACGAGTGCTTCGCGAATCCATTCCAAGATTTGCGATTCTCCCCGGAATGGCTGGAGAGCGACGTGGTCGGCGTCGCCAAGAAGATCCATGAGTCCCGCGAATTCGGCATGATGCCGGTGCTGGCGGACGCGCTCGAAGACGCCGGCTGCGACCACGCTCGCATCCTGCATCACTGCCGCGAAGGCGGCCCGCACCTCCGCGGCTGCTGGGTACTGGACTCGGTGCTCCACCCGCCCAAACGCCTGCTGCCTAAACGAACTTGAACACCAAGGCCAGCGCCAGTGCGATCGCGATGATCGTAAGCCCGAGGCGGATCGTCTCGTCGCTGGTGCGTCGGTTGAAGAGGTGGTCCAACTCGCGTTGGTCGCCGGATTCGATCGCGATTTGCAGGTTCAATTCGTACCGGCTCTGCGGGTAGTCGCGCAGGCCGTCTTCGGAGTGGCGGACGCGGGCGGGATCGCTCGGCGGCTCGGGCATCGCCACCGCATCGAGACCGAGTTCATCCGAGAAGGCGAAACTGGCCGGCCACAACTCGGCCCGCGTGCGGTTCGGCAGCAGTTGCCACAGCCCGCGAATGAGTTCGTTCTGCGGCTCGCCCCGCTTCAGCGCGACGCGGCCGCCGTCCACCAGCACCTGTGTCGCACCCAAGAGCAGGGACGTGTCACCCGTCTTCAGGATGCGTTGAAGTTCGTCCACGCGTCGCGGCGGGAGCGGCTCCGGCGGCCACTCCAACATGGGCTGCGGCCCCTTCGCGCTCCAATCCGGCGGGAAGCGATCCGCGATCGCGAACGGGTCGCCCAATTGGCCGTACAACGCGCGATCCAACACGAGGAAGCGGAAGCCAAGAGAGCCGTCCGGGCGATCCGCGACCGTGACGACCGCGACACGCTTCTTGCCGAAGGGGCAAGCGAAGTGGGCGAGCGGGCAGGCCACGCCCGCGGGTCGCGGCCCGAACAGCACCGCGATCCGCTCCGCTTCCGGTTCGTCGAAACCGTCCGTGTGCGCGAGCGTTCGCACGCCGCGGGTATCGGAGGTGAGCAGGGCTTGGGAGATCGCCAAGTCGGGCTTCGGCATTAGGAAGAGTTAGGCGGAAGAAGGCGAACACACAAGCGTGAGTTGAGCGTGACCTTCACCTCGCCCCCGGCTCTGCGGGGGAGGGGGCGGTTCCCAGGCTCACCGTAGCAACCCCCTCACCCGACATGCTGATGCTCGACGCATCAGCACGTCGACCTCTCTCCCGCAAAGCCGGGGGAGAGGTGTTGAATCACGCGGACTTGCGCACGTCCAGTTGCGGGCGCATCGGAATCGGCAGAGAGACGCCGGTGTTCGCGATTCCGCGGTAGAGCGCAGCCAGTGCGGGCGTGAGATCCTTGCCGCGGCGGCCCATCGCGATCGCCGCGCTGTGCAATACCGCGTCCGTGTCCGTGAGCGACTGCATTCCGTCGGGGCCGACTCGCGTGAACGCCGGGATGTCCCGCGGGGCAAGCTTTCCGGTCGGCAGGATCTGAGCGAAGGGCCGCACCGTCGTGCCGCAATCGAGCAGCACGCCGAGCCCGGTGCGCACATGATCGCCGATCACGCTGCCGATCTTCATCTCGCCGGTGGGAATCGTTTCGCCGCCGGACTTCATCGCAATCGGGCGGTAGTCGAAGCGAAGGTCGCCGGTGATCGTGCCGGCCGCGAGGTTCACCCACTCGCCCACGACGCTATGCCCCAGGAAGCCGTCGTGGTATTTGTTCGAGAAACCCTGCACGATGCTGCATTCGACTTCGCCGCCGACGCGGCACTGCGGGCCGAGCGTGGTGCCGCCGCGAATCTTCGCACCGAGGAGGTGGGTGCCCGCGCCGATGGCGCACGGCCCTTCCAACCGGGTGAACGCCGTGATCGTGCACTCCGGGCCGATCCACACCGGGCCCTTCGTGGTGTCCGCGACAACGAACGGATCGATCTTCGCGGAGGGATGCACGAAGAGCCGATCCGCGGGGCCGGCGAGTGCGAAGCCGGTGGGGTGGTGGCCGATGTCCGATCCGCGGCAACCGAAGGCGAAGTCCGCTTCGAGTTGGGCCGGGTTCCACTTCACAAGATCCCACGGGCGGCCGATCATCTGCCCGCCGACTTCACGGCACGGAAGCGTCTGCACGAGGTCCGCGAGCGCGTCGTCCGCGCTGGCCGGCGAGATCGATTGGAGCCGGCGTTCGTCCAGCACGGCGAAGGCGAGTTCGCCCTGGCACAGGCCCGCGCTCGGGCCGCTGGCGAAGAGCCGCCGCGTAGCTGGCGCAAGCCGCAAGGCGGAGGGCGCAGGCGGCAGCCAACGGGCGTTGACCATCACCGTGGGCGCGGCGCGCAGCCATGCCGCATCGTTGGCCGGCGACGCCGGATCGCGTTCGCGCAGCACCGCCGCGATGGCGGAGCGGCCGAGAAAGCCAGTGACTTCGGCCCCGAAATGGCGAGATTGCTTGGCCCCGAGCGACTCGAGCCCGCAGAGCAGGTCCGACGCGGGCCGCGTGTGAACGAGCGGCTCCAAGTCCGGTGTGCGGCGATCTTCAAATAGGCAAACGCGCATCCTGCGACTCCCGGCGGGCGGCCGAGTGTAAGCCGAACCGCACGGGTGGCGGAAGCCGAGTTTCACCGACGCATCGCGGTCGCATCCCCCTCGATGCGGCGGGCGAACTCCTCGGCCGCACGCTGTTCCGCCGCCCGGCCGCGGCTCTCCCAATAGCGCGCTTCGTTCGCCTTGCTCCGTGCCAACAACTCGACCTCGCCCGCCTTTGCGAAACGATCCTGGGCCGAAGCCAGCCAGCGGAGGCCGTTCGCTTCATCGTTCACGCTCAGGTAAGCGAGTGCGAGATCGCCCTCGGCTTCGGCGCGGCCGGGGACGTCCGCCGCAGCGCCTTCCACGGCCCGCTTCAAGAGCGCCAGCGCTTGGTCCGCGGCACCGTCCGCCAGCTTCATCGCACCCAGGATCGCGAGCGCGGAGGGCGCGTACGGCGAGTCTTTGCGTTCCGCCACGGCCGCAAGCATCGCCGTGGCGGGCTTCGGCTGATTGAGGAACAGCAGCACCCGCGCCTGCGCCACGGCGAGGGCGGCGCGAACGTTCGCGTCCGTCGTCATGGTCTCGCCGCGCTTGAAGGCCGCCAGCGCGGAGTGGTACTCGCCGCGATCCATGCGGGCCTGCCCGCTCGCGGCCCACAGCCACATCTCGGGCACCGAACCGCCGGCGCTCGCCGCCGGCACGATCCGCTGCGAGGCCAGTTTCTTCCATCCCTGCACCGCGGCCTCCGGCCAATTCGCATCCACCGGCTTCAAGTACGAAGCACGCTCCCACAGCCCCGGATCGAACACCGGCTCCTGCCGATCCATCAACGCCGCGGCGTCGTTCACCCCGCGGGTCCAATACGCCTTGCCTTCCGGCAACTTCCCGGCCCGGCGCAGCGCTTCACCCTGGAGCAGGAAACACTGCGCGGATTGATGGAAGTTCTGCCCGGCGGCGTTGCCCGCGGCCTCGAACATCGCCGCGGCTTCCTTCGGCTTCTCGCTGAGAAGCAGGGCTTGGCCGAGCAACCGGTTGGCGTCGATGTTGCCGATGCCGGCCGGCGGCGAGAACGACGCCTTCGCCACCGGATCGTGCTTGCCTTGCTTCAGGTTGGCGACCGCTTCCGCCCGAGCGACGGCATATTGCTTCCCGGCCCCGGAGACGTCCTGCAGCCACGTCTGCCATGCGCGATCCTGCGCGATGGAATCCTGGCACTGGGCGATGAACTGCACGGCGGGGTCCGCCGCCTTGGCGGCGTCGCAGCCACGGAGCAGTTCCTCGGCCACGTCCGGGAATCGCGCGATCAGTCGCCGCGCCGTTTCGCGGCGACCCGCGGCCGCGTGCTCGTTCACTTTGGCGAGCAGCATCTCGGGCGACACGCTCGGTTGCTGCAACTCGCCGAGTTGCAGCGCGCCGTCCGCCTTCACCTTGAGCGGAGTGGGCGCGGCCGACGCATCGACGCCGGGTTGTTGCAGAAGCTTCGGACTCTTCGATGAATCGAAGCACCCGAGCGAGAGCAACAGCGAACCGAGGATGAAGAACCTCTTCATGGAACGAATCCGTGTGTGATGAAGCCGCTTCCGTGGTGTGCGATCAGTACCACTTCGGGGCGACCGAGTGGATCTGGAAGATTTGCTGCTTGAGCGTTTGCGGCGGGATCGCCCGCGCCGCTTCGTTCGGGTTGAACGTGTTCATCGTGTTCACGTTCCCGGACATCACGTTCGGATGGATGCTGATCGATTCGACCAGCGCCTTGCTCGCGTGGCATGCTTCGCCGGGCGTTGTGAGCACGAACGGGCGGATCAGGATGACAAGCTCCGACCTATCCCGAACTTGGAGTTGGCGCTTGAAGAAAACGCCCAAGCCGGGAATGTTGCCGAGAATAGGCACCTGAGACTTTACGTCACGAACGTTCTCCTGAATCAGGCCTCCGATCGCAATCATGTTGCCGTCCTTCGCAACTACGGTTCCCGTCACTGTCCTTGATTCAACAGTCTGAACCTCAATGTTCTTTGTCTGCCCAGTGTTGTCGACTACCGGTATTTGGCCGTTGATCGGAGATATGTTCGAGTTCTCCTGAAGTATCCGTAGGGTCACAGTGCGATCGGCATTGATATTCGGTGTGATAAGCAAGGTTGTGCCGATCTGTTGTAGCGTGGTCTGAGCCGTGCTCGATACCTGACCTCCGGTGCCACCCAGTCCATTGCCGACAAGTGTTCCGGGATTGAAACCCGATGTAATGGGGACTTGGCGACCAACGAAAATCTGACTCACCTCGTTGTTGGCGGTCATGAGCAAAGGAGTGGCAAGCTCTGTGACACGATTCTTGTTTTCGAGTATCTGCAATCGAGCGCGAAAATTGGCACTCACGACTTGAAACATGAGGTCATCGGAACGACCGTTCCCTGTTCGGTTCGCATCGCCAATGGGTTGAATTGGCAAGAATCGGCGGGCGCTTGCGCTCGCTGCATCTGCGGCGGGGGGCAATATGTTACCGGTTGTAAATCCACCGGCGACGGTTACTCCGTCCGTGAATTGTAGATCGAACAATGACTTAAAGTCGTTGTCGAGACCGAGCGATAGCACCTTCACTTCGAGCAGCACGGTCGGCGTGGGCACGTCGAGTTGTTCCACGAGATCGCTGATCTGGCCGAGCACGTCCATGTCCGACGTGCGGACCATCAACTGGTTGTTCTGTCGGATCACCGAGACGTAAATGTTCCCCGGCTTGCGGCGGAGGTATTCGAGCATCACGGAGCGATCGGGGAGGTTGCCTTCGCCGAAGGCGAGTTGCAGTTCCTGGATTTCCTCCGCGGAGAAGTCCTTGAGCCGGTCTTCGGGCTTCACGGTGTTCTGATTCTGCTGCTGCTGGTTCTGGAATTGGTTTTGCCCGAACCCGCCGCCGAAGCCGCCGATTCCGCCTCCAAAGCCACCGAACCCGCCGATGCCACCGCCATATCCACCGAGCCCGCCGCCGAAGCCACCGATGCCGCCACCGAATCCGCCGATGCCACCGCCAAAGCCACCCACACCGCCGCCGAAGCCTCCGACGCCGCCGAGCCCGCCGCCGACACCGATGCGTGTCTGCTGGTTCAGCAAGTTGAAGCGGGCGAAGCGTTGGCTCAAGTCCTGGATCGTCTGCTGATCACCGACGTTGATGCCGAAGTTGCCGCCGTTCTGGCCGATGGTGACGCGGGTGCCGAAGAGATCGCGGATCGCTTGGGCCACGTTCTGCGCGTTCGGGTAAAGCAGTGTGAAGACCTTGGTGTGCTCTTCGCGGAAGGTGGAGAGATCCCGCGTGTTCTCCTTCGTGGTGAAGATGCGGACGATGCCGGTGTCGGTGTCACGACGGTAGATCAGCCCGTTCGCTTGCGACACGGACGCGACGGCCACCATCGGCGTCACGTTCTGCAAATACAGCGAGACCTTGGTTTTGCCGGCTTCCGCGGACACAACGATCTTCAAGCCGGATTGCTGCGACAGGATGCGCATCGCTTCCACGAGCGGCACGTCCCGGAATTCGACGAGTTCGAGCGATTGTTCGTCCGCGGATCGCGGCACGGGAAGCAGCGGGCCCTTCGCGGGCGGCTGCTTGGGCTGCACCGCGCCGGCGGCCGTCGGCTGGGCCTGGCTCGGCCACGCGCCGGCGATCAACGCGCCGAACAGCGCGATGAGCAGAATGCTCCGAGGGTACATGGAAATCCCTTTCCTGCACCGCCGGAACCTGGCTCCACGCAAGTTCCGAACGACACTCCCGCGACTGCGTCCCCTCAGTCGCGGTCAGTTCAACACGACCGTCTCTTTCAACTGCACCACTTCGATCCGAACCAACGCAGCGGTCACTTCGATCACCTTGAGGGTGAGCCCGCCCGCGAGGATTGTGGATTCCGGCGTCACACTGTACGCTTGGCCGTCCACCTCGATCACGGCGGCGGCCTTGCCCTTGCCCAGCACGCGGGCCTTGATCGCCATCGCCGGCATTTTGTGAACCGCGGCCCCCGGTGCGGCGGGCGTCATGCCCGTCTTCGGTTGCGGAGTCAAGATGTCCTTGAGCTTGCCGGTGGCTTGCGTCGGGTCCTTCATCGGCGGCGATTTGCCTTCCGGCTCGGGCTTCTGCGCGGCCGGCGATACCGCCTCTTCCGCAAGCAGCACGCCCGCGCAGGCTAGGGTGAAGAACGCCGCAAACCACGATGCACGTTTCATGATGGAACCTCAACGAGTCCCGAATGTCGTAGGGTGGGCCGGACCGCAACGAACTGCGCAGCAGTCGTTGCGGAAGGCCCACGTGCGGAACCGGTTGCCTGCCCCGCGTGGGCCTCCCGCAACGGCCGCATGCGCGGCCATTGCGGTCCGGCCCACCCAACGAAGCACACAATCCTTCGCGCGTCACCGGAAGTTCCCCGCGGTCGAATAGATCGCCATGAAGAACGCGATGTACACGAACCCCACGATGCCGCCGACCACGAAGATGATCACCGGTTCGATCACCACGCTGAGGCGGCGGATCGTCGCCTGCAACTGCCCCTCGTGGAAGCGGGCCACTTCGGCGAGCACGTCGTCCAGCGTGCCCGAGGCTTCGCCCACGGCCGTCATTTTCGAGAGCATCGGGAGGAAGCCGCCGGGCGCGCCGAGCGTCGGGGCCAAGCTTCCGCCGCGGATCACTTCTTCCCGCGCCGTGTGAACCAAGCCCGCGATGTACCGGTTCCGGTGCAGCGCCTCCACCGTGCGCAACGCCTCGACCAACGTCACGCCGCTGCGGAGCAGGATGGCGAGGCCGTGGGAAAACTGCACGGTGGCCGCGAGCCGAAGCAGGTAGCCGATCAGCGGCACCCGCAGCACGCGCCGATCCAGGAACAACCGGCCGGGCGGCCACAGGTATAACGCGACGAACGCCGCAAACAAGCCGAGCAGCCCGATGCCGATCGGCCGCGCGTACTCGTTGAAGAAGTGCGTGACGTCGATGAGGTTCTGGGTGAGCGGGGGCAGCTTGCGGCCCAGCGCCGAGAGCAGCACCTGCAGTTTCGGGATCACATAGAAGACGAGCACGCCGGCCACCGAGATCGCAGAAACGAACACGATCAGCGGGTAGAAGAGCGCCGTGACCAGTTGCGTGACGAGCAGCCGCTTCCGTTCGAGCGCTTCGGCCGCCCGCGTGAGCACGACCTCGAGCGTGCCGGTTTGTTCGCCCACCTTCACGAGTTGCACGACGATGTGCGGGAAGCTGCGGTACGCGGCCATCGCTTCGGTGAGCGTCGCGCCTTGCTGAATGCGGTCGGCGATGCCGTTGAGCGCGGCCCGCATCTTGTAGCGGCGGGCCTGCTCGGCCGCGGTGCGGAGCGAACTCAGGAGCGTCATCCCGCTGCGGAGCATCACCGCGATCTGCTGCATGGCGAATTCGATGTCCACGGAGCGGATGCGGAGCAGCCGCCGCGGATCGAGCGAGATGCTGGCGGCCCCGCCGGTGTCTTCGCGGAGATTCAGGATGAGCAGCCCGCGGCCGCGCAGGGTGGCGGCCATCGCGGCCGCGGACGGCGCGTCTTCGCGACCGCGTTGCGGGCGGCCCTGGGCGTTCCGGACTTCAAAACTGAACGTGGGCATGGATGAATGCGAGGTAGGGTGGGTCGAAGTCCGCGCCCAGCGGACGAGGCCCACCGTGAGTATTGCGGTCGCAAGGTGGGCCTCGTCCGCTGGCGCGGACTTCGACCCACCCTACGAGATCACCACTCGGCGGCGGCGGACATCAATTCGCGGATCGAGATCAATCCCTCGAACAACTTCGCGATGCCGTCGTCGATCAAGCGGGGGATGCGCTTCTCGCGCATCCGTGCGAGCAACTCCGGCTCCTCCGCGCCGCCGACCACGAACCGCGACCATTCTTCCGTCACGGGGAGGATTTCGAACAGGCCGACGCGGCCGACGTTGCCGTGGCCGCCGCAGTACAGGCAGCCGCCGGCGTCGAACACAGTGCGGCCTTCGGCTTCCGGCCGGCCGATCGCCGAGGCTTCATGAATCGTGAGCGGGCGCGGCTTGCGACAGCGGTGGCACAGCCGCCGCACGAGCCGTTGGGCGATCGCCATGCGGAGCGTCGCCGCCACGAGGTAGCGTTCCACGCCCATGTCCGCCAGGCGGGTGATCACGCTCGGGGCGGAGTTCGTGTGCAGCGTGCTGAACACGAGGTGCCCGGTGAGCGACGCCTTGATTGCAACATCGGCGGTTTCCGCGTCGCGCACTTCGCCGATCATCACGACATCCGGATCGTGGCGGAGCACGCTGCGGAGCGCGCGGCCGAACGGCACCTTGTCCGCGGAATCGACTTCCACCTGCGCCGCGCCGGGGATCTCGTATTCGATCGGATCTTCGACGGTGATCACATTCAGCGGTTCGCGCGAAAGGATCTTGCGGATGGCGGCGTAGAGCGTGGTGGTCTTGCCGCTGCCGGTGGGCCCGGTGAGCAGGATCATGCCGTGCGGCAGATCCAAGGCGCGTTCGAACTCGGCGAGGTCGTGCGCGTTCATGCCGAGGCGTTCGAGCGTGAGCCCTTCCGTTTGAAGGGCCAAGAGCCGCAGCGTGACGCGTTCGCCATGCTTGGTGGGCAGCGTGGCGACGCGGATGTCCAGCCCCTGCCCGGTGCGGCCGTAGCGGTGCTTGAAGCCGCCGTCCTGCGGGCTGCGCTTCTCGGCGATGTCCAGCCCCGCGAGCACCTTGAACCGGCTGATGAGCGTGACCGCGGCGTTCAGCGGCAGCTTGCGGTACGTTTCGAGCACGCCATCCACTCGGAAGCGGACGTGCAACGCGCCCGGCTCCGGATCGAGGTGAATGTCCGACGCTTGGCGCAGCACGGCGGCGTGAAGCAGTTCGTCGCCGATGGCCACGACATCCTGCAGTTGCAGTTCGGTGGCGTTCTTCAGGTCCACGGAGCGGGGCCGGCCGCGGGAATCGAGCGAGCCGGGGCTGTCGCCGTAGACGCGATCCAAGGCGCGGAGCAGCGATGCGGATTCGGCGTGTTCCGGCCGCACGGGGCAGCCGATGAACTTCTCCACCGATTGGAACGCGGAGTGGTCTTCGGGATCGGCGCACGCGACGTGAACGCAGCCGTCGTGGAGCGCGAACGGCAGCACTTTGCGGCGCAGCGCCAACCCCGGCGGCAGCTTCAACGCCACCGCAGGATCGATCCGCACGTCATCCACGTTGAGCAAGGTCATGGCCGCGCTCGATTCGCTCCGTCACATTCTCGCACTCGTCCGACGGATGTATTGTAGTTGAATTGCATCTGGTCCTCTCCCCGGCGGTCTGACGGTGAGAGGACCCGTGGCCCGAATCGACGCTTTCTCCTGGACTCACTTCTTCTCGTCACCTGCGCCGTCCTCGGGCTGTTCGATCCGCACCAGCGTGAACTGCTGCGACTTCTCCTTCGAGTAATGCACCAACATCGTCGTCTCGGCTTTCGTCATGTTCGCGATACCGCACTCGTACACCGGGGTCTTGCGGTCGCCCACGGTCCACGCCGCCCGTTGCGTGTCCTTGTTCACCGAGCCGTACACCGTCTCGGTGGTGTCGGTCGTCGCGTTGTAGTAGTTCCCGCGGATGATGCCGTCCTTGTTCACCGCGAGTTGGAAGATGTTGGTGGACTTCGTTTCGCCGTCGCTGATCATGGCGAAGACTCCGAGCGGTTGGAAGTCGTCCCCCTTCGCCTCCACTTTCGCGTCCTTGCCGGCGGCGGCGAGGTCCGTGGCTTGTTGGGCGAAGTCCGCAGCGGGGACCTCCGTACCGCTGATGCTGATGTTGTCCCCGTTGTACACCACGTTCTCGCCGTAGTCCCAGTACACGGGTTCTTCGGAGTAACCACAATAGGTGGACACCGTGCCCCACGCGGGGGCGGACCAAATGCGAGCGGCGGTCCACCCGGCGGCGAACCACGCGCCGGGGTACTGGGCGTACCAGCCGGGGCGGAACGCATTGTAGTAACCGAAGTTCGAGCGCACGACGCCGCCGGACGTCGCGAGTGTGGTTCGCGAGGCGTAGTAGGTGCCGCGTGCTCCGGTGGCGACCGTGGTGCGGCTCGCGGCCGCACCGTAAGGGCCGGTGGCGACGGTGCCGCGCGTGCCGCCCGCAGCCACGCCGCCGGGGCCGACCGCGACGCCCCCGTGATACCTGGTCGCCATCGCGCCGTTCGGGCCGCTCGCGACGCCGACGCCGGAGCGGGTTCCGACGGCGTTGCCGCCCGGCCCCGCGATTCCGCCCGCCGTTCCCACTTTGGTCGCGGTCTTGCCTCCGGGCGTGGTGACTTGGACCGCACCGACGCCGCGGCCGGCGGTGGTGCCGCCGGGGCCGGTCGCGGTGCGTCCCGCGCCGGCTGCTTGGATCGTGGTTCCGCGTTGCGTGGTATACGAACCGCTGCCCGAGCCGGCGGAGCGGCTGCCGCCCGCGGGGCCGACCACCGTGCCGCCCGAGCGCGAACCATACCCCGCGCCGCCCGCCGGGCCGGAAACGGTGCGTGCTCCGCCTCCGCCGCCGAACGAGCCGCCACGGGCTCCGCCGCCCCCGCGGCCGCCACGCTGGGCCTGCATCTCGTCGCCCGCCGCCAGCGTGATCGTCGCCGCGGCCGCCATTGCGAACAGGAATCGCTTCATGGTTGTTTCCTCCGGTTGAGATGAATCAGCGCTTCGCCTTCACCCGCGACACCTTCACGGGCGGCAGGTCGGGAAGCGTTTCGTCGTCCAGGGACCGCCCCACGGACTGCCAGAGGAACGAGTCGCCGTCGATCGGCGTGAGGATGTTCGTCATCGCGATCGACTTGCCGTCGGCCGTGGTGCCGGTGGCGGCGTGCATCCACTTCTTGCCCTCGCGGGTGATCTCGGTGTCGCCGATGCCGCCGGAGTCTTCGAAGGTCCAGACGCGGAGCGCGCCGGTGCCGGGATCCTTGCCCATCATCTGCATGCCGGTGTGGGTCTCGCCGTCGCGCTTCACGGAGAACGTGCAGCGGATGAAGGTCTTGTTCTTCGTCCACTCGTACTTGGTGGTCACTTCGACGCCGTCCTTCGAGTACTCCCACGTGCCAAGGAGCCATTCCAAGTCGCGGAGCGCGAGGCCGTCGCCGGGCGTTTCTCGGGCGATGGCGATGAGCCACTTGCCGTCTTCCCGCGCGAGCAGGAACGAGCATTTGCTCACCACGAGGTCGCGGTTCTTTCCCTTGTGCAGCTTGAAGTGCCCGTCCACCACGGCGGTGTCCTTCGAGGGGAACCGCACCGTTTCGATTTCCACGGCCAAGTCGTTGACCTTGTTCTTGGCGAAGTACTCGCCGTAGGCCTTGCCCAACGCCGCGCGGCCGCGGAAAGTCTGCCCGTCGTCGTTGACGTATTCGCCCTCGGCGGTCCACTTCGCAGCAAGGGCCTTGGCGTCGCCGGCGTTGAAGGCCTTGGCGAAGTCCGCGACCGCGGCTTCGACGGCGGACTTGTCCGCCGGCCGCGCCATGGGTTCCTCCGCGGCATGGCTCGCGCTCAGCGCGGCCGCCGCCGCCAGCACGCCGAGCAAGGTACGAAACGGTTTCATGATGCTTCTCCTGGTGTGAATTGGCTTGAGATTGCCACATTGCCACACACGGAAGTGGCAATCTCTCCGGACCTTGACTACTCTTCGCCCAGCTTCTTCCGGGCCTCTTCAAGGAGCGCGTGCTGCTCCGGCGTCACGGCCGGGTACTGGCACTTCAGCCCGCGGATGCCGGTCGTCACCACGTCCGCCACCACGGCCCGCGTGATCCATTTGTAGTCCGCGGGCACCACGTACCACGGCGCCCATTTCGTGCTCGTGGCCGCGATCGCATCCTGATACGCCCCCATGTATTCGTCCCAGTGGCCGCGTTCCGCGAGGTCGGAGGTGGAGAACTTCCAGTGCTTCTCTTCGCGGCTGAGCCGTTCCATGAACCGTTCCTTCTGCTCGTCCTTGGACACGTTCAGGAAGAACTTCAGGATGAGCGTGCCGTTGCGGACAAGGTGCCGCTCGAAGGCGTTGATGTCCTCGTAGCGCTTGTCCCAGAACTTCTTGCCGGGCTTTTTGCCGTTGGTGACGCCGCGCGACAGCAGCTCCGGGTGCACCTTCGTCACGAGCACGTCCTCGTAGTACGAGCGGTTGAAGATGCCGATGCGGCCGCGCTCCGGCAGGCTCTTCATGTACCGCCAGAGGAAGTTGTGCGCGAGATCCTCCGACGAGGGCTTCTTGAAGCTGAACACCTGACAGCCCTGCGGGTTCACGCCGCTCATGACGTGCTTGATCGTGCCGTCCTTGCCCGCGGCATCCATCGCCTGCAACACGATGAGCACGGAGAAGCGACCGTCCGCGGCGAGCACCTCCTGTGCTTCGGCGAGGTCTGCGAGGTTCTGCTGCAGCACCTCCTGCGCCCGGGCTTTCACCGCGTCCTTGCCGAAGTCCTCGAACTCCGGCGCCTGGTTCCATCCCGGCTTGTGGTCCGCGAGCTTGAACTTCTTCCGGTTGTCCACGCGGAAGATCTTGAGCACTTTCTCTTGCAGCATGATCGCTCCGGCCTCATGGTGTGAATCATCTCTTCGCGAATCGCCGCGCCGCGATGAGGAGCAGCGCCGCACCCGCCAGCGTGGTGACGAGCAGCATCGCCGTCACACCGGGTTTGTCGTCGAACTGATCTGTCGCGATCAGGAGCGCGGCGGCGATGTTGCGCTGGCCCGTCCCCAATCCGAGCACCGAACGCCGCTTCGGGTCCGGCCCGCCGCACAGCCAGCCGAGAGCGAGGCAGATCGCGACGAAGGCGAGACCCGCCGCCACCGCTCCGCTGCCGAACGTGCCCAGGATCGCGCCCGAGTTCAACACCACGAGCAGAACCACGGCCGCCAGCATCGCGACGTTCGACACGCGTTCCATCACCTGCTTCAGCGGCAACGACCGGAGCGGCATCCGGCTCCGCACGATCATCCCCGCCGACAGCGGGAGCAGCATGGTGAACAGAAGCGGTTTCAGGATCGGCCACGGCTCCGCGCTCGCGCCCGGCACGAGGGCCGGCAACGCCAGCGGCAGGAACACCACGCTCCCCACCATCAGGAGCAGCATCAAGCCGATGCCGAACGCTTCGTCCCCCTTCGCGACCTGCACCAGCTTCGGGAGGAACGGCGCCCCCGCCGCACAACCCAGCAGCAGGAGCCCGATCGCGTGCGACTCGTCGATCGGCAGCCACTTGGCGAAGGCGAACGCCACGGAGGGCGCGGCCATGAAGTTCGCGATGAGGGACGCCGCCACGAGCCGCCGGTCCCGCACCGCGTCGGCGAGATCCCGCAGGCCCAAGCCGAGCCCGGCCCCCGCCATGCACGTCACGACGAAGACCAGCACCGAGAGTTTCGCAGCAGCGTCCACGGTCCCCTCACGACACCGGGCACGGCTTCGCGTTCCAGATCTCCTTCGCGTACTCGGCGATGGTGCGGTCGCTGGAGAACTTGCCGGAGCGGGCCACGTTGTGGATCGCGCGCTTCGCCCACTCGGGTTTGTTCCCGTACGCCGCGGCCGCGGCCTCCTGCGTCTTCACGTAGGCCGTCAGGTCCGCGAGGTGCATGTAGTAATCCCCACGGGTGAGCAGCGATTCGCGGATCGGCTCGAACCCTTCCCCGAAACACCCGCTGAAGATCAGATCCAGCGCCGCCTTCGTCTCGGGTTCGTTCTCGTAGTGCCAATGCGGGCTGTACCAGCCGCGGCTGCCGAGCACTTGCTCCGCGGAGAGCCCGAACATGAATGCG
>JAXMBB010000003.1:0-388306 GCA_046350135.1 Gemmataceae bacterium
CTCCGATCCAAAATCGCCCAATCCGGTAGCCGTTGGGGTTCCCCGCCGGTATATCAACTGTCTTCGATTTTTCTTTCGCTCAGGTGAGTGCGATGTACGCCATTTTCGAGGACGGCAGCCGCCAGTACCGCGTCGAGCCGAACAGCTCCGTGGTCATCGACTACCGCGACGTGCAGCCCGGCCAGCAGATCGAGCTGAACAAGGTGCTGCTGGTGAACACCGGCTCCGAAACGCTGATCGGCCAACCGTTGGTGGCCGGCGCGAAGATCGTGGCCGAAGTGACGGATCTGCCCACCACCAAGACGCGGATCCAGAAGTTCCGCCGCCGCAAGAACTACCGCCGGCTGAAGGGCCACACGCAGCCGTTCGTCCGCGTCACGATCAAGAGCATCCTTCCGGCCGGTGCGTGATCACCAGCCTTGCTGGCGCGGCGGGCTCGCGATCACTTGATTTCATAATCGAAGAACATCGCCTCGTGCGCCCAATCGATCGGGTGGTGCTCGACAACCACCCGCTGCTTGTCGAACGGAATCTCAAAGCTCCGCCACTTCCCGCCTTGGTCGATGGTCTCGTCCACGGCAGGCTTCCCGCCCACCAGCACGACGACCCGCCCGCCGCCGGTCTTTCGCGGGGGGCCTGCCGAGCACGCCCGCAGCACCAGCGTGCCCTTTTCCTTCGCAGTGAGCTTGGTGAAGTTGAACACCCCCGGACTTCCCCGCGAAACCGGATGGCTGCACAGCACATTTTTCCGCTCGGCGAACTGCTTCGCCACCAGAACGCCTTTCACATCGATGACCTTCAAGTTCGGCAGGTAGCTGGTTGCGGCATCCCCCGTGTAGTACTTGCGATCGATCGCGATCACCAGTTGCTGATCGCTTTCCATCCGCAGGTATTCGGAGCCAACCAATGTGCTTTCGAGGAATTGAAGCTTCGCTTTTTCGACCTCGGCGGCGAGTTGATCGCGCTTGGCTTGCAGGTAAGCCGCGACGGCCGCGCTGTATTCCTTCTCCATCCGGGATCGGGCGGCCGCCCGCTTCTTGGCCCAATCCGCCATTGCGGACGGCAACTCGCCGTTGTCTTCGAACGCCGCACGCTCGGCCTTCACCGCGTCGAGTTTCTTCTTGCTCTCCTTGCGTGCCGACTCTTCTCGCTTGTCGAACGATTCCAGGATGCCGATGCGGATACGCTTGGCTTCCCCATCGTACACCTCTTTCGCCGTGTCGAGTTTCTGGCGAACGGAGTCGTCTTGAATCGCAGGAGACTGAGTCGCGAGCAGGAGTCCGGCGGAGAAAACGACAAGATTGGCGAGAACGCGGCGCATTTTGCAGCCTCCGTCATTCCTCCGCGTCGCCCTTTCCGGCGGCGCGGCACTGGATCATGGTGACCACTTCGCCTTCCTGCACGATCTTGCCGTCCTGATTCACGATCGAGCGGTGCCATACCACCTCGCCACGGCGACCGCGGCCGCGCACCGTCTTTTCCACCACGCGGCTCTTGCACTTGATCGTGTCCCCCGCGAAGACGGGGGCTTGGAACTTCCACTCATGAACACGCAGCAGTGCCATCGTGCGCACCGGGGGCGTCATCACTCCCAATCCGCTGGCGATGCAGAAGATGCCGAACCCGTGTGCGATCGGCCGCCGGAACGGCGTGCCCTTCGCGAACTCGTGGTCCATGTGGATCGGGTTGAAGTCGCCGCTGAACCCGGCGAAGTTCACGATGTCCGCCTCGGTGATGGTCCGCCCGCCGGAGGTCCACTCTTGGCCGATCTCCAAATCGTCGAAATAAAGGTGATACGACGAGAAACTCATTGCATCCTCGGGGAGGCGGGCGGTTGCGACAATTTAGCGATGCCCGCAGTCGAAACAAGGCGACTCCGCCCAGAGCGACCCCGTTTCGCGCGCGGCTTTCTGCGAATCGCCCGCGGTGATAAGATGACCGTTGTTCAACGGCCACACGCGGGGCAGGGACCGACCGATGCGCGATCCGATGAGTTGGGCGCTCCGCGTCTTCACCGCGTTCGGCATCCCTGTCAAGATCCACCTGTTTTTCTTCCTGTTCACGCTCGGCATGTTCCTGCGGCAAGTCACCGAGAAGGGCTCGCCGCTCGCCGCGCTCGATGTCTTCCTCGTCACCGTCGTGCTGCTGTTCGGCATCGTGCTGTTGCACGAATACGGGCACTGTTTCGCGGCACGATTCGTGGGCGGCGAAGCGAGTGAGATCCTGATCTGGCCGCTCGGCGGACTGGCGATGGTGGAGACGCCGCACGCGCCGAAGCCCCACTTCATCGTCGCGGCCGGCGGCCCGGCGGTAAACGTTCTTATTTGCGTGGCGTGTTCCATCGGGCTCGCCGTCGGCGGGTTTTTCCCGAACTTGAACCCCTTCGCGAGCCCGTACCGCAGCCAGATGCATAACTTCCAGGACGGCCGCAGTTACACCAGCGAGTACGGCCTGAAGCTTTACAAAGCGGGCACCGACGAACCGGTGCAGACGCCGTTCGAGGCGTTTGAAAAGATGTTCCGCGATGCCGGGGCTCTGCGCGAGAGCGATTCCATCGTATTCCCGCCGGAGACCAACGCGAAGTTCGCCGAGGCGGCCGCACCGGGCGGCGTCGAACGCGCCTTGGCACCCGGCTGGGCCGTGTGGCTGAACCGCGTGTTCTGGATGTCGTGGGCATTGTTCCTCTTCAACTTGATCCCTGCGTTCCCGCTCGACGGCGGGCAAATGCTGCAAGCGATCGTGTGGGGGCGCAGCGACTATCGCCGCGGCACGACCGTCGCCTGCTACAGCGGGTTCGTCGTCGCCGTGCTGTTCCTCATCGTCTCCATCTGGAAGAACGAAGCGATCTTCATGGGCCTCGCGATGTTCATGCTGTACATGGCCTCGGTGAAGCTCATGCAACTGGACACGGAGGAAGGCCCGTTCGGCTACGACTTCTCGGCGGGATACACGAGCTTGGAGAAGGACGACGAGCCCGCGCCGAAACCGAAACAACCCGGCCCGATCGCCCGTTGGCGGCAAGCCCGCCGCGACCGCAAGCAGCAGATCGCGGCCGAGCAGAAGGCCCGCGACTCCGAACGCATGGAGATGCTGCTGGAGAAGATCAGCGCCTCCGGCAAGGCCTCGCTGACGAGTGAAGAACTGCGATTCCTGGAGCAGTTCAGTTCCAGATACAGGAAGCATTGAGAAAGCCCGCGGACCGCTGTCCGAGGGCTTGGAAAGCTCATGAGCCAGATCATCCCGCCCCGCACTTTGTCCGGCTTCCGAGACTACCGTCCGGAGGCGATGCTCGCGCGCGAGAAGGTGCTGGACGCCTTTCGCCGCGTGTGCCGCTCGTACGGATTCACGCCCATCGACACCCCGGCCTGTGAAGGGTTGGACATTCTCCTCGGCAAAGGCGGCGACGAATCCGACAAACTCGTGTACCGCGTGCAGAGCGCCCGGTCCGAGAAGGTGGAAATGGGCCTGCGATTCGACCTCACCGTGCCCTTCGCGCGGTTCGCGGCGCAGCACATCAACGATCTCGGTACGCCGTTCAAACGTTACGCGATGGGCCCGGTGTGGCGCGGCGAACGCCCCGGCCACGGCCGCTACCGCGAGTTCTGGCAATGCGACTTCGACACCATCGGCACCACCTCGAACGCCGCGGACATCGAAACGGTGATGGTGATCAACGACCTGTTCGAAGCGATCGGCTTCGACAAGTTCGAGATCCGCGTGAACAACCGGATGGTGCTGAACGGGATGCTCGAATTGCTCGGCCTCGCGGACAAGGCGGTGTCGCTCCTGCGCTCGCTGGACAAGCTACCGAAGATCGGCGCGGAGAAGACCGCCGAGGAGATGGTGAAGGAATCGGCCGTGACCGCGGAGCAAGCCAATCGCGTGCTTGCACTCGCCGGCATCACCGGAAGCAACACCGAGATCCTGAATCAAACCGAATCGCTGTTCGCGAGTTCTCCCAATGCACTGGCTGCGGAAGGCATCCAGCGGCTGCGCGAATTGCTCGCAATAGCGGCGGCTGCCGGCGTGCCCGATCAACGCATCAAGATCGATCTCAGCATCGCCCGCGGGCTCGATTACTACACCGGCACCATCTACGAGACATTTCTCGGCGACCTGCCCGGCATCGGCTCGGTGTGCAGCGGCGGCCGCTACGACAACCTCGCCAGCAAATACACGAAGCAGGTGCTTCCCGGCGTCGGCGCTTCGCTCGGTTTGGACCGCCTCATCACCGCGATGGAGGAACTGAAACACCCGCTGCTCACCGGGCAGAGCACGCCCGCGGAAGTGCTCGTCGTGCAGTTCGATGCCGCGAAACTCGGCGAATACGAACGCATCGCGAGGGTGCTTCGCAAAGTCGGCATCAACGTCGAGGTGTACCCGGACGCGAAGAAAGTGGGCCAGCAACTCGGCTACGCGGAGAAGCGCGGGTTCCAGTTCGCGCTGATCGCCGGCGAGCAGGAGTTCGCCACCGGCGTGTGGAAGGTGAAGGACCTCGCCAAGCGCGAGGAACGCGCCGTGCCCGAAGCGGAACTGGCCGCCGCGCTGCGACCGTGACCTGCTATGATGGCTGAATCCCGCCTGAGATCTCTTCCATGCCCGCGCCACTCAATCGTCGCAACTTCTTCGGTTCCGCCGCCGCGATGTCGCTGTCCGCGGCCGGGTACGGCAACGTGGTCGGGGCCAACGAACGCATCGGCATCGCGTTCCTCGGCTGCGGCGGCCGCGCGCAGGCGCACATCGACCTGATCCAGCGCTTCATCCAGAACGGGCAGCCGCTCGCGATCCGCGCCGCCTGCGACGTGTGGGACGGCCTTGCGGACGAATACGACGTCGAGTTCGGCGGAAAGGTCGCGCGCCGCCGCTACTCGCAAGGGCTGCTGCCCTCCGCGACGCGCTGCGGGCTCGATTCCAAAGATCGCACCCGCGTCACGAAAGATTATCGCCGCGTGCTCGATCTCAAGGATGTGGACGCGGTCTGCATCGCGACGCCGGATCATTGGCACGGCCGCATGGCGCTGGACGCGTTCGCCGCCGGGAAGGATTGCTTCATCGAGCCGCCGTTCACCCGGGCCGCGGATGAAGCGCAACTCGTGGTCGAGGCGTGGAAGAAGAGCGGCCGCGTGGCGACGGTCGGCGTGCAGTCGTTGGCCGATCCCGTGTGGGTGGCCGCGTTCGACGCGATCCGCACCGGCAAAATCGGGCCGATCTCGCTGGGGCAGACCGGCACCTTCCGCAACGACATCCGCGGCCAATGGCGCTACTACCGGCTCGTCCACGAAATGACGCCGCGGAGCGTGGACTGGAACCTGTTCCTCGGGCACCAATTCGAGATCGCCGGCCGCCCGCTCGGGCCGAATCCGAAGGAGCAACCGTTCGATCGTGCGGCGTTCGCTCAGTGGCGCTGCCTCGCTCCGTTCTCCAGCGGCCCCCTGAGCGACATGCTCACCCACAACATCACGCGGCTGCTCGCGGCGATGGGCGTGCGCGACGCGGAGGCGGTGGTGGGCGCCGGCTCGCTCGCCATCGAACTCGACGGCCGCACCGTGCCGGACAACGTGAGCGTGATCGCGACCTTCGAAGAAGGCTGCACTCTGCTCGCGACCGCCAGCACGACCAGCAACTTCCCGATGGAGGAAACGATCCGCGGCCGGTTCGGCGCGATCAAGTTCGTGAAGGGCGGATTCCAAGTGTTCCAGGACGATCCCGGCCGCGGCACGAGTTTACCCGCCCGCGCGGAGCGACCGCTCGAACCGACCGAGTTCGTGGCCGTGGAACCGCCGAAGAACGAGACGGAATCGCTGTGGGAGAACTTCCTGTCGTGCGTGCGGAGTCGCAAGCACGCGACGTTCTGCCCGCCGGATCTGGCTGCGTGTGCGGTTCGCATCACGTCGCGGGCGGAGAGCCAACTGAAGATCAAGCCGCGACCGCCCCGCCCGATCCTCGGATGGACCGGCGGTGACCGCGGCACCGTGCTTAACCCGCCCGCGTACCAGTGCCTCGCCGGCCCGTGGACGGGCGGCACGGATCCGGCTTAAGCGGTGTTCTTCTTCTCCCAATCGGAAATCGCCATGGCGACGCGGCCCATCTCGGGCTCGCCTTGGAGGGTGATCACGTCGCCGGCTTGATCCGAACGGAGGTTCCCGCGCAGGCCGCGGCGGGACAGGAACTGCAGCAGGGTTTCACCGAGCGGGCTCGGCACGCGGATCTCTTCGCGATCGCGGTTCAACACGGGATGAGTCACCGACATCATGTCACGCCCTCGTGGAGAGATGGTGGGCGAAAACGGACGCCGACACTGAGAAAGACCGGACTCGCCGATTACACCGCGCCGCACAGCCGGATGCAACCGCGAATCGTCAATTCTTGCCCGGCCGAGCTCGCGGCAATGCGTGCTTGCACCTTTCCCGCTCGCGGCTACAGTGTGAGGGTTCAACCCTCCCACGACGGCCCTTCTCATGACCGCAACCGGCCCGAAACCCACGCGAGTCCGTTTCACCGTCCTCTTCATGCTCTGCCTGCTGGCCATGATCACCTACATGGATCGCGCCGCGAACGGCAGTGCGAAGAAGGCGATCATGGAGGACCTGAACGCCGGCGGTTCCTCGTACACCGAGGACGACTTCTTCTGGGTGTTGATGGCGTTCCAACTCGCTTATGCGGTCTTCGAGATCCCGTCCGGCTGGTTGGGCGACACGCGCGGCCCGCGGTCCACGCTGCTCCGCGTCGTGCTGTGGTGGTCCGCGTTCGTCGCACTCACCGGCTTCGTGGGCACCGATCACCTCGGGATCTACCTCGGGTTCACCGCGCTGCTGCTCATCCAGTTTTTCTTCGGCGTCGGGGAGGCGGGTGCGTTTCCGAACATCGCGAAGTCCTTGTACAACTGGTTCCCCGCATCGCAGCGCGGGTTCGCCAAATCCATCGTGTGGATGGCGGCCCGGTTCATGGGCGGGCTCACGCCGCTCGTGTGGGTGCTTCTCACGGACAAGGATCTCGGCAGCCTCAACTGGCGGGAAGCGATGTGGCTCTTCGCCGCAATCGCCTTCGCGTGGTGCGTCGTCTTCTACGGGTTCTTCCGGAACAAGCCGCGCGAGCACCCCGGAGTGAACGAAGCGGAACGGGAACTGATCGACGTGGGCCGCGTGGAAGCGAAGGGCCCGGTGCGGATCCCGTGGGGCAAGCTGCTCCGCTCCCGCAATCTCTGGGCCATCTGCCTGATGTACCAGGTCACGAACTACGGCTGGTACTTCCTCATGTACTCGCTGCCGCGGGCGCTCCAGACGGAGTTCAAGGATTGGAACGCGACGACGGGCGGCAAGCTCACGCTGGCGCTGCTCGCCGGGTGCCCGCTGCTCATCGGCATGTTCGGCTGCCTCGCGGGCGGCGTCCTCTCGGATCGCTACATCCGCCGCACGGGGGACCGCAAGTGGGGCCGGCGGCTCTTCGGCATGATCGGCTACGGCGGGGCGGGGCTGTGCTACTTCGCCGCCGCCGGGGTGAAGCTCGCGGACCCGGACAATCTTTTCGGCTTCGCCGCCTGCCTGATCCTGATGGGCTTCATGAACGACTTGATCATGGCGCCGGCGTGGGCCGTGTGCCAGGACATCGGCCGCGACTACGCCGCCACCGTGTCCGGCGCCATGAACATGTTCGGAAACCTGGCCGGAGGCGTGACGACGCTGCTCGTCACCGGGTTGATCATCAAGAACAACCCCGGCACGAGCGGCATCCTGATTTGCTTCGTGATGTACGGATGCTGGTATCTGGTCGGCATCGGCTTCTGGTTGCTCATCGATCCGACGAAGCCGATCGACAGCGACCCGGATCAATCGAAGGCGTGAAGGTTCCGCCGCCGCATGTGAGCGGGGGCGAGCGGCGGGAACAATTGGCCGCCGAACCAGCCGCCGACCAGCGTGGCGACGAGGATTCCGAAGCCGATGCCGAGCACGGCCACCGGATCACCCGGGCCGGTAACGGCGAGATTCATGTACTTGAGCAGGTATTCTTCGGGCTGGGTGAACTCGCCGCGCATCATGGTGAGCGCGCCGCCGCTCACAGCACCGATCAACCCGGCGAACACGCCATGACGCAACCCGGCGCCGGTGTTCGCCCCGGCGAACGCCCCGCCGGCCAGCACCGCGAGCGTGGCGATCTGCCAACTCATGAACTTGCCCTGCCCGCGGCTCTCGACGCGGAGCAACCCGCCGGACGCCTTCTCGGCTGCGAACCGGGCCTTCTCGGCGAGTCCCATCCCGGCCACGATCAGCAGCGACCCGACGATCACGCGGAGCCACTTCGTGGGCCGCGCGGTGTCCTTCGGCTTGTCTTGAAGCAGTTCGATGGAACTGGACTTCTTCACCAGCGGGGCCGGCATGTCCAGTTCGGGCACGGCGGCCCACACCCACGAGCCCACGGCGCCGGCGATGGCGGCACACACGGCCAGGAGCACGGGCTGGAGCAGGAAGACGAGTTGCGTGGGAGGCGTGCCGTCCGCCGCTTCCGCGGCAAGGAACAACCCTCCGCAAAGAAGGCCGACAAGAGTGCCGAGTGCGATGCCGCGGGGGCGACCGGCGGATGCCAGCAACGCCCCGAAGGCGCACGAGACGAGTTGCAGCACGAAGATGACGGCGAGTGCTTCCGAAGACTGCCACCACGATTCGGATTCGTTGAGGATCGCCAGCACGAAACCGGTCGAGAGTTTCCGCAGGCCGAGATACAGCCCCAAAGCCACCACCGTTCCCACGACCACGCGGGCGAACGGCGGGGTGCGCTCGATCGTGTTCGGCGCGTACCCGCCCGCATCCGCCGAGGGCGGTGCCTCTTCCGGCATCAAGAGCAGGCCGCCGCACCGCGGGCACCGTGAGACGCCGGTGAACGCGGATTGGCACTCGGGGCAGAATAACAGCATGGGTTTCCCGTCCGTTCTGAGCCTAGAACAGAATTCCCGCCCGTGCCGGGAGAACCGAACCCGGAATTGCCGGGCGGCATCCGCTACAATGCGGCAAACCGACATTCACCTCCACGATCGCTCATGGACCCGATCATCGGCATCGACCTCGGCACCACGAATTCCGCGGTCGCCCACCTCGCACCCTCCGGCCCGGAGATCATCCCGAACGCGCTCGGGGCGCGGCTCACGCCGTCCGTCGTCGGGGTGGACGAATCGGGCACGGTCGTGGTCGGGGCCGCCGCCCGCGAACTCCAGGTGCTCCGCCCGGACCGCTGTGCCTCCGTGTTCAAGCGGTTCATGGGCACGGACAAGACCGTCGAACTCGGGAAGAAATCGTTCACGCCCGAGGAACTCTCCGGGCTCGTGCTCCGCAGTTTAAAGGCGGACGCGGAGGCCCACTTCAAGCGGGAAATCACCCGCGCCGTGATCACATGCCCGGCGTACTTCAACGACCGCCAGCGGAAGGCGACCATCGCCGCGGGACGGATCGCGGGGCTCACGGTCGAGCGCATCCTGAACGAGCCCACCGCCGCCGCCATCGCCTACGGTTTCCACGAGGCCCGCGAAGACAAGAAACTCCTGATCTTCGACCTGGGCGGCGGCACCTTCGACGTCTCCGTCGTGGAACTGTTCGACGGCGCGATGGAGGTGCGTGCCTCGGCCGGGGAAACGTCCCTCGGTGGCGAAGACTTCACCCGCACGCTCGCCGCCCGGATCTTGGAAACGCACGGGCTGGCGTTCGAACGCGCCGAAGCGACCATGCCGCTGCTCGTCGCGCGGCTGCTGCCGTTGGCCGAGATCGCGAAGTGCCGCCTTTCGCGCGAAGAGACCGCCGTTGTGCGCATTCCCGCTGCCGACGGTGGCATGCCCGAGAATGCCAAGGAAACGACCGTCGACCGCGCCAAGCTCGAAACGTGGGTCACTCCCATTCTCAACCGCATCGAACTGCCGATCCGCAAGGCGCTGGCGGACGCGAAGCTCACCCGCGAACAGATCGACGAAGTGATCCTCGTGGGCGGGGCGACGCGGATGCCGCTCGTGATCCGCCGCGTGAAGGAACTCTTCGGAAAGGATCCGCACTGTCGCCTGAACCCGGACGAAGTGGTGGCTCTCGGCGCGGCCGTGCAGGGCGGCCTCGTCGGCGGCACCGGCGCCGTGGACGATCTCGTCGTCACCGACGTGGCACCCTTCACGCTCGGCATCGCCGTCACCAAGGAGTTCGCCGGCGGCATGCACGACGGGTACTTCTCCCCGATCATCAGCCGCAACACCACGATTCCGGTGAGCCGCGTCGAGCGATACAGCACGCTCCATGCGAATCAAACGACTCTGCAGGTGAGCGTTTACCAGGGCGAGGCGCGCAAGGTCGCGGAAAACCTGCTGCTCGGCGAGTTCGAGGTGAAGGGCATCCCGCCCGGCCCGCGCGGGCAGATGGTGGATATCCGCTTCACCTACGACTTGAACGGCGTGCTGGAGATCGAAGCCACGATCGTCGCCACCAAGAAGAAGGTCAGCCACGTGATCGCGAAGCATGCGAAGGGCCTGACAGAAGAGCAGATTCGCCGGGCGGTGGCCGCGATGGAGAAGCTTAAAACGCACCCGCGGGAAGAAGCGGTGAACCGGTATGTGATCGCCCGCGCCGAGCGGTTGTACAAGGAACTGCCGGACGACCTGCGCCGCATGCTCGGCGAACTGCTGGACGGCTTCGAGGCCGGGCTGCAAACACAAGAACCGGAAACGATCGAACGCCACCGGTTGAACTTGGAGATGTTTCTGTCCTTGCACGATCCGGACGGCGACGACCCGACCGGGAACGAGGAGCAGGAATGAGTGCGGCCCGCACAATTCGGGATCGAGCGGCCGCCGCGCTGGATGTGGTCGCGAACGCGCCCGCCGGCGTGGCTCGCGCGGCGTTCCTGAAGCGGCTCACGGCAGACGGATTCGCCCCGCCGGAAGAAGCCGTGTGGGCCGCGAACGCGCTCGCCGGAACACGGCTGCCGCTGAGTGAAGGCGGCCGCGCCGAAGTCGCCGCGATCGAAGCGGAGATCGTGGATCGCTTCGCGCGGGAGTATTGGTCCATTCCACCCGGTGTGCGCCGCGAACGGTGGAACGAACTCGCCGGGCAACTCACGGATGCGGATGCCAAAGCCCGCATGGCCGAACTCGGAGCCGGGCTGTCGATGGCGGCTGCTCCGCGTGAAAGCCGACCTGTCGAAGCGGTGGCGGCCGTGATTCGCGACTTGTTCGTGCTGCGGCCTCGCGACCGCATCATCCGGCGCACGTTGTGGCTGTTCGAACACAGCGACCAAGCCTTGGAACTCCGGGATGCTGCGCGACAGCTACGGCTCGAAGACTTCTCCTTGGACGCACTTGATCCGACGCTCACGGTTCAACTCGAATCCGATTCGCCGCTCGAAGCCATCGCCCCGCTCGCACCCGGACTCTCCGTGGTGGATCGAGCCGAACAGGACGAGTTTGCTGCTGCGGCATCGTTCTTCTGGCAGCGCAGCGACGAACCAATCGAGGATACGCCGCCTCAGTCCGATTCAAAGGGATGCTTGATCCTGCTCATCGGGCCGGTCGCGGCGATCTTCGTACTCATCGCCTCTCAATTCATTCCATCGTGTAACTGGGGCAAGAATAAGACTCGGCCGGAGTACCGTTACGAGCCGCCTCAGCCACCTGCTGAGATACCCGCGTCGCGGCAGTACACCTACGAGGAAATGCGCAGCTTCTTGGAGTTCGAGCAGCGCCAAGCAGCCGGCGCGAAGGATGAGATCCCGCCGCCAAAGTATCTCTACTGGCGGCTCTCGGGCGGGAGTTTCAAGGCGACGAAACGCTGAGGAATGAGTCGTGGCCACGCTCCGCACAATTCGGGATCGAGCGGCCGCCGCGCTGGATGTGGACGCGAACGCGCCCGCTGGCGTGGCTCGCGCGGCGTTCCTGAAGCGGCTCGCGGCGGACGGCTTCGCTCCGCCGGAAGAAGCCGTGTGGGCCGCGAACGCGCTCGCCGGAACGCGATTGCCGCTGAGCGA
Organism: Gemmataceae bacterium; assembly: GCA_046350135.1. Taxonomy (GTDB): domain Bacteria; phylum Planctomycetota; class Planctomycetia; order Gemmatales; family Gemmataceae; genus Urbifossiella. The sequence goes on from JAXMBB010000003.1 coordinate 11,986, forward strand.
AGGCGGCCGCGCCGAAGTCGCCGCGATCGAAGCGGAGATCGTGGATCGCTTCGCGCGGGAGTATTGGTCCATTCCACCCGGTGTGCGCCGCGAACGGTGGAACGAACTCGCCGGGCAACTCACGGATGCGGATGCCAAAGCCCGCATGGCCGAACTCGAAGCCGGGCTCCCCTTCGACATCGAGCCGCACGAGAACCCGCTGGTCGAAACCGTGGCGACGGCGATTCGCGACTTGTATGTGCTTCCGCCGCGCGAGTTCATCGTTCGCCGTACCGAGTGGCTGATCGCGAATCGCAACGACATCGCGGACCTGCGCGACGCCGCCAAGCGGTTGCGTGCGGAGCGGCACGAGTTCAACCGGTTGGTGCCGTCGCTGGCGGTGGAACTGGCTCGCACGCCGCCGCTCGAGTCGGTCCCGCCGATCGATCGCGTCTTCGCGGAGGCGGAGCAGGAAGACCACGCCCGGCGCGAGGTGGCGCAGGCCGAAGCGGAAGTGCGGCGGCGCGAGCGAGTCGCGACCGCGGCGGCGACCGCGAATACGGGCTCCGGCTGTAGCGGCGTACCGGTCTATCTCATCATCGGCATCATTCTCTTCGCCATCCGCGCATGCGCCGCCGGCAATCGGTCCGAGCCGACAACAGCTCCGAGAATCAATTGGGACCAGAACAAGGAGTTCCTCGTCCCCCCGTTCAAGCAGAAGAGCACCTTCACGGACGCCGAGATCCGGTCGTTCAATGAGTACGAACGCGACAAGCCGTTCACCCCCGGGCTTGAAGTTCCTCCACGCTACTCGCAATGGATCCTGGCCGGTCGCCCGGGTTGGTTTCGGCTCCCCGTGGAACGGCTCCCCGGTTGGCCGCCTCCTTCGTTAAGGGGGACTTCGCGATGACGCCGCCGGACCTTCCCGAAGACCCATTCGACTGGCCAAGCGATCCGTTCGCGATCCTCGGGCTCGACCGCACGGCCGCGGCCATCGAGATCAAGCGGGCGTACACGCGGCTCATCAAGAAGTACCGTCCGGAGCAATACCCGGAAGAGTTCCGCCGCATCCGCGAGGCATACGACTCGTGCACCGCCGCGAGCCGGTGGATTCTCGATGCGGGGTTCGACTCCGCACCCGTGACGGCACCCGAATCCCCGCTGCCGCCGCTGGCTTCGGGTAGCTCCGATGAGGCGGCGGAACTCTGGTCGCTCGCGGAATCCGATCCGGCCGCCGCGTACAAGGGGCTGGTGGAACTCGCGGAACGCGAAGCGGAGCGGGCCGAGCTTCCGCTGCGGCTGTACTGGTTGCTGTCCATCGATGCGGAATTGGATTCCTGGCGAAGCCGGCACGATTGGCTCGCGACCGCATTGCGTCGCTCGCGGCTCGCCGGCTCCGCCGCGGAACTGTATCGCCGCGAACTGCGGATCGATCCCGAAACCGCGCTCTATTCGAAGCCGTACATCGGCATTCTCGGCGCGAACGCTTCGCCGTTCGACAAGCTGATCGTCGCCCAGCACCGGCTCTCCGCCGCGGGCCGTTCGCAAACGTGGAGCCCGCTCTCGGACGACATCGCCGAGTTGGCGCAATCCCTGCCGATGGCCAATGAAGAAGCGTGGCTTTCGTATCTCGCCACGGCCCATGAGTGGGCCGCATGGGACCGCCCGAATCCGCTCTACGGCCTGATCCGCGACGAACTCAGGAAGATGCAGCACCTCGAACTGCCGCAGGCGCACGTCTTCGATCGCATCGAGAACACGCGGACCGTGACCAAGGGCTGGGCGAACCGCGCGAGCGTGCTGCTCTCCGGTGCGTGGATGCGGCTCGTGCCCCTCGCGTGGGCGGACGGTGTCGCGGAACGGGACGAAGTGCTTCGTGCCGTTCAGGAAGTCTCGGAAGCGCGCGAACAGGCCTCGTTGAACTCGTTCGATCGCCTGAACCAAGAGTTCGGCCCGTACGTCGCCTTCGCCTTGTTCCGCATGTTGGACCGTGTGCTCGCGTCGCGGAACATGCACGACACGCCGTTCCCGCCGGAGGCGATCCGTGCCCTCGCCACCCGCTTGCCGCGCGGCTGGAACCGCGATTACGAATCGCTCCGGCCGGACCTCGTCGAGTTCCTCCGGCACCACTGCATCCACCCGGACGAACTCATCGCCGCGTGCGAACTCGACCCGGTGCAAAAGGTTCGCATGCACATGCTCACCCTCCGCGGCGACCTGAGCCTGAAACTGGTCTGGCTGGCACGCTCGCTCGCGGAGTGAGGCGATCCGTAAAACAACTTCATGCCGAACATCACGATCAACGCCGAGCCGCGTTCGTTCCCCGATCCGCTCACCGTGGCCGAACTTATCCGCACGCTGGGCAAGGATCCGGCCAAGCTTGCAGTGGAAGTGAACCGCGACGTGGTGCCGCGGGCGCAGCATGCCGCGCGCAGCCTCGCAAACGGTGACGCGGTCGAGATCGTCACGCTCGTCGGCGGCGGCTCGCCCACACCCCCCGCGGACAAGCCGCTCAAGGTCGGCAAGTTCACCTTCAACAGCCGCCTGTTCACCGGCACCGGAAAGTACCCGGACTACGGCCTGATGCAGACGTGCATGGTGGCCAGCGGGTGCGAAGTGACTACGGTCGCCGTTCGCCGCGAACGGCTCATCGACAAGGACGGCAAAAGCCTGCTGGACTTTCTCGACTTGAAGAAACTTACGATCCTGCCGAACACCGCGGGATGCTTCTCGGCGGACGACGCGATCCGTCACGCCCGCTTGGCCCGCGAGCTTCTCACCAACCTCGGCAACCCCGGCGCGGATTGGGTGAAGCTCGAGTGCCTCGGGGATAAGAAAACGCTCCTGCCGGATCCCATCGACACGCTTCGCGCCACCGAGCAACTCGTGAGCGAAGGCTTCCAGGTGCTCGTGTACACGACGGACGATCCGATCCTGGCGCGGCGGCTGAAGGCGGCGGGGGCCGTGAGCGTGATGCCCGCCGGCAGCCCCATCGGCAGCGGGCAGGGCATCCAGAACCCGACGAACATCCGCATCATTCTCGAGTATCTGAAGGACGGCGATCCGGATTATCCGGTGATCGTGGACGCCGGCGTGGGCACGGCCAGCGACGTGAGCCTGGCGATGGAATTGGGTTGTGACGGCGTGCTGCTGAACACGGCGATCGCGAGTGCGAAGGATCCGGAACGCATGGCATGGGCGATGCGTTACGCCTGCGAAGCGGGCCGCTTGGCGTACCTCGCCGGCCGCATCCCGAAGAAACTCTACGCCAACGCCAGCAGCCCGATGGACGGCCTGATCGCCGGCACTCGCTAGCGGCTCTCGCTAGCGGCTCTCGATTGGTTAGCCGGACGCGCCAGCGACGGACGAAACCGTCAGCCGCCCTTGGCCCCGTGTCCGTTTCAAGCGAGAGTTCGCCAGGCGCAGAAACGGCGTACCGCATCCGTCGCTAGCGCGTCCGGCTAACAATTTCTACGCGAGAATCTCTTTCACGATGCGGGCCGGGCGGCCGTCGGTCAGGCGTTGGGCCTTGCCGCCGTGGTGGTACACGAGCTTGTCGTGGTCCAAGCCGAGCAGGTGGAAGATCGTGGCTTGGAAATCGTTCGGCGTCACCACGTTCACCGCGGCCTTGTGGCCCACTTCATCCGTTTCGCCATAGGTGATGCCGGGCTTGATGCCGCCGCCGGCGAGCCAGCAGGTGAAGCCTTGGCCGTTGTGGTCGCGGCCCGCGGTTGCGGCGTTCATGTCTCCCTCGCACACCGGCAGCCGGCCGATCTCGCCGCCCCAGTGAACGATCGTCGTGTCCAACAATCCGCGCTGCTTCAGATCCTTCACCAACGCCGCGGCCGGCTGATCGGTGCGGGTGCAGATCGCGGGCAGGCCGTTCTTGATGCCTTGGTGCGTGTCCCACGGCTGGCCGCCGAGGAAGAGTTGGACGAAGCGGACGCCGCGTTCGACGAGCCGCCGTGCGATCAGGCAGCGCGTACCGTACTCCTTCGTTTCGGGCCGGTTCAGGCCGTACATGTCCTTCACGCGCTCGGGCTCGCGGGTCACATCGAGGGCTTCCTTCGCGGCCACCTGCATCGCCGCGGCGAGTTCGTAACTGGCGATGCGGGCTTCAAGGTCCGATTCGCCGGGGTGCTTCGCGAGGTGGGCCTTGTTCAGTTCCGCGAGGAAGCCGAGATTCTGCTTCTGAATCGAATCCGGCACGTCGAGCGGCTTGTCGAGGTTCAGGATGCGCGGTTCCTGCGGCCGCAGTACCGTGCCTTGGTAAAGCGGAGGAAGGAAGCCGCAGTTCCAGTTGTGGGTCGCGTCCACGGGATGCCCGGCGGGATCGGAGAGCACCATGTACGCGGGCAGGTTGCGGGCTTCGCTGCCGAGCCCGTACGTGATCCAACTGCCCATTGTGGGCCGTCCGGTGATGCCCGCGATCCCGCCATGCCAGTAGCGGATGGACACTTCGTGCCCGTTGAACCCGGTGTGCATCGAGCGGACGACCGCGATGTCGTCCACGATGCCCGCGGTGTGCGGCAGCAGTTCGGAAACCTCGGTGCCACACTTGCCGCGCTTGGCGAACTTCCACGGGCTGCCGAAGAGCTTCTTGCTCGCGCGGTTCACAAAGCTGAAGTGGACATCGCCCTTGTAGTCCTGCCCGCTGTGCTTGGTCAGTTCCGGCTTGGGGTCGAAGAGATCGACGTGGCTCGGCCCGCCGTGCATGAAGAGCGAGATCATGGCCTTCGCCTTGGGGGCGAAGTGCGGCGATTTCGGTGCGAGGCTCGGCACCGGGTTTTCGCCCGGCTTCGCCGGCGCGGCGAGCAAGCCTTCCCGCTGCAGCAGGTCCGCCAGCGCGAACAACCCGACTCCGGCCGAGGTGCGGGCGAGGAACGAACGGCGATCCTGTGCGAATTCCGGCGGCATGAAAGTGATCCTGGCGGGAGCATGGCGGGAACTCTGATTATGGCGGTAATCGGCCGGAAATTCCACCATTTGTGCGACGCAAAGAGCAGGAAGTTCCGAACGAGTCGATCATCGGTTCTCGCGCCCACCTGTCGGGGGCAACTCGACGTTCGTCAGAGGTCAATGAGACGCCCGCGGTGTGAATCGCTCAGCTTCCAGAATTTCCGTGAACCTTTCGCAAGCTTGCTGCATCTGGATAGTACCATGACCCGCCGCCCCGCGACCAATCGGATACCCGCGACCGCCCGCCTTTGGCGGTTGGCGACCAGCGTCCGGACTGAGACCGGCTGATCCTCCGACTGGACGCGGGAAGCGAAGCGGCCGGGGGTCCCAAAGCCTCCGGCCGCTTGCGTTTCAGGCTGGCGATCTTGCAGACGGGCCGGCGCTCGTCCGGGTCTCATAAGCCTGGGCTCTGGGTTCAACTCCCAGGTCTGCAACTGGATGGGACCTCGTGCTGGAACAGGTAGACAGATCCGGTTGAGAGCCGGAGCACTGTGGGTTCGACTCCCACCGGGGTCACTCGGAACACGGGGACGCTCGCGGCGAGAGCCGTGCCTTGCAAGCATGGCGACGGGGTTCGACTCCCCGCGACTCCACTGATCGAACGCCCCGGTGGTGAAACGGAATCATTCCGCGCTTCGAACGCGGCGGTTCAGGTTCGAATCCTGACCGGGGTACTGGATCGGAACGCCCCGGTGGTGAAACGGAATCATTCCGCGCTTTGAACGCGGCGGTTCAGGTTCGAATCCTGACCGGGGTGCTCGTGGCTTTGGTGGTGAAACGGAATCATCCCGCTCTACGAAGGCGGTGTTCCAGGTTCGAATCCTGGCCGAAGCACTGCGTGATCCCGTGGCCCAACGGCACGGCGCCTCCTGGACACGGAGGAGATCGGTGGTTCGACTCCACCCGGGATCACTGAAGCCTCGAATAGGAGGATGCTCCTGGGAGAGCACGCGGTCTCCAAAGCCGCTTCACAAGGTTCGAATCCTTGTCCTCCTGCTTGTCTCAGTGCCGCGGGATCGGCACCGGCTGGATCGTGTCGCTGAAGAACTTTTGCCCCGTGCCGGTGATCTCGCGGCCCTTGTCGTCCCGGCTCAGGTTGAAGCTCAGGTTCGTAAGCAGACGCTGCTTTTCCAGCAGATCCGGATCGGTGGGCGAATCGTACTCGCCCACGGTCACGAGGCTCGCCGCCCGCGTGTGCATGACGAACGCCGGAATGTTCATCGGCTTGCCGGTGTTGTCTTTCATCTCGCGCAGCGCTTTCACCAGTGCCTCCGCCTGCTCCGCGCCGGCCCGCAGCACGTCCGCATCCTTCGAACGTCCGAACAGTTTCATCGCCGGCGATTCCTCATCCTTCGAGGAGTAATGCACGGGGGCAGTGAACGATTTCACGGCCAGAGTCCACCGCTTCGTGGTGGTCAGGAGGCTGTAAGGACGGCCCTCGTTCAACTTCACGATGAACGGGTCGAGCGGCGTCGGCTTCGCGCTCAACTCCTTGGCGATCGACGGGTTCTGCACCACCATCGCCTGCGGATACGGGTTCAGGAACGACTTGTTGATGGTCGTCTTCCCGTCCGGCCCGCGGGCGGCGATCGCGGCTCCGTCCAGCAACCGCGTATCCTTCGGGGCCGGCCACTTCTTCACAACTTGCAGCGCCTTGACCGCTTCGTCTTCCGTGCGGAACCCGCCGATCAAAACGGCCACTTGGTCGCGATAGTGGAAGGTTTGGTACTTCACCTTGTCGTCGAAATCGACGAAGTCCGCGCCGGCGAGCACCGCCCGCTGTTTGTATTGGTCGAGTGCGGCCCGAAACTCCGCGGCGCGCTGGCGGGCCGCGGTCTGGGCGGCCGCTTGGGCCTTCTTCTCGTCCGAGACCAACTCGTACAGGAACACGCGGGTCCGGTGCGTCTCCTGAATGTCCGCGGCGAGCGCCTCGCCCAGTTCCTTCACCGTGTAGCCCTTCTCGCTCGGGTCCGGGTTGTGGGGTCGCGAGTAACTGCGGACGCAGATGAAGTACGCGCCGTCCTCCGGCTTCACGGCCAGCGGATGGTTCGGGCCGAGGGCGAGCGGAATCTCCACGGGCTCGACCGGCCGCACGGCCGCGGTTCCACCCGCCGGCTGGAAGGAATTCATCGGTTGCAATCCACCCACTGGCGGCACATACCGCCCCGCGGGAGCGGCCATCGGTGTCGCTCCGCCGAACGGTGCAGGTACGGTGGCCATCGGCGGCGGCGTGAGTGGCGTCGCGGGCGGGGGCGAACCGAACTGCGCGGAAGCCGGACCCGTGAACGCGGCCGCGGTGCCGAGACTCAGCAAGAATCGACGCATGACTGTTCCCCATCCCCCGGGCGTTTCACGGCTCATACCTTCGCCGCAAGCGTGCTTCCAGTGGAAACTTGAGAGAATCCCACGAATCGCAACTTGCCGAGATTCCCCAAAGTCCCGCAACGAATCGGCCAACCGGCCACCGGTCAAGCCCGCACACACTTGGCCACCAACTGTCCGATCATGCTGCCGACATTGACCGCGATACAACAAACGAACCCGAAGCCCTCCACCGGCGTACTGGAAATCAGGGAACGTGCCCGAACCCGCACCATCCGCGGAGACCGACGAGCAGCTTCTCGCCCGGCTCCGAACAGGGGACCGCGAGGTGTTCGGTCCGCTCGTGCGCCGCTACGAACGCGAGATGTACGGGTACCTCCGCCGCTACCTCGGCGACGACGACCTCGCGGACGATGTGTTCCAGACCACGTTCCTCGCGGTGTTCCGCAAGATCAAGCAGTACGAGCCCGGCCGTGCTGCACGCCCGTGGCTCTACACCATCGCCACGAACCAGGCCATCGACGCGCTGCGGAAGCGCAACCGGCAGGCGGATCGCCGGGCGGACGGCCTCACGACGACCGATGAGGACGGCGAGCCGCGGCCGCTCTTCGAACTGCTTCCGGCGACGGGCGAGCCTCCGCCGGATCGCGCCGAACGGGTCGAGGAACGTGAGCGCGTGCGGGCTTGCGTGGAAAAGCTTCCGGACCTGCTCCGCGAAGTGATCCTGCTGGCGTATTTCCAAGGCATGAAGTACCGTGACATCGCGGATGCGTTGGAAATCCCGCTCGGCACCGTGAAGTCCCGATTGCATGCGGCACTGGTGAAGTTGACTGAAGAATGGAACGCGATGTCCGGCGACGAGCCGGACGCATGAGCGAGGGCAGCCATGACCGACGCCGACTACATCGGATACGCGTTGGACTTGCTCGAACCCGCCGAGCGGGACGCGGTCGCGGCGCACCTTGCGACGCATCCCGAAGCCGCCGCACTGGTCGAACGCATCCGGGCCGCCACGGCACCGCTCGCCGCCGATGCGGACATCCCCGTTCCCGCGGGGCTCGCAACCCGAACCGTCGCCCGCCTCGCGGAAGAACTCGCCATTCCCTCCGCCAAGTACGACCCGTCCCACGATCACATGGAGGCGCGGCTCGTGGGTGGTCGCTTCCGTTTCGACCTGATCGTGGCTGCGGGCATCGGCTTCCTCGCGCTCGGACTCGGGCTCTCCTTCGTGAACCGCGCCCGATCCGCCAGCGATCTCGCCGTCTGCCAGAATAATCTCCGCACCTTGCATACCGGGCTCGCGGGCTACGCGGACACGCACGGAGGCCGGTTGCCGCAGGTCGGCACCGAGGCGTATCCCACGGCCGGTTCGTTCGTGCAGGCGTTGAAGGATGCCGGGGAATGCCCGCCCGGATTTCATGCGAACTGCCCCGTCGCCCCGACCACCGCGCATGTGAACTACACCTACGCGTTGGGCCACCGCGTCAACAACAATGTGGTGCAAGCCCAGTATCGCGCCACGGGCGGCAACGGCGAGAACGACTTGATCCCGATCAGTTCCGACTACCCGGCGGCCGGCTTGGCACCGCCCGGCGGCCCCGTCTCGGGCCACGGCATCGGCCACAACGTGCTCTATCTCGGCGGCCACGTCCGCTTCGCCACGTCCGCGAACGTCGGCATCAACGGCGACGACATCTTCCGCAACCAATACGGCGCCGTGGCCGCGGGCGTTCACCGTGCCGATGCCGTGCTGGGCCGCTCCGACGACGTGCCGTGATCGAATCGAATCAGTCGCCGCGCCCGAATTTGGACCGTGTCAGGCTTCCAATGACACCAGCTGAGTTCCATCTCTCCCCGCTGGGGAGAGGTCGCCGTGCTGATGCGCCAAGCATCAGCACGGCGGGTGAGGCGGCTCAGCATCACACGGGGACGTCAAATGCCCCTCATCTTCGCGAACTGCATTCGCAGTTCGGGAACCACCTCTCCCGGCGGGGAGAGGGTGAGGTTTGTCTTGCGCTTCTGGTGGTGTCAATTCCTTTCCGACTGTCAGTCGCTCTCGAACTCGCGTCCGGATTCACCCGCTCTTCTTCGCGGGGCGGTAGTCAATTTCCCATCCGCGGTCTTTCTCCAGTTTCAGCAACTCGGCTTCGATGTGCCGCGAGGCGATGTAGTCGCGCACGAGCAGGCCGGCTTCCACCACGAAGAGAGGCGTGCCGCCCACGCTCGAACCGGGGTAGGCCCCGAACGACAGCGACGCGATGGACGCGCCGAACTGCGTGAGCGGTGCGGTGAGCCCCGCGAGGATGCCGGGTTCGTCCATCGCATGCACGGTGAGTTCGAGATGCAGTTCGTCCCCCGGTGCGGCCGGCTTCACGGCTTCGACCAGCGACGGCGAGAAGTCCGCGAGTGCGGTCGCGAAGTCCTTGCGGATCGCGGCCATGTCTTCTTCCGAAGCGCGGAAGAGATAGTGCGCGGTGAAGCGGTCGCCGATGCGCCGGGCGGATTGCGAGTGGATGTTCGCTTGGCGATCTGCGAGGAACTTCGAGCAGCCTGCGACGATGCCCGGCTTGTCCGCGCTGATGGTGCTGAGCACGGACCACTTCGGCGGATCGGTGAACGGCGCGTCCGCGGGAACGGCGGCCGCGGTGGCGCTGGCCGCCGCGCTGGGTGGGTAGGGCGCCGTCGCGGGCACATGCAGTCCGGCCCGTGTCTCCGGTTCGAAATCGATTTCCCAGCCCTTGTACTTTTCGAGCGTGGCGAACTCTTCCCGCAGGTGCCGCACCGCGGCACTGTTCGGCACGTCCAATTCCATCTTCACGCGGAACACGGGCACGCCGGTGGTCGGGGCCGAGAGCGTCTCCGATTCCAAATTCACGATCGAGGCGCCGTGCTTGCTCAGCGTCTCGGCGAGGGTCGAAACGATGCCGACGGAATCTTCTTCGATGTAAGTGAGCGTGTAGTGCTGGGCCTTGGGATCGCGGAAGGCGACGGGGGCGGCGGCTTCCACGACACGGGCCGCCGCGTCGCCGTAGCCGGTGGCGGCCCGGGCCCAGTTCGCATCATCGAGTTGGAAGAGTGCGTCGAAGACGAACATGCGGCCGAGGGTGTGCCCGTGGCCGGCGATCAGGTTCGCCCCGCACTGGCGGAGGTGGTCCGTGAACTTCGCCACGAGCCCTTCGCGGTCCCGGCTCACGGTGGTGAGGATGCCGTACTTCACGTTCGTTCTCCGAATGCGGCTGCGATATCATTGTCGCAGCCCGGCGAAGTCTGTCACGGGCAGACAGGTCCTTTTGTGCGGAGTGTCGAATACGGATGCGGGTGATTGTGCCGATTGTGCTGCGTGCGGGATGAGTCGCTCACACCGCGGCCCGCGTTGGTTCCGAGGACATAGCAGATGATGCAAACCGCTCATCCGGCTTCACGATTCCCTCGCGCAGGGCGACGAAGAGCGATGCCGCGATCAGGTCCGCGGTCGTGCCGGGGTTCAGGGCATTGCCGTCGCTTCGCAAGTGGCGATCGAGATCGAACCATTCGCGAGTCCCGATTCCTCCCGAAGCCAAGACCGCCTCACTTCGTTGTCTCACATCCTCGGCCGCGGCGTTCCCGCGCTTGCGCGCAATCAGCGAATCGGGAAATGCGGCGAGCCAGCCAAGTTGCGAATGCAGGATCGCATCCTCGACGGTGCCGTACCGCGAGAAGCCCTCGGCCAGTTTCGGGACGCCGAAGTCGAATATGTCTGCGAATCCGTTGGCGTATTGCCTTGCAATGAGGTCGCGATCCGCGGCCATCATCATCGCTTCGAGCAGGGTGACGGTCGGTGCGGCGGCCACGTCTTGGTCGGGTGCGTCGCCAAGCCCGCCGGGCTTCGCCAGCCGGATGGCGCGGAAGGTGGCATCCGCATCGGCGAGGGTGAGCGAAGCCAGCGTGTGCGGAAGTGCCGAAGAGCGGGCCAGCGGAGCCAGCAGCAGGACGATGCCGAGGTTCGTGTTCTTTCCGATGGCGGCGCGGGTCGCTTGCACGGCGGCGAGAACGGCTTCGCCCACGGGCAGGCCGCGGGTCAGCGGGTCGCGGATGGCCGCGGCCGAGCGCATGAAGTCGTCGAATGTGGTGTCCGCAAAACTCGCGCCGGGATGCACGTTGCCGGGTTTCCGGGTCCGCGCTTCCCACTCGCAAGCCAGTTGAATGCAGTCCGCGACGGTCATCCTTGGGACTTCTCGCCGGAAGCGGTGGAAGATGCGAGTGCGGCCACCGGTGGCGGCAGTTCCAACAGCGAACCTGCGGACCAGTTCGTTCCGTCGAAATGCAATTCGCTCACCGCCAAGTTCGGAACCTTGCCGAGCTTCTGCCAGTCCGCGAAGCCCCGGTCCGGAAGCAGGGAGAGGATCAGCACCTTGCATACGACGCCGTGAGCGACAACGACGACGCGGCCGTCCGGGAATCGCTTCGCCACTCGCTCGAGGGCGGGAATCAACCGGGCGAGAAGCTCGTCCAGGGATTCCGCGCCGGGCGTGGTGTAGGCCGTATCGCCGGCCATCCAGCGGTGGATGGTGTCGTGCCACGGGCCGGACGAGGAGGAGAACGACGTGCCGGAGAGTTCGCCGACGCGCCGTTCGTGAAGGTCCGGTTCCAAGACATGGGGCACGCCGCAGGCGGCGGCGACGGGGGCGGCCGTCTCGCGGGCCCGCAGCATCGCCGAAGACACGACGGCGGTGGGCCGATGCGAGCGGAACCACTCGGCCGCGGCGGCGGCCTGCCGCGCGCCGAGCGGGCTCAACCCGATGTTCGACTCCGCGCCGTGGAACACGGTTGGATCCGCACTCTCGGCGTGCCGCGTCAACCAGATCGTCGTCATCACTTCTTCTTCAAGGAAAGGCTGACACCGGCGGTTTCGGTGTCGTGGACGATTTCGCGGTCGTCTTCGAAGGCGACCTTGAGGGCGGCCGTGCCGCGATTGATCTTCAGCACTTTTCCGCCGACGAGGCCGGACACCTGCCAAGTGCCGTTCGTCGCCTTGCCGCCGGCGTCGTGGGTGAACTTGCCGTCCGCCTGATAAGCGACCTTGTGGACGGTGCCGTCCGGCGCCGTGCCTTCCCATGTGCCGACGAGCTTTTGGCGGAGGGACTCGGTGAGTTGCTTCCCTTCCTGCGTGTTGGATGCAGGCGTGCCGCCGCCCAATCCGAATGGCAGGCCGCTCCCGCCGCTGGCGTTTGGCGGATTCTGCATGGGGAACTTCGGCATCGGCCCGTCCGTCTTCGGGAGCTTCCCGTTTGGCAGCAACGGGGGCGGAGGAGGAGGAGGCACGGCCGCGCCCCCGCCCTTGTTCCCGCCGCCGATGCCGACGTTCGGCCCGGCGATGATCGGCGGCGCGCCGCCGTTCTGTTCCTCGTTGTTCCGCGCTGTGATCCGTGCGTTCTCCGCTTCGGTCTCGCGGTCCTTGCGCATCTTGAGGAAGAGCATGCCGCCAAGCACCAGCATCACCGCCACGAGCACGCCCAGCACGGCGAACCGCACGGGTGAGTTCTTGTAAGTCTTCTCCTTGTCCGCCTTCTTCTTTTTCTTCTTCTTGGGGGCCGCGTCGGCTGCTTCGGCGTCCGGCTCTTCCACCGTGAACGACGCTTCGCACTTCGGGCACTCGACTTCCTCACCCGCGGAGAATCCTTCGGACGACTTCAACCCCGCCCCGCACTCGGGGCATTCGATCTTGGTGAGGGCCATGGCGGAACTCCGGATGAGGAATGCGGATGGGGCCAGTGTATCCGAGCGGGCGGGGCCGGGAAATTGGGGTGGATGCGAATGCCCCGCTCGGGTAAGTTCCCGCGCTCGATTGTCTTGGGACCGGGGTCGCGGATGATCCACCATATGACGGCGGTTTGGAAGTTCCGCCATTTCCTCTTCGCGTTGGTGAAGCTGGACCTGCGTCTGCGCTATCGGCGCTCGATCCTCGGCGTCGGTTGGTCGCTGCTCAACCCCATCGCCATGACGGTCGTATTCGCGGCCGTGTTCAGCAGCCTGCTCGGCGGCGGCGACATTCCGCGCTATGTGCCGCACCTGCTCATCGGAATGGCGATCTGGAATTTCCTGCGCGAGTGCGTCGTCACGGGCTGCAAAGCGCTCATCCACAGTGAAACGTACATCCGGCAGAGCCCGCTGCCGTACGGCATCTATCCGTTGAGAACCGTGTTGGGGCAGGCGATCCACTCGGGCATCGCGCTCGGCGTCGCGCTCGCCGTCACGTTCTTCTACCGGCCCGACACGAGCCCGATCGTGATCCTCTACGCGGTACCGGGCCTTGTGCTCATGCTCGTCTCGGCGTGGGCCGCCGCCACGCTCTTCTCGTTCCTGAACGTGTACTTCCAGGACACCTCGCACCTGCTCGAAGTCGGGGCGCAGATCGTGTTCTTCCTCAGCCCGATCATGTACTACCCGCAGAACCTCTCGGACAAGGGCATGCAGTGGTTGATGGACATCAACCCGGTGCACCTGTTCCTCGAACTGACGCGCGGGCCGCTCACGACCGGCGCGCCGCCGAGCGTGCAACTCCTGCTCGTCGGAACCGGATTCACGGCTCTCATGGTCGGGCTCGCCGCCGGCACCACCGCCTGGCTGCAGAAGCGCGTGATCTTCCATCTGTGACTCGCGAGTTCCCCGTTGCCGACCGCGACTTGGAACTTGGAACATGGAACTTCGAGAATGGCCACCATCGAACTGAACGATCTGCATCTCACCTTCACCGTTCACCAGCAGAAGCGGGTGAGCCTGAAGGAATACCTCGTGCGCGGGCTGTTCCGCCGCTCGAGCGCGGTGTCCGTACACGCGCTCGCCGGGCTGAACCTGTCCGTGCGCGACGGCGACCGCCTCGGCATCATCGGGCACAACGGCGCGGGAAAGAGCACGCTGCTGAAACTCATGGCCGGCATCTACCCGCCCACCCAGGGCGAACGCCGCGTGAAGGGTTCCATCTGCTCGCTGTTCGACATCTCGCTCGGCTTCGAGCACGAGGCCACCGGGTGGGACAACATTCGTTTCCGCGCGTACTTGCAGGGCGAAAGTCCGGCGTCGCTCAAGGGGAAGATCCAAGCCATCGCGGACTTCACGGAACTGGGCGACTTCCTGAACCTCCCCGTGCGGCACTACTCGGCCGGCATGCTGATGCGGCTCGCCTTCGCCATCGCGACGTCGATCGAACCCGAGATCCTGCTCGTGGACGAAGTGCTGGCCGTGGGCGACCTCGCGTTCCAGCAGAAGGCCCAGGCCCGCATGCGGGAACTGATGTCCAGCGCCCGCATCATGGTGCTCGTGGCCCACGACTTGGGCACGATCCGCGCGATGTGCAACCGCGTGATCTGGATGGAGCACGGCATCGCCCGCATGGAGGGCCCCGCGGAGGAAGTGGTGGACGCCTACGTGGCCAGCGTGACGGGCCAGGACGCGCCGCACGTCGGCGCCCGCGCCGCCGCCTAGCTTGCACTTCGCGCGGTTCCGCCGATAATCTCCTCCACACCCACCCCGGAGGAGCTCCCCATGTTCCGGTTGTTGCCCGCGGCACTCGTCGCGGTTGCAGCGGTCGCCGCGGCCCTGCCCGCCGCGCCCGCCGATTCGCCCGCCAAGGCCATCTCTTGGAAGAAGACCGTCCTGGACCGCAAGTTCCGCTCGGAAGGCGTCGCCATCGCCGACGTGAACAAGGACGGCAAAATCGACGTGCTCAACGGCGAATACTGGTACGAGGCGCCGGACTGGACGCCCC
Organism: Gemmataceae bacterium; assembly: GCA_046350135.1. Taxonomy (GTDB): domain Bacteria; phylum Planctomycetota; class Planctomycetia; order Gemmatales; family Gemmataceae; genus Urbifossiella. The sequence continues at coordinate 26,990 of JAXMBB010000003.1, forward strand.
ACGAAATGAAGCCGTTCACCGACTACAAGGACGGCCTCGGCAATTACTCGCACTCCTTCGCCTGCTGGGCGGACGACTTCAACGCCGACGGCTATCCCGATCTCATCGTCATCGATTTCCCCGGCGACCCGTGCTACTGGCTCGAGAATCCCAAGGGCAAGTCCACCGGCGAAGACGGCAAGCCGCTGCACTGGAAGAAACACATCATCTGGCACTCGGCCTGCAACGAAACCCCGCTCTACGCCGACCTGCTCGGCACCGGCAAACGCGTGCTCATCATGGGCTGGCAGCCGAAGGGCAAGGGCAACGAAGGGCAAATGGCGTACTTCACGCCGAACCCGAAAGACCCGGACGCGCTCTGGGAAATGCACCCGCTCAGCGAACCGTCCGCCCCCGGCAAGGAAACCCCCGGCACTCAGAAGTTCAGCCACGGGCTCGGCGTCGGAGACGTGAACGGCGACGGCAGGCTCGACGTGCTCACCTCCGGCCGCCCCACGCCCACCGGCGGTTGGTGGGAACAACCCGCCAAGCCGGATGGCAAGACGCCGTGGGTCTGGCACCCCGCCAAGCTCGGCGTCGAGTGCGCGGACATGTTCGTCTGGGACGTGGACGGCGACGGCAAGAACGACGTGATTTCCACCTCCGCCCACCGCTTCGGCATCTGGTGGCACAAGCAGGCCGCGGACGGCTCGTTCACCCAGAACGATATCTTCCCGAAGCTCGTGAGCGAGACGCACGCCGCCCACTTCAAGGACATCGACGGCGACGGCCGCCCGGACTTGATCACCGGCAAGCGGTGGTGGAGCCACGGCCGCTCCGAGCCCGGCTCCGACGGCCCCTCCGCCATTTACTGGCTGAAGAACACGAAGGGCGAAGACGGCAAGACCTTGTTCACCACGATGACCATCGACTTGGACTCCGGCATCGGCACCCAGTTCGAAGTCGCGGACATCAACGGCGACGGCCTGCTGGACGTGATCACCTCCAACAAGAAGGGCGTGAACGTCATCATCCAAGAACGGAAGTGATCCGCGAATCCGAGAGCGGGCGAGGCGAAGGCCTCGCCCGCCCCTTGCTCGCGGTGCCGGCGGCGTTAGAATCACCTTTGCGCGGGATTGGTATATCGGTTGTGCCCAGCCTTCCCAAGGCTGTGAGACGGGTTCGACTCCCGTATCCCGCTCTTCAAATCCTGTTAAATCCACACGTACTCGACTGGTTTTTGCAGCCGTGCTCGATTGAACCGGACTCGGATACGGGATTCGAGTCCGTAATCGGCTCGTCCATGATTCACTTCACGATCGCAGGTGTCTTCTCCACGTTCCCCGCCGCGTCTTCGCCCGCGGCTTCCAACGCGATCTCACCCTGTGGTACGTCGGTGAGCACGACCTCCCAATCGATGCCGTCCAGCTTCGCCACCGTGCTCGTGACCTGGCCGCCGATGCGGAGGCGGACCGTCACGGACTTCACGGCCACGTTGTCGGTTGCGGTGCCGCGCACGATCAACGTCGTGCCCTTCGGCGTCACGCTCGTGATCACGGTCGCCGGGGGCAGGTCGTCCCGGAGTTCGGCGGCCTTCGGGAATGCGATGTCGTCGACGGCGGCTGCCCGCGATTCATCCCCCGTGAGGTTCGCCACCGCGGAGAACTTCGACGGGTCGCTTTTGAACTCGCCGGACTTCACGCTCACGACCATCATCGTGCGGCCGGTGCCGTTCCAATCGTGGAAGTAGATCGGCACGCCCCTCTCGGTGGTCGGCGTCGGGCGCGGGCCGCCGCCGAGGTTCGCCACCGCCCGCGACTTCGAGTTGTCGTTCCAGTTCACGGTCTTCACGTTGCGGAAGTGCGACACGGCGCGGCCGGTCGGGTTGTCGTCGGAAATCTGGATCAGCGGCATGCCTCCACTGCGGCAGCCGTCGAACGTCAGGCCATCGACGACCAGCGAACCGTACTGCACGCTGAGGTCGTCGTGCCCGCGGTTGAACGGCTCCGTGTTCGTCTGGCTGATCAGCACGTTCTTCATGTACCAGCCTTCGAAGTTCGGGTGGTACACGCCGTACGCCACCTTGTGGATGGTGAGGTTCTCGACGCGGAGGTTCGGCACCTGCGGGCGGAAGCCGTAGTGAACGTCCCAGATCTTGAGGTTCTTCACGATGAACGGATGCGCCGCATCGGGGCCGACGCGGTTGACACCTTCGCCGAGGTTCACTCCGTAGAGTCCGTAGCTGGAGTGGACTTCGTTGTCCTCGAACTTCACGAACGGCAGCGTGCGCGGGTCGGTTTGCTTCTTAGTGCCGTCCGCCTGGCGGATCGGAAACATCAGCTTCAGGCTGCTGCTCGGGGTGGCTTCGTAACGGAAGCCGTAGTTGCCGCATTCGGCGGCGACGTTCCGCGTGAAGGTGTTCAGGCTGCACGTCCACCAGAAGCCGGCGCCTTCGTTGCCGTCGAACGGCAGCACCTGCTTGGGCAACCGCTTGCCGACCTTCGCGCCGACGGCGAGGTTGCGATCCAGCACGTTGAACACTTCGGTGCCGTCTTCGAGGAAGTAGCCGTGGCCGATGCTCTGGTAGCCGACGTTGTCGCGGGCCACGAGGTAATCGGTGCCGTGGATGGTGAGCCAGCGGTTGTGGCTGCCCCAGATCGAGTTGCCGACCACGGTGCTCCCGCGCATCGTGTCGCGGCACAGGTGGTAATGCAGCGAATAGCGGCCGAGGGTGTCCTTCTTGCCGAGGTGGCGGAACTCGGTGTACGAGAGCGAACCCGCGGAGCCGTTGTGGTACATGGTGTGTCCACGGATGCCGTCCGGGTTCGCGGATTCGACCACGATGTTGCGGCTGAGGTCGGCGACCTCCGCGCGGTAATCGCCGTCACCCGCGTGGGCCATCTTCAAGGGTTCGTCGAAGGTGATCTTGGCTCCGTCGATCGAAGCGATGATCCGCTCCTCGACCTTGGATTCGGTCTTCTTGGAGCCGTGCGTCTCGGACCCGGTGATGATGATGCGGTCGCCGGCCATCCAGCCCTTCACCGGCTCGGCGAGTGACACCGCGGTGTCACCGCTCTTGGCCGTGGCGCCGAGCTTCACCCAACTTCGGCTGAGCGGTTGGCCGTGCGAATCCCAGCGGCCGCCGCAACACACGATCGCCGGGCACGAGTCCTTGTTCATTCCCTCCACGAAGTGCAGGCGGATCTTCGCCGTCTTCGCGATCGGCTTCTCCGGCGTGCCCACGATCAACGCGGCCTGCGAACTCCGCACGGATTCCGCCTGTTCGTGCAGGTCGCAGTCGAACCCTTCCTCGGAATACTCGTTGCCCGGTTGAATCTTGATGAGGCCGACGTTCAGTTCCGTGTCTTTGTCCGCGTCGAACGCGAGGACGCCGCTGATGCTGATGCCGCGGATCACGGCGTCGCTCTTCGCGTCGTACGTGATGCGGTGGCCTTCGCGGATGAGTACGCGGGCGCCGGTCGCAGGCACGGCCTTGCCGTCCCACGAATCGGGCGCGGACCACGGCCCGCTTTTCGCGGATCGGATCACCGGTTCGGCGGCGAAGAGTGGCGAGGCGAACAACACGGCGGCGAGAGCGAGGCAGCTTCTCACGGCGGGCTCCTGTCGGGAAAGGGGGGCTGGCAGTGAGACGATGGTACCGCACCGTCCCGCGAGATGCCAGTCTCGCGCGGCCCGCATCGGCTCCGGGAAAAAACGTACGGGGGTTCTGTCTCGATGATTCTTTCACTTCCGTTTAACACTTCGGCCACGTCGTCGAACACGCGGACCCGTCCCTCGGGCACCCCGCCGCGGAGTTGGTCTCCCGTCCGTCCTCACATCACGTGGAAAGGTGGAATGTCATGCAGGCATGGCAACGGCTCCTGCGCGCACTGCGCGCCGATCGTGCCGCGCGGCGAAGCGCGGCCCTCACCCTGAACCTGAATGCACTCGAAACGCGCGACGTGCCCGCGGCCTCCGCGGTGCGCTCGCTCGACGGCACCGGCAACAATGTCGCGCATCCGAACTGGGGGGCGGCCAACACGGACTTCATCCGCATCGCCCCCGCGGCCTACGGAGACGGAATCGCGACACCCGCCGGCGCGAACCGGCCCGGCGCCCGCGCCGTCAGCAACGCCGTGGACGATCAACAGGGCCGAAGCACGACCAGCGACCGCATGCTTTCGGCGATGGTCTACGCGTGGGGGCAGTTCATCGATCACGACATGGACGCCACCAAGTCCGGCAGCGAATCGTTCAACATCGCCGTGCCGAAGGGCGATCCGTCCTTCGATCCGAACGGCACGGGCACGCAGGTGATTCCGCTCACGCGTTCCGCAGGGGACTCCACCACCGGCACGAGCCCATCGAATCCGCGGCAGCAAGTCAACACCATAACCGCGTTCCTGGACGGTTCGATGATCTACGGTTCGGACGCGACGACCGCGGCGTCGCTGCGGACGTTCAGCGGCGGGCTCATGAAGACGAGCGCGGGCAACCTGCTGCCCACGGACGCGGCCGGGAACTTCCTCGCCGGCGACGCGCGAGTGAACGAGAATCCGGAACTCACCAGTCTGCAAACGCTGTTCGTCCGCGAGCACAACCGCGTGGCGGCGAAGATCGCGCTCGATCATCCGGCGTGGACCGACGAGCAGATCTACCAAGCGGCGCGGGCGTGGGTGATCGCGGAGGTGCAGGCCATCACGTACAACGAGTGGCTGCCCACGGTGCTCGGGCCGAACGGCGTGCCGGCCTACCGGGGGTACGACGCGAACGTGAACCCGGGCATCGCCAACGATTTCGCCACCGCCGGCTTCCGCTTCGGCCACAGCATCGTCGGTGCGGACATCGAGTTCCTGGACGACAACGGCAACGAGATCGCGCCGCCGGTCTCGCTCGCCGCCGCGTTCTTCAACCCCTCCGTGGTGAAGACCAATGGCATCGACCCGATTCTCAAGTACCTCGTGTCCGATCCGTCGCAGGAACTGGATACGAAGGTGGTGGATGAGTTGCGGAACTTCCTGTTCGGCCCGCCCGGCGCGGGCGGGCTCGACCTCGCCAGCCTGAACATTCAACGCGGTCGCGACCACGGCTTGGCGGATTACAACACCGTGCGGGCCGCTTACGGCCTGCCGAAAGTGACCGGCTTCGCCCAGATCACGACGGACCCCGCGATGCAGGCCAAGCTGAAGAACCTGTATGGCTCTGTGGACAACATCGATCTCTGGATCGGAGCCCTGGCGGAGAACCACGTCCCGGGTGGAAGCGTCGGGCCGCTGCTCCGATCAATCATCGTCGATCAATTCTTGCGACTGCGGGACGGGGACCGCTTCTGGTACCAACGCACGTTCGCCGGCGCGGACCTGGCGACGCTCGACCGCACCTCGCTCGCGGATGTGATCTCGCGCAATTCGGTGGATCACAACCTGCAGCGGAACGTGTTCGTGTTCAACCCGCAGATCAGTGGCGCCGTCTTCGTGGACGCGAACCGCGACGCCCGCTTCAACCCCGGAGAACCGGTGGTGGCGAACCGCGCGGTGCAACTCGTCGATGCGGAAGGCGTGGTCGTCGCGACGGCGACCACGGATGCGAAGGGGCGATACCTGTTCAACGTGCCGAACGGGCTGGGGGTCGGCGCGTATCAGGTGCAGTTGCTCGCGGCGGACGGCACCGCGGCATCGACCCGCTCGGTGGCGATCACACGCGGGGATGCGAACGCGGTGGCGGACTTCGCCGTACCGCCGCCGAGTCCGCCCTCGCCTCCCCGACAAGCGCCGCCCGCGCCGAACGGATTGCAGGCCTTCGCCCCGCCGGACACCCTCTTCAACGGGATCGATTTGAATCCGAGCAGGCGGCGTTGATGGCAGCATGCCTGCGTGCCGCCTTACGACAGGTTGAGCCGGTGTCCGATGCACGCGGGCAGTTCGTCCTCGAAGTGGCTGACGAAGAGCAGCGTCTGCTCGGGGCCGAGGCGGCGGTCCAGCCAGTCGCGGGCGTGACGCATCGCGGCGGAGTCCAGCGATTGGAACGGTTCGTCCAAGATGAGCAACTCGGGGCGTTTCACCAAAGCGCGGACGAGGAGCACGAGTCTTTGTTCGCCGGTGGAGAGTTGGCGGAACGGCCGGCCGACCAGATGCGTGAGGCGGAACTCCGTGAAGAGTTCCATCACGGCGCGGTTCTGTTCGGGCGTCGTGGGGCGGTCCGCGACGCCGTCGAAGAACCCGGTCGCGGCCACGCGTTCGGCGTTCAGGGGTTCCGAGAAGTACAGATGAAACTCGGGCGAGAGCAGGCCGATACGTCGCTTCACATCCCAAATGCTTTCACCGGTGCCGCGGCGGCGGCCGAACAGTTTCACATCGTTGGAGTAAGCCTGCGGGTGGTCGCCGCAGAGCAGCGAGAGCAGCGTCGTCTTGCCGCTGCCGTTGGGGCCGAACACGGCCCAGCGGTCCCCGGCGCGAACGGTCCAGTTGATGTCCTTGAGAATGGTGCGGCCGCCGTGCGCGACGGATACGTTGCGCAGTTCGACGACTTCTTGGGAGGGCGAGGCACCAGCCGAGCCGGCTGAACCGTTCTTGTGCGAAGACGGCTTGGTAACAAACCGGCCCTCCCGATGGAGTTCAAGGCGATGCGTCACCCAACTCGGCACGGCATCCGGCGAACAGATCAGGATCAAGCGCAGTCCCTGCTTCACCAACCCGCCGAGGATCTCGGCGATCTCCACGCGGCCGCAGGCGTCCACGCCGAGGAACGGATCATCAAGAATCAGCAACTCGGGGTTGGCGAGCAGAGCCTGTGCGATCCGCGCCCGGCGTGTCTGCCCGTTGGACAACTTCATGAACGAGAGCGGCAACTGTGCCTCGATGCCGAGTTGCCGCGCGACATGGGAACAATTCGGGCCGAGAAACTGCTCCAATGTCAGCGGTTCGTCCGCGTCCGCGAACTCGAACCGCTGTTGGTAATAGTGCCCGGCATAGCTGAAGAGCCGTGATTGCTCCTGGAACGCGACGTGGCGGATCACGGAGGACGGGTACAGGCCGGGGCGGCCGTCCAGCATCGGCCACGAGACAGACCCGCTTCGCGCGAAGTGCTTGCCGAGCACGGTTTCTGCGAGCGTGGTCTTGCCCGAGCCCACGGGGCCGGCGACGGCCCACGTCTCGCCCGCGCAGATCGTCCACGAGAAGTCGCGAAGCACATCGCGGCCGGTGCGTTGGATCGTCACGTGATCGAGAACGACGAGCGGCCGGTTCACGGGATCATCCCCGCGAGCAACTCGTCCGCACCTTCCGCCTTCAGCATCGCGGCGAGTTCCTGGCCCACGGCGAGCGGCGTGTTCGCGGGGCCGGAATGCGTCGCGACGATGCGGCGCGAGCCGTCCGGCGTCAGCACCGCGCCGCGGATCGTGAGAATGCCGTCGAGCACGGAGGAAGTCGTGCCGATGGGCACGAGGCAGCCGCCGCCGAGTGCCGCGAGCATGGCGCGTTCCGCGTTCACACGCTGGAACGTCGTCTCGTCGTTCAGTTGCTTCACGAGTCGTTTCGTTTCCGTGTCGTTGGCGCGGCACTCCAACCCGATCGCGCCTTGGCCCACGGCGGGCAGCATCCACGACGCGTCGAGGACTTCCGTGATGCGGTCCGCGAGGCCGAGGCGGATGAGGCCGGCTTCGGCGAGCACGATCGCATCGAGGTTTTGTTCCTCCAGCTTTCGCAGTCGCGTGTCCACGTTGCCGCGCAGTTCGACCAGATTCAGATCCCGGCGGCGATTCTTGAGTTGTGCCCGGCGGCGAAGGCTGCTCGTGCCCACGGTCGCACCGTGCGGCAGGTCGTCGAAGCGGCGGTGCTTCGTGGAGAGGAACGCGTCGCCGGTCGGAGCGCGGCTCGGTGTCGCGACCAGTTCCAACTGCGGCTCGGGGATCGTGGGCAGATCCTTGAGGCTGTGCACCGCCACGTCGGCGCGACCGTCGATCAACGCGTTCTGGATGGCCTTGGTGAACACGCCGAAGCCGCCCATCGCGGACAAGGCGGACGCTTGGTCGCGGTCGCCGTGCGTCTCGATCAGCACGAGTTCGACGGATCGCGGCTTCGCGATCGGCCGCAGCCGATCGGCGACGTGATTCGCCTGCCAGAGCGCGAGCGCGCTGCCGCGAGTACCCAGTTTCAAACTTCCACTCATATCCGTGCCTTCAACCAATCGCGTAGTCGGCTCACCGCTTCACCGCGCGGCACTGTTCCCCTTTCGAGCCGCACCTTTTCCGCGAGGTCGCGTTCGGCGCGGTCCAGCGCCAACCAGACTGGTTTGAGTCGGTCGGGATCTTCAACGCTCCGCGGGAAGATGTGCCAGTGCAGGTGCGGCACGAGGTTGCCGAGCAGTTCGTAGTTCAGTTTGTGCGGTTGGAAGCAGGATTCGATCGCTTCCGCGAGCAGGCTCATTTCTTCGAGGAACGCGGCCCGCTTCGGACCCAGTTGGCTCAACTCGGATGCGTGATCGCGGCTGATCAGGATGCAATAGCCGGTGAAATACTGCCACGGCCCGAGTACGGCGACGGAGTGCGGAAATCGCCACACGACGTCGGCTTCGGGCCAACCGTTCGGGTCGGCGAGTTTCGTGCAGAACGGGCAGTCCATACCCGCATCGTATGGTTCACGAGTCGATTTGGACGAGCTTCAAGCGGCCGGACGCGCCGCTGCGGATGGTCACGGCCGCCTTGCGGCAACCGAACCGCTCTGCGACCAGTTCGATGAGTTCGCGATTGGCTTTGCCATCGACCGGCGGGGACTTCAATTGCGCCGTCCATGAGCCGTCGTCGGCCTGCTCCAAGCGGCTGGCCTTCGCATTGGGCTTCACCTTGATTTGAAGCACGGTCGCCATCGGTTCACGCGCCGGAGAGTTTCTTCAGGTCGTCGAGGTTGGCGAGGCAGTAAGGGCAGCCGATGGTTTCGAGATGGAAGCGGACGAAGGCGAGCAGGTCTTCGTCGCCGGCGCCGAGGAGATAACCCCCGAGTTGATCGCGGGACGGGCACGAGACGCGTTCGCGCCGCCAGATCGCCCCGACGGAGTGCTCGCCGCGATCCTCCTCGTCCCGCACTTCGCCGAGGAGCAGGTGCAGTTCCTTGGAGCCGCGCAGGGATTTCTCCACCGCGGCCATTTCGGCTTCGGGCAGGGCGTCGTGCAGGTAGTCGCGAAGCATCTGCCTCGTGATCGCGGCCATGCATGCAGTTTATCAGAACGCTACACTGGAAGCATGACACCGCACGAGGCGTTTGCGGCGGGGCGGCTCGCGGAAGCCGTCGAACTTCAGGAATCGCTCGTGCGGGCCGATCCGCGGGCGGTGTCGCCGCGCGTCGCGCTGATCGAACTGTTGCTCTTCACGGGCGAATTGGACGACATTCGCAGCCACCTCGCGATCGTGGATTCGGACGATCCCGCGTGGCCGGACGCGGCCCGCACCTTCCGGCAGATCCTTCGCGCGGAACGGCGGCGGTCCCACCGCGTGCGACGCCCCATCGTGCTGCCCGAACCGCCGGCCGATCATGCCAAGGCCCGCTGGCTGGCGATTCGCTCGCTGCGCGACGGCGACCCGGCCCGCGCCTTGAAGTGGATCGACCGCGCGGACGCCCGCACACCCGTGCTCCGCGGCTTCCTGGACGGCCGAGAGTTCCACGAGATCCGGGACGTGGACGATCGCTTCGCCTCGGTGCTCGAGGCCTTCGTGGACGGGCGGTACGTTTGGTTCCCGTGGGAAGCTGTCAGTCGTGTGAAGCTCGAACCGGCCAAGTACGCGATGGATCGCTTCGCGCGGTTCGCCAACGTGCGACTGAAGGCCGGCGGCGAGTTCGGCGCGTTCCTTCCGCTCATCTACCCCGGCTCGCACGAGGCGGACGGCGAGTTCGCCGTCGGGAACGAAACGGATCTGCTCGGCGGCGACGACGGCCCCGTCCGTGCGATCGGCGGCAAGGAACTGGTCGTAGACGACGACGAGATCGCCCTCGGCGATGTGACGATGATCGAGATTCGATAGCGGTTATGATGTGGAAAACGGACGGGAGACGGCGCATGGCCACCGTGACGACCAAACCGATGACGGCGGACGAGTTCTTCCTGCTGCCCAAGCCGCGGAATGGTGCTCGGCAGGAACTCGTGAGAGGCGAGGTGATCGAAATGCCCCCACCCGGTTTCGAACACGGCCGAGTCATGTTGAACCTCGGCTACCTTCTCAAGCACTTCCTCAAACAACATTCGATCGGCACCGCGGTCGTCGAGACCGGAGTGCAGACGGAACGGGACGAGGAGGACACCGTTCGCGGTCCCGATCTCAGCTACTACAGCAAGGAACGACTCCCGCTCGGGAAACTCGTCGTGAAGTATCACGATCTCCCGCCGGACTTGTGCGTGGAGATCCTTTCGCCCTCCAACACCCGCAAGGAACTGCGGGAGAAGATCGAAGAGTACTTCAAGGTCGGCGTGCGGATGGTGTGGGTGGTCGATCCGGAGGATCGCTCCGCGATGATCCTCACGGAGCCCGAGAAGGGGCAAACGCTGTACGGCTCCTCCGAACTGTCCGGAGGCGACGTGCTGCCGGGATTCAGCTGCAAGGTGGCCGAATTGTTCGAGTGACGCTCACGCCTTCAATCCCTTGAAACTTTTCACACATCCGGTGATGGCCACCTCGGTGGGCAGCCGTTCGATGCTGCTCGCGCCGAAGAACCCGACGATGCCCGAGGTGTTCTTCAGGATGTACTGCACGTCCTCGGGTTCGGAAATCGGGCCGCCGTGGCAAAGCACCAGCACGTCGGGCTTCACCTTCTTCGCGGCGTCGTGCATCGCTTGCACCCGCTTCGCGGACTCTTCCAACGTGATCGCGGTCTTCGCGCCAATCGCGCCCTTCGTGGTCAGTCCCATGTGCGGGATCAGCACGTCGGCACCGGCCTTCGCCATCGCGGCCGCTTCGTCCGGGTCGAACACGTACGGGCAGGTGAGCAGGCCCTGCCGGCTCGCCTCGGCGATCATGTCCACTTCTTTGCCGTAGCCCATGCCGGTCTCTTCAAGCCCCACACGGATCGTGCCGTCGAAGAGCCCCACCGTGGGGAAGTTCTGGACGCCGCTGAAGCCCGCATTGCGGATGTCGCGGAGGAACAATTTCATGATGCGGAAGGGATCGGTGCCGCAGACGCCGGCGAGCACGGGCGTGCGTTCCACCACGGGCAGCACCTCGCGGGCCATCTCCATCACGATCTGGTTGGCGTCGCCGTAGGGGAGCATGCCGGCGAGCGAGCCGCGGCCGGCCATGCGGAAGCGGCCGGAGTTGTAGATGATGATGAGGTCGATGCCGCCCATCTCGGCGCACTTGGCGGAGAGGCCGGTGCCCGCGCCGCCGCCGATGATGAGCTTGCCCGCGGCCACTTGGGCGCGGAGCCGCGTAAGGCATTCTTCGCGTGTGAACATGGAAAGGCCTTGGTTCGATCGGGAGTGCGACACATCGCCCGGCTCGGCAGGCGCCACGCCGTCCCGATGCCATGGATCAGGATGCGACGGGAGTATTCTCGGCGGGAGGGGGTGAAGGGGAAGGGTTCGCGGCCACGGTCGCACGCTCGGCTTCGACCTTGGCCAGAATCTCTTCGAGCAAGAGCAGCGCGGTATCAGGCTTCGGGTCCGCCACCGGGGCGGGCTTCTTCTTGCGGACGCGGTCCAGCACGACCTCGCCCGCGGCGACGAACAGGAAGCCCCACAACGCCATCGTTGCTGGCACGCGAGTGTACAGCGAGTCGGCCAACCCATGGGTGTCTTCGGCGAGCGGAGCCTCGATCGACGCCCGCGTCGGCGCCTTGGCCGCCAGAAAGAGCCCGGCCAATTCCGCATAACCGACGCCGACCACGGCGAGCGTCGCCGCGGTGAGCGTGCCGTTCACGAGAATTCGCTTCAGGAGCGGGCTCATCGCCGTAGCATAGCACGCAATTCGCACTGAGGGCGGCCGCCATGTCCGTACTCCTGATCGGTACGCTGGATACGAAGGGTGCCGAGATCGGCTTCGTGCGCGATCGGCTGCGGGAATCCGGGGTGAAGGTGTTCGTGATGGACGCCGGGGCCTTGGGAATGCCGGCGACCCCGGCGGAGATTTCGCGCGAAGACGTGTTCCGCGCCGCGGGAACGACCCTCGAAGCCGTCCGGAGTGCAAATGATCGCGGGAATGCGGTGACGCTCGCGGCGGCAGGGGCGGCGAAGCTCGCTTCGGAGCTTCACGCCAAGGGCGAACTTTCCGGCGTGTTATCGCTCGGCGGTTCCGCGGGCACGACCATCGGCACCGCCGCAATGCGGGCCCTCCCCCTCGGCGTGCCGAAACTCATGGTCAGCACGCTCGCCAGCGGCCAAGTGCAACCGTACGTCGGCACCCGCGACGTGATGATGCTCCATTCCGTGGTGGACATCTCGGGCCTGAACCGGATCAGCACGGCGATTTTGGGCAATGCCGCCGCCGCGATGGCGGGCATGGTGTGTTCCAAGTTCCAAGTTCCAAGTTCCAAGTTGGACGAGAAGCCGATCATCGCCGCGACGATGTTCGGCGTCACGACACCGTGTGTGGAAGCGGCTCGCAAGGTGCTCGAAGCCGCGGGGTACGAGGTGCTCGTGTTTCACGCCACGGGCACGGGCGGCCGCACGATGGAAGGCCTCATCGCAGACGGGCTCGTCGCCGGGGTGCTGGACATCACCACGACCGAACTCGTGGACGAACTCGCAGGCGGGATTCTTTCCGCGGGGCCGGAGCGGCTCACGGCCGCGGCCAAAGCCGGCATCCCGCAGGTGATTTCGGTCGGGGCCTTGGACATGGTGAACTTCGGCCCGCCGGAGACGATTCCGCCACGCTATGCGGATCGTCTGTTCTACCGGCACAACCCGAATGTCACGCTGATGCGGACCACGGCGGAGGAAATGGCGAAGGTCGGAGAGGAAATCGCACGCAAGGCCAACGCATCAATCGGGCCCACTGCGGTGATGCTGCCGCTGAGGGGTGTCTCGGCCATCGACGCGGAGGGGAAGCCGTTCTGGCAACCGGAAGCGGATGCGGCGTTGTTGGCCGCCATCCGCGGCCATGTTGATCCGGATCGGCTCGTCGAGATGGATTGTCACATCAACGATGCCGCGTTCGCGGAAGCGTGCGCGGCGCGCCTTTTGGCGATGCTCACTTCGAGTTCCACTTCCAAAGCGAGAGTCCCTTCAGGTCGCGGATGACGATTTCATCACCCGCGACGGCGAGATGCGCCCACGTCTCGGAGTCCGCGATCTTCCGCTTGTCCAGCAACTCGTACTCCTTCGGGTTCGCCTTGAGGAGGAAGAGGATGCCGCGCTGGTCCAGTGCGAGGATCTTGTCCCCATTCGCGACGAGGCTCCAGTAGTCCCCGAACCGTTCGTCCGTCCGCCACGCCTCGGCTCCGGTGTCGAGATTCACACAGATCAGCCGCTTGTCCTTTCCGAGGAAATATGCGTGCCCGTTCACCACGACGGGCGTGCTCATGTTGCCTTCGTACTTGAGGGTCCAAGCGTCCTTGGCGGAATAGTTGCCGCCGTCCGAGGCGAGTTTGAGCAACCGGGTGTTGCCGCCGTACGTGCTCGTGAACAGCCCGTCGTCGCCGTGCGGGATCGGGGTGAGGATGTTCATGCCGCGGAAGGAGGGAATCTCCTTCGACCACAGTTCCTTGCCCGTGGCACGGTCCACACCCGCGAGTTTGGTGCGGGTTTGAACCACGACTTGATCCTGTCCGGCCAGTTTGGCGAAGACGGGCGAGGAGAATGCGGAGCCCATCATGCCGCCGCCGTCCTTAAGGCATTTCCAAAGGAGCTTGCCGGACGACTTGTCCAACTTGACGAATTGCCCGCCGGCTTGGACATACACGCCGGTGTCGTCCGTGAGGGGCGAGCACACGAAGCCGAAGTCCGGGGCCGGAGCCGACAGTTCCTTCATGAAGTCGAATCGCCAAAGCTCCTTGCCCGTGGCTCCGTCCAACGCGACGAGCAGATCCTTGATGCCGGCGACGAAGAGCGTCTTGCCGTCGAAGGCCGGCGTGGCGCGAATCCAACTTCCGTTTCGCGCGGCAAAGAACGGCACGGTGAGTGAGCCGTCCCACGAAGCCTTCCACAAGACTTTTCCGGTCTCGCGGTCGTGGGCGGTCACGACTTCCGTCTTCTTGTCCACCGTCTGCGTGGTGAAGATGCGGTCTTGGGCGATGATCGGCCCGGAGTAGCTCGGTCCGAGGTCATCGACTCTCCACACGGATTTCAGATTCATCCCGGCGAGCGAGTCCGGCCACGCCGGCCCCGCGACGCGACCGTCGCGAGTCGGCCCCCGCCATTGCGGCCAGTCCGCCGCCGCGAGTAGGGCGGCATTTCCGAGAAGCGCAAAGGCCAAGAAATAGCGAGTCATTGCGACCTCGTTGAATGGGTAAAAGGTAATAACCGCACAGGCGGCGGACCCATAACAGCGAATCCGGAACGTTCACGGCACCGGTGGAAGCGTCGGAATCGCGTCCGCCTCGGTCGCGGAGCCGCTTTCGGCCGGCGTCGGTGCCACGGGCTTCGCCACCGGTACGATGATCGGCTTGATCTCGCCCGTCGCGATGTCCACCACGATGCACGTCTTGGGATTCGCGCGGAAGAGAGCTCCGGGATTGGCCACAAGCGTGCGGCCGGTGCGGTGCTGCTCGCGGACGTGCGTGTGCCCGTAGAAGAGGTAGTCGAAGAAATCCGAGTGTTCGAGTTGCCGGAGTTGGTGCCGCTCGTGGCTGTGGACCCACGCCAAGCGTTTGCCCGCGAGTTCGATGGCGCCGAAGGAATCGTGGTGAGTGCCGCCCGCGTCCTTGATTGCGGCGGCGAGTTTCGCCCGGTCCTTGTCCCAGTTTCCAAACACGAAGTGCGTCGGGATCGGCTTGAAGAGGCGAGCCGTCTCCGGGGATTCGATGTCCCCGCAGTGGAGGACGAGTTCGACGTGCTGCTCCTGCAGCAGGCGGATCGCGTCTGCGATCACCTCCGCCCGGTCGTGGGTGTCACTGACGACCCCGATCCGCATCGCACACCTGCCCCGCGCCGGGAATGACGGCCGATCACAAGTGTCAACTTACCAAGCGGCGGGCGAAGCGGGGAGACAAAGGAGAAGGGTCACTCGGTGAACTCGTCCGGATTCGCGGGATTGGCGACGACTTGCGGGCTGCCGCTCGGCACGCTGGGGTCGGTCGCACGGATGCCGGCCAAGAGGTGCCCCTTGCGATTGCTGCGGTAAAAGCGGTAGTCGTCGCCGTAAATCGACTTCTCCACCGGGTGCAGGTATACCCCCGTGCAACCCCACTTGCCTTCGACCAGCACCGGTTGATTTTCCGTCACGTAGCGAACCAGCGCGGTGTGGCAGACCGCATCGCCGTGGCGATACACGACCAAGTCGCCGGGATGAGGGTCCGTCACGACGCGATATCCGTTGTCCCGCAGGATGGGATCCACTTCCGCGCCGCCCACCCAGAATCGACCGCCAGTGAAGACCCAACCGTGGCAGTTCGTGCGGTCGGAAGCCGGCTTGCACCGCATGACGTTGTCGCGGATGGCCGGCCGCGCGAAAATCATTTCTTCCAAGAGTTGCATCTCGGCAAGGTCGCGCGGAGCGGTCGCCTCTTTGAGTGCGACCTCCCGACCGGTATCGGTCTGGGCGCGGGCGGCTGGCACTTGGGACGGTGGCGGAGCGGAAAGCGCCTCCAATTCCGCCATCTGGCGGTCGAGCAAAAGCTCATCCGCCGTTTCGAAGTACGCCACGGAACCGACCGCGGCGGCCAAGCCGGTGAATCCCGCAGCCCCCCATCGAACGGCGGGCCTTTGTACGAGCGAAATCAACGCCGCTAGTCGTGCGGCCAGCCATTCCGAGCCCGCGGCCAGGAACAGGGCGTATGCGGCGGACAAGACGCCCCCGACACGCAGGGCCAGTTCGGCGGTGTCGGTGGCGGCATAAACCACGATGCTGGAAGCGGCAATGATTGCAAGAGAAAGGGGCAGCCGAACGACCAAACCGGAACGTCGGGTCACGGCATTGGCCAAGCCCAACAGGCCAAATCCGGCCCCGATGCCCACCCCGGTCATCATCGATGGAAATGAATCGGTCATCACAGTTCCCGTAGACCGGCTTCTGCCGCACATGGCGTGCCGGTTCACTCTTCTCCCAAAGGCTAGCACCCCGGTGGTGAGCCGGGAGTGAGTGGATTATGAGAAACATCTGAGAGCGAGACTCGCTCAGATCCACAAACGCATGATCGACTTGAGCTTGTCGGGCAGTTTCGCGTCGAGGAGCCGTAGCACCTCATTCGGGTGGTACCGGGTGCTGAAGTGCCCGGCGACGATCATCTCATTGCGGAAGCGGTCCGCCCGTTCCAGGAAGTCGTCCAAGTGCATGTGGCCGAACTTGTGGATCTTCTCGCGGCGGTGCTTCTCGCGGATGAAGCTCATCTCCGTGATGAGGATCTTGGCCTCGAAACACGCCGGTTCCGCATCCAGTCCGGCGGGCGACGTATCCCCCGTGTAGGCCACAAGCGGAACACGCACCTCCCGCGTGATCTCCACACCGGAGTGCTTCAAATCGCGGATCTGGTGACCCGCCATTCCGACGTATTCATCCTTGAGTTTGTGGCGGCGGTCCCACACCACGAATCCGCGGGATGGCACGGTGTGCACTGTGTTGAAGACAGTGACCACGAGTTCCCGGCTGAGTTCGACTTCATCACCGGCCACCACTCCGCGCACATCGGCGGTCTGGCGGCCGCGGTCCAACCGCTGGAAGATCAGGAGCATTTTCTTGACGTCGTCCGCCACTTCGGCCGGCACGAAAACCGTCGGCGGTTCCATTTTCATCATCCGCCGCCGGGCCACATAGACGGGAAGTGCGGCAAGATGATCCAAGTGGGCGTGCGAAATGAACCAGTTCCCGGTGCCCATGAAGTCCCACGGTTGGGCGCCGAGATCGAAACCGACCTTGAGTTCGGGGATGCGCCAGTAGCTCTGCACCGCCGCGCGGGACCAACCTTCGACCGTCAGGCCGTTGTGGACGAAAGAGAGGTACGGGGCGTTGTCGACCGGCCGTTCGGCGTTCATCGCTGCATCCGGGAGTTCCACCTTCGGACACCTTACGATACGGCCGAGGTTCGCGTTTGTCCTGCTCGGGATGCGAAGCGCAAGAAGCGAGGCCGGTGGGCGAATCACTTTTCGGCCCGATTCGTAAGATGATTTCCGCGGGCGCCGCTGGCGGCCACGCTCCTCACCGCTCGTCGGCCACCGGATTCCATGCGCCAAAACGCCTTCAACGTCATCCTTTTCCTGTTCCTGGCCAGCGGAGCCGTCGCGCTCTGGTTCTACGCCGAGAACAACAACTGGTTCCCCAAGAACGAGGTCGCCCAAAAGGACGACGAGAAGAAGGACGCCAAGACCGGCGACAAGAAGGACTCGAAGAAGGACGACAAGAAGCCCGAGGAAAAGAAGAAGGAGCCGGAAAAGAAGGCCGAGCCCAAGCCCCCGCCGGCACCGGTGAAGTTCGACCCGCCGGAACTCATCCAGTTGGGCGGCGACGGGTTCTTCATCCAGTCCCTGCTCAGCACACAAGGCGCCGGCGTGCAGCAGGTGATGCTGCCGCGATTCAAGGATTCGGACCGGCTCGGCCGCCCGGTCCCGGACACGCCGCTCTACCTCATTCCCGGCATCCGCCAAACCCACGGGGTGAAGATCGCGGACAACCCGCCGACGCCCCGGTTGCAACCCGGCTTTGCGCTCGACCCCTCCGACCCCCGCACACCGGACGATCAGCGCATCGTCGAGCCGTCCTACGCGGTGTTCCACTATCCGACCGAGAAGGACAACTATCCGGACCCGCACCTCGGTACCGTGAACTGGAAGGTGGTGAAGCGAGAACTCGCCGGCGACAAGCACACCGTCGTCTTCGAAACCACGCTGGGCGATCCGCACTTCCTGAAACTGACGCGGACGTACACGCTCGGCAAAGGGGACTATCACCTCGGCATGAAACTGGAGTTCGAGCGGCTTCCCGGCGGCAAGAAGGGCGACGGCGGCACGCGCTTCCAGATCGCCGGCCCGCGGCACCTGCCGGTCGAAGGCGAATGGTACACCGCGCTCACCCGCGTCTCGCTCATCGGCTACGAATTGAAGAAGGGCGGCATCCAGCGGCAATACGACGACGCCACGTCCATCGGCATGCAACGCGGCGGCGAGAAACTCCTCGCGGCGGACAACACCTTCAAGTACGCGGCCATCGCCACCCAATACTTCGCATCCGCGCTCGCCATCCACGACGACACCGGAAACACCAAGTGGGCGTGGGTCCGCTCCACCAGCGAACTGGGCTTCGCTCCGACTCCGGACGAGATGAAGAAGCTCGAAGAGGACTTCCGCAACAATCCGAACGACCCCGTCCTGGGTGCGAAGGTGGCGAGGTTCCGACCGCTGCTCGACCGCAAACTGCCCGAATTGGACGACATCACCTTTCGCGCCGTGACCGATCCGATCGACTTGGGGCCGGGCGAGACGCTGGCCCACAACTACGCGATCTACAACGGGCCGAGCAAGGTCGAACTCTTGGGACGGCTTCCCGGCGAAGGCCGGGTTCGCGACGATCTCGTGAATCTCTACGTCGACAACTTCAAGCTGGACACGCTCACCGACTACCACTCCCCCACGCTGCTGGGCAAGTTCGCCCGTCGGATCGGTTGGTCGTGGATCGTGATCAACTGCACGAATCTGATGCACTGGCTGCTGTGGGCGATCCACTCCGTGATCGGCAGTTGGGGCGTGAGCATCATCGTGCTCACCATCATGGTGCGGCTCCTGCTCTTCATTCCCAGCCGCAAGCAGACGCAGATGAACATGCGGATGATGGAGGTCCAGAAGAAACTGAAGCCCGAACTGGACAAGCTGCACGAGAAGTACAAGGACGATTTCCAGACGTACAACCGCGAGAAGACGCGGCTCATGATGCAGCACGGGATGAACCCGTTCGCGGCGATGGGCGGCTGCCTGCTGCTCTTCGCCCAGATGCCCATCATGATGGGGCTGTACTACTGCCTCCAGGAAAGCATCTTCTTCCGGCTCGAACCGTTCGCGTGGGTGAACAACCTCTCCGCACCGGACATGACCGTGTGGTGGACGGAGAACGTGCCGCTGATCAGCGACCCCGAGAACCGCTGGGGCACATTCTCGTTCCTCTACCTCGGGCCGTACTTGAACATCCTGCCGCTGATCGCGGTGAGCCTGATGCTGTACCAGCAGCACAAGATGATGCCGCCGCCGACGGACGAGCAGCAGGCCGCTCAGCAGCGGATGATGAAGATCATGATGATCGTGGTGGCGTTCATGTTCTACAAGGTGGCGGCGGGGCTCGCGCTGTACTTCATCATCAGCACGTCGTGGGGCCTGATCGAGCGGCAGTTCATTCCGAAGCCCGGCGACAAGCCGGCGGACGACACCGGGACGGGTGCGGACTTGCACCCGAAGGGCGGCACCCCGAACGGCGAGCCCGCGAAGCCGAAGGGCTTCATGGGCAAGTTCCGCCAACGGTTGCAGGAGAAGATCGAGGAATTGCAGAAGAAGGCGGAGGAGCAATCATCCCGGCAGGTGCGGAACGATCCGAACCGCCCGCAGCCCTTCCGCAAGGACAAGAAGAAGCGGAAGTGACATCCGGATCGCATCGGCGGGCGCTCCCGCCGACGCGTCAGTTCTTCGGCCGCAGCCCGGCTTCCAGGAACTTCTTGAACGCGTCCACGTTGTTGATCTTGCCTTCGTCGTATACGCTGGCCTTCCACTTCCCGCCCGGCTGCGGCACGAGAATCACATACAGCGGAAGCTGGTCGCTGCCGAACAGCTTGTCCTTGAAGTCGCGGTTGATCTGCGACTCCGCGAAGCGATCGGCCTTGCTTGGCGGGTCGATGTAGGCCCGCGGCGGCACTTCGAACTGCGCGTCGAGTTGCACTCGCTCGTACTTTTCCATGAGTTGCCACACTTGCGGCTTCGGGAAAACCGAGTGCTCGTTGTACCGGCAGTTCGTGCATTGCTCGCCGGTGAAGTCGATGAACACGGGTTTCTTGGCATCCATCGCCGTTTTCAGGTCCACGCCGAAGTCCAGGGTCGCGTCCGGAAGCAGGAACGCATCCACCCACGAGAACACCACGCCGTCCGGCCGCTGTTTCTTGCCTTCGGCCCCTTTCAAAAGAGCCGGGGCGAGGTGGACGCCGAGGGCAAGAAACGTCAGTGCGAAGACGAGTCGCGGCACGCCGATGTTCGGGCGTTCCTCGTCGTGAGGCAGCCGGAACACGTTGAACAGGTAGAGCCCGGTCGCGATCAGCATCGCAATCCAGCCGCCGAGCACGAGATCGTACGTGAAGTAACTCGGCGCCGAGGTCCATCCGATCTCGGCGGTTCGGAAGAACTTCAGTGCCGCGGCGAATTCCAGGAACCCCATCACGACCTTCACGCTGTCCAGCCACCCGCCGGATCGCGGCAACGCCTTCAACAGACCGGGAAAAAGCGCGAGCAGGAAGAACGGGAACGCGAAGGCCGTGGCGAAGGCCAAGCCGCCGAGCACGAGTTCGAACGTGGTGAAGTTGCCGGACGCGGCCATGCCCGCGAACCCGCCGAGGAACGGAGCCACGCACGTGAAGCTGACGATGGTGAACGCCAGCGCGCCGAAGATGGTGCCGACCACGCCGCCCGCGCCCTGCTTCGTTTGCGTGAACTTCAACAGCGATTGCGGCAGCGCGATGTCGTACATGCCGAACAGCGACAGCGCGAAGAACACGAACAGCCCGCCGAGGAACACGTTCATCCACGGGTTCACACTGAGATCGACGAACACCTTCAAGAGTGCGATCGCGGACACGCCGAGCACGAGGATGATCGTGAGGCAGTAGATCGTCGCGAGCTTGATGGTCTGCACGCGGGACTGGTGGCCCTGCTTCAGGAAGATGCTCACCGTGATCGGGATCATCGGGAACACGCACGGCGTGACGAGCGAGACGAGGCCCCACGTCGCGGCCGTGATCAGGAACGCGAGCAGGCCGGTTTTCTGGATGCCGCCCGCGCCGCCTTCGGTCACTTCAATCTGCGCCGCGATTGCGTCCATCTGCTGCTGATACTCTTCGGGCGCGATTGCCTTCTTCTGTTTGTTCGATGCCGTCGCGGCGGGCTTCACTTCCGGAGGAGTCGGAGCGACAGGGCCGCGTTCGATCTTTTCGGGCGGCGCGGGCGCGGTTTCCGGAAACAACTTCTTAAGCGTATCGGCGAATTGCGATTCCACCGGCACCGGCGCACCTTCGAGCACGGTGAATTCCGCCTGCGGCATTTCCTTCTGCGAGGTGTTCAGGCACAACTCGCGCTCGCCGACCGTGCCGCACACTTGGATGCTGCTGCCCGCCAGCGGCACGGACTTCGCCCCCGGCGTCGCCTTCGGCGACACCACGGCATTCAGCACCCACGTCACCTTGTGCGGGTAGTACTCGGCCAGCTTGTCCGGCTCGTCCGACCGCTTCTTCGTCTTCACGCCTTCGGGATCGACCACCGTGCCGACGAACACCAAGTCGTTCGCCTTCGGTTCCCAGTTGATGCGGTTGGAGCCGGGTTGTTCCTTGTCCTTCGGGCTGGTCGGGTACGTCCACGCGAGCGGCTTCGGTTCGACGGTCAACCTCACTTGCACGGTTTGGCCCGGCTTCGCCTCCTTGGGCGACACTTCGACGGTGACGGTGCCGAGGTCGGAGAATTTGGGCCGGTTCGTCGGCTTCTTCGGTCCGTCGAACTGGGCGTTGCCCGTGAGCCCGGTGAGGAAGAGAAACGCGAACGGGAGAACGAATCGCATCATGGCGAACGCCGCGGAACATGGGGCTGAGGCCGCGGAGTCGCCCGCGGCCGGTCTGGAAGTTATAGCGTCAGGGGGCGGGATGCTTACAACGACGGGATGTCGAACACGTCGCAGGTGGACTCGTAGCTCGGCTCGAGATCCAAACGGATCGGCAAGTCTTCCGCCAGCCAGATGGGGAGCGCGGGCAGCCGTTGCCCGATTGTCAACGGGTGCTCCCATGCCTCCACCCGCAGCCCGAGCATCCGGCACGTGGCGGCGTAGAGCGGCGGCAAGGTTCGGTTCACTTCGTGCCCGAGTTCCTCCAGCAACTCCCGATAGAGGTTCCGGGTGCGATGCGTGACCAGATCGATGATCGACACGCAGACTCCGCTCCGAAGCAACGCCTCGCACTTGGAAACGAACGCGCGGCGATGGTCCGGACGATCCTTGTTCGAGGGGCTGACAATCTCGATCGCGGCGACCAGGGCTCCAGTACGGCTGTTGTGGATCCGCACTTCGTATTCGTCGTAGTCCTTCTCGGCCGCATGAAAGCTGGTCGTCGGCTTTGTCGGCCACGCGGCCACCGCGACGCCTCCCTCCCGCGATCCTTCGGCACCAGGATCGAAATCATCCTTCTCGAATGCGCCGATGTCCACCTCGGCGAGTTTGCCGAGGTGGACAAGCGGGCCAGCCATGTAACCCGGAGGAAGGATCTTCTTGAGATCCAGCACAAGCATCATCGGCCAGCCCCCGTGGAACATGTCCCACGAGGCCGGGCCTTTCCACTTCGGGCTGAAATGATCACGCAGCGGCATCAGTCACTTCTCCAGCGCCTTCTTCACCTCGTCCGCGAAGTCCTTCTCCACCGGCACCGCGGGGCCGTCCAGCACCTTCAGCGCGGCGACCGGTTCGAGTTTCTTGCCGGGGAAGCAGTTGTTCTTGTCGCACACCATCAGGCGGAACTCGGGCACCTTCACCTCCAGCATGCCGGGCGAGGCTTTTGGCGAAACCACGACCTTGCGTGAGAACACCGCCGTACCGGGGATCACCCGCAGTTCCTTGATCTTCAGCACGTCGTCCGACTTCACGTCGTAGTCTTTCGGGTCCGCCGTCTTCCCCACGAACACCAAGTTCCCCGGCTCGGGGTACTTGATGACGTTGACGAAGTTGTCCGCCGCCGGATCGGGCTGCACGGTGGGGTAGGTGTGGTACCCGTCGTTGAGATCGACGGTGATCTTGAGCGTCACGGTTTGGCCGGGCTTGGCCTCGGCCGGCTCGAACTTCGCCTCGAATTTCTTGACGGCCTTCTCATACCAGCCCTTCTTCTGGAGACCGGCTGCTTCCTGTTGCGGAAGCAGCGTCAGCACCAGGAGGAAAGAACCGGCCGCAGCGAAACGCATCATCGCGAACTCCTTTATTTCTTCGGCGGGGCCGGCGGCTCCACGCCCTTCAGGTTCAACGTGCTCACCTTCTTCGTGGCCAGGTCCACCACGCGGATGCGGTGGGCGTTGGTGTCCGCCACGTACAGTTTGCCGTTGGCGTGGCTGAGACCGGCCGGTTCGTTGAACGTCGGGGTGCTGAACCAGCCGTTCGGCTCGCCGCCCAAGAACGTGCTCAGCGTGCCGGCCTTCAGATCGTACACCTTCAACTTGCTGTTGTAAGTGTCCGCGATGTACAGCTTGCCGTCGATGTGGATCACACCGAGCGCGTGCTGAAGGCGGGCTTCCTTCGACTCGCGGGCGATCGGATCTTCGACGCGGCCGGGGCCGTCGCGGTCGCCGAAGGTGAAGAGCCCGCGACCGATCAGCGAATCCACCGCTTCCTTCTGGTCGAACGGCACCTTGCGGATCGCGCTCACTTCGCTGTCCGCCACATAGAGATTCTTGCCGTCGGTCGCCAGCCCGCTCGGTTGGGCGAAGTTCGCGAAGCGGTGCGGGCCGTCCACGATGTTCTCGCGGCCGCTGCCGGCGAAGTTCGCGATCTCCTTCTTCGCGGGGTCGAACGTCCAGATCTGGTGGTGCCCGGCGAGCGCCATGTAGATCACGTCGCCGACCAGCAGCAAATCCCACGGCGAGTTGAGTCCGATGCTGGTGGCCGGCACCGGCACGCCGATGCGGCGGTCGCCCGGCTCGGCCTGCTGCCCGGTCCCCGCCACGGTGGTGACTTGCTTCTCCTTCAAGTTGACGGCTCGGATCGCGTGATTCTTGCGATCCGCCACATAAAGGATGTCGCCTTTCAGCGCCATTCCTTGCGGGTCGTCGAACTGCGTCTTCTCAAAGGCACCGTTCACGTAGCCGGGCTGGCCGGTACCGATCACGTCCAACTTGTTGCCGTCCAGATCGGTGACGACGACGCGGTGATGCGTGCTGTCCGCAATGAACAGCCGCTTGCCGGGGCCGTCCGCCAGAACTTTGCCGGGGAAGAACAGGGCGGTGTCCGCGTCGCGGAACTTCGAGGTGTCGAAGCGGATTGGCTTCTCATTCAGCGTCTTGTTCTTCTTCCCCGCCTCGATCGCCTTGCCGATGTGCAAGTCGAGCACGTCGAAGTTGCCTTCGCCGGATGCGTACCCGAGAATGTGGCCTTCGGTGTCGATGAGCACCATCGTGGGCCACGAGTCCACCTCGTAGCGGTCCCAGATCTTGCGGTCGGCGTCATTCACCACCGGGTGCGTCACTTCGTACCGCTGGATCGCCTTGCGGATGCTCTTCGTGTCCTTTTCATTGTCGAATTTCGGCGAGTGCACGCCGATCACGACGAGTTCGTTCGGGTACTTCTTCTCGAGTTTGTGCAGATCCGGGATGCAGTGGATGCAGTTGATGCAGCAGAGCGTCCAGAAGTCGAGCAGCACCACTTTGCCCTTCAGGTCCTTCATGGAAACGGGGCCGCCGGTGTTGAGCCACGCGACGCCGCCGTCCAAATCCGGTGCGGCGACTTTCTTGCGTTCCGGCGGCTTCGGATCATCCGGCTTCTCGGTCTTGTCCTTCTCCTTGCCGTCCTTCTGCTGATCCTCGGCGGCGGAGTTGGGCCCGCCGAGCAGCATCACCATGAGGAAGGCGAGCCCGCATCCGGCGACCAGGCTGACGATCATCGGCAAGCGGGACTTCTTCGGTCGGCCCGGAACGGGTGCGGCGGGAACCGGCTCGGTCATCGCGTCTTCCTCCATGTTGCTCGGTCTCGTTCCATGTTATCCCGAATCGGCGGCGGCGCGAACGACAAACCGCGCCGCCACGCCGGTTCAGCGTTGGCGTTCGAGCCAGCGACCGACCGCGCCGGACTTCGCCAAACTGAGGAACATCGCCGCCGGGAGCAGGAGCAGGCTTGCGAGGAGGTAATCGAGACCGGCCACTTCGGCCCGCAGAATCAGATACAGCCGCCAGAGCGCACCCGTGAGCCACGCCGCTGCGACTCCGCCGATGGCGATCAACCGCCAGGCATCGCGGCGGATCAATCCGAGTACGCCTTGAAGCGCCACTGGCGCGACCAGCCACTCGGGGCGAACCACGCCCGCATCCGCAACCGACATCGTGTCCGGCGTCACACAGGCGAATGCCGCCAATCCTGCGGAGAGAGCCTCGGTCGCCAGCGGAACGCCACGCAGCCATGCATACGACATGAAGCCGCAACCGCCGGCCAATGTGAGGAACATCGGCGACGCGTGCGCACGCCTCATGAACAGCGACAGGAATTCTTCCGCCGGGCCGTCGCGATTCACGAGGCCGGCCAGCAGCACGAAGGCGGCCGGAAGCCCGAGCGCGATCCACTGCGTGCCGCGGTGCTTCGCCATGAGTCCGAGTTCCAGCACGAGCGCGGCCAGCGCGAACCCGAACGGCACGAGAAAGAACGGCGCGAAGATCGTGTCCGTGATGCGCTGGCCGTCCAGGAGATGGAACGACTTGCAGATGAGGAACGACCGCCCGACGACGGCGATTGCCAGAAACACGAAGAGGGACCACGGATAAAACGGCCACGGCCACGGACTGCCGTTGCCGCTCACGTACTCCGGCCCGCGGCGAATCGCCGGGAGCAGCGTGAGAAACACCACCCCCGCCACGGAGGGGAACGCGAACAAACTCCACTGAATCGCTTCGCTTCGCGGGTCGCGGGCCAACGACGCGAGCCATGCGGGATAAAGGAAGAACAACGAGAGCATCAGCATGTACGGCAGCTTGAATCCGAGCGGTAGCTTCAGCCGGATCGCTCGGAGGATTCCTTCCGAGATCGCGATCGCGAATCCGAGGCCGCACAGGTTCAACGCGAGCCCGCGGGTCAGGCTCATCATGAGGAGTTCGTCGAAGGTGACGGACGTGGCCAGGAACATGAGCACGACAAGGAGCAGCACGGTCCGCACGTCGTTCCAGATGCCGGCGAAGCGGACAAGCAGCACCGCGGCGGCGGCGAGGAGCAGCGTGTAGAACGCCAAGCCGCTCGCGAGCGCCCAGTTGTCCGCGTCGTTGTCCGGGTCGTCGAACGAGATGCGGAGGCCGAACAGGAACAGCCCTGCGCTGACGACATAAAGCGGGTTGCTGGTGGAGACCCATTGCAGGATCGTACGGGGGGCGGCATCGCCGGCGGGGGACGACATGGCAGTGCTCCGATGTGCGGGCCGGCGGAGCGATTCCGGAAAGGATGACGTGGGAAGGCGTTCGCCGCGGCCCGCGGGACACTTCAACGACGTCGCGCGGCGAGCGGCGTTTCAGCGGAATGACGGGAGGGCGAGGCTCCTGCCAAGCCTCCTGCACACCCCCGTTCGGTAGACGGCTCGGCAGGAGCCGAGCCCTCCCGAAAAGCGGCGATCATTCTGAGAAGGGTGACACACCGTTCACGGAAAGTGCGAACAACTCGAACGTGAGCGGATGGGTCGCATCCGCTTCGATCTCGCGGAGTTTCCGGACGATCGATTCGCGGTAAGCCCGGTCCCGCTTCGGGAACACCACGAGCGATTCTCGTTGCGGGACGCAGGCGAGGAGGTCGGTTTCCCTCAGTTCCTCCGCGGCATGCTCGTGGAGGTCGGGTAGCAGCAGGCACGCCGATGCATGCGGATGATCGGAGTAGAGCAGGAGGTGAACTGCGTCGCCGGGGTTGCCCAGCACTTGGATGGTGAGGTCGGGCGACTCGTCCGCGAAGCGGGCGAGATTCTCGATCGCGATGCGATGAGCGTCTTCCGCGGCGAGATTCGCCGCATGGAGTTGCTCCGGGCCCACAGCGGAGTCCCCATCGTACAACTGAACGACCAAGCCGTGCCCGATGGCGGGGCACACCGGCTCCCACTCCGGATGCAACAATCCGGTGCGGAGGGCGGGGAACAGACGCTCACGGTTCAGCGTGCCACTCATCACAGGGCCAACCGGTTGCCGGACACGTGCAGGGCGGCCAAGTCGGCGAGCGTGAATGCGAGGCCGCCAAGATCGCCGAACACGACGTAATCGAAGCCTGCGAGCCGCTTGGCGTTCGGGTCCGAGAAGATCGCGTCGATCACGCCGGCGTCGATGCCGTCCGGCGCGAGCGCGGCGTTGCTCGACCAGTAGCCCGGCAACGGATTGGCGTTGTTCACGTTTACGATGGCGTTCTTGGCGGCCACGATGCCGAGGTTCGTGGTGAAGGTGACGCCGGTGCCGAGCGACGGATCGCCGATGATGCCGCCGGAGATCAGCGACGTGCCGGCCTGGAAGCCGTTCACCTGCACGTTGCCGTAGATGCCGCTTTGCACGGCGACGGTGCCGCCGCCGGTGAGCCCGCCGAAGAGCGAGAGGTCCCCGATGGCGCGGCCGAGCACCACCACCGAGCCGGTGATGGAACTGAAGCCGGTGCTGATGCCGCCGACGCGGGTCGGGCTCGCGGTGCTCAGCAGCGTGGAGAACGCGCCGAGGTCGCCTTCGACCGCGACGGTGCCGCTGATGCCGCTGTACACGACCGCTTGGCTCGTCATATTGCCGCGGACGACGAGGTTGCCCATGATGCCGGCGCCGTACGCCACCGGCGGCTGCCCGTTCGACTCCGTCTGCAGCAGGGTCTGCGTCACACGGCGGACACCTGAGCTGTCGGTGTACACGTACGAACGGCCGAAGTCCGCGAGGGCGGTGGAGCTGCGGCCGGTGACCGGATCATAGCGGAGGCCGGTGGTCTGCACGGTGCCGCCGATCGGGCCGTAAGTGGTCATGTTGCCGAACACGCCCGGTGCCGCGAGGTTCGTGATGCCGAGCACCTGGTTCATGGCGGTGTCGCCGAGCAGGCCGGTGCTGGTCACCGCGTCCGCCACCCACAGCCGGCTGATATACGAGGCGCCGTCGCCGCGAAGATCCAGCCGCCGGATGATCGGGGTCACCTGCGTGGGCAGGTAGATGTAGGTGCCGAGTTCGACGTCGATCTTCGCGCTCACGGTGCCGCGCGGCACGTTCGTGCGTTCGCCGAAGTTCGCCTGGTTCTGGAACAGGATGTTCGCGTCGTCGAACTGCCCGTTGTACCGGCCGGTGTTGAGGAAGAACGCGACATTCTGCGTCGGCAGGTCCGTGAACGGCACGCGGTAGGTTTCGCGGCCGGTCCCGTTCACCGAACCGCCCAGCACGATCTGGGATGTGACGGTGAGGAGATTGCGCCCGTCGTCCGCGATGAGCAGCGAGCCGGTCACGGGATTGAACTGGTTGTAGCGGAGCGTCGAGCCGAACGCGATGGCCTGGATCGTCAGCACGTCGATGGAGTTCCGCGGGGCGAAGTCGCGGATGGCGACGGACGCAAGGCGGTCCAGCGGCAGGCGCACGCCGCCGGGGTTGTTCGTCCCGCCGATGAACGCCTGGGCTGCGCCGCTCACGCTGGTCAGCAGGTTGCCTTCGACCATCACGTTCCGCGCCCCGGACACGCCGTTCGCATCGAGCCGTGCGAGGTTGAACTTCGACGTGTTCGAGTACGTCATCATGTTGAAGTCGTACTGGTCCGGCAGGCTGCTCACGGGGTTCGTGATGCGGGCCGTAAGTTGCGGCATGTACAGGCCGGTGCCGTTGCCCTCGTAGAAGTACTGGAAGTTCACATACGACGATCCGGCGAGGTCAGTCTCGTCCGGCAGCGGGTACGGATCGTTCGGGCGGTCGGCGTCGATGCGACGCTGCACGCGGTTCTCGCGGATCTGGGCGATCACCGGTCCGTATCCGCCGTACACGGCGATCGTGCCGATGCTCCCGCCGACGATGGTTCCCGGCGTGCCGCCCGCGACGCGGAGCAATCCCAACTTCCCGGCCACGTTCAACTGGCCGGCCAGGTTCTTGCCTGTGGTCAGGGCGTTCGGCCCGATCGTCATCACGTCGATGTTCGACGCGTTGAAGATGCTGCCGGGCGTCATCGAGTTGCCGATGGTCACGCTCTGCAGCGTGCCGTCGCCGAAGTTCACGACACCGGTCACGTCGTTCCCCACGGTCGCGGTGCCGGTCTCGAACTGGTACAGGTTCAGGATCGTGTTGTGGTCCGTAGCCCAGTTCGCGGTCACGGTGTCCTGCTTCGAGGTGCCGGCGAAGATCGTGGTGACCTGCGGCAGGTTCAAGCCGGCGGGCACGTTGATCACGCTGGTGTTGCCGATCGCGCTGCCGGGCAGCGGCACACCGCCGGCGCCGTTGTACACGTTCAAATCGTGCAGGCCGTGGTGGGTGAAGCCCGGCCCCATGTTCAACCCGGTGATCGTGCCGCTCGGCCGGTTCAGCAGCGTGGGTGTGGCGATCGCGGTGTAGAAGCCGGTCTTCGGCTCGGGGCTCGCCGTGTCGTCGATGTTCAGCGTGTCGTTGCCGCTGCCGAGGATCAGCTGGTGGCCCTGGAGGTTGTCCGCGATGCCGCCGATGGTCGTGGTCGTGCTGCTGAAGTTCAGCGTGTTCGCGCCGAAGCCGGTGTCGAACACGACTTCCGAGTACGGCGTGGTGACGCGGACGTTGAACGTGTCGTTGTCGCCTTCACCTTGCAGGAGAACGTGCGGAGCGACGATGCCGGAGAAGATGTTCATCGTCACGCCGGTGCCCATGTCCGGATCGTTGGAACCGGTGTGGCCGGGCACACGGTCGGCGAAGTCGCCGCGGACGACGACTTCGCGGCGGGCCATCATCAGCGCATCCGCGGGGAGCGTGAAGTCGTCGCCCACGAGCAGCGTGGTGACGCCGTTGGCGTGCTGCGCGGATACGAGATCGAAGTACGGCGTGGTGACGCCCGAAGCGTACGGGAACGCCGAGCCGAGACCGGCGGACGAGTTCGAGAGGTAGATGTTGTAACTGGACGCCCACGGGGGCAGCGTCGGCAGCGTGACGCGCGGCACATCGCCCGCGGCCACGGTGAAGTTCGCCGAACTCGCGCTCGCGTACACTTCGGAGCCGACGGCGTTGTTGAACGTGAAGAAGACGAAGTACGTGCCGGGGGCGAGGCGGCCCGCTTGGCCCGCATTGTTGCCGCCGGTCGCGTTCACGAGCGCCACCGGGCTCTGGTCGAACAGCGGCGTGGCGGCGGACATCTGGTACGAGGTCGTGGTGATGCCGGACGCATACCGCATGGCGGAACCCGCCGCGGCCAGCGGGTTGGACACGTAGAGATTGATGCTCGAAGCCCATGCGGGCCGGGCGGGCAGCGTCACGGTCGGCCGTTGGCCCGCGCCCACGGTGAAGGTCGCGGAGTTGGCGCTCGGGTACGATTCGAGCCCCGCGGAGTTCACGAACGTGTAGTAGACGTAGTAGCTGCCGGGGAACATCGCGCCGCCGCTGCCGCCGACGGACACGGTCGGAGTCGGCGTCCACGCGTTGGTTCCGGGCACGAACGTGCGGCCGGCCAATGCGTTCGCGCCGAAGTCGAACGGCGAACTGGTGACACCGCTGGCGTAGAGCCGGGCCGATCCCGCGTTCGCGTTCACATCCGAGAGATAAATGCGGTAACTGGTCGCACCCGCCGGCAAGGCGGGCATCGTCATGCGCGGGATGTTGCCGGCCGCAACGACGAACGGCGCCGAGTTCGGGCTCGCGTACGTCTCACCGCCGCCCTGCAAGGCGAAGGTGTAATACGCGAAGTAGGTGCCGGGCAGGAGCGAACCGCCGGCCGCCCCGCCGCCAACGGGGTCCACCACCGGGGCCGTGTTCGCCAAGTTGTCGATCGGCGTGTTGAACGCGCCGAACTGAGCCGGTGCCGTCAGGTTGAACAGCGGTTCCGTGACACGGGCCGCATAGCGAGTCTCGGAACCCGCGGTCGCGGTGCTGTTCGAGAGGTAGATCACGTAACCGTTCGCACCTTCCGGCAACGGCGGCAGCGTGACTTGCGGGATGTGGCCCGCGTTCACCGTGAACGTGTTGCTCACCGGGCTCGGCAGCGACTCCGCACCCGTGGGATAGCTGAACGCGTACCGCACGAAGTACGTGCCCTGAGCGAGCGTGCCGCCCGTGGTTCCGCCGCCGGTGCCCACGACCGCGGGCGCGATCAACGCGGCGAACGATTCCGGATGGTTCACGCCGATCTGAGGGCCGGCCGCCGTGAGGTTGAAGAACGGCGTCTTCACCAGCGTGGCATATCGCGTGGCCGAGCCCGCGCCGGCCGAACTGTTCGACAGGTAAATGTTGTAACCGATCGCGCCCGCGGGCAACGGCGGCAGCGCCACCTGCGGCACCGCGCCGGTCGCTTGCGAGAACGTGTTCGACGCCGGACTCGGCATCGACTCCACCTCGTCCGCGTAGGCGAAGGTGTACTGCACGAAGTAATTGCCGGCGGGCAATGCTCCGCCGCTCGAACCGCCGCGGGCCGGAGTGACGACCGGACCGGTGCTGTTCGCGTTCGTCACCGGCGGGCGCACGCCCGTGGCCGGGGCGGCTGCGGAGAGCGAGACCGACGGCGTCGTCATCTGCGTGTAATACCGCGTGGCCGAGCCGATGTTCGCGGCCGAATCCGTGACGTACACGTTGTAGCTCACCGCACCCGTCGGCAGCACGCCGACCGGCAGCAGCGGCATCTGGAAGAGCGGAATCTGGCCCGCCGTGATCGTGAACGGCGGCGAGAGCGGGCTCGGCGAGCCTTCGTACAAGCTGCCCGACGCCGTGTAGTTGAACGTGTAGAAGGCGTAGTACGTGCCTGCGGCAAGCCGTCCGCCCGTCGTGCCGCCGCCCGTCGGGTTCACGGTGGGCTGCACCGTGACCGTATTGTCCGTCGGCCGCACCACCGGGGCGTTGTTCGCAAAGTTGAACGTGGTGGTGGTCACGCCCGTGGCGTAGCGGATGGCCGTGCCCGGCGCCGCGGCAGGATCGGCGAGATAGATGTTGTAACCGGTCGTGCCCGTGGGCAGCGTGGGCAGGGTGATCCGCGGCACGTTCCCGAGCACGATGCTGAACGTGTTCGAGATCGGACTGGCCGGCGTTTCATACCCGTTCGCGTAACTGATCGAGTAGTACGCCGTGTAAGTGCCGGCCGCAAGCCGGCCGCCGAACTGGCCGCCGCCGATCGGGTTCACCGTCGGAGTGGCCGTGGGCACCACCGTGGACGGCACGGCAATGCCTCCGGTCGGCGCGGGCGTCGCCAGGTTGAGGAACGTCGCCTTCACGCCGAAGGCGTACGACTTCGCCGAACCCGGGGTCGCGGTGTTGTTCGAGAGGTACACGTTGATGCCGGACGCCCACTGCGGCAAGGCCGGCAGCGCGATCTGCGGGATGTTCCCGGCCGCGACCGTGAAGTTCGCGGACTGCGGGCTGGGGAACGACTCTCCGGTCGGAGTGGCGAACGTGTACTGCACGAAGTAGGTGCCCGCGGGAAGCGTGCCGCCGGTGGTTCCGCCGCCGGTCGCGGCGACGGTCGGCGTCGCGGTCGCCGCCGCGCGGCTCGGGATCGCCGCGGTACTCGGGATCGCGTTCCGCATGAAGTACAGCGTCGGCGTGATGAGCGACGCGTACAGCGTCTCGGTGCCTTCATCCGCCGTCGCGTTCGACACGTACAGGTTGATGCCCTTCACTCCCGTGGGCAGCGGCGGCAGTTGCACCTGCGGGATGTAGCCGGCCACGACCGTGAAGTGGGCCGAGTAACCGCTCGGGAACGACTCGAAGCCGTAGTCGTCCACGAAGGTGTAACGGACGAAGTAGGTGCCGGGCTGGAGCAGGCCGCCGGTGACGCCGCCGCCGAAGGCTTGCACCATCGGCTGCGTCGCGGGTACGTTCGGCGTCGTGGGCCGGATGTCCACGATCGGCGCGGCCGCGGCCAAGTTCACCGTCGATGCGGTGAAGTTGGACAGGTAGCGGAACGCGGAACTGGCGCGGGCCGTCGGATCGGACAAGTACAGGTTGTAGCCCGTCATGCCGACCGGCAGCGGCGGCAGTGTGATGCGCGGGATGTTGCCCGCCGTCACGGCGAACGTGGCGGACGCCGGGCTCGCGAAGCTCTCCACTCCCTCCGTGTTCACGAAGCTGTACTTCACGAAGTAGGTGCCTGCGGCGAGCAGGCCGCCGCTCGTGCCGCCGCCGGTCGGGTTCGCCAGCGGCAGGATGTTCGGCTGCTGGATCGTCGGCGGGGTCGTGAGCCCGGCCAAGTGGTCCGTCGCGAAGTTGAACGTCGGCCCGCTCACGTTCGTGGCGTAACGCGTTGCCGATCCCGTGTTCGCCCGCGGATCGGAGAGGTACACGTTGATGCCGGTCGCGCCCGCGGGCAGCGGCGGCAGGCTGATTTGCGGGATGTTCCCCGCTTCCACGACGAACGGCAGCGAAGCCGGGCTGACGGACGATTCCACACCGCCGGGGTACACGAACGAGTACTGCGCGAAGTACGTGCCGGGCAGCAGTTCACCGCCCCACGCGTTCCCGCCCGTCGCGTTCACCGTCGGCGGCAGCGGGGCGTAGTTGTAGATCGGCGTGCCGAGGCCCGTGCCCACCATGCCGTTCAGCAGGTAGAAGGTCGGCGTCGTCACATTCGAGAAGTACCGCGTCGCGGTGCCGGGCATGCCTTGCGAGTTCGAGAGGTACACGTTGTAGCCGGTGGCCCAGGCGGGCAGCGGCGGCAGCGTCACCTTCGGAATGTCGCGGCCGTTCACCGAGAACGTGACCGAGCCGACGCTCGCGAACGTCTCCACGCCGGACGGATACACGATGGTGTAGATCACGAAGTACGAGCCGGCGGCGAGCGTGCCGGTGCCGTAGCAACCGCACGTGTTGCACGGCGTGTTCAGGCCGTTGCCGCCGGTGGGATCGACCGTGATCGGCCCCGGCGCGAAGTTCTGGAGCGACCGGGGCAGCCCGCCCGACGGCGGTTCCGTGGCCAAGTCGTAGGTCGTGGTCGTGATGCCGGAGGCGTACAGGATCGCGGTGCCGCTCTGGCCCGCGGCGTCGGAGAGATACAGGTTGTAGCTGGTGACGCCGCCGCCGATCGCGGGCAGGTTCACGCGCGGAATGTTGCCCGCCGCCACGGTGAAGAGCGCGGAGGCCGGGCTCGGGAACGATTCGACACTGCCGACGATCTGCGTGTAGGTCACGAAGTAGGTGCCGGCCGCGAGCGATCCGCCGCTCGCACCGCCGCCGGTCGAATTGGTCGTCGGCACGGTGGTCGGAGCGCCGGAGGCGATCGTGCCGCCCGGCGGCGCGATGCTGGTCGGCGGTTGCACGTTCAGCAGGTTGAACGCCGTCGAGGTCACGCCCGCCTGGTACAAGCGCGACGCGCTCGCGGTCGAAGACGTGCCGAGGTACAGGTTGTACCCGGTCGCACCGACGGGCATGAGCGGCAGCGTGACGCGCGGGATGCTCCCCGCCGCCACGGTGAACGCCGGCGACGCCGGGCTCACGGCCGACTCCTGACCGCTGGCGTAGGTGAACGTGTAGAAGAGGTAATAGGTGCCGGCCGGGAGGTTCCCGGTGACGCCGGCGAGGTTGCCGCCGGTCGGATTCACGACGGCGAACGCGGTCGGCATGTGCAGCGCGGGCGGGGCCGCGCTCGTGGTGCTGCCGCTGCTCATCGCGAGGATGCGTGTGGTGACGCCGGTGGCGTAGCGCCGCGCGGCGGACGCGACCGCCGTGGTGCCGAGGTACACGTTGATGCCGTTCGCCCCCGCGGGCAGGGCCGGCAGCGCGGCGTGCGGAATGTTCCCGGCCGCGACCGTGAACGGCTTCGATGCCGGGCTCGCCGGAGTCTCGATTCCGTTCGGGTACGTGTACGTGTAGAAGAGGTAGTACGTGCCCGCGGCGAGGCTGCCGCCGGTGAACCCGCCGTCCGTTTCGCCGATCGTCGGGGCGATGGTCGGGCTGTTGGCGTTCGGCGGGGCCGCGCCGCCGCGCGACGTGATCTGCCCACCGGTGAGGATTTGGATCGCCTGGCCGGGGCCGGCCGCGTCCGGCGTGATCAGCTTCACATCACCGACCGTCGAGATCACGGTTCCCACGCGGTACATCCCGTTCGACGATGTGAGATCGATGTTGCCGTCCGTCACCGCGTCGAGGTGCGAGGTGAGCGGGTTCGTCATCGTCGTGATGCCGATGATGTCCACCAAGCTGTTGGCCGACGTGTTGTTCGGATTCGCGGCCTTCAGGATGATGTCGCCGCCGGCCACGAGGCCCGGCACGGTCGGGTTCTGGTATTGATCCAGCCCGCGGTAGTTGAAGAACGTCGGGATCGGCGTGCTGATGTTCGGATCGGCGAAGACGCCGAGGTCCGAGCCGACGCCGGTGCCGCTGCCGTCCGGGTGGAAGTAGTTGTTGAACTTGTCGTTGTTGAATGCGCCGCGGATGCCGATCTGCGGGGCCTCGATGATGACGGGGCCGGCCTTGCCGCCGGGCGTGAGTTGCTGCACGCCGCCCTGCATGAGGATGTCCGCATTGCCGTTCGCCGCCCGGACGAGGTCGTTGTTCACGACCATGAAGTTGTTCGGCGCGTCCAGGTGCCGCATCTCGCCGAGTTCGTCGAGATACACGTTCCCGCCCGCGTCCGCGGTGAGGTGCGTGCGGCGGACCGCCCGCAACGCCGGGTCGATCTTGTTCACCACGCTCTCGACCATGTTCACGTTGATGCGCTTGCCGCCGTCGCCGATGTTCCCCACCGGGGCGAGCATCGTGAGGATGTTGGTGCGGATGAACTGCTGCCGCGTGTCGGTGCCGACGATCGAAGCGTAGCGCGGATCGGGCGTGGTGGAGCCGCGCACCTTCGTGCTGTAGATGCTGCCGCGCTGGTTCTCGATGGTCGTCGTGCCGATCGGGTTGTTGATCTGGCCGTTCAGGATGATGTCGCGGCCGCTCTGCAGCGGGTCGAGATTGCGGATCTCGATGTCCGTGGGTTCGGACGAGCGGGCCAGGTTGAAGACGAGCGTGTTGCGGAGGCTGCGGAGGTACGCGTCGTAGTTCGTGCCCGCGCCGCCCTTCACCACGTCGATGTTGTTGATCAGCAGGTGCTTCGGCGAGTAGTTGAGGATGTGAACCGCGCCGAGCGTGTTGAGGAATTCCCACGTGCCGGTGCTGCCGATCATCTGCGGGTCGTTCGATTCGCTGTTCGGCTTCGTCTCGGGGTTGCGGAAGTACACCTGCCCGCCCTGCGTGCTGGCGATGTCGTTCACCACGATGATCGGGTCGGCGATGTTGCCCGAGTTCTGGTTGGGGTTGGCGGCGGTGCGGACGGTGAGCCCGCCCGTGGCCGAGACGATGTTGCCGCTCGCGTCCACGATCAGCGTCGGATCGAGATCCGGATTCGAGAGGATCTTCACGTCTGAACTGAAGTTGACGACGTGGTTCTGGTAGTTCTTGAGCGTGCCGCCGGAACCGCCGCCGGCGAGGGCGCGCTTGCTGGCGTTCGCGCCGCGGTTCACGCTGCCGCCCGAGTTCATCGTGTCCGCGAAGAACGCGAGTTGCGTGAGGCCCAGGCCGTAATCGTCCGGGCTCGGATTGGCCGGGTGCGAGAGGAAGGTGTCGCCCGGCATCCGCGGACCGGCCGTCACCAGCGCGTTCGCGTCGCCTTGGATCGTGTTGGCCCGCGTGGTGTAGTTGTCCGAGTTGGCCCGCACGTAGCCGAACAGGCCGGTGACGCGG
Organism: Gemmataceae bacterium; assembly: GCA_046350135.1. Lineage (GTDB taxonomy): Bacteria > Planctomycetota > Planctomycetia > Gemmatales > Gemmataceae > Urbifossiella. The sequence continues at coordinate 63,797 of JAXMBB010000003.1, forward strand.
CCGAATGTGTAGGCGTAAGTCGTGACGTTGTTCGCCTGGGCGAGGAAGTCCACGCCCTTCACGCCCGTGATGTCCGCTTCCGAGTAGATGCGGATGGTGTTCGCGAAGGGGGCGTTGATCGTGGAGTAGTTCTTCGAGACGCCGACGAAGCCGGCCCCGTAGCCCTCGGATTGGGTGTTCAGGTTCGAGTTCGAGTTCGTGGCCATCACCTTGACGCGCGGGGCGGTGAGTGCGGAGCGATCCTGCACTTCCGTCCGCGAGAGCATGGTGGGGGTCACGTCCTTGTTGATTCCGGAGTTGGCGTATCCGCCGCCGCCGAAGCCGCGGCCGTCCGCATAGGCGGTGGTGTAGCCGGTGGCGTCCGAGTTCGCCTGCATCAGCAGGTTGTTGCCGGCGTACACGCAGGTGTCCGGGTAGACCGTGGCGGTGGTGGTGAAGCTCGTGTAGCCGTAGGCGTTCGCGTCCACGTCCGCAGCGAAGCCGCCGGCGGTGGAGCGTGCGGAGAGCGTGCCCAGGTTGTTGCTGGTGTTCGCCTTCAACGTGAAATCGACGCCCGCGCGAATCACGCCGTTGCTGCCGACCGAGGCCGCGTTCGAGTTCGTGATGGTGCCGCGGGTGTCCGAATCGCCAACGGCGACGAACCCGCCGGTGCCGTTCTGCGAACTGCCGCCCGTGTTCGCGACCGAGTTTGTCTCGATGTTGATGTTGCCGCCCGCGGTCATCCGCGAGGAGTTCACGTAGGCGGCCGCCGTGTTCGTGATGGTGATGTTCGCTTCGTTGCCGCTGACGCCGACGAAGCCGCCGCCCGACCCGCGGGCCGTGGCCGTGGACACGCCGTCGCCCGGCGGCGGGCTGAGCACGGCCAGCGACACCCCGCCCGGCGCGAGGATGGTTTGCGCCCCGTGGCTGGAATCGACCGTGGAACTGGTGATGTCGATGAACAGGCCGAAGGTGCCGGCCGCGCCGCGCATGCCACGCAGGTCCACGCCTTCGGTTCCGAGTTGGTGCGTGTTCGAACTCAAGTTCAGCCCGGCGGTGCTCAGTGTGATTGGCGCGCCGCCCGGCGTGAGCGAGAGCCGGAACTTCGTGAGATCCGCATCGGTGATCGTCTTCGTCCACGTGCCGGGCGTGACTTGCCGCACGACGGAGAGCACGATCTGGCTCGCCGTGATGGAACTGATCGTGTAGGGGGTGCCCGACGTGTTGTTCGATCCGGCGCCGGCGACGAAGATCGTGTCGCCCGCTTCGAATCCGTCGGCGATGAAGCTGCCGCCGTCGAGCCGCGTGATCGAGTCGCCGCTCGTCAGCGTGTCGCCGTTGGAGACGTTCCGTACGGTGGCGGAGGCGTTGGTCTGCGCGGCACCGTTGACGTACTGCGCGGTCGTTACAAAGATGCGGTCGCCGACGATGCTTTGGATCGTGTAGGTGCCGTCGTGCGTGCCGCTGGAGGAAACCGCGATCGTCTGCCCCGCCGAGTAGAGCGTCCAACTCTCGCCCGGCAAGCGGATGGAACCGCCGTTCGAGGTGTTGCGCACCGTGATCGTGGCGGCGCCGCCCGTCCCCACGTTCGTCGTCAGGGTGATAACGGTCGCGTTCACGCTCGCGATCGTGTAGTTCCCGCCGTTCGTGCCCGTGATGGTGATGGTGTTCCCGTTGGCGAATCCGTCGTCCAGCCACGAGCCGCTGCCGCGGGTGATGGTCGCACCGCCGGCGTTCTGGGTGAAGGTGACGGACACGTTGGACGAAAGCGCGGGCGCGAAGGTCATGTTGCCGGTGATCGCGGCGCGGGCGAACGTCATGTTCGCCGTCGAGGACGTCCGCACCACGTAGTAGGAACTGCTCGGGAAGAGCCCGCCGATGGCCTGCGTTCCGGCCAGTTGGAGGGTGTTGACCTTGTTCCAGTCGCTCGCCGTTGCCTTGGTCGGGTTCAAGGTGACGAGGGCGTCCGCGGTCTCGTTCGTGTTCGTCTTGTTCGGCAGGGTGCCGCTTGTGCCCAGCGTCAACTGGCTGCCCGAGATCCCGGTGATCTGGTAGCTGCCGGCCGTGCCCGAGAACGAGACGAATTGCCCGACCACGAAACCGGTGGCGAGCCAGCTTCCGCCGTCCGTGCGCACCACGCGATCCGGGTTGCCCAGCGTGCCCCGGAAGAAGTTCATCTGTCCGGTGTAAGTGCTCAGGAGTCGTATCTGGTTGGCATCGATCACCGACACCTTGTAATTCGCGCCGGACACCAACGGCTGGACGCTGTTCGCCGGGCCCTGGTAGGTCACGATTCCACCGTTCGGGAATCCGTGATTGATCATCACGATGTTGTTGGCACCCGGGTTGTTCACCGGGTTGCCGTTCGCGTCGAATTCGATCGTCTGGACGTTGTTGCCCTGGTCGTCGGTCACCGTCACCACGTTCGCGTTCACGCCGGCCGGAGTGAACTGCTGCGGCAGCATCGAGTGGTAGGTGACGAGCTGCCCGGTCGCGAAGTTCGAGCCCGGGATCTTGAGCGTCTTGTTGTCCGGTCGCACGACCGACGGGTTGAACGTCGTGAGGTCCGTGTCCGTGCGGGTTGCTCCGGGCGGATCGGAAAGCGGCTTCAACGCCTGCGCCAGGCTGGTGGTCAGCTTGATCTTCGTGGGCGTGAGCACGCGGACGTAGTAGAGCGTGTTCGGGTCGAGCGTGCTGTTGGGGTTGTTCGGGTCGGGGATGTACCGAACCTGGTCGCCGTTCTGGTAGTTGTGGGCGAGCGGGAAGGTGATGGTGTCCGTGCTGGCCGAATCGACATCCGTTCCCCGGAACTGGTTGCCGAGGGAGAACGTGTTCGGCCCGCTGACGACGACGTTGTATTCGCGGAGTTCGAGTTGCGGGCCGCCGTCGCCGGGGTACGAGACGTACTGCCGGCCGGTGAGCTTCGAGATCGGCGTGTTGTTCCCGCCGGCGTCGCCGTTGTTCTCGTAGGCGATCGTGTCACCGGTCGTGAGCCCGTGGTTCACGACGCGGAGCGCCTCGGTCACGGTGTTGCCGTCCACCACCGTGGTGGTCGGGTAAGCATTGGTGATCCGATAGGTCGGAATCGTGCCGCTCACGGCCGGGAGGATCTCCGCCTTCACGGTCACGGAGCCATCCGTCTCGACGATCGAGCCAGTGTCCACGTACGCCTTACTGGTGGGCGTGACGGTGGTGTTGGAGACGGAGCCGCCGACGCCGATGAGCCCGCCGCTGACGCCGCGCGTGTTGGTGTCGCCTTCGGGGCTCACGGTCGAACGCACTTCGAAGGTGCCGTTCACGTGCACGTAGCGGTTGGAGCCGACGAACCCGATGGCGGACGAGGTGACGGTGGCCGTCGCGGAGTTGTCCTTCTTCGGGCTGATCGAGAAGATGCCGCCGGTGGACGCGATGCCGATCGACCGCGCGTTGTCGGTGGAGGTGGCCTGCACGGAGAGGCTCGAGCCTTGCACGTCCGCCGCGGCCGGGACGACGCTGTTGGCGCCGATGCTCGCCGTGCTCGTGCCGTTGATCGTCGTGGTCGCCTCGCTCGAACCGTAGGCGACGATGATGCCGATGGTGGTGCCGTCCGCCGTGGACGCCGCCAGGTTGGTGGACGACGACGTGACGTTGATCGCTCCGGTCGCGTTCGTCACGCCCTTGTTGATGGGCGTGTTCCCGCCGATGGTCGCGCTGACTTTCGCCGAGGCGGTGGCATCGCTGTCGGCCTCGCTTACGCCGACGGCGCCGCCGGTGCCCGAGTGGGTGTACGAGATCGCACCCTTGTCGAGACCCGCGCCGAAGTTGTGCTTCGCCTCGACGGTGACCCCGTTCGCCACGATCGAGCCGTTCGAACCGACCGACGCCGTGACTTCCGGCGAGACCGTGGCGCTCGCGTCGATGAGGCCGATGCCGGCGAGCCCGATGGAGATGCCGTCGCCCCGGGCGTTCGCTGTGTTCCCTGTGGTGGCGGCCGCCACGCTCAACGGGCCGGTGAGGATCACATTCGTACTGTCGCCGATCGTGCTGGACACCGAGGCGTTCGCCGTGGCGGTGGCGGTGGCGCCCTGAACGCTGACGAGGCCGCCGCCCGAGGACGAAGCCGAGGCGACGGCACCGGTCGTGGAGTTGTGCGTCGCACTCATCGCCAAGCTGCCCGCCTTGAACGTCAGGTTCGCGGCCACCGACGAGGTCAGGCTCGGGGAGACGGTGGCGGTGGACTCGATGACGCCGACACCGACCAATCCGGCTGCGATGCCGTTGGCCGTGGTGGTCGCATTGGAGTTCGAAGTGGACGTAATCTTGGCCGCGCCCGTGGTGGCGACGTTGCCTGCCACCGAGGATTCGAGCACGGGCGAAGCCGTCCCCGTCACGGTGTTGGTGCCGACGCCGACGAAACCTCCGCTCGCGGCATCCCCGGTCGCGGTCGCCGTGTTCGTGGACTGGCTCGTCACGCCGAGATCGACACCGCCGAGGATGTTGCCGTTCATCTGCGACTTCGAGTAGCCGCTTGCGGTGGCCGTGGGAGTGTTGAACCCGACGGCCGCGACGCCGATGCTCAAGGCGTAGGCCGTGGCTTTGGCCGTATTCGTCGCCGTGGCCCCGAGCGAGATGTTGCCGGTCGTCGTCACGTTCGTGCCGGCGCCGATGGACGTATCGAGCTTCGCGTTGGCGTCGGCGGTGGGTGTGCCGCCCTGCACGCCGACGATGCCGCCCCCGGCGGACGTTGTCTCCGCCGTCGCCCCGGTGGACGAGTTGTGCGTGGACGACATGGCCAGGCTGCCCGCCGTGAAGCTGACGCCGCCGGCGATCTTCGTATCGAGCGTGGGCGAGTCGGTGGCCGTGGCTTCCATGGAGCCGGCACCCGCGAAGAGGCCGACCGACTGTCCGGTGGCCGTGGACGTGGCGTTCGCAGTGGTCGTGGAACCGATCGTGGCCGCGCCACTGACCGCCACGGATCCGCCGACCGAGGCCTCGAGCGCAGGCGAGGAACTGCTGGTCGCATAGTGAAGTTGGACGTCGACCCCGAGCGCGAGGCCTGTGGCTTCGGCACCCGCCGTGGCGTTGTTCGTCGCTTGGGACTGAACGTCGAAGGTGGTGCCGCTCAACACCGAACCGTTCATCCGGGCCTTGACGCTGCCGTTCGCATTGGCGTTCGACTCGCTGACGCCGACGCCGATCACACTGCCCGAGTGCGATGTCGCGGTCGCCGACGCGGTGTTCGTCGCGGTGGAGCCGAGTGAGATCGCGCCTGTGGAGGTGAGTTTGGCCCCGGTATCCACGTAGGTGTCGAGCGCCGCGTTCGCATCCGAGGTCGGGATCGCGCCTTGGCCGCTGAGGATGCCGCCGCCGGACGCCGTGGCCTGGGCCACGGAGCCGCTCGTGGAGTTGTGCGTCGAAGCCAGCGCGATGCTGCCGGCGCTGAAGGTCAGGTTCGGGCCGATGTGCGTGTCGAGGTTCGGGTTCACCGCGGAGGTGGCGAACATCGTGCCGACGCCGGCGACCAACCCGACCGTGATGCCGGTCGCGGTGGCGGAGGCGTTCGAGTTCGACGTCGAACCGAGCGTGGCCGCACCGGTGATCGAGACGTTGCCCAGCGCGGTGGCTTGCAGGACGGGCGAGGCGCTGGCATTCACCTCGGTTGCGTTCGCACTGACCAATCCGCCGCCGGATGCGTCGCCCGTGGCCGTCGCGGTGCGATCGGCTTGCGATTGCACGTTCAGCGTGGTTCCACTGGCGACCGACCCTTCGAGCCGCGCCTTGGAGGAACCGTCGGCCGTGGCAGTGGACAAGCTCAGGCCGAGCGCTCCGGCGCCGATGCTGATCGCATCCGCGTCCGAGGTGGCGAACGTGCTGGAGCGGGCGGTCACGGCGATGGCGCCGGTGCCGGTGAGAACCGCACCCGGTGCGACGAACGAATCGAGAACCGGGCTGGACGTCGCGGTCGGCACCGCGCCTTGGGCGCTGAGCACGACGCCGCCGCCGTAGGCTTCCGCGCTAGCGGTGGCGCCCTTGCCGGCCACGGCCGCGCCCGCCGTGGTGAAGTTGTGCAGCGAGTTCGCGGCGATCGAGCCGCCGGTCACCCCCGTGCCGCGCCCGATGTACGAAGTCAAGGTCGGGCTGTTGATCGCGGTGGAGATGCCCGCGCCCAGCGCGCCCGCGCCGAGCGAGATGCCCAGTTCTTTCGCCGTCACATTGTCGAGCGACTGGGCCGTCACATCCACGGACCCGCTCACGGTGAGCGTACCGCGGTTGCCGATGTGGGCGTCCAGCGACGTCGTTTGTTTCGCGTAGGCCACGTTCACCGTGCCCGCGGCCAAACCGCCGGACCCGGCCTTGATGTCCGAGAGAACGGTGCTCGTCTGCACGGCGTTCACCGCGATGCTGCCGCCGCCGCTCACGTTCCCGTTCAACTGCGCCCCGACCGACCCCGTGACGTACGTGAACGCGGTGTTCACCGCGACCGACAGGCCGCCGGACACCGCGGCCCCGACCGCCTGCGAAGTTGCGTTGTTGTCCGCCTTCGCGATCACGGATACGGCCTTGCCCGCGCCCGCGCCGAGCGTCGTGTTTGCGACCGGGCCGAGCACGGCCGGATCGTTCGACGGCGGGCCGACGTATGCCTGGACCTTCGGCGAGTCGTCCACCACCGCGAACGCGCCGGCGAACCCGGCCAGCAGGCTGCCCGAACCCGCGATCGCATCCGCGAGCACGGTCTTGCCCAGCGGCGTGGTCAGGTTCGTGTAGTTGTGCAGGGCTTGGACGCTGACGTTGCCGCCGGTGCTCGTCACGGTCGAACCCGAACCCACGGCCGCGGTGATGTCCGGCTTCACGATGGCGACCGCGATGGACGCGCCGAGCGCCGCACCGGCCCCGAGCGTGATGCCGAGCGCCTTCGCGGTCGCATCCGTTTGCGAGTTCGCCTCGATGAACACGTCCCCGGTGGTCTGCACCAGTGCGTTCGTGCCGACGCTGGCCGAGATCACCGGCGTGATGGTGACGACCGCCGCCGCCCCGTTCGCCGCGATGGCGCCGCCTTGGGCCGATGTCACGTCCGGAGTGCCGACGATGTCCGAATCCGCGGTGACGGTGAGCGAGCCGACGGTCTTTCCGGCCGCTTGCCCGATCTGCACGCTGCCGACGGTGGCGAAGGTGAAGCCGCCGATGTCCGCAACGCCCACGGCGGCACCGGCCGCGATCGCGCCGATGGCCGCACCCACGGCCTTGGGCGTCACAGTGCGGTTGCCGTCGGCATTCACCGTGACGCCGCCGCCCGCCTGCGTGATCTTCGCGCCGTTGTCGATGTGCGCGAATTGCGTGCTACTGTCCAACAGGACGACGACCTGTGCGCCGAGCGTGACCGCCCCGCCGGCGCCGCCGAACGAGAGTCCGTTCAGTGTCTCGCCGAAGCCCGCGTCCACGACCACGGTGTCGCTCGCGCCGGCGCCGGCCGTGATCGTGGCATTCGCCCCGATGTGCGCGTCCGTGTTGCTCTTGATGTTCGCGACGGCCACCGAGGCGCCGATGGCCGCGATGCCGCCCGCGATCGACCCGGTCGTCACGTCGAAGTCCAGCTTGTCCTTGCCGACCACTTTCACGCTCTTGCCGCTGACGACGGTCGCGCCGGAATCGATGAAGCCGCTCGTGCCGGACGGGATGTTCGACTTGTTGATCGAGGCCTGCACGGCGTTGTTCGGGGCGTTGTTCTGCATGCCCGAGGTGCCGCTGCCGAGGTTCGCGACGACGCGGTTGTTCGCGGTGTTGGAATTGCCGGAGCCGTCGTCCGAATACGTGCCGCCGAGCATGGACTGGAACCCGTTGCCCGCGGTGTTGCCGTTGGCCATCTTGTCCGCGTAGGCCTGCGGCGTGTCGCTGGAGGAACTGAGCGAGTTCGCGCTGCTTTGCGGCCGCCAGCTTTGGTGGTTCGTATCCGTCACCGGGTTCACGCCCGCGGCGACCGTGTCCTTCACCGCGGCGTAGATCTTGCCGTCCGATCCCTTCACCACGTCGTTCTTCACGTAGCCGCTGCCGGATTGCCAGTTGAGGAGCCGCCACTGGGCGTCCGTCGGGTCGTTGGTCGGATCGAGCGCGTTCGTGTACGGCACCGAGGCGACGGCGATGTACTGCTTCGAATCCGAACCGGTGACGATGTCGTTGGTGCTGTAGCTGGTGTTCGCCGTCCACGTGCCGCGATCCACCGTCTGCGTGCCTTCGGAGTACGTGGAGCGGAATTGGTCCCCGATGGACCACACGGAAACGGACGCGGCGAGGCCGACGGCGCCGCCGCCGATGCTGGCCGCGATCGAGGTCACGTCCTTCGTGGAAAGCCCGGCCACGCCGACGTTGCCGGTGGCGGACACGGCGGAGTTCTTGCCGATATATGCGGCGACGTTGTTCCTCAGCACGCCGATCTCGATGCCGCCGGCGATGCCGGCGAGCCCGCCGCCGAGCGCGCCGCCGGTCGCGGTCACGGTCGCCTGGTTCACCGCCGCCACGTACACGTCCTGGTCGGTGTCCGCGCCGGCCGTCTGGTTCACCTTCGCGCCGCCGCCGATGTACGCGGTCGTGTCCGAATTGATGGTCTCGACCGAGATGCCGCCCGCAATGCCGGCGTATAGCCCGAGCCCGCCCGCGATCGCGATGGTGAAGAAGTCTTCGCTCGATTTCGCTTGCACCGCGACGCCCTGAACGCCGTTCACTTGCGTGAGCGCGCCGGTGGCGGTGTTCTGGTCCGTGTAGATGCCGGAGAGCGAGTTCGGACCGTTGGCGAACGCATCGACCACGGCGTTGTCGCCGATCCACGCCTTCGTGTCCTTGTTGACCACAAGTACGGAGACGGACGCTCCGATGCCCGCCCCGCCGATGCCGACGCCGGCGGCGCCGACCACCGCGGTTTCCTTCGTGTCGTCGGTCGCGTTCACGAAGATGTTGCCGCCCGCGCTGATCTTGGAACCGTCCGCGGCCGTGCCCGCGATGTTGCCGAGCGACGCATAGGTATGGTTGTTCAACACCGTGACGGACACGGCCCCGCCGACCGCGATCGTGCCCGATCCCGCGATGCCGGCCGCGACCGACACCATCGATTCGCCCGCCTTCGCCGTGACGCTCACGTCGCGGTTGGCGTTCATGATCACCTGATCGCCGACGGTCGCCTTGGTGTCGCTGTTCACGACCCGGACATCGGCTCCCGGGGCGACCGACACCGTTCCGGAAATCGCGACCGCGCCGGCGATGCCGAGTTGGCGGAAATCGTTCGCTGCGGCCACGAGAACGGACTGCGACGCCCCCGCGCCCGTGTTCGTCTTGTTGATCCACGCGCCGTCGTCGACGTGGGCGAGGGTCTTGTTGTTCATCACGTTCACGGCGCCGCCGACGTTCGCGGCCACGGCCCCGCCGCCGCCCGCACTCACGCCGCCCGTCGCGAAGCTGTCCTCGTTCATGGCCGTGACGGCGACGCCGCGGAAGTTCGCATCGATCGTTTGCGTCACTTCCGTCTGCCCGGTGAGGGCCAGCAACTTGTTCGCGGGGGAATCCGGATCCGAACTGCTGCCGTCCGTCGGGGCCACGTCCTGCAGGTTGACTTTGTTCACATCCACGATGCGGTGCTTCGCACCGGTGGCGGCGCCGGCGTTGAGCCCCGTGATCGCAATGCCGTTCTCGGCGTTGGCCTTCGAAGTCGCGAGGCGGATCGAGGTCGGGCTATCCACGATTGCGTAGTAGATCTGCCCGCTCGTCTCCGTGTTCGGAGTCAATCCGCCGATGGGCGTGCCACCGCTGGTGTAGTACGCCACGCCGTCCCCGGTCTTCAGGCCATGGTTGTAACCCAGGTTGAACGTGGTGCCGCCGGACAGCACCGCACTCGGCGTGAAGAACGTCTGCTGAGTGACGGCCGCGAGCCCGGTGGCGACCGATGTCGCGTCGTTCTTGCCGAGCGCGGTGATTCGCGCGTTCTTCCCGATGAACGCTTCCGTCTTCTTGTTCACGATGGGTACCGCGCCCGCGGCGCCGATGCCGGCCGTGCCGCCGATCGTGAGATTGCCGGCCACCACGTTCAGGTGCGTCTCTTCCTCCGCGGCCACCTTCAGGTTGCCGTCGGTGGTGACGGTGGCGCCCTCATCGACATACGCCCGTGTGGTGGGCGAGAGCACGCTCACGCCCGCGTTCAACGCCACGGCCGCCGTGCCGCCCGCCGCCGCCCCGACCGCGAGCGACGTGATCGATTCGGACGACGTCGCGTTCACGATGACGGACTTGTTCGCCGTCACGGTCGCGTTCTTCCCGATCGAGGCTTCGGTGGACTTCGTGATGACTTCGACGTCGACCCCGGCCCCGACGCCGCCGGTGCCGCCGACCGCCAGTGACCCGCCGACGCCGAGGATCTGTGTCGTGTCCGTGGCCGAGACCACGACCGAGGTGATGCTCGGCGACGCGGACTGATTCGCCGTCACGCTCGTGCTCGAACCGATGGACGCGTTCACGGAATGCGAGATCACGTTGATCGACGCCGAGACCGCGACGCCGGCGGTACCGCCGGCCGCGCCCGCGATCGCCAGCGTGGTGACGTTCTCCTGCGTGTTCGCAAGCACCTGCAACCCGTTCGGCCCGAGCGCCTCGATGCTTCCGTTCGACCCGATATGCGCGTCGAGCGAGAGGTTCTTCACCAGCACGGTGCTGGAAAGCCCGACGCCACCGGTGCCGCCGAACGCCACGGCTCCTGCGTACATCTCGATCTTTTGGTTGTCCTTGTCCGGGTTGTCCGAAGCGCGGAGCAGCATGTTGCCGCCGGCGTGGACGAGCGAGTTGTTCCCGATGAACGCCCGTGTGCCGCCGTTTGCATCCTCCTGGTCGAGCACGAGCACGAGGATCGACCCCGAAACACCGGCCGTGCCGCCGACGCCGCCGGATGCGGCGATCATGAAGATGCTTTCGGTGGAATCCGCCGTGATCGTGACGTTCTTCGCCGCCATCGCCCGGACGGAGTTTCCGATCGAAGCGACGGTGTCTTTCTCGATCACTTCCACGTCGATGCCCAAGCCGACGCCCGAGGTGCCGAGCGAGACACCGAGGCCGCCCGCGAAGTTCACGATCTTCGTGTCGTCCGTGGCCGCGATCGTGATGCTCTGGTTCGGCCCGGTCGCGGCGTTCATGTTCATCTGCACGCTGTCGCCGATGACGGCCCGCGTGTTGAAGTCCAGCACTTGGACGATGAACGAGCCGCCGAACGACACGGTGCCGGAGCCCGCGGCACCCGCGAGGGCGACGGCCGTCACGTCCGGCTTCGGGAACTTGCTTGCGAACGGGATCCGTGAATCGGAGAGGTCCGCCGCGATGGTCTTGAGCCCGCCGGTGGCGGTGACCGAAGTCGCACCCTGCGCGTCCATCGTCGAGTTGTTGCCGACCGAGGCCACGGTCGAATTGTTGATGACGTTCACGGCCGCGGCCGCCCCGACGGCGTTGCTGGTGCCGAGAGCGCCGGCCGCCGCGATGTTCTGCAACGCCACCGGGCTCGTCGCGGTGATCGTGATGCCGCCACCGTTTGTCGAAGTCAGCGTCGAACCGGTGCCGGCCGTCGCCGCCGTGTCCAGGGTCGCGACGTTGACGCCGACCGAACCGGCGACCGCGTTCTGCGAGGTGCCGCCCGCCGCGGCCAAGGCCCACGCCACGAACGTGTTGTTCTTCCCGGCCGGCGTCACGGCTTGGATGCTGACGCCTTGCCCCTTCGCCGTGGCGTTGTTGCCGACCGACGCGGTGTTGCCGGACTCGACGTAGCTGATGGAGACGGCCGCGCCGATGGTCGGCTTCGAGGAACCGAGCGCGAAGCTGGTGCCGATCGCCTTCGCGGTCGCCGTTGTGAGATTGGTCGCGGCGATGGAGAGCGCGCCGCCGTTGGCGCTCACGGTCACGCCGTCGCCCACCACCGCCTTGTTCGTGGAGAGTTCCACGTTCACGCCGATGGCCGCCGCCACGCCCACGCCGCCGCCCGATTTGCCGCTCTGCTTGTTCGAGTTGCTGCTCGCATTCGTCATCTGGTTGTTGGCGTTCGGCAGCGTCGTCTTGCCAGTCGTGTTCGCGCTGTTCGGGTTGTTCACCTGGTCGTTCGCCGCTTCATCCGCCGCCTTGCTCGCGGGATCGTTGCCCATCGCGCTCGCATCCATCGTCGCCGACGCCGTCAGCGTCGAGGTGGAAGCGATGGTCACCGCTCCGCCCGCATCGATGCTGCGGAGCGTGCCCGCGTAAGTGTCGTCGCTGGCCACGTTCACGCCGATCGTGGCACCGACCGCGACGCTGCTGCCCGCGGCCTTCGCATCGCCTTCCACGGTCGTGGTGCCGGTGTGCGTCGCCGTGATGGTCGCGCTGCCGGTCGGCGAAAGCAGCCCGCCCGTGGTGGTGCCCAGCCGCGCCGTCGTCGTGTTCCCGATGATGTTGATGCCGACCGCCGGGCTCACGGCGTTGCCGCCCGAACTGCCCGCCGTCACGGTCGTCGGTACGATGCGGCTCGAGAGAGCCGTCACGCCGAGCGTGCCGCCGCCGGTGAGCTTCGCGGTGTCCTCCACTTCCGCGCGCACCTTGCGGTTCAGGCCCACGGTGATCGCGATGGACGCGCCCACGCCCGTCTGCCCGCCCGCCGCGGTGGACTCGGCGGAACCGGTGATCGTTTCGATGTTGGAAGCCGCGAGTGCGATTCCGCCGCTGCCCGCGGCCACGTTCGCCCCGCTCTTCACCACCGCTTCGGTGGAATCCGTGTAAACGACGTTGAGCGCCAGCGAACCGGCGATGCCCATGTCGTCCTTGCCGGCCGCCCCGGACAGCGTCTTCGCGCTGATCGTGTGTTCGTTGTTCCCGCGCGGGTCCATGGTGGACGAAACCGTGAGCCCGTTCGACGTCACCTTGCTGGCCCCGACCGTGGCCGTGTTCGTGATGCCGACCGCGTTCACCGCCACGGCCGCCGCCACGGCCGTCTTCGAACTCACCGCCGCGCCGTTCGCGCTGGTGACCGCGTCGGTGTCGTTCTCGGAAGCCACCGTGAGCCGCCCGCCGGCGCCGATCGTCAGCCCGTCCGCGATGCGCGCCACCGCCGAGTTGTCCACCACGTTCACACCGATGGCGGCGGCGATGCTCAACTTCCCGTCCGACGTGCTTTGCGAGGGCGAACTCGTGCTCGTGCCGCCCTTCGACCCGACGCTGGAAGCCTGGCTGTTCCCGTAGTTCATCTGGTCTTGCGTCTGGCCCTGAGTCGTGCCCGAGTTCGGGCCCGATTGCGCGGCCGTCGTCTTGGTCGCACCCGCCGCCGTCGCATTCACCGTCATCGTGCTCGGTACGGAGGAACTCGCCTTGATCGTCACCGGGCCGGTGGCGTTGAACGACCGTTCCGTCTCCGCCTTGGCGTCTTCATCGAGCACCGCGACGCCGAGCGCGATACCGACCGCCGTGCCGCCCACGGCCTTGCCGTCCACCGTCGTCGTCACGATGTCCTGGTGCTTCGCCGTGGCCGAGAATGAACCGCCGACCGCGATCGGTGCGGCCAATGCGTTCGCCGCCGTGCCGAGCCGCGCCGTCGTGCTGTTGTTGTTGATCGCGATGCCGACCGAGATGCCGACGCCCGTGCCGTCGTTCGGCGCCGCGGCCCCGTTCGTCGCGATCGTCGTCGTCGTGTGCGTGCCTTCCGCGTTCAGCGTGAAGTCGCCGGTGTTCGAAACGGTCGTCTTGTTCTCGATCTCCGCCCGCACCGTGATCGGAACGATGTTCAAGGCGATGGACGCCCCGACGCCCGTCTTCGTGGCCTTCGCCCCGATCGCCACCGGCTCGGCCTTCGCCAACGCGTCCGTGCCGTTCACGGCCGAGAGCGTCACAGCCTTGCCGCCCGCGTTCACCGAAGCACCCGTGCGCACGACCGCTTCGCTGGTGTCGTCCGTGATGATGTTCAGCGCGAGCGCGCCGGCCACGGCCACTTCGGCGTTCGACGCTCCCGCCTGGGCATCCGCCGTGAACGAGTTGCGACCGTCGCCGCCCGGTGCGTCCAGTGCCTGGAGCGAAACGCCTTGCGCCGTGATGTTCGCGTTCTGCCCGATGGTCGCGGAATTGGTGCCGCCTGCGACGTTGATCGCGATCGCCACGCCGACGCCGATGTCCGTCGGCGCCTTCGAGCGGCTCGTCGCCGTGCCGTCCGCCACCGCCGCCGCGTCGGTCTCGGCGTTCGCCGTCAGCGACACCGCGCCGCCCGCGTTCACCGTGAGGTTGTCCTCGATCCGGGCGTACGACTCGTTGTCCGAGATGTTCACCGCGATCGCGCCGGCGATCGAGATCTTCTGCCCGTTGCTGTTCGAAGCGGATGCGGCTTTCTTCCCGCCGTCCGTTCCCTTCGAACCCGATGCGGTCGCTTGGTTCTGCCCGTAGGCCTGTTGGTTGGCCGCTTGCTGGTCCGCATTCGTGGTGCCGCCGCCCGCCGTCGAATTCTTCGCGGCCGTGGACGTTCCGCCGGCCGCCGTGGCGCTCGCACTCACCGTCGAGACGGCCGCGCTCGACGCCAAAAGCGTCACCGCGCCGCCCGACGTGAGCGACCGCGCGAGATTCGCGTTCGCTTCGTCGAACGCGACGTTCACGCCGATGCCGATGCCGACAGCCGCATCGCCGCTGGACTTGGCCCCCGCCGAAGTCACGGTGCTCCCCGAGTGCTTCGCGATGGCGCTGAACGCCCCCGTGATCGTGGTGGGCGACCCGGTGCCGAGTCGGGCGCTCGTGTCGTCGTTGACGATCGCGATGCCCGCCGAGATGCCCACGCCCGTGCCGTTCTTGCCTGTGCCGCCGCTAAACGCGTTTGTCGTCGCCGTGTGGGCGGAGAGAGCCGTGAGGGAGAGATCGTCGATGTTGGAAAGTGTCGCCGTGTCCGCGATGTCCGCACGCGTGGTGGAGGGAACCACGTTGAGGCCGATGGACACGCCGACGCCCAGATCGGTGCCCGTGGCCCCTGCGCCGTTCGGGCTCGCATCGGCCACCGAATTCACGCGATTCTCGGCGAACAGAGTCACGTCCTGGCCGCCCGCGTTCACGCTCGAAACGGGGATCAGCGCTTCGCTGGTGTTCTCGAGAACGATGTTCAGGGCCAGCGCCCCCGCCACGCCGATCTCCTGCCCGCTGGCACCCGCTTTCGCCGTCGCCTTGAAGGAACCGGTCTTGCTTCCCACCAAGCCCGCGCTGAGGCTCACGCCCTTCGTCGAGATGTTGTCCCCGGTGCCGAGTGTCGCACGGTTCACATGCGAAGGCAGGTTCAGTCCGACCGCGACGCCGACGCCGTATGTGGCCAAGGACTTGTCGGTGCCGGTGGCCGATCCGTCCGCTCCAGCCTCGGCAATGGTCGTCCCTGCCGCGTTAAGGGTCAGGGGGCCGCCGGCCGTCACGCTGAGGTTGTTTCCGACGGAGGCGATGGCGTCGTTGGAGGAGACGTTCACGCCGACGGCGCCGGCGAGGCTGATCGACGACCCGGCGTTGTCCTTGGCGGCGGGGGCCTGCTTGGTGCCGCCGCTGGACTTGGATCCGGAGGCCTTGGCCTGGTTGGCACCGTAGGACTGCTGATCCGCGACTTGACTGTCCACCGAGCTTCCGCCGGAAGGCGACTTCTGGGCGGCGGCCTTGGTGCCGCCGGCGGCGGTCGCCGACGCGTTGACGGTTGACGTCGACGCGCTCGAGGCGGTCAGCCTCACCGCGCCGCCGGCGGCCAGCGACCGCGCGAGATTCGCCGAAGCGTCTTCGTCGGTGACATTGACGCCGATGCCGATGCCGGCGGCGGTGTCGCCGGAGGCCTTGGCGCCGGCGGTGGTGATCGAACTCCCCGTGTGAATCGCGGTGGCGTCGAAGGCTCCGGTGATGGTGGTGACGCCGGTTCCGGTACCGAGCCGGGCGGTGGTGGCGTCGTTGACGATGGCGATGGCGGCGGAGATGCCGACGCCGGTTCCGTTGGCTCCGGCTCCGCCGGCGAAGGCGTTGGTGACGGCGGTGTGGTCCGACTTGGCGCTTAGCGTGAGGTCGGCGGCGTTGGTGACGATGCCGCCGTCGCCGATGTCGGCGCGGGTGGTGTGGGGCAGGACGTTGAGCGCGATGGAGACGCCGACGCCGAGCTTGGAGCCCGAGGCGCCCGCGCCCATCGGCGATGCGTCGGCGAGCGCGTCCGCATTGTTCGCGGCCGTGAGCGTGACGTTGCCGCCGCCCGCGTCGATCGACGTCGAGCCGGGGACGAGGGCTTCGGAGGTGTTCTCGGTGACGATGTTGAGGGCGAGCGCGCCGGCGACGCCGAGGTCGGCGCCGGAGGCTCCGGACTTGGCGGTGGCCTGGAACGATCCGCGGTCGGTGGAGTTGACCATGCCGGCGGTGAGGGACACCCCCTTGGCACTGACGGTATCCGAAGCGCCGAGGGTCGCGCGATCGACGGAGGACGCCAGGTTCAAGCCGACGGCGACGCCGACGCTGTCGGTTCCGCCGGCCGCGGAGCCGTCGGCGGCGGCCTTGGCCACGGTGGTGGCGAGCGCGGTCAACGCGAGTTTGCCGCCGGCGGTGAGGGAGAGCGAATCGCCGACGGAGGCGATGGCGTCGTTGGACGACACGTTCACGCCCACCGCGCCGGCGAGGCTGATCGACGACCCGGCGTTGTCCTTGGCGGCGGGGGCCTGCTTGGTGCCGCCGCTGGACTTGGATCCGGAGGCCTTGGCCTGGTTGGCGCCGTAGGCCTGCTGGTCCGCGACTTGGCTGTCCACCGAACTTCCGCCGGAAGGCGACTTCTGGGCGGCGGCCTTGGTGCCGCCGGCGGCGGTCGCCGACGCGTTGACGGTTGACGTCGACGCGCTCGAGGCGGTGAGGCTCACCGCGCCGCCGGCGGCCAGCGACCGCGCGAGATTCGCCGAGGCGTCTTCGTCGGTGACATTGACGCCGATGCCGATGCCGGCGGCGGTGTCGCCCGACGACTTCGCGCCGGCGGTGGTGATCGAACTTCCCGTGTGAATCGCGCTGGCGTCGAAGGCGCCCGAGATCGTCGTGACGCCGGTTCCGGTTCCGAGCCGTGCGGTGGTGGCGTCGTTGACGATGGCGATGGCGGCGGAGATGCCGACGCCGGTTCCGCTCTTGGCTTCGCCACCGCTGTAGGCATTGGTCACCGCAGAATGGTCGCTGCTGGCCTCCAGCGTGAGGTTCTTGACATTCGCGATGCTGGCGTTGTCCTCGATCTCCGCACGCGTCGTCGAAGGGACCACGTTCAAACCGATCGAAACTCCCATGCCCAACTTCGTCCCAGCCGCACCGGCGCCGAGCGGGAGTGCGTCCGCAGTCACGTCTTGATTGTTCACGGCGGAAATCGCGATGTTGCCGCCGCCCACGTTCACCGTGGCTGCGGGGATCACCGCCTCGGCCGTGTTCTCTTTCACGATGTTGATGGCGAGCGCGCCGGCGACGCCGATCTCGGCGCCGCTCACCCCGGATGTGGCCTTGGCGAGGAACGTGGTTCGGTCCGCGGAGTCCACCATCGCGGCGTTGATGTTCACACCATTCGTGTCGATCACATCGCCGAGGCCGATGGCGGCGCGGTTGCGCGACTCAGCGAGATTCAACGCGACGGCGACGCCGACGCCGAAGCTCGCCATCTTCCCGTCCCCACCGGTGGCGGATCCGTCGGCGACGGCCTCGGCATCGGTCGAGGCGAAGGAGCCAAGCGTGAGCGGGCCGCCCGCGGTCACGCTGAGGTTGTCCCCGATCGTGGCGGACGCGGCGTTCGAGGTGAGGTTCACGCCGACGGCACCGGCGAGGGCCACGCTGTTGCCAGCGTTGTCCTTTGCGGCGGGTGCCTTCTTGCCCCCGGTACCGGTCGCACCGCCCGCGGCGGCTTGGCTGTCCGCATAGTTCAGCTGTTCTTGCGTCTGCCCGTCGACATCCGAACCGCCGGCGTCGCTCGCCGCACCGCCCGCCGCGGAGGCGTAGGCATAGGACCGAAGATTGGAGGCGGACGAGGCGCGGAACGTGACGGACTGCGCGGCTTGGATGGAACGTGCCGTGGTCGCGGTCGCCGAATCCGAAGCGACGTTCATGCCGAATGCGATGCCTGCGGCGTTCTGGCCGGACACGGTCGCGTCCGTCTCGGTGATGACGAAGTCTTCGAGCGATGCGGCGGCCGCGAGCGAACCGCTCAAGTTCAAGGGCGAAGCGCCGGTGCCGATTCGAGCAGTGGAATCGGCGTGCGACACGGCGATGGCTGCGGATACGCCGAGGCCGGTGCCGCCGGTGGCGGCCGCGCCGTTGATTGCCGTGGTGAGCGTGGCGTGTTTGCCGAGTGAATCGAGGGTCAGGTTCTTCGCGCCGCTGAGCGCGGCGTTGTCCGCGAGTTCGGCACGGTTCACCGGTTCGACAACGTTCACGGCGACGGACGCGCCGACGCCGAGTTTCCCGCCGCCCGCACCGGTGCCGGAGGGCATCGCCTTCGCCGTGTTGTTCGTTTCGGTGCGCGAACGGAGCGTGAGCGAGCCGTTGATGGAGGGAGCGGTGCCCGCGGGGATCGAGGCGATGGAACTGTCGGTCGCGAGGTTGATGGCGAGCGAACCGGCGACACCGACATCGGTCGCGCCCGCACCGGAAACGGCGGTCGCGGTGTAATCGCTGGCCCCCGCCGGAGCGTTGCCGGTGGAGAACGTGACGTTGGGAGCGGTGATATTCGCATTGCCGCCGACGGACGACGCGTTGGTGGCCGTGATGTGGTTGACCGCGACCGCGACGCCGACGCCGGTGGTGCCTTGGGTCGAACTGCCGTCCGCGGAAGTCGTCACATCCGTCGTCGCATTCGAGCGGACATCCACGGTCTTGCTGGCGACCAGCGGTGCGGTCGTGGCGATGTAGGCCTTCGCGCTGCGATCGACGTTGGCGATGGCGACCGCGGCCGCGAGCGAGACGGAACCCTTGCTGGTCTCGGCCTTGTTATCGTTGAGGTTCTGCTTGGTGGAGGAACTGTTCTGAGTCGCCCCTTGTGCCGTGGACTTCGCCGCTGTCGCAGTCGAACCGGCGGTGACGGCGTCGACGGAAATGCCGGCCGCTTGGATCGCGGCTTGGTCGTCCACGAACGCTTGTACGGTTTCCTTCGCGATGGTGACGGCGGCCACGCCGCCCGCGGCCGTGGCCCCGCCCGCGGTGCCGTCCACGGTGTTGGAGACGTTCGCCGCGTGAGACGAACTCACCGCGACGGTGCCGCCCGCGGTGATGTTCGAAGTGCCGGACACGCGTGCGACGGCGACACCGTCCGTCTGCACGAGTGTGAGCGCGCCGTCGATCGCGGTGTCGCCCGAGGCCTTCGCCCCGACCACGACTTTTGAATTGATCGTGGAATTGGCGGCGATGGTCACGTTGCCGGTGGCCGAGATCGTGGATGACCCGAGGATGCTGACGCGGGCGTCCGTCGAAGCGTTTACGAGTGCGACGTTGGCCTGCTTGGTGCCGTCGAACGCGCCGGTGGAATCGGCCGTCGCAGTGGCGGCCGCGGAGAGGACGACGTTCGTACCCTGGATCGTCGCACTGGTGACGGTGACGCCGGCCTTGGCCGAGGATGTGAGTTGGGTGTCGAAGAGGGACTTGGTGCCGCCGTCCGATGCGGATGCGAGCAGTTGCACGTTGCCGGCGGTGGCCTTGAGCGAGGCACCGGCCAGCACGTCGATCGTCGCCGCCGAGAGCGACACGGACTTCGCTTGGTACTGCCCGCCCACGGTGACGTTGGCGAGATTCCCCGCGCCGAGCGTGCTGGAGAGCGAGACTGCGCTATTGAAGACGACTTTGCCCATCGGCGTCGCCGGCCCCGAGGCGTTGATCGCCGTGACCGAACCCGCGGGGTACGACGTGGTGGTCGAACCGTCCGATACGTCGATGTTCCCTCCGGAGCTGGAGATCGTGGCCACGTCCGCGGCGGCATCGAGTGCGACGTTCAGCGTTCCCCCGGCAAGGCTGGACGTCACCGCGAAGAGCGTGCGGTCTTCCATCTCCTCGAGAAAAGATCCGAAGCGAGCGCGAAGCGGCTTGGGAATGGGAACCGGGCCGTTCCGTCGGCGACGGAACATTTTGCCCGCAATCACTGCTTCGAACAGCAGGACGGGGAGCTGCCACAGGCTGCGACGCATGAAGTCACTCCGGCGGCCGTGCGCGAATGAAAGGGCGCGCGGCGGTATAAACGGTCCTCGCGGACCATCGCGGCCAAGTTTATCCCGCAACGGGCGGAAGCGAAAGCGGTAGAGGCCGCACAATGTGAGGAATTCGCGGAACCCTCGTGGCCGAGGTGTCGGGAATTCCTGCCACAGGCGGAAAGTCGCTCATCGCGCCGCACCGAGTTTTCCAGCTCAGGAGAGGGCGAACAAAAAACCCCGCCGGCCGGCGGGGTTCGGTGACAGTCGCGATCAGCCGACGTACACGCCGCCGGTGAACTCCTTCTCGAACGGAACGAGTTCGACGACCGCGTCCAAGGTGACGGCATCGAACACGCGGACGGTCGGGCCGTAGTCGCGGCCGGCACCCGCGATGAGGATCGGCCGCCCGTTCGGGCCGCCGATGTGCTTGGCACTGACCGTGAACCCGTTCCGCAGCGGCTCGCCCGTGACCTTGTCCGGCCCGAACGCGGCGAAGCTCGTGAAGAGCGGAAGCCCGGTCGGTCCCCAGATCTTCATGTTCGGGCCGCCCTTGGCCCCGGTGCCGGTCACGATGTTGTCGTAACCCGTGCCGTAGAGGTCGCCGGCCGAGACCGTGACCCCGCCCAGGACGGACGGTTCGTAGGCGAAGAAGCTGCTGATCTCGGCTCCCGTCCCGGTGAACACCTTCACGTGAGGCCCGCCGCCGGCGCCGGCCCCCGTGATGATCTCCTCCACCGCCCGGCCCGCGGCGTCGCGCGGAGCACCGGAGGCGTTGCCGCCGGCCACGAACACGCCGCCGCGAGCGGTCGAGTCGTACGCGTAGAACGAGGAGCGCTCGGTGACCACGCCCGCGGGGCTGAGCGAGAAGACCTTCACGACCGGGCCGCCGCCGATGCCCGTGCCGGTGACGATCTCCTCGCGGCCGTCGCCGTCCACGTCCGCTGTCGCGACCAGGACGCCGCCGCGGAAGGTGCTCTCGTAGGCGAAGAAGCTGACGACTTCAGCGAAGAGCGGGCCGGCGAACACCTTCACGACCGGGCCGCCGCCGTTGCCCGTGCCGGTGATGATGTCGGGGATGCCGTCGCCGGTCACATCGCCGACAGCCACCAAGACGCCGCCGCGGAACGTGGGTTCGTAGGCGGTGAAAGTGTAGATGTTGTTGTAGGTCTGGGCGCTGTACACGTGGACGATCGGTCCGCCGTCCACGCCGGCTCCGGCGGCGAAGATGTCGACGTTCGGCACCACGACGCCGATGCCGGGGTTGCCGTTCGGATCGCGGGCGATGTACTCCGTGAAGCTGCCGTTCGCGACGCTGCCGTCCTTGTCGAAGATGCGGCCGCGGATCACGAACGTGCCGGGCCCCGGCGGGACGAACGTGGCCGTGGGCGAGGTCGTGAGCGGCCCGAACACGCCGGTGCCGAGGTCGTAGCTGTAGCGGAAGCCGGCGGCCGTATCCACGGGCGAAGGATCGAACTGGTTCGTGAACGAGACCAGCGACGGCTGACCGGCGATGAGCGGCAGCGACACGGAGAACGTCGCCGTCGGGGCCACGTTCAGCACGGTCACCGACGTGGTGTAGTCGGTGAAGCCGCCGTCCTTGTCGAAGATGCGGCCGAAGATCGTGGTCCCCACCGGCGGCACGAGCCCGTCCGGCAGCACGAACTGGGCCGAGTTGCTCGGCGAGGCGCCGAGGTAGCTCGTGGCCAAGCCGCCGCTCGTGAGCGAGAAGCTGTAGCGGAAGCCGGCCGTCACATCCGCCGGCGACGGATCGCGCGGATCGGAGAGCGTCACCGTCACCGGGCTGTTCTCATTCACCGGGCCGTTGTTGGCGATCACGGCCGTCGGCGCCACGTTCGCCACGACATAGCTCGCGGTGTAACCGATCGTCGCTCCGTCGATGTCCGTGACGGTGACGCCGATCGTGTACGTTCCGCTGTCGAAGAAGAAGTGCGTGGCCGAGACGTTGAACGGAGTGCCGACGCCGCCCGACTGCGAGATCACGCCCGCGTCGATGTGGCCGTCGCCCCAGTTCACTTCCGCCACGTAGTCGCCGATCACCGCGAGCGGGTTGCTGTCCAGGAACGTGAACACCACGCCCGAGAAGGTCTGACCTTCGGTCCCGCTGATGGTGGGCTGCACGCCGGCCCGCGTGAGCGTGCCGTTCGCGATGGTCGCCTGGCCGTTCGCCACCGTGGTCGCTCCGCCGTTGTCGCGGATCGTCGTGGTCACTTGGTAACTGCCCTTGCGGGCGTAGGTGTGGGCGGCGCGCACCGTGTACGTCACGCCGTTCGCCGAGCCGAGCGAAGTCACGTTGCCGGCCGTCACCGTCGTGTCCGGCGTGCCGTCGCCCCAACTCACGGTGATCAGCCCGCCGCCGCTCGTGAAGTGGCTGATGTTCGAATTCGGGTTGGCGTCCGTGAACGTGGCCACGATCACGTTGCCCGTCGAGTTTCCTTCCACCCCCGTGATGTTCGCCCCCTCCGAGGAGAGCGGAGCGTTGGTCACGACGGCCGAACTCGTGACGGTCGTGGTCGCACCGTCGATCGAGCGGATGGTCACGACCACCGGCAGCGGCGCCGTGGTGAACGCCGCGTAGGTGTGCGTGCCGGTGACGGTGAAGACGCCGGCCGCCGTCTGCCCGATGATCGCGGACGAGACCGGCGTGCCGTCGCCCCAGTTGATGGTCGCGGAGAACTCGCTGATCTGGCCGAGCGGGTTCGCGTCCGTGAAGGTCGCGACCTGCGCGGTGACCGGCTGGCCTTCCTGCGAAGTGATCGTGATCGCCGGGCCGGCCGTGAGCGGCGAATCCGTGACCGTGATCGTGGACAGCGCCGTGGTGCGGCTTCCGCCCTCGTCCACGATCGTGATGGTCACCTGGTACACGCCCGGCTCGTACAGGTGCGTGCCGGTCACGGTGAACGACGTCGGGTTCGGGAACGCCGAGAAGTTCTGAGTGATGACGCCGGTGGAAGTCACGCCGTCGCCCCAGTTGATGGTGGCGACGTGTTCCGGGGTGCTGGCCAAGGCGAACGGGTTGGCGTCGAAGAACGTCGCGACGATGCCGTTGAACGCCGGCCATTCCGGAATCGTGGTCGTGACGCCGGTCGCGGTGAGCGGGGCGTCCATCACGGTTGCGACTTCGTACGCGGTGAAGGTCGCGCCGTCGATGCTGGTGACGCGGACGCTGAAGGTGTACTGCCCTTCATCCTGGTAGCGCTTGCCCGCTCCCGAACCCGGATCGACGGCGGTGACGCGGAAGCCCGCGCCGTTCGCCACGACCGTGCCGGTCGAGGTCGTTCCGTCGCCCCACGTGATGAGCGCGGAGAAGTCCGTGCCCGGATCGGCCGGGTTGGCCGAGGTGAAGAACGCCACCGTGCCGGTGAAGTTCGCCCCTTCCACCGCGAAGAACGGGACTGCGGTGCCGTTGATCGGCGCGTCCGCGATGGCCGCCGTGCTGACGACGGTGACGCCCGTGAGGCCGTTCCGGGTGATCACCACCGTGACGGGGTAGTTGCCGGCGTTCGCGTAGTTCTTGGTGCCGAGCACGGCGAAGTTGTTGCCTCCGAGCGGCACGATCTGGCCGATCGAGTTCGGGCCGCCGTCGCCCCAAGTGATCGTCGCCGAGTAGCTCGACACCGGGCCGGGCGTGGCCGAGTCCGAGAAGTACGCGACCACGACGTTCGCGAAGGTCTGGTTCTCGATCCCGCTGATGGTCACCGGCGTGCCGGTGAGGACGGACTGCTGGATGATGGCGGTGTTGTTCAACCGCACTTGGCCGCCGTCGTCGTCCTGCACCACGACGGTGATGACGTACGGCGCGGCGGGCGGCGTGCTCGGGTTCGCGTAGGTGTGGTTGCCGTACACGATCACGACCGTGCCCGGGCCGCCCGGCCGCAGGAACGTCGCCGCGGAGGCCGGCGTGCCGTCGCCCCAGTCGATCGTCGCCGAGTATTCGCTGAGCGAGGCCGTCGGGTTGCCGTCGAGGAAGCGGCCGACCTCCACGTTCAGGAGCGGGGTCTGCTGGAAGCCGGTGACCGGGGCGGATGCGACCGGCGTGAGGGTCGCGTTCGCGATGGACGCGGTGCCGATGCCGTAGGCCACGAACGAGCCCGCGCCCGTCTGCTTGGTCACGTTCACCCGGATCGAGTAGTTGCCCACGTTCGGGTAAACGATATTCGGCACGGCCGGAGCGAGCACGATGAAGTTCGGCCCGTCCTGCTGCACGACGCCGGCGGTCGTCTGCCCGTTGCCCCAGATGATCTGCGCCGAGTAATTGGCGAGCGGGGCGGCCGCGCCCAAGTCCAGGAACGTCGCGACCACCGTGCCGTTCAATGCGTTCGGGGCGTTGGGAAGAACGATCCCCTCCGTGCCGTTCACTTGCACCGGCAGCACGAGCAGCGGCGTGGCCGCGATCGTGGCCGTGCCCGCCGCGTAGTTCGGCAGGACGATCGTCGGATCGCCCTCGGCCACCGTCACCGAGTAGGCGAAGGAACCGGCGTTGGCGTAGGTGTGGCTGCCGACGACGTGGAACACGCCGTTCGCTCCCTGCGTCACCGTGCCCGTGCTTTGCGTGCCGTCGCCCCACGTGATCGTGGCGATGAACTGGCTGGCCACGTCGTACGGATTCGCCGAGGTGAACGTGGACACTTCCACATCCAGGAGCGGCGAGTTCTGCAACCCGCTGAGCGTCGTCTGCGGCCCGGCGGTGATCGTCGCTTGCGTCACGGTCGCGGTCGCCGTGCCGGTCACGACCTTGCCCGCGTCGTCGGTCACGGTCACCGTCACCGTGTATGTGCCGTTCTTCTTGTAGATATGCGAGCCGACGACGGTGAAGACCGTGACGGGCCCGATCGAGTTCACGGTGCCGATGGTCGTCGGCGAGCCGTCACCCCAGTTCACGACTGCGGTGAATTGACCGGGCACGCTAGTGGTGTCCTGATCGTCGAACGTGATCAGCGGGTTGGCGTTGGTGGCGGTGAAGGTCTGTCCTTCCACCACGGCGGGCAGCGCACCGCCGTTGGTCACGGTGATGGCCGCGTTGGCGATGTTGACAGTGCCGGCTCCGTAGCCGAGGAACCCGCCGGTCTTCGTGATCGTCACGGTGAAGGTGGAACTGCCGACGTCGGGGATGACGACCGGCGCCCCGCCGAGCAGCACGGTGAAGTTGCTGCCGGTTTGGATGACTGTGCCGGGCCGCAGGCCGATCGCACCGCCGAAATCGATGGTGGCGGAGTAATTGCCGACCGGAGCGGCTGCGCCGCCGTCCGTGAAGGTGGCCACGATCGTGCCGCCGATCACGGTGCCGGCGTTCGGCAGGGCTACGCCTTCAATCCCGTTCACCGTCACGGGCGAAACGGTGAGCGGCGACGGGGCCACCGTCACGTTCGCCGAGTTGTACATCGGGATGACGATGACCGGGTCGCCTTCCGCCACTTCCACTTGGATGGAGAAGGGGCCGGGGTTCGCGTAGGTGTGCGTGCCGAGGACGCGGAAGCGCCCGGCGGCGTCCTGCACCACTTGGCCGGCCGTGGTGCTGCCGTCGCCCCACGCGATGGTGGCGGCAAACTGACTCGCCACGTCGAACGGGTTCCCGGAGAGGAAGTTCGCCACTTCGACATCGATCAGCGGCGAGTTCTGGACCGCGTTGATGGCGAGCGCGGGAGCGTTCGGCGTCATGGGCGCCTGCGTCGCGACCACGGTGGCCGTGGCGCTCACGGACGCGCCGGCGTCGTCGGTCACGGTCACGGTCACGGTGTAGGTGCCGTTCTTCTTGAACGTGTGCGTGCCCGCCACTCGGAAGTTGCCGGGAGTCGGCTCCGTGATCGTGCCGCCGGTGGCCGGCGTGCCGTCGCCCCAGTTGATGCTGACCGTGAAGTCCGGCGGATTGCTTGTGGTGTCCTGGTCCGTGAACGTGATGACCGGGCTGGCGGTGAGCGACTGGCCTTCCACGACGGTGAACGGCCCGCCGTTCGCCGCAGTGAGTTGGGCGTTCGCGATCTGGGCCGTGCCGGTGGCGTACGAGAGGAACGAGGCCAAGCCGACTGTCTTCGTAACGGTGACGAGGAACGTGAAGTTGCCCACGTTCGGGTAAAGGATCGGCGGCGCGGCCGGGGCGACCACGGTGTACGTGCCGCCGCTGAACAGCACCGTGCCGGCCGTCACTTGCCCGTTGCCCCAGTTGATCTGGGCCGTGTACGCGCTGAGCGGTTCGAGCGAGCCCGGATCGGTGAACGTGGCCACGATCGTGGAGCCGGGGATCACTTGAGCGTTCGGCAGGGCGACGCCTTCGATGCCGTTGACATTCACTGCGGTGGACGTGATCGGGGAGGAAGCCACCGCGACGGCTCCGCCGCCCCCGCCTCCGCCGCCCCCGCCGCCGAGTGTCAGGATCACGACCGGATCGCCCTTGGAGATCGTGATGGTGCGGTTGAAGGAGCCGGCCGTGGTGTACGTGTGCGAGCCGATCACATGGAACGTCGGCGGGGTGGCGGTCGCGTCCTGCACCACGAGCCCGGCCGTGTTCGGCGTGCCGTCGCCCCAGTTGATCGTGGCGTAGAAGCGACTCGCCGTGTCGAAGCCGTTCGACGACGTGAAGGTCGCCACTTCGACGTTGATGAGCGGCGAGTTCTGCACCGCGTTGATCGTGAGCGCGGTGCCGTTGTAGGTGGCGCTGGTGGCGACGAAGGGCACGAGCGAGCCGGCCTTCGCACCGCCGTTGTCCTCGACTTCCGCGAAGATCGTGTAGTTGCCGTCCTTCGTGTAGGTGTGAGCCCCGGTGACGCGGAACGCACCCGGCCCGGTCGCCGTCACGGTGCCGACGGATGTCTGTCCGTCACCCCAGTGGATGAGCGCGGTGAACTGCCCGGCCGTCGCGCCGAGGTTCGTGTCGGTGAAGGTGATGACCGGGTTGCCGGCGGCGAAGGTGAACGCGGTGCCTTCCTGGGCGGTGAACGGGCCGGCTCCCGCGGTCGCGGTCAGCGTTCCGTTCGACACGGCGGCCACGTTCGTGGACGTGGCGCTTCCGCCGCCGATTTCTTGCACGTTCAGCGTCGTGGAGTACGTGCCGAACGCTGCATAGGTGTGCGGGATCGCCAGCACGGAGTAGTTGCCGGCACCCAGCGAAACGACCGTCAACCCGCCGCCGCCCGTCGTCAAGAGCGTGCCGTCGCCCCAGTTGAAGGAAGCGTTCAGGGCGGCTGCGTTGGCCGCGCCCGGCGAGTAGATGGTTCCGACGGTCAACCCCGCGGCGGTGGCGACGCCTTCGGATGCGACGATGGGATTCGCCGATGCCGACACCTGCGACGCGAGCACGGTGATCGGCGTGTTGATCACCAAATTGGCCGGTGCGCCCTGGTCGGTGATCGTCGCGGTGACCGTGAAGTTGCCGGGATTGGCGTAGCCGTGCGTGCCGTAGACGGCGAACAGTGCGGTGGTTTGTGTGCCGCCGACCAACTGCACGGACCCCACTGTGTCCGCACCCGAGGAGTCGCCCCAGTTCAGCGCGACGGTGAAGTCCGACGGACGGCCGTACGGGTTGTTGTCCGTGAAGTAGCCGAGGAGCAGGTTGTAGCGCGTATCGACGACGTTCGTGGACGGAACCGGGACCGGATTCGAGATCCCGGCGTCAGCCACGGAGAACGGCGCGGATTGGCCGACGATGGAGTCGCCGGCGACATCCGTGACAGTCACGGTGATCCGGAAAAACGTTCCGGCCGGCGTTTCGTCTGTGTAGGTATGGGAGCCTTCGACGCGGAACTGGCCGGCGCCGGTCTGAACGATCGTGCCGAGCGAGGTCGGCGAGCCGTCGCCCCAGTCCACGACCGCGATGTACCCGCCGGTGCTGGCGGTGTTCGCGTCCGAGAAGGTTGCCACGGCGAGATTGGTGATTCGGGCGCCTTCCACGGCACCGGCGGGCGAGTTGACGGTTCCCATCGTCAGCGCGGCGTTGTTGACCCGCAGCTGGCCGGTGGTGGAAGTCGGCACGCCGCCGACCGGAACAACGGTGAGCGTGTAGTTGTACGTGCCGGTTTGGGCGGCCGGGATCGTCGTCGCGGCGCCCGTGGTCAGGGTGTACACATTCGTGGTGCCGACCTGCGAGACGTTCACGGTGGTCGGGCCGCCGGCGCCGGGGAACTGAACCGTCGTCGGGTACGAAGTCGCGGGCCGCGCGCCACCCGTGTCTTGGAACGTGCCGATCAACGTTCCGGCCGGGATGCTCGTCGCGCCTTCCGTGATCGAGACCGTCGTTGCGGACGGCAGGAGCGCCGCGTTCGCCACGGTGGCTTGGGTGCCGATGCTGATCGTCTGGGTGACCGACCGCACGAAGACGTTGATGTTCGAAGTCGGCGTGGCCGTGGCGTCGTAGGTGTGCGAGCCATAGACGCTGTAGGTGGCCGGACTGCCGCCGTTCTTGACGACCGTGCCCGCCGTGGTCTGTGCCGGGTTGCCCCACGAGATCGTCGCCGTGAAGTCGTCCGCGGTCGAGAGCGGATTCCCGTCAGTGAACGTGGCGAGCAGCACGTTGGTGAGCGGAGCGCCGACCACTGCGGTCACCGGTTGGCCCGCGCCGTTGCCCAACGGTTGGTCCAAAACCGTCATGGATCCGCTGGCCGACTGCGTGTTGCCTCCACCCGAGTTGTCGAAGATATCCAGCGTGAGCGTGTACGGGTTGCCGGGCGGGGTCGCGTCCGAGTAGGTGTGGTAGCTCCACACTTCGTAGATCGCGCGGCCGTTGCCGGTGTCCGATCCGTTTTGGAAGCGAATCGTAGCGGGCGGCCCGAGGCCGGACGTGATCACACCGTCGCCCCAGTGGATGGAGGCGCTGTACAGGGTCGGTTCCGGCGCGACGTTGAAGTTGTTGATCGTGAACTCGCCGATCTTCACCTCGGCGTTCGGGGCGCCGAACGGCACGCCTTCCGTCGCCGTGAGAGTGCCGGGGTTGATGGCGATGACGGCCGGAGTGGTACGCAGTTCGAGATCTTCGCACCCAAGGCGGGCCCGGAGCGGGTTCGCATGGCGAATGGTGACGGGACGGCGCTGGACCAGATTCTTGATCCAACGCGACCGCGTGAGGAGGCGCATTATTCTTCTCCGGATGAAAATCGGGGTGCGAATCGATGGAGAGCGCAATTCAGGCTGGAGGGGAATCTAAGCGAGCTCGGCTCCCTTCGCAAGGAATAACCGGGAAAACTCGACCTATTTTCCCCATATTTCTCAGTTTCACAACCATACTGAGCTCAGGGAGCGTGCTACACTCGGGCGAGCAGTGCCAACAGAGCCATGTTTTCCAGCACTTTTTCAACGGCCGGCTCCAGCAACTGCCGCATCTCGTCCGGGTCGGTCACGGGCGTCTCATTCCCGTCCCGCCTCAAAAAGTGCTGGCCGCTGTTCAGGTATTCCAACAACTGCTCGATGAGTTGCGTGCGGTTCGTGCGGCCGTCCAAGTGCCGCAGCACGAGTTGATGGGTTTCGTCCAACGTGATCGCTTCGCCGCGCAGATTCGTGACACGATTACTGGTAGCGGCTTGGTGCCGAGCCAGCGCCGAGGCCCGGGGGTGCTCGCCGAGGTCGGTGCCGAACGGAGCCGGATTCAATCGCCACTCGACGGCGCCGGCCGCGACTCCAGCCAGTATCTCGCTCGCAAAGAAGTCGCGCGAGGCGTCGCCGACGGGCTGCCGCTCGGCCTCCGCCCGCGCCTTCGCGCGCGAGAACAACTCGGCGAATGCGACGGGTTGCGGCCACGCCGATGCCAACTCCACCATCGCCGCCTTCGTCACCGGTGAACGGCACGTCAATCCGCCGCCGGGCGCGAGGAACTCGACCGCCTCCCCGGTCGCGTAGTTCCAGCCGTCCTTCTCCGGCTTCGCCCGCGAACTCAACAGCCAAGAATCTTCCACGCTCTGAGGGCCGAGTTGACGATTCAGCTTCACGCCGAGCTTGCAAATCAACGTTTGCCGGAAATACCGCCCGCGGACGAAGTCCATGTACTGTTCCATCTGCAGGATGTCGTGCGCGCCGATCTTCTGCAGGGTGGCCGCGATCTCCGGGGCGAAGTTGCTCGCAATCATCGTGGAGAACTCCGCCTCGCCGAGGTACTGCAACCCGTTCACGGCGAGCATCCGTGCGAACTCGTGGAAGTACAGCGGCCGGTTGTTCTCCTCGAGGTGCTCGTGGTGCAGGTACGAATCTTCGGCGTTGGCGAGGATGTCGAACTCGTCCTTCAGCAGTTGCTTGTAGCGGGTGGGGTGCGACTTGCCGGTGTCCACGACGAACTGCACGAGCGCCTTGGCTTGCGCGAGCCGCGTGCCGGGATCCTGGAACTGCGTGCCGTGGTAGCGCATCATGTCGCGGACGATGCCGCGGACGTGCCAGCCGGGGTACGTGTTGTAGCTCACATACGCCACGCCGTTCGGAGCGAGATGCTCGCGGCAGATCGCGAGGATCCTGTCCTGCACCGCGGGCGGCACCCACGAGAACACGCCGTGGCAAATGATGTAATCGAACGTGCCGAGGTCTTCGCCCAAAGCGAGAATGTCCGCGTGCCGCAGCCGGATGTTCTTCTGCCCGAGCGCTTCGATCTCGCGCCATCCGTCCGCGATTTGCACGGCGGAGGCGTCGATACCGAGGCACTGGGACTCGGGGTAATCGTGGGCGATGGACAGGAGGTTGCCGCCGGAGGCGCAGCCGAGTTCGAGCACCCGGGCGGTTTCGATCGGCGGCGAATCGAGGCCGAAAATGCGAGCGATCGCCGCGAGCCGCTCCGGCCGCGTCTGGGGAAACGCAACGCTGCGATAGGGGATCGCGTCGTACGAGGTCTCGGCTGGCGAAGGCATGCGAGCAAGCTTATGGGAAGTTCGCGCGACGCCACAGATTTCGCGCCGGGAATTGCGGCATCCCCTGTCCGGAAAGCCGACACGACTTCGCCCTCGCCGTAGAATTGAGCATCACTTCGGAGGCGAATCATGTCCGCAATTCCCGGCCGGCTGCTGATCGGTGGCGAATGGCGCGCCCCGCGCGGGGACTTCGCCAGCACCAACCCCGCGAACCCGAGCGAGATGCTTGGGGAGTTTCCGCTCGCGACTCCCGGTGAAACCACGGACGCGATCCGCGCCGCGCGCGACGCCTTCCCCGCATGGCGGCGCACGAGTCGCATCCACCGCGCGGAAGCGTTCGACCGCCTCGCCCAACTCATCAAACGCGACACCGATTCCATCGCGACCCTGATGGCCCGCGAGTGCGGCAAGAACATCGCGGAGTGCCGGGCGGAAGTGATCGAAGGGCTGCACATGGTGCAGTACGTCTTCGGCGTCGGCCGCGAAGGGCGGTTCGGCGAAGTGGTCGCCAGCGAGATTGAAGAGAAGGACGCATTCGTGCGGCGAAAGCCGTGGGGCGTCGTGGGCGTGATCACGCCGTGGAACTTCCCGTTTGCGGTGCCGCTGTGGATGCTCGGGCCGAGTTTGCTCGAAGGGAACACCTGCGTGTTCAAGCCGAGCGAAGAGACGCCCGCGGTCGGGCAGCGGATCGTGGAACTCTTCGTGGAGGCGGGTTTTCCCGCGGGCACGGTGAACCTCCTGCACGGCGACGGCGCCGTGGGCGAGGCCATCGTGCGAGACCCCGGCGTGAACGTCGTCTGCTTCACGGGCAGTTACGAGGTGGGCCGCAAGATTCAGGAAGTGTCCGCGTGTTTGCCGGATCGCATCGTCGCGGCCGAGATGGGCGGCAAGAACGCGGTGATCGTGTGCGAGGATGCGCGGTTCGATCTCGCGGTCACGGCCGGAATTCTCTCGGGGTTCAAGACGACAGGCCAACGCTGCGTTTCCGCCGGTCGCATCCTCGTTCACGAATCGCTGATCGATCGGTATGCGAAGGCGTTCGCCGAAACCGCGGCCCGCTTGAAGTTCGGCGACCCGCTGGACGCCTCCTGCTTCGCCGGCCCGCTCATCAACCCGGCCGCGGTGGAGAAGGTGAACCAGTACAACGCGATGGCCATGAAGAGGGCCAAGGTGCTGCTGCCATCCGTGGGCAACGGCAACTTCCTGAACCCTTGCGTGTACATCTCGGAAGCGGCCGCTGACCTCGCCCCGCTTCATGAAGAAGTGTTTGGCCCGCATGTCGCCTTAATCCCGTTCCGCACCGACGACGACGCCGCCCGAATATACAACGACACCGAGTACGGCCTTTCGATGGCGGTGATCACGGAGAGCTACCGTCGAATGCGGTTCTTCCGCGACGAGTGCGAGTACGGCATGGGCTATGTGAACCTGCCGTGCATCGGGGCCGAGGTGCATCTGCCGTTCGGCGGCGTAAAGAAGAGCGGCAACGGCCACCCCAGTGCGGCCGGCCTCGTGGACGCCGTGACCCACAAAACGGCCTTCACCGTGAACCACGGCACCGAAATCAAGATGGCCCAAGGCCTCACGGCCCAAGTGTAGGTTTGCTTATTCCCGTCGTTATCTCATGATATTCCAAAGGCTTATGTCGGCTGGTGGTTGGATTCTCGCGATTCCGGCTTGATTTCCGAACCGTTCGGCCCGAACTACTCTCGTACAAATGGGCTGGGGAATCCCGGCTGGCGCAAGACCTCGGGGGAATCCTCGAGGTCTTGCGCTTTCAATCCCGTTTAGTCCCCGTCCGGGGTGTCAGTCCCCGTCCGGGTGGCATCTCAAGCCGAACCCTTCCACTCGGCCCGTCTCCGGCCACGCGTCCAGTTTCTTGCGGATGATCTCGAACGCCCGGTTGGGCTGGTTCGGATTCAACACGTACCGGCCGATCGGCCGCGCGGTCAGGTCGGCCAGTTGCAGCCCGGTCGAGTTGATCTGCTTGTCCGCGATGATGATGTCGAAGTGGAGCCGTTTGCCGGCGTGATTCGCCCCGTCGCAGATCCGCCGGAATTCCAGTTCCAGTTCCGCATCCTCCTTCTTCCCGCGGGCTTCGAACACGATGTGCGTCAACTCCTCCGTGTTCAGAAGCCCGTCCAGCCGTTCCAGTCCCGATTGCAGGGCGAAATGGTAGACGTTGTCGATGTCGTCGCGTTTCTTACGCAACACGTCCTTGCGGACCACCACGGCGATGATCGCCATCGGAGCCGCATCCGCGCAGTCGTTGAGGCCGGTCATGAACGTGCCGCGACGGGTGGCATCGATCAGGAATGTGAACGGCCCCTCCGCCTTGCGGATCTCCCGCTCGTGCAACACGATCATGTCGTGCCCGAACGCCTTGAACTTGAGCCGTTGAAGAGCCGGGACCACGCGCGTGACGTAATCGTCCTTCTGGAAGATGCAGAACGTGAGAACGAAGAGCGGAAACTCACGGTTGACCGTGGTGAGGCTGTGGTCGCCGCTTTCGTCTGCGTAGACGATGAAATCACTGAACGGGGGCATGCTTGCTTCGCCGGACACACGCGACGAGCGTACCCGCCGCTTCAAGCGGTGCAAGGCGCCGCGATCACTTCAAGGGCGAGGTACCGGGCGTGATCGGAGAGTAGCCGAGATGCACGCCGTCGCGGACCTCCGGCGGTTTCAGGCGGACGCCGGTGTGGCGTTCGACCCAGCGGCCGCAGTCGTTCAGCGTGACGCCGGTCGCGGCCAAGTAGGCCACGAAACCGATCGCGGCGACCAGCAGCACGGTGGACAGAGTCTTGCCCATGGAGATGCCCAAACGGGTGCGGGCGGACGGTTCAAGCGTAGAACACGATTCGCTCCCGTGGACACTCCCGCCGCCGCGTCGATAATCACTTCACCATGCCGATGTTCGGCCAGCCCCCCGATTCGCCCGCATTGGCGGAAGCGCGACAGCACTTGGCGCTCGGCCAAGCCACCGAGGCGGATGCGGTCGTGACCCGCGCCGCGAAGCTCGCCAAAGGCCAGTTCGGTTCCGGTTCGCATCCGCTTTCCTGCGCCTATGCCGACATGGCACGGTTGCACTACCATGCCGGAGACTACAAGCGGGCGTCCACCGAGTTCCGTCACGCCGCGGACGCGCCCATGCCCGCGGAGGCTGCCCAGCGGGCAGACCGGCTCGCGTTCATGTTCGGTTATGCCGCGTGCCTCGAAGCGATGGCGAAGCCCGGCGAGGCAGAGAAGGTGCTTAGGCAGTGCGCGGAGTTCGCCAAGAACCTGCACGGCCCCGAGAGTACGGGCTATGCCGCGTCGCTGGAACCGCTGGCCAGCCTCTACTTGAAGTACGGCCCGGTCGGTGAGGCGGCGCGAGTGTCCGACGAAGCCTACGACTTGTTCTGGAAGCACGGCGACGCCGGGATTGCGGCGGCGGCCGCGGTGCGGGCCGAGGCATTCAAGGCCCTGGGGCGAAGCGAGGATCCGCTCGCAGACTTCGCCGACCTCCCGGACGACATCGCGACCGAGGCCGTGGCGAAGGTGCTGGCCCGGCGTTTGGAATCGGAACCCATCCGCTACCGCGCCGTGCTCGCGGACTTGCGGAAGTTCGCGGCCGCGCGATTCGGCGACGGCCATCCCGTGATGGCGGACACGCTTGCGGCCATCGTGCATCACGAGATCTCGCTCGGCGTTCGGGGCGATGCGAAAGCGCGGGCCGCCGCCGCCCGTCGCGCCGTGTGGTCGTTCGCCATCGCTCGCGCCCCGGAAGGCGTGCTGGAGAACATCGAAGTCGGGTTCGAAGACGACGGCACGTTTCACTTGGTGCCGCAACTCGCGCGCGAACCGAGCCCCGTAGAAGCCGAACAACTCGAGACGGTTCTCGCGCAGGCGATCGACGACCTGTACGCCCGCCCCGCCGCGAAGTGAGACCATGCCGAACGATGAGCGCGTTCTCGTGATCCCGACCGCGCGATTCCGCGCCGCCGGCTCGTTCCAAGGGTTCCGCCCGGCCGATGAGTCGTTTCGTGCGGCGATCCTGGATCCGGCGGCGTTCTCGTTCCGCCCGCGGTCCGAGGTCGAAACCGATCCGGAGTTCAAGCAACTGATCCCGTACGTGCTGCTGCGGTGCGGCGGGGAGTTGTTCCACTATCGGCGCGGCGCGGGCGGCGGCGAGAAGCGGCTCACGGCGAAGCGATCCGTCGGCATCGGCGGCCACATTTCCGAAGCGGACGCGGCCGGCCCCGGGGACCTCTACCGCAACGGGATGCAACGCGAACTCACGGAGGAGATCGCGATCGAATCGCCGTACACCGAGCGGTTGGTGGGATTCATCAACGACGACTCCACGCTGGTGGGCAGCGTGCATCTCGGCATCATCCACTTGTTCGACTTGGAAGTGCCGCGAGCAGCACCGCGCGAAGAGGGCCTCGCCGAGCCGGGCTTCGCTCCACTGACGGACTTGTTGAACCTGCGGGACGAGTTTGAAACGTGGTCGCAGTTCGTGATGGAAGCGTTGAATACATCAAGGGGATGACTCGGGGCTCCCGAGCCAGTGCAACTCGTCGGCGAGCGATTCGATCGTGTCCCGCATCGCCAGCTTGGCCCGCCACTCGGCCGGGATTCCGGATTCGCCGTAGAACGCCCCCGCAATCTGGCCGTAGACCGCGCCCGTGCTGTCCGCATCCTCACCGAGGTTGACCACGGCGAGTGCACCGTCGCGAAACGAATCCGTGCCGTGGAACGCCCACAGGGCGGCCTCGAGCGTGTGAATCACGTAGCCGCTGCCGCGGATCTGCGGCGGTTGCTTCCGTTTGAAACTGCCCCCGGCGATCTCCGCGACCTTCGGAGCCAAACCGGGAAGCGTCGTGGACAGCACCGCGTCCTTTGGTTTGCCCTCCAACACGGCGAGCAACAAGGCGGCGAAGTAGCGGCAGGAATCGATGCACTCCGGTGCGGCGTGCGTGGTCCGGGAACTGTCCCCCGCGCGGTCGACGGCTTCCTGCGGATTCTTCGCAAAGGCGAGGGGGGCGGGTGCGAGCCGCATGAGCGAACCGTTCCCCGCCGCGCTCGGACTCGGGTCGCCGCAGTACGGCTCCTTCGTACGCGTGAACCGGGACAGGGCCGCGCTCGTTGCGTTGCCGATGTCGAAGCAGCGGCCCTTCACGCTGAAGTGCCCCTGCTTCCACCACCGCACGTACGTTTCGAGTTGATGCACCGGGTCGAAGCCTTGCTTGGCGACAAGGCTCTCGGCCAGGCACAGCGCCATCGAGGTGTCGTCGGTCCATTCGCCGGGCTTCAAGTGGAACGGCCCGCCACCGACGATGTCGGTGATGGGTTTGAAGCTGCCCGGTGATTGGAATTCGAGCGTGGTGCCGAGCGCGTCTCCGGCGGCGAGGCCGAGTAGGCATCCGCGATAGCGTTCGAGCGTGGTCATCTCGTGGCCTCGAAAATGACATGCAAGGAATGTCACCGACTCCCCGAGCGGCGGGCATAAGCCCCCCGTGTTTGCGAGTGGGACATGGGGGGCTTACGCCCCCCGCTCAGGGGATTTCACTTGGGGCCGTACTTCGCCTCGGCGGCCTTGCGGAACGCGCCTTGGCTCTGCCCGCCGTTCCCGGGGAAGCCCGCGTGCTGCACCATGAACACGAACACCAGGCCCCGCTTGGTGTCGATCGTCATGTTCGTGGAGTACGCGCCACCGTGGCCGAACCAACCCGGCCCGACCGCCCAGCCCA
Organism: Gemmataceae bacterium; assembly: GCA_046350135.1. Classification (GTDB taxonomy): domain Bacteria; phylum Planctomycetota; class Planctomycetia; order Gemmatales; family Gemmataceae; genus Urbifossiella. Next base: position 100,475 of record JAXMBB010000003.1, read on the forward strand.
AGCCGTAGCTTACGTTGATCGGGTCCGGCGTCTGCTTCTTGGACATCTCGGCGATGGCTTCCTCCGAAATGAGCTTCTTGTCACCGACCTTGCCGCCATTCAGCAGCATCTGGCAGAACTTGCCGCAATCCGCGGCCGTGGAGAACAGTCCGCCGCCGGGGCAGGGGAAGCGGTCCTTGCGCTCCGAAAGTGGATACTTGAGCGCGCCCACGGTCGTGGCTTCGAGCCCCTTCTTGTCCGCGCCGGGCTTGTACGACTTCGCCAGTCGCTTCACCTGTTCCGCGTTCGGCCAGAATGTCGTGTCCGTCATGCCGCACGGCCCGAACAACCGCTTGTCGAGGAACGCCTCGAAGGGCATCTTGGAAACCACTTCGACGATGCGGCCCGCGGTGTTGATGCCCGCGTTCGAGTACACATGCTTCGTGTGCGGCTCGTAGATCAGCGGCGTGATCGCGTAGCTCCGCACGGCGTCGCGCAGCGGCAGCACGTCGATGGTCGGCACTTCCATTGCGGACGCGAACGGCATCCCGCTGGTGTGGCTGAGGCAGCTCCGCACCGTCGGCGGGGTTTTCGGCTTCTTGAGCAGCACGGTGTCGGCGGTTTTCTCCGCCAGTACCATCACGTTTTTGAATTCCGGGAGATATTTCTCCACCGGGTCGTCCAAATTCACCATGCCTTCGTCCACCAAGAGCATGAGCGCGGTCGCGGTGATCGGCTTGCTCATGGACGCGATCCAGAACACCGCATCCGTCTTCAGCGGTTCCTTGGCTCCGATGTCGGCGAAGCCGACGGCCCCGAGGTCGAGCACCTTGTCCTTGTTCGCCACGAGCGTGACCGCTCCGGCGAGGTTGCCCTCGTTCACGAACGGTTTGAGCCCTTCGGCGACGCTGCCGCCCTCGTCCGCACGCAGGCGGGGGAGCAGGAATGCGGCCGGGATCGTGCCGAGGAAATGGCGGCGGTTCATGGCGGGCCTTTCGGGGAGGAATCGGGTTCGCATCATTCTCGGCGATCATCACCCGCCCGGCAACGAACCTCCCCGCGGCTTCCCCCCTCCGTGTAAAATCGGCAATCGACGCAAACCTGACACCATCCGGAACGCAGCCGTGCGGTGCGATTCGCCGGGCTTGCTTCCCGAGTGTCCGAATCGAACAATAGAAGAGTCCCGACGGCTGCCGAAACCTTTACGGGCCGCACCTCTCCGGCCGCCGTCCGCTGAATGTCGATCCACCCTGCGAGCACCCTTATGAACACATACTCCTCGCTCTGCGACGACTTCGGAGTCTCGACTTACGTCCACAGCAAGCTCGAGATGCCGTCCGCGCGCGAAACGGTGCTGCACTTCTTCGAGGCCGTGCAAAAGGCGGCCCCGAAGATGACGGAATTCGAAAGGCGCGCCGACGGCGAATTCATGCTCGAAGAGGATCGCGAGAGCGGGAGCTACCGTTGGACGAGCATCGATGCGCGCCGCCTCTGCGCCGGGTTCGTGAACCCGCCCTCCATCGAAGACGCGGACGAGCACAACGAACGCATCCTCGAGATGGCCCCGTACCACCTCGACCTCTCCGCGATGCAGACCGATTCGATGGACGTGCTGTACTACTTCGACTTCCTGTACCAGGGGAACCACGATGAAGTGGTGGCGGAGGCGCTCGCGTCCGGCACGCCGCTCGAAGGACTGGTGCAGATTCCGGGCGGCCGCGTGCTGAACTACCAGCCCACGATCATGCTCGCACTGGACGAATCCTGCCAGCTTCAGTGCCGGCTCAGCGTGGAGACTCGCACGAACGCGTACCAGGTGCGGACGGGCAACTTCCCCGAGTCGCCGATCTCCGTGTACTTCACGGTGCGTCAGTTCTGGGGGAAGCAGCCGTTCAAGTCGTTCGTGGAGTCGTACCAGAATCAGCGGCGCGTGCTGGACGAATTGGTGCAGAGTCACGTGGTTCCGAACGTGATCACGCCGCTGCAGCGGGCGATTGCGACGAAGTGAGTCGAAGCCGCATGCGTGTTCGCCACCGCGCACACGCATGCGGCTCATCAAGTCGAATACACCCATTTCCCGAGTAACAATGCGGGTGGCAGCAGCAGCAGGATCGCCAATCCCGGCGCACCGACGAACGCGGTCGCGAGCACGGCGTCGAGCACGACCAAGCCCAACACGAGCCGCTTGATTGCCGCTTGCACTTCCCGCGGGCCCGGCTTGCGGATCGCGTGGCTCACCGGCGTCGCGATGCCGAGCGCGAACGCCGCCAGCAGATAGGGAAAGAGCCACATCGCCGGCCCGGCCAGTTCCGCGACTCGCGCCTTCAGCACCAGTGCCAGCGCGAGCGCACCCGCCAGTACGGCCGCGGCGCCGCGCAAGTGCCAGCGGTTGCTCTCCGTCGCCTCCGTTCGCGCGAACCACGTGACGCCGAGAATGTACACGCCGATCACGCCGGCAATGTGGAGGCGACGTTCTTCCGACAGGACGTCCGCCGGGATCGCGCTTAGCCCTATCAGCACGTTCAGGAAGCGGCACGCGGCCATGCCGACGGGGCCGAACGGCGTCCGCTTCAGCCACGCGTCGTAGAGCAGCACGGCGGCGGCGAGCCCGATGCCGATCCAGGCCGCGCCGCCGAGGATGGAGAAGCCGATCCCGGCGAGTGAAAGCACGGCACCGAGCACGGCCGCCGTGCGAAGAAAGATGCGGCCGGAGGGCAGCGGGCGGAACGGACGATCCCGCAGATCCTCGGCCAGGTCGAACACGTCGTTCCACACCATCCCTGCGAGATAGTGACAGCCGGACGCCACCGCGAGCACCAGCATGGCGACCACGTACTCGCGGAGCGTCTCCGGCATCAGGGCGATGCCGACGCACGCGGCCAGGGCGATGTCCGCGAACGCGGTGAAGACGTTCGGCAACCGCAGGAGTTGAGCGAAGGCGAGGAATCGCGGGGCAGGCATGAGGAAATGCTACGGAGGCCCGGCGACGCGAGCAGTTCCGGCTGAATGAGGCCGCAACGCGATCGACGGCCCGTGACCGATCCTATGGAATCGGGTGCTCGGCGAGATCGCCTACAACCGTGGTCCACGCGCGAACTCGCCAGCGCGTCACCAACCCGTTATTGACATAGGGATCGGCGGCGGCGAAGGCTTCCGCTGCGGCTGGCGAATCGCCTCGGAACAGGAGTACGGCTCCGTCCACGGGGTCGGCGAACGCACCACCCAACACCAACTCCCCGCGCTGGTGCGCGGCCCGCGCCAGGGCCAAGTGTTCCGCCCGGAACGCCGGCCGTCGTTCCAGATAGTCCGGCGCCCCGTCGTAGATCAGCAGGTAATGCATCGCGATTCCTCCAATTCCGCACTCTGATAGGATGCAGTCATCGCAGTCATTCGGAGCGCCATCATGTCCAAGAGGCAGGCCTTCGCTCTCCTCGTCGTGCTCGCCGCATCGATCGGTTTCGCCGCGTACTTCTACATCGAGAAGTACAAGCGGGACGATTTGAAGTCGCCGGTGATCACGCCGACCAACCCGAACGAGATCCTGAAGGACAAAACGCTGTTCCCGGTGCCGGAGTCGCGGTTCACGGACGTGACCGCGGCCGCCGGCATCCACTTCCGCCACGAGAACGGCATCACCGACCGCAAACTGCTCCCCGAGACGATGGGCGGCGGCGTCGCGATCCTCGATTACGACGGCGACGGCAAGCCGGACATTCTCTTCATCAACTCGTGCAAGTGGCCGGGACACGGCAACCCGAAGGCGGATGAACCGCCCGCCACGCCGAAACTGTACCGCAATCTCGGCAACTGGAAGTTCGAGGATGTCACGATCGCCGCCGGGCTCTCGAAGGAAATGTACGGCATGGGCGTCGCGGTCGGCGACGTGGACAACGACGGCCGCCCCGATGTGTTCATCTCGTGCGTCGGCAAGCATCATCTGTTCCGCAACGTCGACGGCAAGAAGTTCGAGGATGTGTCCGAAACGGCGGGCGTGGCCGGCACCGTGGACCTGCCGAAGTCCAAAACGAAAGACGAGTTCTACGCGCACAAGGATCCGATCCCGTTCGGCTCCTCGGCCACATTCTTCGACTACGACGGCGACGGCCGCCTCGATCTTTTCGTGTGCCATTACATCACGTGGTCGCCGGCCGCGGACCTCGCCATCGGGAGCACGCTGGAAGGCGGGAAGCGCGGCTTCGGCCGGCCCACGGAGTTCGTCGCCACCCAAGGCAAGCTGTACCGCAATGTGGACGGGAAGAAGTTCGAGGATGTGTCGGCTTCGGCAGGTGTCGAAGTGGTGTCCAAGGAAGGCACGGATGCGAACGCCCGCGTGCGGCCCGTGGGCAAGGGCCTCGGCGTGATCGCGGCGGATGTGGACAACGATGGCTGGCCCGATTTGATCGTGGCCAACGACACGGTGCGGAATTTCTTCTTCCACAACGAGGCCGGGGCGGACGGCAAGCGTGTGTTCAAGGAGCAAGGGCTCGAGGCCGGCGCGGCGTATGCGGACGAAGGCCGCCCGCGCGGCGGCATGGGCATCGATTGGGGCGAGTTCGCCGCGTCGCGGTGTGCCGCGGTCATCGCCAACTTCGCCAACGAACCGGTGACGTGCCTGGAGAAGAACGCCGCCAAGACGTTGTTTTCGGACGCGGCCACGAGCATCGGCTTGAACGCTCCCACGCGGAACACGCTGAAGTTCGGCGCATTCTTCTTCGACTATGACAACGATTCGCGCCTCGATCTGCTGCTCTGCAACGGGCACATCGAGCCGGACATCGCCAAGATCCAATCCAGCCAGAAATACCTGCAGCCCGCGCAACTCTTCTGGAACACCGGCGACGGTTCCTGCTACTTCGAACCGGTGCTGGAGAAGCACGCCGGGCCGGACCTGTTCCAGCCGATGGTCGGCCGCGGCTCGGCGTTCGCGGACTTCGACGGCGACGGGCTCACGGACGTGGTGCTCGTGGCCAACGGCGGCGAGGCCCGCGTGCTCCGCAACGAAGGCCCGAAGGAGAAGAACCACTGGGTGCGGCTCGATCTCCGCGGCGACGGCAAAACGAGCAGCACGTCCGCGATCGGTGCCGTGGTCACGGTCGAGATCGGCGAGAAGAAGATCGTCCGCACCGTGGCCGGCGCCCGCGGCTACCTCAGCCAATCGGAGTCGGTGCTCACCGTCGGACTCGGCAAGGATTCGAAGATCGACAAGGTGACGGTGCGATGGCCCGGAAAGAGCGGCGCGACGCAGACGTGGACCGACGTGCCGGTGGACAAGCTCACCGTGCTGAAACAGGGAACGAAGTGATCGCACTTCACGGCGCCGCGCGAATCGGGTAGCCTCGCATCATGATGCACCGGCTCCCGATCGCGCTTGTCGCACTGTTCGCGTTGCTTCCCGAATCGCGGGCCTGCACGTTTTGCAGCGGGCCGGTGCGTTCGCAGCCCACGCTGCGGATGCGGTACGCCGCGGCCAAACTCGTGATCCAAGGCACGCTCAAGAACCCGCGGTTCGATCCGAACACGGATCGCGGCTACACCGACTTCCACTTCGGGACCGTGTTGAAGGACGACCCGGCCCGCAAGAACGCGACGAGCCTGACGCTGCCGCAGTACCTGCCCGTGATCGGCGGCACCCCGCCGGACTATCTCGTGTTCTGCGATGCGATCGACGGCAAGCTCGAACCGCAACCGGGGCTCGCGAGCCGGCCCGCGGTCGTGGAGTATCTCAAGGCCGCGGCCGCGCTCGATCCCAAGGATCCGGCCAAGGCGCTGGCGTTCTTCTTCCGCCATCTCGATTCCGCCGATGCGGCCGTCTCCGCGGATGCGTTCCTGGAGTTCGCACGGGCGTCGGACGCGGAGATCCTGCAAGCCGCGGTCGCATTCGATCCGGCCGTGGTGCGGAAACTCATCGCGAACCCGGACACGCCGCTCGAACGGCTCGGCGTGTACGCCTTCCTCCTCGGTTCGTGCGGCAAGGCGGAGGATGCCGCGTTTCTCGCCGCGATGTTGAAGCAGGAGCCGCTGCCGGAACGCACGACGTCCGCGTTCGGCGGGTTGCTCGCCGGGTTCATCCTGCTGGATGCGAAGGCCGGGTGGCCGTTCGCCGCGGCGATCCTTGCGGATGAGAAGCGCGGTATCTCGGTGCGGTTCTCCGTGATCGGCACCGTCCGGTTCTTCCAAGCCACCCGCGGCGCGGAGTGCCGCGCCGAAGTGCTGAAGTGTTGTGCCGCTCTCGTGCCGTCCGGCGATCTCGCGGACCAGGCGATCGACGACCTTCGGCGATGGGGCTGGTGGGATCTGACGAAGGACGTGCTCGCCCAGTACGGCAAGCCGACGCACTCGGCGCCGCTCGTCAAACGCGGCCTCGTTCGCTACGCATTGCAGTGCCCGGATGCGGAGGCGAAGGCGTTCATCGCGTCGCTCCGCACCACCGAGCCGAAGCTGGTGAAGGACGTGGAAGACGGCCTCGCACGATTCGCACCGAAGAAGTGAATCACCCGGATATGCTCGACACCCTGCTCATCGAACGCATTCTCGCCGCGATCCCCGGCCGCACCATCGGCCTGATCGGGGATTTGTTCCTGGATCGCTACCTGGACATCGACCCGGCCCGCGACGAGCCGTCCGTGGAAACGGGGCTCACCGCGTATCAAGTGGTCGGCGTGCGGGCGTACCCCGGTGCGCTCGGCACGGTGCTGAACAACCTCGTGGCGCTGGGCGTGGGCCGCACGTTGCCCATCGCTGCGATCGGGGACGACGGCGAGGGTTATGAACTGCGTCAGGCGTTGGCCGCGATGCGCGGCGTCGATTCCACTCATGTGTTCTCCGCGTCCGGCCGCCGCACCCCGACTTACACCAAGCCGATGTACGGCAAGCAGGAACTGAACCGACTCGACATCAAGAATCGCACGCCGACGCCGGCCGCGATCGAGGAGGAGATTCTCGCCCGGCTCGATGCCGCCTGGCCGCAAGTGGACGCATTGCTCGTCTTGGATCAAGTGAGTGAAGAGGATTGCGGCGTGATCACACGGCGGGTTCGGGAGCGGCTTGCGGAACTGGGTGGATTGCAGCCGGAAAAGTTCGTACTGGCGGACAGCCGCGAACGGATCGGGTTGTTCCGCAACGTGTGCGTGAAGCCGAACGAGCGCGAGTTGGCGGGCGGCCGCATCGAGCCGGGCCGAGCCGCGTTCTTCACCCGCGGCGAACGCGGCATCGACCTGCAGCTGCCGGACGGCCGCCCCGCGAAGCACATCCCCGCGTACCCGGTGAGCGGGCCGATCGACATCTGCGGCGCGGGGGACAGTTGCTCCGCCGGCATCGCTTCGGCCATGGTGTCCGGGGCGACGCTGGAGCAGGCCGCCGCGTTCGGCAACCTGGTGGCGTCGATCACCATCCGCCAGATCGGTGTGACCGGCACGGCAAGTCCGGCCCAGATTCGTGCCGCAATCGGCTGAACGACCGACACATCCGATTCCTTGCGATCGGAACAATCCTTACGAACGCGAGTCGCCGCCGCATCTTCGCCTGCCGCTCCGCGCCGGCATCCGATATGCTTCTCATCCGCCCAGCACCCGATCGTGAAAGCCGACGATGACGCACCTGCGCCGCGAACTGGAACGCCTCGAATCCCGCGACACCCCGGCCACCTTCGTGTGGAGCGGGGCCGGTGGAAACGACAGTTGGCTCAATGACGCCAACTGGGTGGGCAACGCACACCCGACCGGAGCGTTGGCGGCCTTGGACGATCTCGTGTTCCCCGCGAACGCCGCACGATTCACGAGCAACAACGATTTGACGAACGCCGCGTTCCGCTCGATCACCATCGCGTCGGGCGCGAGTTACACGCTGAGCGGCAACGGCTTGGCACTCGGCTCCGGCTCGGTCGCCGGGTCGGGCAACATCACCGTGAACGCCGGCGCGACGGCGGTGCTCGTGCTGAATCTGCAGTTCTCCGCGCCAGCCACTTCGGATCAGTTCTTCAGCGTGGCCGCGGGGAGCACGCTCACCGTCAACGGGGTGATGTCCGGCACCGGCGGAGCGCGGCTCGTGAAGTCCGGCACGGGCACGCTGGTGCTCACGGCCGACAACAGCCCGTTCCACGGGATCATCACACTCGGGGCGAACGCCGGCGTGCTGCGGATGCAGGGCAGTCCGAACGCACTCGGTTCCACGGCCGGCGACACGTTCGTCGGCGCGAACTCGCAACTTCAGATCGATTTGCCGAATTCAACTGTGCTCGAAGCGATTCACATCAACGGCAACGGCATCAGCAACGACGGAGCGTTGTTGAACGTCGCAGGGAACAACACGCTGAACAACACGCTGTTCCTCGACTCGAACTCCACGATCGGAGTGGGCAGCGGCAAACTCGTGCAAAACGGCCTCTTGGTCGCGGCTTCGACGTTCGGCCTGACCAAGGTCGGAGCGGGAACGTTGCAACTGAACCAGACGGAAACGCTCAACGGCCCGACCACGCTCGCGGCCGGCACACTGGTCGTGAACGGGAACACGACGAACAGCCCGATCACGATGACCGGCGGCACGCTCGCCGGCACGGGGACCGTCGGTTCGATCACCGCGACAGGCGGCACCATTCGGCCGGGGCTGTTCGCGGCCCCGTTCAGCTTCCAGTCGCAAAGCGTCTCGATGAACGGCGCGACCTACTCGCCCACGTTCGTCAACAACTCCAGCGGCGACGTTTCGGACCTCTTGAACGTCACGGGCACCGTGAACCTGACCGGTGCCACGCTCACTCTCAACACCACCGGGTTCACGCCGTCCCGTCGCTTCTCGCTCTTGCTGATCGAGAACGACCAGGCCGATCCGGTCGTCGGCACGTTCAACGGCTTGGCGGAGGGGGCGACGGTGGACGTGGCCGGCGTGCCGTACCGGATCACCTACCGGGGGAACACCGGCAACGACGTGATGCTCGTGCCGCAGACGCCGGTCCCGGCCACCGATCCGTTCGCGGTGTCCGGTTTGAAGAACGGCTTGGCGGTGGTGTACCCGCCGGCGCAGAGCGGCACGTACCAAGCGGCCGCCGGCGCGAGTTTCTCGCCGTTCGGCACCATCGCTGCGACCGTGCGCGTCGCCACTGCGGATGTGAACGGCGACCAAATCAAGGACACGATCCTCGTCACCGGGCCGGGCGTGCCGATCCGCGTGGCCGTGGTGAACGGCGTCGATTCGACGACGTTGATCGCTCCGTTCGATCCGTTCGGCGGCAACTTCACGGGCGGCGGGTTCGTCGCCGCGGCGGATCTCGACGGCGACAACCGGGCCGAGTTCGTCGTCACGCCGGACCAGGGCGGCGGGCCGCGTGCCACCATCTTCTCGCTGCCCGCCAGCGGCACGCTCCAAACCAAGGCCAACTTCTTCGGGATAGACGATGAATCCTTCCGCGGCGGCGCCCGCCCCGCACTCGGCGACATCAATCACGATGGCACGCCGGACCTGCTGATCGCCGCCGGCTTCGGCGGCGGCCCGCGCATCGCCCTTTTCCGCGGCGACACGCTCTTCACGACGCGGACGAAGATCGTCGGCGATTTCTTCGCCTTTCCCGAAGATGCGAAGACGCTGCGAAACGGCGTGTTCGCTGCGCTCGGCGACATCAACGGCGACGGCTACGCCGACCTCGTTTTCGGCGGCGGCCCCGGCGGCGGCCCGCGCGTGCACATCCTCTCCGGGCAGCTTCTCACCACGGGAAGCCCGAACCTGTTCACTCAGCCGATCGCGAACTTCTTCGTGGCCGGCAACGACAAGGATCGCGGCGGCGTCCGCCTCGCCGTCACGGACGCGGACGACGATGCGAAGGCGGACCTGGTGGTCGGCAGCGGGGCCGGCTCGCCGGCGAGGGTGCGCGTTTATCGCGGAGTAAACTTCAGCGGCACGGGCGAACCCGCCACGTTCCAGGACTTGACGCCCTTCGGCACCGGCACCTTGGCCGACGGCGTGTTCGTGGGGTAAGGCTCACCCCTCGTTCGGCAGCGGATTGCGGGCGAAGATCCACTCTTCGATCGGACGGCCGTTCACGAGATGTTCGTCCACGAAATGGGGGATGCGTTCGGCGGTGAGCCCGGCGTACCACGTGCCTTCCGGATACACCACGGCGATCGGCCCGCCGGAGCAAACGCGGAGGCATTGCACCTTGGTTCGGTAGCAGGCGAGCGGGCCGTCCGCGAGTGAGAGGTTGCGGTCCTTCAGTTCCTTCTTCAGGGCTTCCCATGCGGCTGCACCCGCCTCGCCGGTGCAGCACGCGTCGCCGATGCAGAGGAAGACGTGCCGGTGGAACGCCCCGATCTTCAACTTCGCGGCGAGGTCGGGCAGGTTCGGAACCGAAGCATCCATCACTTCTTCTCTTTCGCGAGCTTGGCTTCGTATTCCTTGATCCACTTCTCGGGGTTGTCCTTGAAGGCGTCGCGACAGCCGGTGCAGCACACGTAGTATTCCTTGCCCTTGTACATCACCTTGCTCGTGCCCACCCCGCCACTCACGACGCATTCCGGCCCCTTCGCCACGTCCGCGAACGGCACGCCTTCCTTCGTCGCCCCGACTTGCCACATCTTCGTGAACGCGCCGGCGCTCTTCGTCTCGAACCGATACAGGTGGCGATTGTGATGGAGCAGGCTGAACACGAGCCGGCTTTCCTCGCCGGCCGGGGCGTCTGTGCGATCCAGCGTCAGCACCTTTTCCTTGAGTGTGCCGGAATAGCTCACCTTCTTCTTCTCCGTGGTCGTGAGCGTGAGTTGGTAGTTCCCCTTCGCAGCGTTGTAACGCAGGATTCCGTCCGTGAAGTGTTTGCTCTTGTCGAACGAGACAGTGACCCACGCGTCGTCGTCGAGGAAGCCCCAACCCCAGGTCGCGGTCTCGGTCCACAGTCCGGCGGCTTTCTCTTCGCGAGTGCCCTCGGGGGCGCCGGTGCCCTTCCAGGAGCCGACGAGCACGTTGAACGGCTTCAGCGCCTCGCGGGGCGTAAGCGGCTTCGTATCGGCGGGTTTGGGTTCATCCACCGGAAATGCGACGAGCAGGGTGAGAAGCGCAAGCATGAAGCGGCCTCGGGCGGACTGCAGCGGAGTACGCGCAGCTTACCGCCCGAGCGGGCCGTTGGAAAGGCAAACTCAGCGGGACTTTCGCGGCAGTGCGGCCGGAACGATCACCGGCGGGAGTTCCGTCAGCGTCTCGGCGATGCGGTTGTGCAGCGTCACCGAGGTGTCGCTGCCCGAGACCATCGTGGGGCAGGCATCGTCGGACTGGTTGCAGGCCAGCGCAGCGAGCACGTCTGCCGATTCGGCAGTTTCACGCTGGATCTTCTCGAAGATCTCCGAGCGATCGACGCGAACGTTCGCCGGGGCCTCGATACCGAGCTTCACCCGTCCGGGGCCGACGCCGACGATGGTGATGCGGATGTTGTTGCCGATGACGATCTGTTCGCCGGGTTTACGCGTGAGCACGAGCATGAGAGGTCCTCCTTGATGGGTGCCGCGCTGGAGATGTGGCTGGTGCCGCTCCATCGGCTGCTTCGGGGTTATTCTACCTCACACCACGAGTCTTTCGGGAAGTCGGTGAGATTTTCTCAAGTGACGGCCCGATGCACATTGCATAGCAATTGCCGTGCCGAAAATCACGAAGCATGGCAACCCGATTTCGCAATGCGAAACCGGGTTGCCGTCCACGTTCAATCCGACAGATTGGCCAAGTAATCCTCGAAGGACTTCTTCGCCGCGAACTCGTCGGTCATACCCTGCTTCTGCTTCGCGGTCAGGGTGTCGATCTCCTTCTCCTGGTCGCTCAGCTTCTTGAGGTAGACCTGATACACCTCGGCCTCTTTCGGGGTGTTCGCGAGGTTCTTGCGGATGCGGTCCTGGTCCGCGTTCAACCGCGCGAGGTCGGCCACGATTTGAGCCAGATCCAGGCGGTGGCGGTCCCATGCGCCCTTAAGCTTTTGCGCCTCGGTGAGCTTCGCCTTCAGCGCGGGCGTCGCCTCGTTCAGCGAGAGGAAGTACTTCAGTTGGTCGTCCGGCGAGTTGGACAGCGTGACGCTCGCGGCCACGTCGCGTTCCTCGGTCACCGTGAAAGTCTTCTCCTCGCCGGCTTTCACGGCGACTTGGAACCGCAAGATGTCCTTGGTGTCTTCGATCGGCTTGTCCGTCTCCACCAGCTTGAACTGCTGGTTGGTGCGGTTCGGATGTTCGATGATCAACTTGCGGTCCTGCGGCGAGCGGTTCGTGATGCGGTAGTTCTTCACCTCGCGCACCTTCGTGGTGGTCGTCACGATGCCCTTCACGGCCTTCACGCTCGTGATCTTGGACGAACCCTGGCCGATCTTCGGGTCCACCTCGGTGCCCAGATCGATGGCGTAGCTCACGAGGCGTTCTTCATTCGGCTGCACGTCGTGAACGCGCGTGTCGCCGGCGTAGATCGAACCTTCGAACACGGTGATCGGCCCCTGCGCGAGATGCATGCCGGACGTGTTCTTCAGCCGCAGTCCGAGCAGCGGGTGCTTCGCCTGCACCGCCGGGTTGTAGATGCTGACACGCGTGCCATCGATCTCCTTGGTCACGATCGGCAGCATGGCGCTCTTCTGTCGGGCGAGCGACACCGGGTGATCGATGCTGTACTGGAAGAAGTCGCCGAGCGCGGCTCCGGTCGCGTCGCTGCCCACGGCGCCGGGATTGATGCGGTTCTGCGGGTTGAAGTTGGCGAGTTGCTGCTGGACCTGCAGTTCGTTGCCGGCGTTCCACGCGAGGTTCTGGGCCTGGCCGCGGACATTCTGCAGGTTCAAGGCGTTCCCGTTCTGCAATCCGAACTGCGCGCTGTTTTGGAAACGGTCGAGGTTCTGGAAGTATCCGTTCACCAACTGCTGCTGCTTGCCGTTGAGCGAGGAGTTGAACTCGTTCAGGGCGCGATTCCGTTCGGCGACCGGGAGGTTGCCCCAGTTGGAAGCCAGCGCCTTCATCCGGCGCTCGTCCACGTTGCCGTTGCCGCCCATGATCGTGCTGTCGTTCACGGCCTTGGTCAGGTTCTCGATGGCCGCATCCTGATTGCGCGAGAAGCCGCCGTCGTAGGTCGGCGGGCGGAGGCTGGCGAACAACTCCGGCTCCACTGTGGGCCGCGGCACGAACAGCGGGTCGTAGAGGTCCATCTTGAAGCTGATCGGCCGCCCGCTGATCAGGCTCATCTTCACGCCGGCCCAGTCCTCGTCCGTGGGATTCTCCACGATCGCCCAGCCCTGCAGGTAGGGCTTGTCCTTGTTCTTCGCGTCCAGCATGAGCCGGTAGCTCGTCTTCCAGATCGGTGCTTCGATCACGTAGCCGACCTGCACCTTGCGCTTGCCGTCGCCGGAGAAGTGGATGCTCACGGATTTCTTCTGCGAGTCGTGGTTCTGGGCGAGAACATCCAACGCGCGGCGGAACTCGCTTTCGATCAGCGGGTTGGCGAAGCGGAGTTGCTGGATCTCGCTCAGCTTCACCGCGCGGAGCCCTTCCGCGCACCACAGGTTCAGCACCTCGAACGGCGTGTTGTCCTTCGTCTGCCGTTCGATGCCGACGATGGCGCCGGTGAGCTTGCCCGGCTGGTTCGCCGCGGTCGGCGTCATCGTCACTTCGACGCGTTCGCCGCGGGCTTGGCTGAGGATGCCTGCGAACGTGGGGTTGCCGTTCAGGTTGATGGCGAAGCTGGAGAGCGTGCGGCTGATCGGTTCGCGCGAATCGTAGCTCACGGCCGCGATGTGCCCGTTGCCGAAGTCTTCGAGCACCATGCTCTTCAACAGGTCGTTCACATCCGGATCGTGGAACGCGAGATCGACGCGGGCCTCGCCGTCCACTTCACCGGACCGCGAGAAGTAGCCGACGCCGGAGTTGAACATGACGACGCGGGCCATGGGCAGGTTGACGGCGGGTTTGAGGTCCTGCTTGCCTTCCGCGGCTTGGGCGAGCCAGTGGTCGATGCCGATTCCGGCCCCCACGGCGCCGGCCACGGGCAGGCTCCACAGCAGTTTGCGTGCGAACATGTGAACCACTCCTGGGAAAGGACGGATGCATTCGGGTTGATCGGATGATACTCGCGGCCCGGCCGTCAAGAGTAGACGACGAATGTAACAAGTTCGCGCGCGGCGAGTGATCCACCGTCCGGACGGATCGCGATTGCCGATCGCTTGGCGACATTGTCTGTGGAGCCGGACAGTGGTAACTTGGTGCCACTTTGTTGAGCACTCGCGAGTTCTCTCATCGCCAGGCCGTGATCACAGGACTCGTCGCATTGGTATTGCCGACCGCAATGGACATAAAGCGAGGCCGACGCGTGTTGTTATCCACCGGATTGATCTTGCTCGGCCTCTCGCTCTTGGTGGCCGGCGGGGAATTGCTGCTGCGGGGGGCGGTGGGAATCGCGACGCTCGCGCGGCTCACGCCGGCCGTGATCGGGCTCACGGTCGTGGCCGCCGGCACGAGCGTCCCCGAACTCGCCGTCAGCGGGGTTGCCGCGGCCCGCGGCAGCACGGACATCGCCGTCGCCAACGTCGTCGGGTCCAACATCTTCAACATCGCCGTGATTCTCGGCCTGTGCGCCGCGATCCGCCCGTTGGCGATCACGGGCAACACGGCGAAGCTCGAATATCCCGTGCTCGCGCTGGTCACGCTGTTGTGTCTCGTGATCGTGCAGGACGGCGAAGTGAACCGCCTCGATGCGGTGCTCTGCATCGCGATATACATCGCGTTTACGGCGTATCTGGTGAACCTCGTCCGCGAACAACTCACGCGGCAGGAATCGCGCGAGATCCGCGCCGAGGTGCAGGAACTGAATCCAAACGAACGACCACGGCTGGCACCGAGCTTGGCGTTCTTGCTCGTGGGTATCGCGCTTCTGGCCGGCGGCGCGGAGTTCACCGTCCGCGGAGCGTCGGAGCTGGCCAAACTCCTGGGCTGGTCCGACCGTTTGATCGGCCTCACGATCGTTTCCGCGGGAACGGGATTGCCGGAAGTGGTGGCTTCGCTCGTTTCGCTTTACCGGGGCCGCGCGGATATTGCCATCGGCAACGTGATCGGTTCGAACCTGTTCAACATCCTCGGCGTGCTCGGCGTCTGCGGGCTTCTCGCTCCGCTTCCCGTGCCGCCCGGCCTGATCGCCTCGGACTGTTGGTGGATGCTCGGCATCACCTTGGGGCTCTTCCCGATCATGTACACGGGGTTGCGCATCTCGCGGCGGGAAGGGATTCTCCTGCTCGCGGCCTACGGCGCGTATCTCGCGCTGTTGCTTGCGGCGCCGGAGTGACTCATTCCTGCTTCAGCCGGCCGTCCTGATTGATCGAGAAGCGGCGCGGCTGGCCGGAGGCGTCCGCGGGGCGGGCCAGGCTCGCCTCGAACATCTTCTTCGTCGTCTCGAGTTGCACCGCGCCGGAGAGCGGAACCGCGACGCCGCCGAGGTTCAGTTTCTCCATGTCCGGCGAGAACCGCTTGTGTTCCTTGAAGTGGTGGTGCTCGGCGTAGTACACGCGGTGGAGCAAGTCCTTGGTCGGCCAGTCGGCGTCCGGCTCAAAGCGGGCCTTGCCGGGCTTCGCCGTGCTGAACTGCAAGTAGCCCCACCGTTCCGGCCGGTGCATGTCGATCGCGCCCTGCGGCGACCACACCCAGTTGTCCTCCACTTTCGAATCTTTCACGTACTTGCCGTCCTTCACCGCGTGCCTCCACTGCACGCGCGAGAAGTTGATCCGCCACTGCTCTCCGTCCTTCGGCGGGATGTTCGCCTTGGACAGTTCGGCCACACTGGTGTACGGCCAGCGGATCTCCACGGTCCAGCCGCGGTCGGTGTCCGTCGGGTCGTTCAAGGTGCCGTTCACCTGCACCGCGGTCTGCAGTCCCTTGATCTCCCACGCGTTCACGGCCGAGCCGCCGTCGCGGTACGGCTTGGTGAGCAGGAGATCCCACGTGGTATTGAGGGCGTTCAACTCCAGTTCGCCGTACATGTGGTTGTCGCCGTCCGGGTCCAGGAACACTTCGAAATCGTTGTCGTGGTAGATCACACTGTCGTGATCCTTCAGCGTGCCCCACACGTGCGGGTCGTCGAGTTCGGCGAAGATGTAGAGCGCGGCATCGTCGTGAAGCATCTTCATTCGCGTGCGGTGGCGCGGCTTCACGTCGGTGGAAATGTCCACGAACTCCTCGGACCACGGCGCGTCGTCCCACGCCTGGTCGTGCTTCCCGTCGATCACGATCGGACGGGTGGGGCGGTGGCAGACGTACCCTTTCGGGTGCGGCGCGGGCCGCAACTCCGGCGGCGGATCGGCCGCCGGCAGCGAGGCGAGAAGGAACAATGCGAACCCGAGGGCGAGCGTGCGAGCCGGCATGCGAGAAACCCCGACAGACTTGTGGGGTCAACATAGCACGGTGGCTCGCGGCCGTCGCGAATTCGCCGGGCTTCCCCCGCCCCGCCCGCGGCGATAAGTTCAAGTTGTCCCGGCGGCGGACTTGCGGAGCGATTCATGCGCGTGGAACTGTTCGGGCTTGCGATGGAGACGCCGGGCGTCACGGTGCACATGTGGTCGCCGTGGCGGTGTTCGTTCCTCGAGCACAAGATCTTCGAGGCTCTCAAGACGGTTCCCGGCGCGACCCTGGAGCCCGGGCCGGATGAATTGCGTCTGCACATCCTCGACGCCAAGGCATGGAAGGTCGCGGTCCAGAACATCTCGCGCGTGCTGAAGGGCTGGCAGGAGGAATCCAGCGACGCGGGCAAGGAGGAACGCCGCGCGTGGCGCTGGCTCGTGGAATCGGACGTGGACGCGGCCGGGTACGATATGCAGGGCGAGAAAGCCGCGTTCTGGCTGTACCTGCGGCTGGCCATCGACCGCGGCGGACCCGACGAAGCCGAGAAGGGTGAAGACATCGACCTGCACGGCATCGGCGTGCAGGTGTGGGGCGTGAAGGAATGATCCTGCACATTATTGGGCGGATCGCGCCGGTCGTCTGCGTCTTGGCATTGGCGCGCGACGCCCGGGCGGGGTTGCACTACTCCGGCGAATCGTTCGCGGAGTTGCCGAGCAAGTGGAGCGGGTTCCTCGTCGATCATCGGTCGCTGCGGGCCGCCGGGGTGGAGAAGCCGAAGGACGCCCCGCAGACGCCGCTTCGCGAAGCGTACATGGCCGCGCTTCGCAAGTTGAAACCAGACGCGAAGACGGCCGATGAACTCGCCGATCTCGGCGCGCTGCACCTCCGATTGAACCAAACCGATGCCGCGCTCGATGTGCTTCGCAAGGCCGCGCGCGGCAGTACCCGGAACACTTCCGCATCGCGGCGAACCTCGGCGCGTGGCGGATGGCCGGCGACCTGGAACAGGCCGCCGCCGCGGCCGAGGATGCCGTTCGCCTCGCATACCGAAGCTGAAGCCGTTCGAGGAACTTCATTTGAAGCTGGTGCGGTCGCTGCAGCTCAAGGAAGAGGAAGGCGAAGCCGGAAGCGATCGACGACCTGTTCGGCGGGACGCCGCCGAAGGAGGCCGCGGCACTCGTTCAATCTCTCGCGTTGGCCCTGCCGCGGACCGCGGCCGCCTGCTCTGGCAACTCGGCGAGATCGCGTACGCCGCCCGGCGAGGTCTGCGCATCGCCTGCGCCGCCATTCTCGACGGCTGCGTCACCGAGTTCGGCATGGAGGCGAAGTTGCTCCGCGAGCACCGGCAGAAGTACCGAGCCCTGGCGGACGAACTGAACAAGAAGCCGGCCTCGATCCGCACGAGTCCACATTCGTCGCGAGTCCGCACGGCCGCTGATCCGCACGTTCGACGCCGCCACGCTCCCGCCGCGATCCGCGAGCCGAGCCGAACCCGCTGCCGTGGGGGCTCGTCGCGGGGACCACGGTGGAGAAGGGCGTGCCCGCGTTCCCCGCGCGCCTTCGGAAGCTCGATGGCAAACCGGTCGCGATCTACGGGTTCATCCAAGCGCCCGAACGCGGTCGCGGAGTTCGCGGGATTCTTGCTCATCGATGCCGTGGGATGCTGGTTCTGCGAGCCGGACCCGACGGCGGCTCGTCAGCGTGCAGGACTCGTCGCCGGCATGAAGACCACATCGAGGCGGAACCTCGTGAAGATCACCGGCACGCTACACCTCAACCGCGACAACGGAAGATTACTTCTTCGAATCGCAAGGCGAAGCTCACCGACCCGGAGTGAAGCTCCCCATGACCAAGTCCCCCATCACCGGAGGCAACATGGGCGAGAAGTACATCTTCAACATTTCCCATCTGACGAAGCATTACGGGAAACGCGAGATCCTCAAGGACATCAACCTGAACTTCTACCCCGGCGCCAAGATCGGCGTGCTCGGTTCGAACGGGGCCGGCGAAGTCCACCCTTCCTGCGGATCATGGCGGGCGAGGACAAGGACTTCATGGGCGAGGCGTGGCCGGACAAGGGCGCGACCGTGGGTTACGTGCCGCAGGAGCCGCACCTCACGCCAGGCAAAAACGTGCTGGAGAATGTCGAAGAGGCGGTCGCGCACATCCGCCGGCTCCTGCAACGGCAGGAAGAGATCGGCATGGCCATGGGCGAGGCCGACGCCGACTTCCGAAGAAACTCTCGACGAGATGGAGAAGGTGCAGGCACTGAATCGACCACACCGACGCGTACAACCTCGACCGGCAACTCGAACTGGCGATGGACGCGATGCGGTTGCCGCCGCCGGACTTCGCCGCCCCGTGGAGCAACTCTCCGGCGGCCGACGCCGCGTCGCGCTCTGCAAGGCAGCTCCTGCATCACTACGATCTCTTGCTCCTCGACGAACCGACAGACCACCTCGACGCCGAATCGGTGGAGTGGCTCGACATCACCTCGCCCGCTACACCGGGGCTGTCGTCGCCATGCCCACGCGATCGCTACTTCCTGGACAACACCGTTGCGAAGTGGATCCTCGAACTGGACCGCGGCCGCGGGTACCGTGGTCCGGCAACTACTCCGGCTGGCTGGAACAGAAGAAGGCCCGCCTCGCCGTGCAGGAGAAGCAGGAGAGCGCCCGGCGAAGGCGGCATCGACCGCGAACTCGAATGGGCGAAGATGGCGCTGCAGCGCATCGCCGAGCAGGCCCGACTCGCCGCCATCGAGAAGATGCAGGAACTGGTGATCGACGAGGACGAAGGAACTCACGATCAGATTCCGCCCGGCCCGCCGCTCGGCGACCTCGTCGTGCGGGCGGAAGGCCTTTCCAAAGCCTATGGCGACAACCTGCTCTTCGAGGACATGACGTTCAACCTGCCGAAGGGCGGCATCGTCGGCATCATCGGCCCGAACGGTGCGGGCAAGACCACGCTGTTCAAGATGATCGTGGGCACCGAGCAACCGACCTCCGGCACGCTCACGGTCGGCCCCACGGTGAAGCCCGCGCACGTCGATCAGAACCGCGACGCGCTCGTGGCCACGAACACGATCTTCGAAGAGATCACCGGCGGCACCGACTACATCATGCTCGGCAAGCAGAAGGTCGCGAGCCGCGGCTACTGCGCCCGCTTCAATTTCACGGGCACCGATCAGCAAAAACTCGTGGGCAGTTGCTCCGGCGGCGAACGCAACCGCATCCACCTCGCGAAACTGCTCCGCTCCGGCGGCAACCTGCTGCTCCTGGACGAACCGACCAACGACTTGGACGTGGACACGCTGCGGGCGCTCGAAGAAGCGTTGATCAACTTCGCCGGCTGCGCCGTGGTGATCAGCCACGACCGCTGGTTCCTGGATCGCATCGCGACGCACATCCTCGCGTTCGAAGGGGACAGCAAGGTGGTGTGGTGCGAGGGCAACTTCCGCACCTACGAGGAGCAGAAGCGGGCCCGCCTCGGCGAAGCCGCCGACCAACCGACCCGCCTCAAGTACCGGAAACTCCGCGGCTGATCACTTCGGCTCGAACGTGCCGTGGTCGCTCTCGATCCGGCACTTCGGCAACGCCTTCCGCAGTTCCTCGATCTTGGCGGCAGAAACCTTCGTGGACCTCACATCCAGGGCCGTCAGCGACTTGACGGCTTTGAGGTGCTCCGCTCCGGTGTCGGTGATTTTGGTCCCGGAGAGCCGGAGATCGGAGAGCCGCGGGTGGTTCGCAAACTGCGGCAACGCCGCATCATCGACTTGAGTGTCGTTCAAGTTGAGGTAAGCCAGGAGCTTGCAGTCCTTGAACACCGCCACGCCGGCGTTGCCGATCTTCAATCCGTTCAGTTCCAACTGCGCAATCGAACGCTGGCTCTTGAAGTGTGTGAGCCCTTCCTCGGTCACATCCTTCATGTAGGCCAGCGAGAGGGTGGCGAGATCGGGAATGTCCCGCAAGTGCGCGAGCCCTTTGTCGGTGACCGCAGTTGCACCGATGCTGACAACTCGGATGTCCTCGCATCCCTTCAGATTGGCCAACCCGTCGTCGGTGAGCGTCTTGATTTCTTGGAGATGAACCCCCGTGAGGCGAAATGGCTGCTTCGGCAACGGCATCCCGGCCTTGTAACCCGTCCCTCGCGACTCTCCACGCGCGATCGGCTGCTCGGCATCGACAGCGAGCGCTTGGCCGCCTTGGGACATGACCCATTCCGCCGCCTTGCGGTCGACATCGAGGTTCGGTTCGGCCGTGCCGCCATCCCAAACGAGTTTGCAGCGCGACAGCGATTGCTTCAATTCGCCCAACTTCGGCTCGGTGAGTTTGGTCGCTCGAAGATCCAGGAATTGAAGACGCCGGAATCCCTTGAGGGTCTCCCAGCCTCTCTCCGCGATTGTCGCCCCCCGCATTTCAAGTCGTTGCAGGTTCCCAAGGCTCTTGATCCGAAGCAGTGCGGCATCGCTCACCGTGCTGCCGACCAGGCTCAGGGACATCAGATCCGGTAACTGTTCGAGCCGCGCCAAACCCGCATCGGTGACTTTCGTCCCTTCGAGATTGAGGTAGGTCAGCTTGTTGCATTCCGCGACCGATGCGAGTCCGTCGTCGGTGATCGATGTGCCGATGAGGTACAGGCTTTTCAGCGCCTTCAACTCCCTCACAACCAGCAAGCCTTTGTCCGTAACGAGGCGGTTACCATTGAGCAGGAGAATCCGAAGGTTCGTGCAAGCTTTCAGCTTGGCCAGTCCTTCGTCGGTAAGCCCCCGGACGCCCGTGAAGTCGATGTTATTGATTTGGAGATGCTCCTTCGGCAGGTCGGCGGCAGCCGTAATTTCGGCATTGGTCTCGCGTCCATCGGCTTGCTTCCACGCGACGACGACCT
Organism: Gemmataceae bacterium; assembly: GCA_046350135.1. GTDB lineage: Bacteria > Planctomycetota > Planctomycetia > Gemmatales > Gemmataceae > Urbifossiella. The sequence continues at coordinate 121,654 of JAXMBB010000003.1, forward strand.
TGCCACCGGACTCGAGCACCCACTTCGCGATTTCCCGTTCCTCGTCTGCATTCGCGATGGGCGGAACAGGCGGCTCCTTCTTCGGGGGCTCCGTCTTCGGCGGGCCGACCTGCACCGTCTTGCCGTTCACTTCGATCTTCGAGCCGTCCGGCACCTCGATCGTGGTCGTGGTGCCGTCCTTGTTCGTGATCTTGATGATGATCCCCGCGGCCACGAGCGCGACCAAGCCGAGGACCAACCCGCCGACCAATTTCATGGGGAATTTCTTCGGCGGCTTCGGCGGAATCTCGGCCTGCGGTTGCAGCGAGTCGAAGTTCGTGGACTCGGCACCGATGTCCTCGAACGGGTTCGGTTCCACGATGCTCACGGCGACCGGCACGTAGACCACCTGAGGCTGCGACATCGAGGCGTCGGCCTTCGTGCCCGACTTGAGAAGGGCGGAAATGCGATCCAGTTCCTTCACGACTTCCTGGGCGGATGCGGGGCGCTGATCCGGTTTCTTCGCCATAAGCCGGCGGATCAGGTCCGCGAGCGGCTCCGGCACGGCGGGATTCACGTCGCGCACCGGCGGCGGCTCCTCCGTGGCGATCGCCGTGAGGATGGCCATGATGGTGGGCCGTTCGAACGGCAGCTTGCCCGTGCACAGCCGGTACAGCACGCAGCCGAGGCTGAAGAGATCGGCGCGGACGTCCACGACCTGCCCCATGCCCTGCTCCGGCGCCATGTACGCCGGCGTGCCCATCACCGCGCCGCTCCCGGTGAGTTCGGCGCCTTCCGCCCCGACCACGGGCTTCGCGAGGCCGAAGTCGAGGATCTTCACGCGGCCGGTGGGGGCCTCCAGCCACAGGTTGCCCGGCTTGATGTCGCGATGCACGATTCCGAGCTTGTGAGCCTTCGCCAAGCCGAGTGCGGTGTCCGCCGCGATGCGCACGATCTGCGGCAACGTGAGATCGCCCTTCTTCCGTAGGTATTCGTCCAACGGATAACCTTGGAGAAACTGCAGTGCGATGTACGGGGTGCCGTCGATTTCATCCGCTTCAAAGATGTTGACGACGTGATCGCTGCTGATCTGGGCGGCGGCGCGGGCCTCACGCAGGAAGCGTTCTCGCGCCGTATCGTTGGCCGCCGCACGCGGCAGCATCACCTTGAGCGCGACCTTGCGCTGCAAGCGTTCGTCGAAGGCGAGGTAGACGGCACCCATGCCCCCGCGGCCGAGTTCCTTCTGGATGCGGTATTTGCCGAGCCGGCCGATGTCGCCGTCGTGGGAGGGAGCGGCAAACCGCGGCGTATCCGAACTGCCGGAAACGACGGGGCGGGTCAGCGTCTCGTCGCTCTCGCCTTCGCCGACCAGTTTGGTCGCATCGTTCGCGGCGGCGGACTCGGGCTTGCGGACGCTGGGCATGAACGTACCTGGAGGGGTTGTGAGTGTGAGGATACTCGACCGCGTGCCCGACTGCAACCGAGCCGCGATGCGGTGCCGCCGAAGCGATAGAATTGGCGAGTGGCCCCGCTTTACGCCTGCTTCCCGGTGCTCACGTTCTTCGCGGCCCTCGGACTACTCGCGGTGCTGGTGGTGCTCGTCGGCGCGTACAACCGGCCGGCAACTTCGCAGCCGCAGGAGCGGTCCGCGAAGGCCGAGTTCACATGGCCGTGGGCCGTCGCGATCATCATCACGATCGTGGTGCCGCTGGGAATGCTGCTGGCGATTTGGTTGTTGCCGGAGTGGTGAAGAAACACGCGGAGCGACGGAGTTCGCTCCGTCGCTCCGCGCGGGATCGGCATCGCATCAACCTCACGGGCCGATCGCGCCCGAGCCGCGTTCGCCGGTGCGGATGCGAACGCAATCTTCCAGCGGCAGCACGAAGATCTTGCCGTCGCCCACGGAGCCGGTGTCGCCGGTGCGGGCGGCGTGCACGATCGCTTCCACCGCGGCCTCCACGAAGGCCTCGTTCACGGCGAGTTCGATCTTCAGCTTCGGGATCAACCGCGTCGTCACTTCTTGGCCGCGGTACACCTCGGTGTAGCCGCGCTGGCGGCCGCAGCCGCGCACGTCGGACACGGTCATCAGGTACACGTCGCGCTCGGCGAGCGCCTTCTGCACCTCGTCGAGCTTGTCCGGTCGAATGATTGCAACGATGAGTTTCATTTTGGGTGTTCGGTGGTGGGGGTGAGCCGGCCCGCGTGAGCGGCCGGAGTGTGTGTTGAACGTGAGCCGGAACGCGAGAGCGGCTGGAGCACTTGCGATCGCAAGACTCCGGCCGCTGACGCGGGCCGGCTCGCCGGGGTTACGATTCCACGCTGGTCTTCACGGGCGCGTTCAGGATGCTCGACAGGAGCTTCTGCAACTCGCCCCGGAGCAGAACCGGGTCTCCGCCGCGGAAGCGGAACTTGTTCCCGCTCATCGTGGTGAAGTACGGGTACACGGCCTTGAATGCGGGGTCGGGCGGGTTGTCACTGGGCTTGCAGAGATCGCCCCACACCTTCACGAGTTGATCGGTGTTCGCCCCTTCCACGACGACGGTGAACCGCTTGCTGAGCGGTCCGTTCGGCGGGGTGGTGGCCGCTTTCGGTTCGAGGTTGGCGCCGGGGATCTCTTCGAGGGCGCCGCCGCCGAAGTCGAAGCCCACTTCGCCGTGAACCGCCACGTCCAAACCTTCGGTTTCCTCTTCCTTCGTCACGGTGAAGCCGATCGTCTTGTCGATGATCAGCACGAGCACGCTGGTCACCACGAAGGCGTACACCGCGGAGGTAAGCGAGGCGAAGATCTGCCACTTGATCTGGGCGCTGAAGTCGATCGCGTCCTTCGCGTCGTTGAGCTTGCCGGGGAAGAACTTGGGCTCGAACTCCGCGCCCATGGACCAAAGCGAGAGGTTGACGAACACGCCGGTGAGGATGGCGCCGATGAGGCCGCCCACGCCGTGGACGCCGAAGGCGTCCAGCGAGTCGTCGTAGCCGAGCACGCCCTTGAGGAGCACGGCGCCGTAGCAGGCCACGCCGGCGATGCCGCCGATGGCGAGCGCGCCGCCCGGAGCCACATAACCGCTGGCCGGTGTGATCGCGACCAACCCGGCCACCACGCCCGAGGCGAAGCCGAGAGCCGTCGGCTTGCCCTTGAGCACCCATTCGGTGAGGAGCCACGACATGCCCGCGGCTGCGGCGGCGATCTGCGTCACGGCGAAGGCGGACACCGCCTGGCCGTTCGAGAACAGGGCGGAACCGCCGTTGAAGCCGAACCAGCCGAACCACAGCATGCCGGCCCCGAGGAGCGTGAGCACCATGCTGTTCGGGTGGAAGGTGTGGCTGCCGTAGCCGAAGCGCTTGCGGAGCAAGAGCACGGCGGCGAGGCCCGAGAAACCGGCCGCGATGTGGACCACGGTGCCGCCGGCGAAGTCGATGGCGCCGTTGCCGCCGAGCAGGCCAGCGGCCGGGAACAGGTCCGTCGGCGCCGCACCGTCCGGCTTCACCCAATCGAACGCCCACACCCAGTGAGCGATCGGATCATAGACGATGGTCGTCCACAGGAGCGCGAAGAGGCAGTAGGCACCGAACTTCACGCGTTCCGCGAACGCACCGCTCACCAGGGCGATGGTGATGATCGCGAACATGCCTTGGAACATCACGTGGATGTAGAGGGGCAGGTTGGTGTTCGGGAAGGTCTTGAACCGGCTGGCCTTGGCGGCTTCGTCTTCCGCGGACTTCTTCTGCTCGTCGGTGGCCTTCTCCGGATCGATCTTCTTTTCCTTAAGCACATCGGTCGCGGTCTTGCCCACGGCGGCGGTGGCTGGCAGGCACACGAGTTCCTTGCTCCAACCGACCACGCTCAGTTCCGTTTCCGTGCCGGGGAACTTCATCTTGTACGCCGATTCGCCGAAGGCGAGCGGGTAGCCGATGATCACCCATTGCACGCCGACGATGCCGAGGGCCACCATCGTCTGCATCATGGTGCCGAGAATGTTCTTCTTGCGGGCCATGCCGCCGTAGAAGAGAGCCAAACCGGGCAGCATGAGCATGACGAACGCGGACGAGGTGAGAATCCAGACGATGTCCGAATACTTGTGGGCGGCGGTGGTCGCGTCCGCCGCCCCCTTGGCGGCATCCGCTTTGGCCGCTTCGACATCCGCCTTCGTGGCGGGGACTTTCGTCAAGTCTTCCTTGGGAGGGTCCTGGGCGGAGGCGAGGCCTCCGAGCGAGCAGGTGAGTCCGACCGCGAGGAGGCCGGAAAGGAGGAAACGCATGAGCACAGGACGTACCTCTGGGGTGCAAGGAACGGGTTGTTGGGGCAAAAGCAACGCCGGTGCCACCCCTTGTGCAGAATTTCACGAAGTGCTAAGTGCCGTGAAAATAGGCATTAACGTCGATGGATTGGGATGCGGCGGGGAATGGGCTCGCCGCCTTGTGCCGATGGTTCAAGCAGAGTTGCGCGATGATCGTGCAGTCGAGCCGGGCGAGCGTGCCGAAATTGGAGTCAGGTTGCCACTTTGTGTGAGTGGCAATGTGGCAATGTGGCAATCTGGCGAGACTCTGCCGATTGCACCTGCCTGCGAGCGCGACAGCGGCCGCCAACAAGGGGAGCTGTTCACCCCTTCGCGGCCTTCTTCACGATGCGGGCGGCGACATAGCCGGCCTTGAAGCCCGCGTCGATGTTCACCACGGCGACCCCGGCCGAACAGGAATTGAGCATCGTGAGCAGGGCCGCGACTCCGCCGAACGCCGCCCCGTAGCCGATGCTCGTGGGCACGGCGATCACCGGGCCGTCCGCCAGCCCGCCGACCACGCTGGGCAGGGCGCCATCCATCCCGGCCACAACGATGACCACATCCGCGGCGGCGAGCTTCTCGCGGTGCCTCAGAATCCGGTGAATCCCGGCCACACCCACATCCGCGATCAGATCGACATTGGCCCCCATCACGCGGGCCGTGACGGCGGCTTCCTGCGCCACGGGCAAGTCGCTGGTCCCGGCCGTGACCACCATCACGCGGCCGACCGCGGCCGGTCGCTCGCCGGGAACGGGCCGCCAGAATGTGCGGGCGAGGCGATCCTGCTCCGCGTCCGGGAAGTGCTTCGCCAAGTGTTCGGCTTGGGCGTCGTTCACACGAGTGACGAAGCAATCCTGCCCGGCTTCGCCGAGCCGCCGCACCGCGGCTTCCACCCACGGCGCGGTCTTGCCTTCGGCGAAGACCACTTCGGGGAAACCGCAGCGTTCCTTGCGGTGGAGGTCCAGCGTGGCGAAGCCGAGATCGCCGATCGCGGGTTCCGCAAGGCGCGCCGCCGCCGCCGCGACATCGATCGACCCGCCGCGAACGGCTTCCAGCAGCGAATGCAATTCGGAAGGAGACATCACCGTTCTTTATCGCGTCGCCACTCTTCGGCAGCAAGCTCACGCAGGCGATACTTCTGAACCTTGCCGGTGACGGTGAGCGGGAACGCGTCCGTGAAGCGCCAGTGCTTCGGAATCCTGCAGGTGGCGATGCGGCGAACATCACTCCGCTTCGTCGTCGCCGGTCCAATCCCGCGAACCGTCGATGAGTTCGATCACCGATTCGCTCCACTGTTCCACATCCATGCCGTCGTGGTAGTAGGCGAACACGGCGCCCGTGTCGGGATCGATGAAGAGCGGTTCGCCGTTGCCGTCGTCGCCGATGCAGAACCCGCGTGCGAGACGCTCCAGCGTGAACCCCTGTTCGACGAGCACGGCGGACATCTCGCCGTTGTGCTTGGCGTCGGCAGCGCGGAGCGATTCGGCGACGGCCGCCGTTTCGTGGGCTCGCGGGTGCTTCGCACCGCGATCGTACTGCACCGTCTCGGCCAATTCCTCACGGCTGTGCGGCCGCCAGTGCCGGCCTCCAAAGTCGAGGATTAGCCCGAACCCTTCGCCCAATGTGGGCCGCGAAGAGAGGCCGTCGAGGAACGCCAGATACGCGGCGGGCAGTGTTTGCCCCGCCGCCGCCGCGAGTTCGGTTGCTGCATCCGGCATGGTCTCTCACCCCAGGTTCACGCCGCGGGTCGAGGTCACCGGCAGGGCGACGAACGCATCCCGCAGGGCACCGGTGAGCGGGTCGTAGATGTAGGCCACCGGGTATGTGGTCGGCCCGGCCGCGGACATCACTTCCGCGCGGCCGTCGCCATTCAAGTCCACGGCGTTGATGCGGGCTCCGCTTCGCAGCGACGAATCGCCGGCGAAGAAGCTCGCGATCGCCACCGCGCCGCCGCCCGTGGAGAACGCTTGGCCGCTGTAGACGACCACGCGAGGCGAGCCGCCTTCGCCTGCACCCATCACGATGTCCGCGAAGCCGTCGCCGTTCACGTCGCCTCCGCTGATCCAGAACCCGGTGCGGAGTTCGGGCGCGAAGCCGAAGAAGTCCGGACCGAGTTTCGCCTGCGTCGTGGTGAGCGCGGCGCCGTCGTAGATGGAGATACGCGGGCCGCCGCCGACGCCCGCGGTGACGAGCAGGTCGCCGGTGCCGTCGTTGTTCACATCCGCGGCCGCGATACGGAGCCCGCCACGGAAGTTTTCATCGAGTGCGAAGAAGTTGGCGACCACGGCGCCGGTGGCGCCGTCGAACGCCCGCACGATCGGACCGCCGCCCGCGTCCGGCGTCACGATCAGTTCCGCCATGAAGTCGCCGTTCAGATCCGCAGCCGCGATCCGCAAGCCGCCGCGGAACGATTCCTCGAATGCGAAGAAGCTGCGGACTTCCGCACCGGTGTTGCCGTCGAACACCTTCACGACCGGGCCGCCCCCCGCGCCGGGCACGGCGATGATGTCCGGGATGCCGTCGCCCGTCACGTCCGCGGTCGCGATGCGAACGCTGCCGGTGAAGCCGGGGAACGGTGAGAAGCGGAAGCGTTCGACACCGGCGGCGAAGTCGAAGACGCGGACGAGCCCGCCCTCCTCGGAGGCCACCGAGGCGAATGCCGCCGGCCGTGCGCCGGGGTTGAACGCCGCGAAGTTCGGCACCACCGGCAACGTGGTCGGCACGCCGGTCGGCGTGCTCGCCAGGAACGACCGCTTGCTCGGGTCCGGCGGCGGGAAGAAATCGATCGGCGGCAGCGGGCCCGGCGGATTCAACTGTTGAATCTCGCCGAAGTTGAACGGCCCACGGATCGGGAACGGAGCGAGCACGATGTTCGAGATCACATCGTTGCCCACGGTTGCCGCCGGCCCGTTCGGATCGCCGTCCTGCTCCTGGCCGTCCACGTAGCCGAGCGGTTGGGCCTCGGTGAGGGTGTAGAGCCCCGGCGGGATCGGGCTGAACTCATAGCGGCCGGTCGCATCGGTAAAGATCGTGAGGCTGCCGCCGGGGATGTCCGAAGCGACGAGCGGCCGCGCGAACGGCGTGCCGGCGAACGCCGTGCCCGAGATGGTGATGGCCACGTTCGCGATGCCGGGTTCGCCGGTATCGCGAACGCCGTTCTGGTTCAGATCCACATACACGTAGCCGAACGGGTCTGCGGGCGGAAGTTCGCCGAAGTTGTAGTTCGCGGGGTTCTGCCCCGCGGCAAACGTGACCGCGAGTTGGTTCTTCGCCGGGTTCGTGCCCTCGGGCGTGCCGATGTTGTCCGCCCCGTCGTAGTAGCCGTTGAACAGCGTGGTGGGCAGCGGCGGCTGCGTCTCGGTGATCGTATAGCTTCCGCCGCCGAGGCCGCTGAACGTGTACCGCCCGTTCGCATCGGTCACGGTTGTCAGGCTCACCGCGCGGCCGTCCGCGTCCGTGCCCGTGAGCGTGATCGTGATGCCGGCGATGCCCGTGTCCGGATTCGCGCCCGTGGTGTTGAACGTGCCGTCCAAGTTGTAATCGCGGTACACGGAGCCGGTGATCGTGCTCGTCACTTCCGCGAACGCGTAGCTCGTGGAGGTGCTTCCCGCGCCGACCGGCACACGGATGATGGAATCGGTCGGGGCCAAGTCGCCGCCCGCGGAGCCGACCGTGTCCGGACCGTCGCCGAAGGCGGTGGGTTGCGTCTCGGTGATCGTGTAGGTGCCGGCCGGCAGATCGCTGAACGTGTAGTTGCCACTCGCGTCCGTGGTCGTGGTGCGGTTCACCGGGTTGCCGTCCACATCGGTGCCGGTGAGCGTCACGGTCACGCCGCTGATGCCGTTCTCCCCGGCGTCGCGGATTCCGTCGCCATCGGTGTCGGCGAAGACGGTGCCGCTCAGTGTGGCGAGCGTTTCGCCGAAGTTCGCGTTGGCCGCGCCGGTGGTGGTGAGCGTGATCGGGATCGAGTTGCTCGTGCTGCTGCCATAGGCGGGCGGTTGCGTCTGCACCAGCGTGTAGTTCCCCGGCGGCAGGTTCGTGAACGTGTAACTGCCGTTCGCGGTCGTGGTCGTGCTGCCGACCACCGCGCCGTTCGCATCGAGCAGCGTGATCGTGACATTCGGGATGCCCGCGGTCTCGCTTGGATTGCGAATGCCGTCGCGGTTGGTATCGATCCAAACCGTGCCGCCGATGCTCGCGCCGCGTTCGCCGAAATTGTTCCCGGTGGAAGCCAAGCCCGGCGTCAACGTGAAAGTGAGTTCATCGGTCGCACTGACGCTCGCCCCTGCGCCCGGCGTGTTCACGCCTTGGTTGTAACCCGTCGGCTGCGTCTCCACGACGCGGTACGTTCCGGCCGCGAGGTTCGTGAATGTGTAGCTGCCGTCCGCCGCCGTGATCTGCGTGGCGATCGTGTTGCCGTTCGAATCCAGGAGCGTGACCGTGACGCCCGACAACGGCGTGTCCCCGGCGTTGAAGCCGCCGTCCGCATCGCGATCGAAGTACACCGTGCCGCTGATGGAACCCGGCGTTTCGCCGAAGTTCACGCCCGCGGCGCCGTTCGCCGGGATGAACACGTCCGTCACGTTGCCTGCATTCTCGGGGCCGCTCGCGTAGCCCGCCGGCTGCCCTTCGCTCACGGTGTACGTGAGCCCCGGAATCACGCCGGTGAACACGTAGTTGCCGTTCGCATCCGTGAGGATGTTCGCCGGCGGAATCGTACCGCCGGAGAAGATGCTGACGAGCACGTTCGGCACACCGGGTTCGCCCGCATCTTGCACGCCGTTGCCGTTCGTGTCCAAGTACACGGTGCCGCTGATGAACGTGCTGCCGGCCGGGCCGGGTTGGATCTCGGCGAACGTGTAGCCGGCGATGTCCGTGCCCGCGGCCAGCGGGATGTTCGAGATCTGATCGTTCACGCTCGTGTCGCCACCCGCCGGGCCCGCGGTCTCGGGGCCGTCCAGGAACGGCGACGGCTGCGACACTTCCACCACGCGGTACACGCCGGTGGGCAGCAGCGTGAACGTGTAGTTGCCGCTCACATCCGTGGTCGTCGTGCGGAAGCCGGTGACATCGTCGGCGGTGCCGAACACGTTGTCCGCGCCGGCGGAGTCGAGACGGATCGGAAGACCGCCGATGCCGGCCTCGCCGCTGTCCCGCGTGCCGTTCCCGTTCGCATCAATGAACACCGAGCCCGCGATCGAACTGAGCGCATCTGCGAAGTTCTGATTGCTCACCGGCACGTTGCCGACCGTGATCGGCCGGCTGTTCGGTGCGAAGGGCCCGCCCGGCACGTCGCCGTAGCCCGGCGGTTGCACTTCCACCAGCGTGTAGTTCCCCGGCGGCACGTTCGGGAACGAATAGCTGCCGTCCGGGTTCGTTGTCGTGGTGCTCACCACATTCCCGTTCGGATCGAGCAGTCGGATGGAGATGCCCGGCAGGCCCGGCTCGCCGCCATCGAGCGATCCGTTCTTGTTGTCATCGCGGAAGACGGTGCCCGTCACCGCGACGCCGACTTCGCCGAAGTTGTAACCCGAGGCGCTCGCACCGGAGCCGAGCGGAATGCTCGTGATGCTGTCCGGCGAAACGAGCGTGCCGCCCGCGGTGCCGGTGGATTCCGCACCGTCCGTCCAGCCGGCGGGCTGCGTCTCGGTGAGGATGTACGTGCCCGCCGCGAGGCCGGTGAAGTCGTAGTTGCCGCTCGCATCCGTGATCGTGCTTTGGTTCACGGGGTTGCCGAGTGCGTCCGTGCCCGAGAGCGTGACCGTGACGCCGGGGATGCCGGGTTCGCCAGCCTGCCGCGTGCCGTCGCGATTGGCATCGAAGTACACGGCACCGCTGAGTCCGCTCAGTGTCTCGCCGAAGTTCACGCCACTCGTGCCGGCCGCGGGGACGGTGAGACTCACGGAGTTCGGCGTGCTCGAGCCGTACCCCGCGGGCTGCGTCTCGCGCACCGTGTAATCGCCAGGCGTGACATTCGTGAAGATGTAGCTGCCGTCCGGAGCCGTGGTCACGGTCTGAACCACGGTGCCGCCCGCATTCAGCAGTTCAATTGTGACGCTGGCGATGCCCGTTTCACCGAGGCCGCCCGGCAACCCGTTTCCATCCAGATCCAGGAACACGGTGCCGGCGACGAACGTGCCCGAAGGAGGCGCTTCGCCGAACGTGTATGCCGTGCCGGTCGCGCCCGGCGTCATCGTGATGCCGTTGATCGTGTCCACGGCCGGGCCGACAATGCCGCCCAGGGTGCCGGCCGCGTTCGTGCCTTGCGAGTAACCCGCGGGTTGGGTCTCGGCGAGGTTGTAACTCGCAGGAACAAGGTTGTCGAAGAGGAAGTTGCCGTTCGCATCCGTGGTGCCGGCGATCGTGAAGACTCCCGCTTGCAGGAATCCCGTGAGTTGCACCGCGACTCCCGCCAACCCCGGCTCGCCCGCATCGCGCACTCCGTTACCGTTCAGATCCGAATACACCGTGCCGCCGATCGAGCCGAGAGTCTCACCAAAGTCTTGGTTCGGCAAACCGCCGGTGGTGAGCGTCACGTCGCGCGTCGTCGCCGGGCCGACCGGGCTGTTGCCGTAATCCTGCGGCTGAATCTCGACGATACGGTAGTTTCCTGCCGGCAGGTTGACGAACGTATAGCTGCCGTTCGCATCCGTGGTCGTGGTCGCGATCAGGTTGTTGGTGATCGGATCGTAAAGTTCGATGGTCACGCCGGGGATGCCGGGTTCGCCCGGTTGTCGCGTGCCGTCGCGGTTCGAATCGCGGTACACGGTGCCGCCGATGGTGGAACCGCGTTCTCCGAAGTTGTAGCCGGTGCCGCTCGCGGCCGGGCCCATGTTGATGCCCGCGACCACGTCGTTCGCCGGGTTGCCGCCAAGCGTGCCGGCGGAATCGAGCCCGTCCGCGTAGTTCGCGGGCTGCGTTTCCGTGAGTGTGTACACGCCGGGAACGAGGCTCGTGAACGTGTAGTTGCCGTTCGCATCCGTCGTCGCGGTGTACGGCAGCCCGGTGATCGAATCGACGATGGCGTTGCCGAACGGATCCACGCCGGTGAGCGTGACCGTGACACCCGGCAAGCCGGGCTCGGTGCCGTTCGGAATGCCATCGTTGTTGTCGTCGCGGAACGCCGAGCCGGAGAGCGAGCCGGTGCCCGTGTAGCCGAAGTTCGCATCGGTGCGGGCCGGGTTCGCGGTGGCCAATGTGATGAGCGTCGTTTGGTCCGGAGCGGTAGTGCCGCTGTCCAAGTCGAACGTCGGCACGAGACCGCCGAGCGGCAGCGACAGCACCGTGGCCTGGTACGTTTGCGCGAGGCCGACCACGGGCAGGCCGGGGAACAGGTAGTTGCCGTTCGCGTCTGTTGTGGTGGTGAACGTGACGTTGTCCGCTGTCGTGCCGAGGTCGCCGTCCGGGCCGGACCACACGAGTTGCACAACCGCGCCGGGGATGCCGGGTTCGAACGGATTCTGCAGGCCGTCCCGGTTGCGATCGAACCATACGCGGTTGCCGATGCTCGCGTTGCCGGTGTAGCCGAAGTCCGCGTCCGTCCGCGTTTCACCGGCCGCGAGGGTGATCACCGTGGTGCCCGGAGTCGCGGTTCCATCGAGGTCAAAGCTTGGTGCCATGTTGCCCGGCACGGAGGCCGGGTTCACCGTGACGCGGAGCGAACCCGCTGGCACGTTGGCGAACGAGTACAGCCCGCTCGCATCGCCGTTCGCGGTGGCGATCACAATGTCGTCCGCCGTGTCGATCACGCCGTCGATGCCGGCCCACGTGAGCGTGAGGCTCACGCCCGGCAGGCCGGGTTCGAGCGTGGTCGCGTCCTGCACGCCGTCGCCGTTCGAATCGATCCACACGCGATCACCGATGGTTCCGGTGCCCGTGAGCCCGAAGTTCACATCCGTGCGGTTCACGCCGGACGTGGTCGAAAGCAGCGTCGTGTTCGGCGTCGCGGTGCCGTCGAGATCGAACGTCGGCACGAGGCCCGCCGGGACGTTCGTCAGCGTCACCGCGTAATCGCCCGGCGGCAGGTTGCTCACCGTCCAGTCGCCGTTCGCGTTCGTGGTCGTGTTGAAGGTCTGGTTGCCGTTCGGCCCGAACCACGTGACTTGCACCGCGACACCGGGGATGCCCGGTTCGCCCATGTCCTGCGTGCCATTCCCATTGGAATCGAACCACACTCGTTGGCCGAGGCTCACCGGTGCATACAGTGCCGCGTCCACGTCAGTGTTGAAGGTGTCCACGAGCACGTTGATCGACGGCGTGAGGCCCGCGGCGTCGACATCGCTGTCCGTCGCGCCCGTCGCCACCGGCGAGTTCGGCACGCCGAACACCAGGCCGCTCGGCGCCGTCACCCGGACCTGGTACAGCCCGAAGAGGGAGCTTTCGGCGAGGCTCGGGAACGAGTACCGACCCGATCCGTCCGTCGTCGTCACGTCGATCACGGTTCCGCCCGCAAGCAGTTCCACGGTCACCCCGGGGAGTCCCGGTTCGCCCGCGTCTTGCCGGCCGTTGCCGTTGAGATCGTTCCACACGAAGTCGCCGATGCCTTGCGTCGCCGGGCCGCGGACGCCGAAGTCCTGCTGCGTGTCTGTCTGGCCCGCCGCCAGTTGCAGCGTCGAAGTGAAGTCCGTGATCGGAGCCGTGGCGTCGAACGTCGCGGTCGGATAACCCGCCGGGGGCGTCACGCTCACCCGGTAGTTCGGGTTCGCGCCGACGATGTCGCCGCCGAAGAGCCCCGCGAAGGTGTAGATTCCGTTCGCACCGGTGGTCGTCGTGTACGTGATGTTGTCGATCGCGGTGGCGAGGTCGCCGTCGTTCCCGGCAAACACGAGCGTGACGGTCGCGCCGACGATCCCCGGTTCAAAGCCGTCGCCCGCCGTGTTGTCCTGCACGCCGTCGCCGTCCACGTCGTACCACACGCGGTCGCCGATCGACGCGTCGCCGGTGTAGCCGAAGTCGAGGTCGGGGTTGTTTCCACCCGACGGCAGCGTGAACTGAGCCGTGTTCGCGGTGGCGATGCCGTCGAAGTCGAAGGTCGGGGTCGCGTTGTCCGGCAAGCTCGCCGGGATCACGTCCACCCGGAAGACGCCCGCCGGGAGATTCGCGAACGCGTACAACCCGTTCGCGTCCGTCGTGGTGGTGAGCAGCGCGTCGTCGGCGGTGCCGAGGACGCCGTCCGAACCGGCCCACGTGAGTTGCACGGTCGCGTCCGGGATGCCGGGTTCGCCCGCGTCCTGCACGCCGTCGCCGTTGACATCGTGCCACACGCGGTCGCCGATCACGCCCGTGCCGCGGAAGCCGAAGTCCGCGTCCGTCCGCGTGTCACCCGACTGCACCGCGGTGAACACCGGGTTGCTCGCGTCGAGCACGCCGTCGTCCACGCTGTCCGTGAGCACGGTGAAGCCCGACGACGCCGGCGGGTTCGCCGCCACCGCGTAGTTCCCCGGCGGCACGCCGGTCACGCTCCACAACCCGTTCGCACCGGTCGTGGCGTTGAACACCTGGTCGTCGCCGCCGCCGAGCACGCCGTCCGGCCCGAACCACGTCACGCTCACCGGCACGCCCGCGATCCCCGGTTCGCCGGCATCCTGCACCCCGTCCGCGTTCACGTCGAACCACACGCGATCCCCGAACGAGACGGGCGTGTAGAGCCCCGCGTCCACGTCAGTCGTGAACGCGCCGGCCGACACGATCACAGACCCGCTGAATCCGGTCGCCACATTCGCGTCGCTGTCGATGGCGTCGTTCGCGCCAATGTTGGCCGCGGTGCGGGAGTAGGCCCCGGTGTCGAACCGCACCTGATACGTGCCGGGCACGAGGTTCGGGAACGCGTACAGCCCGCCGCCCGTCGTGGTCGTGATCGCATAGAGGGCCGTGCCGGTCGCGTCGTAGAGTTCGACCGTGATGCCGTCGATTCCGGGTTCGCCCGCGTCTTGACGTCCGTTGCCGTTGAGATCGTCCCACACGAAGTTGCCGATGCCTTGTGAAGGCAGCCCGCGATATCCGAAGTCTTGGTTGAGATTCGTTTCACCCGCGCCGAGCGAGAGGCCGGACACGTTCGGGCTCCCGATGCCGTCCGCGTCGAATGTCGGCACAACAAAGCCGGCGGGCGGAGTCACCGTCACGCGGTAGCCGTCGCTCGCCCCGTTCACCGGCAATCCGGCGAACAAGTAGTTGCCGTTCGCGTCCGTAGTCGTCACGTAAGTCACGTTGTCTGCGGAGGTGTTGATGTTGCCGTCCGGCCCGCTCCAGAGCAGTGTCACGGTCGCACCGCTGATGCCCGGTTCGGCGTTGTTCTGTGTGCCGTCGCCGTCCGCGTCGTACCACACGCGGTCGCCGATACTCGCGGCCCCGACGTAGCCGAAGTCCAAGGTCGAGGCGATCTGCCCCGGCGTCAGCGTCTGCGTCGCGGCGTTGTCCAACGGGCCGTTCAGGTCGAAGGTCTGCGTCACGTTCGCAGGCAGTGTCGCGGCCTGCACCACGGCACGGAAGTTCCCCGCGGGCAAGTTTGCGAACGAGTAGTTCCCGCTTCCGTTCGTCGTCGTCGTGCCGAGCGCCACATCGTCCGCGGTGCCGAAGGTTCCGTCTCGCCCGGCCCAAGTGAGGCCGAGCGTCACGCCCGGCAGGCCCGGCTCAAGTGCCACGGCATCCTGCACACCGTTGCCGTTGGAATCGAGCCACACGCGATCGCCGATCACGCCGGCGCCGCGATAGCCGAAGTCCACGAGGTTCGAGATCTGCCCGGACGTGAGCGAGATGATCGCTGCGTTCGGCGTGCCGGTGCCGTCGAAGTCGAAGGTCGGCGTGTCAAGGCCCGCCGGAAGCGAGGCCGCGTCCACCCGCACGCGGTAGGTGCCGGGGCCGAAGCCGGTGAACGCGTAGTCGCCGTCGCCCGTGGTGACTTGGCTCGAGATGCCGAACAGGTCGTCTCCGCCGGTGCCGAAGACGCCGTCCGCTCCCGCGTAGTCGAGGAGCACGGTCACGCCATTGATGCCGGCTTCGCCCGCGTCTTGCACGCCGTCCGCATTCGTATCGAACCACACGCGATCGCCGATCGTGACGGACTGCGAGAGGCCCGCATCCACATCGTTGTTGATCTGTCCGGCCGCAAGAACAATCGGAGGGGTTTGTCCGGTGATCGGGTCGGCGTCGCTGTCGATCGCGTCGTTCACACCCGCGTTGGGCAGCGTGCGTGAATAGGTCACCGCGCCGACCGTGTTTCCGAACCGCAGCGAATACGAACCCGCGACCAAACCGGGGAACGAATAGGCGCCGCCGCCCGCGGTGGTCGTTTGGGCGACGACCGCGCCGCCCGCGTCGAGCAGTTGCACCGTGATGCCGTCGATGCCGGGCTCGCCGCCGTCCTGCAGGCCGTTGCCGTTGGAATCGAGCCACACGAAGTTGCCGAAGGCCGCGGTGCCGCGGTAGCCGAAATCCTGAGCCGTGTTCGTCTCGCCGTTCGCAAGCCGCAGCGTGGACGTGCTGTCCGTCGTCGGCGAGGTCGCATCGTAGGTCGGCACGGTGAATCCGCTCGGCGGCGTGACGGTCACACGGTAGTTCGGATTCGTTCCGTTGAAGTCGCCTCCGAACAGGTTTGCGAAGGTGTAATTCCCGTTCGAATCGGTCGTGGTCACATATGTGAGATTGTCCGCGGCAGTGCCGAGGTCGCCGTCCTGCCCGCCGAATGTGAGCGTGACCGTGGCACCCGCGACGCCCGGCTCGTTCACCGTACCCGTTTCGCGTACGCCGTTGCCGTTCACGTCGTACCACACGAGATCGCCGATCACGCCGTCGCCGGTGAAGCCGAAGTCGATGTCGTTCCGAGTCTGGGCCGCGCTTAGCGTGAAGGTCACGGTAGCGCCCGGCGTCACCGTGCCGTCGTCGATCGAATCCGTGGAGATGGCGAAGGCCGGCAGCGTGGCGGCGTTCACATTCGCGCGGAAGCTGCCGGCTGGCAGATTGGCGAACGTATAGGCGCCGTTCACACCTGTGATCGCGGAGTACGTCGCGTCGTCCGCGGTGCCGAAGGTTCCGTCCACTCCTGCCCACGTCAGCGTGACGCCGACGCCGAACAGGCCCGGTTCGCCCGCATCCTGCACCCCGTTGCCGTTGATGTCGTGCCACACGCGGTCGCCGATCGACCCCGTGCCGCGGAATCCGAAGTCGACATCGTTCCGCGTGTCGCCGGAAACCACCGTGATGCTCGCGGGATTGGCCGCGTTCAGCACGCCGTTGTCGATGGAATCCGTGATGACGAAACCGCCGCCGGCCGGGGGCGTCACTTGCACCGTGTAGTTCCCGGGTGGCAAGCCGCCGATGCTCCACGATCCGTTCGCGCCGCTGGTCGTCGTGCTCGTCGCATCGTCGCCGCTTGCGATGCCGTCCACGCCGAGCCAAGTCACCGTCACGGTTGCCCCGCTGATGCCGGGCTCGCCGCCATCCTGCACGCCGTTGCCGTTCTGATCCAGGTACACCCGATCGCCGAGCGTGATCGGCACATACAAGCCCGCGTCCACGTCGTTGTTCACCGTGCCCGCCAGCACGGTCACCGCGCCCGATTGGCCCGACGCGTTCATGTCGCTGTCGGTCGATCCCGTCGCGACGGGGGAGGCTTGCGTGGTGAACACGAATCCGGCCGGGGCGGTCACGCGGATCTGGTACGGCCCGAAGATCCCCGAGGTCGGGAGGTTGGAGAAGGCGTAGTTGCCCGAGGCGTTTGTGGTCGTCACGTCGAGTTGGACGCCGGCGGACCAGAGTTCCACCGTCACGCCGGCGAGTCCGGGCTCCCCGGCGTCCTGTCGGCCGTTGCCGTTGGAGTCCTGCCAGACAAAGTTGCCGATGCCCTGCGTCGCCGGGCCGCGGTAGCCGAAGTCCTGGGCCGTGTTCGCGGATCCGCCGGCGAGTTGCAAGGAGGATTGGTTGGCGGTGACCGTGCCGTCGGAGTCGAAGCTCGGCACCGGGTAGCCGGCGGGCGGCGTCACCGTCACGCGGTAGTTCGGATTCACGCCAGTGATGTCGCCGCCGAACAAACCCGCGAAGGTGTAAAGCCCGTCCGCACCCGTCACCGTCGTGTACGTGATGTTGTCCGCGGTCGTCGCGAGGTCGCCGTCGTCGCCGCCGAAAAGCAGCGTCACCGTCACGCCGGGAATGCCCGGCTCAAACCCGTCGCCCAGAACGTTGTCCTGCACGCCGTCGCCGTCCACGTCGAACCACACGCGGTCCCCGATGCTCGCGTTCCCCGTGTACCCGAAGTCCACGTCGGCGGCATTCTGGCCGGCGATCAGGTTCCGCGCCGTGGTGTTCGGCGAGCCGATGCCATCCAGGTCGAAGGTCGGCGTGAAGTTGTCCGGCAGGCTTGCGGTGTTCACCGCGATGGTGAAGTTGCCACCCGGCAAGTTGCTCACCGAGTACGCGCCGCTCGCGTCCGTGGTCGCGGAGTATGCGATGTCGTCGCCGCCACCGGCCACGCCGTCGAAGCCGAGCCACGTGATCGTGAGCGACACATTCGGGATGCCCGGCTCGCCCGCGTCCTGCACGCCGTTTCCGTTCATGTCGTGCCAAACGCGATCGCCGATGATCCCCGTGCCGCGGTAGCCGAAGTCCACATCCGTGCGATTCTGATTGGACACGAGCGTGAACGTCGCTTGGTTCGCAGTGCCGGTGCCGTCCAGGTCGAAGGTCGGAGCGTTGAAGCCGACCGGGAGCGTCGCGGTGTTCACTCGCGCGCGGTACGTGCCCGGCGCGAGGTTGGAGAACGTGTAGTTGCCGTTCGCCGAGGTGACTTGCGAAGCGACCGCGGTCTGGTCGTCGGCGGTGCCGAATGTGCCGTCCAACCCCGCGTAGTCGAGCAGCACGGTGACGCCGTTGATGCCCGGCTCGCCGCCGTCCTGCGTGCCGTTGCCGTTGATGTCGAACCAGATGCGATCGCCGAACGAAGCCGGCTGGTAGAGACCCTGCGCGACGGTGTTGTTCGTCTGGCCCGCGGCAAGGGTGTAAGTTCCGGTCTGACCGGTGACCGGATCCGCGTCGCTGTCGATCGCGTCGTTGCCGCCGGCGTCGCGGGCGGTTCGCACGAACGTGATCGTGCCGTTCGAGTTGCCGAAGCGCAGCGAGTAGTTTCCAGCGATGAGCCCGGGGAACGAATAAAGCCCGCCGCCGGCCGTGGTCGTTTGGGCGATCACGTTGCCGAGCGAATCGAGCAATTGCACCGGGATGCCGTCGATCCCCGGCTCGCCGGCGTTCTGCACGCCGTTTCCGTTGTCGTCGCGCCACACGAAGTTGCCGAGCGCGGCCGTGCCGCGGTAGCCGAAGTCCTGCAGGAGGTTGGTGGTGTTCGCGGCCAGTTGCAAGGTGGAGGTGCTGTCCGTGGTCGGTGCCGTCGCGTCGTAGGTTTGCGCCGTGTACGCGGCGGGCGGCGTCACCGTCACGCGGTAATTCGGGTTCGCGCCGTTGAAGCCGCCGCCGAACAGGTTCGTGAACGAATACAAGCCGCTCGCGTTGGTCGTCGTCGTGTAGGTGATGTTGTCGATCGTGGTGGTGAGGTCGCCGTCGCGGCCGGCGAAGGTGAGGGTGACCGTGGCGCCCGGGATCACCGGTTCCGTGACGGTCCCCGTTTCGCGGGTGCCGTTGCCGTTCACGTCGTACCACACGAGGTCGCCGAGGGCGGAGTTGCCGCGGTAGCCGAAGTCCGCGTCGGTGCGGGCCTGAGCGGCGGCCTGCGTGAACAGGATCGTGTTGGCCGTGCCGACGCCGTCGAGATCGAACGTCGGGGTGAAATTGGCGGGCAGCGTCGCCGTGTTCACCGTGAGCGAGAAGTTGCCGGACGGCAGATCGGTGAACCGGTAGACGCCGTTGGCATCCGTGGTGCGGGTGTAGGTCACATCGTCGCCGCCGCCGAGCACGCCGTTGGGCCCGAACCACACGAGCGTGAGGCCGACGTTGGGGATGCCGGGTTCGCCCGCGTCCTGCACGCCGTTGCCGTTCATGTCGTGCCAGATCGTGTCGCCGACGGCGGTGCGGAGTTGCAGCGTCTTGATCGCAGGAAGGCGGAAGATGTCGAACGCGAGCAGCGCGTTGTTCGTCATCTCCGTGGTGCCCGCCGGCAACCCCGAGTTGATGGTCACGTCGAAGGTGAGGAAGGTGGTGCTGCCGGCGACGAGGTTGGCGATGTTGTAACCGGCCTCATCCAGCGGGAATGCGGTGGCGCCGCTGTCCGGGATGCTGCTGAAGCCGGCTCCGAAGTCGACCCGGGTGCTGTTTGCGACGTAAGTCGCCTCCGGGGGCAGCGCGTCCGTGATCAGCACGTTCGAGATCGGCGTGGTGCCGATGTGGCGGATGCGGAGTGTATACCGGACGGTGTCGCCGGAGTTGAAGTAGCCGTCGCCGTTGGCGTCGCCGCCGGGGGCGAAGTCGGCGAACTTGTAGAACTCGGGGACGGGCACGGCGGGTACGGTGGTGCCGGCATCGAAGCCGGGAGCCCCGGCCGGTGCTGTGTTCGGGTCCTCGCCCCACGCCGTGCTGATGAGCGTGCCGTCCACGGTGTAGAGCCGCATTCCGGAGTTGTCGTTGTCCGAAGAGTCGCGAAGTTGGATGGATTGCAGCCGCTGAAGGCTGAAGGAGGCGTCGTACTTGTTTCCTAACGGATCCGTGTTCGCACCCGTGGCCGGGTTGCCGTCGTAGTCCACATAGAGCGTGGTGTTGCCGAGCACGGTGGCCCACACGGGACTCGAATTCGCGGCTCCGCTGGGGGGATTGGCGCTGTTGCCGACACCGAGTGCGACCAACGCCAACTGCGAAAGGCTGCTCACGGGCTGCAGGCTGAAGGCCCAGTCGTAGGTGGTGCTGCCCGCGTCCGAGGCGCCGAGCGCGGCGAAATTCTCTCCGTTGGGCGAGAACACGCGCATGCCCGTGATCTGGCCCGTCGGCGGCGCCGGGGCCGTGAACCGCACCGAACTCCCGGCCGGCACGGACACCGGAGTCGAGATCACCAGCCCGGAGTTGTTCCGCGTCTCGGTGCTGACGTTGATCGCCGTCGCATTCGGGTTGAACACGTAAATCGCGACCGGATACGTCGCGTTCACCTGCCCCACCGGCGTGAAATAGTTGTTCGTGAGTTGGCTGTCCGGGAAGAGCGTGTACGACCGCGACGCGTACTGCCCGCCGACGTGCCCCGTCATCAACTGCACCTGCACCGGCTTGTTGGCGACGACCCGCCCGCCTTGCAGGATGTTGCCCGCAGTGGCCAGCGACTGCCCTTGGTTCAAGACCACCGTTTGGTCGAATGTGCCGTTGTTGTCGCGGTCGATCTGAACCGTCGTGTTGTCCTGCGAGGCCATCACGAAGAACGACACGTAGGTGTACATGCTGCCCGCGTTGGCCGTGTTCGTCCCGACGGGGGCCGTGTATGTGGTGCCGTAGAAGCGGATGTCCCGCACTTCCACCGCGCTGGCGATGACCGAGCCGGGCGTGACCGGGAATTGCGCGCGTGAAACGGCCACGGTCTTGTTCGCACCGATCTTGTCCCCGCCGTCGAAAAACAGGTTGGCTTGCACGCGCGGATTCACCGGGATGTCGTTCCGCAGCCGGATCACCTGCCCCGCAGTGATCGCCGGGTCCGTCCCCGCCGGCGCACCCGGCCATGCCCCGTTCGCCGGATTGCCGTCGCCCCAGATTTGGGTCGTGGATTGGACCGGGTTTTCGATGTTCGTCTCGTAGCCGTCTTCCCATTGGTCGTATGTCAGGATCGTGCCGCTCTCGGTGGCCGCGATGTTGACGAAGCTCGTCATGTCGTTGCCGGTGGCCGTACCCGTGGTATTGATCTGGGTGAAGGCGGTGCGCACCGCCGCCTCGGGCATCGGGATGTAAAAGAACTGAATGGGTGTGGGAACCCACTTGGGCTCGAGCTCCTCCAAAACGAGCGTCGGCCACCAACGTGGCCGCGCGGGGCCTTCGCTGTCGAAGAACCGGCGGAGCCGCTGGAGATCATCGAGCCAAGTCCGAGTTTGAAGCCACTTGCGAAGCGCAGAGAAACGTGTGAAGACCCTGAATTTGCGGCCGGGCATGAACCACCTGGGCGATTTAAAAACGATCAAGACGATGGGGTGAGGGGTCTGTGTCCCTTCCCCAACTGGATAATGACGAGTCTAGAACAAACGGGCAAGATGGAAAGTTTGCGGTGATCCAAGCATGCATTCGCGCCCGCACTCAAGAGCGAGTACAACTCCTTGAACTAGCGAGGTTTCCATGCGCTGCTGCCTCGTCTTGATGTTTGCCGCCGGGTTGTCGGTCGCTGCAGACCGACCCGAGATCCGGCCCACCGTGTTCGAGAAGAACGACCCGCGCGGCGCAGAGTTGCCCAAAACGATGGCCGCGGATGCGAATCGCCGCATGGCCGCCGCCAATCTCAAGGAGTCTGCCGCGTTCGAGGCGGTGAAGACGAAAGAGCAATGGGAGAAGCACCGCGATGAGCGTCTCGCCAAGCTCAAGGCCTCGCTGGGCACTTGGCCTGAGCCGCCAAAAAGGATGCGGATCGAAACCACGCGGGTGATCAAGGGCGACGGGTTCGCGATTCAGAACATCTTGTATGAATCGCGGCCCGGTATGTGGGTGAGTGCGAACCTCTACCGGCCCGCCGAGCCGCACGCCAAGCCGATGCCGGGCATGCTCATCGTCACCGCCCACCACACGGCCAAGACTCAGGGCGAACTCCAGGACATGGGCATGACGTGGGCCCGCGCCGGTTGCACCGTACTCGTGCCGGACCCACTCGGCTACGGCGAACGCCGCGAGCACGGCTTCCGCACCGAGAAAGACTTCGACAAGCCGTTCCGCGCCGGCCGCCAGGATTACTACTTCCGCTACAACTCGAACCTGCAACTCTCCGCGGTCGGCGAATCGCTCATGGGCTGGTTCGTCTGGGATCTCATGCGCGGCGTCGATGTGCTGCTCAAACAGCCGAATGTGAACCAGGATCAGATTGAGTTACTCGGTTCGGTCGCGGGCGGCGGTGACCCCGCAGGCGTGACCGCGGCACTCGATCCACGCATCGCCGCGGTCGTGCCCTTCAACTTCGGCGGCTGGCAACCCGAGTCCCGCGTGCTCGAAAACCCGGACCGCGACTTCGACTGGTTCGGCGACGGCTACTGGGAAAGCACGCGCGGCCTGCGCTTCGGCGCCCGCGACGGATTCGCCCACTATCTGATAACAGGCTCGGTCGCTCCGCGGAAGTTGCTGCACTCCCACGAGTTCGCTTGGGATCCGAAGACCGACCCCGCGTGGCCGCGGCTCCAGAAGATCTTCGGCTTCTACGACGCGAAGGACTCGCTGCGTTTCGCCCACGGCGCGGGCACGGTCCGCTCCAGCGGCCCCGGCAACACCCACTGCACGCACATCGGTGCCGAGCACCGCAAGATGATCCACCCCGCGTTCAAGGAGTGGTTCGGGTTGCCGATCCCGCAGGAGTACACGAAGCGCGTGCCGAGCGACGACCTGATGTGTTGGACGCCGGAGGCTCGAGAAAGTCTGAAGCCCAAGCGCCTCCACGAAGTGCTCGGCGAGTGGCGATCGCATCTCGCGAAGTCCAGCAAGTGGAACCGGGACGCGCTCGGAGATGTGGAACCCGCACGGGAACCGAAACCGAGCCACGCCGCATCCGAGCGGATCGAGAACGGCGAAGTGCTGCACTTCTTGCTGGAAGTCGAGCCCGGCATCAAGTTGCCCGGCATCCTGATGCGGCCCGACCGCCGCGGCGGCACGCCGGTCGTCGTCATGGTGTCGCAACAGGGCAAGGCGGGCTTCCTGAAAGAGCGTCGTGCCGCCATCGACGCGTTGTTCGACGCCGGGATCGCGGTCTGCCTCGTGGACGTGCGCGGGACCGGCGAGTTGAAGCCCGGCACGGGCGCGGATCGCGGCTCGGCCCGCACTTCGATTTCGCAGACGAACCTGATACTCGGCCAACCCGTGATCGGCTCGCAACTGAAGGATCTGCGCACTGTGATCCGCTGGCTTCAATCCCGCGAGGGAATCGACGGAAAGCGACTGGCCGTGTGGGGGGATTCTCTCGCGAAGGTGAACCCGCCCGATGTGCGGCTCGCCGTACCGCTCGATGTCGAAGGCCCGGTCATCAGCGAACCCGTCGGCGATCATCTCGCGATCTTGGCGGGGCTCTTGGAAGACAAGAAGGTGTCCGCGATCTATGCCCGCGGCGGTGTCGACTTGGTGCCGTCGATGTTCAGCGGCCCGTACTTCGCCGTGCCTCACGATGCGATTGTTCCGTCCAGCCGTCAGATTGCGGAAGCGATCGTTCCCATGTTGCGGGAATCGCTCAAGGACCGTTTCCAGCGCGACGGCGTCGTGGACGCGCAGAACCGCGAGGTGTCGAAGCCGGCGGCCCCGGCCGATGTCGCGAAGTGGATGGCGATGCGGCTTCTCGAGAAGTAGGCGAGTCGAGCGAAGGTTCCCCGGGGCGGTGTGGAGGGGAACGTCCGGCGGGCTCGAGTCAGTTGAAGAACTGGAATCGCCCGACGGCTTCGAAGGCGTTCGGGAAGTGGCGGATGGTCGGTGACTTCGCGCCGGGCGGCCAGCACAGCACCAGCACGTCGTAACGCACGTTCACGCCTTCGAGCAGTTTCTTGCGTGCGAGAAATCGCGTGGCCGCGTTCGTGATGCGTTTCTGTTTCTGGAAGTCGACGGAGGCCGCGACGCGTTCCCAGTCGTTGCCGGAGGTGGACCGCACTTCGACGATCACGACCGTGTCGCGGTCGATGGCGATGAGATCGATCTCGCCCAAGGTGTCGGCGAGATTCGCGGCGACGATGCGCCAACCGAGCGAGCGGAGGAAGCGGGCCGCAGCACGTTCGCTGCGGCGACCGAACCACCGCCGCCACCACGGCCAACGGCTGAAGCGTCCCTCGGGCGGCTTCACTGGTTATGAACCCGCAGCTTCACCGTATTCTTCGTGCCGCCGCGGACGATCACCTGTGTCGCGGTGTTCGCCGGGACCTCGCCGGAGAAAGAGCCCGCCTTGTCCTTCTTGAAAGCGATCGCCTTCGCAGTCGGCACAAAGCCTTCCTCGCCTTGGGGAATGTCGGACGACTTGATCAGCAATACGACGATCTCGCCGGTGGATTCGAACTCCACCGTCACGTTTTGCGGCTTGGGTTGCGGATCGAGGAACAGGATCTGCGGGTCGCCGTCCAAGTTGAATTCCTTGGAGACATCCAGCTTGCCGGGTCCGCATCCGGATGCGAAGCAGCATGCAACCGCGGCCACGAGGATGAGCGAGCGAAGCATGGCGAACCTCACGAATGATTATTCCACGTTGCGGAACAGCGGTGCGAGCATCTTCACCGCGACATTCATCGCACCGCCGGGGATGAACATGTCGCCGGTGGCGACCTGCGGCTTCAACGTCAGGGCGAAGCCGAGGTAGGATGCATCCCCTTTCACCGGCTTCACGCCGCCGACCGGGGGCAGTCCCCCGCCGGGGATCGCTTGCGCCACGCTCTTCACCTGCTCCACGAGCGCCATCACGACATCGCCCGTTTCAAGAAGGTAGAGGAGCGACGCTTCTTGCGGCAAGTTCTTGCGTACGACTTGGAACCCGGCGTCGCCGCCGACGGCGGCCTTGGAATCGAGATACTCGTCGAGCAGTTGCTTCGCCGCGGCCCAGTCCTTGGCCGTGATCTGGATCAGCGCTTTGCCGTCCGTGCCGTACCAGTAAGTGGTCTTCTCGTTCATCAACCGCTTGAACTGGTTCAAGGCGGGCTCGCGAGCCGGTTCGGGCAACGCTTCCACGGCCGCGGCGAAATCGAAGCTCAGCTTCACCTCGGTGAAGTCGATGTCGCGGTGGGTGCCGGCCTTCGGCGTGACCACGGGCTTGCTCTTCAACGCGATGGTGGAGAACTTGCCGCCTTCGCCGAGCCCCGCGTACAGCTTGGCGAGCGAATCCAACGCCCTCTGCGGATCCTTGTACGTGGTCACGGTGAGGCCTCGATCCGGAGATTTGCTCGCCGAGTAGGAGCCGGCCGGTCCCGCGGCCAAGATTTCCGCCTGGAGTTTGGCGATCCGCTCGGCGCCCTTTTCGTCGTCTTCACCGGCGAGGAACTCCTGCGAGAACTTCGCGCCCAAGTCGGTGAACTTCTTGCCGAGCTTCGAGCCGCCGTAGGTGCTCAACCCCTTCGGCAACTTGCTGAGGTCCGCGAGGGCGGTCGGCGTTTCCATCTTCAACACATCCGCGCTCGTCGTGTCGTCCGCGAAGCGGACCTGCCCGCGGACGTTGAGCCCCTCCGGGCGGAACTCCAATGCGAGCACGATGCCCTTGGAGTCTTCCACCACTTGGAACACGCCGCCGATCATCGCCTTCGCCATGTCCAGTTGCTGCTTGCCGAGGCCGGGGATCATGCCCATGTTCTGGGCTTGGCCGAGGGCGAAATCCATGAACTGCCTGCCTTGGCGGATCTGGTCGCCATACAGGTCGTTGATCACGTCCATGTTCACGAACAGCGAGACATCCGCGTTCAGAAACGAGCCGGAGAGGTCCGGCCCCATCGCTCCGGATTGCGCCGGGGTGTATTTCCCGGCGTACACCTCCGCCGTGTCCTTGTTCGGAGTGACGACCGCGTATCCCTTCACGTCCACGAGGTAGAAGGTGCGGTCCTCGCCGCCCGCGGAGAACTTGAATGACTCAAAGCCGTTGCCGGCCTTCTCCACGCTCTTGCGTTCAGTCGCGGTGAGCAGCGAATCCTTGAACCCCTTGTAACTCGTGACCGGGATCAGGAGCGAGACTGCGGGTTCCTCATCGACCAATTTCGCAATGTCGTTCACGACCAGGAAGGTGCGACCGTCCGGAACCACGGCGTCGAGCTTGCGGTCCTTCAGGAGTTGGGTGAGACCGTCTTCCAAGCCCTTCTTGATCTGTTTGGCTTCGGCTTGAGGCAGGGCTTCGAGCATCTTCGCGAGCCGTTCGCGGGATCGTTCGACCCCGTGAATGTGCAGCACAAGCGGGGCCTTTGCGGGGTACGGCAGGGCGACGTTCACGCCGGCGGCAGGGGCCGGGGCCGCGTTCGCCATCGTCGTGAAGGCGAGCAACGCGGAGGCCAGAAGAATGATGCGGAGCATGGTGGTACTCGTGGTGGACGTGTCACGGCCCGAACCGACATTACCCGCCGGGCCGCGAACGAGTTTCATCTTACGCGGACGAGGGGGAGCCGAAACCCGGTTTCGCTCTGGAAACCGGGTTTCACGAAGCGTAGTCAGAAACCCGGTTTCCAGAGCGAAACCGGGCTTCACATCTCACTTCGCGTGCAGTTGCTGGAACGCGAGGCCCGGCTTGTCCGTTCGGAATTGCACCATACGGCAATGTTCCACTTCGGTGACGTACGCGGTGCGACCATCCGGACCCCCGAAGCAGATGTTGCTCGGCTGCTTGCCGAGCACGTCGATCTCCTTCAGTACCTCGCCCTTCGGCGACAGCTTCACCACGGTGCCCTTGCCGTACCGCGTGATGTAGATGTTGCCGTCCACATCGCAGCGCATACCGTCGAAGCCGTGATCCTCGAACTTCTTGAGCAACTTCTTCTCTCCGAGCGTGCCGTCCGCGTGGATGGGGAATTGCCACACGTTCCGCTGCACCGATTCGTTCACGTACAGTGTCTTGCCGTCC
Source organism: Gemmataceae bacterium (assembly GCA_046350135.1). Classification (GTDB taxonomy): domain Bacteria; phylum Planctomycetota; class Planctomycetia; order Gemmatales; family Gemmataceae; genus Urbifossiella. Next base: position 148,567 of record JAXMBB010000003.1, read on the forward strand.
GGGCTCACGTCGATGCCGTTGGTGGTGCCCATGTCCGTAGCGATCTTCGTCATCTTGCCGTCGGTGCCGATGCGCCAGAGTTGCCCGGTGTTCTTGTCCCATGCGGGGTCGCTGGCGAAGAGCGTGCCGTCCGGCGCGATGGCCACGTCGTTCGGCTGGTTCATCTTCGGATCGTGGGCGAACACGGAGATCTCTTTCGTCTTCGGGTCGATCTTCAGGATGTTGTGCCCGACATAGTCCGCGACGTACATGAATCCTTTCTTGTCGAAGACGATGCCGTTGCCGACGCTCTTGCCGGGTAGGTTGACGTAGACTTCGGGTTTGCCGCCGGGAGCGATCTTGGCGATGTCGCCGTTCTTGAGCAGGTTCACGACGTAGAGGTTGCCCTCGGCGTCGCACGCCGGCCCTTCGATCCCGGGCGTGAAGCTCTTCTTCTCCGTGAGCGGCGTCGCGGTGAACAGTTCGTCCTTGTCCGCGGCGAAGGCCGAGCAGGCCGCGAGAATCAGCAGCGATGCCGAAAGGCGGATCATGGTGTGCTCCTGTGCAGAATGCGCCCGTATGGTGGGGTCTGCAATGCCCGCGCTGAGTCAATTGGCGTTCGCCGCGGCGGCCGCCGTCGTCAGTCCTGAGGGTACATTCAGCGGCACCTGCTTCGCTTCGGGCACCGCTTTCACATAACTCGTGCCCGTGTCCACCTGTTCGAGCCCGACGGACTTGCACAACGCCACGATTTCGGGGCGATTCGCATCCGCCTGCAACTCGCAGATCCCGAAGAACTGATCCTGCAGGAAGCGAAGAATCTGGCTGAGGAGCAGTTTCGCCATGCCCTGTCGCCGCAGGTCCGCGCGCACTTGGATGTCCAGGATGCCCGCGGACGGGTGCCCCCACCGCCAGCCGTAGCCTTCCAGTTCCCACACCACTGCGCGGGCCACCGGCATGTTGTTGTTCAGTTTGTCCACCATGCGGAACTCGACGGGGTCGAGCGTGCCCCACACGTTGTCGTTCCACCACGAGCCGACCGCGGCCGCACGGATCACCTGCACTTCGTAGCGCCGGCGGAGCATGCCGAACCGCACGTCCGCCACCGTGAGCGGTTGGCCGAGTTGGCGGTGGAACACGAGCGTGGTGGCGTCCGGAGTGTAGCCGAGCGATTTGAAGAAGGGATCGGCGTCCGGATCGGAGGCGAGGAAGCCGGGGCAGTTGGTGCCGCCGTAAAGGCCGAAGCCGAAGGGACAGTGCGGGGAGACCGGCCCCGCGCGGAGAGTGCGGGCGCCTCGTTTGGCCAAGTATTCTTCACACCGCTGCACGAGTCCGCGGCCGATCCCCTTCCGTCGTTCGCTGGGGCGGACCGCCACGGAGCACACCACGCCGTCCGCGAAACTCAGAGCCGTCTGCGTTTCATTGGGGCCGAACCCGGCGAGGCCGTAGCCCTGCACTCGGCCCGAGTTCTCATCCACCGCGACGATCAAGCCTTCGTGATCGAAATACGACTTGCTGAAGATCCAGCGTTCGAGCAGGCCGGGCGTGCGGAGCGGGTAGGCGCCGCGTGCGGTGTGCGACTCGTTCCAAACGTCGGCGAGGGCCGGCGGGTCCGTGTTGCGAAATCGACGGTAAATGGTCACGACGACTCTCGGCCGGCCGCCGGGGTGAAGTGGGGAGAACCTCGGGAACACCCGGTTCTCAGCATGATACGCCGCACGCGGAACGTCGCATAGTGCGCGAAGCTCACGGAGCCTCCGCGACTTCCGTGGCGAGCACGTACGGCTTGGTCGTGTTCGGATGCGTGTGCGTGGTGCCGAGCACGTTCACGCGGCGGTTCTTGTACGGCTTCAGGTCCACGCCCGGCGCGGCCACGACATAGAGTTGATAGACACCGGGTGCCGTCTCCAAGGCGTAGGTGGTGCGGCCGTCCAGCACCAAGGCCGAGACCACGAGGCGGCCCACGCCCGTCCACGCGCCCTTCTCCGGATTCGGAGACGTGGTAGAAGCCGGTGTCTCGTTCTTGGTCGGCGGCAGCAGTTGCGGGCGGCTCGGAACCTCCGTGCGCGACGCGGGCGAAACCGGTGGGGTCGCGGGCACGCCGGCCGGCGGCACCATGCTGCTCCGCTTCTTCTCCCGGATCGCGTGGATCCGCGTGTAGCACATGTTCGCCACGTCGTGGTCGCCGCCCGGTTCATTCATCAAGCGGGCAAGTTGGAAGTAGAGTTTTTCCGCGTCCTCGGTGCGGCCCTCGCGTTCCGCGGTCTCGGCCTTCTGCCACAGTTCGTGGTTCACGCCGGTCTTGGCGGCGGGCCCGGGGCCCGCCGCGGGCGTGCTGGTTTCCGGCGGCTTCGGAGTGGTGGCGGCGATCGGCGTGAGATTCGGCGGCGCGGTGTCGCTTACGATGAACGCCGTCCGTGCCGGTTCGCCCGCCCGGATCGCCGACTTCGGGATGTACCGGAAGTCGCCGTACACCGGCTCCACGGGATACCACTGCTTGTTGTCGAACGTCGTTTTCTGGCCCACGATCTTCAGCGTGGTTCCGGCCGGCACCTTCGTCTTGCGGATCTCGGCGAGCGGCTGCGCCAGCCCCACGCGGCCCGATGCGAGCGTCACATCCTCGGTCACCATCGCGTTCTGCGGCAGCGGCCGCGTCACGTCGAACTCCACGAACGCGATCGGCACCCAACTCACGGAGCCCTTCGGCGCCTCGATCGCGAGCCAGCCGAACTCCTCGTGATCAACGATGACCGGCACGCCGCGCTTGAGCGAGCCCGCCTCCGGAAACTTGTCGCTGGGGCCGGAGCGGACCAGCACTTCGGCGTCCGTCACGGTGCCGAGGTACGGCGCGTTCTGGGCAACGGCGGCGGCGGGGGCCAAGGCGAGGGCCAGCGCGGTGAACAGGATGCGGCGCATCTTCGGCTCCGGGAAGTTCCGCCGCGTCATACCCGACCGGGCAAATTGGTCAAGTCCGGATGAAGATGGGATTATTCCTTCACACTCTGTCGGGTGACGATCGGCACGTACCCGATTTCCAACCCCTTGGGCGGCGTGACGAGAACCGCAGGGTCCAGGTCGGCCAACTTGCCGACGGTCGGCGGGGGCAGGTACTCGCGGTCTTTGGCCCAATTCTTGTGAATCATCTCGACGCGTTTCTGAAGTGCCTCACGCTCGGCGGCGGTCAGGTCGGCATTCAACAGCGCGGGCTGGTCGGCGAAGCGATACCAGTGGTAGGTCGCCACGCTGCCGTCCCCGAGCTTCGCCTCGAACGGCCCGGCGGCCGGCCCCGGCTTCTTCCAACTGCTGTCCGCCTCCTCGGGAGTGACATACGGTCGGCGATCCGGCCCGCGACGCCGCGGGAATTCCACCTTCGCCAGCCCGGTCTCGGCCGGCACGTCCTTGGCGACGATCGCCGCCCAGCGTTCCTTGCCCTTCGCGTCCTTCTCCAAGCGGTAATACTCGGGGAGGGTGATGAGCGAGTCGGCCTTCGTCACCGCTTCGCCCCACCGGTACCCGTAGGTCGTTTCGTCCAGGGCGGCAGGGGTGGCGAAGGTGCTCCACGCGAGCGGTGCCCGGTTGTCCCGTTCGGTGTTCGGCGGGTAAATCCGCCACGTCGCCCCGCCGCCGCCCTTGAAGTTCTGGACGACGGACGACTTCGGGTCGACGCGGCCGGAGGCTTCTTTGCCGCCGTTGAACCAAGCCTCGACATCGTTCCACAGCGCCGCCCGGTTGTATGCCGTGATGCGATGGATGAGCGGCGCGTCTCCGCCGGCCTTCGCCGGGAACCGGGTCGGAGCGACGCGGGCGTAGGTGTCGCCCTTCCCGTCCTTGGCGATGTACGCCGGGATGTGCTGCGTCTCCATTTGCACCGCCTTGTTCGGGTCGGAGGGCCGGGTGTCGAGAAAGAGCGAGGCCAGCTCCGGCTTCTCGACCGTCGGCTTCGACCAGAAGTACGGCACGAAGAACGAAACTGGGCCCTTGAAGTTCCCCGTATTGAGGAACAGCGTCCAGCTTTGGTCGCCGGTCGGCACGTCCTTCCCCGCGGTGGTCTTCTTGGCCGCGGTGAGCGGGAGCGGCAGGTAACCGTAGCCGAACAATTCTCCGTTCGTGCCCTGTTTCAGATTGAGGCCGTCCGGCGGCCACAGCACCCACGGGCTGAGTTGGGCGATCGCGTAGTGGCCCTTCGGGTTCTTCCAGTCGCGGCCTTTGCCGGCGCCGGGGCCGTTCGCCCACTCGACGAAGTTCAGGGCCACTCCGCCCATGATGAACTTCGGCGTCTCGGTGGCGAACCGGGTGTCGCGCCACCAGCCGAGCCCGCCTTCGATGTCGGAGTAAATCTTCTCGGGCTTCTTTCCGTCGTATTGCGAGAACATCCACGTGCCGAACAGCCCGCTCTGGAACTCTTGGCCGGGGTAGTTCTTCAGGAGCGGCCACGCGGCCACGTACATCGAGAACCCGGCGTTGAACGACTTGTCGACCCGCTCGTGCGGCACGAGCAGGTAGCCGGCCATCTCCGCCTTCTGCGACGGCCCCGGGTCGGCCGCATCCGCGACTCCGCCCGAACCCGCGAGCAGCACGCAGGCCACCGCTAGAAACCGGTTGCGAATCATGGGCCTTATCCTCGGTGTTTTGCAGTCTCGCGACGACTCGCTCCCGATACCGAGTCGCGGCATTCGCAGGCCGGGCCGATCGAGATCGATGCGTCTCGACCAGCCCGCGTCACTTCTCGATTCCTTGTCGACGTGCCCGGCCGATACGGTCGCGGGACAACGGTCGAATCAGGGGGACAGGTTGTGCGTGCGGCTCGCGACCACCTTCTCCAGCAGAGCGGTGAACTCGGCGACCGGTTTGGCACCGAGGTCTTCGCCGCTCCGCAACCGCACCGCGACCGCGCCGGCCTCCATCTCCTTGTCGCCGATCACAAGGATGTACGGCACCTTCTGCAGCTGCGCGTCACGGATCTTCGCATTCATCCGCTTGTCGCTGAGGTCGTTCTCGACGCGGAAGTCCTTCGCGAGCAGTTGCTCGGCCACCTTGCCGGCATACTCGAAGTGCCGGTCCGCGATCGGCACGATCACCGCCTGCACCGGCGCGAGCCACGGCGGGAACGCCCCCGCGTACAGTTCGATGAGGTAGGAGAGCATCCGCTCCATCGTGCTGATCACGCCGCGGTGGATCATCACCGGCCGCTTCACCGTGTCGTCCGTGTCCTTGAATTCCAGCTTGAACTGCTCGGGCAAGTGCTGGTCGGCCTGGATCGTGGAGAGCGTCTCCTCGCGGCCGAGCATGTCCTTCACCTGCACGTCGATCTTCGGCCCGTAGAACGCGGCTTCGTTGTCCGCCTCGAAGAACGGCAGGCCGGACTCCTGCAATGCCGAGCGGAGCAGGCCGATGCTGCTCTCCCACATCGCGGGGTTGTCCACGTACTTCCCGCCCTTGTTCTCCGGGTCGTTCTTCGAGAGGCGGAAGCGGTACTCGGTGATGCCGAGATCGGCGTAGGCCTTCTTCATCAGGTTCAGCACGCCGAGGATCTCGGTTCGCACTTGATCCGGGCGAACGAAGAGGTGAGCATCGTTCAATGTCATGCAGCGGACGCGGCTCAGTCCGCCGACGACTCCGGATCGTTCGTAGCGATACATTTTGCCGAGTTCCGCGATTCGGATCGGCAGTTCGCGGTAGCTTCGCGGCTTCGACTGGTACACCTGGATGTGGTGCGGGCAGCACATCGGCCGCAGGCAGAGTTCGTCGTCGTCCTGGCCGCCTTCGCCCAAATCCATCGGAGGGAACATGCCGTCCTTGTAGTGTTCCCAGTGCCCGGAGATCTTGTAAAGCTGCTTCTTCGCCACGTCCGGCGTGTAGACGTGCAGGTACCCGGCCTTGCGTTCGTAATCCGTGATGAACTGCTCGAGCAGACGGCGAACCGTCGCGCCTTTCGGCAGCAGCATCGGGAATCCGGAACCGAACACGGGTTCGTTGGCGAACAATTCGAGTTCGCGGCCGAGCTTGCGGTGGTCGCGCTTGGCGGCTTCTTCGACGCGGGCCAAATGCGCCTTCAGGTCCGCTTCGCTGGCCCATGCCGTGGCGTGGAATCGCTTCAGGGCCTTGTTCTTCTCGTCGCCGCGCCAGTAGGAACCCGTCACCTGCGTGATCTTGAACGCCTTGGGGTCGAGGTTCGCCGTGCTTTCGACGTGCGGCCCGCGGCACAGGTCGCTGAACGTGTCCTGCTGGTACACCGTGATCGTGGCGGGCCCTTGCGCCGAGTTGCCGTATTCGTCCTGCCCGGCGGAGAGTCCGTCGATCAGTTCCGTCTTGTACGGGTTCGACTTGAAGAGTTCCTTGCCCTCGGCTGGGGAGATCTCGCGTACCTTGAACGCATGCTTGCCCTTGATGATCTGTCGCATGCGGTCGCTGATCCAGTTCAGGTCCGCGGGTTCGGGCGTTTCTTCGATGTCGAAGTCGTAGTAGAAGCCGAACTCCACCGGCGGGCCGATGGTGGGCTTGGCGTTGGGGAAGCGTTCGACGACGGCCTGCGCCAGCACGTGCGCGAAGGAGTGGCGGATCTTGTAGAGTGCGGGATCGTAGTCCTTCGGAACGTACTTTTCGCCTGCGGCCTTGAGTTCGGCTTCGCTCGCCATGAGAGGATTCCCTTCGCGTGAGTTCCTGCGGAAATGATACTTGCCGATGACACGCAAGCCCACCCGCCGCAATTGGAGGAGTTTCAGGCAGTCACTTCTTTCCACAACCGCTCATAAGTCACAAGCATTCGCTCGCGGATCGGTGCAGCCCTTTCCGCGATTCGCCGTTGCTCTTCGACGTACTCTTCGCGCCCCTCGCGCGTCTCGATCGGGATGGCGGGGAAGCCGAAAGCGGCGAGGTCGTACGGGCTGGCTCGCATATCCACGGCACGGGCCGCATCCGCCAGTCCAAAGGCGTCCGCCAGCAACTCGGACGGTCCGAACGGAGCGATCTTGTATGCGAAGCGGTAGAGGTCCATGTTCGCATGGATGCAGCCGGGTTGCTCGTGCTCCGTGGCGATGGACCGGGTCAGTTCGACGCGGTTCCGCGGGGCGGCTTCTTTTGTGAAGAAGCGGAACGCGTCGTAGTGCGTGCAGCGGAGAGACTGGCTCTCGACGAACGCGTCGATCTCGGCGCGAGGCAACCGCAGCGGCACATACGGATGCCGCACGTTCGGATCGCGGTACACCATCGCCCATTCGTGCAGCCCGAAGCACGCAAAGTTCGGCTCGCGGATCAGTGTCGCTTCGAGGTGCTGAACCGCCCACTCGAGATAGCCGATGCGTTGCCGGGGAAATGCCGAGGCGTGCAGGATCAGCCCGTCGTCCGCTTCAAACTCCGGCCACTCGATGTCGTCCCGCGCCGCACCGTCGAGTCGCACGCCCCAGCCCGGCGACCACCGCATGAGGTGCGACGGCCGGAACGAGTAGTACTCGAACAGGAAGTCGTGGACGGGGTGTTTCTCGTGGCGGCTGGTTCGTTTCAGTCGATCTTCCGCACGCGGGCGCATCCGCGCCCGGTACGCCTCCCGCGCCGCCCGCCACTCCGCACTCGCCATCACTCCCGGCATTTCGGCTCCGTTCGTCCGGTCAGCTCTACACTGACGATTGCTACTGAACCTGCCTCCCGCGGAGAACGGCCCGATGCCGGCGGTGCTGGAGTGGAGCCCGTCCGTCGATCCGTCCGACTTGGTCGCGCGGGTGCGGGAGTCGCTTGCCTCCGGTTCGTTGACGGTGCTGCCCGGCGACTGCGGATATGTGATTCTCGCATCTCCCGGTTCGCCGCACTTGGCACGGCTGGGCGACCTCCCGGCCAACCAATTGATCTACAACCCGTTGCCCCACGGGCCATTGATCGCAAAACGGCTGATGTTCCGCGCATGGCCCGCGCCGCTCGTCATCGAAGTGAACGACACCCGATACCGCATTCCCGATCATTTGGTGAGCGAAGCGATCTACCCGGCCGTTCACGAGAACGGCCGCCTGCGCCCTACTCTCGTTTTCGACGCCGGGCTTCCCACGGTGGAAGCGGTGCTGGCGAAGTACGGCGATGCGGTCTCGCTCGCGGTGAGCGCCGGGAAACAGGCCGTGGCGCGGCCCACGGTTGTTCGCTGCAGCGAATCCGGTTGGTCCATCACGGAGCACGGCGCGTTCCCGGAGGCCGAGATCGTGCGGCTTGCGGCGCGAATCGTGCTCTTCGTCTGCACCGGGAACACCTGCCGCAGCCCGCTGGCGGAAGGAATCGCCCGCACGATGCTCGCGGAGCGGCTCGCGTGTACCGAGGCGGAACTGCCCGCACGCGGGTTCTGGATGCTCTCCGCCGGAGTGGCGGCGTTCGGCGGCAGCCCCGCTTCGCCTGAATCCGCGGACATCGCCGCCGAGTTCGGTGCGAACTTGGAATCGCACCGCAGCCGCCCGGTGAATCCGCAGTTGCTCGCCGCCGCGGACGACGTCATCGCCATGACCCGCGGCCACGCGTACTCGCTCGCGGCGAACTACCCGGACATCGGCCCCGCCCCCGTGCTCCTCTGCGGCAGCGACGACCTCGATGATCCCATCGGGTCCAGTCTGGACGTTTATCGCACGTGCGCACAAACCATACAGCAGCACTTGAAACGCTTCATCGCGGAATGGACGGGCACATGAAGATCGCAATCGGCAACGACCACCGCGGCGTGAGCGTGAAGCAACGCGTGGTCGGCCTCCTCCGCGACCTCGGGCACGAGATTGCGGATCTCGGCACCAACGGCTCCGCGAGCGTGGACTATCCGGACTCCGCCCTGCAGGTGGGCCAGGCCGTCGGCGGCGGAACGGCCGAGCGCGGGCTGCTGATCTGCGCCACGGGCCACGGAATGTGCATCGCGGCGAACAAGGTGCACGGCGTGCGAGCGGTCAATTGCCGCGACTTGCTGGACACCGAACTCAGCCGGCGGCACAACGATTCGAACGTGCTCTGCCTCTCCGCCGATCTCATCGGCGAAGAGTTGATCGAGAAGATGGTGCGGACGTGGCTTTCGACGGACTTCGAAGGCGGCCGCCACGCCCGCCGGTTGGAGAAGATCGCCGCGTTCGAGAACGCACCTTGCTAAGATGGAGTGCCGCCGAGGAACGGACCATGAGCACCGCAACTGCAACGCCTCCGACGAAGATTTGGACGGTCGAAGATCTGCTCGCGATGCCGGACGACGGCGTCGAGCGTTGGATCATCAACGGCCAGCTTCGCGAGCAACCCTCGGAGTTTCCGGAGGCGAAGATGACGGTCCGCAATCGTCACCATTGCAGCATCATGTCCGTGATCGCTGCCACGATCATCAATTGGAATCGGACGCAACCCAAGCCGCGCGGGGAGGTCTATTGCGGCGAACTCGGCGTGTTGCTCCCCGGTCGTAAATCCACGCTGGGAGTGGATGTGGCCTATGCCGCACCGGATGTCGTTTCCGTTCAAGACGACGACGATTCGACACTTCTCGAAGCCGTTCCCACGCTCGTGGTCGAGATCCTCTCGCCGAACGATTCCATGAAACGAATTCACGAGAAGGTCCGCGAGTACCGCACGGCGGGAGCGCCGCTCGTCTGGGTCCTCGATCCAGACGACCGGAGCGTGAAGGTCTATCGGGACAATCAACCGGTTGAATCCTTCAACATTACGCAACGCATTCCGGAGCACCCCGCGATGCCCGGCTTCTCGCCCACGGTGGCCGAACTCTTCGAATGACTCACTCGTAACTCTCCGAAAGGTTCAAACTCATGTTCAGTCTGGCGGGCAAGGTGGCGGTGGTGACGGGCGGCGGGCAGGGCATCGGCGAGGCGATCAGCCGCCGGTTGGCCGCGGCCGGGGCCAAGGTCGGCGTGTTCGACATGTCCGAGCCGAACGCCGCCCGCGTGGCCAAGGACATCGGCGGCGTTGCGCTGGTCGGCGACCTCACGAAGGAAGCCGATCTCGACCGCGTCTTCGCGCAGATCGTGAAGGACGCCGGCCCGGTGGACGTGCTCGTGAACAACGCCGGCGTGGCCAGCCGCAAGGGCCGCGACGTGCCCATCTGGGAGAGCGTCCGCGAGGATTGGGAATTCGTGATGAACATCAACGTGACCGGACTCGTGCTCTGCTGCAAGGCGGTGCTGCCCGGCATGATCGAGCGGAAATACGGCCGCATCGTGAACATCGCAAGCATCGCCGGGAAGGAAGGCAATCCGAAGATGGCGCCGTACTCCGCGAGCAAGGCGGCCGTGATCGCGCTCACGAAATCGCTCTCGAAGGAACTCGTGGGCAAGGGCGACATCTGCGTGAACAGCGTGAGCCCGGCCGTGATCCAGACGCCGATCCTGGATCAACTCAGCCAAGAGCAGATCAACATGATGCTGTCCAAGATTCCGCTCGGCCGCACGGGCAAGCCGGACGAAGTGGCCGCGCTCGTGCATTTCCTCGCGAGTTCGGATTGCAGCTTTACCACGGGCTTCTGCTTCGACATCTCCGGCGGGCGGGCGACGTATTGAGGCGACTCGATGTCCAATTACTACTACCGCGTCGGCGACGAGGCGTTCGGACCCGTGACGTCCAAGGAACTTCGTCTCCTCGCCAAGCAGGGAGTTATCGGACCGGACACGTACGTTCGAAAAGGCGAAAGCCGGAAATGGGTGGTGGCCCGCCGCATCACGGGGTTGCTGCCGCCGGATGATTCGCGGACCATTGTCGAACCGATCAAGCCGATCGCGCCGAAGCCCGTCCCCATGTCACCGCCGGTTGAAGGCTTGTTGCTTCGGCCGGCGGCCAACGTGCCGATTCTCGAGCCGCTCGACGATGACGAGGAAGACGATTTCGACGACAAGCCGCTTCCCAAACACTCGCGGAGGCGATACCGCGATGATGTTCCTGGCAACTCGACCCCGTGGCTGCTGATCGGCGGCGGCGCGATCGGCATCGTCGTGCTCGCCATCGCGTTCGGCATCGGGATCCACTGGCTCTTCAAATCGGATGGCGACGCTCCCAAACCGGCTGCAGGCGATTCCGCTGTGGCGGAAGGATCACCCGCACCAACCAAGGACAAGGAGTCGCCCGCCCCGCCGCCCAAGAAGCCCTCCCTCGCGGATTTCGTCGGGTCGTGGAAGGGCACCCAAGGCAACGTCGGGATGCACATGAGCATCAAAGCCGATGGTGGCTGCGTCTGGAGTCTTGAACAAGGCGGCGACGGCGCATCGACGTTCGCGAGGCTGAGGGATGCACCGCCGTGGACGCTCATTCTTGCCGGAATCGGCACGCAGGTGTCGGTGCGGCCGGACGGAACAGGGAACCTTCAGGCGACGATCGACGGACAAATCAAACTGACGCTGAAGCGCGAATAAGCCGGCGATCACCGGCCTTGGCGCGGCTTCGCTTCTCTCAGCGGCCGGTCGAAGTTGTCGGAGTTCGGCATCCCGAAACTCATGTGTTCGTGGATCCAGATGAGCGGCACGCCGGGGCCCGCTGCCTTGCTTCTCACTCCGGCCTCGCTCACCTTGCGATCCGTCTCGGCATCGGCGACCACGCGGTCGTACTCCGCTAAGTTCAAACCGAGCTTCGCCGCAAGGACGCGGCAATCGGCCGCCGTCAGGCTGTTCGCCGCGAACAATCCTTCGGCCATCTCATTCGCGCGGCCTTGGGCTGCGGCCGCGTGAAACGCCAGAGCCGCGGTGCGCGAGTTCGCGTGCTTCGGCATCGCCACCGGGACGCGCACGAGGCGGATGTCCGGGCGGTCCTTCAACCGCTCGCGCACGTACTCGTCCGCTTGGCGGCAGTGTTCGCACTCGAAGTCCGTCACTTCCACGATGGTGATCTTGTCCCGCAGCCATTCCGCCTTCACCCAGTCCGGTGGTTCGGGCTTCACCTCGGAGTAACCCACGGCGAGCGGCACCATCACGGCGAGAACGGCCAGCACGCCCCACGCGGCGCGGGCGGGGTTGCTCGCCGGCGCGGCCGGCAGCGGGAAGCAGGCGATGATGCCCGACGCGATCGCGCAGACGTCCACGATCAGGCACAACTGGCAGACTTTGCCGAGCACGGCGAACTGAACGACGAGCAAGGCCGCACCCGCGAGGGCGGCCAGCGCGGCCGCCCCGCGGACGACTCGCGCGGTGAACGCGCCGCCGACCGTCGAGATTCCGAGCAACGCGGTGAATCCGAGGATGCCGTAATACGGTAGGGGCAGGCCGAGGAACTGTCCGTATTGCGAACTCGTGACCGCCTCGCAGCCCGACTCGAAGCTGCAAAACGTGCCGTTGCCGAAGGATTGTTCGGAGAGGCTGGCGGCACTGGACGCCAGCGCAACGATGCACAGGCCTCGCAGAATCAGCATCCGCATCGACATGACCGCATTTTAGGCCCCGGCCTGAAATGTGTACTACACTTCGGACGATGCCTGCGTCCGCCTCCAGTCCGTTGCGCCGGGCCGCACTCGCGGTCGCGGCATTGGCCGTCCTCGCGGTCGGCGCCTCGTCGTTCGAGCGGCTCTTCGCGGACGGCCTTCCCGCACCGATGGACTTCGCCGCGTTCTGGACGGCGGGAGCGATCGGCCTCGCCGGCGGCAATGTTTACGACGGTGCCGCAGTGCGCGAGGTGCAAAGCGGGATCGGATTGAACACGACCGCCATCATGATGTGGAACCCGCCGTGGGCGCTCACACTGGTGCTGCCAATCGGATGGCTCCCGTTCAAGACGGCGTACGCGATCTGGGTGCTGATGAACATCGGCCTCTTGATCGCAAGCGCGGACCTGCTCTGGCGCGGGCTTGGCGGCTCGCGTCGTTTCCGCGGAATCGCCCTGCTCCTCACGCTGGCGTTCGCGCCGACTTTGCTGCTGATCTTCAGCGGGCAACTCACCGCGTTCGTGCTGCTCGGCCTCGCCGGGTTCTTGGTGCTGCGCCCGCGGCACCCGTTCCTCGCGGGCATGGCCGGCGCGATCACCGCGATCAAGCCGCACATGCTGGTGCTCTTCGCGCTTTGGCTGCTCTTCGACGCCTGCCGCAATCGCGACGGCCGCAAGGTGCTGCTCGGCGGGGTCGCCTCGCTTCTGCTGCTGAGTGCGATCCCGACCGCACTCGATCCGGGAATCTGGCCGCACTACGCGGCCGTGACGACGGGGGCGTCGTCCACCGATCACGAACACGTTTCGAGCTGGTCACCTCCGCTCATCGGTTGGTGGCTGCGGATGGCGGTGCCGGGGCAGCCGTTCTGGGTGCAGTGGCTGCCACTCGCGATCGGCGTGGCGGTGTTCGTAGCTTGGCGTTGCCGAGAAGCCTTGAAGCTTCCAACTCTCCCCGCTGGGGCAAGGTCGCCGTTCCGGTGCGAATGCATCGGAACGGCGGGTGAGAGGCGGGACGACGTTACACCGGAACCGCCCAACACCCCCCCCCCCGGTAGTGGAACGCAGGGCCGTTCTCGAGCCACCCTCTCCCAGCGGGGAGAGGGTGTTGATCCCCGCTCTCGTCGGCTTCTCCATGCTCATCGCACCATACGGCGTGTGGACGCACGATCTCGTGCTGATGACGCTGCCGATCCTGGCGGCGGCGGTGAAGTTGACGCAGCGGCCGAACCGTGCCGCGATCGCTTTCGGCGTCTTCTGCTTCGTTCTCGCCGATGTATTGCTCTTCGCCATGATCGTGGGGAAGTCCCCGTATGAATGGTTCGTGTGGGTGGTGCCCGCGACGCTGCTCGGATGCTCCGCGACATTGGGACTCGCCGAACGCGAACCGGCTCCGCAAGCGGCGAGGGTGTGACCATGCGAGCCGCACTGCCGTTCGCCGGTGTCGCGATCATCCTGCTGGCCGGCGGGATGATGTTGAATCGCTTCTACACCGATGCCGCGTTTCTCCCGCCGGACGACTTCCTGCATTACTGGGCGGCGGGTCGCCTGAACGCGACCGGCGGCGACCCTTACGACGCGGATCAACTGTTGGCTCTTCAGCGCGAAGCGGGTCGGCCCGTGGACAAGCCCGCCGTGATGATGTGGAACCCGCCGTGGGTGTTGAGCTTGGCGATGCCCTTCGGCCTGCTGCCGCCGCGAACCTCGCAGTTGTTCTGGTTGCTGGCGCAGCTTGCGATCCTCGTCTGGTCCGCAGATCGGTTCTGGTCGGCATTCGGCGGCGAGGCGAAACACCGGCCGTGGGTCTGGGGCGGTGCGATCGCGTTCTACCCGCTCATGTATCTTGTGTTCGCTGGGCAAAGCAGCGGATGGTTGCTGCTCGGCCTCGCGGGGTTGCTGTCGACGAACCGCATGGCGATGTTGCTGCCGTTCCTCGCAGTGAAGCCGCACCTTTTCGTGCCGATCTGGATCGTGCTTCTGCTGGAAGCGATTCGCACCGTTCGGAGCCGCACGATGCTCGGCATCGGTCTCTCGGTCGGGGTCGCGGCCACGGTCGTTCCCGTGTTGGTGAACCCGGAGGTTTGGCCGCAGTACTTTGCGGCGATGAGCCGCCCGGTGGATGCGGCGCACTCGCCGCTCTCCGGTTGGCGGTCGCCGCTCATCGGATGGTGGGTGCGGAACGCGGTGATGCCGGAGGCGTTCTGGATCCAAGCGGTGCCGACCGCGCTGCTCGCAATCCTCACGCCGATTTATTGGTGGCAGCGGCGAACGAATTGGGATTGGTCCGCGGAGTTGCCGCGACTCGTGCTCGCAGGACTCGTTTGCTCCCCGTACGGCGCGTGGCCGTACGATCAGATCGTGTTGCTGGTGCCGCTCGCGGCGGGGCTCGCGGCACTGGTGGGGCACGGCTTGCGCATCCGACTCGCCGCCGGCCTGCTCGCACTCGGCATCGTGAACGGCATCGCGATGACCATCCGTGAAGGTGAACACTTCGTGTGGGTGCCGCCGGCCATCGCCGTGTGGTACGCTTGGGCGTCTTCCGTGCGGCACGCCGTGACACCACAGTGTCACTCGGTTCGCCCCGCACTCGTCGGGGCGGCGCAATGACGCGGACCATCCTCGCGGTCGCCGCGTCTCTTCTGCTCGTCGCGTTCTTCTGGCGGCAGGGCGAACGCGTACTCGACGCGAACGGCCCGACCTTCGATGAAGGCGTGCATCTCGCGGCCGGCTATTCATATTGGACCACCGGCCGCTTCCGGCTGAATGCCGAGGACCCGCCGCTGTTGAAATTGTGGTGGACGCTGCCGCTGGCCCTCTCCGGCGGAACCGACGAACTCCGTACCGCGGTCGCCGACCCAGGCGGCGACCAATGGCATGCCGCTAACGCATTCCTGTACGAATCGCGCGTTCCGCACCGGGATCTTCTCACGCCCGCCCGAAGGATGAATCTCGCGGTCGGGTGCGGAGTCGTGTTGCTGGCCGGGTGGTGGTCGTTCCGCTTGTGGGGCAGCCGGTTGGCGGGAGTCGGAGCCGCCGCCTTCGCCGCGTTCGATCCCAATCTTCTCGCCCTCGCCTGCGTGCTGAGCACCGATTGCGGCTTGGCCTTCTTCGGGATGCTCGCCGCCTATTGCCTGTGGGAATACTCCGCGCGACCGACACGGGGATGGCTCATCGCCACCGGAGTGAGCCTCGGTCTGTTGCTCGGCTCGAAGTTCTCCGCAATCGCGACCGTCGGAGGGCTGGGGCTGGCTTCACTCCTCCACATGGCCCGCGGCGGCACGCTTGCCTTGCCGGGCAAGCCGGGCGGCGTCCGCGGCGCATTCGATCTCGCCATCCGCCTCGGCGTGATCGCCCTGATCGCGCTCGCGGCACTGTACGGCTTTGCGGAGTTCAACGAGTGGGGCCGCGGGCTCAAGTTCCAACTCACGCGCGGCCACCAAGGCGACACCCGCCTCTACCTGCTTGGCGAGCACTCCTCCAACGGCTGGCTCCACTACTTCCTCGTGGCGACGGGCGTGAAACTGCCGCTCGGCTTGTTGATCGCTTCGGGCATCGGGTTGGTGTCGATCGCGTTCGGCAAACGAGACCCGCGGTTGGCGTTTCTGCTGGTGCCCTCGCTGATCTTCTTCCTCGCGGTGTCGTACTCGCGGGTGAACCTCGGCATCCGCGCCGTGCTCCCCGCAACCGTGTTCCTTTATGTGATCGCCGGACGCGGATTGGCGTGCTCTGGCTTCGGAAGGGTGGTGCCGATCGCGTGCCTCGTGTGGTCCGGCTTCGCGGCAGGCAGCGCGTTCCCGCTGTCGTACTTCAACGAAATCGCTCAGGGCCGCGGCCACGAGTTCCTCGCGGATTCCAACCTCGATTGGGGCCAAGGCCTGCCCGCACTCCGCGACCACATGCGAGAAGAGAACCTCGACGCGGTGTACCTCTCGTACTTCGGCACGGATCGGCCCGAAGCGTACGGCATCCGCTATCACGCGCTTCCCGGCAGTGGCCGCATCGGCCCTCCGGGAGGCGAACCGATCCCCGAGAACGCACCGCGACACGTGCTCGCCATCAGTGCGAACAATCTCATCGGGCTGTACCTGAAGGATCGCGACACCTTCGACTTCCTGCGCCGCCGCCGCCCGGATCGAATCCTCGCCGGCAGCATCCTGATCTTCGACATCACGCACGATGCGGAGGCGCTCCGCCGCGTCCGTATGATGTCGCCATGACGCACAAAGTCGTGATCATCGGCGGCGGGTTCGGCGGGTTGCTCGCGGCACAAGGGCTTCGCAAGGCCCCGTGCGAAGTGACGCTCATCGATCGCCGCAATTTCCACCTCTTCCAACCGCTGCTGTACCAAGTCGCCACCGGCGGTCTCTCGCCGGCGAACATCGCCTCGCCGCTGCGGTCCATCCTGCGGAAGCAGAAGAACACCCGCGTGCTGCTCGGCGAAGTCGAATCGTTCGACCTGCCGAGCCAATCGGTGTTCCTCGTGGACGGCACGGTGGTGACGTTCGACACGCTGATCCTCGCGACCGGCGCCACGCACACGTACTTCGGCCACGACGAGTGGGCCAGTTACGCGCCGGGGTTGAAGACGCTCGAGGACGCAACCGAGATCCGCCGCCGCGTGCTCTCCGCATTCGAGCGGGCGGAAAACGAACCGGACGCGAAGGTGCGGGCCCGGTTGCTTAACTTCGTCGTGGTCGGCGGCGGGCCCACCGGCGTCGAAATGGCGGGTTCCATCAGCGAACTCGCCCGCCACACGATGCGGTACGATTTCCGCCGCATCAACCCGGGCGAAGCCCGCATCGTGCTGGTGGAAGGCCAGACGCGCGTGCTCTCCATGTTTCACGAATCGCTCTCGGCGAAGGCGAAGACCGCGCTCGAGAAGATGGGCGTCGAGGTGCGGCTCGATTGCCATGTGACGGACGTGAAGCCCGACCATGTGATGCTGAAGCCGGACACACCCGGCGCGGAAGCGACTCGCCTGGACACCGAGACCGTGGTGTGGGCCGCGGGCGTGAAGGCCTCCGCGCTCGGCAAGAAGCTCGCCGAGGCGGCGGGCGGCGTGGAAACGGACCGCGCCGGCCGCGTCGTCGTGAACCGCGACTGCACGGTGGGTTCGCTCAAGAATGTGTTTGTGATCGGCGACTTGGCGAGCTTCAAGGACGCGAGCGGCAGGCCGTTGCCGGGGCAGGCGCCGGTCGCGATGCAGCAGGGCGAGTACGTGGCGAATGTGATTGCGGCGCGGCTCAAGGGCGACACCGCCGAGCCGCAGCCGTTCAAATACTGGGACAAGGGCAGCATGGCGACCATCGGCCGGGCGAAGGCCGTGGCCGAGACCGGCGGCATCAAGTTGAGCGGGATGCTCGCGTGGCTCGCGTGGCTGTTCATCCACATCCTGTACCTGGCCCGGTTCGAGAACCGCGTGCTCGTGCTGTTCCAGTGGATGTTCAATTACCTCACGCGTGGCCGCGCCGCCCGCCTGATCACCGGCGAACAAGCTCACCATCCCGAAGACCCGAATCGCGCCATTCCGCCCGGCGAAACTGTCGTGAAGTCATGAACGAGCCGATTCGCTTGACGAAACTGGCGAGGCGGGCCGGGTGCGCGGCGAAGCACCCGCCGGGGTTCCTGCTGCCGTTGCTCGGCCAACTGCCGCGCGTCACCGATCCGCGCGTGCTCGTCGGCAGTTCCACCGCGGACGACGCGGCCATCATCAAACTGAACGACGACACGGCACTCGTCTTCACCACGGATTTCTTCACGCCGATCGTGGACGACCCGCGGGACTTCGGCCGCGTGGCGGCGGCGAACGCACTCTCCGATGTCTACGCGATGGGCGGCACGCCGCTCTCGGCCCTGAGCATCGTCGGCTTCCCGGACACGCTGCCAGCTTCGATTCTCGCCGAGATTCTGAACGGTGCCGCGGCCATTGCGGAGGAAGCGGGCATCGCGATCGCCGGCGGGCACACCATCAAGAGCGAGGAGCCCCTCTTCGGCCTCGCGGTGGTCGGCACGGTTCATCCGAAGAAGGCGATCGCGAACTCCGGAGCGAAGCCGGGCGACGTGCTGATCCTCACGAAGCCGCTCGGGCTCGGGATCATCACCACCGCGGCGAAGAACGACAAGGACGAGTTGAACGCGATCGGCGAGGCGATCCGTGTGATGACCACGCTCAACCGCACCGCGGCGGAAGTGCTCGCGAACTTCGACGTGCACGCGCTCACGGACGTGACCGGCTTCGGGCTGCTCGGCCACCTGCGGAACATGACCAGCGCCAGTGCCGTAGAAGCGGAAGTGTGGTTCGACCGCGTTCCGGTGCTGCCCGCGGCGCGAACCTACGTAGCGGCCGGTATCGCCCCCGGAGGCACCCGCGCCAACGCCGCGTTCCTGAAAGATTGGGTGGCGTTCACCCCGGACGTGACCACCGAGGAGCAACTCCTTTTGTGCGACGCCCAGACTTCCGGCGGGCTGCTGGCCGCAGTGCCGAGCGGTATTGCCGGTCAGGTCGTGAGGGCATTGCAGGCCGCAGGCACGCTCGCGGCCGATGTGGTGGGACATATCGCGGGACCGGGAAGTGGACGGATCGCGGTGACGCGATGACCGGGAGGGCGAGGCTCCTGCCGAGCCGCAGTGCAGGAATCCATCGAGATCGGGGGCGGTTGCTCAGTCAAGGGTATCTCCATGCCGGGCTCGGCAGGAGCCTCGCCCTACCGATGATCTCACCCTCCCGATGATGCTGTCGCGACTGTTCCAATTGACCTCTGATGCGACCTCCGCTTAGAACGGCGTCCGCATGGAAGCCGTCGCCGAGTTGCGAGAAACCCGGATCGCCCGCTGCGATGTGGTGGCGGCGAGCCCTCCCACGCTTCGTTCGCACTTCACGGCGGTCGCATTCCTCGCGTTCTGGCTCGTACTGAATCTTCTCTATCTGGCCTTCGCGTGCCCGCACGATCTCGCTCCGGATGAAGCTCATTACTGGCATTGGTCCCGGCACCTCGATTGGAGCTACTACTCGAAGGGGCCGCTGGTCGCGTGGTTGATCCGCGCGTCGTGCGAACTCTTCGGCGACACCGCATTCGCGGTGCGGCTCCCGGCCGCGCTCTGCGGCACGGCCCTGCTCGCCGGGTTGTACGTGCTCGTCTGCGATGTGCTGAACGATCGGCGGCTCGCGCTCGGCACCCTGATCGCCGTCGCCACGCTGCCCGCCGCCACGGCCGCATCCGTGATCATGACCATCGACCCGCCGTTTCTCGCGTGCTGGTGCTGGTCGCTGGTGTTCCTGCAGCGGCGATGCTGGACGCTCGCGGGGCTCTGCACCGCGCTCGGCATTCTCGCGAAGTACCCGATGCTGCTGCTGCCGGTCGCGGTCCTGTTCGCGAACCTGCACCGCGGATCGTTGAAGTATGCTTTGATTTCGCTCGCGGGTTTCCTCCCGATTCTCCTGTGGAACGCGAGCCACGACTGGGTTTCGTTCCGGCACGTCGTCGAGCAGACGAACGCGAGCGGCCCCGCACCGTTGGCGTTCCTCGGCGGGCAGGCCGGGTTCCTCATGGGGTTTTGGTTCCTCGCGTTCCTCGGCGGCGCGTGGCGGTTCCGCCGTGCGGGTGACACCGGACTGTCACTGATGTGGTGGTCCAGCGTGCCGGTGTGGAGCGTGTTCCTCCTCGCGAGCTTCCGTTCGCCGGGGCAAGTGAACTGGCCGGCTGCCGCGTACCTCGGCGGGGCTGTGCTCGCCGCGGCGTGGGTTCGCGACTCGTGGCATCGCCGTCGGGTGCGAATCGGAATGGTCGCCGCGATGATTCTCGGCACAGGGGCCTCGCTTGGGTTGCGATTCCCACAACCGCTACGCCCGTTGCTGGCCTCGTTGCTGCCGGCTCCGACTGGATCCAATCCGACGCCGACCCGCAAACTGGATACAACCGCGCGGCTCGCCGGCTGGAGCATCCTCGCCGCCGAGATCGACCGACTCCGCGAGCAGCACCCGGACGCCATCCTCGCGGGCATGACATGGACGATCCCGGGCGAACTGTCGTTCCACTGCACAGGCCACCCCGAAGCGTACAGCTTCGGCCCGGCCCTGGCGGATCGTCGCAGCCAGTACGACCTGTGGCGGCCGAGCCCGGTGAGCGATCCCGAGGCGTTCCGCGGCCGCACGTTCATTTATGTCGGCGACGAGATTCCGGAGTTCGGCGAAGTGTTCGAGCGCGTCGCACCGCCGACCCGCGTCACGCATGTGGAATCGGGCGTACCTCTGGCGAAGTGGACCGTGTGGGTGTGCTACGGCTTCCGCGGCTTCCCCCCGCGAAGAACGCCGACCGAGTTTTGAACCCGTGCAGTTCCCGCCGCACGATCTCGAGTTTGTCCGTCCAATCGAAGTCGCGTTGCAAGCGGCGTTGCCCAGCGATGCCGAGACGCGATCGTAGTGCGGCATCATTCACCAAGCGGCTCATCTTTTCTGCGAGGTCGTTCACGTCGCCGATGTTCGCATGCAGGCCGTCGATGTCGTCACGGATGATTTCACCGGGGCCGCCCGCGCAGTACACGAGGTTCGGCTTCGCAGTCGCCCACGCCTCGAGCAGCACGAGGCCGAACGAATCGGAGCGCGACGGCATCGCGAACGCATCGATGCTCGCGTAGAAGTCTCGCTTCTTGGAATCGCTGATGGTTCCAAGCCGGGTGACGCGATCCTGGAAGGGGAACGACTGCCAGAACCGTTCGAAGTTCGGCATGCTCGGTCCGGCGAGCAGCACGTGGAAGCGTTCCCCGCGCCGCCACAGGATCGCGGCCGCCTTCAACAGATCGACCGTGCCCTTCTCGAAACTCGCATTCGCGAGATGCCCGATGACAGGTTCCGCGGATGGCGTTCGCACACCGCCGATCACTTCGCGTGAGTCGACGCCCAAGCCTTGCAGCACAATGCGGTCCGGGTTCACGCCGAGATCGCGTACGGCGTCGCGCTCCAACTTCGTTTGCACGAAGATGCGGTTCGCCTGCTTCAACAACCACCGCAGGTGCGGGGCGGTGTATTGCTTGCGGGTGCGGTCGTCGCCGAGGTGCAGGAACGGCGTGAGGAAGAACGGCACGCCGCGCCGCCGCGCCAGCCGCAACCCGCACACGATCGGGAAGGAGTACGGGAACGCCGTGGCATGCACGGCATCGAGCGGGCCGTCGAAGCGGCCGGCATCGCGCCACATGCCGGGGCACACCGGGTTGCACGGGGAACTGAGGCACTGCAACGTGCGGTGCGGGATCAAGGAAAGTGCTTTGAGCAGGTATCGGCGCAGCGGGAACACCACGGGTTGATACTTCCTGTAAAGCCCCCCGACAGCCGTCGGGGGGCTTTGGGAGGGCAACCACATTTCCTTCAGTTCAATGGCACTGCTGCACCACGTTGTCACTTCATCCCCGCACATGCGCAGATGCTCCGCGAGCCGCGCGAAGTACGCTTCCGAACCTCCGAGGGCCGGCGGGCATCGCTGGATGAAGTGCGCCACGTGCATAAACTGAACGCGATTCCATTCACGAGGTCGAACGCGACATGATCCGCATCTCGAAGCTGGCCGCGTCCATTCAGCCATCCGCCACGATAGCCGCGGGCACGAAGGCCCGTCAACTCCGCGCCGCCGGAATCAAGGTGTTCGACTTCAGCCTCGGCGAGCCGGACTTCGACACGCCGAAGCACATCATCGAGGCCGCGGAGAAGGCCGCCTTGGGCGGGCAGACGCACTACACGCCGACCGCCGGCACCGCGGAGGTGAAGGCCGCCATCGTGCGCTGGTACAAGAAGGTGCACGGCTACGAGTTCGGCCCGGAGAACGTGATCGTCTCGAACGGCGCGAAGCACTCGCTGCACAACGCGCTTGCCGCCACGTGCGGCCCCGGCGACGAAGTGATCATCCCCGCCCCCTACTGGGTGAGCTACTCGGACCTCGTGAGCATGACGGGCGCGACGCCGGTGCTGGTGAGCACCACGCCGGAGAGCGGCTTCAAGATGAGCGTGGCCCAATTGAAGGCCGCGCTCACGAAGAACACGCGGATGCTCATGATCAATTCGCCGTGCAACCCGACGGGCGCGGTGTATTCGCGGGCCGAACTCGAAGCGCTGGTCGATGTGATCCTGACGACCGACGCGAGCATCCTCTCGGACGAGATCTACGAGCAACTCACCTACGGCGACGCGACTCCGACCTGCGTGGCGATGCTGCGGCCGGGGTTGAAGGACCGCACGATCACGGTGAGCGGCGCGAGCAAGAGCTACGCCATGACCGGCTGGCGCATGGGCTGGGCGATCGCGCCCGCCGCGGCGGTGAAGGCCATGGACACGATCCAGAGCCAAGAGACGAGTTGCCCGTCCAGCGTGTCGCAGGCCGCTCTGATCGCCGCGCTCGACGGGCCGCAGGAGTGCGTGGCCGAGATGCGGAAAGAGTTCGCCGCGCGCCGCGAACTCACGCTCGGCCTGCTCCGCGGCATCCCCGGCCTCAAGATCCCGAACCCCGAAGGCGCGTTCTACGCGTTCTTCGACGTCAGCAGTTACTTCGGGAAGACCTTCGGCGACAAGAAGGTGACGGACTCGATGTCGTTCTGCGGGGCGTGCCTCGAACAAGCCCACGTCAATCTCGTTCCAGGTTTTGCGTTCGGCATCGAAGGCTTTGCCCGCATGTCGTTCGCCACCAACCGTGCGACCATCGAAGCAGGCCTGGCCAAGCTCAAGGAATGGCTTGCGACCGCGAAGTGAGCGGGCGAACCCGCAAGCGGGTCGCGTGACATCGTGGAATACTCCGTGAGCCGGAATCATGCCTGAGGCCGACGATCATCTGGCGCTCGCGTTGATTCCCGGTCTCGGGCCGAAGCTGACCGCCGCGTTGTTGGAACGGTTCGGAACCGCGGCGGCCGCCCGATCCGCCACCGCGGCCCAGCTTCGCAACATCCCCCACATCGGCGAGAAACTCGCCGACTCGTTCGCCCAAGCTCTCCGCACCGTCGATGTAAAGGCCGAACGTGAATTGCTCGCGAAGCACGGCGTGCGTCCGGTGCCGCTCGGCGATCCCGCGTATCCGCCTTCGCTGGCCGCGGTGAACTGCCCGCCGCCCTTGCTCTACTTCCGTGGTGAATGGACCGCCGCCGATGCCGGAGCCGTCGCGATCGTGGGCTCGCGCAGTTGCACGAGCTACGGTAGAAAGATGGCCGAGGCGATCGCCCGCGGCTTGGTTCGCGCCGGCATCACGGTCGTGTCCGGTCTCGCGCGCGGCATCGACGGTGCGGCCCACAAGGCGACGCTGGACGCGGGCGGACGCACGATCGCCGTCCTTGCGGGCGGCCTCTCCGCGATCTATCCGCCGGAGCACGCCGACCTCGCGGAAGCGGTCGCGAAGCAAGGCGCACTCGTCTCCGAGACGCCGATGACCGTCGCGCCGCAACCGGGCATGTTCCCGGCCCGCAATCGCGTGATCAGCGGGCTCACACGGGCCACCGTCGTGATCGAAGCGAATGCGAAGAGCGGCGCGCTCATCACCGCACGGCATGCGGGAGAGCAGGGCCGCGAGGTGTTCGCCGTTCCCGGCAACGCGGATAGCGCGGCTTCGGCCGGTTGCCTCGAACTGATCCGCAACGGCGCCCGGCTCATCCGCGGGATCGACGATCTTCTCGAAGACTTGAAAGGCATCGCTCAGCCGTCTTTCGAAGCACCCAAGAAGCCGGTGCCGACGCTGTTCGAGCCTTCACCGCCTCCTCCGCAGGTGAATGATCCGCCGCCCAATCTCGATCCGGCCCACCGCGCCGTGTGGGACTTGCTCGTGGAGAAGCGGCACGCCGACGAGCTCACCCGCAGCACCGGGCTGTCCGTGTCCGACTTGTCGCGGACGCTCACGCAGTTGGAAATCAAGCGTCTCGTCCGACGGTTGCCCGGCAATTTCTACGAGCGGCGATAGCCGATGCGTTTGCGATGGCGGCAGTGGTGTGCCTTTCTCGCCGAACGCGAGCCGGGCACGGCCGTCTCTCTTTTTCGCATTTCGATCGGCATCTGCGTCGTCTGGATGTTCGGCAGCGTCGCGGCCCATGGCCTCGTACCGGTGGTATGGCTGAACCCCGCCGACGGCGGCTGGCGGCCCGTGAACACGCCGTGGCTCCTGCAGCAACTCGGCGGCGTGACGCCAACGAATGTGCGAGTGTTCACAATCCTCGCGATCGTCTCCGGGTTGATGTTGGCCATCGGCCTGTTCGGCCGGCTAGCGGCGTTCCTCGCCTTGCAATGTACGCTCGCACTCACGCACATCGACCGCCCCGGCTTTGATGATCTCCTGCTCGGCAACCTGCTCTGGCTGCTCGTCCTCTCACGGTGCACCGCCACGCTCTCGCTCGATTGCAAGCTGCACACGGGATCTTGGCGGAGTGCGGAACCGATTCCGGCGTGGCCGCGGCGGCTGGTGATCGTGCAACTCGTCGTGATGTACTTCGCCACGGGAGTGCAGAAAGCCACCGTCTATTGGACGCCCGCGGACGGTTGGTCCGCGTTGTACTACATCCTGCAATCACCACGTTGGGCCCGGGCGGAGAAGCCGTGGCTCGCCGATGCGTATCCGCTGCTGCAACTCGGCACGGCGGTGACGTGGCTCTGGGAAGTCACCGCCCCGCTGCTGCTCTTCGCACTCTGGCGGAGACGCCGGGGCGGGCGCGGCCGCTTCGTATGGGGCTTCATCGCCATCGGCCTCATGATGCACTTGGGCATCTTCGCGTTCATGGACCTCGGACCGTTCAGTTTCATCGCCCTTTCGTGCTATTGGAGTCTGTTTCGGTTCGGCCCGGTGGTGAAGCCGACGTCGGCCCCGCGCCCTTCGGTGGTTCCGGTCTTCGTCCCATTGCACATCCTCGCCGTGTTGCTGCAGGCGGCGCCGGCGCCGATGTACACCGATCGCGCGGAGTGGAAGCACCCGCAGATCCAAGCGGAAATCGCCCGCTGGGCCAAACATCTCGGCACCTCGCACGATCGGCTCGAAGACGCGCTCTGGACCGCTTCGGATCGGTTCGTTCATGTCCGCGATCCGATCCAAGATCGCTTCGCCCCGTACTACCGCCACTGCGGCACGTCGCAGGGCTGGCGCATGTTCGTGGCCCCGGACCTCGACCCGACGCGCCTCGAATTGGAAGTGTTCGAACGCGGAGCGTGGCGATGCGTGTACCGGGAACTCGACCCTGCGCATCGCTGGCAGGCTGGCATCCTGGAACACTGGCGCTTCCGTGTCAGCTTCTTCAGCACGACATGGTCGCGGAACTGGGGCGAGGTGCAGTCCTTCGGCGAGTGGTTGATGCCATGCGCCGCGGCCGACTTCCCCGATGCGACTCGGTTCCGTCTCCGGCTGCACACTTGGCGACTGCTGCCGGCCGCGAACGTGCAGGCGGGAGAAAGCCCGACCGTCCGCCTGCTTCACGAACGCGAGTTGTCGTTGAAGTGATCGGAGGCAAGCGCGGTGCGACGGAATGTGGCAATGTGGCCGGCGGACCCGGTACACTTGGCAACACCTCCCGGAGTCGCGTCATGGTCCGAGTCATCGGTTGCCTGTTGGTTGCGAGTGCGGCGGCGTTGCTGGTCTACCTCGCCTGCGGGGGGCCGCAATCGGCCGCGGCTCCCAAGTTGCCGGGCGGGGATGTCCGCGACTTTGGCGCGAAGGGTGACGGGGTCGCGGACGATAGCGCTGCCATTCAGAAGGCCTTGGACGCATCTCCCGGCACCGTGTTCTTCTCCCCCGGAGCGTACCGCATCACGAAACCGATCGTCATCGACTTGGACAAGACCGGCTTCACCACGTTGCGCGGGAACGGTGTCGCACGGGTGATCATGGCCGGAGAGGGGTCGGCGTTCAAGTTCATCGGTACCCACGGCGGCACCGCCCAACCGAGTTCCGTGAAGGACAACGTGTGGGCCAAGGAACGCATGCCGGGCGTCGACGGCATCGAGATCGTCGGCGAGCACGAGAAGGCGAACGGCATCGAAGCGGCCGGCACGATGAAGCTCACGATCACCCGCGTGCTCATCCGCCGCTGTTTCCACGGGATCCACCTCACGTCGCGGAACCGCAACGTGCTGATCGCCGATTCGCACATTTATCACAACCGCGGTATCGGCGTGTTCATGGACAAGGTGAACCTCCACCAGATCAACATCACCGGCAGCCACATCAGCTACAACGACGGCGGCGGAGTAGCCTGCATCGGCGGCGAAGTGCGGAACATCCAAATCACCGGCTGCGACATCGAAGCGAACCACGGCAAGGACGGCCCGCCGACCGCCAACGTGCTCGTCGATTCCACCGGCGGCACGAACGCCGAGGTCGCCATCACCGGCAACACGATCCAACACACGCGGAACGCCCCCGGTTCCGCCAACGTCCGCATCAAGGGGCCGACCGTGCCGAACAAGGGAACCGACGAAGTGCGCGACGGCCACGTCACGATCACCGGCAACGTGATGAGCGACGTGAAGGTGAACATCCATCTCGATCATGCCCGCGGTGTCGCGATCACCGGCAACACGATGTGGACGGGCGAAGAATACAACCTGCTTGCCGAGAAGAGTTCGAACGTCGTGATCGGCGTGAACAACCTGGACCGCAATCCGCGGTACCACCGCGAAGAAGAGAAAGCGACGGACGCGGTCCTGTTCCGCGAGTGTTCCGATTGCACGATCAGCGGCCTGCAGGTGGTCGGTGTGCGGCACGCCCCCGCCGCCATCGCATTGGAGAAATGCGACCGCTTCAACATCACGAACGTGGCGATTCTGGACTGCGACGGTGTCGGGTTGGATTTGAAGGACGTGACGCGGTCGCGGGTGAGCGGTTGTCTGATCCGGGACGACCGCCCGCCGGCGAAGTCGCTTTCCATTCGCACCGGCGACGGACAGGACAACTCGATCACGGACAACACGTTCGGCCGCCCGCACGAGATCCTTAAGGGAGTGGGATTGGTGGAACGCAACTTCGAACCGTGGCGGAAGTGAGCGAGCCTCACATCGGCTTCGCCAGGATGAGCGGGTGGCCGGGGCGGGTGGCGTCGAACTCCAGTTCGAGCGGCGGCAGCGGCGGGTGCATGGGGTCGCGGGCGAACGTGGCCCGGTAGCTGAGCCGGCCGTCGCCGCTGCGGATCGAATCCACGGACTTCGCCGGCCCGAGGATGGCTTCCACATCGGCCCGCAACATCCCCGGCTTCAACTTCGCGAGAATGTCTTCCGCCTTCGGCCGGTTCTCGCGCGAAGTCACGGCCGGCACCGGTGGCGCGGGGAGCGGCAGACCATTCGTGACGAACGCTTGGATGACGACCCACGAGGCGGAACCGACCGCAAGCCCGATTCCCACGAGCGCCGCGATTCGGAGGCGTTTGCGAACCGGATGCATGAGATTGGTCCGAAAGGTGCCGGAACCAAGTTTAAGGCCGGAGCCTCGCGGCGGGAAGCGCATTTAGGAATGGAACGATGTGACGGGTGCGGCAAAACTCTCTGGCGCATTTTGGTGTTTTCGGTGAGGATGATGGCGTCGTCTCCTCACGGGGCTCGGTTATGCCGTCTCTACCGCCTTCGGGAACACCTCTCCCGCCTGCGATGCCGCCGCTCGACCGCGTGGCGTACATCAAGACCATGCGTCAGAAGCTGGAAGCCATGCTCGGCCAAGTCGCCGATGCCGTGAACAACGCCCCGGACGGGTCGATCATCGCGGGCAGCGAATGCGTGGTGCGCGACGTGTTCGCGAGATTCCGACAGGAAGCCTTCGAGCGGGCGATGCAGATGCGAGTCGACGCGGCGGAAGCCGCTTTCCCCCTCCGAAGAACGCCGCGACCGGGGCGAAGCTTCGCAATAAGGGCCGCCAAGAGTACACGGTGCTCACGGTGAACGGCCGCATCGCGATCCGTCGCATCCGCTGGCACGGCCCGGGCGTCGGCAGTTGCACGATCCTCGATCCGTACCTCGACCGTCTCGGGCGGACGATCAGCGTGGCGGTGCGGGAGTTCACCTTGCGGAGAACGTGCAAAAGGCCCGCCGCGTCGTCTACGGCGAGGCGGCGATGGAGGGCATGGTGTGGGCGGGCGAGGTGCTGCACGCCTTCAAGCACGACGGCTTCGACGCGGCGTGGGATCGGCTCGCTGCGTGGCAGAACCGCTGGCGAACGGCCAAACGTGCGGCAGCGGACGCCTTGTTGAACCACGTGGACGATCGTCGGGAGACGATCTGCTATCCCGACTTCTGGCTGTTGTGCTCGTCGCACGAAGGGACAGATATCAGGTTCCGTCTATAGTCGACAGTGACACCTTTTGCTTCAGGGAATAAGCAACGAGGCGGCGCGTGTTCCATCGAAGTGCTGGCGCGATCGCACATTTAGCATCGATTGGCGCTCATGGGCATCTCATGATCTCTCTCGCAACTACACAGCAGCGGGTGAAGTCGTTCTCGCTTCACCGGCCTGTCGCTTCGATCATCCCCAATCCGGCTCAGTTCCCATTCTTCCAGTGCTCGCGCCCGCTTCTCGGCGATCTTCTCGTTCGCGGCGGGCAACGCCTTGAACCGCCGCTCGGCGAACTTCACCCACCACTCCACGAGCTTGAGCGGCAGGCCGACGCCGATTGCGATGGACAGGTCGTCCGAACACATCCATCCGCCAATGAGCCCGACCAAGGCCACGCCGCCGGTCTCGAACCGCACCACGGTCAGGTCCGTCGCCGAGAGCACGACGACGAACGCCGCGATCAACTGCCCGCTCCCGATCAGCGTCAGCGATGGAAGTGAACTCATGGTCCTTGCCGCAGTGGGCGAATATTACACACCACATCCTCATTCCGGAGTTCACCATGGCCAGTCCCGAGAAGCGCGTCCAGGAACTGCACCTCACCTTGCCGCCGGCGCCGAAGCCGGTCGCGGTGTACAAGACCGCTGTGAAGCACGGCAACCTGCTGTACGTCTCCGGCCACGGCCCGTTGAAGGCGGACAAGACGCTGATCACCGGCCGCGTCGGTGCGGACCTCACGCTGGAGCAGGGCAAGGACGCGGCCCGGCAGGTCGGCCTCGCAATCCTCGCCACGGTGAAGGACACGCTCGGCTCGCTGGACAAGGTCAAGCGAATCGTGAAAACGCTCGGCTGGGTGAACTGCACCACTGAGTTCACCGACCAACCGAAGGTGATCAACGGGTTCTCGGAACTGATGAAGGACGTGTTCGGCGAGGACGCGGGCGTGGGCGCCCGCAGCGCGGTGTCGGCCCATACCCTCCCTGGCGGCATCGCCGTCGAAGTGGAGTGCATCTTCGAGGTGGAATAGTTCGAGGGCCGCTACGCAGCTCCCGAATCCCGGCCCTGCTGATAATATGTTCACTCCCATCCTCGTTCGGAGTGCTTCATGGAACGGTTCACCGGTCTGATTCCGCATCTCGTTGTCCGCAACGGCGCGGCGGCCATCGAGTTCTACAAGGCCGGTCTCGGCGCGGAGGAGATCCACCGCATGCCGGAAGACAACGGCCCGCGGTTGATGC
Source organism: Gemmataceae bacterium (assembly GCA_046350135.1). Taxonomy (GTDB): domain Bacteria; phylum Planctomycetota; class Planctomycetia; order Gemmatales; family Gemmataceae; genus Urbifossiella. The sequence continues at coordinate 178,394 of JAXMBB010000003.1, forward strand.
ACGCCGCCCTCAAGGTCGGCGGCAGCTTGTTCTTCCTGTGCGACGATTTCCCGGAATACTGCGGCGGCCTCGTGCGGGCGCCCAAGGAGGGCAGCGAAGGGCCGATCTCGCTGCACCTCGTGGTGCCGAACTGCGATGCGGCCATCGAGAAGGCCGTCAAGGCTGGTGCGACCGTGAAGATGCCGGCGGCCGACATGTTCTGGGGCGACCGCTACGGTCAGATCACGGACCCGCAAGGCCACGTGTGGGCGTTTAGCCATCCGCTCAGTGCGGAAGCCGCCGCTGCGGCCCAGAAAGCATGGGAAGAAATGAAAGCCCAGTGGAAGAAGTGAGGAGAATGAGCGCCCTCCGGATCACACACACCGGCCAATGCATCGGCACGCCGTCGTTCGACGTCGCGGCCCGTTTCAACGAAGTGACTGGAATTTCGACCGCCGCTGGCGTGTGTGTCCGGCGAACTCGGTTACAGCAACTCCGTAATGGGCTTGCCGTCGTCGAGAATCGCGACCGGGCGGCCCGTGTGGTCCTTGAACGTGAGCGTCGGATCCACGCCGAGTTGGTGGTAGATCGTGGCGAGCAGGTCGGACGGCATGAGCGGGCGGTCCTTCGGGCGTTCGGCGCGTGCGTTCGTTTCCCCCACCACGACTCCGGACTTCAAGCCGCCGCCGGCGATCATCACCGAGATGGCGTTGCCCCAGTGGTCGCGACCGGGGACCGGAATGCCGGGCTGCCCGGTGTTCATCTTCGGCGTGCGGCCGAACTCGCCCATCACCACCACCATCACCCGATCCTGCAGGCCGCGGTCGTGGAGGTCGTCCAGCAATGCGGACACGGCCTTGTCCACGACTTGGACCTTCGGCCCGTGCGATTTTTCGATGCTGGAGTGGTCGTCCCAGTGCGGCATGTCCACGGTCACGAACGTGACGCCGGCTTCGACGAGGCGGCGGGCCATCATCGTGTAGTGGCCCCACGGGCCGATGCCGTAGCGGTCCGCGGCTTTCGGGTCTTCTTTGTCGATGTCGAACGCTTCGCGGGCAGCGCTACCCAGCACGAGATCCATCGCCTGCTGCTGGAAGCGGTCCATCGTGTCCATGATGCCGGACTTGTCGAGGTCGCGGCGGGCGGTGTCGAACTGTTTCAAGAGCGGGGCGCGTTCCGAAGCCGCGCCGCCGGTTCCCAAGCTGCTCAACCACTTCGGAGACTTGATGCGGTTGCCGGTCCACCCCAGGTACTTGTTCTCGCGGTCCACGTCGAACGGATTGTACTGGCCGCCGAGGTACGCCGAGCCCATGTAGCCGGGGAAGAGGTAGATCGTCTGCGCCGCGGGGAGCCCGACATACGCGGGCAAGTACGGGTTGTTCGCCCCCTTCACGCGGCTGATGTACGACCCGACGGACGGGAATTTCTGCGGCAGGCTCACGGCGGTGGAGCCGAAGCGGCCGGTCGTCATCCAGTGGCCGGCGGCAAAGTGATCGCCGTTGTCGTGGTGCAGTGAGCGAATCACGGAGAGTTTGTCGAAGCGCTTGGCGGATTCGGGCATGAGAGCGGAGAAGTTCACGCCCGGGGTGCGGGTCTTGGCGATACCGAAGGGGCCGCGAAACTCGGCGGGCGCGTCCGGCTTCGGGTCGTAGGTTTCGAGTTGGCTCGGCCCGCCGTCCAGCCAGATGAGGATGACAGACTTCTCAGTTGTGGTGAACGGCGTCTGCTCTTTTGCACGAAGGAATTGCGGGAGGCCGAGGCCGGAGAACCCACCAAGCACGCCGGCCTTGATCGCGGCGCGGCGACTCAACCCCTGGCAATTCCGGGCGGCGGGGCCGCTGTGCAGTTCCAACATGGGTGAACTCCGTCGGCAGGGCCGCTCCGAGCGCGACATTCGGCAGGTACTGCGAATATAGCCGCATCCGGGTTCGATTGCCAATTGGAATGCCGGGAGTCACCCCAACCAGGCTGGCAGTTCGCCCGCCGGCGGAAGCGATACCACCGAGACGCTGCTGATCCGCGGGTGGGCCTTCACCTCCGCCACGGCCGCCTCCGGCGGCGGGCTGTCCAGGTTCAAGATGCCGACCGCTTCGCCCCCGGGAGCAACGCGGCCCACGGTCATCTGTGCGATGTTCGTCCCGTGCTTGCCGAAGATCGTGCCGACGAAGCCGATCAACCCCGGCACGTCGTGGTGCGTGAACACCAGCATCACGCCGTCCAAGTACCCTTCCATGCGGTACGGCCCGAGTTGCACGAGGCGGACGTACTGATCGCCGAAGAGCGTGCCCGCGGCCACGGCCGTGCCTTGTTCCGTTTCCACTTCAGTATGCAGCAGCGAGGCGAAGTCCCCCTTCTTGGGGTTGCTCGATTCGGCGATCTCGATGCCGCGTTCGCGGGCGAACACCTCGGCGTTCACAAGATTCACCTCGCCCGCGCTCAAGCGGTATTCGAGAAGCCCGGCCGTGAACGCCGCCGTGAGCAGCTTCGTTTTCTTGGACGCGAGATCACCTTTGAATGTCAGCGACGCGCGGCGGATCGCACCGTGCGCCATCTGCGCTTGAAGCAATCCGAGCCGGCGGGCGAGGTCCACGAACGGCCGCACCTCGGCCAGTTCCTTGGGATCGACCGCGGCCATGTTCACGGCGTTCGCCACCTGCCCCTTCAGGAGGTAGTCGGCGATCAGTTGGGCCGCTTCGATCGCGACATTCTCCTGCGCCTCGAACGTGCTTGCACCGAGGTGAGGTGTCAGCACCACGTTCGGGGCCTTGAGCAGCGGGTTGTCCGCGACGACGGGTTCGGCCGTGAACACGTCCACACCCGCGCCGCCGATCGTGCCGGCCTTCAGTGCGTCCGCGAGGCACTGTTCGTCGATGATGCCGCCGCGGGCCACGTTCAGCACGCAGGCCGTCTTCTTCATCAGGCCGAGTTCGCGGGCTCCAATCAGGCTTTTGGTTTCGGCCGACAGCGGCACATGGATGGTGAGGAAGTCCACCCTCGGCAGCAGTTCGTCGAGCGTGGCCGCGGTTTGAAGCCCGAGTTCGGCGGCCTTCGCGGCGGTGACGAACGGATCGAGCGCGATCACGGTCATGTCCAGGCCGACGGCCCGCCGCGCGACTTCGCGGCCGATGCGGCCCAAGCCCACGACGCCGAGAGTCTTGCCGGTGAGTTGCGTGCCGACGAACTTGTTGCGGTCCCAACCGCCGGCCTTCATCACAGCGTCGGCCGCGGGAATCTTGCGGGAGAGCGCGAACATCAGCGCGATGGTGTGTTCCGCGGCCGAGACGGTGTTCCCGCCCGGCGTGTTCATCACGACGATGCCCTTGCGGGTGGCGGCGGGCACGTCGATGTTGTCCACGCCGACGCCGGCGCGGGCGATGGCGCGGAGTTTGCCCGGCGATTCGAGCGCGGCCGCTGTGATCTTCGGCTGCGAGCGCACGATGGCCGCGTCGTAATCCTTGAGTGCGGCGGCGAGATCCGCCCCGGCCAAGCCGAGGCGGACGTCCACTTCCAGCCCGGCAGCCTTCAAAAGCTCGATTCCGGCGGATTCCAACTTGTCGGCGATGAGCACGCGAGGCATGTCTGGTGTCATTCCCTGTGTGGAGACGAAACATTCATTGTACGGAGTCGCACCGCAGGGTCGTCTTGCACGGATCGCGGGTTGTGCTATACCCGCTCCGGTTCCGTATCCGCGGGGTGCCCATGCGCCGCAATCTCGTCTCGCTCGTGTTGTTCGTGTGCGCCTTGGCCGCAGTCGCCGGCTGCACGGACAAGCGCTTCAAGCACTACTACAAGCCGAAGGAAGAGTGCGTGCTGCCGCCGCCGGAGGGTGCGGATCCGCGCTTCGACAAGCCGCCCGCCGCCGAGTACCGGGCCCGCGTGAAGCCGACCGAAGACAAGTCCACGCTCATGAACGCAAGCAAGATGGGCGGCGGAGGCGGCCGCCCCGGCGGCTTCTGACGCCGCGCGTCCATAGCATTGCATCGTCCCGTTGCGAGGCCCCGCAGGAGCCTCGATCTCCCGTTGGACGATGCCATGCCGCGTCCCGTTTTGATCCCCGCCGGCCCGTGGGTCGGATTCTTCGGCGTGTTCGCGCTCTTCTCGCTGCTCATCGGAATGAAGGGCGGGCTCGGTACGTTCTGGAGTGCGGGCAACGCCGGCGTCCTCGTTCACGAAGCGACCATCCCCGCGATCGTCGGGTTGGGAATGCTGTTGGTCCTGATCAGCGGCGGCATCGATCTCTCGGTCGGGGCCGTGGTCGCGCTTGTCACTGTTGTCACGATGAAGGTCTTCACCGCCTTGCACCCGCAGGGTGAAGCGGCGAGTTTGATCGCGGTCGCGGCCGGAGTTGCCACCGGCGGTCTGTGCGGGCTTGCGAACGGGTTGCTCGTCACGCAGTTGAAACTGCCCCCGTTCGTGGCGACCCTCGGCATGTTCGGCGTGGCTCGCGGCGTCGCGATCTGGTTGGCCGAACGCACGACGCTGGCATTCCCGCCGGGCAGCACACCGGGCTGGGTCGAAAGTTTGGGGAAGACATCCTTCGCAAACCCCGGCCTGTGGTCGCTCATACTGCTGGCGATTCTCACGGCCGTGCTGCTGCACTTCACCGTGCTCGGCCGCCACATCTATGCAGTGGGGTCGAACGAAGCGACGGCCCGGCTCTGCGGCGTGAACGTGCCGCGTACCAAGATCCTCGTGTACACGCTCGCCGGGCTGCTCACCGGATGGGCCGGCATCGTCATGTTCGCCCACAGCAACTCGGGCAACCCCACGCTCGGCGAACAACTCGAACTCGATGTCATCACCGCCGTGGTGATCGGCGGCGCGAGTCTGACCGGCGGCAAGGGCACGGTGATCGGAGCGATTCTCGGCGTGCTCATCATCGGGCTGATCAAGAACGGCGTGAGCCTCTTCAACGTGCCGGTCGAAATGCAGTACATCCTGATCGGCGTGCTGCTCCTCGCGAACGTGGCGTTGAACCGCTGGCGCCGTGGCCGCTGATACAATGTGATCATGTCTTCGCCGCTCGTCGGAATCATCATGGGCTCCCGGTCCGACTGGGAGACGATGCAGCATGCATCCGCCGCGTTGGACGAACTCGGCGTGCCGCACGAAGTGCGGGTTGTCTCCGCTCACCGCACGCCCGATCTGCTTTTCAAATATGCGGAGGCCGCCGCAGGTCGCGGACTGGAGTTGATCATCGCCGGGGCTGGCGGCGCGGCCTTACCTCCCGGCATGTGCGCCCTCCAAGACGCATCTTCCCGTGATCGGCGTGCCGTGGAATCGGCCGTGCTCCGCGGCGTCGATTCGCTGCTTTCCATCGTGCGATACGGCGGCATCGGTCGCCACCATGGCCATCGGCAAGGCCGGTGCGAAGAACGCCGGCCTGTTCGCCGCCGCCATGCTGAACGAAAGCACCCGCGATCCGCGATGCACTGGTAGGCCGCGCTGGCTCGACCCAAGACGTGCTCGACCATCCGGACCCGCGTTCCTCGACAGCATTCTCGGTGGCGGGCAACTCGGGCCGGATATTGGCCCTCGCGGCCATCCGCTCGGTATCCGTTCACCGTGCTCGACCCGTCCGCCGAATCGTGTGCAGCCCAGGTTTGTTCCCATCCGTGGCGAGTTCGACGACCTGCAAGCGCTGTACAAGCTGGTGCAGGAGTCGGACGTCGTCACCTACGAGTTCGAAAACGTACCGGTGGAATCGGCGCGGTGGTTGGCCGAACGCGTGCCGGTGTTCCCGCCGCCGGGCAACGAGTTTCGCAAGACCGGCTCAGCGAGAAAACCTTCTTCCAGTCTACTCAACATCGCGACGCCGCCGTTCGCTGCCATCGACGACCGGAATTCGATCTTGCGATTGAAGATCCGGACGTGCCGAGCGATGCTGAAGACGCCGCTTCGGAGTACGACGGCAAGGCGATTCGTGATCCGCGAAGGCCGATGCGGAAACCGCCTGGGAGAAACTCGGCGGCCGCCGGCTTGATTCTCGAAGGGTTCGTGAACTTCGATCGCGAGTTGTCCATCCTCGCCGTCGCGGCCGCGACGGGACCGTGGCTACGTATCCGCTTGTGGAGAATGAACACCGCGACGGCATCTGCCGCTCGGTCGCTGCGGCCGATCTTCGCGAACTCGGCAACGAACGGGCCGCGGAGCAGCACCGCCCGGCTGCTCGCCGAGATGAACTACGTCGGCGTGCTGGCCATCGAGTGGTTCCAGGACGGCCCGCGGCTGCTCGCCAACGAGATGGCCCCGCGGGTTCACAACTCGGGGCACTGGACGATCGAAGGGGCGTTCGCGAGCCAGTTCGAGAACCACGTGCGTGCCGTGTGCGGCTTGCCGCTCGGCCGCTGCGACGCGGTCGGGCATTCGGCGATGTACAACCATCGGCGCGTTCCGCTCGCGGCGGAGGTGCTCGGCGTTTCCCGAAGCCGAGCCTGCGGCTGCGACGAAGTCTCCACGCGCCGGCCGCAAGGTGGGCCACGTCACGCTGCGAACGACGGAGCCCGAGTTGCGTGAGAAGCTGCTCGAGTGGGACCACGCGATTGCTGACTTCAAATCGGATTGGCGGTAGGATGGCAGGAGGATGACGCTGGCGTTGACCTTGAGCCTGCCTGTGAAACTGGCATCGGCGTTGAAGCGGAAGCGAAGCAACGCGGTGTCACCCTTCGAAGTGCTCGCGATCGAGGCTCCTCCGCCTTCCCCGATGTCCGAACCGATCGACGAGTGGAACGCCGACTGTTCGGGGCAGCCATCGATTGCGGCGTTTCGGTTCGCATGATGCAGCAGCGACGGACTCTACGGTGGCCATCCTGCTCGACGCTTCGATCTTGGGCCGGCTTGCGAACCAAGCTGATGCCGACTACCTGCGAAGCCAAGCGGCTCATCGCGGAATTGCACCGAGGTGGCGAGGCGCTTGCACATCGCCTCAAAATCTCGTGGAGTTCCGCAACTTCGCCACGCGGCGAAGGCGGTGAACGGCTTGGGCCTGTCCAGCGTGGAAGCAAGCGAAGTACTATGCGTCGTCTTTGAAGCCTCGTTTCCGTTGCTGGAGGAGTTCCCGCCATCCGCGGCGCTGGACATGATCCTGGTGGACACGGCGGCCGTCGTCGGCAAGCAGGTCAACGCTGATGGATTGCGATCTGCCGGTGCCGTTCCGTTCGAAGATTCCTGACGTTCAACGTGAAGCGCGCCATCGGTTCTCGTCTTTCTCCGGAGTCATCGTCCTGGATGCCTCGACGCTCGATGGATTTCTTCGGAACACAGTCGCAATCCACCCGCCCGCTGCGTACAATTCCAGCGTCGACTTCGCCCCACCTCTCGCGGAGTGCGTCCCCATGCCCGAACAAGCCTGTCCCGAGTGGGAACACGGCCCGCAACTCGGCCACCGCGATTTCATCCGCGTGCTTGGTGCGTCCGCCGTGGCCGCCGCGCGGCTGCCCGCCGCGCGCAGCTCACGCCCTTGGCCAAGGCCCGCGCGGCCCGCGCTGAAACAGGCCAAGGCCGAACAACTCGTCTTCGAACTGTTCGCGACGATGGATGCGGACCAGAAGAAGAAACTCGTCCTCCCGTGGGATGCGGGAGCGAAGGGCGGCATCCCCGCCCGCCTGCAGACGCACAACGCGCCGGTCGGCAAGTCCGTCATCGGGCTCGAATACAACAAGAAGCAGGTCGAACTGCTCGACCGCATCTTCCGTTCGATCGCAAACGGCGAAGAGGGCTACAAGAAGCTCAGCCGCAACAACAAGTTCGACAACACCGGCGACTTCGAGAGCGCGGGCGCCCTCATCTACGGCGAACCGGCCGAAGGCAATTCTCAACTCATTATTCCGCCTCGCACCACCTCACGGTCCGCTGCGACGGCAACTCGGAAGAGAAGATGAGTTCGGCGGCCCGCTGTATTACGGCCACAGCCAGCGACTACGCCGTCACCAACGTCTTCCTCCGCAGACGAGCGGCTCCAACGATCTGTTCGCCTCGCTCAACGAGAAGCAGCAGGCGGCCGCCGTCATGCCCGGAAAGTGGAAGGACGAACACGGCCTGATGAAGACGCCAGCAAGAACGACAAACTGCCAGCATCATGGCCACGGATGTGACGAAGGATCAGAAGGCGCTCGTCGAGAGCGTGATGAAGGAACTCGTGTCGCCGTACCGCAAGGAAGACGGTGACGAGGTGATGGAACTGATCAAGGCCAACGGCGGTATGGAGAAGCTCAGCTTCGCGTTCTATAAGGAAGGCACGAACAGCGCGAAGGAGCCGTGGACGTTCTGGCGGCTGGAAGGCCCCGGCTTCATCTGGAGTTTCCGCGCTCTGCCGCACATCCACACCTTCGTGAACGTCAACGCGAAGATGGCGTAATCGAATCGTTCGCGAAACCGCAAGCGATCCGCGGATCGCTTGCGGTTTTGCCATGACTCACTTGGAGATTCGCCGATGCGTTTCGCGCTTGCCATCCTGTTCGCCCTGCCGATCTTCGCCACCGCGGACGACAAGCCCGTAAAGGTGAAGCTCGGCAAACTCTCCGCCGAGGCGCCGGTCGAGTGGAAGAGCGAGAAGCCCGCCAACCGGCTGCGTTCGTACCAGTTCAAGCTCCCCGGCGAGAAGGGCGGCCCCGGCGACGCCGAACTCATCGTCATGCCCGAGAGCGACCCCAAGGCCGAGAAGGTCTTCCCACGCTGGAAAGCCACCTTCGTACCGCCCGAGGGCAAGACCGCGGACGACGTGGGCAAGGTGAAGAAGATCGAGGGCGTGAAGGGGACCAAGATCGACGTGCTCGATTGCTACGGCACATGGAAGTACCGCGAGCGGCCGTTCGATCCGAAGTCCAAGGAAGAACTGAAGGACGACCACCGCGTGATCTGGGTGATCGTGAATGACGACGACGAAGCGTGCCACATCCGCATCGCCGGCCCGCGCGAGACCGTGGACAAGCACTACCCCGGCTTCGAGAAGTTCCTGAAAAGCTTGAAGTGATTCACCGGAACAGCAGCGACGGATCGGAGACGTTCTTCTCCGCCGTGTGGCGGTCGATCCGCGCCGCCTTGAACAACTGCCGAACGGATTCGTCGAACGTCACCATGCCGTCCGCGCGGCCGGTGACGAGACAGTTGTCGATGCTCTCGATCTTCGCCTGGCGGATCGCGCTCGCCACGGCGTGAGTGTTCCACAATACTTCGAGCGCGAGTTCGCGCTTCGCGCCCCTCTCCACGCCCGGCAGCAACCGCTGGCCGATCACCGCCCGCAAGCCGAGCGCGAGTTGCGATCGCACCTGCGACTGCGAATCATGGGGGAAGAGGTCCGCGAAGCGCGTCACGGCTCCCTTGGCGTCGCGGGTGTGCAGCGTGGTGAACACGAGGTGCCCGGTCTCGGCCGCGGACAGAGCCATCTGCGCCGTCTCGCGGTCGCGGATCTCGCCCACGAGGATCGCATCCGGATCCTGCCGCAGGCCGTACTTCAAGCCGTCCGCGAAGGTCAGCACGTCCACGCCCACTTCCCGCTGCGTGATCAGCGAGTGCGGCGCGTTCGGGAACACGTATTCCACCGGTTCCTCGACCGTGATGATGCGGAAGCCCCCGGCGCGGTTCAATCGGTTCACGATCATGGCGAGCGTGGTCGACTTGCCGGAGCCGGTGGGGCCGGTGACGACGACGAGCCCGTCGCGGAGATTGGCGAGTCGGTCGGCGAGGGCCACGGGAAACCCGGCCCAATCGAAGTTGGGGATCGTTCCGGGGATGAGGCGGAAGCACGCGCCGAGCATACCGCCGGCTTGGAAGAGGTTCGCACGAAAGCGGACGGCCCCGCTGGCGAACGAGAAATCGACGTTCTTCTTCGCTTCAAGTTGTTCGAAGGCGCCCGGCGGGCACGCGGCCGCGAACAGCGGCTCGGCTTCCTCCGCGGCGAGCGGCGCCTCCGCGAGTTCCACCAAGTCCCCGTGGACGCGAAGCACCGGCGGATGCCCGGCGATCAGGTGCAAGTCCGAGGCGCCGGCCCGTACCGCCGCCTCCAGCCACGCCCGCAACCGCTCGGGAACGGACATCAATCGGCCTCGGGAGTGAATCCGAGCACGAGGTCGAAATTCGCGGCCAGTTCGCCGATCTTCGAGCCCTTTACCTTGGCGAACTCGACTGTCACGGAATCGCGTTGCTTCGCGTCCTTCACGCCCTTCCAGATGAAGTCCTTCTCGTTGCCGGGGTGCCCCTTGATGTAGCATTGCGTGACGAGCAACGGCTTGCCGCCGACCTTCACCTTGTAGTGGATGTGCGGCGCGGGCCGCTGCGGGTACACCACGCAGCTTCGATCGTGCGGAAGTAGTACTCGCTGCTCGAACCGGTGAGGAACCGCCCGGCCGGGTTATGTCCGGCTTCCTTCTGTGGGCCGCTGTCCGCGGAGTGCGTGCACACGCCGTTGGCGTCGCACTGCCAGATCTCCACGAGGGCGTTCTTGATCGGGTTGCCCCCACCGAGGAGATCTGCTGCGAGGTGCGTGATTTCGCCGACGCCGGGCGTGAGGGAGTCGTTGATGCGGATGAGGTCGTTGTCCGTGTCGAGGGGCAGCCGGGTCCGCAGAACGGGCCTGTCCGGGTCAGGTCTTGCGAGGTCCGCGACGAAGTTGGCGAACGCGCCGGGGCGGTGAACAGCGGCATCGCCGCGGATGCGAGGAACAACCGGCGGGACGGCGTTGCGATCGGCGAATTCATGGCGGCCTCCGTGAGACGTGAATGGCGTCACTCTACGCGGCCGCGCATGAGAAGTGAAGGAGAGCATCGGTGCCGGAGAGCTGTCACTTCTTCTAGCGGTTCTCGGCCAGGGCGTTCCTTCACGATGGCTTCACGAGTGCGGCTGGGAGCGGCTTCTTCGGCGTGAAGCGAACCGCGCTCGTTCGTCTCGAAGTCCGCGAGTTCCTCCATGCGGCGGCCACGGTGTGCCCCGTCATCGGGAAGAAACGTGTGCAGCGGCCCTTGACGGCTGAACCCCACGATGACTCCGTCCGCGTTGCGGAACGCAGGGACGCCGTAGCTGATGCACTCTTCCGCCTTTCGAGCGCGGCGTGGATCTGCCTGGTGAGCTTCTCCAGAGCCAGCGGATCTGGGCGACTCCGTCCAGATACGCGTCGATCGGATTGGGCTTCGCCTTCGCCATCACAGCCCCTTCAGATAAGCGTGTCCGCGAGGTTGGTCACGTCCGCGAAGCGCGCGGATGTCCGCCAGCGCGGACAACCAGGCGATCTCGTTGTACACCGCACCGGCTTCGCGGATGATGATCGGCCGGAACTCGAAGCCTTGGCGTCGGGTCGCGGTGTGGCTCGCACGCACGCGCTTGTGGAACAACCGGTGATCAGGAGCGTGTCCACGCCCTGCCCCACGAGGTGCCCGGCGAGCGGGTGCCGGCGAACGCGTCAGGCGCAGTTCTTCGCCAAGAGCGTCTCGCCGGGCTGCATCAAGACACGCTCGTCGATCTCGCAGGGCGCGGCGATCCCACTGCCGGAAGCCCGGCGAAAAGTCCGCCGCGGACTTCAACTGCGGCGATTCGTGAAACACGATGCGGTGTAGACGGCAACTTCAAGGCGAACCGCGGCAGGGAGTTCTGGCGGCGACCGCCGAACGAGCTGGCCGAAACTGCCTGGCATAGGCTGCATCCGTCCACCCGTACAAGAAGGCCGATGACCACGATGTCCGGCCGCTTCAACCAGCGCGCCTGGAAGATGCCGCGGGATTGGTAATAGGCATCGACTTCGGCCAATCGCGGGCGCGTTGAGTCGAGTGTATTCATGTGCGGAGTTGTACGGATCGTGCTCCGCGGTCGCGGTCATTCGTCCACCACGTCGTCGAGCAGCGAGACGGCGACGACCTCGTCTCGGCGGATCAGTACGCGCTTGCGGTTGCGCTTCACGCCGGTGGCCACCGATTCCGCTGAAGGCACGCGCGGTATCGGTGTCGCGGAGGTCGTGGAGGTCCGCGTTCTTCAACTCCAGGAAGGCGGTCGGGCGCGGGTCACTTCCGAGGCAATACCGAACGTGCTGCTGAGGTCCACCACCACTTTGTGTCCGAGGTACTCGTCGAGCATTTTGTTCAGTGTACACTGACGGCTCTTCCGGAGGGCTGCCATGCGCCTGCTGTCGCGCTCGTTCTTCGCCACCACGCTTCGTGCCGCCGAACCGGTGAACGTTCCTGGAAGCGGACGGACGCGGTGATCGAAGGCCGCCGCTGGGATGCGCCGCCGCCTGGGTGCTGTCCGGCTCTGGAGCACGTTCCTCGTGCTCGGCGGTCGCACCGATTGGGCGAACTACAAGAAGCCGCGCCCGTACGACGTGCTCGCGTTCGACCCCGCCGGGAAGTGGCTCGACGAACTTCCCGCGAAGTCGGACTGGCGACTCGGCTGGAAGGGCGAATCGTGGAGCCTGACGGACGCAACCGGGAATACGCGGCCGAACTGGACCGTGTACGGCACCTTCTCGCTGGGCCAGAAGTACGCCTACGATCCGGACACGAAGGCGTTCTATTTCTATGCCGGCGGCAGCACCTTCAAGTACGATCCCGCGTTGAAGCAGTGGAAGGACCTGAACCCGCCCACGCATCCCGAGAAGGAACTCGGCGGCATCCTCTTGTGGTCGAGCATGTGCTACGACACGGACGCGAAGAAGTTCGTGCTGTTCGGCGGCGGCAACATTCAAACCGAGCGCGGCGATCCGGGAACATGGACGTATTCGCCGAATGAGAACAAGTGGGAACAGCTCAAGCTCGCGACGCAACCGCCGGCGCGGGCCAACTCGCGGCTCGTGTACGATCCCGTGAACAAGAAAACGGTGCTGTTCGGCGGAGACATGCTTCACGAGTTGCATGCGGATGTGTGGACGCTGGACTTGAGCAAGGGATGGGAACAGCGGCAACCGAAGCGCGGGCCGCAACCCCGCGCCGGGCACGCGATGCTGTGGCTGCCCAAGGCGAAGAAGGTGCTGCTCCTCGGCGGATACACCCACACCTCGACGGTGGAATACGTCGCGTCGCTGTACAAGGCGCTGCCGATGGAAGCATGGACCTACGACGCGGCGACCGACGAATGGCAGTGCAACGGCCACTGGGAGAAGGACGCTCCGACCGGGCCGAGCAACTTCTTCCTCTCTGCGACCGTTAACGGGAACGACGAAGTCCTGCTGCTCGATTCGCAGAACCGCGCCTGGACCATTCGCATCGACGCGGACAAGCCCGACCCGCAACTCGCCGCCAAATACGGCTCCAGCCCGCATCTCGGATTGAAGCGAAGCGGTTCGCACGATCCCGCGTGGTACGACGATGTGCCGAAGCCGGATGCGGACAAGGTCGCGGCCGAACTCAAGGATCTGCCCACGAACAAGTGGACGATCCGCCCCACGCCGAAGCGGCCGCTCATGAACATGGACTGGGGTTCCGCCGTTTTCGACCCCGCATGACCAGATCATCCGCTTCTCCGGCGGGCACTCCGCGTACAGCGGCACCGCGCCGTTCATCTACGACATCAAGACGGATCGTTACTCGCTCCCCTTCGCCCCGGAGTACCCGATCGAGTACGTGTACTCGAACGATCAGGTCCACGGCGAATGGAGTTACGGCGGCAACCCGTGGATGACCGGTCACACGTACAAGTCCACCGGATACGACGTGAACCTCAAGAGTCTCGTCTTCGCCCCGCACGACTACACGTACTTCTTCAATGGCATTCAGTGGTGGCGCTTGAAGGTGAAGAACCCGTACCGGCCGAGTTTTTACACCGCGACCGTGTGCTCGACGCCGAACGGTGCAGTTGTGTGGGGTGACGACCGCGGCACCGGCAGACCGGGTCTGTGGAAACTGGATGCCGAGTCGCGGAGTTGGAAGCCGCTGCCGCTCAAAGGCGAGTTGCCGAGCAAGTCCGCGGACCAGCACGGGCTGGCCCACGACACGAAGCGAGACCGGTTGCTCTTCTTCAGCGACAACGGGCCGAAGGCCGGCAACGTCGCGGCGTACGACTTGAAGACCGGCGAAGCGAAATGGCTCGACCCGCCGGTGCTCGCCAAGGTGCACTGCCGCGAGACAACATACATTCCGGAAGCCGATCTCGTGCTGATCGGCGGCCGCGTGAAGGACGGCGAGGGCTGGCGGTGGCTGGCCTTCGACTGCGCCGCGAACGCGTGGTGCACGCTGGCTCTCGGCGGCGACGACCCGGTGGGCAAGGCGGGTTCCTTCAACAACTCGATGGGCCTGATGTACGACCCCGGGCGGAAACTCGTCTGGGCCGTCGGCCAACACAGTCACGTCCACGTGCTGCGGTTGGACGCGAGCGGTAAGCAGCCGTTGAAGTGAGCCAAGCTCAGAACGCCGCCTTGTAAATCTCCAGGATTTCGCCTTCGTTCTGGGGCATGCGCGGGTTCACCCGCATGAGCCGCTTGATGGCGAAGGCCTTGGCTGCGAAGCCGGGGAGCATCGCTTCCTTTACGCCGATGTCGCGAAGTTTGAGCGGGATGCCGATGTCCGCCCGCAACTTGGTGACGATGTCGATGGCGTCGCCGTGCGGGTCGCCGAGAAGCGCGGGCAGCTTCGCGAGGTTGGCCTTCGCGTTCGGTTCGTTGAACTTCATCACGAACGGCAGCAACAGCCCGTTGCCCGCACCGTGGCTCACGTGGACCGCTCCGCCCACGGGGTACTCCATCGCGTGAACCAGCGCCACGCCGGCATTCGAGAACGCCAGCCCCGCGAGGGTCGCGGCGAGGGCCATGCCGTCGCGGGCTTCCAGATCGTGGCCGTCCTTCACCGCCCGCCGCAGAAACTTCCCGACCAGCACGATGGCTTTCTCCGCCATCGCGTCCGCCATCGGATTCTTCCCTTGGTACACGCTGCGTTTGCCGCTCGGCAGCGGGAACGCGTCGTTGTCGCAAGCCGTGAACGCTTCGATGGCGTGCGTGAGCGCGTCGATGCCGCTGTCCGCCGTCACCTTCGGCGGGCACGACACCGTGAGCAGCGGATCGACCACGGCCGAGTCCGCCCGCAAGAACGGGCTCAGGCACGACACTTTGATCTGCTTCTCGGTGTCCGTGAACACGGCGGCCGCGGACACTTCCGAACCCGTGCCCGCGGTGGTCGGCACGCAGATGAACGGCGTGACCGGCCCGGGCACGCGGCAATCGCCGGTGTAGTCCGTCGCATCTTTGCCGTGGGCGAGTACGAGGGCCACGAGTTTCGCCGTGTCCATGTTGCTGCCGCCGCCCAAGCCGAGCACCGCATCCGGGTTGAACGCTTTCGCTTGGGCTGTCGCCTGCCGCACGATCTCCACGGACGGTTCCGGGTTGTTCACGTGGAACGTGTCCAGCGTGACGCCTCCGGCCTTCAACCGGCTTGCAACCTTCTCCACGACACCCGCTTTGTCGAGGATCGCGTCCGTCACGATGAACACGCGCTTGGCGCCGAGCCCGCCCGCGATGTCCGGAAGTTGGTCGATGGCGTTGCGGCCGAAGAGCAGGCTGCCGGCCGATTGAAAGGTCCAAGTTCTCATAGTGACGTGTAATATACTCAGCATGCGAATCGGAATCCTCACCGTGTCGGATCGTGCGAGCCGCGGCGAATACGAGGATCGCGGCGGGCCGGCGATCCACGACTGCTTGCGCGAGATGCTCTCCTGCGAGTGGACGCCGGTCTCGCGCGTGATTCCGGACGAACAGGGACTCATCGAACTGAACCTGAAGGAACTTTGCGACGTGGAGGGCTGCTGCGTTGTCGTCACCACCGGCGGCACGGGCCCGGCGAAACGCGACGTCACGCCCGAGGCCACCGAGGCCGTGTGCGACAAGATGATGCCCGGCTTCGGCGAACTCATGCGGCAGGTGTCGCTCAAATCCGTGCCCACGGCGATACTTTCGCGGCAGACCGCCGGCATCCGCGGGAAGAGCCTCATCATCAACTTGCCCGGCAAGCCCGCCGCGATCCGCGAATGCCTCATGGCCGTGTTCCCCGCGGTGCCGTACTGCGTCGATCTGATCGAAGGGCCGTTCCTCACCACCAACGAATCCGTGGTGAAGGCGTTTCGTCCGAAGAGCTCCTGAGGCCGCCCCATGCGATTCGCGATTGCCCTGCTGATTCTCACTCCCGCGTTCGCCTCGGCACAAACCGAGGAGATCGACCGCCAGATCAAGCAGAAGCTCGGCGCGATCCGCTTCGTGCATCTGCTCGAGAACCCGAACGGCGGATTCGCGTCCGGGCCGAAGGACATGCAGGTTTCTCTGAAGGCCACGTCCGCGGCCGTGCGGTCGCTCAAGTACCTCACCGGCAAGAAAGCCATCGAAGCGATCCCGCACCCGAAGCTGACCACGTCGTACGTGCTCTCCTGCTATGACGCCAAGAGCGGTGGCTTCGCGGACGCACCCGGCGGCAAGCCGGACCTGTACACCGCCGCCGTCGGCATCATGGCCGCCGTGGAACTCGAGATCCCGAAGGACAAGTACGCGAAGTGCATGGAGTACCTGAAGGAGAATGCGAAGAGCTTCGAGGATGTGCGGATCGCCGGCGCCGCGGTCGAAGCGTGGGGCGTGAAAGACTGCGGGTTCGATCTGAAGCCGTGGCTCGACATCGCCGCCAATCAACTGGCGGACGACGGCACCGCCGGGAAGGACGAAGCGATCCCGCGCGAGACCGCATCCGTGATCGCGCTTCAACTGCGGCTCGGCGTTCCCGAGAAGCAGTTGAAGAACTCCAACAAGCTGGACGATGTGCTGCAAGCGGGCCAGTGGAAGGACGGCGGCTACGGCCGCGCCGGAGCCAAGGGCTCGGACTTGGAATCGACCTACCGCGTGATGAGGGCGTTCATGCTGTTGAAGGAACGCCCGAAGAATCGCGAGGCGATGCGGGCCTTCATCGAGAAGTGCCGCAATCCGGACGGCGGCTTCGGCGTGAAGCCAGGCGACGCCTCCACCGTGGCCGGCACGTACTTCGCCACCATCATCACGAAGTGGATGAACGACGCAGAGTAGAATTCCTCATGCGATTCACCCCGCTTGCCGCCCTGCTGCTGCTCGCATCCCCGGTTCACGCCGCGGGGCCGGATGCTGCCGCCGTCGACAAGTTGGTCGCCGATGCGATGCAGGCGTGGGACGCCCCGGGGGCCTCGCTCGTCGTCATTCGCGGGGACCAAGTCGTTCACTTGAAGGGGTACGGCAAGCGTCAGTTTGACAAGCCGGATCCTGTCGGGCCGGACACGCTCTTCCCCATCGCATCCTGCACCAAGGCTTTCACTTCCACATTGCTCGCGATGCTCGCCGACGACGGCAAGTTGGACTGGGACGACCGCGTGAACAAGCATCTTCCCGGTTTCAAACTTGCCGATCCGGATGCCAGCGAGAAGGTCACGCTCCGCGATCTGCTCTCGCACCGCACCGGCGTGCCCGGCAACGACCTGCTCTGGTACGGCACCCGCTACACCGTGGACGAAGTGCTCGGCAAGGCGGACAAGCTGCCGCCGACGTACCCGTTCCGCAGCGGGTTCGAGTACAACTCGATCATGTACATGGCGGCGGGACGGGCCGCGGAACGCATCGCCAAGCAACCGTGGGACGCGCTCGTGAAAGAACGCCTCACCGGCCCGCTGGGAATGACCGGCGTCCGATTCACCGGCAAGGATCTGCCCGCAGACCACGCCATCGGCCATGCGAAGACCATGACGTTGGCGACGATGCCGATGTACGAGATGCCGGAGCCCAACCCCGCGGGTTCGATCCACGCTTCGGCCCGCGATCTGGGAGCGTGGCTGAAGTTCCAACTCGCGAACGGCACGGTCGGCGGCAGGCGTCTCGTGTCCGAGAAAAACCTGCTCGAAACGCGAACGCCGCAGAACACCATCCTGCTCGAAGGCCTCGCCCGCGCGATGAACCCGGACACCGAGAAGTTGCAATACGGCCTCGGTTGGGTGGTTCTCGATCATCGCGGCAAACGCGTCTGCACCCACGGCGGGCAGATCGACGGCTTCCGCACGCAGATCACGCTGCTGCCGGACGAGAAACTCGGCTTCGCGATCCTGAACAACCTCCACGAAACGCGAATGAATCAGGCGCTGACCAATTCGCTGATCGATGCGTACTGCGGCCTCTCCGCACGGGATTGGAACGCGTTCTTCCGGAAGATCGTGGAGCAAGTGGAGAAGGCGAAGCGGGACGCGCTCGCGGCGCGGGATGCCGCCCGCACGGGCGCGAAGCCGAGCCTGCCGCTCGCGTCTTATTCGGGGATCTACCGTCACCCCGTGAGTGGCGACGCGAAGGTGACCGAGAAAGACGGCAAGCTCTCGTTCGCGTGGGGGCGCTTTTCCGCGCCCCTCGCACACTTCGACGGGGACGCGTTCCGCATCACCGAGGGTCACTTCGGCGAGAAGTTGGTGGAGTTCACCGCCGCCAACGGCACTGCCGCCGCGCTGCGGCTCAGCGGCTCGGTGTTCGAGCGCGTTCCGTGAATTTGAACGGTTCCGCGACGCGGCCGGAATCGCTACCATTTCACCATCCCGCCACGCCTCTCCGCCGGAGAACACCTCATGCCTCGTTCGGTCTGCATCCTCGCCTTGCTGTTCGGAGTTCCGCTTGCCGCGTCTGCGTCGGACTGGTGGCAGTTCGGCGGCCCGACCGGCGACGGCCACGCCGAGAAATCGAAACTGCCCACCGAGTGGACCGCCACGAAGAACATCACGTGGCGCACCGCCGTGGAGGGGCTCGGTTGGTCGTCCCCCGTCGTCGTGGATGGAAAGATGTACGTCACGACCGCGGTGCCGCAGGGCGAGTTCAAGGATCCGCTGAAGGCCAGCCAATCGCTTCGCACGCTGTGCCTGGACGCCAAGACCGGCAGCATCCTGTGGAACGTCGAAGTCTTCCAGCAGGATGTGGCGAAGGCGCCGAACATCCACGGCAAGAACAGCCACGCCAGCCCGACGCCGGTGGTGGAAGGGGACAAGGTGTACGTCCACTTCGGCCACATGGGCACGGCCTGCCTCAACACGAAGGACGGCTCGCCGGTCTGGACGAACCAGACGCTGCCGTACAAGCCGGTGCACGGCAACGGCGGCACGCTCCTGCTCCTTCCGGACAAGCTGGTCTACTCCATCGACGGCACCGACAAGCAAGCCGTGATCGCGCTCGGCAAGGCGGACGGCAAAGTGATCTGGGATGTGCCCCGCGATGCGAAGCCGGCGCGGCCCTTCTCCTTCTGCACGCCGCTGTTGATCAAAGTGAACGGCCAAGAGCAGATCATCTCGGTCGGCAGCGATGTGGCGATGGCACTCGAGCCGAAGACGGGGAAGGAAATCTGGCGCGTGAAGTTCAGCGGGTACTCGATCGTTCCGAAGCCGCTCTTCGCGAACGGGTTGCTGTACGTCTGCACCGGGTACGACAACGCGGCCCTGATGGCGATCCGCGTCGATGACAAGAGCAAGGGCGACGTGACGGGCACGCACGTGGCGTGGACCATCAAGAAAGAAACGATGCCGCGCAACGTGGTGCCGATCCTGGTGGGGGACGACCTTTACACCGTGTCCGATGGCGGGTTGCTGAGTTGCATCGAGGCGAAGACCGGGAAGGTGCGGTGGGATGAGAACCTCGCCAAGCCCCACACCTCGTCCCCCGTGTACGCCGGCGGCCTCATCTATTTGCTGGCCGAGGACGGCACCGCGACCGTGTTCAAGCCCGGCAAGGAGTACGACCCCGTGGCCACGAACAAGCTGACCGAACCCGGACCGGCCGCGAAGTTTCTTTGCTTGTCCAGCTACGCGGTGGACGGCGACGCCCTGATCCTCCGCACCGCGAAGGCGATCTACCGCATCGAGAAGAAATGATGCTGCACCTGCTCGCGACCAACGTGGTCGATCCCGTGGACGTCGGCTCGGACGTCTTCAAGCGGACGCTCGTGACCATCCTGGTGGCTGCGATCACGTCCACGGCCACGTTCTTCGCCGGCCGCTGGTGGGGCCGCTACAAGGCCTCCCGCCAGTGGCACTCGAAGGAATTCCTGGACCGCATCATTGTCAGTCTCAACATCTTCGCGGACGGCTACTTGAAGATCCGCACGGTGCTCGAGCGCTCGGTGGAGGAGGTGTTCCTCAACCGCCTCGCGATCGACAAGGTGGAGGCCGCCAGCCGCAAAACGACGCCGGACAACCCGATCATGCCGATCCCGCCGAACGACCGGTGGTTCCTGTTGAACTTCGTGCTGAATGCGGTGGCCGAGCATTTCGTGAACGGCAACATCCGCCAAGATGCCGGCCAACCGGTGAGCATCGTGAAGTACTCGCTCTTCCTCACCTGCGAAATGGTGGGAGAGGAACGCATCCGCAAGATCCGGGCGATGCTCGTCCGCACCGATTTGCTGCAGGAGTTCCCCTACGAAGACGCACTTCCGAAGTTGGAGAACCCGTGGCACGCAGATCGGATCAAGACGCTCCGCGCCGCCGCGGCCCTGTACAAGAAAGAGCCAGACAACTTCCTCACGCTCGAAGTCTGTGTGTGAACGGTCGCATGCGTGAAAGCCACGCCGCGTGCTGCCAACCTGACAGCACCAACCCCCCTTCAAATGGCAGTCGAGCCGTGATGAGCTGCCGGAGTTGGCCTTGTGTAGGATTTCGCATCTTATGCACAATTCAATGGTTGTGTCGTTCGGTGATCCCGGGGGCGGCGTTCGGCACCCCGGTTGCTTCGCATCATGCAGGTGAACGCCATGCTCGCGGATGCCGGCCTTCCCACCGCTGATTTCCAACCCCAAACCGAAATCGGGAATCGGTTCCGAATTCTCGTGGCCGACGATGATCGCGGGAACCGGGAGACGCTCGGCGAGGTGTTGGAACGCCGGGGGTTCCAGCCCGTTTTGGCGAAGGACGGTGGCGAAGCGGTCGAAATCGTGCAGGTGCAGATGGTGCATCTCGTGCTCTTCGACATGCACATGCCGCGGCTCACGGGATTGGAGGCGGTGGCCCACTTGCGGCAAACGCTGCACAAGGTGCTGCCCGCCGTCCTGATGACGGCCGACGCCACCTCGGAACTCATGCGGCAGGCCATGCAGGCGCAGGTCTACAGCGTGATTCCGAAACCCATAAACTTGAATCTCGTGCTGCACACGCTGGCGAAGGCGCTCGGACAGGTGTACGGAAAGCCGCCCGCGGCGCAGCCCCCTGCACAACCGGAAACCGAACCTGGGAGAACCGACCGATGAAGATCGTGCCTCTGAACGAGAAGATCGTGGTGGAGCGGCTGGAGGCGGACGACCGCACCGCCGGCGGGATCATCCTGCCGGACACCGCCAAGGAGAAGCCCAAGCAAGGCAAGGTGATCTCGTTGGGCGACGGCAAGCTGCTCGATGATGGCAAGCGCGCCCCCTTCCAAGTGAAGGCCGGTGATCGCGTGCTCTTCTCGTCCTACTCCGGCAACGAAGTGACGGTGGACGGGAAGGAATACCTCATCATGACGGAAGACGACGTTCTCGCCGTCGTGGACTGAGACCGAAGCACAACTTGATCGGCACCAGCGGCACGGGCGGAAACGCTCGTGCCGCGTTGATTTGCGAGTCGGGATCAGACGCGGGCGAATTCCCGCACTTCGACGTGCACTTCAAGCAGTTCGCGAATTTGGCCGTGGCAGCAGGTACAGCCGTCGCCCGCCCCCGTCGCGGATCGCACCTCGTGAACCGAGCGCAAGCCCAACGAAACGATCGCGTCGGCGATGGCCTCTTCTGTCACCTTCAGGCAGCGGCACACAACGCGGTCCGGGCACCCGGCGCAGGGACCGGCACACGGATCGGGGCAAACGCGGGAATCGTACTGTGGCAGGGACATCGGCGGGACCGTCTCGAGTGACGGCGTCTTGGTGAGATTCCGTCTCAACAGAAGTTTACGCAGGTCGGATCGGCGCGTCAAGCGCAATGGTCCTGCATTGACGCCGCGAGCCGAAGTCCGGTAGTTTCCCGACCCTCGGAGCTCGTTGTAAGCTAAAGTTGCAGGTGCCCCTCCGTCTTGGACCGTTCATGTTCCGCTACCGCTGCCCGCAGTGTTCCGTCGTGCTCCAGGCGCTCGAGATTCGCGCCGGAAAGACGACCGTCTGTTCGAAATGCTCGCAACCGGTCACCATCCCCGCGGATCGGCGGCACTGGTTGAACGAGAACGGCGAACCGCTCATCGCTGCGCCCACGATGGTGATTCCGTCATCCGGTTCGGGGCTGACACCGGCGCCGGTATCGCGGCCAGAGCCTCAACCCGACGCGGACAACGACGTGCTCGGTGCCATCGCGCAAGGCGATATCGCACCGCCGTCGCAGGACATGAGCGAGGTGGAGACGCCACCGCCGTCCGAACCCGAATCCACGCCTCCGAGCCCGTCCTTCTCGCGATCGTTGCCCGGGCCCGATGCGGACGACGGCCGAGTGGAACTGTATCCGCCCGCAGGCGTGTCTGAAGCCCCGCAACCCTCCAAGCCCGCTCCGAAGCCGTTCCCTGTTCCGCGGCGACCCGAACCGACACCGCCGCCGAAGAAGCCGTTCCCGACTCCGCCGCCGGCGTGGGCGGCGGCGTCGAAACAAGGCAGTTCGCGAACCCGTCGCCCGGCCGCGGAATCCGCACTCGCCACGGCTCCCGCGCCCGAGCCGTTGAAATTGCGAACGAGCGCGGACATCGCCGTGGAACTGACATCCACGCTGGCCTCGCGGATGAAGCCGCCGCCGAAGCCGCCGCGCGACCTCAACCCTTCCACCGCCGTGTGGATCCTCACCACCGGCATCGCCATCACCCTGATTGTCGCCACTCTGTTCTCGGCGAACACCTTCACGCCGCTCATCGTGGCGATCGGCATCGCACAGGCGCTCGCCGGGTACGCTTGGGTCACGTCCTTGGCGTTCCGCCGCGAGATGCGCCGCGGCTTGGCGTGCGCCGTGCCGCCCGTCACCTTCCTGTATCTCACGAACAAGAAGTACGGCCGCTACCGCCCGCTGCGGTTCGTTGTCAGCGGCTTGGTGATCCTTGGCGCGGGGTTGCTGCTGCCGCAGATCCAAGATCAAACGCGAGCCTACGCCGGCGTCGGGCCGAACCAGCAACAACTCGAAGCGCAAGTGCCCATTACGAGCCAGCCGAAGGTGGCCCAACTCAAGCACTACCGCGACCAGCGCCAGTACGACGCGTTGATCGCCTTGCTTCGTTCGCTCGCCCGTACGGATTCGACTTACTCCGAGGATTCGAAGAACCGCGTGGAACTGTCCGCGGCCTTGAAGGAATTGTGCAGCCACCCGGACGACGGCGTTCGCGCCGAGGCCCTGCCCGCATACACGACGTGGGGTGGCCCGGACGCCCGCGAACTCGCGCTGAACGCCAGCCGTTCCAAAAACCCGGACGAACGCGAGATGGCGCTCAAGGTGCTGCCTCGCTGGAAGGACGAAGACGTGGCCCGCCGCATGGCGGAGATGATCGGCCGGCCCGGCAAGGAAACGAGCTTGGCCACGGACGCCCTCATTACGCTGGGCGGCTCCGTGGCGGAACGGGCCGCCATTGCATTGCTCCGTCGCGACGACCAGAACGTCCGCCTTGCCGCGATCGAGATCCTCGGCAACGAGAAGGTCGGCGGCCGCGACGCGGTCGCCGCCCTGCGCGAGGTCGCCCGCGTGGCACCGGACCCGGGCACCCGGCTTCCCGCGGAAGTGAAGGCCAATCAGATCGAAGCGCGATTGAACAAGTAATTCGCCGCAGACCGAGTGCTGCGATACCTTTGAACTCATGTCGCGCTTTCTCGTCGGGATCGATCTTGGCACCACGAATACGGCCGTTGCGTACGTCGATACGGCGTCCAAGACCACGACCGGGCCGAAGCTGCACACCTTTCCGGTGGCGCAGGTCACGGCCGCGGGGCAGGTCGGTTCGCTCGATCTGCTGCCGTCGTTCCTTTACTTGCCGGGGCCGCACGACCTCGCACCCGGTTCCATCAACCTGCCGTGGAAGAAGGACCCGACCGAAGTCGTCGGCGCGTTCGCCCGCAATCACGGAGCGAAGGTGCCGGGGCGGCTCGTGTCGTCTGCCAAGTCGTGGCTGTGCCATCCGGGCGTGGACCGCACCGCGCCGCTGCTCCCATGGGCGGGCCCGCCGGACGTGCCGCGGCTCTCCCCGCTCGAAGTATCCGCCCGTTACCTGCGGCATCTGGTCGAAGCGTGGAACGCCGGGCACAAGCCCGAAGACAAACTCGAAGAGCAAATCGTCGTCATCACGGTGCCGGCGTCGTTCGATGATGTCGCCCGCAACCTCACCGCCGAGGCCGCCAAGCAAGCCGGGTTGAAGCACGTCTCGCTGATCGAAGAGCCGCAGGCCGCGTTCTACGCCTGGCTCGGCACCCACTCGCCCAAGGAAGCCGGCAAGCTGAAGGTCGGCATGCGGACGCTCGTGGTCGATGTCGGCGGCGGCACCTCGGACTTTAGTCTGATCCGCGCCGTGGAAGAGTCCGGCGAGTTCGGCTTCGTCCGCGACGCCGTCGGCGAGCACCTGCTGCTCGGCGGCGACAACATGGACCTGGCCTTGGCCAAAGCGGTCGAAGCGAAGCTGCCCGGCAAGTTGGACGCGGCGCAGTTCGGCTCGCTGGTGCAGGCGTGCCGGGCCGCGAAGGAAGCGTTGCTCGGCGAATCGGCTCCGCCGAGCTTCCCGGTCACGGTGATGGGCAAGGGCCGCTCCGTGGTCGGCGGCACGCTTTCCGTGAGCATCACACCGGCGGACGTGGCCGCGGCGATGTTCGACGGCTTCTTCCCCCAAGTGCCGTTCGACGCGGAGCCCGCGAAAAGCGCCCGCGTCGGCCTGCAGGAAATGGGCCTGCCCTACGTCGCGGACCCGGCCGTGAGCAAGCACCTCGCGGCGTTCCTCCGGGCGAGCGGGGGACGTGAGTCCCCTGATTCTTCCGGAGACGCACAGAACCAGAGGGCTGACGCCCCCCGCTCGCCGATTCCGATCGATGCCATCCTGTTCAATGGTGGCGTGTTCCAACCGGAGGTGCTGCGACAGCGTGTCGTCGATGTGATGCGGCCGTGGTTCGGCGAGAAGTGGAAGCCACTGATTCTCACCAGCCCGTCGCTCGATCTGGCAGTGGCGTGGGGCGCAGCCTTCTACGCCTGGCTGCGGCACTCCGGCGGCAAACGCATCGGCGGCGGCATCCCCCGTTCCTACTACATCGGCCTCTCGTCGAATGCGGAACGCGGAACGGGGAATGCGGAATCCCGTACCGATGCTCCGCTTTCCGATTCCGCACTCCGCACTCCGCATTCCGCATTTCTCTGTGTGATTCCGCGCGGGCTTCAGGAAGGCGACGAGATCCAACTTCCCGAACCGGAACTGCAACTGGCGCTCGGCCAACCGGTGCTCTTCCCGCTTTTCACCTCCACGGTCCGCGGCGACGACAAACCCGGCGAAGTGCTGCATCTCGCGCCCGGTTCACTGCTCAAACTCCCGCCGCTCCACACGATCCTGCGCGGGGGCAAACGCGCGGGCGTGAAGGAAGTGCCGGTCACGCTTGCGGCCAAATGCACCGAGCTCGGCACGCTCGAACTCTACTGCGTGTCCAAGGAAGGGAACCGCTGGCGGCTCGAGTTCAATGTGCGCGACGTGCTCTTCGAAACGGATGAGGATGAAAATTCGCCCACGGCCGAGGCCGGCGTGGTCGATGTGTTCCCCGAGGAACGCGTGCAGGCCGCGGCCACGTTGCTGAGCGAGGCTTTCGGCCCCGGCACCGCGGACCCGAAGGAACTGGTGAAGCAACTGGAAGCGGCCCTGGAATCGTCGCGCGGGGCGTGGCCGACCGGGCTCATTCGCCGCATCTGGGAGTTCCTCGAGACGCAGGCCGCGGGGCGGAGCAAGAGCCCGCAGCACCTCGCCCGTTGGTACAACCTCGTTGGCTTCTGCCTGCGCCCCGGCTTCGGCGACCCCGTGGACCGCTACCGCGTGGAATCGCTGTGGAAGCTGATCACCGCGTCGGCCAGCGCGCCAGCGGCGAGCGGGGTCCGTAAGGGCCCTGTTCTCCCCGAAGGCGGCGCCGATTACTGGATCATGTGGCGGCGCGTGGCCGGCGGGTTGAACACCGCGTTGCAGCAGGCGTTGTTCGCGCGGCTGAAGCCAGTGCTGCTGCCGCCGAAAGGCAAGCCGTTCGCCAAGCCGCCGGCCAACGAGTACGCCGAAATGTGGCGTGCCGCCGCGAGCTTGGAACGGCTCGACGCCAAGACCAAAGAGAATCTCGGAACCGCCTTGCTGAGGCAGATCAAACCGGGGAGCGTACCGGTATATGCGTTCTGGTCGCTGACGCGGTTCGGGGCGCGGGTGCAACTGTACGGCCCGCTGAACAGCGTGGTGCATCCGGAGATCGTGGAGCAGTGGCTCGAGGAGTTGCTCGCGTTCGCTCCCGCCAACGACAACGAACGCACCGGCTGGCTTTTCGCCATGGCCCAACTCGCCCGCAAGAGCGGCCTCCGCGCCGTGGAAGTGTCCGAGACCGTCCGTGCGAAGGTGCTCGCCGTGCTGAAAGCGAACCCGTGCCCGGCCGCGTGGCCGCGCATGGTCGCGGAAACGGTCCACTCCGAGCGCGAGGAACAATCGCGTCTCTTCGGCGACTCGCTGCCGATCGGATTGAAGCTGGCTTGAGACATCCCATTGCAACGGAACATCCCATGCGATACTTCCTGCCGCTGTTCGCACTTCTCCTACCCGCTGCGGCTAGCGCCGCGGAGCCGATCAAGGTCGGCGTCATCGGGTTGGACAACTACCAGGCCGTCGCCTTCACGCAACTCTGGCACGACCCGAAGGGAGCCGCCGAACTTCAAGGCCTCAAGGTGATCGCGGGGTTCCCCGCCGGCAGCCCGGACATCGAAGAGAGCGTCCGCGAGTTGCCCAAGTGGTCGAAAGGAATTCAGGAATTCGGCGTGAAGATCGCCGCCAGCCCGGACGACGTGCTGAAGCAAGTCGATGCCGTGCTCGTGATGAGCCTCGACGGCCGTGCCCACCTCGAACAGCTGAAGCCGGTGCTGAAGGCGGGCAAGCCGGTGTACATCGGCCGGCCGCTCTCCGCGTCGCTCGCGGACACCGTCGAGATCTTCCGCCTCGCGAAGGAACACAAGACGCCGATCTTCTCGTGCTCGCAGCACCGTTTCAGCCCCGGCTTCATCGGCATGAAGAAGCACGAGGACGTCGGCGACGTGCTCGGAGCGGACGTGTACGGCGGCTGCCCCCGCGAACCGCACCACCCGGACCTGTACTGGCACGGCATCCACGGCGTCGAAACCTTGTACTCGATCATGGGGCCGGGGTGCGTGTCCGTCACGCGGGCGGCCACGGACTACGCGGACGTGGTGACCGGCACGTGGGCGGACGGACGCGTCGGCACGTACCGTGGCATCCGCAAGGGGGCCTTGAAGTACAGCGCGACGGTGTTCGGAACGAAGGGCGTGTCCACGGCCGGAATCTACGGCCACGGCGTCCCGGTGAAGGGCGTGGTGCCGACCAACGACAAGTACATGGCGTATGAGGCCACCGCCATCGAGATCGCGAAGTTCTTCAAGACGAAGACGCCGCCGGTGAGCGCGGAAGAAACCACGGAGTTGTTCGCGTTCCTGGAAGCCGCCGAGGAGAGCAAGCGGCAGAACGGCGCGGTCGTGAAGCTGGCGGACGTGCTGGCCAAGGCGAAGAAGAAGTAGCGTTCCGAACGCGGATGCCGCTCAGCGTGAAGCCCGGTCGGTCCCCGGCTTCACGTACTCGATCAACCACATCACACCGACCTCTTCGCCGCGGACGATCAGCGGGTATTTCCCCACGATGCGCGGCGGGTCGAACCCGGCGACGTGCGGTTCGGGCAGGAAGCCTTCCGAAAAGACCAACGCGCGGTCGCAATCCGCGAGGTGCTCCGGGAACTGCGTGAAGTGGCTCGGGCGGGTGATGCCGTCGATCTGCCGCGCGTCCACATGGTGGAAGCGGAGCAGCGATGTCCATTGATAGCTGGTGGCGAAGACCGGCTCCGGCGAACGCAGGTCGGCCGCGAGTTGCCGCACGAGTTCTTCCTTGCCGCGCTGCCGCGTGATGCGATCCGCGCCGGGCGAAAGCACGGACAGAGGATGCACCAGGTGCACGGCCAGGAACACGACGCACACCGCGGGCACGGCGAAGGTCGAATACACGAGCCGCCGGGCGGTTGCGGATTGCTTCAGGCGTTCGAACATCTCGGCGGCGAGCGGCCACGCGGAGATGTACATGGCCAGCGCCCAGTTCCCTTCCAAGTGCCCGCGGCCCGCCTTGTACAGGAAGAATGCGAACGGCAGCGAGAACAGGCACGTGCACACCCGCAAGCGCGGGTCGGCGAGCAGTTCCTTCCGCTTCAGGATGCTGAACGCGAACACGGCGAACGGCAGAAACCCGAACAGCAGGATCTGCACGCCCCAGAACGACGCGAAGTGCTCGAGACCCGGCTCCGAGCCGCTCATCGAGTGCTTCCACTGGTAAAGCAGCGGGACGAAGTCGTAGCGGATGTTGTGAATGAGGATCGGCAGCGTGACGACGACGGCGACGAGCCCGTGCAGCACGTACCCGAAGAACCAGCGCCGGATGTTCCCCGCGAGCAGGAACGACACGAAGCCGGCGATCATGCCGAGGCCGGTGGTGTACTTGCCGAGGATGCCGCAACCGAGGATCACGCCGCCCAGCAGCCACCAAGAAAGCAGTGAGCGGCTCGGCTCCCCCTCTCCGTTCCGGGGAGGGGGCTGGTGGGAAGGGTTCTGCAACATCTCGTGCATCTTCACGAGCCACGCCAAGTAGAGCGACCAGAACATCAAGAGCGGCGTGTCCGGGGTGACGAGCACGGCGCCGAACGTGAACAGTGGCGTGAACAGCACCAGCGGCAGCAGTGTGCGCGGCCGCGTGAGCCAGCCGATCACGACGAGCATTGTGAGTGTGGAGATCACCGCCGGGACGCGGATGGCGAACAGCGTGTCGCCGAACACCGCGGTGGACGCGCGGATCATGTACGCGACCATCGGCGGGTGGTCGTAGTAACTGAGTTGGAGCCGCTGGGCCCAGCACCAGTAGTAGGCCTCGTCGTCCGCGGGCGGAACCGTGGCGGCCAGCACGAGATACAGCGGGGTCGCGGCCGCGAGCAACAGGAGGAATCGCCGGAAACTCATTCCGGCGTCATACCCGATTCCGCGAACCCGTGGCGAGGCCGATTTCGCGGGCAAACGGGTTCGGGTACGTGGCGTCGTATGCCAGCACCTCGCCGGTCTTCAGCGTGTACCGCACTTCCACCGGTTCGTCTTCCTCGCCGCCTTCCATCTCCGCGAGCGAGACCTCTCCCAAGACGTGCGACAGCGACAGGGCCAACCGCGCGGGATCCGCACCGGCGCGGATTGCGGCGTTCCACACGTCTTCCGGTGTCGGCTGCCGCCCCATCGATTCAATGCGTGATACTTGGCCGCGTTCGATTCCACCTTCCATCTCGACTCCAAGCGGCGGGCGAACGGCGTGCCTGAAAGGATACCGCCGCGACAAGCCACCCTCACACGAAGCAGCGGGTTGCGGGCCGACGATCCAACGAGTACTATACCGCGTGTCCATCTCACACATGACACGCCCATGTCATCCGCTTCCTCTTGTACCCGCTGTAGCCGGCCACTCGCGGTGCTGTCCGCGAACGGGCTCTGCGTCGAATGCTCGAAGGCGGTCGAAACCTCCCGGCCCGCGGGCACCCCGCTCGAAGACCAGACACGCACCGTCCTGCACGACTTCGGCACTGCCACGCGAACGGGGCCGGACGTCGGCGGCGACACGAAGACGTGGAACGGCCAAGCCAAGCTCCGCCCCGCCCCCGCCGGCTACGATCTGTACCGCTACCTCGGCGGCGGCGGCATGGGCGATGTGTACTTGGCCCGCGAGCACGCCGCGGAACGCACGGTCGCCATCAAGTTTCTTCGCGCCGCATCCCACCCGGCATCCGCCGAACGCTTCCTCACCGAGGTGCGGGCGCTCGCCAAGCTCGACCATCCGAACATCGTCCGCATCATCTCGGTGGATTTGGATCGCGTCGATCCGCACTTCACGATGGATTACGTGGGTGCCGGCACGCTCTCGGAACTGGTGAAGTCCGAAGGGCCGATGCCTCCGACCGAAGCGGCGAAGCTGGCCCGAAGCTTGGCCACGGCGTTGAACGCGGCCCACGGCGCCGAGATCCTGCACCGCGACATCAAGCCGTCCAACGTGCTGATCGCACCGGATGGTACGCCGAAGATCAGCGACTTCGGCCTCGCGAAGCGAATGGACTTCGACGAAGGGCTGACGTACAGCACGCAGCCGCTGGGCACGCCGTCGTTCATGCCGCCGGAGCAAGTGTCGCGCGAGAGCGGGGTCATGGGCCCTCAGGCGGACGTGTACGGCCTCGGCGCCACGCTCTACTTCATGCTCACGGGGGCGGCCCCGTTCGAGGATGCGAACCCCGAATCGATCATGAAGCGGGTGCGGTTCGATCCGCCGCCTCGGCCGCGTTCCCTCAAGCCCGGTCTGCCCATCGAACTCGAAGCGATCGTGCTCAAGTGCCTGGAGAAGAAACCGGAGGATCGCTACGCCTCGGCCGCGGAGTTGGCCGCGGACTTGGATCGCTTCTTGGCGGGGGGCGTGCCCGCGGCCCCGCAACTCACGCCGGTGCGTCGCGCGAAGAAGTGGCTCGTGCGGAACCGCGTCGCCATCGGGTCGGCACTCGCACTGGCGATCGCGGCCGCGATCATCTACGAACTCGTTCCGCCGGCCGATCCTCAGGAACAGATTCAGCGGAAACTGCAAGACGGCAAGCGCGTGGTGATCGTTCCGGAACGCGGGATGCCGAAGTCCGGCGAATGGGTCTTCACGCCGTCCACGCTTGCCGAGTCGGTCGCGAAAGATGGTACGCCGTCGTTCCAAACCAACGGAACGACGCTGTACCAACTGGTGCGCGATCCGGGAATCGAACGCTATCGGATCACTGCGGAGATTCGGCAGATGGGAGCGGACCGCCCGCCCGCGGGGCGAGCATTGCCGGATGCGTTTGTCGGGATGTACTGCGGGTTCGACATGCAGGCGGGGCCGCCGGGCAAGTTCATGAACTGCCTGACAGCGTTGAAGTTCGTGGACATCGAACCCGTGCCGCTTCCGAAGGACGAGAAGTTCCCGAACCGGGCTCCCGAGCGCCCGGGCGTTCAGGTCGGGCTCGCGGCCTTCTCGCAACAGCCCGAGAACCCGACGCTCGTGCCGAGTTGGTCGCACTCGTCGAAGACGCCGTTCGTGCCGAACCCGTTGTCGTGGCCGGGGCACTGGCGCGGACTTCGCTTCGACGTGACGCCGGAGGGCATCACCGCGTATTGGTCCGCCACCGGTGCGGGCGGCGACTTCGTCGAGGTGCAGCGACTCGCGGCGGAGTCGATTCAGTCGCAGTACCGGTCGCTCGCCGATGATTTGAAATCCCTGGTGCCCGGCGTGGTGCCGCAGTGGCGGCCGCGCGCCGCGCTCGGCGTCATGGCGTTCCGCTCCACGATCGCATTCCACAACGTCAGCATTGAACCGCTTCCCTAACCCCCTCGATGAGGTAGCCCATGTCCTGTTCGATCGCCTCTCCGCAAGCCAACGAGACCGTCAACAGCCTGAATGTGACGGTCAGCGTGAGTTACGACACGACGGTCGTGTATTCGTTGCCGACGCCTCCGGGCACGGATCCGCCTCCGCCGCCGCCGATTCCGCCGGTCCCGCCCGCACCTCCGATTCCGCCCGTGCCTCCCGTGACAACCACGACGTGGCGCGTGACCTGTGAGATCGTGGGGCTGACGCCGCAAACGCAGACCGTGGCTCCGGGCGGCGGCACGCCCATGTTCCTGTTCACCGTTCCCGCAGCGGGTGATTACACCGTGAAGGCGAAGCTCGAGTCCGTCTCGACGGGCGGGGTCGTGACGCCGCATGGAAACGACCAACAGAACCCGATCCACGTGACGAACAACTCGCCGGGCGGCATCATCATCATTCTTCCTCCGCCCCCGCCGCCTCCTCCCCCGACGCCGCCGCCGGTGATGGCCGGGACCGATAGCGCGAAGAGCGGCGCGTTGGCGGCGACGAAGAAAGCCTCCGCCACGACCGACTGCCCGCCGTGCCCCACGCCCTTCGTGCTCACCGGCACATACCCGTCGCAAGCCGCGGATCCCACCACGGGCATGGTCGTGCAGATCTACCACATCTTGGGCGGTTACAACGAAGTGATCGACTACGTGAGCGTCCCGCTCCTGGTAGGCAGCACGCTGGCTTCCGCCGGCGGCGGCAGCATCGTGGTCGGCAACACGTTCTCGACCGTGTTCCCGCCGGACGCGCGAACGCCCGGCCGCCACTTCCGACTGTACCTCACCGGCGTGCTGGGGAAGATCCTGTACTCGACCAGCGGGCCCGTGCCCTCCGCGTAGCGTCAGTACCGGATGATGAAGTCGAGCGTGAAGCGGTACTGGAAGAGATCGCGCGGGCCGGCGAAGGGGATTTCGAATGCCCCGCCGACCTGCGCGTTCTCGCTGATCTTGTACCGCGCGCCGAACGCGCCCGTGAGCAACCCCTTGCCGGCCGCCTGCCCGCCGAAGTTGATCAGGTCCCGCCCTTCCGATCCGATATTGGTCGTGTTGCCGCTCTTCGTCATCAAGTAGTAATTCATTTCGAAGAGCGGATAGAAGGCGTGGCAATTCATCACGTCCAAGTCCAAGTGGCCGCTGAGATACCAGTAATCGCTGCGGGCGCTTGTGGTGGCGAACGAATAGCCGGTGCTGAGCATCGTGTTCACCGTACCCGCGGAGAAGTCGCGGAACAGGCTCTGCGCATAGCTGGCGTACGGCACCAGCGAGAGGTTGCCGTTGCTTTGGAACGCGTTCTGGGAACCGATCGGCAACTGGAACTGCAAGCCGCCCGCGAGCAGGCTGCCGGTTTCCTCGCTGCGGATGATCGTGAACTTCGGGCCGAACCAGAGTTCCGCGAACCCGGATTGGCTTTGGATCGGCGAGTCGCCGCCGGGGTTGATCCAGATGCCGCCGAGCTTGTTGAACACGAACGAGAAGCGATCCGTGAACGCGATCCGCCCTTGCACGCCGAAGTACGTGATGTTCCCGCCCTGGAAGTCCGGCTGCGTGCCCGGCATCTTCTGGATCATGAAGATCGGCCGCAACTCGGTGAGCGACCGCGGGTCTTCGAACAGGAACGGATTCGTGACCGGCGAAATGAAGCCGTCGAACGCATGATCGGAGCGGAACCATTCGCCGCGTTCGCCGAACACGCCCTGCAGGTTTTCGCCCAACTGCCAGCCGGAGGTGGACTTCTTCTTGCGAGGCGCCTCGCGGTACGCCGGGTCCGGCGTGTCGGGGCCGCGGCGCGTGAGGAAGTCGTTCACCGGATCCGCGACGCGGGTGCTCGCGGACACTTGCTTGATGCGTGTGTCCACCGTGCTGGCGGGGATCGGCTCGCCCTGGATCGCTTCGGAGTAACCGGCCGAGATCGGCGCGCCCAGACCGGCCGCGCGAACGGGCTTCGGCGGCTCCGGAAAGTGCGTGGCGGACGGGAGCGAATCGCGGATCGGCGTCGGCGGGAACGGCTCCACCGGGCGGCGAACCACGGGAGCGTCCGGACTCGCGACCGGTGCTTCCAAGATGGAAGGCGGGCGATCCGGAAGCGGGCTCCGCCGAACGGGTTCGGCATCCGCCGCCGGCGGCAGCGATTCCAACGGTGCAGGGCCGGACGGAGGCAGCGGTTGGCCCATCGCCGGGCCCGCCGCCACGATCAACATCCATGCCGCCGCCCACGCCCTCCGTGGCATCGCGAATCCTCCGCACCGGCCTCCTGCCGGTCATCGGGTATCATCGGCCGCCCACACGCTGTGGAATCAGGCCTTCATCCGGAATCCACATTCGACGGGGCAATCTGGGGTATCATTGCGGATCAGGGGGAATTGAATCATGAAGCGATATGCATGCTGGGTGGTCGGTGTGGCGGCGGTGATCGCGGGGTTGGCCAACGCGTGGTGGTCCGGCGGGCACGAATCGATCGCCGAAGCCGCGG
Organism: Gemmataceae bacterium; assembly: GCA_046350135.1. Lineage (GTDB taxonomy): Bacteria > Planctomycetota > Planctomycetia > Gemmatales > Gemmataceae > Urbifossiella. Next base: position 212,423 of record JAXMBB010000003.1, read on the forward strand.
CCGCCCGTCTTCCGGACGACGTGCCCGCGTTCTACCGCCGCGGTGGCAAGCACCTCGCCCACTTCGCCGTCGAACCGGATCGCTGGAAGAACCGCGAGGCCGGGTTCCTTCGCCGCTCCGAGGAAGGCAACCACTTTTTGGACGCGGAAGACCTCGACGGCCGCACTCTTCCCGGCACGCACCGCTTCGACGGCATGAAACTGCTCTACACCGAGTTGAAGAAAGACCCGCACAAGGTCGGGCTGCTGCCGTACGCCATCGTCGAGAATTACGAACGGCTCATGATCGCCTTCTACGACCACCGGCGGAGCCCGAACAACGAATCGGTCACGATGAAGTGCCTGGTGTACGGCGGCGTGCTGGCCCACTATACGGGCGACGCCGCGATGCCGCTGCACACCACTCGCGATTTCGACGGCCGCGTGCAGCCCAACGGCAAGGTGCTTCAGAAGGGCATTCACGCGAAGGTGGACGGCTTCCCCGAGAAGAACAAGATCACGCCGGAGGAAATCTGCCGCGGACTGGAAGCGAAGAAGATCGACAACGTTTGGGAACACGTGAACAAGTTCCTCGCGGAATCGCACACGCACATCGGGACGTGCTACGAGTTCGACGCGGCGGGGCACTTCGACAAGGCGACGAATGAGAGCCGCGCGTTCATCCTCGCCCGGTGCCGCGCCGGCGCCCAACTCACGCTCGATCTCTGGTACACGGCATGGGTGAAGAGCGCGAACCTGCCCGGGCATTGGTGATTCACAACCCGACGGCGACGGGTTCGGGCTCGGGCATCGGCACGGAGCGGTACAACGTCTTCGTGCAGCGGAAGCCCAGCGTGCGGTACAAGCGCATCGCGGGCCGGTTGGACGCGGTCACTTCGAGGGACACTCGCTTCGCCCCGCACGCGGCGAAGCCGGCCACGGCCTTCCGCACCAGCGCCTCGCCCAATCCTCGGCCGCGATACTCGGGAATCACGCCCACATTCTGGATCGCGCCGGTGCGGTCGTCGTCGATCACACCCTGCACGGTCGCCACGCAATTCCCCGCAAGACCGGTGCGGGCCTCCGTTTCATCCAGATTTGTCGCGACGACCAGCCAAGTGGCCTGTGGGCAGAAACCGGGCCGGTCGCGGATCGCGGCCATCAAATCGCGGCAACCTTCAAGCGTGGCCAAGCTGCGGAAGATGATCGCGTCCGTTTCCTCCTGGAAGCAGAGTGCCTTCACCTCGGCGTGGGCGAAGGTCAGGGAGTCTCGCCACGGCAGCCATCGGAATCCGGGCGGCAGCACGGCCGGCCCCGCGAGTCCGCTCGGCGGGTTCCGCAGATCCGCCTCCATGCGGAACCGCTTGAAGTGCAGGTGCTTCGCAGGCATCTCGCGATTCGTCCGGTGTCACTTCTTCTTCTGTTCCCAGAGCCACGCCCACATTTCCTTGTCGCCGTAGGCGGCATCCCAGGAGTTGTGGCCGACCTTCGGGTACTCGGTGTACTTCGGCTTGCCGCCGGCGGCTTTCAGGGCTTCGATCATCTCGCGGGAACGTTCCACCTTCACGGCCGTGTCCGCATCGCCGTGGAAGTTCCAGCACGGGATGTCCTTGATCTTGTCGGCGTCCTTCGGGTTGCCGCCGCCGCAGACCGGCACGATGGCGGCCCAACGGTCCGGGTAGGCCGCGGAGTTGCTCCACGTGCCGTAGCCGCCCATCGAAAGCCCGGTGAGGTACTGACGCTTCGGATCCGCCTTCAGTTCCTTCATGGTGGCGTCGAGGATGGCGATGGCTCGCTTGCCGTCGTCGGACGCGGCCTGCCACGTCCGCTTCTCGGATTGCGGAATCACCACGATGGCGGGGAACGTCTTCTCCTGTTTCTTGATCGCCGGGCCGATGCCCACTTCGACAGGCTCTTTCGTGCCGCCCTTCGTCTCGCCCGCGCCGTGAAGGAACAAGATGATCGGGAACTCTTTCGTGCCGTCGTACCCGTGGGGCACGAACACCACATAGGGCGACTCGCTTCCGTCCTTGTTCTTGAACGTCTTCTTGTGGAATCCGGGTTTCACGGCATCCTCGGCGACGGCGGTGTGGGAAAGCAGTGCGGCGATGATCGCCGCGGAGAGGCCACGCATGGTTCGGCTCGCGTTCGGGTGGTTGTGCGTTCGGACCCGATGTCCGATGCCACGGACAATGTATGCGAAAGCGACGCGGCGCGGCGGAGTCGCACTGCTAGCATGGAACGATGCCCCAGTCGCGTGTCGAGCCTGCACCGGACTCGCCGAAGAAGCGTGTGGTGTTTCACTTCCCGCTGCGTGCCGGTCCGTGGTCCGAGATCGTGCGCGGCGCGTACCGCTACGCGGATCGCCACACACCGTGGCTGATCACGCTGCTCACGGACGAGCGTTTCGACGCCGCTCGGGGTTGGAAACCGGACGGCGTGATCGCGATGGTCCGCACGGCGGAAGTTGCGAAGAAGTTGGCGGCATGGGGTGGCCCCGTCGTGGACACGGCCTGCGACTTGGACGATCTGCCGTTCGCCCGCGTCCGTCTCGACCCGGAAGCGATCGGTGGTTTGGCGGCCGAACATCTTTCGCGCCTCCCGTGTCGGACGTTCGCCTTCGTCGGCGATGTGAAAACCCCGGCCGGCCGACGCTCGCGGGACGGCTTCTTCCAGCGGCTGCGGAAGGCCGGGCACGCAGGCCTCACGGCGCCGGATGCCATCGGGAACGAGCCGTACCGTGTGGTCCGCGGAGCGGCGCGAATCGCCGCAGAGTGGATTCGCAACCTTCCCGTTCCGGTCGCGATCTTCTGCGCCCACGATGCATTGGCTCTTCGCATGTCGGAAGCGTGCCAACTCGCCGAACGACGCGTGCCGGAAGACGTGGCCATTCTCGGCACCCTGAACGACGAGTTCCTGTGCACCGCGGCGCAGCCCGCGATCTCGAGCATCGAATGCCCGCTGGCGATGGTCGGCTACGAGGCGGCTCGCGTGCTCGATGCGTGGATGTCCGGACGGAGGCCGCCGCGGCAACCCGTTGAACTGCCGCCCGTCGGCGTGGTGGCGCGGCTTTCCACGGATGCCACGGTTGTGGCCGATCCGGGCGTGCGGGCCGCGTTGCAATTCATCCGCAACCATTATGCGGAGCGCATCGGGGTCGAGCGGATCGTGGCCAGCAGCGGGTTGTCGCGCTCCACCTTGGAGCGGCGGTTCAAGGATCTGCTGGGGCACGGCCCGCTCGGCGAGTTGCTGCTTCATCGGCTCGGGCAGGCGCGGCACCTGCTGGTGCAGACCGAACTCCCCGTGAAGAAGATCGCGCGCTCCGCCGGCTTCCACGACACACGCCATCTTTCTTCGATGTTCCGCCAGAAGCTCGGCATCAGCCCGAGCGAGTTCCGCCGCCACAACCGCCCGTCGTGAGAGTTGCCGCGATTCCCCACCCGTTTGCCGGAATCCGGTAACGACTTCGCCCGTTTCTCAGCGAACGATGCAGATGCGGCGGTCGCGCCGTGCGGTTGCCGCATCACATCAGTCGGTGGAGACAGGAGGCACATCACATGGCGGTCTTGAGCAAGTGGGTGTTCGGGGCGTTGGTCGCCGGCACGATCATGCTGGCGGGAGCGGATCGTGCGCAGGCCCAGCCCGGTCGGGGCGGAGGTGGGGGAGGTCGCGGCGGGGCCGGGTGCCACTCGGGCGGGATGAGCGGGATGGGCGGCATGAACAGCATGTCCGCACGACCGGGCAATTCGCAGATGACGGCGCAAATGCTTGCGTACCAGCGCTCGCAGTGGCAGGCCCAAATGCAGATGCAGCAGATGCTCGCCCAACAGCAGCAATGGCAGCAGCTTCAAGCCCAGCAGGCGTGGCAGCAGCAACAGATGATGGCGGCCCCGCGTGCCGGTGTGCAGCAACGGCAACTTCAAGCTCGGTGAACCTCACTCGACGCGGCCGGGAGGCGTCCCGACCGCGTTTCCGATCGCAACCACTTCACACTCCGGCGCGAACTCCGGTTGCAGCATGAGAATTCGGGCTCCGTTGCTGATCCTGCTGGTCGGCGGCGTCGCATCGCATGGCTATCGCCCCGTGCGGCAGCGGAACAGCCAGTACAGGATCGTCTTGATCTCGAACGGCTTCAAATCGGGCTTCAGCGAGAGGATGCGGGCGGCGATGCCGGCGAGGTGCGGCACGGCCCAACTCGTGGCCGGTTCCCGCGAGAACGGCCCCAAGTAGCCCTTGGCGTGCGCCTGAAATTCGACGTGTTCGCGGAGCTTGTACGCGAACTGCAGCGGATCCTCGAATACGCCCTTGTCCACGGAGAGCAGCGGCGGCGCGAACGCCGCCGGGTAACTCCGCGTGAGCGGGTGATCGTTGTGGGCCGCGGCGAACACCAGCACGTCCCGGAAATACGCCTCTTCGATCGTGCGTTGCAGCAATTGCCGCCGCGGCAACTGCTGCAACTTGTGCTCCGGCACGCCAAGCGAAAGGTTGATGACTTTCACCTTCCACACGTCGAGCGCGTGTCGGATCGCGGCGACCACTGTTTCCACCTCGCACGTGCCCGCCGGGCCGAAGACGTCCGCGGAGTACAGCTTCACGTCGGGTGCGATCCGCAGAATGATGTCCGCCACCGTGGTGCCGTGCGGGGCGGATTGGTGCCCGAGGTACGGCTTCGGCGACTGGTTCTCATGGAACATCGCCCCTTCGATGGGATGAGCCGCCGTCACCGCCGACCGTTCGATCCCGGAATCGACGACGGCGACGGAGACGCCTTCGCCCGTCCCGCCGAGCAGGCGGTCCGGCGTGATGCGTTCGAAGATTTCGTCGAAGACGTTCGGCATGTTCGCGGTCGGCGGGTTCCTTCCTTTGTAGCCGCGAATCGGTTCAGACAACGGCGTGAACGCGGAGGCGGGTGATCGTCTCATCCAACCACGCGGGATCGGGCAGGCCGTACGGGCGGAACTTCTCGGGACGTTCCTGATCCTCTTGGAGAAACAAGGCGCGGTTGCGGCCGAGCCGCGACGCGGCGGGCGAATCCATCAGGGTGCTCGAATCGGTCGGGCTCATCTGGAAGAGCACGCGTTGGGCGAACTCCCGCATCAGCGGGCGGTCGAAGACGCGGTTCGCGTTAGTGAGCGAATCGCACCACACGAGGGTGTGGACGCCGAGCAGCGGGCCGTCCTTGATGATCGTCGCGAGCCGTTCGGCGGGCGTGGCTTCGCGGTCGCCGCCGCGCTTGAAGCCGAAGTCGTCGTCCGCCTTGCGGAGTTCGCGGAAGCGGTGAATGCCGAACACGAACAGGAAGCCGCGGCGAGCGGCTCCAGGATTCGCCTTTCTGACGGCGTTCGACCTCGCTGGCGGTGCCGCGGCCGTGCCGCCGCATTCGTGCCGTTGCGATCCGGGCACGCCGCTTCCTGCGGCAACCGCGTCGCCATGCGCCGCAGCGTCTCGGCATCGGTCTGCATCGTCCGGTGTGCCGTCAAGTAGTGTGAATGCGGGGCATGCTCCCCTCTCCCCGCCGGGGAGAGGGGTCGGGGGTGAGGGGTGTGCGTTCAGCCCTCACACCCGGGTTCGCGAACGGCATCCGCCGCTCGCGAACCACCTCTCCCCGGCGGGGAGAGGGTGAAGAACAGATCTGCGCCGCCAAACCTAAAAGCGAAGCGGCGAACAGCCCGCGGGCTGCATCTTCGTTTTGGCCCAGCAGCAACAGGTTGGCGGCGCCTTGAGGGCGGAACGCGGCGACGGTCGGCTCCTTGATCGCGACCGGATCGCCGAGCCACGCCAGCGGCACTTTCCTCCGGCGATTCAAGTGCGCGGACCAGCGCGGGGTTGCGAGCCGGGTCCGCAGCCGAGTTCCCCTCGAACACCAACGGCGGCGGATACTTCCCGGCCGCCCGTTCGCCGAGCCCCTTCAGCAGTTCCTCCCGCTTCTCCTCGGACAGCCACACCACTTGGAACGGATCGTTCCCTTCGACCAAGCCGTTCTGGTCGTTGTAAATCGCTTCTCCGGGGCGGCTCAGCAACCGGGCCGCGTTGTTGTCCTTGCTGAGAATCATCTGCGCGTCCGCATCCGAACATTGCAGCGCGACGCGGACGGCCATCTGGTCGATGGTGCTGCGGGCGAGCGAGTACGCTCCGCCGAGGGTTTGCGAGCCGAGCAACACATGCATGCCAGCTCGGCCCTGACGCACGAGCCGGTCCAGCAGCAAGGCGGCTTCCTGCGCCAGCTTGTCATCCTCCACGAAGAACATCTGGAACTCGTCCACCACGAGCAAGATGCGAGGTGTCTTCTCGTTCGGCTTGGCTTCGCGATACCCGGCGAGATCGTTGCATCCCGCGTCGCGGAACTTCTCGCCACGCTCGCGCAGGATGCCGTCCAATCGCTGGAGTACGCTCTGCCGAACTCGCGTTCGCTCTGGATGGCCACGACTCTCGCGTGCGGCAGGCGGTACGTCGCGTACCACTGGAACTCGACGCCTTCTTTGAAGTCCACGAGGTACAGTTCCGCCTCGTCCGGGCTGTACATGAGGCCGAGGTTGGTGATGAGGGCGTGCAGAAGTGTGGACTTGCCCGAGCCCGTCTTGCCGGCGATGAGTGCTGGGCGGTGCCGCGGCCGAGCGAGAACACCTGTCGCCGCGTGGCACCCGCGCGGCCCACGGGGATGTCGAAGGACTTCGCCGCGGACGCCGTCCAGTACTCGGACGGCTTCGGCGCGATGTAATCGAACGGCACCTCGACGCGGACCGCGTCCTTGCCGGCCTGCCCGACTCGCTGCACGAGCTTCGCCAGCACGATCGGATCGGGCGGCACGTCGAGGGACAGCGGGAACGGGGCCAGCACCGGATCCTTGGTAACGTAGCGGCCGCGCGAACTTTCGCCAGCCGTGGTCCAGTTCGCCAGCGTCAGACTCGGCGATTCGAGATCGGCCATGCTGAAATCGCGCGGCATCGTCAGCTTCGAATCCACGCTCACGAGCGCAGGTGACGCCGCACGAGGGTCCGCTGTTCACGATGCTCACGAGCCGCTTCGCCGCCCTCGGGCGTGAGTCGAAGGCCACCACCAGCACGCGATATGGTTCCGCCACTTCGCCCGCCGCCCGGTTGTAGTCCTCGATGCTCTTGTACTGGTTGCGGAGGTGTTCTGGATCACGCTGGCGATGTGATCGGTGAGGTCCGCGAGGCGGCCTTCGATCTCGCGCGGCTCGGTCCAGATGCGGCCGGTCACGAGCTTCTCGTCGAAGTCCGCGAGGTAGATGAACGCGGCGAAGTTGTCGCCCAGGCCCACGGGGTCGATGATCGTGAAGCGGACCTTGCCCGGCGGCAGCCCGGTGAGGAAGCGGAGCATGGCGGCTTGAAAGGCGATGACGCCCGCGACACGGCCCTCGTCCCGCGCAAGTGGAACACCACCGAGCACTTGTCCGGGAACGGGCGCGGAACAGCGGCAACGGCCCGTTGAGCATCTCCGGCGGGGCGAGCCGCTCATCCTTGGAAATCGCGTCGGGGATCATGTCCAGGTCGAGGTGCATCGCGCCGATGCGGACGCCGTCCGGCACCGTCGTGGGCAGCGGCCGCTCCGATTGTTCGTCGTCCGTGCGCGAGGAGAGCATGGTGCCGCGCATCGTCGCCTCGAGATCCACTCGCGAAGCGGCCTTCGATGCTTGGAACGGCGGGAACAGGGTTTCGCCCTCGCGCCGCAGCGAAACCACCTCCGTCTTCACCGCACCGATCGCGGTCCGCCAGTCGTCCGCGAGCTTGGCCCACGCCTCGTCGCGATCCGCGGTCGCGTCGCCCATCTTGGAATTGAACGCGTCCTCGGCCGCCTGCCACTGGGCGTCGAACTTCGCCACCGCATCGCTGCGGCGGGCCTGATAACTCGACGCCTCGGCGCTCGCTTCGGCCTCGTGCCGGCGGGTCGCATCTTCCGTCGCGGCGGCGTGCTCCTCCACGATCCGCGCGAGATCCTCCTCGTGCTGCTGCTTCTGTTTCGCGAACATCGGCAAGTAGTAGTTGTCCGTCTCCTTCTTCTTGCGGACGTGGCGTTCCGTGAGGCGTTCGAGTTCCTCGTCGTACTCGCGCTTGGCGAACTTCTCCAGCGCGACGCAGCGGCCTTCCGCGAGCACGAGTTCCTCGCCGAGCCGCAGCCCGACCCGGAGCGTCTGCTTGTGGGCGAAGAGCGTGATGACGAGCCACAGGCCGAAGCCGAGCACGATCCCGACTCCGAGGGCGACGCCGGTGGCGGCGATCGGTTCCATCGCGGCGAACGCGATCGAACCCAACCCGCCCGCCAAGATCAGGCACAGCAACAGCCCGCCGAAGTTCGCCAGCCTCGGGAACGGCAACCCCTTGAGTTCGTTGAGCGCGGCAGCGGACGCGTCCAAGCTCTTCTGCATCGCGGTGATCGGGTCGTCGTCCGTGAGCGGGGCGCCGATGTTCGGCAATTCGATCTTGGCCCGCGTCACTTTCCCGCGAGCGAGCGGCGCTTCCGATTCGGCCCACAGTTCGACCACGCGCTCTTTCCCCGCCTCGGCCTTGCGTTGGAGCGTTTCCAGTTGGTCCTTCGCTTTTTTCTCGCCGCCTTCGAACAGCGAATCGAGGGACCACAACCGATCCTTGTACTCCGATTTGCCCTTCTCCTCGGCGGCCTTGTAGCGGGTCACGGAGGCTTGGCGTTTCTCTTCGCGGCCGCGGTTCAGGGCGAACACTTCGGAATCGAACCGCCCGTTGATCTCCGCGGCATCCTTGGTGTGGGCCGCGTCCAACGCCGCGAGTTCGACCTCCCGGGCCGCGTTGACCTGCTTCCGCGCGCGGTTCACATCGCGCTCGGCCTTCTCGGAGGCGGTCTGGAAGTTTAGCGCGAGATCGGCCTCTGCCGCGACCCGTTTGCGGATCGCTTCCTGCAGCGTGGCCAAGGCCGAAGTCTCGCGATCGAAGAAACTCAAGGGCATGATGATGTTCCGGGCTTGAAGATGCTCACAGTTGGCCGGGGTATTCGCATTCGCTGCGGATCTGCGAGAAGAGCACGGCCAGTTGATCGATGGCGCGGAGGGTATCGCTCACGTTGCGGTCCAGCGGTTCCCAGAGTTTCTCGCCGTGCTCGGTGCGCACTTCGTCGGACCAATCGTCCTCGGTCGCGTCCCACTTGGCGCGGGCGGTCTTCTGGGCGTCGTAGATTTGGCTGCGGGTGGTGCCGAACCTCACGATGCACCGTCCGTTCGCGGGGTCGGGGCGAAGTCCGCCCGCAGGTTCGCGTATTGTTCGAGCGACTCGATTTGGCGGCCGAGCGTACTCAGGCCTTTCGGCAAGTCCGATTCGAGGAACCCGCCGAGCCGGTGAGACGGCCCGCGGTACACCTCGTCCACCATCTTGGGCAGCCGTCCGATCCACGACCGCGTCTTCAGCACCTGATCTTCGGCGTATTCGAGTCGGGCCTTGGCCCGCCGCAGGTTCCGCTCCTGCACGGTGGTGTCCGGCTCGCGGCCGTCGAACCCCGGATACTTACGTTGCGAGAGTTCCGCCTTCGCCTGTACCACGTCCTGTTCGCACTCGCGCACGGCCTTCTGCCACAAAGAGAGTTGCTCGTGCAGCCATTCGTGCCCGCGGCGGATCTCCAGTTCCACTCCGGCGAGCGATTCGGACAGCATCTCCCCGTAGCCGTTCAGTGCGGCGTACCACTCGCGAAGGGCATCGATGGAGCGAACGTCGGCAGGCATGGGGCTCTCGCGAAACCGCAAGCGGTTGTACTACCGCTGCGCCAAATACTCTTCGATGCGTTCCGCTTTGCGGAGGAGGTATTGGATGAATTCGTCGGCGCGTTCGTAGAACTTCTCGAAGTGCTGCATTTCGAGTTCGAAGTCCTGCTTGAAGCGGTCGTGCTCCTGGTCGCGCCACGTGTCGCCGAGGGCGAGCAGCGAGCCGTGGACGCCGGCGGCGGACATCTGCAAGTCCGCCTTGAATCGCTTCAACCCTGCCGCGAACCGGCGCAGTTCATTGGGATCGACAACGGCCTGGGCCATGACCCGTTCCCCGCGAATGCGAATGACGTGATGTGGGATTATACCCCGCGGATCGGCAAGATTTCCAAATCGCCTTAAACCTTCCCGGGGGAAGAACCGATACATGCGGTAAGGTTCGCCGGACCGTCGGCGATGCCACGGAGAGCAGACATGAAGAGCAAGCGGCTCTGGCTCGCGGGATTCGCCGCGGCCCTCGGGTTGAGTGCGACCGGCTGCCAGACGAACTTCGGCGGCATGACGCTGCCGAGCGGGCGGTATCTTCAGCACCAACCGCAGTACTTCCCGGATGATCCTTCGTTCCCGCTGCCGCGTGAACTGGCGACGATGACCGACCCGGCCGGCGCCGGCGGCGCGGCCGCCCCCGGGGGCGGCGCCAACCTCGTGCCCCCGGCCCTGCCCGTGCCGGTGCCCGCCGCACCGGCCCCCGCCAAGGGGAACTGACGAGGCAATCTGCGCAAGATTCCCAAGATCCGGAAGCGTGAGCGATGGTTGCTGCGGCACCCTCGCTCACGCTTCCGGCTCTTACAATTCGCATGTGGAATCCCGCATCTTCACAGCCCGTTGGGTCTTTCCGGTGTCCGGCCCGCCGCTTGAACGCGGCACGGTCTCGATCCGTGGCGACCGCATCGAATCCGTGCTGCCGCACGGTGAACGCACGGCCGAGGTCGATCTCGGGAACGTCGCCCTCGTGCCGGGGCTGGTGAACCCGCATACGCATCTCGATTTGTCCGGCGCCCGCGGCCTCATCCCGCCCACCGACCCGGATCATTTCACGGATTGGCTGCGCGGCGTGATCGCATACCGGCGCAGCCGGTCCGCCGAGCAGGTTCAGGCGGACATCCGCGCGGGCCTCGCCGAATGCCTGCGACACGGCACCACGCTGATCGGCGACATCGCGGCGGAAGGTGCAAGTTGGGATGCGGCGAGTGAAGCGAAGACGCGGGCGGTGGTTTTTTGGGAAATGATCGGGGTGACCGAACCGCGTGCGGTCGCTGCCGTCGAAACGGCTCGGCAGTGGTTCGATTCCCGCAGCGAGACAACAACGTGCCGAGCGGGCCTGAGTCCGCATTCACCGTACAGCGCACGGTGGAACCTGTTCCCCGCGGCGGGCCAGATCGTGCGAGTGAAGAAGCGGCCTACGGCGATCCACCTCGCTGAGTGGCGGGCGGAGATCGACCTCCTCGCATCTCGCCGCGGGCCGCTGATCCCGTTCCTACAGGAACTCGGTGTCTGGGACCAAGCAGGGCTCATCGAGTCGATTACGGGAGTGATGAAAGGCTGCGACCAACGACAACCCAAGCTTTTCATTCACGGCAACCACCTGGCACCGACCACCCGCATTCCGCGGAACAGCACCATCGTGTACTGCCCGCGGACGCACGCGGCGTTCGGCCACCACCCGCATCCGTTCCGCGAGTTCCTCCAGCGCGGCGTCCGTGTCTGCCTCGGCACGGACAGCCTCGCCTCCAACCCGGACCTCGACATCCTCGCCGAGGCCCGCTTCGTTCATGCGAAGTACCCGGACTTCCCCTGCGAGACGCTCCTGTGGATGATCACGCTCTCCGGCGCGGAAGCGCTCGGTTGGGCGAGCGAAGCCGGCAGCCTCGAACCGGGCAAGTCCGCGGACTTCGTGACGATCCCGCTTCCGAATGTGGACACCGAACCGCATGAGTTGCTCTTCGCGAACCACCCCGGCGACCGCCGAACGATGTTCCGTGGCGAGTGGCGGTGAATGCAGCACTTGTTCGGCCGCGGCACTTCGATTAAGTTCAAATCACCCGCCGGAATCCTCTTCATGCGCATCGCACTCGCACTACTGCTGCTGTCCCCATGGGTGGCTCGGGCCGCGGAGCCGGTCGATTACCGCAAGCAAATCCGCCCCGTGCTGCAGGAACGCTGTTACGCCTGCCATGGCGCGCTGAAGCAGAACAGCAAGCTCCGCGTGGACAGCGGCAAAGCGATGATCGACCGCGGAGCCGTCGTTCCCGGCAAACCCGCGGACAGCGAACTGCTCGCCCGCATCACGGCGAAGGACGACGAAACGCGGATGCCGCCCGAGGGCCACCCGCTGAAGCCGGGAGAAATCGAAACCATCAGGCAGTGGATCGAGCAAGGCGCGAAGGTGCCTGCGGACGACGCCCCGGAACCGGACCCGCGCGATCATTGGTCCTTCCGCACGCCCGTTCGCCCGCCCGTGCCCGGAACCGGGAATCCGATCGATGCGTTCGTCGCCGCCAAGTGGAAAGAGAAGGGGCTCGCCCCGGTTCTACCCGCGGACAAACGCATTCTGCTTCGCCGCGTCTGCCTCGATCTCACCGGGCTGCCGCCGACCCACGAACAGACCGAAGCGTTTCTCAAGGACACTTCACCGAACGCCTACGAGAAGGTGGTCGATGCGCTGCTCGCGTCGCCGCAGTATGGCGAACGCTGGGGGCGACACTTCCTCGATGTGTGGCGATACTCCGATTGGTGGGGGCTCGGCGCGGAACTCCGCAACAGCCAGAAGCACATCTGGCACTGGCGCGATTGGACGGTCGAGAACCTGAACGCGGACACCGGCTACCACGAGATGCTCCGCCAGATGCTCGCCGCGGACGAACTCTACCCGACGGACGCGAAGAAACTCCGCGCCACCGGTTTCCTCGCCCGGCCGTACTTCCTCTTCAACCGCACCACGTGGCTCGATGAAGTCGTGGAGCACACCGGCAAGGGCTTCCTCGGGCTTACCTTCAACTGCACGAAGTGCCACGACCACAAGTACGACCCGATCTCGCAGACGAACTACTACCAGCTTCGCGCGGTGTTCGAGCCGTACCAGGTGCGGACGGATTATGTCGGCGGCGAACTGGATCCGGAGAAGGGCGGGTTGCCCCGCGTGTTCGATTGCAACCTCGACGCGAAGACGTTCTTCCACATCCGCGGCGACGAACGCACACCGGACAAGAACCGCGAGATCGTGCCGAACCTGCCGGGGTTCCTCGCACCGAACGGATTGAAGATCGAGCCGGTGAAGCTGCCGGTCGCGGCGTACGAGCCGGGGATGAAGTCCGAGATCATTGCGGCCCATCGCGCCGCCGCCTCACAGAAGCTCGCCTCGGCCACGGCGGACGTCGCGAAGGCGAAGTTGGCCCTGACGGAAGCGGAACGCCTCGCCGCGCTGAAAGACAAGGAGCAGCCCGCGGAGCCGAAGAAGGCAGCGGCCGACGGCAAAGTTCTCTTCAGCGACGACTTCTCAAAGCCGAACCCGGACGCGTGGGAACGAGGCCCCGGTGAGTGGAAGCACGAAAAGGGCAAACTGCTTCAACAGAAGGCGGACGGCGACCGCTCGCACCTCCGCAGCAAAAAGGATTCGCCCGCGGACCTGCACGCTCGGTTCAACTTCACCATCACCGGCGGAGTACCGTACCGCTCGGTCGGCGTCGCGTTCGATGTTCACGCTGAGAACGAAGTCCTGGTCTATGTGAGCGCGGCGGACGGCGCTCCGAAGCTGCAGATCGCGTACAAACAGGGCGGCAACTACGTCTATCCCCCGGCGGGGGCGCTTGCCACGCCGATCCCGTTGAACAAGCCGATCGATCTCGCGATCCGCGTGCGCGGTTCGCTGGTGAACGTGGCGCTCGACGGCAAGCACGTGCTCGCCTACGATCTGCCGCTGCCGCGGAAGCCGGGCAAGATCGACCTGATCACCTACACCGCGACCGCGGCCTTCAACAGCTTCGAACTGCGTGAACTGCCGAAGGATGCGGTGTTCTTCGCCCCCGGCGGCAAGCCCGCGGCCCCGGCCGCGCTCACGTTGGACAAGGCGAAGGCGGCGCTGGCCACGGCCGAAACCGCGCTCAAGTCTGCCAAGGCCGAGATGGAGAAAGTCGAGAAGGCGGAGAAGAACCCGAACGATCCCGCGGTCGCGCTCCGCGGCGCGATGAAGGCGAAGGAGAACAATCTCGAAGCGGATGCGACGCGACTCAAGCCGTTCCCGCAGACCAGTACCGGCCGCCGCACCGCGCTCGCGAACTGGATCGCGGATCCGTCCAACCCGCTGACCGCCCGCGTGGCGGTGAACCACGTCTGGCTGCGGCACTTCGGCCAGCCGCTCGTGCCCACCGTGTTCGATTTCGGCCGCAAGGGCACGCCGCCGACTCATCCCGAACTTCTGGACTGGCTCGCAGTCGAACTCATGGAGAACAAGTGGAGCTTGAAACACCTCCACAAACTGATCGTGACTTCCCACACCTACCGGCTCTCGTCTTCGTCCCTGAACGGCGAGGAGAACATCAAGAAGGACGAGGCGAACCGCTACCTGTGGCGAATGAACCCGCAGCGGATGCAGGCGCAGGCCGTCCGCGATTCGCTGCTGCACCTCGCCGGCGATTTGGACCTCACGCTCGGCGGGCCGACCGTGCCGATGGCGGAACAGGATTCGTCCCGCCGCCGCGCGATGTACTTCTTCCACTCGCACAACGAGCACCACAAGTTCCTGGACATCTTCGACGATGCGAACGTGCTGGAATGCTACCGGCGGTCCGAGAGCATCGTGCCGCAGCAGGGACTCGCGCTGTGGAACAGCAAGTTCGCGATCGGCATGGCGGCGAAGATCAACGACAAGTTGCACGCACGCTTGGGCGAAGTGGATGACGCGAAGTTCGTGTCAGCCGCGTTCGAATTCGTGCTCGGCACTTCACCGACGAAGGACGAACTGGCGGTGAGCGTCGAGGCGCTCTCGGAATTGCGGACGTCGTTGAAGGACGCGAAGGACGCTGGAAAGCGAGCCCGCGCCCAGTTGGTTCAAGCGTTGGTGAACCACAACGACTTCGTGACGGTGCGGTGAGTCACCCGCCGGGTTTCATCGGTCGCGACGTGCCGTATGTCTTCTCCCACTGGCTCGGCGGGCCGGGCGGCAGCACGCCGGGGATGCTCACGTCGTGGACTCGCGCGAGACGCACCATCTCGCGCGGGTGGTTCGGCCACACATGTTCCAAGGCCCGCAAGCCCGCCCACTCGGTTTCGGTCGCTCTTTTCCGCAATTCGCCGAGCGCGCCACGCACCTCGGGGCGGTACTCGTCCGGGTGGCACGGACCCAGCGATCGCAATCGTTCCTGCTTCGCGAGGAGTCGCGGGCCGAGATCGTTGTGAACCACGAGCGCGAACTCGGGCCACTTTCCGTTCGCCTGCTCGAGCCCGCGCAGCTTCGGTTTGTTCTCCAGCATCTTGGCGATGCCCGGCGGCAGGTCCGCGAGTGAAAGCACCGGCTCGCCCTTCGCGGGTTCGGGCAGCATCTCGTACTTGCGTGAGAAGTCGTAGACAGCTTTTCCGAGCAGGGCCCACTCGCCCTTGTCGGCGCGGTCCATCGCTTCCTTCAAGCGGCCCGCATCGCCGCCGTCCGGGCCAAACGCGGTGAGCCGCGCCCGCTTCGGATCCTCCGGCCGGTACACGGCGCGGATGTGGTCGAGCACGTCCTTCTTCGCCTTCTCGTCCGTAAAGGGCCACGGTTGCTTGCCGGTGCGGAGCGACTCCCAGTGCAGCCGGGCTTCAGCCCACGTCGTGCGCGAGCGTTCCTCGTCGGCCCGCAGTTTCGCGAGAAGCTGCGCCTTGTCCTCGGCCGGCAGATCCTTCAGCTTCGCGCGCTGCGAGGCGGGCAGCCCCGCGATCCACTTCTTGACTTGAACCTCGTGGATCGCTTCGATCCGCTTGGAAGAACTGTTCGCGGCGAGCACGTCCTTCCGGTCCGCGTCCGGCAGTCGCTGCAGCCATGCGGCATACGTCTCCAGCAATCGCAGCATCCGATCCCGCTTCGGCGGCTCGAGGGCGTGAATCTGCTGATCCAGCGTGCGGATCTTTTCCTGGCGTTCGGGCGGAAGTTCGCGGAACGCCCGGAACAGGGACTGCAACTCCGGATCGGTCGGCTTTTCCACTTCGAGCGGCTGGCTCGGCAGCAACCATTCCGGCGGGGACAGTTCGTCCCCGAAGAACTCCGGCGAGGCGAGTTGGTTCAGGAAGTCGAGATCGTCCACCGCCGCGTAGAGCGGCAGGTTCGCGATCGCCCGCACCTCCGATACCGAAAGCGAATCGGTGCCGGGCTCGCGGCCCTCGGCGGGCGGGAACACATAGGTGCGGAGCGCGGCAGTACCGACGTACCCGGCGCCGAGCGCGAGGCCCACAGCGAACAGGATGCCCGCAGCCCATGCCCACGGCGTGACGCGGCGGAGCGGCGTTGCCAATGCCAGCGAACTCAGCGGGGCGGGTGTCATCGTCGTGGCCGAACTCGACGACACCGCCGGCTTCGGCCCGCTCGTCGGCAGTTTGTCCATCGTCCGCGTCGCGAACGTCGGGCTCGGCTCCGGCTTCGGCAGGAAGTCCAGAAGGTCGTACGAACGCTTCAGGCCCGCGGCACGGGCGCGGAGTTCCGGGTCCGCGTCCAAGCGGTCCTCGAGTGCCCGCGCCGCGGCCGGCTCCAACTCGCCGTCCAGATAGGCGATCAGTTCCGTGTCGATCGGATCGGGCTCGGCATCGTCGTCGATCACGGCTCGTCCTCCTCCGCGTCCGGCGGCGGCGGTTCGCCATCCATGTAAATGTAACCCCGCAGGGCTTCGCGCAGACTGGTCCGCGCCCGGCTGAGAAGCGACTTCACCGCCTTGGTCGTGAGACCCATCACTTCCGCGATCTCCGCGTAATTCATGTCCTCGAACTTGTTCAGCACGATGGCGACGCGCTGACGTTCGTTCAGGCCGTCGAGCGCGAAGCGGATCACCTCCGCGAGCTCCTTGTGCCGCAATCCGGCGGACGGCGTCTCGCCCAAGTCCTGGGCGGCGTTCTCCGCGGGGCGGGAATCCTGGGACGCGCTGTCCCGCACTTCCAGCGGAAGAACGGGCCGCCGCTTGCGGTCCCGGAGCGCGTTGAGAGCGAGGTTGTTCGCAATGGTGAAGAGCCAAGTGGAGAACTTCGCCTTCGGCCGGTACTTCTTGCGGATGCGGTACACCCGCAGGAACACTTCCTGTGCGAGATCCTCGGCTTCGTGCATGCTGCCGACGAGATGGTGCATCACGGCGACGAGCCGGTGCTGGAACCGTTCGACGAGTTCCGCGAACGCGGCTTCGTCATCGTCCCGGACCCGCAGCATGAGGCGGATGTCCGGGTCGCGCAACGCCATCACGGAACTGGTCTGTCCGACGGGCATGGCTTCAAACTAGTTTTGGAAGCGTGCTCACCCAATATGAATCGGGAAACCCACCGGGAGGTGAGGCGTCTTGTGGAGCGGGTTCGGCTACGATTTCGGTTCAATCTTCGCGCTCATCTTCTTGGGGTGCTGCACGGCGAAGAAGAAGTCCGACTCCAAGCCGTACGACAAATCCAATTGCAGGCGCGTACGGCTCAGCAGCGTGGCGAGCACGAGCTTCATGAGCACGAATGCGAAGTCTTGGCCGATGCAGGTTCGCGGACCGCGGCCGAACGGGAAGAAATGCCCGCTGCCCGGCGGGTCGCGTTCGACGCCTCCGTTCGCCCACCGTTCGGGTCGGTACTCCTCGGCGTTCGTCCAGTAAGTCGGGTCGCGGTGCAGCAGCCAGTTCGTGAGGAAGAGCAGCGTTCCCGGCGGCAGCGTGTGGCCGCCGAGTGTCGCCGCGGTCTCCCTATTCACGTTGCGGAACCAGAGCGTGACCGGGGGCGAGAGCCGCAGCGATTCCCGCAGCGCGTGGTCGAGCGATTCCGAACCCTGCAGCGTCACGGCGTCCAGTTTGAGGAGTTCGACCAGGTATCGCGGCTCGCGGTGAAGGAATCGCAGCGTATGGGCGATCCCCGCGGACACGGAGAACACGCCGCCGAAGTACACGCCCGCGGAGAGGAACTGAGCCAAGTCCGTGGCGGACATTCCGCCGGCGCGCAGGGCCAACCCCAGCAGCGAGTTCCCGGCGCGGCTCGGATCCGCCATCACCTTCTCCACGCGCTCGCGGAACCCGGCGTACCACCGCTCGCGGTCCAAGTAGAACACCGGATCAAGGGGCGGCACCTGCTGGAGGAACGGCGGTTCCTGAAGCCGGCGGTTGCCCACCCGCGCCATCTTCAGGAACTCGTTGAAATTGTCGTCGCCGAGCGGTTCGCCCCACACTGCGACCGAAATCAGGTCGTACACGAGGCGGCGAATCGGCTCGATCAGGTCGTCCGCGGATTGGCCGACGAGCGCCTCCGCGGAGTCGCCGGCGAATGCTCGCAGGGATACGGATTGATCCTGCAGCCAATTCGCGGTGTACGGCCGGTTCAACGGGCTCGTCGAACGCAGGCTCTTCCACTGTTCGCCGTTCGAGATGAACAGTTCGTCGGGCGTGATGACGGGCGCGACCGCGTCGTGCGGGTCGCCCTTGTAGTAGTTCGCGGATTCGGAATCGAGCACGCAGCCAATGAGATCCGGATCGTTGAGGACGATGGCGGGGGTGCCGCCGAGCCACGCGAGCGCCATGCCTCCGTAAAGCCGGCCCCAGTCGGCGGCGACTTCCCACGGCCAGCGTTCCAGCAGTTCCGCCGCGTTGCCCAGCGGCAGGCTCGGAGGCGGCCCCGGAATCCCCGCGAACCGGGCCATCGTTTCCGAATGCGTGAGTTCAAACAGGGACATGGTCGGCCTCGTCACACGTTGATGCTTTGCGGAATGCCCGCGGCGGCGAGCGTCTCGTAGCGGCGACGCGTGAGATTGCGCTCCGCGATCGTCGCATTCACGGCTCCGAGCCGCTGCTGAAACGCTTCCAGCAGAGGGGCCACGCGCGGATCCCGGAAGTGATCCGACTCGTACTGCCCGAGTTGCGTGTAGTGCAGCGTGCCGAGCAGGTAACCGAGTTCCATCTGAAGCTCGGCCATGTCCATCGGGGGCAGCATGGCCAAGTAATCGTCCTGGGTGGCGGGCGCCTTGCTGGCCGGGGCGGGGCGGTAGGACGCGAGGGGCATCATCGGCGCGTAACTCATCAAGTCGTACTGCGGGAAGTTCACGGCCGCGTGTTGCACGCTGCACGTGAAGATCACGAACGTCACGAGGTCCGTCAGTTCCGCCAGATTGTGAATGGCACCCTCGTTCGGCAGCCCCGCGATGCGGCCGCCTTCTGTCGAAGCGATCTCGGCCACCCATGCGTGCAGTTCGTTGTCCGAGAACAGATCGGACGGTTGAGTGTAGTAGAGCGCGAGGTACGCCGCGACCCACTCCTGGATCGCGGCGTAGTAGAGTTCGGTATCGTCGCGATAGGGATAATCCGGCAGCGTCTCGCGGTCGTTCACGCCGCGATCGGCCAACGTCTTCGGCAGGTAGAGTTCCTGCACCTTCGCTTGGCACACGGCCGTGCCGGCAAGCAGACGCGAACTGCGGATGTTCCCGCCCATGAGCTTGTCCACGCCGCCCTTGTCCGCGATGAGACTGCGCCAAGCCGCATCGTTGATCGCGAACTGGCCTTGGAAGTGCGGCCCGAGCAGGAGTGCGAGCGGATGATTCGGGGCGAGTTGGCGGAACGTGCTGATCGCAAACGGTTCCATGAGCAAATGCGTGCGGCCGAGGTGCGTCGCGGCTTCATGCACGTTTCCGTCCGCGATCTCCACGATGGTCTTGGCGATGAGCCAGTTCCAGCCGTCCTTCGGCGTGAAGATCGGATTGTTCGACCCCGGTTGCTGCCGGCACTGGATCGCGACCGGTGCGAGCCGCTTCGTGGCCTTGTTCACCACGAAAAGAGCGAGCGGGGCTTCGAGGTATTTGCGGCCGTGCGGGAAGTCGCCGCATTCCACGTTCTGCAGTACGGCGTAGTCCGCGAGATAGAGCCGCCCCTCGGCCAGCGCCGCATCGAACGAGTCGCCGTCGAGGAAGTCCGCATCGGCGAGCGGGAAACGCGGGTCGCGGGCGGCGAGCCGCTTCAGCATCACCGGGTTCGGCCCCGCGACCCGCATTCCGGCGAAGCAATCGTCTTGAGCGTAGTCCTTCGCCACGGGCGGCAGGCCGATCGCGCGGAAGAGTTCGGCATAGTCTTCGAGTTGGCGCGGCGGAGTCGGATGCGCCGTAATCCGGCCGTCGAACCGGAGTGCGTCGCCCACCATCCGTTTGAGCCCGCGCACGGCCGCCTCGGCGTCCGAGACCAACCTCCCAAGCAGGCCGCGGATGCCATGATGCAACGCCTTGAGTTCGTCGTGCAGTTCCAACTCGGCGCGGTTGGCGAATACGACCGCCACCCGCTTCGCCATGTCCATGAGCCAGCCCACCGAGAACTCGTCCTTGAACGGCACGCGGTCCAGGATGGCGAGCGGCGAGACGTGCGTGTAGTTGTACCGGTACTCCTCCCGCGCCGCGCGAAGGAAGATTTCGCGGGCGGGGTGGTCGGGATCTTGCAGCGGAAGGAATGCGGACATGGCGGGCGCTCCATGGTGATGGGAGACATACTACCCGATTCGCCCGCCGCACGGTCATGAATTCGAGACGGAGACGTTCACATGGCACGGCGCAAGTTCCTCACCGCGGAGTGGCGGCACCTGATTCTCGCCAACTACGCGGTGCCGGAAGACCTGCTGCGGCACCGCCTGCCGCCGGGTGCGGAACTCGACCGCCGCGACGGCCGGTGCCAGGCCAGCCTCGTCGGCTTCCAGTTCCTGAACACGCGCGTGCTCGGCATTGGCTGGCCCGGCTATCGCGACTTCCCGGAGTGGAACCTCCGCTTCTATGTGACCGAAGGCGATCGCCGCGGCGTGTCCTTCGTGCGCGAGTTCGTGCCGCGCCGGCTCATCGCTTGGATCGCGCGGTGGATTTACAACGAGCCGTACCGCGCGGCCCGCATGACCATGAACGTGACGCACGATTCGGACGACGTGACCGCGGAATACGCCGTGGAGTGGGGCGGCCGGCGGCACTCGCTGCGGGCCACGGGAACGAAGCCGGCCGTGCGGCCGCCCGCGGACAGCGTCGAGCATTGGTTCAAGGAACACAGTTGGGGCTACGGCGTGAGTCGCCGCGGGAAGTTGGTGCGATACGAGGTGAACCACCCGGAGTGGGACGTATTCCCCGTGAAGGAGTTCCGTGCGGACGTGGATTGGGCCGTGCTGTACGGGCCGGAATGGGAGTGCATGAACGGCGTGGAACCGACCAGCGTCGTATTCGCGGCCGGGTCCGAGGTGAGCGTGTACCCGAAGGGATGATTCAAAGAGGCCCCGGCAGTCCATGCAATCCATTATTTTTCGGAGCGCGGGCGGGACCCCCGCGGTCCCAGGATCGAATCATTCCTTGCCGAGAATCAGGCCCACGACCCAGCAACCCCGGACATGCGGCCCGCCGGAGCGGCAGTGGTTCAGGATTCAGATTCTGGACCTCCATGTTTCCGGATCGCGCGAAGTGTGAAAGACCGAGTAGACCACGATGCGGTCGCTTTCGACTGCAAAGTAGATGCAGTAGGGAAAGCGGGGCACTCGTGCCTCGCGGATCCCCTCTTCGACTTCGGCATAGTGGAGCGGATTTGCAGCGATTTGGTCCAGAGTTCGTTCAACGCGGACTCGGAACCGGACACCGAGTCCTTCGCGACGATCCTCATACCATGCGCATGCGTGATCGAGTTCCGTCCTTGCAATTCGGCGTAAGACGACGTCGCGGCTCATGACCCATACTTCGCGACGAGTTCCGCTTTCACTTCCTCCCACGGCACGACATCATCCGGGTTTTCCAGATGGTCCTGCATCCGCCGGCGCAGTTCCGCACGCTTCTCCGGTGTCAGTGTGCTGCCCGGTTCCTCGTCCACCACGCTTTCGAGGATCTCGTGGGCCAGGAGGAGGCGATCCTCCCGGCTCAGCCGGTCGATGCCGAGTTCTTCCATTGTCGGGGACATACTTGTACTCCTTCTTCGCCACAGTATCAGCGAGGAACGACCACAGCAATCATTCCTTGCCGAGAATCAGGTCCACGACCCAGCAACCCCGGACGTGAGGCCCGCCGGAGCGACAGTGGTTCAGGATGTCCTCGTTCTCGCACCCGGCATCTTGAAGTGCATCGGCTAGGAGGAGCATCGGTGAGTAGTATCGCGAATCGTACATGGTCCTGGCGATGGTGACGACTGTGGAAGTAAGCCAATCCGGCGAGAACTCGACTGAACGGAACGGATTACCGAGCACGCATTGGATGAGCAAACGAGCAACTACTGGCCGCTCGGAGACATCCAATCCAGCCTTCTGACCGCGGTCTTCGGAGAGGTGCATGGAGGTTCGTATCGCATTATCCAGACCGTCATTCGCCGCCAGTACACAATTGGCGATGCTCCAGTCTCCTTCAAAACCCCACCCTCTCACACTGTCTTCCCACAGATCGTCAAGTGACTGACGGCCCTCAACAACTTCTTCACCCAAGTGGGATACGTGCTTGGAATCAGCATAGTCCGAAAGCGTCTCTAGATAGCGAGTCCAAGCCACCGCCAACAACCGCAGCGTGCGTATTGAAGCGGGGCAGACTTGTTTGATGTGATGCATCATCAACGGCGGAGTTGCCAAAAGCCATTCCGATTCGGTCATCTTTCGACCCTCCCCGCTTCGGTCATGGCTTCACCCTTGGAACTGCGCCACGAACGCCTTCAAGTGCGCCTTCAACACGTCCTTCAGCTTCGCGGGTTGAAGCTGGTCCATAGCCAGGAAACGCAGCTTCAGCACCTCACTCCCATCATTCCGATCGCCCTCCAACACCGGGTCGCGGCCGAGGCCCTCCACGGACGCCAGGTTGATCTGGCCGCGGGTGCCGATGAACCACGCCTCGAGCGCGTCCGATTCCTTCGTCTTGATCCGGCACCAGAAGCGGCTCGACCCCGCGGGACGGATCGTGATCGCGTCGCGCACGTCCCACTTGTACTCGAGCGAATCGTCCACGTCCTTCAGCACGGCGAGCAGGCGCGGCAGCACGCTGCGATCCCAACGCAGCTTGCGGCCGAGCGGGAAGCCCTTCTCCGAGAGGTGCCACTTCTCGCCGTCCTTCTTCCACGGCATCGCGGCTTCCACGCCGGCACCCTTGTTCTCAACCCGCCGAGGAACGTTTCGACCGCCCGCTTCAGGAACGCGGAACTCCGGCGTGTCGATCTCCGCGAGCTTGGCCAGGCCGTGATTGACCTGCTGGCCGCCGGGATAGTTCGCGACCTCGACGCGGTTCGCATCACGCATGACCCCGGCGTGTCCGACGGCTTCAGCTTCAACTGCGAGGCGAGCACGTCTTCCTTGAACGCACGGCCCGGCAGGCGGAACGTGAACTTCACGTATGCTTCATGCCCGGTGATCAGGGTGCAGGAACCAGCGCCGTCGCTCTTCTTCGCCGCGGCGATCTCCACGACCACGTGCTCGAGTCCTCGAGAACGGTCCACGACGAAGAGCAGCGCGGCCTTCGGTTTCATCGGCTTTCCGGTGGTGGTGATGCGATCCTTCGCGCGTGCACTTCGGGCCGTCCGCCTCCACGGCAGCTTTTGATCCTTGCCCACATCGGCGATTTCGAGATCGCCTTCGAAGCGCCTTCTTCAGGTCGAACACTTCGCTGGCTCGGCATACGGACCGGCTTCAAACGCCCTTCAAGATGCGGCCGGTCTGCGTCGAACGCCGGCGTCGAATTGCTCCTGACCTGCTCGGGCGTGCCCTTCGCCACGATTTGCCCGCCGCGGATGCCGGCCTCGGCGGGTCGATCATGTAGTCCGCGGTCTTGATCACGTCCAGGTTGTGCTCGACGACGATGACCGTGTTGCCGAGATCGACCCAGGCGATGCAGCCCGATCAGCAGCTTGCGGATGTCGTCGAAGTGCAAGCCGGTCGTGGAGTTCGTCCAAGTCGCGTCTTGCCGGTGCTGGGGCGGGCGAGTTCCGCGGCGAGTTTCACGCGGCTGGGCTTCGCCGCCGGACATCGTCGGCGCGCTCAACGACATGTACCCAAGCCCGACGTCGTCCAGCGTCTGCAGGATGGTGCGGATCTTCGTGACGTTGCCGAACAGCTCCAGTGCTTCGCTCACGCGCATGGTCAGCACATCGGCGATGCTCTTGTCGTGGTACTTCGGCGAGCGTTTCGGGGTTGAGCGCGGCCGCGGCAGGTGTCCGCCTCGACCCACACATCGGGAGGAAGTGCATCTCGATTTTCTTCTGGCCCATGCCTTCGCAGGCTTCGCAGCGGCCGCCCTTCTGGTTGAAGCTGAAGCGGCGCTGGTGGTAACCGCGGACTTTCGATTCCGGCAGCCGGGCGAACAGTTCGCGGATCAGATCGGGCAACAGGTATGCGTGGCGGGGTTGCTCGACAGCGGAAGTTGCCGATCGGATCCTGATCGACGTTGATGATCTTGTCGATGTGTTCGAGGCCGCAGGTTTCGTCGTGGGCCGCTCCGGCTGATGCGGGCGCGGTGCAGCTTGCGGGGCCAGCGCATGTTGTACAGCCTCGTTCACCAGCGACGACTTGCCGGATCCGCTCCTCGGTGACCGCGATGAAGCAGCCAGGCGGAGCTCGACATCCACATTGCGGAGGTTGTGCTGTCGCCGATGATGGTGATTTTCCGACTGCCCGGAACCCCTCCCCGGCCCCTCCCGAAGCGCGGAGGGGAAATCGAACACCGCCTTCTTTTTCCCGGTTCCACCGCGAAGCGGCGTTCCCACTTCGGGGAGGTTGGAGAGGGTTTCTTCAGTTCATCGGCACCGGGATCGCCGAAAGCTTGCCGCTCAGGTACTTGCCGGTGAGCGAGTCCTTGGCCTTCACGATCTGCTTCGGTGTGCCGGCGGTGATCTCGCCGCCCTGATCATCGCGCGCCAGGGCCGAAGTCCAGGAGGTAATCCGCGGCGGCGATCACTTCGCGGTCGTGTTCCAGGCGAGCGTGTTGCCGAGATCGCGGAGATTCTTGAGTGCCCTCGAGGCGTTCGTTGTCGCGGGGTGGAGGCCCGATCGTCGGTTCGTCCAGCACGTAGAGCACGCCGGTGACCCGCTGCCGATCGGCGCGAAGGCGGATGCGCTTGCTTCGCCGCCCCGGGCGTGGGGCCGGAGCGGCCGGCGAAAAGATAATCGAGGCCGACATCGACGAGGAACCGCGTTCGGTTCACGTTTCTCGAACGCACTTCACCCACGACCTGCACGGTCGCGGCTTCCGTCGAGGTTTCTCGAAGAAGCGGGAGGACGCCGAGGCGGCTTGGCGGTGAGTTCACCGTGAACTTCGCGAAGCAGGCCGAAGAGCAGGAATCGGATGTAGCCGCGACCGGCATAGGTGGAACGGCACCTCGTCCACGAGATGTTCGGGCGCTGCCGATAGACGAAGGATGTGCGCGGGCTTCGTCCACCGCGAAGTCTCGACCTTGTATTGAATTTGTGGATTGCGGATTGCGGATTGCGGATTGCGGAATCGGAGCCGCGGCTGGTTTCTTCGATGCATTCCGAAATCCGCGATGATCAATGGAAACCACGCTTCGCCTGTGCCGTGCAAAATGGCGGGTCTGGGCCGTATCTCTCGTACAGGGTGTCGAGGTCGAACCCCGGCGTGGGCCGCGATCGCTTCCGCGAAAGGCAACCACGGCGAGCCCGCCTCCAGGCTCGAGTCACGGCGCCTTCGCCAGGTGACAGCGCGGTCACCGAAGCAGCCGTTGGCGTTGGCCCCGTTCTGCACTCCAGGCCTCGCGTCGAACTTAACCGAGCGGTGAGTTGAACAGGCCAGTGGTGCAGGTTCAGTGGCTCGAAGCTGAGGTTGCACTTGTCGCGCCCGTCGCTGCGAATAGACCTCGACCTCCATTTGGTTTCGTCCTTGTCCACCGCGTCCACGTAGAGCGTGTGCATCACGCCGCGGCCGAAATAATGCCTGTTCCACGGCTTCCGCCAGGCGGCTCGCAGCTTCACCACGTTGCGGTCGATCACCACCTCCACCTTGTGCTTGACGGTGGTCGATGCTCGGCGGCTCGTCGATGCCGTAGCTCTTGCGGTCCGCGCGCATCCGCGACCCGGCCCGGCGAATCTCCTCCACAGCGTCTCGTATTTCTCCTGCCCCTTCCGTTCGAGCGGGGCCATGATGTAGAGCTTCGTGCCTTCCGGGCAGTGAAACCTTGTCGATCTCGTCGGAGGTCTGCGTGCCGACCGCCTGGCGAAGCGCAACTCGGGCAGTGCCGCTGACCGAGCCGCCGTGCAGGATGCGGAGGTAGTCATAAATCTCGGTGATGGTGCCGACCGTGGCGCAGGCTCTTGGAAGTGGTCTTCTGTTCGATGGCGATCGCGAGAGGCCAAGCCCGGCGATATAGACCCGCAGCTGCACCTGCCCGAGAATTGCCGGGCATAACTCGAAAACGATTCCACGTAGCGGCGCTGGCCTTCGGCGTAAATCGTGTCCAAAGCCAGGACGATTTGCCGGAACCGCTCGGCCCGCAGAACACGTTCATGCTGTCGCGGCAGCCGCGTCGCGAGACGTGCTTGAGGTTGTGCTGGCTGGCGCGATCGCACGATTTCCGAGGATGCGTCTGGTATTCGTATTTCCTTTGGTGCGTGCCCACCCCGGCGGCCGCTGGCACCGAAGCATGGAGGATTGAAGGCGCTGGCCGGTGAAGGATCGCTTCACTTTCGCGATCTGCTCCGGGGTGCCGGTGATGGCGACGATCTCGCCGCCACCGGAAGGGCCGCCGCCCTCGAGGGCCGAGACAATCCGCCGTCTTGATCACGTCGAGTTGTGCTCGATCACGAGCACCGTGTTCCCCCTGCTCGGCGAAATTGTGCAGCACCGAGCAGCTTGCGGACGTCTTCGAAGTGCAAGCCGGTCGTCGGTTCGTCGAGAATGTACAGCGTCTTGCCGGGTGCTGCGGCGGACGAGTTCCTTCGCCAGTTTGATGCGGCTGGGCTTCGCCGCGGAGGCGACGGGCGAGAATGCCCCAGTTTGATGTAATCAGGGGCCGACATCACGTGCAGCGTCTGCACCATGGCCCAGGCCCAGCAGGGATGTGCTCGATGAACCGCGCTCGGCCTTCCATTTCGAGCACGTCCTGAATGCTCTGCCGCGGTACTTGACTTGAAGCGTTTCGCGGTTGAAGCGGCAGCCCTCGCACGCCGGGCATGTGACCCTTGCGACGAAGTCCATTTCGAGCTTGTTCGCCGTTGCCTTCGCCTGGCCTTCGCAGCGGCCGCCCGGGCTTGTTGAAGGCTTGGCCGGGATGAAGTAGCCGCGCACTGGCGTAGGCCATCTCGCGGCGTACAGCGAACGAATCTCGTCCCACAGTTTGATGTAAGTCGCGGGAGTTCCTGCGGCGGCGTACAGGCGCAGGTCGGTGCCTGATCGATGTCGATCACCTTGTCGATGTGCTCCCGGTGCCTTCGATGCGTTCGTGTGCGCCGATGGTGTGCGGTGTGTCGTCTTCCTCATCGTCTTCCGGCGGCAGGCGGACGCCCGCCGCGCTCAGCCTTCCGCAGCGGCGAGTCCTTCATAGAATGTCGTTTACTGTAGCGAACTCTTCCCCGAGCCGCTCACGCCGGTGACGCAAGCGAACACGCCGGGCAGGATGTCCACGGTCACGTTCTTCAGGTTGTTCTGCTTCGCCGACGATCCGCAGCACACGATCCTTGGCGATCGGCCGCCGCCGCGGGAATCGCGACTTCCTTCGCTCCGCTCAGGTACTGCGCCGTGAGCTCTTCTCGTTGCCGAGCACTTCGCTGGGCAGGCCGGCGGCGACATTGCCCCCGCGCACGCCGGGCCAGGGCCGGAAATCGGCGAGGTCAATCCGCAGCCCATCGTCTCTTCGTCGTGCTCCACCGAGCACGGTATTGCCCATGTCGCGGCGAAGGCGTTCAGGCTGAGCAACCTCGTGCGTTGTCGCGCGGGTGCAGGCGATGCTCGGTTCATCGAGCAGCGCAGCACGCCGACGAGGCGCCTTGCCGATCTGCCCGGCGAGACGGATGCGGCTGGGCTTCGCCGCCGGAGAGGGTCGGGGCGGAACGGTCAGTGAGGCCAATGCAATCCCATTCGAAGGAAGCCGAGGCCGGGCACGGATCTCCTTGAGCAATTCGCCGGCGATGGTGCGAGGCCACCTCGGTGCGATACCCGTCGAACCACGGAACCAGTTGCCGATGGGAGTGCGGCCGAGTTCGACCAGCGTTTTCGAACCCACCTTCACGGAGCGGGCCTGGGTTGGGCGCGCCCATTGCACGCGGGGCACTTCACCACGCGCATGTACTTCAAGCTGCATTCGCCGCGGAGCCCGGCCGCCGTCTTCTTGAACTGCGAGCAGTTGCAGCACGATACTTGCTCCGTGCTTCCATGTGCCGCGGCGCTGCTTCCATTCCCCGCACGATGTGCGTGTCTCCGCTTCCCTGAAGCAGGAGTTCGCGTTTCTCGGCAGGCAGTTTCCTCCACGGTTTCTTGAGGTCGATGTCGACGTCTTCGCCACGCCCTCGAAGTCCTTCGCCATTTGCCCATGCTCTTGAAAGGGCCGACGAGCGGGATCGCGTCGTGGAAAGCTCAGGTTCGGGTCGGGCACGATGAGATCGGGATCGAACGTGAACACAGTTGCCGAGGCCGTCGCAATCGAGCACATCCCGTGCGGCGAGGGATTGAAGCTGAACAACTGCAGGCTCGGCAGCTCGTAGCTGATGTCGCACTTCGTGCATGCGTAGTGTGCGGAGAGGAGCAGGTCCGTGGCGAAGCGGGGGCGTGAGTCGGCTGTTTCTTCGCTCGCTCTCGAACGGCCGGCACGCCGGCCTCACCTCGTCGGTCTCGACGCTGGCGAACCAGGTTGCCCTCCACCAAGGCGAGCATGTTCACGCTTTCGGCGACGCAGGCCTCTTCGTCCGCCTTCAATCTGTCGATGACGATGTCGCCTTGATGCAACTGTCGAGGCGGAGGTCGTCGTCCAGTTTCGATCTGGCCATCGACGCGGGCGGACGTAGCCGCGGCTGATCGTGATCTGCGAAGAAGTCCTTGAACTCGCCCTTCTGTCCGCGAACGACCGGGGCGAGCAGCAGAATCGCGTGCCCTCCGGCAATGCGAGGATAGAGCCGATGATCTGTTCGTCTGGGCCGTGATCGGAGGACCTGCGCACTTCGGGCAGTGGCTTCGCCGAGCCGGGCGTACAGCACGCGGAATAATCCGCGACCTCGGTGATGGTGCCGACCGTGCGCGGATTGCGTCCGGCCGTCTTCTGTTGGATGGACACGGCCGGCGAAAGGCCGCCGATATAGTCCACGTCCGGCTTCGGGAGGCGCTGGCCGAGGAACTGGCAGGCGTAGCTGGGCAACGACTCGAACGTAGCGGCCTTGGCCTTCCGCGTAGATGGTGTCGAACGCAAAGCGAACTCTTGCCGGGCCGGACACGCCGGTGAAGCAGATCCAGTGCGTTGCGGGGATCGAGATGAACGTTTTGGAGGTTGCAGTTGCTCGCGCGGCCGCCGGACCACGATCGACTGCGTTTCCATCGCGAAGTAGTATACGGAAGTGCCCTACCTCACAATGTCGGGGTAGGTGCTGTCGATGATCGCGAGGAGTTCCGCGGTTTCTGTCGCGGGCACGCCGAAGGACGCGAGCGTGATCTTCACATCATCGATGAACGCGTTCCATTCGGGCTTCGTAGATCTTGAGGTGCGTGCAGGTCGATAGGAGGCGAGCGCGGTGTAGCGTTGCGGGCCGCTCGCCGCACAGACCTGCTCCGTGACGAGGCCGCCTTGAACGCCTTCGGCACCTTGTGGTGCCGTCGTCCACCAACGGGTTGGCGTTGAGCCGCGGGTCGTCCATCACGCGGTCGATCAACGCGTCCACCACCGCGGCGATGGCGTACACGCCGCCGAGTCGTTCGTGGGGATTTGGTTTCGGGCATGGGGGCGGGCTCCTTCAAGAGGACCAATCGGCCTCACGAGACTGCTGTCCTATTCAGTAACGGCCTCGCGGTACAATGCCGAGTGCCGAATCAGGAATCACGAACGTCATGGCCGACGAACCCGCACCCGAATCCGTTCCGCCCGCCGCGGGGTTCGTACCTTCGGCACCGGCGTGCATGGCTGCCTCATGAAGGACGCCGAAGGAAAGGTCGACCATCGAGCAAGGCGAAGAATCTCCGCTCGCGGGCCGGCAGCTACTTCCACAAGGACGCGGTGAACGACCTCGTAGTAATCAAGGACAGATGGCCTCGTCGCGACATCGACTTCATCGAGACCGACGATCCGATCGCGTCCATGCTCGTCAAGCCCGCATGATCAAGGATCTGCGGCCGCAATTCAACAAGAGCCTGAAGGATGACAAAACATTTCCCTATGCAAATCCGCACGCGGGAGGAGTTCCCGCGCGTCGAAGATCACCACGCACGCCGCGGCGGCGCGGCGTGCGGCTGTACGACCCGTTCACGCCACGAGAGCCTGCAGCCTGGACAACGTCAACGCATCTTCCAGTTCCGCACCTGCCCTGGACATCAAGAGCGACGACAAACGGTGGAAGTGGTTCGCCCGTGCCTGCTGCACAGCGTCCGCCGCTGCACCGCGTGCAACTTCCGCGTGAGCCGTGACGAGTACCGCAAACAAGGTCAAGAAGCTCGTGTTCATCCTGGAAGGGAAGAAATCGAAACTGATCCGCCGCATGGAGAAGGAGATGCTCGCGGCGGGCGCGGATTTGAACTTCGAAGGCCCGGCGGTTGCGGGACGAAATCGCAGCACTCCAGAACCTCGACCTCCGCGGCGACGCGGACCGCGACATGGCCGAGGTGTTCCCATCGATCCGAAGAAGGCCTCGGGGATTGCAGCAAGTGCTCGGCCCGGAGAGGGCATGCCGCGCGCGTCGGGCATGGACATCGCCCATATCAGCGGCACGGACACGGTGGCGTCGCTGGTGTCGTTCTTGGACTGACCTGCGTTCAAGCCGGGGTACCGCCGCTTCAAGATCAAGACGGTGCAGGGCGTGGACGACTTCAGGTGATGCGCGGTAGGTAGGCCACCGCCTCCGGCGGCTGCGGGAAGAAGACCGTGTTTCCGGATGTGCTGCTGATCGACGGCGGCAAGGGGCGGATTGAACGCCGCAATGTCCGCGTTCAAGAGCTTGGGCATCGAGCGCCCGCCGTGCGTGATCTCGCTGGCGAAGCAGGAAGAGGAAATCTTCCGGCCCGGCGAGAGCAGAGCATCAAACTGAGCCGGCGCTCGGCCGCTGGCTGCGGTTGCTGCAGTATGTGCGGGACGAATCGCACCGCTTCGCCCAGCACTACCACCACATGTTGCGGCGGAAGCGCTTGACGGAAGAATGACTACAATGCGGGCACGAGTCCAGGAGGCGACCATGAACGCGAAGTGGATCTTGGCGGCGGTGTTGTTCACTTCCCCCGCGCGGGCCGACGAGTTGCCGGTGGCGCCGCCGCCGCACGAGCCCGCGCCGCCCGTCTCCGTCGCAGCCATCAAGGGCGGCTACACCGTGAGCCTGAATCGCGAGACGGCCGAGCTTCTCCGCGACTCCCTGAACGGCACCGATGAAAAGGATGTGGCCGCAACTCTTCGCAAGTTCGCGAAAGACAAGAAGGAAGCCGACCCGGACGATAAAACGGCCGCGACACTGGAACTGATTGCGTTCGTGGTCGCAAACCAGTTGCCGGGCTTCAAGAAGAACCTGAACGCGAACATCGGCCCCCGCGGCGCGGTGATCACGCTCACGGGGTTGCAGGCGGACAAGGTGAAGTTCCCGAACCGCCCGAAACTGGAACAAGCCTTGGCGACCGCCCGCAGTGTGATGCCGCTCCTGCCCGAGGAAGCGAGGGACGTGATGGAAGCGTTTCGCGCCGTCGGCCGCACCACCCCGCTGTTCTGGAAAGTGGAACCGCGGGAGTAGTTCACTTCGTCACGTCGGCAACAGGCCGCACCAGATCGGTGCGGCGGTTCGCCATCACTTCTTTTCCACGATCCCCTTGATGGATGCGAGCCCCTTTTCGAAGTCCGGACCGATCATCGAGTCCATGTTCATGAAGAGGCACATCGCTTTCGAGAGGAAGTTGTTCTTGCCGGACATCGTCCACGTCGCGGCCGTGCCGCCGCTCTCCGGCTTGAACGCGAACTCGATCACTGCTTCGGACGGGAACGGGCGGATGAACTCGAGCTTGATCGCGATCTTCTCGTTCGGCACGCTTTCGAGGATCGTCATCTTGCCTTCGCCGGCGTCGTCGTTGCCGTTCCACGCGTAGCTCGCGCCTTTGCCGGCGGGCGGCCCCTCGATCGTCCGCTTCATGTTCGGGTCGAGCTTCTCCCACGGCGACCAGTCCTTCCACTTGTGGAAGTCATTCACCTGATCGAACACGGCCGCGGGCGGGGCCGCCATCGTCGCCGCGCGGGACACGCGGAACTCGTTCGGCTGCGTCATGACGAGGGCGAGGAACGCGACGACCATCAGCGCGAAGAGGAGCAGCAGTTTCTTCCACATCGCGGTGCGCTTCGGCGCCGCGGGCGGCGGCGTGGCTTGGGTGGACATCATTCAATCCCGGTGAAGCGGATCAATCGATGTAGTGTATCTCAAACGGCTTGTTCGTGATGAAGAGTACGGTGACATCACCCTCGGCGGTGGCACCGTGCTCCATCATTTCCCCTTCGGGAAACCACACGAAGCAACCCGGTCCGTAAGTTCCCGCGTGGGTGGCGAGTACGCCCTCGAGCACGTACATGCCGTGGGCGCAAGGGTGTGTGTGCCGCACGTTGATCACGCCCGCCGGATAGCGGACGAGCCGCACCTCCATGCCCGTGTCCGGATCGGTGATTAGGTTCTTGCGAAAGAGGCTGCGGCCCAACTTCTCGTTGAACCGCTCCTCCCACGGCAGTGCGTCGGCATCGATCGCGGTCACTTCAAGCTCCACAGGTATTCCACCAAGTCCAGGAACTCGGCGGGAGCCATGGCCGCGGCCTGCCCCTCGGGCATGCTGGATTGCTTCAGCACGGCGCGGGTCTCGATGTTGTCCAGCGCGATCAACTTCCTGTCCTTGCCGTCGAAGATGGTGACGTCTTTCTTCGTTTCGGCGACCACGAGGCCGGTGATCGTCTTGCCGTCGAGCGTCACGATGCGGGTGGAGGCATACTTCGGCTCCACGTCCGCGTTCGGGTCGATGATGGACTCGATGATCTTCACCTTGCTCTTGGAGCGGGTGGCGACCTCCTTGAGGTTCGGGCCGTAATCCGCGCCTTCGCCATTTCCGACCTTGTGGCAGGCGGTGCAACTGCGGACGAACACGGCCCGGCCGTTGTTCACGTTGCCGCCGAGCTTCGCAAGTTCGCCCATCACCTTCTGCTTGGTCTCGGCGGATTGCGGATCGGAACTCAGGAGCAGGCGGAGGTGCGGGGTCGCGGCCGCACCGGCCTTCGACGACGTGAGCACGCTGGTCATCACCGCGTCGGCCGGTGTCTTGGGCAGCTTGCCGGCGAGGAACGCGGGCCGCCACGCTTCTTCGTTCGCGCCGAGCGAGGCCTCCAACGTGTACTTCGTCCAGTAGTCCAGGGCAGCTTCGCCGCTTCGATCATGGCCGCGGCCGATCTCCGGCGTGCCGTAGAAGCTCAGCCCGCGGAGCGCGCCTCGGTGCGGACGCGGGGATGCTCATCGGTGGCGGCCTTCTTCAGGTACTTCGAAGGCGTTCGGCAGCCGCTCGCGTTCCTCGGCGGCCACATGGACCGCGGCGGCACGGGCTTGCGGAATCTTCGAGCCGAGAACCTGTTCGAGCAACTTCGCATCCACGGCGTGGAAGCTTTGCTGGAGCCACAGTGCTTCGCACAGCAGCCGGGCGGTCTCGGGTTCGTCGCGGTTCGTAAGCGATGCCGCCCACTTCGCCACGGCTGCCAGCACGTCCTTGGCCGGGCGGTCGTGCAGTTCACGACGGGCGCGGTAACGAGTCCGCCATTCGTACTCCTTCAATTGATCGAGCAATTCCGGGATGCTCTTGCCGAACTGCGGGACGGGCTTCACGAGCGGCTTGTCCTTGCCGACGAGGCGATATACGCGGCCGTGGACGTGGTCGCGGTTCGGGTCGCGCTGCGAGTATTGCATGTGGCCGATGAGGGCGTTGGCCCAGTCGCCGAACCAGAGCGCTCCGTCCGGGCCGATCTGCGGATCGGCCGGGCGGAAGTGCTTGTCCGTGGAACGAATCAAGTCGTCGGGCTGATTGCCCTTCATGATGCGTTCGCCTTTGAACCCCGCGCCGTCGTCGTGGAGGGTGAACCGCGGCAGTCCGTTCATCGTGATCACGGAGGCGTAGACGAACTGGCCCTGAACTTCGTCCGGAAGGTTCCGGGAGATGAGCCGTTCGCTGCCGATGTTCGGGCGTTCGCCCTTGCCGCTGAAGAGGAAGTTGAGCCCCTTGCGGCCGCTGAACTGCTTGCCGGAGAGCGGCACGTCCCACGCTTGGTTCGGCGTGGTGCCGTCGCCGACGAAGCCCTGGCCCCATTCGTCGAAGTGGTAGCACCACATGTTGTACATGCCGGGCAGAGAGAACTGGTTCACCTTGAGCGTGCGCGGATCGATCTGGTACGCGCCGCCGGCCCCCTGGCTGCGGTGCGGGCCCCACGGCGTTTCGAGCGTCGTGCTGGTCGCAATGCCTTCAAGCAGGTGCAGCCGGCCGTCCGGGCTCCACTCCCACCCGCCGCGGTGGTGCGTGTCGTCCGTGGCCCAACCATCGAACCAAGTTTCAACGATGTCCGCCTTGTCGTCGCCGTCCGTGTCCTTGAGGAACAAGATCTTCGGCTGGCTCATGACGAGCACCCCGCCGTTCCAGAACTCGAACCCGGTGGGGCAGTGCAGCTTGTCGTAGAACGTGGTGCACTTGTCCGCCTTGCCGTCGCCGTCCGTGTCCTCGAGGATGAGCAGCCGGTCGTTCGGCGGCGGGTCGCCCGGCTTCCACTGCGGGTAATTCGGCATGCACGACACCCACAGACGGCCCTTATTGTCGAAGTTCATCTGCACGGGCTTCGCGAGTTCGTGCTTGAACATCGTTTCGTCCGCGAACAGCTTGATCTCCATGCCGGGGGCGACGGTGCAACTCTTGATGAACTCCTCCGGCGAGAGGTAGCGGAGTTCGTTGGCTTCGGAGTATTTTTGCCCCGGCTGGCCGAAGCGAGTCGGCGGCACGAACAATTCGCCGGTCTTGGAGTCGTCCGGCTTGTCCGCGACCTTCTTGCCTTGGGCGATGTCCCAGACGTAGTGATCGCGCACGGCCGCCATCGCCCGCAGCTTCGCGTACTCCTTCGGGAACGTCTCGGTGTCGAAGGTGCGGCGGCCGCCATACACGTACCAGCCGTTCACCATGCGGTAGTCCTGCTGGTGAACGAACGCCTTGTCGATCACCGCGGCCCGCACCTTCTCGTAGGTCGCGGTACCGAGCTTGCCGAGGTCCCCTTCCGGGAACATCGGGACGAACAACGTCTCGGCGATGAACTTGTCCCCGGCTTCGTTCTGGTGGATGCCGTTGATGGTGAATTGCAGGCCGGGCTTCTCATTGAAGGCGGCCAAGCTCGGAGTGAAGACATCGACGAACGCGAGTTTCCGCTTCTCCGCCACGGCCTTCACCGCATCCGCGTACAGCTTCAAGTTCTCGTTCCGGGTCTTGGCATCGGGAAGCAACGGATCGCCGGACGACTCCGCCGCCACCGGAGAGACGAGCACGAATCGCGGCTTGGACTTCGCATCATCCCGCGGGTAGCGGTTCGTGTAGTCGTCGATGAATCGCTCGTAGTCCGCCTTGAACCTCTCGATGCCGTCCTTGCCGGCGAAGGACTCGTTGAAGCCGAAGAAGCAGAGGAACGTGTCCGGGTTGAACTTGGCGAGCGGGTCGTCGATCTTCGTGTAGTCGCCGGAGCGTTGCTGCACGTTCACGGCTTCGGCGGGGCGGCCGAAGTTTCGGATCACGAGTTGTTTCTCGGGGAAGCGCAGATGCAGCATCGTCTCGAAGTGGCCGAACAGGCTCATCCGCTCGGCGGTGCTGCTGCCGAGGAGGGCGATGCGTTCGCCTTGGATGAACTCGAGGGGCAGCTTGCTGGGCGGAAGATCAGGCTTCTTCGCTTTCGCATCCCCCGGCTTTTGCGAGAGCGCGGTCGGGGAGAAGAACGGCAGCACAACAAGGAACGGCAGCAGGCACGCCAGACGCGGCAGCGACATTGCGGGACTCCGGGAGAGGTAACTCCGTGTCCCGTTAGCATAGTGCCCCGGCGAGCCCCGATCACGGCTTGGTGAAGCCGGTGGTGGTGGCCGGGTTCTTCACGCCGATCTTCGCGAGATGCGTGCGGGCCTTGTCCGCGTGCTTGGAATCCGGCACCAGCTTCACGACCTTCTCCAGACACGCCGCGGCTTCCTTGTCCTGCCCCTTCTTGGACCACGACTCCGCGAGCGCGAGGTACATCACGGCGGTGCGGTCGTTCATCTGTTCGCAGGCCGCGGCGAGGCGATCGGGATTGTTGCGAACCTCGGACGCGATGTTCGCCGCCTCCTTGCTTTCCGGCCGATCCGCGTAGACGAGCGAGAGATGCTCGCAGTGCTGGAGGCAATCGTAGAACCGACCGGTGCGGAACTCTTCCTTCGCGAGAGCGAGTTCATCGCGGGCCTGGCGGATGCGTTGCTTCTCGCGAGTTTCGGGCTTCTCGGCGAGTCCCGCGAGTTCGCTCGCGGCGTCGGATGCGGCCTGCGTGCCGGCATAGGCCTTGAGCAGATCGGCGAACGCATCCACGGCTTCGGGCGCATAGCCCTTCTGTTCGAGATCGCGGGCGCGGCTCAGCTTCACCGCGGCCTGTTTCTCCACCCCGTCGAGCACCTCGCGGGCCTTGATGCCGACCGGCTTCTCGCCCGCCTCGCGGATCAGACCCTTGAGCAAGCTCACGGCCCGCGGGTAGTCCGCGTTGCCGATGGCCTTGGACGCTTCGTTGAAATCGCGGGCCATCCAGTCCGCGGTCGTGCTCGCCGCCACGGCCCGCTTCATGTGTTCCGCCAAGCGATCGGATTCCACATAGCCTTCGATGAAGTTGTGGATCTTGCCGTCCGGCGAAGCGAGCACGAGCGTGGGGTACACCTGCACCTTGAGGGCGCGGGCGAGGTTCGGCTCGGCGTTCGCGTCCACCTTCAACGCGACGAAGTTGCCGCCGACCTGCTTCTGGATCGCCTCATCGCGGAACGGGCCGGCTTCGAGCTTGCGGCAGTAGTAGCAGTTCTCCGTGCCGATCACGACGAGGAGCGGCAGGCCCTTTTCGATGGCTTCCTTGCGGGCCGCGTCGTAGTCCGTCCGCCACGCGATCGGCTTCGGTTCCGCGGCGTGCAGCGGCAGGCCGAACACCGTGGCGAGGATGAACAACGGCACGGAGCGAAGCGTGAACATGAAGTCGTCCCCGGGTGCGAGTCAATCAGTGTCGCCGTCAGGCGCGCGGATGCGCCTTCTGGTAGCTGCTCTGCAAGCGTTGCGTCGTCACGTGCGTGTAGACCTGGGTCGTGTTCAGGCTCTTGTGCCCGAGCAGTTCCTGGACGCCGCGGATGTCCGCGCCGGCATCCAGCATGTGTGTGGCGAAGCTGTGCCGGAGCGTGTGCGGGCTGGTGCGCGGGTCGAGCCCCGCGAGCTTCAGATACTTCTCGAGGAGCCGGCCGACGCTCCGCACCGTGAGCCGCCCGCCGTTCTTGTTCAAGAACACCGCATCGGATTCGCGTCGGAGGTGTTCGAGAATCGCGTCGCGTTTCGGGAGCCACTCGCGGATCGCGGCCACGGCCGCGGGGCCGAGCAACGCGAGCCGCTCCTTCTTTCCTTTGCCGCGGACCGTGGCGATGCCCTCGGCCAGGTCCGCATCGGCGAGGTTCAGGCCGACCAGTTCGCTGACGCGGACGCCGGCCGAATACAGGGTTTCGAGTATGGCTCGATCGCGTTTTCCGGACCAATCGTCACCCGCCGGCGCCGCCAAGAGCAGCTGGATGTCCGCCACCGTCAGGAAGTGCGGGAGGATCTTGTCCTGCCGCGGGCCGCGGAGCCCTTGGGCCGGGTTCACGGTGAGCACGCCTTCGCGGCAGAGGTATTTCCCGAACGACCGCACGGCCGCGAGCCGCCGGGCGATGGTGCTTTTGGCGTAGCTCTTTTCGTGCAGCCACGAGACGAACGAGCGCAGGAGGCGCGTGTTCCAGTCGCGCGGGTCGACACTCGATTTGCCGAGGCGTTCGCGCGCGAAGCCGAGAGCTTGCGTCAGGTCCTCGCGGTAGGACTTGACGGTCTTCTCGGACGCGTTCTTCTCAAGGCCGAGGTGCGTGAGGAACTCGGCCAGTCCCTGTTCGAGCGTCAAGTTGCAAACTCGCGAAGGTCGACATGTACGAGCGATTATTCTTCCACATCCACGGTGGTCGGCTCGGCGGCGGATCGGCGGACCCGCTCGGTGAGCACCGCGGCATCGAACCAATTCAGGGCGACGGCGGGGTCCGCGGCTTTGTGCCGGAGTTCATCGATGAGCGGATCGCGGCTCTCGTCGTCGTAGACGAAGATGAACCGTTCATCGCCCTTGAAGAGGGCCAGCACATTCAGTTCGCGGGACACGCCGCCGCCCTCACGGTGACCGCAGCCGGGCCACGGTCTGCGGAACCCTCTTTCCATCGGCGTCGGCGGTGCGGCCCTGCAGCGAAAAGCGGGGAAGTACGATTCCGAACAGCGTTTGGCGATGCGGATGATCGGTACGACCCGGAGAGTTTGACAATCTGGATAAGATCACCGCATGCGAGTGATTTGGAACCCCGGGCACGCGGTTCATGCTCCGCCGCTCGAGGTGGAGGAAGGCGCGATCACGCCGCCGTTCGAAGTGCCCGCGCGGTTCGATGCCATTCGCCGGGCGCTCGATGCCGCGGGCGGATTCACGTTTAAAGAGCCGCCGCCGATCGCCGTCGAGGAACTGTTCGCACTTCACGATTCGGATTACGTCTCCTATCTGCGGGAAGGCGCAAGCCCGATCCCGAGCGTCTTCCCCTACGGGCCGACTGTGCGAACATGCTCGCCCCGCACCCGCCGCGGGACGTACTGCTTCGACACGTACACGCCGATCACGGCGGGCACCTTTGAAGCCGCACTCGGCGGAGCGGCCGCGGCACTGCATGCTGCCGATCTTCTCGTAGCCGCAGCCGAGCGTACCCTGTACGTGCTCACGCGGCCGCCCGGGCACCATGCCGAGCACGCCCGGTGCGGCGGATACAGCTACTTCAACAATGCCGCTCTCGCGGCGAACCGCCTCGCGAAACTCGGCCCCGTCGCCGTGCTCGATCTGGACGTGCATCACGGCAACGGCACGCAGCATCTCTTCTTCGATCGCGACGACGTGCTCACCGTCTCGCTCCACGGAGACCCGCTGCACCTGTTCCCTTATTACTCCGGCTTCGCGGATGAAATCGGCACGGGGCGCGGATTCGGGTTCAATCTGAACCTGCCGCTTCCTGCGGCCTCCACACCGCGCGAATACGAACCTGCGCTTGCTGCGGGCTCGGAGAGGATCGCGAAGTTCCGCCCCGCGTTCCTCGTGGTGCCGTTCGGTGCGGACGCGCATGAATCGGACCCGATCGGCGGCATGAAGCTGCCCACGGAATACTTCGCCGAAATGGGCCGAAGCATGCGCTCGCTCGGCCTGCCGACGCTCGTGGTGCAGGAAGGCGGCTACAACCTCGATTCGCTCGGCGCGTCCGTCGCCGCGTTCCTCGACGGCATTCGCTCGTGACACATCGCTCTTGGCCGGATACCATCGCTCCGTGCTTTCTCCCCACCCGGAGTCTTTGCCCATGCGTCGGATGATCGCTGCCAGTTTCCTCGCCGCCCTCGCCGCGGCTCCGCTCACCGCCGACGATTGGCCCCAGTTCCGCGGCCCGAACCGCGACGGCCTCTCGAAGGAGAAAGGGCTGCTGCAAGAGTGGCCGAAGGACGGCCCGCCGCTCGAATGGTCCATCAAGGGCCTCGGCAGCGGGTATTCCTCAGTCAGCATCGCCGGCGACCGCATCTACACGGTCGGCAACAAGAACGGCGATTCGCACCTCGTGGCTCTCGAACGCGACGGCGGGAAGCAAGTGTGGACCGCCAAGGTCGGCCCGCAGGGAGACAGCCTCGGCTCCACCCCGACGGTCGATGGCGAAAACATCTACGTCATCGGCCAGCAGGGCGACCTCGTCTGCGTGGACAAGTACGGCAAGGAGCAGTGGCGGCGGCACTTCATCAAGGAGTTCAAGGGCCAAAAGGGCGGCTGGCACTACTGTGAGAGCCCGCTCATCGACGGCGACCACATCGTCGTCACCCCCGGCGGCACGGAGGCGACCATCGTGGCGCTGAACAAGAAGAGCGGCGAAACGGTGTGGAAGTGCCCCATCAAGAGCGGCAGCCCGCAAGCCGGTTATTCGTCCGTCGTCGTGGAGACGATCAAGGGGGTGAAGCAGTACGTGCAACTCTACAACGGCGGCGTCGTGGGCGTGGACACGAAGGGCAATCTCCTTTGGCAGTACAAGCGGCACGAGGGCAACACCGCGAACGTGCCCACGCCGATCGTCATCGGTGATCACGTGTTCTCGAGCATCGGCTACGGCGGCCGCGGTGCGGCCCTGCTCAAGATCAACGCCGAAGGCAAGACGTTCTCCGCCGAGGAGATCTATTACGAACCGGAACTGAAGAACAAGCACGGCGGTGTGATCAAGGTCGGCGAATACGTGTACGGCGACCACGACGATTCCGGCCACCCGTTCTGTGCCGAGGTGAAGACCGGCAAGGTGATGTGGAAACGCAAGAACCAAGGCAACGGCGGCGGCTCCGCGGCCGTGACCTACGCCGACAACCGCCTTTACTTCCACTACCAGAACGGCGTCACGGTGCTTGCGAAGGCATCGCCGGACGGATACGAGGAGGTCGGCTCGTTCAAGCCGAAGGATCTGAATGGAGCGTCGTGGGCCCATCCCGTGGTGAGCGACGGCCGCCTCTATCTTCGCGAAGGAGACTTCCTCCACTGTTACGACGTGCGGAAGAAGTGACACGATCCACATCCCCGGTTCCGCTTACGGGGCCGGGGATTGCCCAGTTGCTGCAACCGTCACCGTCGCCCGCCCATGCAGACTTGAACAATTCTCGATGCTTTCCCGTAACAACACCGGTGCCGCACCCTTGAGACCGGTTTAGCCCGCTGGTAGGCTAAAATCCGTTTGAACCTCCGAAGCCGGAGCTTCCCCGGGAGCGGCATCATGCGAATCGCGGCGGGATGGGCGTTCGTCGGCGTTCTGGGAGCCGGATTCCTCACATCGGAGGCTGCCGAGCGTCGATTGCTGGGAGTGAAACTCCCCGACGCCGCAACGGCCACGGTTCCCGAAGCTCCGATCGATCCGGAACTTCTCAAGCTCGTGCAATCGCTCGGTTCCGAGAACTACCGTGAGCGAGAGAAGGCCGGGCAGGCGTTGGAGGCGAAAGGCGAGAAGTCCCTGCACGATCTGCGTCGCGCGCTCGCGTCCACGGACAGCCCGGAGATCAGCCGCCGGCTCACGATGATTGTTCGCCGCATGGATTACGACCGGCTCGTGTCGCCCAAACGGATCACGATGAACCTCAAGGACAAGACCGCGAAGGCGGCGTTCGACGAGATCACCAAACAGACGGGCTACAAGATCGAGTACGCGAACAACGGCCCCGGCGGCATCGGTGCACCGGCCGAGCCCAAATTCAACTTCGAGTTCGAGAAGGCTCCGTTCTGGCAGGTCGTGGACAAGATCGCGGAACAAGCCGGACTCGGCGTGTACGCGGACTACGACGATGAAATCGTCCGCGTGAACTCGCATCAGGATGTGTCCAACCCGCACGTTTGTTACGCCGGCCCCTTCCGCTTCGTGGCCACCGGCATCAACTCCAGCCGCAATGTGCAACTGTCCGGTATCAGCAAGCGAGGCTTCCAGCAACGGTCCTCGGAGAGCATCGGGTTCAGCTTCCAGATCCACTCCGAGCCGAAGAACCCGATCCTGGGCACGCTTCCAGCCGAAGTCACGCTCGCGACCGACGAACTGGGCGGCAATCTCGTTCCGCCCAAGGATCCGAACCAGTTCCGATCCAGTTACTACAACCAAGGCAGCTATCGCGGTCACAACGCCTATGGAAACGTGAGCCTGCTGCGGGGCTCGAAGGATGCGACCACGCTGAAGACCATCAAGGGCAAGATGGGCATCGTACTTCTCGCCGGGATCGTGCCGGAGGTCGTGATCGCCGACCCGATGAAGACCAAGATGAAGACGATCCGCGGCCGCAACGTGGAAGTGGTGTTCGACTCGATGACGGAAGCCGGCGGTCAGTACACCGCGACTCTCACGGTGAAGCGGCTGGACGTGCAGGACCAGAACAACATCGATTACAATTGGAGCAATTCGATCTGGCAGAAGATCGAGTTGCAGGACGCAACCGGCAAGAAGTGGAACACCTACGGGCCGAACCAAATCAACAACAACAACGGCCTCTCGGTGCAACTGGTGATTCCCTTCAACAAGCAGAATCGCCGCGGCGAAGAGGAGAAACTCGGCCCGCCGGTCAAGCTCATCGTCAACGAATGGCTGCAAGTCACCAACGACGTGACGTTCGAGTTCAAGGACGTTCCGCTTCCATAATCTCTCTGGCGGCGCGGGCGGAAGCCGATTACAATTCCGGGGTTAATTGAAGGGCGTCTCGCCGCCCTCATTCGCACCCGCCCGGGTGCATCATCCTCTTCCCGGTGTCCCATGCGTCCCCCCATCCGTCGCATCGGCTTCACGCTGATCGAGCTTCTGGTGGTGATCGCGATCATCGCGATCCTCATCGGCCTGCTCCTCCCCGCCGTCCAGAAAGTGCGCGAGGCCGCGGCCCGCAGCACCTGCATGAACAACAGCAAGCAACTGGCGATCGCCTGCCACAACTTTGCGGATGCGAACCAATCGCTGCTTCCGCCGACGGTGATCAT
The DNA here is from genome assembly GCA_046350135.1 of Gemmataceae bacterium. Taxonomy (GTDB): domain Bacteria; phylum Planctomycetota; class Planctomycetia; order Gemmatales; family Gemmataceae; genus Urbifossiella. The sequence goes on from JAXMBB010000003.1 coordinate 255,238, forward strand.
GAACAGCCAAGTGACGGACATCTCGGACTTCAACCAGAACTTCGGCCCGAATTGGGCGGTGCTCATCCTGCCGTACATCGAGCAATCCGCGCTGTACAACCAGATCGCCGCCAACATCCCGACTTACTTGGCCGGAGATCAAACGTGGCGCAACATCTCGAACAACAAGATCAAGACGTTCCTCTGTCCGTCGGATGTTGGTGCCGATCAACCGTCGAACGCCGCCGGTCGGCTCTGGGCACGCGGTAACTACGGTGCCAACGGCGGCCCCGGCATGCAGTGGAATGGCGGCGCGGTCGGTACGGCCGTTCTCAGCAACGGTCGGTGGAGCGACAACAACCCCCGGAACTTCGCGGCGGAATACTACCCGTCTTGGACGGCCGGCTGGTCGGGCGGTGGCCCTATGGTGGTGAATTCCGGCACCAAACTGATCACGATCGAAGACGGCACGGCGAACACGATTCTCATCGATGAACTGCGCATCGGCTGGAACTCGCAGGACATTCGCGGCTCGTGGGCCCTTGGGATGACCGGGGCAAGCCTGTCGACCGGCAACGGGCGCAACGACACTCCGACTCCCAATCTTTCGTACTCGGGTTGGGACGACATCCAGCAATGCCAAGACAACCCGGCGATCGGTATGGGGTGCTGCGGTTGCAACAGTTGGCAAGTGACTGCCAAGAGTCGCCACACGAACGGCGTCGTGACCACCATGGCGGACGGCAGCGTGCGGTTTGTTGCCAATTCCGTTTCTCAGCAGACGTGGTTCAAACTGCACAGCCGCAACGACGGCCAACCGCTTGGAAACGATTACTAATCACTCTCCGGCGGATCGAAAGGATCCGCCGGAAGGGCACCCTCTCCCTGAGTCATTCCATGCGTTGCCTTCTGTTTGCCGTCGGCGTCGCTCTGCTGGCTTCGGCTGGCTGCGGCGGCGCGGAAATGGCCAAAATCAAGGGCCAGATCCTTGAGAGCGGACAACCCAAGTCCTTCCCGCCGACCAGCCATTCGGTCGAGATCGCGCCGCTCGACGCCGCCGACAAGCCCGATGCTGCCAAGGCCTACACCGCGGTCGTGAATGCGGACGGAAGCTTTGAACTGCTCGCGTCCGGCGGGCAGGTTCCTCCAGGAAAGTATCTCTTCACGATCCGCGGGCCGAGCATCAAGAAGAAGGGCATCGAGGGACCGTCAGGTGCAAAACGAGAACTGAAGGGCGGCGAGAACTCGATCACCCTGCACCTCGACAAACCGACCGAGTGATCATGATCCGCGCGTCCATCGCCAATCCTTACGAGTACGACCTCGATTTCCAATCGTTGAAATCCGCCGCCGTCGCCGTTCTCGAAGGCGAGGGCGTGCGCGACGCGAAGATCACGCTCGCATTCGTGGATAACCCGCACATCCACCGCCTGAACAAGCAGTTCCTGAACCACGACGAACCGACGGACGTCCTCACATTCCCGTACACGGAACCGGGAGCGAAGAAGCTCGAAGGCGAAGTGGTGATCGGAATGGAGATCGCCCGCGAGTACGCCGCCGATCGCGGCCATGATGCGAGGTTGGAACTGCTGCTCTATGTGATTCACGGCTGCCTTCACTTGTGCGGCTACTCCGACACCGATGCACGCAGTGAAGCCGCGATGCGCAAGAAGGAACGCGAGTACCTCGCGAAGTTGAACCTGCCGGACATCGCCGGAACATGATCCCGCAAATCAAACCCGAGGAATTGAAACGCAAGCTGGACGCTGGCGAACCCGTGTTCCTGCTCGACGTGCGCAACTACGACGAGCACTCGTATTGCCACTTGCCGGGCAGCACGCTCGTCCCGCTGGGGGAACTCGCGGGACGGCTGGATGAGGTGAATCCGCCCGCGGACGCGCTCACCGTGGTGTACTGCCACCACGGCGTCCGCAGTTTGACTGGCGCGGCGATTCTGATGCAGGCGGGCCACGTGAATGTGGCATCGCTCAGCGGCGGGATCGAGGCGTGGTCCGTCCGCATCAATCCGAGCGTGCCGCGGTATTGATCACACGGCTTCCGTCGAAGCCTCGTTCGCGGCCTTGAGTGCGGCCGCCTCCGCCATCTTTCGATTGAACTGGGCCGCAACCGGTTGAAAGATCGCGATCACGAAGACCATCGCACCCGCCAGCACGATGAAGTATGTGCCTGGAGCCATCTCGGGATACAAACGCGTGATCGGGGCGTTGATCAGCAGGTTCGCCAAGAACACCACGGCCAGCCAGCAAGCCGTGACGAAGCTCTTCATCGAGTCCGGGGCTGCCTCGAAAGCGAGTTGCAAGCCCGTGATCGAAATGAGTATCTCGGCCACGGTGATGACAAGGAACGCAAGCACCTGCCACCACACGGTTACGCGTTCGGAGGGCTTCACCCAATCGATCGTGTCGAGAGTGAACTTCCCTGCCTCGCCCTTGACCTTGGCGAGGTCGTCCCCGGTCTTCATGAGCGGTTCGAGCACGCCACCGGCGGAAAACGTCGCGGCATCCGGGATACCGGCGCTCGGCATGTGACCGTTGCCCAACTCCACGGTACGGCCGTCGGAGAGTTTGAGTTTGCCGTTGGCGAAGGTGAGTTTTTTCTTCTCTTTGTCGTACTCCCAGTCGTTTCCGGTGATCGTGACGCTGCCGAACGACACCGCGCCCGTGTTGACTTGGTCGAGTTTCCTTTCCGGAGCCTGGAGGATCAACGAGCCTTCGGGCGAGGTGAACTTCACGGCCTCCTGCTTCGCGCCCGCCATGTATCCCGCGATGCTCATGATCACCATGCTCAGCCCGGTGAGGGCGAAGCCGAGTGTCATCTTCTGCGTCGGCTTGATCGGGTATCCGGCGCGGTCCAGCATCTTGAACATCCACACGCTCACCGGCACGAGCAGCACGATGAACACGGGGTTGAACGCCTGGATCGAGTCCGCCGATGCGTTCAAACCGAAGATTTTCGTGTCCATGTAGGTGTCGGCGAAGAAGATCCACGTGCTGGCGGACTGGTCGAAGATGGCCCAGAAGAACATGACGGTGAGGAACACTGCCCCGATGCGGACGAGCACGTCCCACTTCAACTTCTTTTCAGCCGCGAGGGCCTGCGAAGTCATTCCGACGTACGTGACGGGCAGGCCAGTGGCCGTGTGGCTGGCCGGGGGCACCGGTTCGCCCTCGCGGAGCACCAACTTGCGGACGATCTCTTCGTGAGCGTAGTACTTTTTCCCGAGTGCGAAGATGAAGAGGGCGAGCAGCATCAACCCGGCCGGGAAGAAGAATGCCGTCTGATAGCCGTATTCCGTCCGCAGCCACGGCATCGCGAATTGCGACAGGGCCGCGCCGATGTTGATCGCCATGTAGAACCAACTGAACGCGCTCGTTCTCAATTGCTCCTGCCCCGGCCGTTGTTGCGTGTATGTGAGTCCCATCAATGTGGAAATGTTCGGCTTGATCACGCCGCTGCCCATCGCGAGCAGCACGAGCGCCCCGAACACGATGTATTTGTTCTCAACGCCCACCATGAACTGCGCCACCACGTACGGCACGGCGAACAGCACGATCGTCCAGTACTTGCCGAGGAAGTTGTCCGCCACGTATCCGCCGATGAGCGGGAAGAAGTAGCACGCCGCGATGAACAGCGACATGAACGTGCCCGCGTCCGCCTTGGCCACGCCGAGCCGTTCGGTCATGTAAAGCGCGAGGATCGCCCGCATGCCGTAATAGGAGCAGCGTTCCGCGAACTCGCCCCAGAAGAAGAACCAAAATCCGACGGGATGGTTGGTGGGAGTCGATGCCGCGGGTGCGTCTGTGGCCACGAGTGTTCCTTCCGGTTTCGGAGAGGCTGGCGTTCGGGGAGTATCGTACCATTCGCCGCGGCTTGCGGATAGCACACAGTCGACGCGATTTGCCACATCGGTTTCCGCTTCATTTCGCTGGGTGTCGGCTTTCTCCTTGACCAATCCGGACGCGACGGTATAGCCGCGGGTTCTCGTTCACAGTTCCGTGGGTGCTGGGGGGTGCCGCATGGACGCGGGTGCGACGCAGGGTTCCAAGCGATCCGTTCTCACGGGGTTGGCGTTCTTGGCCGCATTGGTCGGCGGGCCGCTCGCATTCTCGTTGGCGTACGCGCAGCAACCCGTCGGCCCCGTCACGCCCGCATCGTATGCCAAGTCCAGCTATGGCCTGCGCGACACACGCGATCCGAATTGGTCCACCGATCCGAGCGATCCGTTCCCGATGCCGCCGGAACTGGCGGGCGTGAAACTCATGGAACAGACCGCGGGGCAGGCCCATGCCAAGTCCCACGGGTGCATCGTGTGTCACCAAACGGTGGGCGACCCGCACGGCAAGAAAACATTGCGCATCGGCTGCACGGACTGCCATGGCGGCGACGCCAACTGTGCCACGAAGGAGGGGGCGCACGTCGCTCCACGGAACCCGCAGCTTTGGAAGTCGTCCGCGAATCCGGTGCGGTCGTACACATTGCTCAATCACGAGTCGCCCGAGTTCGTCCGCTTCGTGAACCCGGGTGACTTCCGCATTGCGCACATCAGTTGCGGCACGTCCGGCTGCCATCCGCGCGAAGTGCAGACGAATCGCAAGCAGATCATGAGCACCGGCTGCATGCTGTGGGGCGCGGCCGCTTACAACAACGGCACGCTGCCGCTCAAGAAGGCCGTGCTCGGCGAAGCGTACGGCATGAACGGCGCTCCGCTGCGGCTCAAGACGTGGCCGGCTCCGAGCCAGGAAGAACTCGACAAGAAGGGCGTGGTGACGTACCTCGATCCGTTGCCGCGGTTCGAGGTCACGCAGCCGGGGAACGTGTTCCGCATTTTCGAACCGGGTGGCCGCTTCAGCCCCGAGATCGGCATCCCGGAGCGGTTCGAAGAGCCCGGCCGCCCGCGTCAGCGGCTCTCGATCCGCGGGCTCGGCACGCAGAACCGCACCGATCCCGTCGTCGTCAGCGCGACCAAGACGCGGCTCTTCGACCCGACGCTGAACTTCATGGGCACCAACGACAACCCCGGTGACTACCGCTCGTCCGGATGCTCGGCGTGCCACGTGGTGTATGCGAACGATCGCTCGCCGATACACTCCGGACCCTTCGCCCAGTTCGGCAACCGCGGCACGAGCGCCTCGCTCGATCCGATGATTCCCAAGAACGAACCCGGCCACCCGATCGACCACAAGTTCACGAACGCGATCCCTGTCAGCCAGTGCATGGTGTGCCACATCCACCCCGGCACCACCGTGATGAACAGCTACATCGGCTACATGTGGTACGACGAGGAATCCGAAGCCGAGTGGATCTACCCCAAGAAACAGAAGAACCCGACAAGCGAGGAGTTGATCCGCTCGATGCTGCGGAACCCGAACGAATCCGCGGCCCGCAGCAATCTTTCCGATCCGAGTTTCACGGCGAACCTGGTGGAATTGAACCCGCACATGCGGCGGCAGCAGTTCGGCGACTTCCACTCGCACGGCTGGGCGTTCCGAGCCGTGTTCAAGAAGGACCGCGCCGGCCACATGATCGACCATGAAGGGGCGGATGTCGGCCCGCCGACACCGAAGAAACTCGCCAAGGCGATGCACTTCCCGAACGAGGCCCGCGAGTTCCACCGCGACTACCGCTTTGCGGACCCCGCCGCCGCCCGCCATGCCGAGAACAAGCTCAACGCCACCCGCGACGGCACCCCCGTGCACCTCATGGACATCCACATGGAGAAGGGCATGCATTGCGTGGACTGCCACTTCTCGCAGGATGTGCACGGGAACAACCGCATTCACCAGGAAGTCCGCGCCGCAACCGAAATCCAGTGCATCGATTGCCACGGCACGGCGGAGAAATTCGCGACACTGAAGACGGGCGGCCCCGCATCGTACACGTCCGGGCCGGACGGCCGCAATCTGCTCGCGTTGAAGACGCCCGAGAACGGCCCGCGGTTCGAAGTTCAGGACGCCGGCAACGGCCACATCCGCATCTTCCAGAACTCGATGGTCGAGAAGGGCCTCAAGTGGGAAGTGGTGCAGACGAAAGACACGATCACGAAGGGACACGGCCGGTACAACGAGAAGTCCGCGTTGGCGAAGACCGTGCGGATGGAAAACGGGCAGATGGTGTGGGGCGACCTGCCGCCGGACGGCAAGGCGGGCTGCGCCCACAAGGACGAGAACATGAGTTGCATCGCGTGCCACTCGTCGTGGAACCCGAGTTGCTTCGGCTGCCACCTGCCGCAGCGGGCGAACATCAAGAGCCCGAATCTGCACGCCGACGGCAACGTGAGCCGCAACTACACCGCGTACAACTTCCAAACCTTGCGGGATTGCACGTACATGCTCGCCAAGGACGGCGACGTGACCGGCAACAAGATCAACCCGGCGCGGTCGTCGTGCGCCATCCATGTGGGCAGCTTCAACGGCAACCGCGAGTCGATTTACGCGCAACAGCCCACGGTTTCCGCGGAAGGGTTCAGTGGTATCGCCTTCAGCACGAACGTGCCGCACACGGTGCGCGGCCGCGGTGCCCGCGAGACCAAGCAATGCACGGACTGCCACCTTTCGCAGAAGCAGGACAACAACGCCTGGATGGGCCAACTGCTCATGCACGGCACGGGTTTCATGAACTTCATGGGCAAGTATGCGTACGTCGCGGCGGGTGAAGAGGGGCTCTTCGCCGTGAACGTGACCGAGAGCACCGAGCCGCAAGCCGTGTACGGCAGCGACCTGCACAAGTGGGCCTATCCGGACAACTACAAGAAGCACGCGGCGAGCGGCGGTTTGTTGAAGCACTTCCGCGAGCATCCCGGCCGCGACATCTCGACCGGGCTCACGAAGCCGTTCAAGAAGACGGAGGTGCTGCAGGTGCAAAACCGTGGCGAGTACCTGTACGCGGCGTGCGGCGAGGGTGGCGTCCGCGTCTTCGACATCGCGTTCGTGGACGACAAAGCGTTCTCCGAGCCGATCACCACGGCCCCGGTCTCGCCCGCGGGGCAGAAGTTCTACCTGCCCACGAAGTACGCCACGTACGTCGCCGCCCCGGTGACCGTGCCCATGGACCCGGCGAGGACGCAGATTCCCGCCAACAAGGAACAGAAGATCCACCCGCTCTTCAAGTACCTCTACATCTGCGACAAGTACGAAGGGCTGATCCTCACGAACGCAAACACCACGATCGACGGCAACCCGGTGAACAACTTCCTGAAGCGCGAGTTGTGCTACAACCCGGACGGACTGTTGAACGGGGCGAAGCACGCGCTCGTGGTCGGGCATTACCTCTATGTTTCCTGCGATTCCGGTCTCGTGGTGCTGGACATCGACGACCCGCTGAACCCGAAGATCACCAGCGTGCTCGCGTCCCCGAACATCAAGATGCCGCGCTTCTTCGCCGCCCAGTTCCGCTACGGCTACGTGTGCGACGACGAGGGCATCAAGGTGCTGGACCTCAGCGATCTCGCCAAGCCGGTCGCGAAAGCGATGATTCGCCTGCACCACGCTCACAGCATCTACCTCGCCCGAACCTATGCGTACGTCGCCGCCGGCCCGAACGGGCTCGTGATCCTCGACATCACGAAAGCGGAAGAACCCAAGGTGGACCAGGTATTCACCGCAGACGGCTGCATGAACGACGTGCATGATGTGAAGTTGGCCATCGCGTACAACTCGCAGATGGCCTACATCGCGGACGGGCACAACGGCCTGCGGGTGGTGCAACTCACATCACCCGAGACGCCGGGGTACGAAGGGTTCAGCCCGAAGCCGACGCCGCGGCTGATCGCGACGTTCCGCCCGAAGCACGGAGAGGTGCTCTCGGTGGCCCGGGCGTTGGACCGCGACCGTGCGGTGGACGAGGACGGCAACCAGATCGGCGTGTTCGGCCGAATCGGCGCCCGCCCGCTGAACGGCCCCGAGCAACGCCGCATGTGGCTTCGCAACGGCCTGCCGTGGTTCGTCTCCGACGATCCGAAGGATGCGATGTACTTGAAGAAGTCAGAAGTTAGCCGGCCGCGCCAGCGACGGTCGAAATGCATCCGTCGCTGGCGCGTCCGGCTAACTTCCTGTGCTCCTGCGCATGCTCACTATGGAGCGGGATACGTCGGAGGCTGCCCGTTCAAGACGTTCACGACGTCGCGGGCCACCCAACTCATGTTTTCCATCGCCGTGGCCGTGCGGGCGGCCATGTGCGGCGTGAGCAGCACGTTTTCCAAACCGAGCAGGCAAAAGTCGGCCGGGGGCGGCTCCGGATCGAACACGTCGATCGCCGCGCCGGCGATCTTGCGGTCCCGGATCGCGGCCGCGAGCGCCTCGGTGTCCAGCACTTCGCCTCGGCTCATGTTGATCAACACGGCGCTGGGTTTCATCCGATTCAGTTGGGGCGCGCCGACCAAGCGCTCGTTGCCGGGCCGCATGTCCGTGTGAAGCGTCACGATATCCGCTTCGCGGAAGAGCGTCGCTTGGTCCACGGCGGTCGCCGGAAACTTCAGTTGCGCGTGTACGTCCAACACGTCATGATAGATCACCCGCATGCCGAAGCCGTTCGTGGCGATGTGCCCGACCCTCCGCCCGATGCGGCCCATGCCGAGGATGCCGAGGGTCAACTCATTCAATTGCCGCCCGCGAGTTGTGTTGCGAACCTGCTTGAACTCCTTGGGCGTGTAAGCCCGCTCGTGGAACGCTTCCCACGGCCGGATCAGGCGGAGTGCCGCGCCGAACACGAAGTCCGCCACGGCGAGCGTGTTCGCATCCGGCGTGTAGACCACTTCGATGCCGCGGGCACGGCACGCCTTCACGTCGATGTTCTCCAAACCGACGCCGGCGCGGGCCACGACCCTGAGCTTCGGGCACCGCGCCACCAGCGCGTCATTGACACGCGTGTATGTCCGCACGATCATCCCTTCCGCATGCGGCAACGCCGCATCGAACTCGGGCGTGTCCGGTGCGGCTTCCACAATGCGGACCCGCTCCTTCAGCCACGCCATCGGCTTGGCATCGGAACCTTCGGTGACGAGAACGAACGGCGGTTCAGGCATGCGCCCGTTATAGTTCATCGCCGCGACACGACCAACAAACCGGCGAGGATCATCGCTCCGCCCGTGGCGACACGCCACGTGATCCGCTCGCCGAGCAGCAACCACGCGAGGATCACAGCGATCACGAAGCTGCCCTTGTCGATGAGTGCGACCGTGGACACTTCGCCGTCCTTGATCGCCTTGTAATAGAAGACCCACGATACGGCGGTGGTGACGCCCGAGAGCCCGAGCCACGCGAAGTTATGCCGGGTGAGCGACGCGAGTTGCTCGCGCGGTACGGCGAACGCGGCGAAGCCGAATACGAACATGGCGACGAACACCGTCCGTACCGCGAGCCCGAGTTCGCCGGAGATTCCCGCCAGCCCGTGCTTCGCGATCACCGAGGTGAACCCCGCGAAGACCATGGACACGATCGCGAACAGCACCCAGCGTTCCACGCGATTAATCCAGTTTGTACGGCGAATTCGCATCCGCCTCGTGACGAATTTCGTCCACCGGTTCTTGCTTGAGCCAGCCGGCGTAGAGCCGGTTCGCCGCGTTGAAGACGAGTCCGTCCTTGTCGCCCACGTTGCGGTATGCGTGCACCACGCCGGGCGGCACGATCAACGCATACGGGCTGTTCTCGCCCACGTCACGCACTTCCTTCTTCCCGTATGTGGGCGAGTCCTTGCGGGCGTCCCACAAGTACACGCGGAAGGTGCTCGGCCCGCTGAAGCAGAAGTAATCCGCCTGGTCGATGTGCTCATGCGGGCCGCGAGCGATGCCGGGCTTCGTCTGCGACACATACGCCATCACCGGGTGGAACTTCGGATCGATGAGATCGTTGCGGAAGAGTTCGACGAGCCAGCCGCGGGAGTCGTGATAGAACTTGAGCGGCACCCAGATCGCATCGTGGATCGGGCCGCGTTCGGCGTACTTGGGCAACGGAACGTTCATCGAAATCCTTTCGTGAAAGATGCGGCCATTGTGCCGTTCCGCCCGGCGGCGTCAACTCCGATCGCGACTTGAAGCGAGGCATCGGGCAGCGTAGCTTGGCAACAGGCTCCTTCCCCGATTCGGGAGTTTCCATGCGTGCCACCTTCGCCTTGTTCGCCGTCGCATTCACCAGTGCCGCCTCCTTCGCGGACGAGCCGCCAAAACCCGCTCCGCCGCCGCCCGTCGCGCCCGGCATCCTTGTGGCCCCGGCGGCCCCGGTCGCACTGCTTCCTTCGGGCGGGCCCGTGCTGATGATGGCCAAAGTGGACAACGGCCTTCTCGTGACTGAAGCGTACAAGCAAGTGCCGGTTCAGAAAGCGGTCTCTGTCAAGAAAATCGTGGACGGCCAAACGGTGGAGGAAGTGGTGACCGTCACCGTCTTCGAAACCGTTGCGGAGCAACAGCACCGTTCGCTCAAGAGTGCGAAGGTGACGAGCGGCGGGAAGCCGCTTTCCGACAAGGAACTGGCTGAGAAGTTGTCCGAGACCAAGGCCGTCGTCACGAGCTACGGCCCGATCCACGAGAAGTTCAAGGGGCTGTTCAAGGACGACGCGATCCTCATCGAGTTTCCGCAGCCCCTCGGCAAGGTGGTTCCCGCGCAGATCGAGCCCAAGGTCTTGCCTCTGCCCCCGAAGGGTTGAGCCACGGGCCGCACCGGAGTTCCAAATGCGATACATCGACCCGCACATCCACATGATCAGCCGCACGACCGATGATTACCAGCGGATGGCTTACGCACAATGCGCGGCCGTGAGCGAGCCCGCCTTCTGGGCCGGGTTCGACCGCGGTACCGCGTCCGGCTTCCACGACTACTTCCGCTCGCTCACGGTCACCGAGCCGAAGCGGGCGGCACAGTTCCACATCAAGCACTACTGCTGGCTGTGCATCAATGCGAAGGAAGCCGAGAATGTGTCGCTGTCCCGCGAAGTGATCGCGATGATCCCCGAGTTCCTCAAGATGCCGAACGTGCTCGGCATCGGCGAGATCGGACTGAACAAGAACACGGCCAACGAAGCGATCGTGTTCCAGGAGCACTTGGACCTCGCCGCGAAGACCAATGAGCTGATCCTGATTCACACGCCGCACTTGGAGGACAAGTACAAGGGCACGCGGATGATCGTGGACATGCTGAAGAACGACCCACGCGTGAAGCCGCACCGCGTGTGCATCGATCATGTGGAGGAGCACACGGTGAAGCTGGCGCTGGACAACGGCTTCTGGTGCGGGATGACACTGTACCCGACGACGAAATGCACTCCGGCCCGCGCCTGCGACATCATCGAGATGGTGGGCACGGATCGCATCATGGCGAACTCCGCCGGCGATTGGGGCAAGTCCGACCCGCTCGCCGTGCCGGAACTGATTCAGGAGATGAAACGCCGCGGCCACGCCGAAGCGGAGATCCGCAAGGTGGTGTACGAGAACCCGCTCAGTTTCTGGCGGCAGGCGAACAACTGGGTCGAACCGCAATTCTGAGGTTGCGATGTACGTCCCCGCCGCGTTCTCGATCACGGATCGTGCTGCAATCCACGACGTGATGCGTCGGCACAGCTTCGCACTTCTGATCTCCGATCGCGACGGCGAACCGTTCGCCACGCACGTGCCGCTTTTGCTGGATCCGGACGCCGGGGCGTACGGCACCTTGCTGGGTCATATCGCCAAAGCCAACCCGCACGCAAAACTCTTGAACGGCCGCCGTGTGCTGGCTGTCTTCAGCGGCCCCCACGCGTATGTCTCGCCCACGTGGTACGAGTCGCCGAACACTGTGCCCACATGGAACTACATCGCGGTGCATGCCTATGGAACCTCGGAGACCGTCGCGGAAGAAGCGGCCGTGATGAAGATGCTCGCCGACGCCGCGACTATGTACGAAGCGGGAATGCCGGAGCCGTGGAGCTTTCCGCCGGGAGATGAGTTCGTGCGGAAACTGGCGACAGGCATCGTCGCCTTCCGCATCCCGATCGACCGGCTCGAGGGCAAGGCGAAGTTGAATCAGAATCACCCTCCGGAACGCCGCGAGCGGGTGGCCGCGAAGCTCGCCGCATCTGCCGATCCGCTGTCCCGCGAGATCGCCGGCATGATGCGCGGCGCACCCCGATGACCGAACCGCCGACACACCGCCGCGTCTGGCGATTCATCCGCCGTCGTCTGATCGCGTATCCGCTCATCTACTGCGGGGTCGTGCTCATGTTCATGCTGCTCGAACGGAGCCTCGTATTTCTGCCGTCCTCGCCGAAAGAGGCATGGCTCGATCCGGTCGATCCGAAGTGCCGTGAGGTGTTGTTTGAAGATTCGAACGGCACGAGACTCCACGGTTGGTGGAGCCCGCCGGACGATCCCGCGTACGGAGCGATTCTGTTCTCCCACGGCAACGGCGGGAACCTCACGTATCGAGGGTTTTTTGCCGCGAACCTCCGACGCGTGATCGGTGCCGGCGTCTTGCTCTACGACTACCCCGGTTATGGGAAGAGCGAAGGCCAACCGGACGAAGCGGGGTGTTACGCCTCCGGCGACGCCGCCTACCAGTGGCTGGTGAAGGACGGTGGCATCGACGCGAAGCGCATCGTGATCATGGGCGAATCGCTGGGCGGCGGGGTCGCGGTGGAACTGGCGACGCGTCACGAGCACCGGGCACTCGCGCTCTTCTACACGTTCACCTCGCTGCCGAAGGCGGCGAAGCACCGCTACCCGTGGCTACCGACCGTGTGGCTGATGCGGACGCGTTTCGAGAACCTCGACAAGATCGGCCGCTGCCGCCGGCCCGTGTTCATCGCCCACGGCACGGCGGACGAAATCATCCCCTTCACGCAGGGAGAGGAACTGTTCGCCGCCGCGAACGAGCCGAAGGAGTTTTTCCGCATGGAGGGCGGCACGCACAACATGCCGATGGATGAGACCGTGCTCAACGCGCTGCACGCGTTCTTGAAGAACAACGCGCCGTGACGCGAGCCGCTTGCGGTTTCGCGACTCAAATCAACTCGCTCATCATCTTTCCATTGTTCACCAAGGCGAACGGGCGGCCGTCCGGCGCGTGGAATTCGGCCTTCGGGTCGATGCCCATCTGCGCGTAGATCGTGTGGAAGAGATCTTCCGGACCGTAAGGTTCGGTGGCCGGGCGTTCGGCGCGGGCGTCCGACGCGCCGACCACGCGGCCGCCATTCAATCCGCCGCCGCCGATCAGCACCGTGAACGACGGGCCCCAGTGATCGCGGCCGGCGTTCTTGTTGATCCGCGGCGTGCGGCCGAATTCACCCGTCACCACCACGAGCGTGGTGTCGAGCAGGCCGCGATCCGAGAGGTCGCGGAAGAGCGTGCTGATGCCGGGGTCGAACATCGGCAGCAGCGTCTTCTTCAACACGTCGAAGTTGCCATCGTGGGTGTCGTAGTTCGAGTGATCGATGGTGACGCACCGGACGCCGGCTTCGACCAGACGGCGGGCCATGAGGCAGCTTTGGCCGAGGGTGTTGCGGCCGTATTCGTCCCGCATCTTTTCCGGTTCGGAATGGATGTCGAAGGCCTGCTTCGCGGCGCGGCTCGTCATCAGGTCGAAGGCCTTGTCGCGGAAGGTACCGACCGCGCCCGCGGACTTGTTCGCCCGTGATTCGGCTTCGCGGTGGAAACGGTCCACGGTTTCGAGCAACCGCTTGCGATCATCGAGACGGGTTGCGGCGATGGCCGGCGGCGGAAGCAGATCGGGCACTGCGAAACTGGCTGAGTTCGGATCGGCATCGATGACGAACGGCGAGTGTGCCGCGCCGAGATACGCCGGCCCGCCGGACGGGTGCATCTTCGGCAGTGCGACGTACGCGGGCACGGAGCCCTTCGGCCCGATCATGCGGCTGATCGTGGAACCGACCGCCGGCCGCTGGTTGTTCGGCGTGAGATTCGGGTTGAACCCGGCGACCGGGAAGTAGCCGGTGAGGATGTAGTGATCCGCGGGGCCGTGGTCCGAATTGTGGTGGCGGAACGAGCGGACGAGCGAGAACTTGTCCGCCTGTTGGCCGAGTTTCGGCAGCAGGTCGGCCATGTCCATGCCGGGAACTTTGGTCTTCACCGGATTGAACTCGCCGCGGAACTCGGCGGGCGCGTTCGGCTTCATGTCCAGCGTGTCGATCGTGGACAATCCGCCGTGCAGGAACACGAAGATGAGCGAGATGTCCTTGTGCTTCGCCGTTTGCTCGGCGGCGAGCACCTGCGGCAGCCCGATGGCGGAGCCGAACAGCGACGCCGTGCCGATGCGGAGGGCATCGCGGCGGGAAAGTCCATCGCAGAACGCAGGCATATTCACTGCTCCAGCAGATGGGACCAATGCGTCCCATGAGACTGATTAGACACTATCCGAACAGCGGAGTCACGGGCGAACCATCGACAATCCGGTGCGGGCGGTTCTCCTTGTCGATCACTTCACCTTGCGGATCGATGCCCATCGCGTGGTAGATCGTCGCGAGGAAGTCGCCGGGCGAAACGGGGTTGTCGGTCGGGTACGCTGCGATCTTGTCGCTCTTGCCGTGCACTTGGCCGCCGCGGATGCCGCCTCCGGCGAACAATGCGGACTGGCACGCGCCCCAGTGGTCGCGGCCGCCCGTGCTGTTCACCTTCGGCGTGCGACCGAACTCGCCCGCCGCGGCGATGAGCGTGCGTTCCAGCATCCCGCGATCGTGCAAATCCTCCAGGAGCGCGGACAAACCTTGATCGAGCGCGGGCAGGCATGTCGGCCCGCGAAGCAGGTCGTAGCCGGTCTTCGCGCCGAGGATGCCGATCCCGGAGTGGTTGTCCCACACGTTGGACACCACGCCGCTCGGAAAGATGTACATCCACGAAATGGTGACGAACTTCACGCCGGCTTCGATGAGGCGGCGCGACAGCAGGAAGCTCTCGCCGTATTCGCTGCGGCCGTAGCGGTCGCGCACCCACGACGGCTCGCGGTCCAGTTCGAAGGCCTGCCGCACCGCGGGGTTCGACACCATTCGCATCGCTTGGTCGCGGTATTCGTCGAGCCCCGCGCCGCCGCTGCGTTGCAACTTCGCATCCTGTCGTTCGAGTTGATTCAAGAGGCCGGAGCGATGGGCGATGCGGTCGCCGGGGAGTTCGGGAAGCGGATCGAGTGCATGGCTGGCGCTCTCGCGGGTGTCCTTCGCGGGAGCCCGTTCCATGGGGTCATGCTTCGGACCGAGGAACCCGGCATGGGTGCCGGCGTACGTGACGCCGCTGTGCCCCACGGGGCGCGGGACCGTGACCGCCGCGGGCAGGTTTCCCGGCGGCGTGAAGTACGACACCACCGAGCCGATGTTCGGGAAGTCCGTCCGCTTCCTCTGATTGTTTGGCACCGCGAGGCTCGGCGCACCCGCCCGCCCCGAGAGCATGTGCTGCACGCTCGGCTCGTGGTTGTTGCTCGGGTGTGTGAGGCTGCGGATGATCGAGTATTTGTCCGCGAGGCGAGCGAGTCGCGGCAACTTCTCACAGATGTCGAGGCCGGGCATGTTGGTGCGGATCGGTTTGAACTCGCCGCGGAACTCGGCGGCCGCGTCCGGCTTGAGGTCGAAGGTGTCCTGTTGAGGCGGCCCGCCCCAGAGGAAGAGGTAGATGCAGGAATCGGCGCTGCCGCGCGTCGGCGTGGATTCGCGCGCTTGGAGGAACGCGGGCAGCGTGAGGCCGCCCGCGGCTCCGAAGCGAATCATGGCATCGCGACGATTGAGCATTTCAGACTTCCGGGGTGTGTGCTATATTGGATCGCCAGCAGTTCCGCCTTGGCACTTTGGGCATTTGCAGCCGGTTCCTGCTCCCGCGCCATCAATGTCAGCACCGTTCCTTCCGTATCGGTAGCCGCACTTCTCGCATTCCAGTTCGTAGGTGTACTGTCCGTCCGTTGTCGGACTCGGCCCCACACGTCGAATAACGCGCTGCCCGTTTGGATTGACGTGCCCTGCTGTAGTGCTCGCATTTGCCATAGCAGTGCTCCGAAGCGTGTTCACTTCTTGCGGGCCTTCACAGGCAGGACGGCAAATCCCTTCAACTCTTCTTCCTTGTCTTGATCCGGGAGATTTGCCATTCTGCCACGGTACTTGCATTTGAATGTTTTGGTTCCCTTCCAAAACCCCTCATTGACTTCCCTGTCGATTACAGCGCTCATGCTCTGAACAGTGGTAGTTCGAGCCGTGTCGGTCTCCATCTTGAACGTGTAAGTAAGTGCGAAGCCGTCGGGACGAATCTCGTGAGACCATTCGGATTGAGTATTCGACAAGTCTGTACCCTTCTTGGGCTTGGTAAACGGCAAGTGTTCCCAGCGGATCAGGTCGCGTTCAAGATGTCTTTCCTCGCCAGACATCAACTTTGCGGTTGCCCCCTTCTTGACGTGATACTTGACATAGATGCCATCCACCCTCCCATCGCGAATAGCGACATACAACGAGCTATCGACGTCGGAGCCGCTCTTTTCCCCGCTAATCCACCAATTCGTCATCTCCCAGACTGTGACTTCGCTCCTGACAAGATCGATAATGGGCGGCGGAACTTCGGAAAAGGAAGCCAAATCGGATTCGAGGATCTTCTCTCCAGGAGCCGTGCTTTCTGTCGGCTGCTTGGAGCCGCTGAAGATCATACCGATGATGCCTATCCCACAGCAACCAAACAGCAGTGCGGCGCCTGCAATGCCCCCGATGAGCAATGCCTTCCGCGTCGCAGGCTTCAGCTTGTCAAGTTGGGATTTCAGTGCCTGCTTATCCGGTAGTAGCTCTGAAAACCCGAGGTCGGCTGGCTCGGCCGCTTCAGGCGGCTTTTCCGCAGGAGGTTCAGGGACGGTGACTGCGTTGTTGCATTGCGGGCACCTGACTCGACGCCCAGCCCTGTCCTCGTCCGTAGCGAGGGTCTTGGAACACATCGGGCAGGCGAATTTGATCTTCATGTTTGGGGGTCGTCGGGATTACCGCAAGAGCCACATCATGCCGACTTCTGAGCGACACGCGATTCGTAGCGGGCAATCTCCTCCTTCAACTGGTTGATCCGTCGGCGCAGTGATCGCATGCTGAGTTCCCGAACATGTGCGTCGCCGCTTTGATCGCGTTTGTCCGCCTCGTACAGGGATTCGAGCAGACTCAGCTTTTCCCGAGTCACAGCCAACTCGCGAGGGCTTTTCAAGCTCATAGGATCACCTCCACCATGCCCTTGGCGACCATCTCACGGTCGGTTGCGAAGAACCTCTGAACGAGTCCGTCGGTACTTGTTTAGTGCCCACCAAACTGGCGCAGCTGAGCCCCGTCTGAGTCGATAACATCGGGTCATGGACGAACCCGCTTGCCTTGGCTGCGTGGCACTCCGAAAGGAAGTGGACGCACTCCGCGCGCGGGTCGCCGATCTGACGCGGAAGCTCGATGACGCCCTGCGCGCCGGGAAGCGTCAGGCCGCGCCGTTCCGCAAAGGTCCGCCCAAGTTCAAACCGAAGACGCCCGGCCGCAAAGCCGGCGAACAACACGGCACCCACGGCCATCGCCCGCCGCCCCCGCCCGACCAGATTCACGAACGTCACGAGGCGAAACTTCCCGACGCCTGCCCGCATTGTCACGAGAAGACGCTCGTCGAAACCGGCACCGCCGAACAGTTCCAAACCGAAATCCCGCGGACGCCGATCCACCGCCGGTTCACCGTGCACCTCGGTCGCTGCCGATGCTGCGGCAAGACCGTTCAAGGCCGGCATCCGCTGCAAACCTCGGACGCCCTCGGCGCCGCCGCCAGCCAACTCGGAGGCGACGCCCAAGCCGCCGCCACCGAACTGCATACGCGATTTGGGCTGTCGCACGGCAAGGTCGCGATCGTTTTCGACTCGCTCTTCGGCATCAAGCTCACCCGCGGCGCCTCGTGTCAGATCGGCCTGCGGATGGCGGCGAAACTCGAACCCGATTACAAGCTCATCCTCGACGACCTCAAGGCGTCGACGATGATCGTGCCGGACGAAACGGGGTGGCGGATCGGAGGACAACCCGCCTGGCTCCACGTCGGGGTCGGTGACCGGGTCACGGCCTACACCATCGACTCACAACGCAGTGCCGAAGTCCTCGAACGCATCATCGGTGCGGACTGGTCCGGCATTCTCACCCACGACGGCTTCGCCTCCTACGACCGGTTCGAGCAGGCGATCCATCAACAGTGCGTCGGCCACGTGCTCCGCCGCGCCCGCGACCTGCTCGCGACGGCCGCCCGCGGCGCCGTCCACTTCCCCCAACGCGTGATCGCCCTCTTCACCGAGGCGGTCCACCTGCGCAACGAGTATCACCGCGGCCACGCAACGCTCGAACACCTGGAGAATCAACGCGAGGTGTTCGATGACCGACTGCGGAAACTGGCGAGCGTTCCGCGTGCGGTGCCGGCGTATCAGACGTTCGCCAACCACCTGATGAATCATTTCGAGCAGTGGTTCGCGTTCGTGGTCGAGCCAAAGATCGAGCCGACCAATTGGAAAGCCGAGCAGGCGATTCGTCCGGCGGTGGTGAATCGCAAGGTCTGGGGCGGCAACCGCACCGCAGCCGGTGCGAAGGCCCAGAGTGTCCTGATGAGCGTGATCGAAACCGCCCGCCGCCACACCCGCTCCGTGATCGACCACTTCGCTGAAACCCTCCGCAACTTCGGGAACACCCTCGTGCCCCGACCCGTGCTGCTACCAGTGCGCTAAACAAGTACGTCCGTCGAAGGCCGGCTGCCGCACCAAGTCGATTGCCATGAACGGCAAGCCTCCATTCAACTCCGCCTCGGCATTCGCGTCTTTCGGAAAGCCGTCCTCGATCAACAGCACACAATCGACATCATTCGGCTCGAAGGCGTCGGTCGTGAAGCTGCCGTTGATTACCAATCGCGCGACACCGGCTCTTCGTGCCAGATCAACGAGCCACTCCAGCGATTCCATCTGCACCCGACGCAACTCGGATTCGCTGCCGAAGCGATCCTTGATTTCGTCCAGTGTGGCCGGATGGATGCCGGGCGGCAAGTATCCATTATCGTCGAACGGCGGGATCATTATCAGGCCACTTGGCTCCTCGGCTCAATGGTTAAACAAAAACTCCGTGCTGTTCAGCATCGCCCACGCGAGGTCCTCCGCCGCTTCGCGGCGGGCCGCGCTCCGCTTCTTCAAATGCTCCGTGGCCACCTTCACCTCATCGGACGTCGGCAGTCGCGCGAAGAAGGTCAGATACAACTCCTCGACCAGTTTCGCGTCGTCGGTGTTCGCCCGCACCAACCGCGCCACGGTGCCGGATTCGTGGCTCAGTTTCGATTGCACGTCCGGGGAGTTCAACAGGTTCAGCACCTGGGCGACGCTCGGCTCCTTCGTCCGTTCGCACTCGCACGCTGTCGCGCGAACGGGGCGGCCGAACAGCTTCAGGAACTCGTGGCGGGCTTTGCTGTCCCAGAGTTGCACCGCCCGCGTGACGCCCGGCGAACCGGTGAACTTCTCCGGAACGCCGGTTGCCTGGCACACGATGTCGAGCAGCACCTCCGCGTCCGGCCGCTTGAACAACGCCCGCGAGAAGTTGCGGTCGTCTCGCTCGTTCGTCTCGTTCGGCTTGCACGAGGTTTGGTAGGTGCGCGAAGCCGCGATCGCCGCGATCAGTTTCTTCACGTCGTACTTGTTCTCGACGGTGAACTTCGCCAGTGCGTCGAGCAGTTCGGGGTTCGACGGCGGGTTCGTGGCCCGCACGTCGTCGACGGGTTCGACGATGCCGGTGCCGAGCATCCACGCCCAGACGCGGTTCGCGAGGTTGCGGGCGAAGTACGGGTTGTCCGGCTTCGTCATCCAGTCCGCGAGCACGATGCGGCGATCGCCCTTGGGGTCGGCTTCGGGCATCGCGGTGCCGAGGGCGTGCGAATAGACGGGCTTCTTCGTGCGCGGGTGCGTAGTGCCGGGGTCGCCGGAGGAGAACACGGCGTCGCCGCGGGCCGCGACCGGGGCGAAGAACCCAACCATGCCGTAGTAATCGGACTGGCCCCAGCGATCGAACGGATGATGGTGGCATTCCGCGCAGCCGATGCGGACGCCGAGGAAGACCTGCGACAGGCTGCCGGCCATCTCGCCGGGCTTCGTGACCACGCGGTAGAAGTTCGCCGCCCCGACTTCGCTGGTCGGCCCTTCGGCCGTGACCAGTTCCCGCGCGAAGCGATCGAACGGCGTGTTGTTCGCGATGCTATCGCGGATCCACTTGTAGTAGCCGTAGGCGCGTTCGTGCCCGAGCGTGCCGCGTTCCACGCGGAGCAGATCGGCCCATCGCATGGCCCATAAGTCCGCGAACTCCGGCGAGGCGAGCAGCGTTTGAACCAGCTTCGCGCGTTTGTCCGGCGACTTGTCTTCGAGGAACTTGCGGGCGTTGGCCGCGGTCGGCAGCGTGCCGGTAAGGTCGATCGTGATGCGGCGGAGGAACTCGGCATCATCGCAATGCCCGGACGCGGCAATGTTCAGCTTTGCGAGCTTGTTGTCCACCGCGGCATCGATGAAGCTCAGTTGCGGGAGTCGCGAAGCCGCAAGCGGCTGCGGTCGCGGCACGATCGCGCGGAAGACGCCGACCTCGCCCATGTACGCGGCCATCACCGTCGCTTCGCCCGGCACTTCAAGCGAATGCACCTTCCCCTCGGCGTTCACCGTCGCCACCGCGTCGTTGTTCGATTGGAACCGCGCATGTTTCGTCACGTCCTTCTCAGTGTTGTTGCTCAGTTTCGCGATCACTTTCAGCGGCATATCCGACTGGAAGGTCATCACGCGTTCGGCCGGTTCGACACGCAGTCCGGTCACGCGCGGAGCATCGGCTGAACCAAGCGGCAGGCCGGAGCCGATCCAGTCGCGGAGCGTGCGGTAGTCGTCCGAGTTGAACGCGAGGCGGGTGCCGCCACCGTGGGCCGTGCGGCCGGAGGCCTTCCGCAGGAGCAGGCTCTCGTCCGGGTTCGCGAGGAACACGCGGCGACCGCGGCCTTCCTTCGTGAGCGCGGTGTAGTCCGATTCCGGATCGAACGCGAAGACGGACAGCTTGAACCCGCCTTGGCCCTCGGCCTTGCCGTGGCACCCGGACATGTTGCAGCCGTAGCGGCTGAGAATCGGCAGGATGTCGTTCTCGAAGTGGATCGGTTCCGCGGCGGAGGCCACGGACGGAACGCAAGCGAGCAAAAGAGTGAAGGTCAGACGCATGGCGGGAGTATCTTGGCGAGCCGGTAGCGTTAACCACCGGAGTTGGATGGCAGGTAGAAGCAGTTTACCACGCCAGTCGTGCAGGAGTACAGGATTCTTGGCGACCCGAACACGGCAAGATCGGCGGCGTTCCCAAGACGAAGTTCTGCTCCAGCGGGTGGAGCTCCAATGGGATCGGATGCCTTGCTCCCCGAACTCGTGCGATTTCAGGGATTGGCGATCCTGCTAGCGCCGTTTCGGATTCACGAATTGGGTCACGTCGAGGCCGTCCTTGCCGAGGTGGGCGTCGAGCGGTTCGACGCGGCCGCCGCGGGATCGGAGCCCGACCAGTGTCTTCTGCATCTCGTTCCACCACAACGCCGTCAACGCGTCCGGGTTGGTCTTCTTCAACTCGCGGTAAGCCTCCAGTTGCAGGGCGAACTCGTCAGCATCGGCGCGGGCCTGCTGCAACTGCCCGGACTTGAACACGTCCGCCTCCAGCTCCCACTTGTACCGCAGGGCCTCGGCTTGCCGCAGGCGTTGATCCGCCTCCTGCCTCGCTTGGTACTCGCGAGTGCGGATGCCGGTCTGGGCTTGGCTCACTTGCTCGAACGCGGTGCGGACTTCGTCCGGCGGCGTGAGCACGGCCGCGACGCGCTGCACACGCACGCCGAGTTTCAACTCCGCGATCCGCGGTTCGAGCCGCACCATGATCCACGCGGGGAGCGCGGCCGTCCCGGTGAGAAGGGCTTCGTCCACAGTGCGGCCGCCGGCCCATTCCGCCGCCGCCGCCTCCACCTCGCGCGAGAGCGTCGCATCCGCAAGGTCGCGCTGGATCACGTAGTCGTCCAAGTCCGCGTCCGTTTCGCCGATCGCGTAGTCGATGGTGAGTTGAACGTTGACGAGGTTCTGGTCGCCGGTGAGGAACTGTCCCGCGGGGTTGCCGGGCGCGTCGATCGCGGTGTCCGGGACGAATCCGGCCTTGATCTGCCGCACGGTGCGGACCGGCACGCGATCCACGCGGTCGATGCCCCACGGCAGACCGACCCACAGCCCCGGCCCCGGCCGCGCGACGACCCGGCCGAAGCGGCGCACGACGGCGCGTTCCTCCGGCCGCACCTGTGCGAACCCGGTCGCAAGGTACGCGAGCAGCAGCAGAACCGTGGCAATGCGAAGCTGGCGCATCGTGAGGGGATCGTATTGGCAAACCCGGCGGACGGCTTGACGAAGCCGCGAAACGCGGTAGAAATGCAGTACCTGCGCGTTTAGCTCAGCTGGCTAGAGTACCACATTGACATTGTGGGGGTCACTGGTTCAAGTCCAGTAACGCGCACTGAACAGTACATCTCTCGAGCGTGGAAGCCGAAGGCTTCCACGCTCAGTTCGTTTCTCACCTAGCCCTTCGCGATCAGGTCGTTGATTCGTTTTGCGAAGGCGGACGGGTCGGGCACCTTGCTGCCTTCGGCGATCAACGCCTGTTCGTACAGCAACCGCAGATAGGGTTCGAATCGCGCATCATTTGCATCCTTCGCGTGTATTGTCCGCACGGCCTCGACCGCGGGGTTGAACGGGTTCAGTTCCAAGATGCGTTTCGAGGCGCCCTCGCCGCGGCCGAAGCGTTCCATGATCCGTTCCATGTGGGCGCTCATGCCCATCGCGTCCGCCACGAGGCACGACGCGCTCTCGGTGAGACGCTTGGACAGCCGCACATCGGACACCTCCGGCAGTTTCTCCTTCGCCGCAGTCAGCAGGGAGGCGAACTTCTCCTTCACATCCGCGGGGATGTCCGCATCCGACGCGCTGGTCTCGGCGCGGTCCGCGGCCTGAAGTCGCTTGCCCTTGTACTCGCCGAGTTGCGGGATGGCGAACTCGTCGATCGGATCCGAAAGGAGAAGCACATCTTGCCCGCGGGCCTTGAACGCCTCCAGGTACGGCGAACGCCGCAACTGTTCGACCGAATCGCCGATGAGATACGCGATTTCCTTTTGCCCTTCCGGCAGCTTGGACACGTACTCTTCGAGTGTGGTGAACTTGCCGGGCTCCGTGTTCGCGGACTCGAAGAGCAACAGATCCGCGATCTTCTCACGGTTGCTCCAATCGCGGGTGAGCCCTTCCTTGAGCACGGAGCCGAGCCCCTTGTAGAACGCGAGGTACTTCTCGTACTCGAAGTTCTTCATCCCGGCGAGCGAGTCGAGGATGTTCTTCACCACGCTCTTCTGGATCGCGTCGAGCAGCGGGTTCTGCTGCAGGATCTCGCGGGAGACGTTCAGCGGCAGGTCCGCGGAATCGACCACGCCCTTCACGAACCGCAGGTAGAACGGCAGCAGTTGCTCGCAGCGGTCCATGATGAGCACGCGCTGCACGTAGAGCTTGAGCCCCGCGACCGGTTCCTCCCAGTCCATGCTCATCGGCTTCTTGGCCGGGACGAAGCAGAGCACCTTGAACTCGGTCTTCCCTTCCGCGGAGTAGTGGATGGTCGCGGCCGGGGCGTCGCTCTCGTGCGTGATCTGCTTGTAAAATTCCTGATACTCCTCCGGCTTCACTTCGCTTTTGTTCCGCAGCCAGATCGCCTTGCGCGAGTTGAGCGTCTCTTCCTTCGTTTCCTTTTTGCCGTCCGTCTCCTCCTCCACATCCATGACGACGGGATGCTCGATGAAGTCCGAGAACTTCTTCACGAGCGAGCGAAGCTTCCATTCGTCCAAGAACTCGGCGGCGTCCTCCTTCAAGTGCAGGATCACGTCCGTGCCGCGGGTCGGCTTCTCGACTTCCTCGATGGTGTAAGCGCCTTGGCCGTCCGACACCCACTTCACGGCCGGGGGACCGTCCAAGCTGCGTGTGACGACCGTGACCGTGTCCGCGACCATGAACGCGGAGTAGAAGCCGACGCCGAACTGGCCGATGAGCCCCGGCGAGTCGCCCGCCTTGCCGGCCTGCTTCGCGGCTTCGAGGAACGCCTTGGTGCCGGACTGCGCCACGGTGCCGAGCAGGTCGATGACCTGCTGCCGCGTCATGCCGATGCCGTTGTCCGAGATGGTGAGCGTCTTCGCGTCCTTGTCCGGCGCAATCTTGATCTTCCAATCTGTGTTGCCTTCGAGCTTGTCCGCGTGGGCGAGGGAATCGAACCGCACCTTGTTGATCGCGTCGGACGCGTTGGAGATCAACTCGCGGAGGAAGATCTCGCGATCCGAGTAAAGCGAGTGCGTGATGAGGTGGAGGAGTTGCTTGAGTTCGGCCTTGAATTCGAGCGTTTCGACGGACATCTGCGGTGGCTCCGATACGGGTTCGCGCTCATTTTAGAATCGCAAACCCGCAGCGGCATTCCTCCGCAAACGTGCTGTCGCTCCGCGTCAGCGACGGAAAACGCGACGGGAGCGGCTCGGGTAATGACTGGCCTGCGACGAAGCCCCCGCCCCCGCTCCGCCGCGGACGAACAAGTGCATGTAGCGCCGGCCATCCGATCCCGTGGTCACGGCCGCCCCGGCGGTTTGGTAGGCGTCGTAGGTGCAGCACGCACCCCATCCCCACGACGGCGCGAGCGCACCGCACCCGGCCGCGTCCGCCCAAGACCCGGCGGGCAGGAAACCGAAGTCGCCCCTTCCTCCGGAGACGTGGCCGGCAATTCGATGCTGGGCTCGATAGTCGGCCGCCGCCTGTGCGGCGGCCGTGAGCCCGGGGTCGCGCGTGAACGGAGCGAGACCGCGGGCGGCCCGCGCTGCGTTCACTTCATCGAGGGCGTCTTCCGCGGCTGTCGAGAGGGGAGCGAGGGCGAGAACGAACGTGAGGGCGTACAGACGGGTCATGGTGCATCTTCCTGATGGTGAAACGAAAACGGCGGTGGTGGGGGGCCCCCCCCCCCGATCGGTGGGCTTGCCGACACCGCCTTATCCGCACTTTTGATGATACGAAGCGAGTACGTGGTGAGAATGGGAAACGAGATGCACGACAATCGCTGCGTGGCTCCTCCCCGCGGAGTCGCGGGGGGCGAGATGCTCGTCTCAGGCCACAGTGCCGTCCGGGATTGCGGTACCGCGGGGCACGCAGATGATGCCGTCGCGGATGTAGTACATGCCGTTCGGGCCGTCGAAGTCCAGCTTCTTGTCCGCGTTCACCAGTCGCACGCCCTTGCCGATGCGGCAGTCCTTGTCGATGATCGCGCGCGTGATGACGGAGCCGTCGCCGAGGTTCAGGTTCGGGCGGCCTCGGCGGGCGTTCTCGGCGCGATCCGTATCCGTCTCGAACGCGTCCGAACCGATGAGCACGGTGTCCCGCAGGATGCAGTCCGAGCCGATGCGGCTGCGGACGCCGAGTACCGAATTCTCCAGCCGCGTCCGCGGGCCGACGACGCAGCCGTCCGCCACCAGGCTGTGCTCCAGCGTGGCCCCGTTGATACGGCTCGCCGGCAGATTGCGCATGCGGGTGTAGATCAGGCCGTCCTGCGCGAAGAAGTCGAAGGGCGGATTCGCACTCGCGAGCGCCAAACTGCACTCGTGGTAGCTCTTGATCGTACCGAGATCTTCCCAGTAGCCGTCGAACAGGTGCGAGTGCATCCGCTTGGTCCGGTAGTTCTTCGGGAAGATCTCCTTTCCGAAGTCGGTGGCGAGCGGCTTGGCGGTGAGCAGTTCGAGCAGCACCTCGGTTTTGAACGCGTAGATGCCCATGTTCGCGAGGTAGTTGCGGCCGTTGGCCGGGATGCCGCGATTCTGGATCCATTCCGTCTTGGTGAAGTACGGGGCGCGTTCGTCCACGGTCTTCGGCTTCTCCACGAACCCGGTCACGCGGCCGTCGTCCGTCATGCTGAGCAAGCCGAATCCGGCGGTCTGCTCCTCGTTCACCGGGATCACGCCGAGGGTCGCGTCCGCCTTCGTCTCGTGGTGCGTCTTCAGCAGGTCGCGGTAATCCATGCGGTAGAGTTGGTCGCCGGAGAGGATCAGCACGTCGCGGCAGTTCTCGCGTTCGATGTACGAGATGTTCTGACGCACGGCGTCCGCGGTGCCCTGGTACCAGTCAAAGGATTCATTTGTCTGCTGGGCGGCGAGGATTTCCACGAACCCGCTGGAGAACATGTCGAACTTGTAGGTGTTGGCGATGTGCCGGTGCAGGCTGACGCTGAGGAACTGCGTGAGAACGTAGATCTTGTGCAGGTCCGAGTTGATGCAGTTGCTGATCGGGATGTCGATGAGGCGATACTTGCCGGCAACGGGCACGGCGGGCTTGGAGCGTTGGGCGGTGAGCGGGAACAGCCGCGAGCCGCGGCCGCCGCCGAGGATGATGGCGAGGACGGAACGCATGGGAGAAGCCTCGAATGGACCAACCGACGGGTGCGGTTGGAGTATGCTAATCGCGCGCCGCGAACGCGGGTAGCGCGAACCGACGGGATTTCTCACACATGTTTCGCCGCGACGCGGAGTCCTCGGAGCGGAACGCGGCAAGCGCAGAGTCGATAGAATTTCCTCCTTATGAAGTTAAAGCAGCAGCCGGAGGAC
Source organism: Gemmataceae bacterium (assembly GCA_046350135.1). GTDB lineage: Bacteria > Planctomycetota > Planctomycetia > Gemmatales > Gemmataceae > Urbifossiella. Next base: position 281,852 of record JAXMBB010000003.1, read on the forward strand.
TTCCGGGTCGAGGAACTGACCGATGCCCAGCCCGAGGGTCGCGGCGAGTTCGCGTTCTACCGGCTGGACAAGACGGGTTGGACGACGCCGGATGCGATCAACGCGATCCGCCGGCGGTGGAATATCGATTGGCCACGCGTCAGCTATGGCGGGTTGAAAGATCGCCACGCGATCACGAGCCAGCACCTCACGATCTTCCGCGGGCCGGAACGCGACATCACCGTGGACAAGGTGAAGCTTGCGTACCTCGGTCGTTTGGCGGAGCCGTTCACGGCGGCGGACATTCGCGCGAACCGCTTCACGCTCGTGCTGCGGTCGCTGTCCGCCCAAGATCTGGACCGCGCGGAACACGCCATACGCGAGGTACAGCGGGCCGGCTTGCCGAATTACTTCGACGATCAACGCTTCGGCTCGGTCGGCGACGCGAACGAATTCGTGGCCAAGGAGATGGTCTTCGGCCGCTTCGACCGCGCGCTGTGGCTCGCGCTCGCGGCCCCGTACGAACACGATCGCAGCGAGGCAAAACGCGAGAAGCAATTGCTCCGCGAGAAGTGGGGCGACTGGTCCGCCCTCAAGGCCGCGTTGCCGAAGGGGCACGCCCGAAGCATCATCGATTATCTCGCGACTCACCCCACGGATCAAAAGGGAGCCGTGGCCCGGCTGCGTCCCGAACTTCAGGGGCTGTATCTCTCGGCGTATCAGAGCGAACTCTGGAACCGGATGCTGGCCGCATGGCTGGATCGGAAGTTCGGCAGCGACAACTTGTGCGGCGTGGCGATGAAGCGCGGCCGCGTGCCCGCTCCGGTTCGCGTTCCCGATGATCTCCACGGCGAGTGGGAGCAACTGGAGTTGCCCTTGCCCTCGGCGCGGCTCAAGCCGGATGACGACGCACCATGGGCGAAACTGGTGGACGACGTGCTCGCAGCCGAGGGCCTCACGCTGCCCGAGATGCGGATCAAGGGGATGCAGAAGCCGTTCTTCTCGCGCGGGGAACGTGCAGGGTGCGTGCGGCCGGAGAACCTCGGCTCGCTCGGCGAGAACGACGAGAAGCACCGCACGCGGAAGAAGCTGACGCTGCGCTTCGACCTGCCTCGCGGCAGCTACGCCACCATGCTGGTGAAACGAATCACCGCGGTCAGTCCCGCAGATCGCGGCCGGTGAGGTGCAGAAAGACGCGTTCCAGCGTCGGCTCGCGCATCGTGACGGATGTCAACTCGATGCCGCGTTCCACCGCCAAGTGCGTTAGGCGAGCCAGCACGGCGTCGGCGTCGTGGACCGTGAGCTTCCATACATCGCCGGATTCGCACGACTTCACCCCCGGCAGCGCCGTCACCGCGTTTCTGAAGTCGGCGTCCACACCGGATGCCGAGAAACGGATCGTGCCGTCCAACAACTTCAACAGGTGCGGCAGTGTGTCGCACGCCAGCATCTTTCCCGCGTCCAAGATCGCGATCCGCTTGCAGAGCTTCTGCACTTCCTCCATGTAGTGGCTGGTGTAAATCACGGTCACGCCCGCAGCGTTAAGCCGCTTCACCTGTTCGAAGATGTGATTGCGGGATTGCGGATCGACACCGGCGGTCGGCTCGTCGAGGAAGAGCAACCGCGGGCGGTGGACCACGGCGGCGGCGAGGTTCAGGCGGCGCTTCATGCCTCCGGAAAACGTGCCCGCTCGGTCGTTCGCGCGCTCTGCCAAACCGACGGCCGCGAGCAGTTCGTCCACACGAGAGGCGAGGCCGCTCCCGCGCAAGCCGTAGAGCTTGCCGAAGAAGCGGAGATTCTCGCGAGCGCTGAGATCGGGGTAGATCGAGAGTTCCTGTGTGCCGATGCCGACGAGCCGGCGCAGGTCGCGATCGGAGCTTTGGAACAGTTGACCGAAGAGCTTCACTTCCCCGGAGTCGGCGGAAGCCAGCCCGCACAGAATGGAGAGTAGCGTGGTCTTGCCCGCGCCGTTGGGGCCGATCAGCCCGAACACCTCGCCGTCGTCCACGCGCAGATCGACGCCGTCGAGGGCGACGGTCTTTCCAAATCGCTTGCGGAGGGCGTTCACTTCCAGGACGGGCGGCATCCGGGAATGGTATCACTTTTGAAGGATGAGTTTGCCGCGGCGGGTGATGCGGAGCCGATAGCGGATGCCGTCCAGTTCGATCCACAGTTCGCGTTCGCGGCCGAAGAGGTCCTCCGCCTTGAGGACGCGGGCGGGCACGGAGGCGTCGTGCGATTCCCGGAGTTCGTCGTCGGGTTCGTCCGCGGCCATGTCGGTTCCGGAGTGAGACTTCGTGTCAGTAGCGGAAATCGGATCGCCGTTTATGATCCAGTTGAAGCCATGTTAATGAGATTTAGTCTCAATAGCAAGATCGCTCGCTTCCGAATTTCAACCCATACATTGGCCGCATGGCCGAATCTCGCTCCGATCTTGCGACGAAGTACCTCGAGCAACTCCCCTACCCGCCGTACCCGGTGCAGGAGGAGGCGTTGCTCGCGTGGTTCACCGCGGATCAGGGAGTGATGATGTGTGCGCCCACCGGCACCGGGAAGACGCTGGTCGCACAGGCCGCTCTCTTTGAAGCGTTGCACTCGAACACGGTCGCGTACTACACCACGCCGCTGATTGCGCTCACGGAGCAGAAGTTCTCCGAGATGCAGGCTGCGGCCCTACGCTGGGGCTTTCGTGCGGATGATGTCGGGCTCGTCACCGGCAATCGCCGCGTGAACCCCAACGCCCGCGTGCTCGTTGTCGTCGCCGAGATCCTGCTCAACCGCTTGCTTCACCCGGAGGGATTCGATTGGCAGCACGTCTCCGCCGTGGTGATGGACGAGTTTCACAGCTTAGCCGATCCCGAGCGCGGCATCGTGTGGGAACTCTCGCTCAACATGCTGCCGAAGCAGATCCGTCTCATGCTGCTGTCCGCGACCGTGGGCAACGCCGTCGAGTTTCTCAACTGGCTGGAACGGCAGCACGGCCGCAAGCTGGAACTGGCCGAAGGCCGCGACCGCAAAGTGCCGCTCACGTACCGCTGGGTGCCGGACCAGTTCCTGAACGAACTCCTCGTGGACATGGCGAAGGGGGGCGACGCGACCCGCAAGACGCCGGCACTCGTGTTCTGCTTCAACCGCGACGAGTGCTGGAACATCGCGGAACAACTCAAGGGGTTGGAGTTGATGTCCGCGTCGCAGAAGGCCGCACTCAACAAGGAGGTCGATCAGTTCGATTGGCCGCACGGCGTGGGCCCGAAGCTGAAGCAGATGCTGCGCCGCGGCGTCGGCGTCCACCACGCCGGCTTGCTTCCGAAGTATCGCCGCGCGGTCGAGGATCTCTTCGGGAAGAAGCTGCTCAGCGTGGCACTTTGCACCGAGACGCTCGCGGCCGGGATCAATCTGCCGGCGCGGAGCGTCGTCGTCACGAGCCTCGTGAAGGGCCCGTTCGGCAAGGAGAAGGTGATCGATCCGAGCTCGGCGCACCAGATCTTCGGCCGCGCCGGTCGCCCGCAGTTCGACACCGAGGGCTTCGTGTTCGCGTATCCGCACGAAGACGACGTCCGCATCCTGCGCTGGAAGCAGCAGTACGACCAGATTCCGGAGAACGCCAAGGATCCGGCGATGCTCAAGATGAAGAAGAACCTGCTGAAGAAGAAGCCGAGCCGCAACTCGCAGAAGAAGTATTGGACCGAGTCGGACTTCGAGCGGTTGAAGGCGGCTCCGCCGGCGAGGCTGTACAGCAAGGGGCCGCTGCCGTGGCGGCTCTTGGCCTACCTGCTGAAAGTGAGCCCCGATGTGGATCGCATCCGCAACGTGGTGCGGAAGCGCCTGCTCGATCAACCACGCATCGAAGCGGGGATGAAGCAGTTGACCCGGATGTTGATCACGCTTCACGAACACGGGTTCGTGGTGCTCGTTCCAGCACCGGAACCGCCGAGCGGAGGGCGTGAGCCCTCCGTGTCACCGGCCAGCACACCGATTATCAATGCACACGGGGGGCTGCCGCCCCCCGCTCGGCCGGAACCGATTCTCGAATACCATCCCGTCACGGCGACGCCGACGGCGGAACTGGACAAGTTGCTCGTCTTCCGCGCGTGCCAACCGTTGTACGGAGCGTTCCTCATCGACCGGCTCGGCGCCGCCAATCAAGAAGAACGGCTTCAAGCGTTCGAGTCCGTGCTCGAACTGCCGCGGCCGCTGCTCAAGTTCGTCCGCGTGCCGTTCGACCTGAGCCCCGGCCCGCTCGCCACCCAGACGCTCGACCCCGAACTGATCGCCAAGGGGCTCATGGTTGCGAAGCCGCCAAAGAGCGACGACGAACCGGACGACGAAGACGAGTTCGTTCCGTGGGATGAACGCCCGCCGGTGTTCGCCGAAAAGCTGCGTCTGCTGTTCGACTCGAAGTATCCCGAAGTCGGGGACTTCGCAACCACCGGCGTATGGGCCGCCGCGGACATCATTCTTCGCTATGGCGGCAACTTCAACACGTATGTGACCACGCGAGACCTCACGAAGCAGGAGGGCCTGATCTTCCGCCACTGCCTGCGGCTGATCCTGCTGCTCGAGGAGTTCGAACAACTCACGCCGCCGGGCGCGGATCCGGAGCAGTGGAAGGCGGACCTCAAGGAGTTGAAGGACAAGCTGACCGAGACGTGCCGTGCGGTCGATCCCAGCAGCACGGACTCGGCCATCAAGAAGGCTCACGCGGCGGACGTGGTCGAAGGCGAGGAGCACGCGGCGACCCAAACCAAGGTGACAATCGACGAGGCGGCTGAAGACGCATTCGCGGAGGGGATTCTGTGACACTTGCGGAACTGCGGCAGAACTACTCGATGGGCGGGCTCTCGGAGTTCGAAGCCGGGGGCGACCCGTTCGCGCTCTTCCGCACATGGTTCGATCAGGCAATGGCCGCGGGAGTCGCCGAGCCGAACGCCTTCGTGCTGGCGACCGCGGATGAATCGGGCTCGCCATCGGCGCGGCTCGTGCTTCTGAAGGCGCTTGATGAACGCGGTTTCACGTTCTTCACGAACTACGACAGCCGAAAGGGTCGCGAGATGGGTGCGAACCCGCGGGTGTCGATGGTCTTCCCCTGGCACGCGCTCGAGCGCCAAGTGCGGATCGAAGGCGCGGTCGAGAAGGTGACAGCGGCGGAGTCGGACGACTACTTCGCGAATCGCCCGCTCGGGAGCCGGCTCGGGGCGTGGGCGTCGGCCCAGAGCACCGTCATTCCGGATCGCGAGTTCTTGGAACGCCGTCACGCCGAGTTGATGGCGCAATATCCGGATGGCAACGTGCCGCGTCCGGAGAACTGGGGCGGGTATCGCGTGTTGCCGGCCTGCGTCGAGTTCTGGCAGGGCCGCCCGAGCCGCCTGCACGACCGCATCCTCTTCACGCTTCGCGATGGCCGTTGGGTCAAGAATCGCCTCTCGCCGTAGCCGCACATCGCGCCGAGCTCGGTTGGAATTCCCGGAATCCGCGATTGGCCGGACGTATACGGAAATGCAGTAAAACATGCTGAGCTCATTTCATGAGCTCATGAGCTCACGGCAGTGAGAGTGCCGGTCGTGCCGAAAGTGCAGGCTGGATCGGTGACACTTTTGCACCGCCGCCTATTTCAACTCATGTTCGCCCATCCCGCGCGCGGCATGCTAGGGATGTGCCCCACACCCCAATTCGACGGATCGCCATCCCGATGATCACCACGAAGCAGAAGCACACAGCCTCGGAAGTCGTACTCTTGGCCGCCAACGATCTCACCGCGGCCGGTCAGCAGGAGTTCAGCGAGTGGGATCTCACGGTGGCGGCGTGGTCCTTGGATCGGTTCCGCTTCGGCCTGCGCGGCTACGCCCAAAGCTACCCGGACCACAAGCGCGTGATGATGGAGATCATGGGGCAGAAACCGTCCAGCCCTGTCCAGCAGAAGTTCTTGGAGAAGTTGCGGCCGAACTACTACCGGCTCACGCCGCTTGGCAAGTCTGCGGCGGCGCGGTTGCGCGGCGGCCCCGTGGCCGGCGAACCGGAGATGAAGCCGACGGCCAAGCCCGTCACGGTGAAAGAACTTTACGAGACCGCCGCGGTGTACATCACGCGGCCCGAGTTCTCCCGCTGGAAGGACAACCCCGAGGAACCGCGGGACTGGAGCGGGGCGGCCTCGTTCCTCGGGCTGGTGAAGGGCGACAAGTCCGACCCGGCCGAGCGGATGGATGAAGTGAAGAACGCGGTGCGCGATGCCATGGATTGGTGCAAGGTGCAGGAGGCGGCGTTCCTCACCCGCGGCAGCGGCCAAGGCGGCACGCCGATCCACGTCCGCGACTTGGCCGAACTCACGGACTTCCTGCAAGCCCTGATCTACCGCTTCCCGGAATACTTGGACAAGAAGAAGAACCGCCGCTGATTCGGCCCTCGCGTCTATGAAAATGCAAGAGCCGGCCGCGTCCATGTCAGACGCGGCCGGCGCTTCGCTTTGCTGGAATCAACCCACCCAGTTCGAGTCCGTCGGCGTGTAGCTCGTCACGCCTTCCGGGAACCACAGCGCGATCTCGATCGCAGCGTTCTCCGGGCTGTCGCTGCCATGCACCAAGTTGTTCTGTACGGAGATCGCGAAGTCGCCGCGAATGGTGCCGGGCGGACTCTTCGCGCCGTCCGTGAGGCCCATCAGGTTGCGTCCCACGGTCACGGCTTCGCGGCCTTCCCACACCATGGCCACGGTCGGGCCGCTCGTCAGGAACGAAAGCAGCGATTCGTAGAACGGCTTGCCCTTGTGAACGGCGTAATGCTTCTCGGCGATGTCGCGGGCGGCGACGACGAGTTTCATGGCCGCGAGGCGCAGCCCTTTGCGTTCAAAGCGGCCGGTGATCTCGCCGACGAGCCGCCGTTGCACCGCGTCCGGCTTCAAGAGGATGAGCGTCTGCTGCATGGTGTGTCTCCGAGTGGGTGGTGTCAGGATGCGGAGCCGCGAGAAGAACGTCCACCGCGTACAACGACGGGATGGATGCGGTGATCGAGATTGCGGACCTCGCGGGAACGGAGGCGTTCGGTCGACGCCTGGGAGAGTGGCTCTTCCCCGGCGCGGTGATCGCGCTCGTCGGCACGCTCGGCGCCGGGAAGACCCACCTCGTCCGGGCCGTGGCCGAAGGGCTCGGCGCGAATCCGGCCGCGGTCAACAGCCCCACCTTCGTGCTGATCCAAGAGTACGCCGGGCGGTTGCCGATCTACCACTTCGACGCGTACCGCCTCGCCACGGAACGGGAGTTCGCGGAACTCGGCACGAACGAGTACTTCGAAGGCGACGGCGTCTGCTTGGTGGAATGGGCGGACAAGGTGGAACAGACGTTGCCTGCGGAACATCTGCGGATTGCGATCGACGTGTTGGATGCGGAGCGACGCCGCTTCAACCTGACGGCCCACGGCGAACGATACGAACGGCTGCTCCGCGAAGTGCGATCGCACGGGCCGTGACGGCGGGCGGCGACCCTGCCGGTTGCGTTCCCTCTTCGCCCCGCAGGCATGAACCGCGAATTCCGCTCGATTCCTGCATTCCCGGCGACGCGTTGATCGAGCCGCCGCTTCGCGTACGACGTGCCCGATTCGCCGATTTCGTTCCGCCCTTCCCTCCGATGGTCGTTGGGAGCCGCCACGGAAGCGGCCAATCACCTTCGAAGGGATGTCACCCATGAAGCTGCTGAATTGGGGCGTCGTCGCGATCGCGGCGATCGTCGTATCGGGTTCGGCGTCGGCCCAGGATCCCTACGGCACCGCGAGCCGCGGATACGTCATGTCCGCCCCGACCGTCGGTGCTCCGGTCGCGTACAAGCACAACGGGCACTTGGCGAACTTCACACGGGAAGCCGTGAACCAGAGCGCCGGGAACTACTGGTGTTCGAACTGCCCGAACGGGCAGCGATGCAACAACTTCGCGGGCTCGTTCTCGGCGGATCTCGGCTTCGCGTTCGGGCCGACGAAGTCGTTCTTCGCCCCGTGCGGCCCGCGGGTACTGCCGGATTGCAGCGGCGCGGGCTGCCACAAGTGCCGCACGCCGGTCTACGGCCGCGGCCCCGTCGGCCCGTGGCCCGGTTGCACCTACGACAGCTACATGAATCATTGATCACTGTTCAAAACGACTGCTCACGATCAATCGCCGAGCGTGGAGTCACCTGAAGACTTCACGCTCGGCGTGCGGCTTCGTCACGTTGAAGCCGCCGCTCCGCTCGGGGCCGTGATGAGCACGACCCAGATCGCCGCTCGACGAGCCACTGTCCGGACATGAACGGGCCTCACAGGCCATAGAACTTCACGGCGTTGTCGTGGAACAGCTTCTTCTGTTGTTCCTCGCTGCGGTCCTTCACCACGGCCATCAGCGCGGTCGCCCAGTCGCCATACTTCTCGACGCCGAGCAGGCACACGGGCCAGTCGCCGCCGAACATGACGCGATCCGGGCCGAACGAATCCATCGTGTGATTGATGATCGGGGCCAGATCATCGAGGGTCCACTTGCCGCGGGCCGGGGCTGATGCGATGAAGCCGCTTACCTTGCCGACCACGTTCTTCCGCTTCGCGATCGCGGCCATGTCCTTCTTCCATTGTTCGCGTTCCGCCGGGGTGTGCGTGAGCTTGCCGTTGCCGCAGTGGTCCAGGATGAACCGCGTGTTCGGGCACTGATCCACGAGCTTCGCATGATGCGGCAGATCCTCCGGGCGGGCGCACAGGTCGAAGCTCAACCCGAGGTCGCCGAGCAGTTGGATGCCCTTCACGAACTTCGGATCGAGGAAGTACTCCGGCGTGGTTTCCTTCACATGTAGCACCTGGCGGATGCCCTTCACGTACTTGCTGCCCTTGAACTGCTTCGCGTACTTCTCGAAGCCCTCGGAGTTGGGCCGACCGGAAAGCACGGCCGCGCACGTCGGCGTCTTCTTGCTCTCGCACAGCTCGATGAGGTAATCGGCTTCTTTCTGCTGCTGCTCGGGCACCACGTCCACTTCCATGTACACGGCTTTCACCACGTTGAGGCCCTTGGTGGCCTCGGCGTATTCCTTCGGGGTGAAGTTGTGCCCGAGGATCATGCCTTCGGGCGTCTTCGGATCGAACCACGCGAGCTTGAACTTGGTGAGGTCCCACAAGTGCTGGTGGGTGTCCACGATCGGCAGTTGGTCGGCCACGGTGTTGCCCTTTGAAACGGCGGCGAGGGTGGAAGCCGCCGCGCTGGCGGCGAGGAATTCACGGCGATTCATGGTCCGGCTCCACGGGGAAAGGTTGGGGGGATTGTATGGGGCGAAGGAGTGCGGTTGCGCCCACGTGTCCGTTGTCGTACGGGAAACCCGCCGCTACGATGAACCCGCCGGAGCGCGTGCGTGTCCGGTTGCTGGAGCGGTGGCAGAGTGGTCGATTGTGCAGCACTGGAAATGCTGTGTACGGGAAACCGTACCGAGGGTTCGAATCCCTCCCGCTCCGTTTTTTGAAGTTGCACCACGTCGCAGCGATTTGCGGGAACTTGCGTAAATTCCTTCCTCTTCAGCGGGTTCCTTTCCAACCTGCGGCTCAGAGTGATTCTCTGCGGGGGTAACTCGGTGCGCTCGGTCTTGCGGCACGGTCTCGCACGATTCGGCGCCGCCCCCCGAAGTGGCGGTCTTCACGTTCAAATCACCACCGGCCGCCTGACCGACGCTGATGATTGTTGCACGCGCGAAGCGATCTGCTAACATCGTCGCATGCCCGATCTGCCGCCCACGAGCCCTGCCGAATCTTCGGATCCGGATCGAACCGGCGCCTATTCCGGCTTCCCCGAATCCGTTCGCGATTCCGACACCATCGCGGCCGGCACCATCCTCGCGGGCAAATACAAGCTGCTGGAACCGATCGGCGAAGGCGGCATGGGTGCGGTGTGGCTCGCGCAGCAATTCGAACCTGTCAAGCGACAGGTCGCGATCAAGCTCATCCGCGCCGGGATGGATTCGAAGACCATCCTCGCCCGCTTCGAAGCCGAACGACAAGCCCTCTCGATGATGGACCATCCCAACATCGCCCGCGTTCTGGACGCCGGCGCCACCGACGCCGGCCGGCCGTTCTTCGCGATGGAACTCGTCAAGGGCACGCCGATCACAGACTTCTGCGACGCCCGCAAACTGACCCCGCGGCAACGCCTCGAACTCTTCGTCCCGGTCTGCCTCGCCATCCAGCACGCCCACCAGAAGGGAATCATCCACCGCGACATCAAACCCTCGAACGTGCTCGTCGCCCTGCACGACGACAAGCCGGTCCCGAAGGTGATCGACTTCGGCGTGGCGAAGGCGACCGGCTTCGCGCTCACCGAAATGACCCTGCACACCGGCTTCGAGCAGGTCGTCGGCACGCCGGTGTACATGAGCCCCGAGCAGGCCACGTTCAACCAACTGGACATCGATACGCGTTCGGACGTGTACTCCCTCGGCGTGCTCCTCTACGAACTGCTCACCGGCACGACCCCGATCGAACGGGAACGGTTCAAGAAAGCCGCGTTATTGGAAATGCTCCGCGTGGTGCGTGAGGAGGAACCGCCTCGCCCCTCGGCCCGCCTCTCCTCGACGCAAACCAAATCGAGCATCGCTGCCCGACGGGGAACCGAGCCCGTTCGCCTGACGAAGGAGCTTCGCGCCGAGTTGGATTGGGTTGTCATGAAGTCCTTGGAGAAGGACCGTACCCGCCGGTATGAAACTGCAAGCAACTTTGCCGCAGACATCCAACGATACTTGGTTGGCGAACCGGTGCAGGCGCATCCGCCAAGTACGGTATATCGCTTACGGAAGTTCGTGCAAAAGAACCGTGGTTTCGTCATCGCGGCGATGTTGATCCTGCTCGTTCTCATCGGCGGCGGAGTTGGGACCACTGTCGGCATGCTGCACGCCCAAGAAAAAGAGCGAGAGGCGCTCGGAGCGGCCGATGAGGAACGCAAAGCCAAGGACCGCGAAGCGGACGAACGCAAACGTGCCGAGAACGCTCGCGATCGCACATGGGGAGTCCTCGACGCCATGACGTCAACTGTCACGGGCAAGTCGCTCTCGACTCAGAAAACCATTTCCGAGGAGCAGAAGAAATTCCTCGGTGATGTGCTTGCGTACTACCGTGAATTGGCCGACGAAAGTCCCGGAAGCTCACGCGCGCTTGCCAGAACCGCGTCCGCAGCACACAGCGTCGGCTTGATCGAGTATCGGCTCGGACGAAAAGAAGAATCTGCAATCGCATTTCGCAAAGCGATCGAACTGTACGGGACGTTGAGCGTCGCCGCTCCGGAAGACTCCTCCTTTCGATGGAAATTGGCGGGGTTGCACAACAATCTTGCAGTCCTGCTGCGGGAACTTGCGCAGGGTGAAGATTCATTGGCCGAGTACCGACAGGCCATATCGATCATGCTGGCACTCGAACCGCTCCCCGAAACCCGACCGGATGACCGGGCGGATCTCGCGGGTAGTTGTTACAACTTGGGAATCCTGTTTTACGATCTTGGCAGAAGGGAGGAGTCCGAAACGGAGCATCGCAAAGCACTGGCGATTCGCGTTGCATTGGCCGCTGATGATCCGAGCTATCGAAGCGAACTCGCTTGGAGTCACGCGGACCTCGCGAACACACTGGCGGCCTTGGGTAAGACCCTCGACTCCGAAACGCACTACCGGCTGGCCTTGGCGATCCGCGAGAAACTCGTTGCCGAATCTCCAAAAGAGTCGACCCACCGTTCCGCTCTGGCGGGCAACCAGTACAACCTCGGCTTGTTTCTCTGGAGAATGCGCAGGCTCGAGGAAGCAGAAACACTCGCACGCCAATCGGTTGCGACCTTGAAGGAGTTGGCGGATGAGTTTCCCGCCGCACCGGCGCATCGTTCCCAGTTGGCCGGCAGTCATATGCTGTCGGCTCTGATCTTGGAGGCCTTGGACAAGCGAGCGGCCGAGGAGTCGGCATACCGGAACGCAATCAGCCTGCTTGCTCGATTGGCAACCGATTTTCCCGCGGTTCCGTCCTATCGTTCCGAATTGGCCACAAGCCACACCAACCTGGCTCGATTGCTCCGCTTGACCAACCGGCATGCGGAATCCGAGAAGGAATACATTCTCGCCCTCGAACTTCGGGAGAAGCTCGCAGCCGATTTCCCTCGCATTTACACCTTGCGCCGCGAGCTGCCCAGGACACTCAATGGATTTGGACGGCTATTGCTCTTGCTCGAAAAGTGGGATGAACTGGAGAAGGTGTTGGCCAAATCATCGGCGGCACAGGAGAAGCTGGCGTTCGATTTCCCAAAGAACCTCGATGCACGCAAGGCCGTCGCAGACCGCATGTACGACTGTGCCTGCATCTATTCCCTGATGAGCCGAAAGGTTGTCGACATGAAGCAGCGCGAAGCATTTGCCGAACGCGCGATGAAGCTCCTTCATGATGCTGTGCAAGCCGGCTACCGTGATCACCACAACATGTCGACGGACACCGATCTCGATTCGCTCCGTAGCCGAGGCGACTTCAGAATGCTGTTGGATTCATTGAAATCGCTCGAGATCGCACCGCCGCCGCGGGCCAAGCCGTGACACCGGCCGCTCACGCGGCCGGCTCGCCGACCCGCTTGCACTCCGCGAATCGGAGTCTCGCGTTCCCGCGCCGTCAACTCCGGTGGTCCCGAAACCGATCATGACCGGTGTGACCGGGTCGCTGGTCGCGCGAAACACCATGAATCACGGCGAATTCGTGCATCGTGACCAGAAAAAAGCGAAACGGAGCCGGATGGCCCCGTTTCTTCGAGAATTGCGGAGGTTGTGTGCCCGAACCGGTCACGCGATCAGTTTCATGATCGGTTCGGCCTTCTCCACGCCGGTGAGCTTCTGGTCGAGGCCCTGGTAGCGGAACGTGAAGCGATTGTGGTCGATGCCGAGCAGGTGCAGGATCGTGGCGTGGAAGTCGTGGATGTGGCACGGATCCTTCACGATGTTGTAACTGAAGTCGTCGGTTTCGCCGTAGATGGTGCCGCCCTTGGTGCCGCCGCCAGCCATCCACATGGTGAAGCAGCGAGGGTGATGGTCGCGGCCGTAGTTCGTCTTCGAGAGGCCGCCCTGGCTGTAGATGGTGCGGCCGAACTCGCCGCCCCAGATCACCAGCGTGGACTCGAACAGCCCCTTGCGTTTCAAGTCCTGGATGAGGCCCCACGAGGCGTGGTCGATGTCGCGGCACTGGTCGGTCATGCGGCCGGGAAGGTTGCCGTGGTGGTCCCAGTTGTTGTGGTAGATCTGCACGAAGCGAACGCCCTTCTCGACGAGGCGGCGGGCGGTGAGCACGGTGTTCGCGAACGTGCCGGGTTTCTTCGCATCCGGGCCGTACAGGTCGAAGGTCTTCGCATCTTCCTTCGAGAGATCGGTGAGTTCCGGCACGCTGGACTGCATGCGGAAGGCCATCTCGTACTGGGCGATGCGGGTCTGCGTCTCGGGGTCGAGTGTCTTCGAGAAGCCGAGTTCGTTCAGCTTGTTGACGCCGTCCAGGGTCTTGCGGCGGGTCGCTTCATCGACGCCGGGCGGGTTGTTGATGTAGAGGATGGGATCGCTGGCCGCGCGGAAGGCGACGGCGGCGTTCTGGCCGGGCAGGTAGCCGGACTGCCAGAGCCGCGCCGAGATCGCTTGGATCTGCTCGGTGTTGCTCGGCTTCGCGACCATGACCACGAAGGTGGGCAGGTTCTTGTTCAGGCTGCCGAGCCCATAGCTGACCCACGCCCCGATGCACGGCCGGCCGGTCACTTGGTTGCCGGTCTGCATGTTGGTGACGGCGGGTTCGTGATTGATCGCCTCGGTGTGCATGCTGCGGATGAAGACCATGTCGTCCGCCATCTTCTGCGTGTGAACGAGCAGTTCGTCGTTCATCCACATGCCGCACTTGCCCATCTGCTTGAAGCGGTACTTGGAGGGCGCGATGGGGAAGCGGGCCTGGCCGCTCGTCATGGTGGTGAGGCGTTGGCCGTTGCGAATGCTCTCGGGCAGGTCCTTGTCGTAGTAGTCGACCATCTTCGGCTTGTAGTCGTAGAGGTCCATCTGGGCGGGGCCGCCGAGCATGTGCAGGTAGATGACGTGCTTGCACTTGGTCGGGAAGTGCGTTTGGGCGAGTGCGGCGTCCAAGCCCGTGGCGGTGTCCGCGGCGTCACGGGGCATCGGCGCCAGTTCGACGGCCTTGCCGCCGAGCGTGGCGAACGCCGCGGCTCCGAGCGAGATGCCGCTGGAGGCGAAGAACTGCCGGCGCGTCTGGTTCAGGACATACTGTTCGAAGGGATGCATGATCGGTCCTCGGTAGTCGCAATTTGCGGGGAGTGGCCAAGCCCACCGACGGCCGTCGGTGGGCTTCACAGCGGTTATTTGTTCAGCACCTCGTCCAGGTTCATCAGTTGATTCACCACCATCGTGTAGGCCGCGAGTTGCGCCACATCCAGACTCGGATCGGCCTTGGACTCGCCGAAGGCGATCAACTTCTTCGCATCCTCCGGCTTCGACTTGTAGCCGGCAAGCAACTCGTTGAGGATCGGTTCCACGATCTTCAGTTCCTCCGGCGTGAACGGTCGCGCCAGCAACCGCCGCGCGATGAAGTCGAGACGCTCGGTGTTCGACTTGCCGGCTTCCTTCAGCGTCTTCTCCGCCAAGCGTCGGGCGGCTTCCACGAACTGCACGTCGTTCAAGGTCACGAGCGCTTGGATCGGCGTGTTCGTCCGTTCGCGGCGGACGGTGCATGTCTCGCGGTTCGGCGCGTTGAAGATCTCCATGCTCGCCGGCGGAGCGGATCGTTTCCAGAAGGTGTACATGCTGCGGCGATACAGGTTCTCTCCGGAGTCGCGGCGATAGTCGCGGGTGTCGCTGCCGGGCATCGCGACCGCTTCCCACACGCCGTCCGGTTGATACGGCTTCACGCTGGGGCCGCCCAGTTTCTTCACGAGGAGGCCGCTGGCGGCGAGGGCGTAATCACGGATCATCTCGCCATCCATGCGATAGCGCGGGCCGCGGCTGAGCAGGCGGTTCTCGCGGTCCTTCTCGATCTTTTCCTTCGTGGCCGCAGCCGACTGCCGGTACGTGGACGATGTGACGATCATCTTGAAGAACTGCTTCACGTCCCAAGTCTCGCGGAAGTTCAGTGCCAACCAGTCGAGCAGTTCGGGGTGACTGGGCAATTCGCCGGTGATGCCGAAGTCGCCAGACGTCTTCACGAGGCCGGTGCCGAACACTTCCTGCCAGAAGCGGTTCACGGTGACGCGGGCGGTGAGCGGGTGGTCCGGCTTCAACAGCCACTTGGCGAAGCCGAGGCGGTTCGCGGGCAGGTCCTTGTCGAACGCGGGGAGCACCTTCGGTGTGATCGGGGCGACCTTGTCGCGTCGCTTGTCATAGTCGCCGCGGAACAGGATGTACGCTTCCGGCGGCGTGGGCTTCTCCACCGCGATGTGGGCGATCGTGCCGCGGGCCCGGATCGCGGCGTCTTCATCCGTCAGCTTCCGTACGGCGTCCGCCGCCGCGAGGTAGGCCTTGTCCTGCGATACGAGCCACCAGTTGAACAGTTCCTCTTCTTCGGGCGGAAAGCGCTTGTCCGCGGGCTTCGAGAGGATCTCGAAGACACGCTGCGAGCCGGCGAGTTGCTTGGCGTCGAGCGCGGTCACCGGGCGGTCATAAATGCGGAGATCTTGCAAGGCGATGCCGTTCACGCGGCCGGTGGTGTGCCTCTGGCCGAACTTGAGCGGCACCGTGGTCTTGGTTGTGGACTTGAGCGTGTCCGTCTCGACGGTCTTTTCCTGGGCGGCTCCGTCGTAGTAGATCTGGATGCCGCCGGATTTCCCGGTGCCGTCGTACGCCACGGTCACGTGGATCCACTTTCCGGCCGGCAGGGGGTTCTTCGCCACCACCTTCACCGCGTCCTGCGGGTAGCTGTTGATCACATGCATGCCGATGCGGTCGTTTTGCACCCAGAGATCCCAGCCGCGATGGGCGGCGGCCTCATCCATGCGGCCGATGATCGCGCCGTTCGCACCGGCCTTCGTGAGTTGCACCCACGTGGACACGGCGAACGGTTGCGTGCGGTCGAAGTCGCCCACGTCCTTGAGTTCGATCGTGTCGCCGGTGCGGATCGTGAACGCCTTCGTCTTGCTGCGGCTCTCCGCGGACCAATCGTAACCATTCTTGAACTTCGCGACGCGGTCCTTGCCGTTCACCTGGAAGGTCGTGTTGTCGCCCTTTCCTTCGGCGAGCGGAGCGTGGAACACGAGCCCGGCGTTCGACACCGTGCTCTTGTAGTCCTCGGCCTTCGCGGTCTTCAACCAGTTCTTGAAGTCCGCCTTGGCCGCGGTCTTGCGAGCCTCGAGCGTCTTCTTCGCGGCGTCGATTTCCGCACCGATGGCCGCGAGCCGCGGGCGGTCCTCCATCCGCGGCACGGGGATCACCGGCGGCGTATTCTTCACGTTGCCGTCCATCGCGGCTTGCGTCGTGTTGTTGAAGAACGCGGACATGCTGTAGAAATCGCGCTGCGTGAGCGGATCGAACTTGTGGTCGTGGCACACCGCGCACCCGGCGGTGAGGCCCATCCACACCTGGTTCACCGTCTCAGTGCGGTCACGGGCGTAGAGGACGAGGTACTCCTCGTTGATCGCACCGCCTTCGCTCGTGGTGATGTTGCAGCGGTTGAATCCGGTCGCGATCTTTTGGTCCAACGTCGGGTTCGGCAGCAAGTCGCCGGCCAATTGCTCGATGGTGAACTGGTCGAACTTCTGGTTCGAGTTGAATGCGTTGATCACCCACTCGCGGTACGCCCAGATCTCCCGGTAGTTGTCGATATGGATGCCGTGGGTGTCGCCGTAACGGGCGGCATCGAGCCAGTAGCGGCCGCGGTGCTCGCCCCACTGCGGCATCGCGAGCAACTTCTCCACGTACTTCTCGTACCAGTTCGCGTCCTTGTCCTGAACGAACGCTTCGACATCAGCAGGTTCCGGCGGCAACCCGGTGAGATCGAGCGAAAGCCGGCGGGCCAGTGTGCGGCGATCCGCCTCCGGTGCCGGCTCCAGCCCTGCGGCCTTGAGCTTGGCGTAAATGAAGGCGTCGATCGGATTCTTGATCCACGCCTTGGCCTTGGCATCGTCGAAGGTCGGAACCGCGGGCTTCACCGGGGCGATGAACGACCAGTGCGCCTGGTACTCGGCCCCTTCCGTGATCCACTGCTTCAGCGTGTTCTTTTGCGCATCGGTCAGCTTCTTCAACGACTTGGGCGGCGGCATGACCGCATCTGCGTCATTGGTGCAGACGCGGTCGATGAGAGAACTCTCCGCGAGCTTGCCGGGCGTGATCGCTCCGGACTTCACGGCGTCCTCGCGACGATCGAGACGCAGGTCCGCCTTGCGGGCGGCACTGTCGGGCCCGTGGCATGCGAAGCAGTTTTCCGCGAGAATCGGCCGGATATCGCGGTTGTATTCGAGTTTGGCCTTCGCCGCCTTGTCTTGCGCCGTCGTCGGGCAGGCCAGGAACGCCGCGAGCAACGCGGCCAAAGGAGAGAGTGCGAACTTCATGCGACAGCCCCTGAACGAGCCGGAATTCGGTGAGTGATTACTACGCAAAACGGTGCGGCGACGCCGCCGGTGAGATTGGTATTCTAGCGGAGGGATCAGTGCCGAACAACCGGGGGGAGGCTCGAACAAAACGAGCCGGGCTCGCCCCCGCGAGCCCGGCTCACAAGTTTCAGATCGGAATCACTCGGTCGCAACGGCTTCGGGGGCCGGGGCGGCGGGCGGGTTGATATAGCCGATCTCGCCGTCCGGCAGGTTGATCCGGACTTCCGCTTCCTGGTGCGTCTTGAAGCCCGTGCCCGCCGGGATCAAGTGCCCGAGGATCACGTTTTCCTTGAGGCCGACCAAGTAGTCCACCTTGCTCGCGAGCGCGGCTTCCGTCAGCACCTTGGTCGTTTCCTGGAAGCTCGCGGCGCTGATGAAGCTGTCCGACTGCACGGCCGCCTTCGTGATGCCGAGCAACTGCACGGAGCGGGTCGCGGGCATCGGCACTTCCATCGTCGGCTTCTTCTTCTTGCCCGTGATCGCGGCCAGTTCCTCCTCGAAAGCCTCCTTGCTGACGACACGGCCCGCCACGAGCGAGGTGTCGCCCGGATCCACCACTTTCACGCATTCCTCCGTGAGGCGGCGGTTCACTTCGTCGAACGCGAAGCGATCCATCACCGCGCCGGGAAGCAGGCCGGTGTCGCCGGTGGTTTCGACGCGCACTTTGCGGAGCATCTGGGCCACGATGATCTCGATGTGCTTGTCGTCGATGTCCACGCGTTGGCTGCGGTACACGGCCTGCACCTCGCGGACGAGGTAGTCCTGCACGGCTTCGATGTCCTGAACGCGGAGGATGTCGTGGGGCACGAGCGGCCCGGCCACGAGCGGATCGCCGGCCTTCACGTATTCGCCGGGATGCACACGGACGTGGGCGCTGGCCGGCACCTGGTGTTCGCGCTTCTCGCCGAGCGAACGGCCCTGTTCGTCCTCGGGCTCGACCCAGATGATGCGCTTGCCGCGCTTGCGGGTCGGGTCGATGCTCACCTTGCCGCCCACCTCGGCCATGACGGCGGGGTTGCGCGGGCGGCGGGCTTCGAACAACTCCGTCACACGCGGCAGGCCGCCCGTGATGTCCTGCGTCTGGTGGACTTCACGCGGCATCTTGGCGAGCAGCGTGCCCGCGGACACCTTTTGCTTGTCCACGACCTGCAGGTTCGCCCGCTCCGGGATGAAGTACGGCTCGACCAAACCCTTGTCGACGATGATCTCGATGCGGGGGTGCAGGTCGCCCTTGTGCTCCATGATCGTGAGCCGTTCCACGCCCGTGGCCTTGTCCAGTTCCTTGCGGAGCGTCTCGCCCTCCTTGATGTCCTGGAAGCGGACGGTGCCGGATTCCTTGGCGACGATGGGCAGGGCGTGCGGATCCCACTTCACGAGCACCGTGCCGGCGGTGACTTCCTGCCCGTCGTTCACGAACACTTCGGCACCGTTGGGAACCGGGTAGCGTTCGGTGGCGGGGCCGCCCGGGGTGCGGGCGACGACCACTTCACCGGTGCGGGCCAACGCGATGCGGTGGCCGCCGTCGTTGGTCACGATTTGCACGCGTTCGAACGAGACGAACCCGCCCTTCTTCGCCTTGTGCTCGGACTCCGCGGTCTGGGCGCGGCCGGCGACGCCGCCGATGTGGAACGTGCGCATCGTGAGTTGCGTGCCCGGCTCGCCGATGGACTGGGCCGCGATGATGCCGACGGCCATGCCGTCCTCCACCGTGGCCCCGGTGGCGAGGTCCATGCCGTAGCACTTGCGGCAGATGCCGAGAGCGGCCTGGCACGTCATCGGGCTGCGGACGACGATCTTGTCCAACCCGAGCTTCTCGAGTTCCTTCGCCTTGTCCGGCGTGATCATCTCGTTCTCTTCGACGATCGGCGCCTTGGTCGTGGGATGCTCGATGGTGCTGCGGGAGACGCGGCCGTGAATCGCGACCGACAGCGGCCGGTCGATTTCGTCGCCCTTCCACATGATGCCCTTGGTGATGCCGAGCGGCGTGCCGCAGTCGTCCATGGTGATGACGACGTTCTGGGCCACGTCCGCGAGTTTGCGGGTGAGGTAGCCCGAGTCGGCGGTCTTCAACGCGGTGTCGGCGAGGCCCTTGCGCGCGCCGTGCGTGCTGGAGAAGTACTCCAGCACGGTGAGGCCCTCGCGGAAGTTGGACTTGATGGGCGTCTCGATGATCGCCCCGCTGGGCTTGGCCATGAGGTCGCGCATGCCGGCCAACTGGCGGATCTGTTCGATGCCGCCGCGGGCGCCGGAGTGGGCCATCAGGTAAATCGGGTTCAGGTACGGCACCACTTTGCCGGTGACCTGATCCGGGCGGCGGTCGTTCCGCAGATCCGTCATCATCTTCTTCGTGATCTGGTCGCGGGCCTCCATCCACGTGTCGATGACCTTGTTGTAACGCTCGGTCTCGGTGATGATGCCGCGCTCGAAGTTCTTCCGCACCTTCTCGACTTCCTTGTCCTTCTCCTTGAGCACGCCTTCCTTGTTCTCGGGGGTGCGGAGGTCGGAGGCGGCGAAGGAGAGGCCGGAACGCGTGGCTTGGCGGAAGCCGGTCTCCTTCATGCGGTCGAGGAGCGCGATCGTCTCGCGGCGGCCGAGCCGCTGGTAGCAGTCCGCGATGATGCGGCTCAAGTGTTTGCTGGAGAGCGGCAGGTCGTAGTAGTCCATGTCCGGGTGCAGGATGTCGTTGAAGATCACGCGGCCCACGGTGGTCTTCACGAGCCCGTTCGGGTTGCGGGGCAGTTCCTCCGCGCGGGCCGTGCCCTTCTCATCCGTGATCTCCGAGATCACTTTCTTCTTGATGGGCAGGCGGACCTGGATCTTGGCGTGCATGCCGAGCTTGAACTCGGCGTGGGCGCGGAACAGTTCGGCGGGGCTGTGGAACTTCATGCCGTCGCCGGCTTCCACGGCCTCGTCTTCGCCGCCGCGGCTGGCGGTGAGGTAGTAGCACCCCATCACGATGTCCTGCGACGGCGTGATGATCGGGTTGCCGTTCGCCGGGCTGAAGATGTTGTTCGTGGACATCATCAGCACGGTCGCTTCGACCTGCGCTTCGATCGAGAGCGGCAGGACGGCCATCTGGTCGCCGTCGAAGTCGGCGTTGAAGCCCTTGCACACGAGCGGGTGGATGCGGATGGCGTTGCCTTCGATGCGCACCGGCTCGAACGCCTGGATGCCCATTCGGTGCAGCGTCGGGGCGCGGTTGAGGAGCACCGGGTGGCTCTTCGTCACTTCTTCGAGGATGTCCCACACCACATCGTCCTTGCGCTCCAGCATCTTCTTGGCGGACTTGATCGTGTCCGCGTGCTGGAGTTCCTTGAGCCGGCGGATGATGAACGGCTGGAACAGTTCCAGCGCGATCTTCTTCGGCAGACCGCACTGGTGTAGTTTGAGTTCGGGGCCGACGACGATGACGGACCGGGCGGAGTAGTCGACGCGCTTGCCGAGGAGGTTCTCGCGGAAGCGGCCTTGCTTGCCCTTGATCATGTCCGTGAGGGACTTGAGCGGGCGGTTCGAGGAGCCGAGCACGGGCCGCTTGCAGCGGTTGTTGTCGAAGAGCGCGTCCACGGACTGTTGAAGCATGCGCTTCTCGTTGCGGATGATCACTTCCGGCGCGTTCAAATCCACCAGCTTCTTGAGGCGGTTGTTGCGGTTGATGATGCGGCGGTAGAGGTCGTTCAAATCGCTCGTCGCGAAGTTGCCGCTGTCGAGCAGCACGAGCGGGCGCAGGTCCGGCGGGATCACCGGAATGCACTCGAGCACCATCCAGTCGCACTTGTTGGAGGAGTCGCGAAGCGCTTCGACGGTCTTGAGCCGCTTCACGAGTTCCTTGAGCCGCTGCTTGGAAGCCTTCTCGCCGCGCAGCATCTCCTTGTCGAGCCGTTCGCGGAGTTCGCGCGAAAGGTCGACGAGGTTCAACTTCTCGAGCATCTTCTTGATGGCTTCGGCGCCCATGTCCACTTCGAACGTGTCGCCGAACTCGGCGCGGGCGGCCTTGTACTCGTCCTCGGTGAGGAGTTCGCGTTCTTTCAGCGTCTTGTTCGAGCCGGGCACCTTGGCGCCGAGGTTCACGCCCGGATCGATGACGACGTAATCCTGGAAGTAGATGATCTTCTCGAGGTTTGTCGTCTTCATCTCCAAGAGCGTGCCGAGGCGGCTCGGCATGGCCTTGAAGAACCAGATGTGGACGACGGGGGCGGCGAGTTCGATGTGCCCCATGCGCTTGCGGCGGACGCGGCTGTGCGTGACCTTCACGCCGCAGCGGTCGCAAACCATGCCCTTATACTTCATCCCGCGGTATTTGCCGCAGGTGCATTCCCAGTCCTTTTCCGGCCCGAAGATGCGCTCGCAGAACAGGCCGTCCTTCTCGGGCCGGTACGTGCGGTAGTTGATGGTTTCAGGCTTCTTCACTTCGCCGAAGGACCACGAGCGGATGTCGTGCGGACTGGCGAGGCTGATGCGCACGGCCCCGAAGTCGTTGATGCGTTCGTAGCTGGCGCTTTCGCCCGCGGGATCGATCTTGGCAGTGGACATATTTGAACCCCCGTTCGAGGCGTGTGATCGGATGAATCCGGCGAGCCGGCCCGCGTGAGCGGCCGGAGCATCGCCGTCGTGGTTGCGTCGAACAAACCCGCGCCCGCTCACGCGGGCCGGCTCGCCGCTACACGCGCTTCTTTTCCAACTGCATGTTCAACCCGAGGCCGCGGATCTCGTGCGTGAGCACGTCGAAGCTGGCGGGCGTGCCGGCTTCCAACGTGTTCTCGCCCTTCACCATGCTCTCGTAGATCTTCGTGCGGCCTTCCACGTCGTCGGACTTCACCGTGAGCAGTTCCTGCAGGATGTACGCGGCACCGTAGGCCTCGAGCGCCCACACTTCCATCTCGCCGAAGCGCTGGCCGCCGAAGCGGGCCTTGCCGCCGAGCGGTTGCTGCGTGATGAGCGAGTACGGACCCGTCGCCCGGGCGTGCACCTTGTCGTCCACCAAGTGGTGAAGCTTCAGCATGTAGATGTACCCGACCGTGACCGGCTGATCGAAGGCTTCGCCGGTGCGGCCGTCGTACAGCACGCTCTTGCCGGTCTCGGAGTAACCCGCTTCCTTGAGGCAGCTGCGGATTTCCTCTTCGCTGGCCCCGTCGAACACCGGCGTCACGGCCTTGAACTTCAGCTTGGCGGCGGCGTAGCCCAAGTGGGTTTCGAGAATCTGGCCCACGTTCATGCGGCTCGGCACGCCGAGCGGGTTCAGAAGGATGTCCACCGGGGTGCCGTCCGCGAGGAACGGCATGTCCTCCTCGGGCAGCACCTTCGAGATGACGCCCTTGTTCCCGTGGCGGCCGGCCATCTTGTCGCCGACCGAGATCACACGCTTGGTCGCGACGTAGACCTTCACCATCTGCTGCACGCCGGACTGCAGTTCGTCGCCGCGTTTCAGCGAGTTCAGCCGGCGGTCCTGTTCGTCGATGAAGAATTGGATCCGCTCCCAGTGGCGGGCGTGGATCTTCTGGGCCTTCTTCGCGTGGTCCGGGCTGCGGATGTCCAACTGCTCCATCTTGAAGGTGCGGGCCTGGTCCGCGACGGTCTTGTCGTCCTTCTCGGAGGCATACTGCTTGCCCGTGTTCGGATCCTTCAGCTCCTTCTTGTCGAGCACCTCTTCGAGCGCCCCGATGAATTCGCGGAATTGGGCCGCGATCTTCTCCGAGTACGTCTCGTTGATTTCCTTCTCCTGCCGGGCCAGTTCCTTGCGTTCGTCCTCCGTCATGCTCGCGCGGCGGCTGAACCGCAGGGCCGCGATCACGACGCCTTCCACGCCGGACGGCACTTCCAGCGAGTCATTCTTCACGTCCTCGCCGGCCCGGCCGAAGATCGCGTGCAGCAGCTTCTCTTCCGGCGTGAGTTCGCTGCGGCTCTTCGGGCTCACCTTTCCGACGAGGATGTCGCCCGGGTGAACGAACGTGCCGACCTGCACCACGCCGTTCTCGTCGAGGTTCGCCAGCGCCTTCGGCGACACGTTCGGGATGTCCCGTGTGAACTCCTCCTTGCCGAGTTTCGTCTCGCGGATCTCGATGTCGAACTCCTCGATGTGGATCGAGGTGTACGTGTCGTTCTTCACGAGCCGTTCGCTGATGATGATCGCGTCTTCGAAGTTGTAGCCTTCCCAACTCATGAACGCGACCAACACGTTGCGGCCGAGCGCGAGTTCGCCGTTGCGGGTGGCTGCGCCGTCCGCGATGATCTGCCCCTTCTTCACCTTGTCGCCCATGCGGACGATGGGCTTCTGGTTGAGGCACGTCCGTTCGTTCAGGCCGTGGTACTTCCGCAGCACGTACTCGCGAACGATCTTGTCCTTCTCCTCGAGTTTGATGCGCTGCGAATCGACGTACACCACGGTGCCGTCTTCCTGCGCCCGCACGAGCATGCCGGAGTGCTTCGCGACTTCCTTCTCCAGACCCGTGGAGACGAGCGGCGGTTCGGGCACGAGCAAGGGCACGGCTTGCCGCTGCATGTTGGAACCCATCAACGCGCGGTTGGCGTCGTCGTGTTCCAGGAACGGGATCAATCCGGCCGAGACGCCGACCATCTGCTTCGGCGAGACGTCGATGTACTCGACCTTTTCCGAAGCGATGCTCTGGAGGTCGCCGTCGAAGCGACCGTTCACTCGCTCCGCGGTGATGCGGTCGCCTTCGGTCGGGATGTCGGCCGGGGCGAGCTTCGCCGTGGACTCTTCATCCGCACGCAGTCGCACCACTTGGTCCGTCAGCTTCTTGTTCTTCACCACCTTGTACGGGGTGTTGAGGAAGCCGTAGTCGTCGATCTCGGAGTAAATCGAGAGCGACGAAATGAGGCCGATGTTGGTGCCTTCCGGCGTCTCGATCGGGCAGATACGGCCGTAGTGCGAGATGTGAACGTCGCGCACTTCGAAGCCGGCCCGCTTCCGGTTCAAGCCGCCCGGCCCGAGGGCGGACAGCCGCCGTTCGTGCGTGAGTTGCGCCAGCGGGTTCGTCTGGTCCACGACCTGCGACAGTTCGCTGCGGCCGAAGAAGTATTCGATCGCGGCGGACACGCTCTTCGGGTTGATGAGCGTGCGCGGGCTCATGTCCTGTTGGTCGCGGATGGCCATGCGCTCCTGCACCGTGCGGCGCAGCTTGAGAAAGCCCTTGCGGAGTTCGTCCGCGGCCAACTCGTCGATGGTGCGGAGACGGCGGTTGCCCAAGTGGTCGATGTCGTCCACATGGCCCTTGCCCGCACGCAGATCCAACACGTACTTCACCGAGTTGACGAAATCGACGCTGCGAAGCGTCATTTCCGTTTCGGGAACGTTCTGGTCGAACTTGCGGTTGATGCGGAAGCGGCCGACGCGGCCGAGCCGGTAGCGGTTCGCGTCCTGGAACTTCTCGCGGAAGAGTTCCTTGGCCTTCTCCAGTTGCTGTGGGTTGCCGGGGCGAAGCCGCGTGTAGATCTTGAGCAGCGCGGCCTCGTGCGAGTCGGTGCCGTCCTCCACGATCGAGTTGAGCACGATGCGGTCCTTCGGCTCCGGCATCGCGACCAGTTCCTGCACCTGCGAAACGATGATCTTGTCGAACTTCTCCTTGGTGAACGGCTTCCCGGCATCCAAGTAGATTTCGCCGCTCTCGGGGTCGATCACGTCCTCCACCGCGATGTACGGCGGGATGTTGTTCTCCATATCGCCGACGAGCTTGGAGCGAGCCTTGTCGCTGACCTTGATCGTCTCGATGCTGTCGCCAAGGAACTCGCGCAGGATCGCGGAGGTCTGCGAGTACATCGGATCCATCGCGCGAAGCAGGGTGAGCGCGGAGAATTTGCCCGACTGGTCGATGCGGACGCCGAGGGTGTCCTTCTTCGAGCAGTTGATCTCGATCCACGAGCCTCGCTCGGGGATGATGCGGCAGGAGTGCATGTCCTTGTCTGCCTCGCGGGTGACGACGAAGTCGACGCCCGGGGAGCGGTGCAACTGGGACACGACGACGCGCTCGGCGCCGTTGATGATGAACTCGCCGCCGCCGATCATGATGGGCATGTCGCCCAGATAGACCTCTTCCTCGACGGCGGTGCCGTCGCTCTTGCGCAGGCGCAGCCACACGCGGAACGGCCGCCCGTACGTGAGCCGCAGTTGGCGGCATTCATCGGGGTCGTAACGGGGCTTTCCAAGCTCGTACTTCACGTAGTCCAACGAGATCTTCTTGTCGTAGCTCTCGATGGGGAAGATTTCCTTGAGCACGCCTTCGAGCCCGGTGGACGTGCGCCGCTCCATCGGCACGTCCAGTTGCAAGAAGCGGTCGTAGGACCGCGTCTGGACGTCGGTGAGATCCGGCACTTCGACGGCGTCGCCGAAGCGGCCGAAGTTGCGCTCGGTTTCCGGAATGATGATGCGGGTTGCCGGGATGGGCATCGGGTGCTCCCCCAAAGCAGTTCCGAGTTCCCAGTGTCAAGTTCGAGCGGCAATCGAACTTGGAATCGGGAACTCTCGAAACTTGGAACTCAAAATCGATGACACGACGCGAACGCTCGTTGCCCAGTGCAACGAGCCTTGCGTCGAGTGGCGTTGGACGTTATTGAATACCGAAGCAGCCGACGGCCCCGCGGTTCGGGGGCGGCGGAAGCGAATTACGCTTCGACCCGCGTTCCGCGGAGTCGATCAGTCCTTGAAGTTCGGGCATGGTGCGGATTCGAGAGGGCAAAGCCAAGGATCGGAGCAAGTGGGTCGCGCGCATTTTCACCACTGCTACGTTGTTCAGCCTGCGGTTCCGACCGGCCGGTTCAGTCGGGACATTAGGCCATGCACTTCCGTCGCAGATTGCCTGCTTTGAAACATGATAAGCCGGCGGATCGACAAAGTCGACCCGTCCGGGCACTTTTTTTGCTAAGACGTAAGCGAACACGCATGAGCGTGCTCACGCCGGCTTGATCGAAACCTTGGCGCCGGCTTCTTCCAGCTTCTTCTTGAGGTCTTCGGCCGTCTTCTTGTCGACGCCTTCCTTGATGGCCTTGGCGCCGCCTTCGACCGTGGCCTTGGCTTCGGCCAAGCCTTGGCCCGTGATCTCGCGGACCACCTTGATGACGTTGATCTTCTTGGCGGCATCCGCGCCTTCGAGGATCACGTTGAACTCGGTGGCTTCCGCGGCCGCCGCGGCCGGAGCCGCCGCGCCGCCGGCCGCCGCGCCACCCGCCATCACCACGCCGCCGGCGGCGGGTTCGATGCCGTGCTTGTCCTTCAGGTACGTCTTGAGTTCGACGGCCTCCTTGAGGGTGAGGCCGGCGAGCTTGTCGCCGAGTTCCGCAATCGCGCTCATGTTCGATCCCTTTCGTGAATCTGCGCCGGGTGAAGCGTTCCGGCTGGTACGCGTAATAGTTGGTTCGGTGTCTTAGCTGGCGGTCGCGGGAGCGGCATCGCTCTTCTCGCCCTTTTCCTCGATCGCCTTCAGGATGCCGGCGAGTTCCGTGCCCGGCCCGGTGAGGCAGCCCGCCAGAGACGCCCCCGGCCCGAGGATTGCGCCGACCACTTCGGCGATCGCGTCCTTCCGGGTGGGCAGGCTCTTGGCCACTTCCAGGGTCACGGCTTCGCCGTCCGCGACCGCCGTCTTTTCCTTGAACTTGTCCGGCGCCTTCGGATCCTTCTTCAGATCCTTGATGACGCCGTCCACGGCGTTCGCAAGGTCCTTGATGCTCTCCGCGCCCCAGACGAGCAGCGTCGGGCCGGACCACACGTCCACGTTGATCCCGTTCTCGGTGAAGACCTTCTTGGCGAAGGTGTTTTTCACGAGCCTCACCGCGCACTTCTTCTCGCGCAGCTTCTTGCGGAATTCGAACTCCGTGCCCGAGTCCACCTTGACGGGCTCGAGGATCACGTAGTCCTTCACACCCTTGAACTGGGAGCGAAGGGCGTTCAGTTCGAGTTCCTTCAGTTCCTTGATCTTCTTGGCCATGTTCGATCCTTATCGCGAAACCGCAAGCGGTTTGATTCAGATTGCGACCTTGATTCCGGGGCACATCGTGGCGGAGAGCGTGACGCCGAGCACGAACACACCCTTCACGCCGGAGGGCTTCGCATTCCGCACCTGCTCGACAAACACCGTGATGTTGGCCGCGAGCTTCTCGTCGTCAAAGCTCATCTTGCCGACGCCAGCGTGGATCTGGCCGGTCTTGTCCGAACGGTATTCAACCTTGCCGGCCTTGAACTCGCGAACCGCGGCGGCGAGGTCGCCGTTGACGGGCACCACCGTGCCGGCTTTCGGCGTCGGCATCAGGCCGCGAGGCCCGAGCACCTTACCGAGCCGAGACACCTGACCCATCATGTCCTGCGTCGCGATGGCCACGTCGAAGTCGAGGAAGTTCTCCTTGTTCACCTTCTCGACCAAGTCCGCGCCACCCGCGATGTCCGCACCGGCCTCCTTCGCCTTGGCGAGATTGTCGCCCTGGGCGAACACAGCCACCTTGCGAGCCTTGCCGATGCCGTGCGGGAGTGGAATGGCGCCGCGCACCATCTGGTCCGACTGCGTCACGTCGATGCCGAGATTCATGTGAATCTCGACGGTCTCGTCGAACTTCGCCCGCTTGAGCTTCTTGAGTTCGGCGATGGCCTGCTTGAGCGGCACCGTGCCGAGTTCGCGAACTCGCTTCTCGACGTTCTTCAGGTGATTGCGAAGCTTCTTGCCGCGGCGGGGCGGAACGCCAGCCGCCTTCTTTTTCTTGGGAGCGAACTCATCCACTTTCGGAGCCGAAGGCGCGGCAGCCTCCGCGGACGCGGGAGCAGCGGCTTCGACAGGAGCGGCGGGGGAAGTTGCGGCGGGAGGTGCGTCCTTCACTTCCGGAGCGGCGGCGTCATCTTGCTTCTTCGCCATGATGCGTGCAATCCTCCGTTGGCGGGGATCCCGTTCCGATGCGGAAGGTACTTCCCCTCCCGGCGCGACCCGCAGGTGCGACGGTGCGGCGGCTGATTGATTTAGGGACGCGAATCCCGAACGGCAAGCGCGAAATGGACAATCCAAGGTCGATACGGGTTTTCTCAGGCCGCTCTTGGCAAATACGCCCTCACCCGCGCCCAAAATCGGCTTGCCGCAGTTCCACCGAGCATCGGCTTAAGACGGAAGTGCTTTCTGTGGCACTCGCACCTCTGTGAATGCACTGTGTTGTGAGAGAGTTCGAGAACCCCAGCCGCATTGACACCGCGGGCGGAAAACCGCTATTCCTTGCGAGACCTGTCGAGGATGACCGATGACGTCGCTGCTGCGCGAGACGATGTTCGGCCGGTTCGCCCGCCGCCTGCGTTGGTCCCTGTTGCCGTCCGCTGAAGCGACCCCTGCCGCGGGCCGCCTCTCGGTGCAGTCCGCACCTCGCATCATGGAAACGGGCACGCCCGCCAACTGGGTGGTCCGCATCGAGAACCACTCGCGACGCATCGTGGACTCCCCGCGACTCCGGCATCAATGGATCACGCCGTCCGGGGCCACCTACTCCGAAGCGATCACCACCGCCGTGCCGCGGTCGCTGCTTCCCGGAGACTGGCTCGACGTGCCCGTCTCCGTGATGGCACCGGCTGCCGTCGGCGATTTCCGCTTGGCGTGGAGCGCGGTCGAACCCGCACTCGCGTGCGATCCCGTGCCGATCCCGGTGACGTTCCCCGTGACCACGGACATCGATTATCACCATGTGTACGCCACTGCGGACTTGAAGCAGAACTCATGGTGGGTGGTCGGCGCGTACGTTTCGAAGGAGCACTACGAGCAATCGAGCCGCGAACGGCGGACCATGCTGATCGAACAGGGCCTCACGCCGGATTCCCGCGTGCTGGACATCGGCTGCGGCACCGGCCAGATGGCGATGGCCTTGGAAGATTACCTCACGGACCGCGGCGCGTTTTACGGCACGGACATCGGCCGCGAAGGGATCGAGTTCTGCCGAGCGAATTACAAACGACCGAATTTCGCGTTCGAGGTCGGCGGCATGACCACCGTGCCGTTCCCGACGAGCGCCGGCCCGTTCGACATGGCGATCTTCTTCAGCGTGTTCACCCACACGCACGTGGATGAATCGATGCTGCTCTTGGCCGAGTGCGCTCGCCTGCTCGGGCCTAAGGGCGTGGTGGTCGCGGACATCATCGCGTCGGAGTTGGTGGAGCGCGAGGGCGGCCACCGAGGGCAGATGTGGGTGAACCGGAATCACTTCCTGCGGTTGGCGGAAGCGGTCGGCTTCCGCGCGAAGATCGTGTTCTCGGTGCCATGGGCACCGGACGCGGTACGGGTCATGATCCGCTTCGAGCGGATCTGATCACTCCTCGCCCTTGCCGAGGTCTTCCTTCTTCTCCAGCACGGCCTTGCGAAGCGGACGCCACGCGAACACGTCCGGAACGTGCGGGCCGTCCGTTCGGTAGTTGCGGGCGACGGCCGGGCCGTGGCCCGGATCGGCGGACGGAGCCAGGAACACGCGGCCCATGCGCATGCGGAGGCCGACGTAGTCCGTGCCGAAGGTCCCGTCTTCCACGGGCCCGGTGACAACGACCGGTCCCTTCACCAGCAGCCCGTTCCCCTTGTGGCTCCCACCGCCGACGTACCCGCCAGCATCCTTCCGCCCGACGCCCGGCTGTGCCCACCATGCGATCTGCCGCGGGTTCCCTGCTCGCTGCATCGTGTGATCCACGGGCGTCCGCGGCAGCGGCGTCCGTTCCACAAATCGATCCTGGGCGATGGCCGGCGACGCGAACAGGAGTGTGAGGATGGCGACGCGCATGCGGGGAATATCGGCTGAATGGCGGTGGGAAGTGGAGTCGGAATGGCACATTCCTCACCACTCAAAACAGCGTGCCTTGTGAGCCCGGCTTGCGAAAGTGCTCGCTCGTCATGGGCGGAAGGCGATCCTTCAATCCGGCTTTGGCGCGGGACACGCGGAAGAGTTGGTTGAACGTCTCGGCCCAGAGCCCTTCGCCGCGCATGCGGACGCCGAACCGAGAGTCGTTCAGTTCGCCGCCGCGGGTATCGCGGATGCGGCCAAGCACCTTGTCGACGCGATCCGGGAAGTGCCGGGCGAGCCAGTCCTCGAACAAGCCCTTCAAGCCGAGCGGCAGCCGCAGCAGCACATAGAAGGCGGTGACGGCGCCGGCTTCGGAGACCGCGTGCAGGATGGCCGGCGCTTCGTGGTCGTTCAGGCCCGGAATGATCGGCGCGATCATCGCACCGACGGGCACGCCGGCGGCGGTGAGTTCGCGGATAGCCCGGAGCCTCGCTGCGGGGGCGGACGCCCGCGGTTCGAGGATGCTCGCCAGTTTCGGATCCAGCGACGTGACGGAGATGAACGCATGGGCCGCCCGGTGCCGCGCCAATTCGCCGAGCAGGTCCGCGTCGCGGGCCACCAGCGCGTTTTTCGTCACCAGCCCCACCGGGTTGCGGAACTCAGCGAAGACCTCGAGGCATCGCCGCGTGAGCTTGAGTCGTCGTTCGACCGGCTGCCATGCGTCGGTCACGGTGCCGATCGCCACTTCCTCCCCGGTCCAGTTCTTGGACAGGAACTGCTTCCGCAGAAGTTCCGGGGCGTTCTCCTTCACCATGATGCGGGTTTCGAAATCGAGCCCGGCGGAGAAGCCGAGGTATTCGTGCGAGGGCCGGGCGTAGCAGTACACGCAGCCGTGCTCGCAGCCGCGGTACGGGTTGAGCCCGTAGGTGAACGGGATGTCCGGGCTGTCGTTCTTCGTGAGAATGGTTTGTGAGCGGTCGTGGAAGAACTGCGTGTGCGGGGCGGGGTCCTCGCTCGGGTCGTAGTCCGGCAGGGGGATGCGGGCGACGGGCTCGAAACGGTTCGGCGGGTTGTCCGCCGCTCCTCGGCCATGGATCGTGGTGGCGGCCATGCGAGGCCATTGTACCGGCGATCCGCCCGGGAACGATCTCCGTTTCCGGGCACGCGAACACCGCGCCCCCGCTCCATACACATAGCCGGGACGGAGAGCGGATGTGAAAAGGAACTCACATGCTTCGCGAGGACCAGATCGATCTGCGCCGCCGCCGGGCGAAAGAGACGAAACTCGTCATCGAGAATGTCGGCAAGAACCGCGTGTACTCGCAGTTCCAAGTGACGAACCCGGAGACTCAAGGACAGTACGAAGTCCACGTCCGCGGGTTTGAAACGGGGGACAACACCTGCACCTGCCCGGATTTCAAATCGAACACGTTGGGCACGTGCAAGCACATCGAAGCGGTGATGGAGTCGCTGCGGGAGGAACTGCCTCCGCATTTGCAGAAGAAAAAGGCGACCATCTCACGGCCCGAGTTGTACCTGCACTACGGCGAACGGCTGCTGCTCGGGCTGCACCTGCCGCCGCGGCATTCGGACAAACTGGCCAAGCTCGCGGGAACGTACTTCGACGAAAACCGGCTCTGGACCGGCAAGGGTCGCCATGCCGATCTCATCGCCGACCTCGAAAGCGTTCCCGAGGACGTGTCCGCCGATCCCGAGACGCTCGACTTCATCGACCGCGAGATCGAGCGAGTCGAACTGCTGCAGCGAGAGGCGGACTGGCTGAAGGAACTCGAAGCGGGCACGCTCGACCTCCCCTTGCTCAACGTGCCGCTCTACGACTACCAGATGCGGGGGGCGTTGTTCCTGGCCTGCCGCGTGCGCAGCATCCTCGGCGACGACATGGGCCTGGGCAAGACGGTGCAGACGCTCGCGGCCGTGGAACTGCTCGCCCGCGAACGCAATCTGCAACGCTCGCTCGTCGTCGCCCCCGCCTCCGTGAAGTACCAGTGGGAAACGGAGATCCGCAAGTTCACGTCGCGGCCCGTGCAGGTGATCGAGGGCAAGGCCGATTCGCGCGAGGAACAGTATGCCGAAACCACGTTCTACCGGCTCGTGAACTACGAGCAGGTGATCCGCGACCGCGATCTGATCAACGCGTGGAAGCCGGACGTGGTGATCCTCGACGAGGCCCAGCGCATCAAGAACTGGGAGAGCAAGACCTCGCGCGAGGTGAAGAAGCTGAAGAGCCGGTACGCGATGGTCCTCACCGGCACACCGCTCGAGAACAAACTGGAGGAGTTGTACAGCATCGTGCAGTTCGTGGACGAACGCCGCTTCGGCCCCGCGTTCCAGTTCCTCCACGACCACCGCGTGCTGGACGAGGAAGGCAAGCTCGTCGGCTACCGCAACCTCGATTCCATCCGCGAGAAGCTGGCGCCGATCTTCCTCCGCCGCACCCGCGGGGACGTGCTCAAGCAACTTCCCGAACGCACGGACAGCACGATCTTCGTGGAACTCGCGGAGGAACAACGCGGCCCGTACGACGAGCAGCGTGCAGCCCTCGCGGCCTTGTTGCAAAAGAACTTCCTCACGGACTTGGACCGCAAGCGCGTTCTCGCGCGGCTCGTCCATATGCGGACGATCTGCGACAGCCTGTTCCTGTTCGACAGCGCGTCGCGGGTGTCCCCGAAGTTGGACGAGTTCGCGGAACTGCTGCCGGAGTTGTTGGGGGAAACGGAACACAAAGCGGTCGTGTTCTCGCAGTGGGAAACGATGGTGCTCGAAACCGCGAAGGTGCTCGACACGCTCGGCATCGGCTACGCCATCCTGCACGGCAACTTGAGCGGCAAGGAACGCAAGGACGCGCTCGCGAAGTTCCAGACGGACGACGCGTGCCGCGTGTTCCTCAGCACCGATGCCGGCGGCACCGGCCTCAACCTGCAAGTCGCCGACACGGTGGTGAACCTCGAACTGCCGTGGAATCCCGCTGTGCTGGAGCAGCGGATCGCGCGAGTCCATCGCATGGGACAGAAGCGGCCCGTGCGCGTGCTCAACTTCGTGACGCGCGGCACGATCGAAGAACGCGTGCTGAAGGCGATCGCGGCCAAGCAGTCGCTCTTCGACGGGCTCTTCGCCGGCGACGAGGACGAGATCGCGATCGAATCTGCGGGCGGGTCGAAACTGTTGGCCGCGATGCGGAACCTCCTGGACGATGCTCCACCGCCTGCGGCCGAAGTTGCGTCCGCCCCGGTGCCCGCGTCGTGGGTCGCGGTGAATCACCTGCTGGACGGCCTCGCCGCATTGATCGCCGAAGGCGGCCCGGTTCCCGCCCCGATTCGCGAGAAGCTCCGCGGGTTGCTTCAAAAAGCGGACGCCGACAAGTAAGATGTCTGGACGGAGAAGCTCGAAAGGATTCACATGGCGGGTCTGCTCATCAGCGTGCGGTCGGCGGAGGAAGTGGAGGCCGCTCTCTCCGGCGGCGCGGACGTCATCGACGTCAAGGAGCCCTCCAAGGGGCCGCTCGGCATGGCCGAGGCCGAG
Source organism: Gemmataceae bacterium (assembly GCA_046350135.1). Taxonomy (GTDB): domain Bacteria; phylum Planctomycetota; class Planctomycetia; order Gemmatales; family Gemmataceae; genus Urbifossiella. Next base: position 315,666 of record JAXMBB010000003.1, read on the forward strand.
GTGGTCGGAGCTGTGGTCGCGAAGGTGAAGAAGCGCGTGCCCGTAAGCGCGGCCCTTGGCGAATGGTCGCCCAACTCGCTCACCGAAGCCCACTGGCATCTCGAACTCAAGCTCGATTACGTCAAGTGGGGCTTGGCCGGATACTCGCCCGCGCCCGGTTGGGGCGAAGATCTCTTGGATACTCGGCGGGAACTGCCCGCCGGCATGGAAATGGTCGCCGTCGGCTACGCGGACTGGAAGAACGCCAAGTCCGTACCGCCGGACGAACTCCTGAAGTTCGCTAAGCGATACCGCTTCAAGGCCTTCCTCCTCGACACTTGGGGCAAGGACAGCAAGACGCTGCTGGACCACATGAAGCCGCCCGCGATCGTGGAACTGCTCGAGAGCGCGGCCCGCGTCGGCATGAAGACCGCCGTCGGCGGGTCGCTCAAGCCCGAGCAGGTGAAGCTGCTCAAAGGCGTGAATCCGGACTGGTTCGCCGTGCGGGCCTCGGCCTGCGCCGGCGGCAAGCGCGACGGCGTCATCGACGCCGCCCGCGTGAAAAAGTGGAAACAAACCCTCGCCGGAACTAAATCAACCCTATGAAGCTGACCTTGCACATCTGGCGTCAGAAGAACCGTACGGACGCCGGCCGCATCCACACTTACCCGCTCGACGGCGTCAGTCCGGACATGTCCTTCCTCGAAATGATGGACATCCTGAACGAGACTCTGGTGAAACGCGGGGAGGAGCCGGTCGCCTTCGATCACGATTGCCGCGAGGGCATCTGCGGCTCGTGCGCGATGATGATCAACGGCATGGCGCACGGGCCGGAGCGCGGCACCACGTCGTGTCAGCTTCACATGCGCAGCTTTGCAGACGGCGACGAGATCTGGATCGAGCCGTGGCGGGCCAAGGCCTTCCCCGTGATCAAGGACCTGTGCGTCGACCGCTCCGCGTTCGACCGCATCATCCAAGCCGGCGGCTATGTCGGCGTGAACACGGGCGGCGCGCCGGACGGCAACTCCCTGCCGATCGCGAAGCAGGTGCAGGAAATGGCGATGGACGCGGCCGAGTGCATCGGCTGCGGTGCGTGCGCGGCCGCGTGCCCGAACGCCAGCGCCATGCTGTTCCTCTCCGCCAAGGTGAGCCACCTCGGCCGGTTGCCGCAGGGCGAACCCGAACGCCACCAGCGCGTGCGGGCCATGGTGCAACGCCACGACCGCGAAGGCTTCGGCCACTGCACGAACATCAACGAGTGCGAAGCGGCGTGCCCGAAGGAGATCAGCGTCGAGCACATCGCCCAGTTGAACCGCGACTTCCTCACCAGCACGGTGCATTCGCTCGTGAAGTGATCGAGCATGAACATCCGCACCTTCCAATCCGGGGACGAGCGGACGCAAGCGGCGTTGTTCAATGCCGCGGCCTACGCGATGCCCGGTTTCAAGCCCGCGCTCGAAGCCGACGTGCAGAAGCGAACCCGCGCCCGCGGCTTCGACCCTGCAACCCGCTTTTATGCCGAGGAGAGCGGGCAGGTCGTCGGTTACTGCGTGCTCGAACCGGCTCAGGGTCGCATCAGCTACCCGTGGGTGAAGAAGGGCGCGGAGGCCGCGGCCGCACCGCTGTTTGAAGCCGCGCTCGCCGCAGCCCGGGAACGCGGACTCGCGTCGTTGTTCGCCGCGTACCGCAAGGACTGGGAGCCCGTGCTTCGCTTCTTCGGGGAGCAAGGCTTCGCGAAGACGCGAGAGATCGTGAACTTCGCCACGTCGCCGCTGGACCTGCCGACGATCGCGAATCGCGGCGGGCTGCCGATCCGCCCGCTTCAGACCGGCGACATTCCCGCTCTCGCCGAGATGGGTCGCGGATTCATCCGGCTGCCTGTGGAGAAGCTCGAACCGTACTACTTCTCGAATCCGTACTTCCCGGTCGAGGCGTTCAAGGTCGTGGAGGAACGCGGCGGCGGGGCGCCGGTGGCGGTCGGCGTGGGGCTCGAATCGCCGACGTGGGCGGACGCGAAGAAGGTGGACTCGCTCGCCCCGTGCTTCCGCATGGGGGCGTTCGGCACCGAGGGGCTGAACACGAAACGCGTGAACGGCCTGTTCAGCTACGTGGTGTCGAAGCCCGAACACGCACTGCCCGCGGGCCTCGGCTTGCTCCACGAGGCGAGCCAGGAAATGACGGAAGGCAGCGTTTCGACCATTTGCGCCCAATGCCCCACGGACCAGCCGCACCTCTTGAACTTCTACAGCCGGTACTTCAAGGAACAGGGGCGTTTCCCGGTTCTCGAAAAGACGCTGTGAATTCCCGGCAACCGACATTCGCCGCACTCCGCTCAGTGGGTACACTCCAACCATCACCGGCTGCGAAAGGGATTCCATGGCCAAGGACAAAGACTCGCGCGAGAACCGCGAACTGAAGACGGCCCTCGCGGCGATCGAAAAGGAATTCGGCAAAGGCTCGATCATGTCCATGGGCGAGATGACCGCGATGGACGTGGAAGGCATCTCCACCGGCTCGCTGAGCCTGGACATCGCCTTGGGCGGGCGCGGGCTGCCCCGCGGCCGCATCGTCGAGATCTTCGGGGCGGAAGCGAGCGGAAAGACGACGGTCGCGTTGCACGCCGTGGCCCAAGCCCAGAAGGCCGGCGGCGTCGCAGCGTACATCGATGCCGAGCACGCGCTCGATCCCACGTGGGCGAAGCGGATCGGCGTGGACCTCGAAGCTCTCCTCGTGAGCCAGCCGAGTTACGGGGAAGAAGGCCTGCGCATCGCCGAGATGCTGCTCAAATCCAACGCCGTAGACATCATCATCATCGATTCCGTGGCCGCGCTCGTTCCCAAGAACGAAATCCAGGACAGCGAGATCGGCGACACGAAGGTGGGCTTGCAGGCCCGCATGATGAGCCAAGCCATGCGCATCCTCACGCCGACGATCAACAAGAGCCGCTGCTGCCTCGTGTTCATCAACCAGATCCGCCAGAAGATCGGCGTGATGTACGGCGACCCGAACACCACCACCGGCGGACTCGCGCTCAAGTTCTACGCCTCCGTGCGGATGGAAGCGAAGCGCGTGACCCACGTGAAGGACGGCGATGAGACCATCGGTGCCGAGACCCGCGTGCGGGTGGTGAAGAACAAGATCGCCCCGCCCTTCCGCAACGCTGAGTTCGAGATCCTCCACGACCGAGGCATCGACTACGAAGGCGACGTGCTCAAGCTCGCGCTCGAGGACGAAGTGATCGAAAAGAGCGGTGCTCACTTCAGCTACAAGGATCAGCGGTTGGGCCAGGGCAAGGACAACGCGGCCCGGTTCCTGCGAGACAACCCGCAGATCCGGGACGAGATCGCGAAGATCGTGCTGGAGAAGCGTAAGCCGAAGACGGGCGACGCCGAGGCGGCGGAGGCGATGGCGGCGAAAGAGGAGGCCGAAGCCGCCGCCGAGTTGGCCGCCCTCGGCGAAGCCCCGGACGAACCCGCTCCGCCCAAGAAACGCGGGAAGTGACGGCCGGCTTTCGTCGGAACGGCGGCGGAAGCCCTCGGGGCGATGGGTTTGTCTGCCCTTGTCCCGCGTTTCCCACTCGGGCTAAACTCTTCGCCGATCCCGGAGAGTGCGTCATGGCTCGGACTTGGTTGCGGCGTGGAGCGGCGGTCGCCGCGTTCGCCATCCTCGGTGGCGGAGCGTGGGCGGTCGCGAATCGCGACACACTTCAAACGCGGTACGCCGCCCATCAACTGAAGAACGCTGCGACGGACGAGGAACGCGCACGTTGGGCCGAGTCGCTGGCCGCCCGCGATCCGCAGGAACTCTTCGCGCTCGCCAAGCAGTCCGACGAGGGAATCCGCACCGCATGCGTGGCGGCAGTCGCCAAGCAACTCGAAACACGGCCCGCCACCGATCCCGCAGGAAGCGAACTCGCGTTGCTCGTGATCGAAGAGATTGCCGGGGGCAACGAGTCCTTCGCGCCGCTGTTGCCGGTCTCGGTGCAACGCTGCGGTGCCGTGTACGGCGAGAAGTGCCGCACCGCGGTGCGGAATGGATTGAAGTCCGCTGCGCCGGGCGTTCGCATCGCAGCCATCCGTGCGGCCATTCATCCGAGCGTCGGCCTGCGAGGCGACGTGATGCCGCTGCTCGCTGCCGCGGAACCCGAGGTGCGACGCACGGCGATGCTCGCGATCGGCCCCGCTTCGGACAGCGAGGTCGTGGTCGGCGACGAGGAACTGTTCCGTTGGCTGCACGATGCAGATGCGGATGTGCGCGTGCTATGCCGGGCCGCACTCCAGAGCCGCGGCCGCTCCGATTCCGAGATCGCGCTCGGCAAGCGGCTCGTGGACCCGGATGCCGGCGAGCGACTGAAACTGCTCCTCGATCTGCGTTACGACGACGAGTTGCCGGATGTGGAACCGTGGCTCGAACGGCTGAGCCACGACAATGATCCCGGCGTGCGCGCGGGGGCCGCGCGGGTGGCTTTGGAACTCGGGGCCGAACGGATGCGTTCCGTTCCGGCTTGGGTCTCGCGTCTCGCCGAGGCCGACACGGATCTCACCGTCCGCCGCATCGTGCGGATGCACCGCGGCCTAGGCGTGACCACCGATTTGGAGATCCGGTTGGTGGACGGGCCGTAACCGGACACTTGGTGGGCCTGAGGGGGGGCTGTGAGCTCAAGCGCGGGGACATCCGAGCTCGCGGAGAATTCGTGATAAAGTGATGCCGTCAAGCAGAAAATAGCGGAATTCGGGGCGGTTCGCCCGGTTTGCTCCTTGACGTCTCATCTTACCCGGTTTTACAGTGGAATTGCTGAGCGTGGCGCATGCCTCCGCGCAACCGGCGCGAGAGTACACGCAAAAGCGGCTGAGCCGCTTCCACGCCACTGCGAAAGATAGACACCGATGCTCGTGCTGTCCAGAAAAAAAAATGAGTCGATCGTCATCAACAACGATGTTGTGGTGACCGTGGTGGAGATTCGCGGGGACAAGGTCCGGCTCGGGATCGTCGCGCCGAAGGACGTGCCCGTACACCGCGAAGAGGTGTACGAAGCCATCCACGGCGTGAAGCCCGGCGTCTCCGGCATCGTCGTGAAAGCCGATGCCGAAGTGCACAGCTGAGCCGAGTTCTCCGCGATCACTTTTCCCGTGCCTTCCATCCCGCCCTCGGGAAGGCATCTCCTCGAGTCATTTCAGCTTCTTGAACTTGATGTCCTTGAACTCCACGCGCATGCCAGGGTTTCCGGTGTGGCACTGGAAAGCGATGATGCCCGTTCTCGGCATGGCTTGGTTGTCCTTGGAGCGGCTCACTGCTTCGTCCAACAGGATTTCACCATTCAGCCGAAAGGTGACCTGAGTTCCTTTGGCGACGATCGTGCAATCGTTGAAGCCCGTGCGACTCAGCACGCGGTCGACGAGTTTCGCATCCGCGGAACGGATCACTCCGCCAATGCCTTCTCCGTAGAGATTGCCCCATGACCCTTTGCGGATGTCGAACTGGGGGCCTGTGACCCGAAGCAATTTGGCATCCGACAACTCGCTGCGGAACTGAACACCGGAATTGCTGAACTCGCCCTTGAGCCGCACTTTGAATGACAGTTCAAAGTCAGCGTACTTTTCCTTCGAGCAGAAAAACGTGTTCCCCTTGAAGTCGTCCCGGGGCTCACAGGTGATGCTGCCATTTTCAAGCGTCCAGACGTCCGACCGTCCCTCCCAATTCGACGGATTCAGAAACTCCACCGTGTCGTCCCGCCCGGAGTCGGCCGCCTCCTGACGTGTCTGTTTCGCGAGTTCGAGCTTGCCTTCCTTCGTGTACTGCTTCACGGCGGCGGCATAGGCATCGTCCAACTTCGCACGCGCCGCTTTCATCTGGGTCTCGTAGCTCTTCGTCGAGATCGACTTCGGCAGAGTCCCGTTCTCCTCATACGCCTTGATTTCCCTCTGGATCGACTCCAGCGCGTTCAGGTTGCCAGCCTTCTGCGCGGCATCGGCCTTCTGCTTGAGGTCGTCGAGAAGGCCCGATTTGGCCTTCTCGACCGCCTTCGCATAATCCCGCTTGGCCAGCGAGAGCACTTTGCCGGTAAAGTCCTCATCCTGTGCCAGAACGGGCAGGCAGATGATCGCCAACGCAAGACAAACGAAGGCAGGTCTCATCGAACTCTCCATGAAATTTGCAGGACGATCACTTCAGCTTCTTGAACTTGATGTCCTTGAACTCCACGCGCATGGCCGGGTAACCGGCGTGAGCTTGGAACGCGATGATCCCTTCGGTCGGAGCCGGCTTGCCGTCCTTCCCCGGCAGCTTCGGGAAATCGTCGTCCACCATTGTCTCGCCGTTGATCTTGATGGTGATGCGCGTGCCCTTGGCAATCACCAAGTAGTCGTTGAAGTCCGTCTTCTTTACCACGGCGTCGATCTTCTTCGGGTCGGAGGCCTTCCACATTCCGCCGGCGCCTTCGCCGTAAAGGCTGCCCCAGTAGCCCTTGCCCACGTCCACTTGCGGTCCGCTCACGCGGAACGGCTGCTTCTCGTCCTTGTCGAACCGCACACTGCGGATTTGCACGCCGCTGTTCCCGACTTCGCCCTTGAGTTGCACCTTGAACGAGAGCTCGAAGTCGCCGTACTTCTCTTTCGAGCAGAGGAAGGTGTTGTACTTCGGGTCTTCCTTCGTCTCGCCGACGATGCTTCCCTGTTCGATCTTCCAGATGTCGGTGCGGCCTTCCCAGTTCTCGGGCTTGAGGAAGTCCTCGGTGTCGTCCGCGAGGGCGGAACGGGCCGGCAGCGCGAGCAGCGCGGCGGCGAGCAGCAGGCGGGAGAGCGTCATGATTGCGAACTCCGGTGTGAGGGATGCGTGGAGTATCGTAGGAGGTTTCGCTGCGACGCGGAGTGCGCCGGCTTCGTAACATATCCGTTCCCGCCTGCCGCACGTTTCGGAGCCTGCCGTGTCGTCGTTCACGAAATCGCTCGTCCTTACCGTCGCCGCCATCGGCTTCCTCTTCGACACCTACGAACTGCTGATGTTCCCCGTGATCGGCACGGACGCGGTGGGCGAACTGCTGCGTGTGAACCCGGACGGATCGCCCGCCGCACTCATGGCCCAGATCGGCCTCGACCCCGGCGAGACGAAAAAGGGCGTGGACAACGCCGACGAGCATCCCACCGTTCGCGAATGGGCCGGCCGCATGCTGTGGGTCGCAGCCCTGTGCGGCGGCGTGTTCGGGCTGCTCGGTGGCTTCCTCGTGGATCGCCTCGGCCGCAAGAAGGTGATGATCGGCAGCATCATCGTCTACTCGTTCTCGCCGCTCGCCGCCGCGTACAGCACCGAACTGTGGATGCTCATCCTCTTCCGATGCACCACGTTCATCGGCGTGTGCGTGGAAATGGTCGCGGCCGTGACGTGGCTCGCCGAACTCTTTGAAACCAAGCGAACGCGAGAACTCGTGATCGGGTGGACGCTTGCGTGCGCTTCGCTCGGCGGCATCTTTGTCACGGAGGTGTACAGCTTCATCGTCGCGGAACTGCGGACGCACCCCGAGGGCGTGGCGTGGCTGCCGGTGCAGGCGGCGGCGTGGCGATACACCCTGCTCACCGGATTGGTGCCCGGCGCGCTCATCCTGCTGTTCATGCCCTTTGTGCCGGAGTCGCGGGTATGGTCCGAGAAGAAGCAGGCCGGTACCTTGGCCCGCCCGCGGTTCAGTGAACTGTTCTCGCCCGCGCTCGTCCGCACCACGCTGGTGACGGCCGCGCTTTCGGCCTGCGCCTATGCCGCGGCCTTCGGCGCGCTTCAACTCACCCCGCTGCAAATGGCCCCGGCACTGGTTCCGGACTTCGGCAAGCGGCAGGCCGAGATCAAGGGTGAAGTCGAGCGGTTGAAGGGCAAGAAAGCGGAACTCAAGACGCAAACGAAGGAGAGCGCCGCCGCCGGGGCCAAGATGCTCGAACCCGCATTCGCCAAGGTGAAGGCCGACGGCGACGCCTTGAAGCAGGAGGTGAAGGCGAAGCGCGGCAACATCCAACGCTGGCAGGAACTCGGCGGGCTCACCGGCCGCATCCTCTTTGCGATCCTCTTGCTCTTCGTGCCGAGTCGCACGCTGATGCGCATCTTCCTCGTGCCCGGCATCGTGCTCTTCCCGCTCACGTACCTCGAACTGATCAAGGGCGAGTACGCGGTGTTCGCCACGGCCATTTTCTTCTGCGGGCTGCTCACCGTGGCGCAGATGAGTTACATGAGCGAGTTCCTGCCGAAGGTGTTCCCGGTGCATCTCCGCGGCACCGGGGCGGCGTTCGCCACGAACGTCGGCGCCCGCATGATCGGCACGATGGCCGCGACGTTCAACACGGAGTTCTTGGCGAACGCGCTCTCCGGGCCGGATACGCCGAACCCGTTGAAGGTGGCCACCGCCGCGGCCGTGATCGGCGGCACGGTGTACTTCCTCGCCTTCTGCCTGACGTTCTTGTTGCCCGCCCCGCGTGAAGCGGAATAGCGGTGTCGCGATCACGACACGATGCGAGCTTCAGGGAAGCGGGCGGCGAGCCGCGCGAGATCGCGCGGGCGCAGGTCGTTGAACCGCACGTCCAGATGGAATAAGTGGATGTCCGCGTCCTCGCAGAGCAGCGAGACGCCGTCCGTTCCGATGTAGTTGCGGGCGAGCCCGAGGCGGCGCAGGCTGGAGGCGTGCGAGTTCCGCACGATCTCGCGCACGCCTTCGGGGCCCAGCCCTTGGCCTTCCGCGTCCAGCACCCGCAGCCGTTCCCAAGGGATCACGTAGCCAAGTTCGAGATGGGTGAGCGAGCCGGGGCGATCCGGCCCGCCGTTCCACCGCAGGTGAAGTTCCTCCAGTTGCGACACGCAATCGGATTCGAGCAACCGCTTGAGTTCGTTCGAGCGGAAGGCGATGCCCGAGAGATCGAGCGAGGTGAAGCGGTGCTCGGTGTCCACTCGCGGCAGGCAGCGGGCGAGCGTGGGGCCGAGATGCGGGATGTCCGCCAGGCACAGGTGGCGAAGTTCGGACCAAAAGCCGCCATCGAGCATTTCCTCGAGCCAGTTCGGCGGGATCGGGTTGCCCCGCAACGAGAGCCGCTCCAAGCCCGCGAGCGATTCGCACTCCGCGAGGTCCATCAGATCCGCGTGGACGAGTTCGATGCCTTGCAAATCCAGAGCGGTGAGGTTCGCCAGTTCCGGGATTTCGAACACGGGGCGAAGCAGGATTTCGAACTCGGAGCGGCTCGGGGCCGGGCGGCAGACGCGGAGCGAACGGATCGCTTCGAGCGAAAACAGATCGCGAGCGTTCTCGGGGAACTGGCCCGCGTCCACGGTGGCGTGATTCACGAAGCCGCGCTCGAAGCCCGCTTCGAGCAGTAATCCGCGGACATCCCGGGTCCACGCATCGCGATTGGCGTCAGTGAGCAGCGCGGCGGCGCGGTCCGCGGCATCGCGGGCTTCGGGGCTGTCCGGTTCGGCCCGCGCGGCTTCCACTTGCGCCCGGACGAACGCCGCCCGCTCAGTCTCTCCGCGGTCGTCCAGCCAGTCCGCAAAGACGAGCCGCGGCAGGTCGTCGTCCGGCGACTCGCGCACGGCGGCCAGCAGTGCTTCGCGATCCGTCATGACTCCGCCGCTTCAAAAGGCCACACCGCGCCACTACGGCCGCCGGTCGGGACGGGGCCGGTCCAACAGTACGATTGCACGCCGTCATATCCGGCGACTTCCACCGGCATCCGCGCCCACAGCCCTTCACCCATCTCGAATTCGTCCAACTCGGCCAGGCATTTCGCATCCACGGCCCAGAGTTCGCCACGGACCGCGAGTCCGTTCGCATCGTCGCGAATCATGCCGCCGTAGCGGCCGATCTCGACGATGCGATAGGCGGGAATCGTGGCCGCATCCGCGAGGTACGCCTGCCCCGCGACGCGGTGATGATTGGACAGCCCCCGCTTGAGGCTGCCGTAGAAGAAGAGCACCGCCGCCGGTTCAAGCACGGTTCACCTGATTCTACTGCCCCTTGAACAAGGCGCGGAACCCGGCCTGCTCGAAGTGATGATCCGCCGTGACAGCTTCGGTCAGTCCGCGCTCGGCCATGACTTGGAAGGAAATGCAATCGGTGAGCGACCACTCCTTGTCGGGCCGCTCGGCGAATAGCGAGACGCCTTTCTCGAAAAGCGACGAATCGAGGGGCAGGACTTTAAACGATTCATCGCCCCGAACCGCTTCCAAGAAATCGACGACGATCTGACGAAGATGCAGGGCGCAGAGAGCGTCCGCGAATTCCAGCAAGACGCCTTCCGTCGTCACGAAATCCCCGTTGAATTCGGCCAGCCATTGCGATACCCGCTCGTGGTACTGATCGCGCGGATGCAACCTCGCGATCAACCCGAATGTATCCATGAAGACAGTCATCGCTTCGGAGTTCCAAGTCGGTAGTGTTCGTGCTGGGTGGACAGGTCTTCGGGCACGCCCTCGGGCAGGCATCCCTTGAACTTCGCATAGCGCTCCGCGAACGATTTCGGCGCAGAGTCCTTCGACGGAAGCACCTCATACCGGACCCGCACTCCCTCGGGCAAGGAGGAAGCGTCGTCCGGCACAATCACACCGTCATGAACCACACCTTCCAGTTCCATGCTTCACCTCCCCAATTGTCGCATTCTACCTTCGACGGAGTGAATCGCGAAGGCAGAACACTCAGCTCCCCTCCTCGGCTTCGGCAGCGATCTTGCGGTACATTTCGAGCGCCTTCTCGAACGTCTTCTCCGCTTCGGGCCGCTCTGCGGCGGAGATGCGCGGGCCGGGGCCGGGCTTGCCGCGGACGTCCCACAGCTTCTCGATCACGCCGACGCACCACTTCGCGCTGGCGCGGCTGGCACGGATCGGCTTGCCGCCCACGAGCACCGGCACCGCGTTCGTGTGGAACTGCGGGAAGTGACGCAGCGCGACCCAACTGCTCTTCGCGATCGGCACCTCGAACGCGATTTCGTGCTCCGCGTCGTCCGCGGGAACGTCCTTCGACGCCGCCACCTGACCGTTCACGATCAGTTCCACCTTGCGGGTGGGGCAGGTCGGCGTCGGGGCGCCGTTCGCGGTGAAGTCCATCTTTGAAGCGAAGGCCACCTTTGCGGTCACCTTCGCGTTGCCTGCGGCGTCGAGCTTCACTTCGCCGAAGCCGGGTGCGACGCCGTTCACCTTGAAGTCCAAGGCATGGGCGTAGCCGTCGCTCACGTACGATTGGCCCTTCTGGATGCCGCGGCACCAATCGCCGAAATCGATGTGGTCGATCTTGCCCATCTGCACGTAGACACGGCCTTGCCCCACGCGGGTGCCGGTGATGCACGGGAAGTCCGTCTCGCCACTCACTTTCAACGGGAAGCCGCAGTTCATGATGTGGTACCAGCAGTTCCACTCGGGAATGCGTTCGGTGTCCATCGCCGAGATGAAATCGCAGACGCCCATCGCGGACGTGACGCAGATCTCCTGCGCCCCGATGCCGTCCATGCGGGGAATGATGTAATTCGGCAGCTTGGTTTGGGTGGCGAGCGTCGCCGCCGCCAGTTCCGGCTCGGTGATCTTGCCGTCTCCGTCCGCATCGACCTTCTCGAACGCGGCGGGCAGTGGCCACTTGCCGACCCCGGCGTCTTCCTTCGTGATGTGTCCCTTCGCGCCGCGGTCCAGTGCCACGAACAATCGCCGCGTCGCCTGCTCGGGCGAAATGCCGAGGCCGTTCGCGGAGTGGGCGTAGCCGGTCACCGCGCCTTGTTCCTTGGCCCACTTCATGAGCGGCGTGGTCCATGTCGGCCAACCCTTGATCTTCGTGCCCTCGGAACCGGGGTACGTCTGGTCGCGGAGATTCAACAGGTTGACATGTCCCAACGCCTGCGAGCCGAAGCCGCTCACTTCCACGTCGTACTTCAGAAGGGTGAACGGCTCGGAGAGCTTGTGCGGGACGGGCTCGAAGAACTGCCGTTGGAAATCGTAGCACGGGCCCCACGTCAGGCAGCAGCCCACATTCATGCCCTCGCCCTTCACGTGCAGGAACATGTCCTCGGGGTTCACGCCGGCGGTCGGGTTCGTGTAGTGCTTGCATCCGGCCGCGTGGATGTGGTGGTCGCCGTTGTACCAGCCCGTGGTCATCGGGTTGCACCAGCGTTCGAGCTTCACATCGATCAGGTTGTTGCCACCCGGAGTGACGATCAGCTTCCCGGTCTTGGTGCGGTACTCGGGGCCGCGGCTGGTTTCCACGTTGAAGCTGCCGGGAGGCAGCAGCACGGTGCCGCCGTCCGCGCGGTAGATCTGCTTCTGGAAGTAGAAGTCGTGGCCGAGCCGCTTCGGCTGGGGCGGGAAGACGTGCCCCTGGTTGTCCGTGATCGTGATGCGGGCGACCGTGGGCTTGCCGTCGAAGTCCGTCACTTTCACTTTCACGGGAATCGCGGGCGTCACGTCGAAGAGCACGGGCAGTTCGCCGCGGAAGCCGAGATCCTGGTTGCCTTGGCCGATGTCGAATGCGATCGTGGCTTCGCGCTTGCCGGGCTCGGTGCTGTAGATGAGAACAATCGCGTACTCGACCTTGAGCCCGCTGAGTTCATTAGACATCGGCGGCGCGGAGTACACCTCGAGGTGCAGGAAGCGGTTGGCGATCTTCGGGTCGGCTTTCGGGTCCGGGTCGCCGCCGCCGCTGTAGCGGTCCCCGGCCTGCGGGCTCGTGGCGCGGAGCACCTTCTTCACCGTGCTCTCGTTGACGATCTTCACCAGCGACGGCACGTACCCGGCCTGCTGAAGCTTCGCCTCCGCCGGGCCGCGAGCCACGGACACGCGTGCTTCCGGGTTGATGTTCATCACGAAGAGCACGTGCTTGTCGAGAACCTGCTGCACCTTCTTCGCGTCCTTGTCGTCGATGGCGGCCTTCAGTTCCTTGGCGGGCTCGGCGGCGAGCGGTGCCCCGATGAACTCGAGCGTCTTCAGCAAGCGTTCGGCGTTCTGCGCCAGCGGCTGTCCTTCCACATCGCCGATCACCGGCGGCGGGTCGGCGGCGAACACCGGCGCGGCCAGCAGCAGCGCGGCGAGGGAGAGGCGGAACATGGTGCAACTCCTTGCGTGGGGTGCGGCTATCTCACCGCGCGGACGCGGGCGTGTCCACGGAAATGCGATTCACTTGAACGCCTCGTAGTCCTTGCCGAGCAGGGCGGAAGCGATCTTCAACTTCAGGATCTCGTCCGTCCCTTCGTAGATGCGGCAGACGCGGACGTCCATGAGGTGGCGGCCGGGGCGGTAAAGCGTGCTCCAGCCGCGGCCACCGAAGACCTGCACCGCGCGATCGGCCGCGTCCCACGCCGCGTTCGAACAGAAGAATTTGGCTTGCGCCGCGAGGAGATCCGCGGCCTTGGCCAAGTCCGCGTTGCCGGGGGCGGCTTCCGCCGCGTCTTTCGCATCGGCGGCGCGATGCACCAGCGATTCGCTCGCCACGCGGTCCATCTCGATGTTCGCGATGTGCTCCTGTACCAACTGGTGCTTCCCGATTTCCTTTCCGTGCTGGCGGCGGCCCTTCGCGTACTCCAGCACTTCGGCCAGGCAATCCTCGATGACGCCGAGGCAGCCCGCGGCAACGCTCAGCCGCCCGCTCACGAGCGAACCCATCGCGATGCGGAAGCCTTCTCCCTCGGTGCCGAGCAGGTTCTCGGCGGGCACTTCGACGTTGTCCATCGAGAACATCGCGGTGTTCGAAGTCGGCATGCCCATTTTCGCGTTCGGGGCGAACGACTCGGCGGCGAAGCCGGGGCTCTTCGTGTCCACGACGAATGCCGAGATGCGGCCCTGCGGCTGGCCCGCGGGGTAGCCGAAGACGACGATCGCGTCCGCGATGCCGCCGTTCGAGATGAGGTACTTCACGCCATTGAGAATGAAGCGGTCCGACTTCTTCTCGAAGGTGGTCGTCATCTCGCGGGGGTTGCTGCCGGCGTCCGGTTCGGTGAGGCCGAACGCGAGCACCTTCTCGCCGGCTGCCGCCGCGGGCAGGTACTTCTTCTTGAGTACGTCGCTGCCCCACGTCTGGATCGGGTACGCGCCGATGGAGAGGTGCCCGGAGAAGAACGTGCGGACGCCGGTGCCTTCGCGGCCGATGCGGGCGAGGGCGGCGAAGTACGCGCGGTTGTTCGCCCCGCGTCCGCCGAACTCCGGCTGGATGTTCATCCCGAGGAGGTTGTGCTTCTTGGCGAGCGGCACGAGTTGATCGTTGAACCGGTGCTCGGCGTAGCAGAGTTCCTCGTGCGGACGCAATTCGGTGCAGAAAGCCTCGGCATCGTTGGCGAGTTTCGCGGGGTCGGACATGAGGCGGCTCCTACTTCACAGCGACCTTCTTCACCCTCAGCTTCTGCACGTCGGGCGATTCACAGAGCGGCACGCTCTCGGTCGGCTCGGCCAGCACCTCGGCGAGCGTGGTGTGGCGGAACGCGGACTCCACCAGTGCGACCGCGTCGTCTAATCGCTTGTGCAGCGGGCAAAGCCGGATGCCGTGCGTCTTCAATCCGAGCGGGCAAGTGGTGATGCGCCGCACGCTCTCCGGCTCCACGGCATTGACGACATCGAGGATCGTGAGTTCGGCGGGGCCCTTGGCGAGGCTGACACCGCCGCCGACGCCGCGTTGCGTCTTCACGATGCCGACGCGGGCCAGCCCTTGCAGAATCTTCGAGAGATAATCCTTGGGGACGCGTGTGGCCTCGGCGATCTCCGCGGTCGTGTGGGCCTCCGGCGCCTGGTAGGCGAGGTGAACTACGGCGCGCAGCGCGTACTCGATCGTTTGCGAGAACATGAGGAATCCAAAGTGGACGATCCACTCTGATTATAGACGGAGAATCGGGCTTGAAATTGGAATTAAAGGTCCGTAATTCCAATTTTGGCGTATACTGTCGTCATCAACCCTTTCCCGGAGCCTGACATGATCCAGATCGATGAGCCGCGTCTCGAATCCGACCTCGCGTACCGCTTCGACTACGTGGCGAAGTTCATGGGCTTCGGCCCGGACGACGTCGCCGTGATCCACTCGGCTGCCCCGCTCTTGGCCCCCCTCGTGCCCGGACTCGTGGACGCCGTGTACGCCAAGCTCTTCCAACAGGACGCGACGTGGCGGCACTTCGTCCCCCGGCAGGACGGCTACGACGGTGCCGTGCCCGCGAACCTCGCTGAACTCACGCCGGACCACCCGCAGATCGCCTTCCGCAAGCAGCACCTCGGCCGCTACCTCGTGAACCTCGTGACCAAGCCGTACGACGGCAAGATGCTCGAATACCTGGACATGGTCGGCAAGATTCACACGCCGACCGCGGGCAGCAAGGAGATCAACGTGCCGCTGGTGCAGATGAATGCACTCATGGGCTTCGTGGCGGACGCCTTCACCGCGACGATCCTCGGCCTGAACCTGCCCCGCGACACCGAGGCGAAGGCCCTCCGCGCTTTCGGCAAGCTGCTCTGGATCCAGAACGATCTGATCACCCGCCACTACGCGAAGTGATCAGCCGCGGCGCGGCGAACTGGTCTCCTATGCCAGGTGGACCAGAGTCTCGCGTCACTTCTTCTTCGGCTCTTCCTTCTTGGGCTCCACCTTCTTCGGCTCGGTAATCTCGACCACGGTCGGCGGCGGGGTGACGATGTAATCCTTGCCGCCGATCTTGGTGGAAGCGCGAATCACGATCGGAGCCGGACCGGCCGCCGCGGCCGGAGCCACCGTGAGGCCCACCTCGGCCTTCGACATCCCCTTCGGCACCGGCTTCACCGCGGGGGTGATGTTCGGCGGGACGAACAACGGCACCAGCGTGATGTCGCCGTCCGCTTCCTTCTCACGAGTTGCGTCGACCACCAACTTGCCCGCCTTCCCCTTCTCGATCGAAGCCGGGTCGGCGGTGAACTTGATGGCGAAACTCGGCTTCTCGATCACGGCCATTGCGCACGAAGTGAGCAAACTCGGGGGCGGGTTCGGGATGCCGCCGAGGTTCGCCTTCACCGCGTCCACCAGCGTGCCGAAGCGAACCACGTCCTTGCCGTCCACTTTTGCAGTCGCCTTCACTTGGAACGGGTACGCGCCGGGCTTGGTGCCGGCCTTCACCAGGAGCGGGACGAACGTCTGCGTCTGCCCTGCGGGCACGGTGATGGTGCCGCTCAGTGCGGAGTCGCCGACGATGCTCAGGTCCACGGGCCCGCCATAACCGTTTAGCCGCACCACGTTGGCGACGGCAACCGAAGTGCCGCCGCCGGCCGGAGCCTCGCACCGATCCAGCGCCAGTGTCACGTCGAAGTCCGGGGTCGCGGGCTTCACCGAAAGGTGATACACCTCGTTCGGCCCGAACAGATAGTTCAAGTGTTCGCACACGATCGTGTATTCGGCATCCGCGGCCGGCGTGAATTCGAACCGCGTGGGAATGGCCGCCGGGTTGCTGCTGGCCTGCACCGCACCCTTGGCATCCAGCACGCGGACGAGCACTTCGGCGGGCGAGTTCACTTCATACGTCTGGGCGGTGATCACGAGCTTCACGCCCTTCTTGCCGGCGATGGCGAAGTGGTCCAAGTCGCCCTTCTCCAAGAAGCGGGCGGACACGCCGCCGGGCACGGCCAGTTTCGTCGCCTTGTCCGGCGTGTTGTTCGGCTCGACTTCGGAGATCTGCGGCTCATCCGTGATGCGCACGGGCAGCGACCAACCGAAGTTCCCGGCCGCCCGCTTCGGAGCGACGTTGATCGCCAGCGTGCTCGGATCGGCGGGGGCCTTCACGGCAACGGGCGGAACATCGTCCGATCCCGGACCCGCGAAGCCGACCTTGGATTCGACCCCGCGTTGGACCGCGAGCGGGTAGGCGGCGATCGGGCCGGGGAAGTCGCCGATGCGGAGGCGGTAGAAGAAGTCCCCGCCGCCGCGGTATGTCGTGTCCCGAACTTCGACGAGCACTTCACCCGCCTCCTTGAACGTGTGCGTGAGCCGGCAATCGGACTGCAGGCCCGGCGTGTCGTCCGCGTAGAGATCGATCAGCTCGCGCTTCGTCTTGGCGTCGTGAAGTACGATGATCGGATCGAGCGGCGAACCGAGCCGGCGGGCGAGCACTTCGAACGTCAGCTTCTGGCCCGCGGCCACCTTCACCTTGAAGAAGTCGGAGGTCTCGGCGTCGATGCGGCCGTTCACGGCTCCGGGCGCGGGCACGTCCTGGGCCGTCTCCTTCGTGCGGTTCGTGGCGACCTCTTCGATCACCGGCAGATCGTCCACCAGCAACGGGCGGAAGTTCGAGACGCCGTGCTTCGTGGCGACGCGGATGGCATGCAGTCCGACCGGCAGATCGGCCGGCAGTTCGAGCTTCACCTTCACGGCAGCCGGGTTCGGCTTCGCGTCCTTCGCTTCGGGCACGATCGTCGCCTTGCCGGGGCAACTGAGCAGCACGCCGGTCGGGCTTTCGAGATTCGTGCCGGTCAGCACGAGATCCGTGGCGGCACCGGTCTTCACGCCCAATGTGACGGGCGTGTTCAGGGTCGGGGCCTGCGGTGCGGGCGGCACCACGAGCGGCTTCGGCTGGCCCGAGGCCGTCGGCATTCCGCCGCCGAAGCTGAGGATGCCGATCACACCGAAGCAGAAGGCGGCGAACGACAGGTACCAGGCGGAGCGGCGCGGCATGATGCGGACCTCGGAGAGAAGCGCGCCAACCGCGGGGCTCGGGGCGAGGGCCGCCGCGGATGGTTCTTGTCGGGAGTGAACCGATATGATATGCCTCGTTCCGCTCGGTCGCCAGCACAACCCACGGATGAACCCATGGCCATCGCCGCTCCGCCGATGAACACGTACGACGAGATGCCGTACGAGAGCCACCCGTACGCGCAGACGCACCCGAGCCGCCTCGCGGTGGTCGCCACGCTCTTCAGTTTGAACCCGCCGCCGGTGGAAACCGCCCGCGTGCTCGAACTCGGCTGCGCCGCCGGCGGCAACATCCTCTCCATCGCCGAAGACCTGCCGAACACGCAGTGGGTCGGCGTGGATTACTCGCAACGGCAGATCGACGACGGGCAGAAGCTCGTCAATCGCATCGGGCTCAAGAACGTCTCGCTGCGCTACGCCAGCATCATGGACGTGGACGATTCCTACGGGCAATTCGACTACATCATCTCGCACGGCGTCTATTCCTGGGTGCCGACCGAAGTCCGCGAGAAGATCCTCGAGATCTGCTCGAAGCGGCTTTCACCCGCGGGGCTCGCCTACGTGAGCTACAACACGTACCCCGGCTGGCACATGCGCGGCATGATCCGCGACATGATGCAGTTTCACGCGAACCGCTTCACCGACGCGCGTCAGCGCGTGGGCCAAGCCCGGGCACTCCTGGACTTCCTCGCCACCAGCGTGCGTCAGGAAGGCCCCTACTCCTCGCTGCTCAAGACCGAGCTCGAGAGCATCCGCAACCAGTCCGACAATTACCTCTTTCACGAGCACTTGGAGCACGTGAACGATCCGGTTTACTTCCACCAATTCGTGTCGATGGCCCGCCGCCACGGAATGCGGTACCTCGGCGAAGCCCGCGTGCCCACGATGGTGACCGGCAACTTCGGCCCCGAAGTGCAGAAGACGCTCAAGACGCTCGCCGCGGATCAGATCCAGACCGAGCAGTACATGGACTTCCTGCGGAACCGCATGTTCCGCGAGACGATCCTGGTTCACGAGCAGAACCCGCCGAACTGGACGATCGAACCGAAGAGCCTGCGGTCGCTGCATCTCGTGGCCAACGGCAAGCCCACGAGCAAGACCGAGCCGAACATCCACTCGGAGGATCCGGAACAGTACCAGACGCGGAGCGGCATGACCCTCAGCACGAACCGGCCGCTGCTGAAGGCCGCGATGAAGGTGCTGAACACGCGGTGGCCGTCCACCACATCGTTCGACGAACTCTGTACCGAGGCCCGCAAGCTGCTGAGCAACGGCCGGGATCCGGACGCGGCCCAGTTCGAGGAGGACGCCAAGACACTCGCCTTGGGCTTGGTGAACACCTACATCTCGTCCGACTTGATCGAGTTGCACGCGATCGCGATTCCTGTGAACCGCATACCAGGGGAGAAGCCGAAGGTGATCGCCTCGGCGCGGGAACGGGTGCTGGCCGGCGGGAACTCGGTGGCGAACCGCCGGCACGAACTGGTGAAACTCACCGACCTCGACTTGCGCTTGCTGCCGCTTCTGGACGGCACACGCGACCGCGCTGCGATCCTGAACGACTTGGTGGCGAAGTCGTTGGCCGGCGACTTGAAGGTGGCGAAGGACGGCCAGCCGATCACGGACGAGGCCGAGATCCGCACCGCGTTGCAATCGGTGCTCGAGCCTGCGATCAACAACCTCGCTGTGCAATCGCTGCTGGCACGGTGATTTCGATCACCGTTCGACGGGGAGTGGATAGCTGGGATACGTGGTGCGGCCGGCATCCGCGGGGCGGGTGCCGAGTGTCACGCGAAATGCCTTGCGCTCGTCGCCGCGCTTCACTTCCACTTCGATCGTCGCGCCGGGCCGGAAGGTGCAGACGTGATCGATCACTTGCTGCGTGCCCTGTGGGTGCAGGCTGTTCACGCGGACGATCGTGTCGCCGGGACGGATGCCCGCCTTTGCGGCCGCCTGCCCCGGTTCGAGCCGCTCGATCGTGAGCGACGTGTCCGAGCCGGCCGTGGTGAACCAGATCCCGAGATAGCCCTTGGCGAACGGATCGGGTTGCGGCTGCGGGGGTACCGGTGCCAGCACCGGCACGCTGAGCAAAACGGACGCGGCGAATGCGAACATGACACTTCCCCCGAATACGGGCTCTGCCATGTGTGATGGCCGAAGTGCGGGGCGTTGTCAACGGGTTTCGAGAGAAATCTCCGCGGCTCACACGACCGCGATGGCCGCGATTACGCCCCCGGCGAGGGCCGCGGCACCGAGCGCCAACCAGCTCGTAAGGTAGCCCTTCGACCACTCATCCAGACGCAGGAAGAGGAAGCCGGCGAGCGAAATTGCCGCGATCACGCCCAAGCCGCGAAGGCCGTCCACGACGCGGTTCCGCGTCCGCAATTCCCGAACCTGCTCGGCCGTGACCTCCACCGTGTACTCGACATAACGGCGATCCTTGCCGTAGCCCGCTTGGTCGAGCACGGCTTTCTCCGTGTCGTTCGGCAGCCGCACGAGGCGGCTGTCCTTCTTCACGTACTCGTTCTTCACCACGGCCAGCGGCGGCAGGTAGTCCACCGGCGGATCGAGTTCCGAGAGCTTCTTCGCGATCAACTTCTGGGCGTCTTCCAAGGCCCGCGTGTCGGCCTCGGCTTCGGTCGGGTACGGAATCTCGGTCGTCACGCGTTCGCTGATCAAGGCCGGCGCGGGCGGCTTTTGTGAGGCCCGCACCTCCCGCTTCGAGGAACCCACGTTGATGGTGATGGCCGGTTGGCCGGGAATCATCTTCGGCGGCGACGGCGGTTGCGGGGCGGTCGGGGCTTCAGGAACCGACACGGGCGCGGGCGCAGGCACCGCAACCGCTTGCGCGATCGCTTCCCGTCCCGCCCTGGTCGATTCGTTCTGCGGCTTCGGCGGTCGGGGGTGCTCCTTCGTGCCGCAGCCCACGGTTGCCAGCAATGCCAACCCGGCGATAGCGACTGCCGCATAGCGACCGCCCTTGCGACCCACGGGCCGGGCCACCGGCCGCGAGGCATACGACGCGACCGGCGGGTTCCACGGGCTCGTCACCTGCACGCACACGGCCGCGATCACGAGCGGGGCGAAGGCCAACGCCGCCGGCGCATCGCCCCACGGCCACAGGAACGTGAGCACGGACGCCCAGATCCCCGTCGCGACCACAGGCCACAAGCGGAAGCGTTCCTTCCGCCGCGAATCGGTCATCGCCCACCATCGCACCGCGGCTGTCGTGAGCCCGAAGAAGAACAGGTACTTCATCGCGATGCCGAACGTCTCGGGGCTGAGTCGGGCGTAGTTCGCGATCACGAGATCCTTCGTGCTGTCGTTGGCGGTGCCGCCCTTCGGCACGGCCCAGCCGTCCAACCAGAAGGCGAAGAAGCCGACGCCCAAGCCGACGAGCAGCATGTGGAAGCGGCGGCTCCAGGTGTGTTTCGGGTTCGCCAGCGGCCGGCCCACGAGCAGCACGCCCCACGTGAGCGCGGTCGAAATCAGGAACACGCGGCCGAGCAGCGACCACGATTCATTCGAGGTGAAGAACACCCACGGCGCCGTGCAGAGCGCCGCGATCAGCGGCGCGAAGGCGAAGGAGCCAGCCAGTTCCGTGAGCCGCGGTCGCGCCACCTGCGGGATCGGGCCGGGTGCGTATCTCGAGGGAACGGGAATGGTCGCGGGGCGCGGCGGCGGGCCGGGCGGCACCGCGGGAATCGTCGGCGTATCCGCACTCATGCCGACCGGTTGCGGCAGGCCGACCACTTCATACGCCTGGTATGCTTCTCCCGAACCCACGACTTCCACCGCCTTTGCCAGTTCCTTGGCGGAGCTGAACCGCGTCGCGGGATTCTTGTCGAGAGCCTTCTCCAGCACGGCGCGAAACTCGTTCGGAGCGCGGTCGAGGTCCGGCTTGTCGGTCAGGTGCTTCATCATCACTTCGGCCGGTGTCTGCCCGTCGAACGGCGGGTGGCCGGTCAGCATCTCGAAGAGGATGACGCCGAGCGCGTACACGTCGATGCTCTGCGTGTAGTTGCCGTTCTTAATCTCCGGGGCCATGTAGTTGGGCGTGCCGACGCCCTGCGTCATGTCGCCGCCTTGGCTCACGCTCACGCGGCGGGAGAGGCCGTAATCGCCGACCTTGAGGTGGCCGTTCTCGATAAAGACATTCGCGGGCTTGAGATCGCGATGCACGATGCCTTGGTCGTGGAGGTAGCTCACGCCGCGGCACAGCGAGCCGAACCATTCCTTCACAAGGTCCGTCGGCAGGCCGGTGGGGTAGCGGTTGATCCACTGGGCGAGCGATTCGCCGAAGACGTACTCCATGACGACCCAGCGGTCTCCGCGGTCGTCGGACTTCAGGTCGAAGAGATGGATGAGATTCGGGTGCTTGAGGTTAAGGCAGTGCGCGATGCCGCGGAGTTCCGCGTCCGGGTGGCGGTGCAACAGTTTGAGTGCGACTTCCTTGCCGGCGTCGGACACGGCGAAATACACTTCGCCGAAGCCGCCCATGCCGACGCCGCGCTTGATGGTGTAACCATCCAGCGGGCGCTGCCCGGATCGGTAGGTGAACTTCATGTGCGAGCCCCCCTCAGAGGGGATTATTCGCATCCCGCGCCGGAATCTTTTGCGAATTCGCGGCGGGCGCAACATTGGGAATTGTAAGGGGAAACGCTGCGGGTGAGGGGCGTTGCCTTGTGGCCGTCCATGAATTGTGCGGTGTTATCGACGCTTCGGCGCGTCGAGCCAATCGACGCCGATCCGTTCCGGGTCGGTTCGTTCCTCGAGGCCGATCACCACGAGTGCTCCGCCTTTCAACGTGTCGAGCGTGACGTTCACTCGTGCCCCGGACCGCAACTTCTTGTCTTGGAGCTTGGCTTCGGGCATCACGGGCAGGCGCTCGAACCGCGCCGCCTTCGCACCCGCGGGCACGTTGCCGGAGTGCACCGCGCCGCCACTCGTGCCGCTTGGCGGAACGACGTGGTGATACGCCTTCAGCGTGATCGCATCACTCTCGAGCTTTTCGACCACGGCTTCAAAGGTGATGCCTGCTTTCGCGCGCTCGATCGCTTGGGCCGGCCGTTCCGTTCGGCTCGTCGCGATGATGAGCATCACCGCCGCCAGCACTGCGATGGTCCGCCCCATGTCCGGCTCCGATGTGGTGAGAAGGACGACAGATAACCTACCTCGAAGCGCCGACGCAATCGGAACCGATGGAATCATTCCCTCTGCATCACGGGGATGCCGCCGAAGACGCGATCGCGTTCGAGCTTCCCGCGGATGAACAACATGCGATCCGTGGCCCGCCGGTAGAACTCGAACAGCGGCGCGGCGACGTCCTCGCCTTCCAGGATGGCGAGCGCTTGGGTCACCGCCTCGAATGTGGACATGTGATGCCCCGCGTGATTGCGGCGCAGCGCAGCCCCGCCGAACGCGCGTTCCGTGAGCGACACCTTCAACGCTCTGTCCAGCAGCGGCAATCGCTTCACCATGCGGCTGGCTTGCCGCCAGTTGCCGTCCGGGGCGATGAGCGCGGGCGGGGAGGGCAGCGACGCGACCAGTTCCGCCGTGAGCGGCACGGCTCCGTGGCCCGGAAAGAGCACGATCGGCGTCTCGCCCTCCGGCACTTGCGACGCGGGGTCCGCCGGGTCGGGGAAGATTCCATGGCCGAGCACGGTGGCGTTGCGGATGGCGAGCGCGAGCAGTCGGACCGTGTTGCTGGTGCGACCGAGATCCTGCACGTGAACGGGGAGAAGCAACCGCGTGCGGATGGTGAGCCGCGGGGCGTGCTCGCACACGCACAGCCACGCCGGAAGGCGGCATCCGCGGCAGGCGGTTTGGTCTCGCTCGAACGCCATCAGGCGGTTGCCTTATCCGGATTCGGCGGAAGGTCCAGCGGTGGTTCTCGGCAGACAACGGCATCCTTCACCGGGATTCCGACGAACGTGTGCCGAAACCGCGCACGGGACGCGCGCCCCGCACAGTTTCCTTTTGCGTTCAGCGCGAACAATAGTTGCCAGATTCGCGCACGGGTGAAGTTGCCGGGTTTGGCATGAGGTCTGCGATAGGGTCGGGCACATCACGGAGTCCGCCATGCCCTTGCCCGTCGTCTCGCCTGTCGAAAAGTTGCACCTGAGCGGCCACGAACTCAACGAGATGCTCACGGTGATCGTCGGTTACAGCGATATCCTGTTGCATCGCCGAAACGGGATCGATGCCTTCGAGCGAGCCGCATTGGAGGAAATCCAACGAGCAGCCGAGCGTTCGGGACTGATCGCGCGGGGCATGATCGAGTTCAAGTGACGGGTCACTTTGCCTTGGCCCTCTCCTGCTTCTTCTCATCATCCAAGCTCCGCCAAACGTACCACATGGCCACGCTGCGGTGCGGTCGCCACGGTTCGGCGAGGCGTTCCAGCTCGGCGGGCTTCGGGAGCGATTCGAGGCTGAACAGCTTCTGGATGCCGACGCGGATGCCGTAGTCGCCGGTGGCGAGCACGTCCGGCCGGCCCAAGCCGAACATCATGAACATGTCCACCGTCCACGGGCCGATGCCGTTCAATGCGACGAGCGCGGCGCGCAACTCCTCGTCAGTCGCGGTCGGGATGCCGGGCAGGAACTTGCGGTTGGCCAGTACGAAGTCGGTGACCGAGCGGATGGCGCGGCGTTTGCCGCCCGAGAGGCCGCAGGCTTGAAGTTGGTCGTCCGCGGCCTTGGCGAGGCGTCGCGGCGTCACCGCGCCGATCGACTGCGTGAGTTTCGCGAAGATGGAGTCCGCCGCTTTGCCGGAGATTTGCTGCCCGACGATGCAGCGCACAATCAGTGCGTACGGGTCGCCGTCGTCGTGCTTCCACAGGCACGGGCCGACGCGGGCGATCACGGACTTCATCACCGGGCAGCGGCGCGAAAGGTGCCGCGTCGCGGCGGCATGGGGGTTCGCGGGCATCGTGAGGCTCACACCTTCTTGAACGGCGTGGTCACTTCGAACGTGCCGTCCGGCAGCGGCACCTTGACGTAGTCGCCGAACAGGTTCGGGCTCTCCTTCTGCAGCACATCGAGCACGGCGCAGGCGAGTTTGCGGATCTCGGGCTCGGCGTGGGCGCTGCCTCGCATCTCGAGGAAGTGCCGCAGGGCACGGGCGTTCGCGGTCACGAAGATCTTCGTTTCGCAAGCATTGGGCAGCACGCTGCGGGCGGCCTGGCGGGCGGCCTTGCGGCGGGTGGTGCGGTCCGCGCCAGGCGGAATCATGGCCGCGGCCGCAGCCGCGGGGTCGGCCAATTTCGCGTTCAGCTTCTCCGCGAGCGTCACGTATGCGGCATGCACCTGTTTCACCGCGTCGAGCCAGATGCCGTGCAGTTCCGGATCGGTCGCGATGATGTCCGGCTCCACGTACTCGGCGACGGATTCGTCCACGTAGCGCTGCGAGAGTTGCGAGTAGCCCATGCCGGCGCGATGGCGGACGAGTTCGTGCGTGAGGCTGCGGCTCACGCCGGTGAACAGGAAGTTCCACACGGCGTGTTCGAGCACGGAGCCGTGACCGACTTCCTTGATGTGGTGCAGATACGCGGCGTTGCCGCCCGGCCTCGGTTTGGCGAAGCTCATGTAGCACACGCGGCCGGCGGTTTCCGTCGCCACTTCCGCGGCCACTTCGCTGTCCGACTCCCACGACACGCCGTGATCGCCGAGGAAGCGGTCGAGTTCGGCGTCGTCGATGGTTTGCCGGCCGAGCACGTACACGGCGGGTGTGGTGAGAATGCGGATCTCGTTCTCGGCGGCCATGCGTGCAGTCTCTGCGATGAATGCGGAAAGATCATTGTCCGTTGCGACGGGAAAACGGACAGTTCGCGCGTCCCTCTGGTCACCGCTTTCGGGCGATCAATGCATTGCCGCGTGGAGCACCCGGAAGAGCAGGGCCGCCACAAGGGCGGATACGGGGATCGTCAGGATCCACGCGATCAGAATGTTTCCCGCCACGCCCCAGCGCACGGCCGAGACGCGTTTCGACGCTCCGACTCCCATGATGCACGAGGAGATGACGTGCGTGGTGCTCACAGGGGCCTTCAGCCAAGTGGCCACCATGATGGTCGCGGCTGCGGCGGTTTCGGCCGCGAAGCCGTTGATCGGCCGGAGCTTGATGATCTTGTGGCCCATCGTCTTCATGATGCGCCAGCCGCCGGAGGCGGTGCCCAGCGCCATCGCCACGGCACAGGACACGATCACCCACACCGGCACGTTCATGCTCGGCGTCTCGCCCTGCGACGCCGCGTACGACGCCAGTGCCATCGTGATGATGCCCATCGACTTCTGCGCGTCGTTCGAACCGTGCGACAGGGCCATGAATCCGGCCGAGAAGAGCTGCAGCGTGCGGAAGCGGCCGTTCACCGCGGCCGGCGTCCACCGGCGGACGCACCACAAGAGCAGCGTCATGAGCAGAAATCCGCAGAAGAGCCCGACCATCGGCGAGATCACGAGCGCCTTCAACGTGAGCAACACGCCCTTGGACGTCATCAAGGTGGTGAACGAATCCGCGGGGTCGCCGTCGGATACGACGCGGAAGCACCATACGGCCCCGACGAGCCCGCCGATCAGGGCGTGCGAGGAGCTCGACGGAATGCCGAAGTACCACGTGAGCAGGTTCCACACGATCGCACCCAGGAGTGCGGCCGCGATCACGGGCTGGGTGATGGACGAGGGATCGGCGATGTCGCCGCCGATGGTCTTGGCCACACCGACGCCGAGGAACGCACCGATGAAGTTGCACGCGGCGGCGAGCAGCACCGCCGTCCGCCCCGGCAGCACATTCGTGGACACCACCGTGGCCACGGCGTTCGCCGTGTCGTGGAACCCGTTGATGTAGTCGAACGCCAGGGCGAACACGACCACGAGCACGAGGATCGCGAGCGAACTACCCATTCTTCACCATCACGGAGCGGATCACGTCCATCGCGTCCTCGCACTGGTCCACGCACTCTTCGAGGCTGAAGAGCATGTCCTTCTGGCGGACGAGTTCGATCGGGGCGATGCCGTTGGAGAAGAGGGCCGCGGTCGCCTTGCGGTACACGCCGTCCGCCTCGTTCTCCAGTTGGTGAACGGCGATGGTCGATTGCTTCACCACGTCCGGATTCGCGAACTTGCGGAGCAACCGGGCCGCGACCGCGATCTCCTTCGCCGCGGACTCGGTGATGCGGACGAGTTCGCGCATCGGCTCGGTGAGCGTGTCGAGGCGATACAGCGTGGCGAACGCGGCGGTATGCTCGATGCCGTCCACCACGTTGTCCAGCGCCTTGGCCAGGTGTGCGAGATCTTCGCGGTCGATGGGCGTCACGAACGTGCGGTCGATCTCGTGGTACAGGTCGTGGCAGATGCTGTCGGCTTCGGTCTCGATCGGCTTCAACCGGGCGGCGATGGACTCGATTTCCGCCTGCGACGACGCCGACCGCAGTTCGCCGAAGATGACGGCGGACGCTTCGATCCGTTCCGCGATCCCTTCCAGCAGGGTGAAGAACTGGTCCGAGCGCGGGAACAAGTAGCGCAACACCCGGTCGATCCACATCGGGAGAGGCCTCGCGAACGTAACACGTCGGGAAGATTGGTATCCGGGAACGCGTCCGATTCGACAAGGAGCGAAGGCCGACTCGCGAGCGCACGATCCGTTAGATTCCTCGCTGGCGCGTCGGGCTAACAAACGCAAGACGCCCGTCCGTTGCCGGGCGGGCGCCTGTTGGAACCGGCTGTCGCCGTCGGTCACGCGCTCATGTCGGCTTCCTTCGCCGCCCACTCGCGCAGTTGTTTCATCCCGCGAACGTTGATCTGCCGCACCCGCTCCTTCGTGATGCCGAAGTGCTGGCCGATCTGCTCCAGCGTCATCTCGTGGGCGCCGTCCAAGCCGATCCGCATGCGGATCACCTCGCGGGTGCGGGCGTCCAAGTGGTCGAGCAGGTGGTTTACGCGGGACTTGGCGGCGTCCGCCGCGGCCAGCACCTCCTGCTCGTCCGTTCGCACGTCCTCCTTCGCGTCGAACACCGCCTCGTGGCCCGTCACGTAGCGCTGCTTGTGGGTTTGCGCGTCCGGGATGGACCGGGCGAAGTTCTTCATGATCGCCCACGTGGCGTACGTGCTGAACTTGAACCCGCGGCCGTAGTCGAACTTCTCCACCGCCCGCATCAGCGAGAGGTTGCCGTCCGACACGAGGTCGTCGATGGTCTCGCCC
This sequence comes from Gemmataceae bacterium, assembly GCA_046350135.1. Lineage (GTDB taxonomy): Bacteria > Planctomycetota > Planctomycetia > Gemmatales > Gemmataceae > Urbifossiella. The sequence continues at coordinate 343,466 of JAXMBB010000003.1, forward strand.
ATTGCGAGCCGCATCTTGGCTTGGGCGTACACCAACCGCTGGTTGCAGTTGATGAGCACGTCCCGCGCGGCCTTGATGTCCTCCCGCAGGTTCTCGATGGTCCGCAGGTCCGAGACCTTGGCGCGGGCCGGATCAATCGACTGCTGGAACGTGTGCAGCTTGTGCTTCAGGAAGTTCATCTTCCGGAACATATGCTGCTCCTGCTCCTTGGTGAGCAGCGGCCACTCGTACAAGTGCATCATCTGCGGCGGCACGTCCTTCGGGGCGTTCTTGTTGAACCGCTTCGCCTCGAACTCCGCGAGTCCCGGCATGTCCGCGAGGATCGCCGCTTCCTTTGAAGGATCGTCGAACTCCGGATTGTGGATGTAGTCCACCGGCTGGAGCAACTCCTTCGCGCGAACCTCGTTCTGGACGCGGTACATCGAGGAGCGGGACCGGCCGAATCGTTGCGTCATTATCTTCATGGGCTCACCCTGCTCTTTCGCATGGAAGATCTGTTCCTTCTGGCGGCCGGTCAGGGGGCCGTTCGCCTTCGGGAACAAAGCCAAATCGGGATGCGCGCGGTCGAAGTTCTTGATCGTGTAGCGCACCGCTTCGGGCGAACGGCCGAGTTGAGTCGCGATCCGCTTGCTCACATCCGTGAGCGACGCACCGGACTCTTTGAGGTCGCGAGCCAGTTGAAGGATTCCGTCCTTCTCGCCGTCCGTGAGGTGCGAGAACTTCGCACCTTTCTCCACCAGGTCGTTGTGTTCGTTGACGAATTTCTCGACGACGCTGCGGGGGAAGGCCAGCTGGCTGCGGCCGTTCACCTTCACGCGACGGGCCGTCAGCCCCCGCACCCGCCACCGCGAAATGGTCTTCGTCGAAACCCGGAACTTCTTGCTCACCTCTTCGAGCGTGAGCACCGGCTCCACGGTTTGCTCGACGGGCACGGCCGGCAGCGACCGCTCGACCAACCGCACGAAAAGTTCGAGATCATGCTTGAGTTCGGAACCCGGGATCAGCAGATCCGCGTGGGCGTCCGAACGGTAATCGGTGACGCGGAAACAGACGTACTGATACGGGTAGTTGCGGTTCGGTTCGGTCTCGGCGATCAGTTTCTGGGCGCGAGCGACCTGTTCCTGCCGGCGGGCGGCGGGGGCGAACCGAGTCTGTTGCTCGGTCAGTTCTTTCAGGGCTCGGCACTGGAACGCATTCACCGAACTACCTCCTTGGTTGGCCGCTCCGCGGCCGACTCCGTTCTTGGGCTGGCGTCCTGTTATTCGCTGGCGGGCGCGACACATTGGGATACCGCACCGGCCGCTCAGCCTTTCCTCATTTGCACTTGCAGGGAGCTCAGCACTCGGGTAAACGTCCGGGGCCGGGCTTCCTTCCCAAGAGGACGCCACTGGTTGGCGTTCTCTCACGGCCGTGGTCAATCAGCAATCCGCTTGCCAATTCCATTTTTGGAGCCGGATCTCGCCGCCGCCATCGCCTTTTAGTCCTTCATGGGAAGCGATTTGCGGATCCTGAAATTCAACGGATTTCCTCGTCACGCGTTTGTCACTTCTTTTCAACCGCATCCGATGGATGGATTTACACTGCCACCGCTGATCGTTTTTGCAAATCGCTGCGCCGCAAGATCTTCCCCGTTTTTCAATTTGCCGCAAGCTCCGCAGGCTCGCTGGCAGGCACAACCGCACCCGCTTCCCTAATCAAACGAGGAGACGGAGCCGGGTTGCGCCGTGAAGATTTCACCCCCGCACTAACATGGGGCATGCGAACCACCATCGCCGTCGCCGTGTTTCTCGCCTCCGCCCCGCTGCACGCACAGGACACGCTCTCCGAACAGTTCAAACCCGGACACGCGTACTCCGTGGACGTGCAAGTGAAAATCAGCGGCAAACTCTCGTTGCCGGTTGAGAAAGGGAAGCCGCCGCAACTCGTGCCGGTCGAGGGCGCGTCCCGCCTCGTGTACGACGAACGCATGCTCGACCCGGACGACGCCGACTCGCAGAAAGCGGTGCGGGCGTACCGCGAAGTCGAGTTCAAGCGCATCGTGGGCACCAATCTTCAAGACGCCGGAATCCGGCCATCGGTTCGCCGCATGGTCGTGATCCGTTCCAACGGGAAGCGGGCGCCGTTCTCACCGGACGGCCCGCTGACGTGGAGCGAAATCGATTTGGTCCGCACCGACGTGTTCAACCCGGCCATAGTGCCGGGACTCCTGCCGGTCGGTGCCGTGAAACCGGGCCAAAGCTGGAAGGCGAGCCCGGCTGCGGTCGCCGAAATCACGGACATGCAGCAAGTGGAGGAAGGCGGGCTCATGGTCGAGTTCACCGGGGCGACGACGCTCGCGGGCCGGCCCGCGGCCAAGCTACGCATTTCAGGAACGGTTCGCGGGGTGAACGAGGACGGCCCCAGCCGCCAGAAGTTGGAAGGTACCGCCTATTACCTGACCGAATCGAGCGTGCTGGCGTACCTGTCCATCAAGGGCACGCACGAACTGCTGGACGGAGCGGGCCAAACCGTGGGTTCGATCGACGGCCAGTTCATCATGACGCGGACGCCCTTGAAACAACTCCCCGCCGATCTTGCGGACATGTCGCTTCGCGGGCTTGGCCTGAAGCCGGACGCGGAGAACACGCAACTGCTCCACGACGACCAGAACCTCGGTGTGCGCTTCCTGTATCCCCGCGGCTGGCGAGTGGGGGCCGTCCAAGGCAAACAAGTCACGCTCGACCATTCCAAGCTGGGCGGCGGCATCCTGATCACGGTCGAACCCGCGAGCAAGGTGCCGGCCGCGGCCGATTACCAGAAGGAAGTGACGGCCTTCCTGGAGAAGGAGAAGGCCCGTGTGAAAGTGGCGATGGCCCCGATCCGCGTGCGGCCCGAGCCGGGCCAGTTGGAACGCTTCACGCTGGAAGCCGAGTTCGAGAAGGACGCGGCCCGGTTGGAGTATGCCGTGCTGAAGCAGACGGACGGGGGCGCCACGCTCGCGGCCCGCCTCCCCGCCCAGGCCGCCGGCGACCTTCGCACCGATGTCGAACGCGTCGTCCGCAGCATGAGCATCACGAAGAAGATCGCGGAGAAGTGAACCGCACTCGCCATTGGACACGCCGCCCGCTAGCATTGTGGCAACCCGGTCGCCGGGCCCGAATCGCAACACGGAGTGTCGCATGAACCGCCTTTTCGCCTTGGCCCTCGGCGGCCTGATGGTCGTCACCGCCGGCTTCGGATCTGCCGCGGACGACGACAACGCCAAGAAGATCGTCGGCAAGTGGGAGATCACCAAGTCCGGGTCGGACCTGCCCACCGGCAGCACGGTCGAGTTCACCAAGGACGGCAAGCTCGCCGCCGTGATCAAGGGCGACGACACCAAGCTCGAAGGAACTTACAAGGTCGAGAAGGAGAAGCTCACCGTGAAGCTGAAGGTGGGCGATCAGAGCATCGAGGAGACGGTCACGATCACCAAGCTGACGGACGACGCTTTGGAACTCAAGGACAAGGACGCGAAGGTGGATGTCTTCAAGAAAGTGAAGTGAGCTGACGTTCCTCCGAACGCGAAGCCGCAATCGGCTTCGCGTTTTCATTTCCGGCTTGCAATCGAATCGGAAAACCCGGACACTTTTTCGGGAACTAAGTTCCGCGGTCGTTCGTCCAACGGCGGGGAATCTGCCGCCCCGCTTGCTGCCTGCCTCGCGACCGCTCTCCCGCCCGAACACCGCTGCGACGATCCTCTACGACGCCGAGCCGTTCATGAACGCACAGACTTTCCGCACCCGCCTCGTGTTGCCGGGCCTTGTTGCCGGCTGCGTCGCGCTCGGATTCCTCACCTCCTCCGCCGCCCCGCGGGGCATCGATGCCCAAGACAAGGGGAAGGAGGAGGCGAAAGGCGACAAGGGCGAACGTGGTTCCATCGTGGAAGACCGCGCCGCCCGCAAGCTGCTCGAAGCCGGCGACGCCCGCATGGAGGCCAACGAAGCCGCCAAGGCCGTCGAAGTGTGGCAGTCCGTGATCGAACGCTACCCGCGCAGCAAAGTCCGGTTCGACGCGCATCTGAAACTCGGCAACCACATGCTGACGAAGGAGCGGAGCTACGATCGCGCCCGCACCTACTTCGAATCCGCCGCCGCCGAAGACAACCCGAGTGAAGAACAGCGGGCCGAAGCCACTCTCAAAGTCGGCGTCTGCTACTTCGAGAGCAGTAACTACGGCAAGTGCTTCAAGTACATGCGCGATGTGATCGAAAAGTACCCCGTCAGCCCGCAAGTGAACTCCGCGTACTACTACATCGGCCTCGGTCACTTCAAGCAGGGGCACTACAGCCGGGCGATCCAAAGCCTGGAGCGTGTCGGCACCGCACTGCCGCCGCCGGAAATCGGGCCGGACGGCAAGCCGAAGACCGCGTTGGAACTCCTCGAAGCCGGCAAGCGGCTCTTCGTCCGCGTCGAAGACGCGGACCTCGCCGCGCTCGAACCCGGCAAGACCGTGCCCGTGAAAGTGGAATCGACCACCGGCGACGTCGAGACCGTGGAGTGTTACGCGATCGGCCGCAACGTCCGCGTCGTGGTCGGCTCCATTCCCACCGCCCTCGGCAAGGCGAAGCCCGGCAACAACCGCCTCGAAATCAAAGGCAACGACGTCGTCACCATCTCCTACCGGGACATGCACACCGCGGCGGGGGCGAAGGAAAACCTCGTCATCAAGAAGATTCCCGTCATCGGCACTGCCACCGCGGCGATGATGGACGGCGCCTACTCCGAAACGCTGGCCGGCGTCGTGCTCGGACGCGGCATCAACCTTCAAGTGGTCGACGCGGACTTCGACCTGACCGACGGTGCGGACGTGCTCAAGGCGGTGATCGAAGTCTACCGCGAGAAGACGCCGGAGGAACTGGCCGCGGACGCGGGCCCGGCCGGCGCCCCGATGCCGATGAAGCCCGATCCCAACAAGCTTGACCGCTTCAAGAAGCTCGACAAGGTGGATGTCATTCTCACGGAGGCGAAGATTGTTCGCGCCGTGCCCGAGAACGTGCCGCTGCACAAGCTCGAACCGATGGAGCCGAAGAAGGAAGAACCCAAGAAGGACGGCGACCCGGAGCCGAAGAAGGACGCCGAGCCGAAGAAAGAGCCGGAACCGAAGAAGGAGGTTCCGCCGCCCGCGCCGAAGAGGGAACCCGAACCGGACGACGGCACCATTCACTCCGGCACGTTCCGCGCCGTGGTGTCGCTTGAGAACACGGACAAGATCAAGACGGACGACCAAGTGCTTCAAGCGCAGCCGAACGATCTCATCGTGCTGACATACATCGACGCCAAGAATGCGACGGGCGAACCTCGCACGGTCATGTTCAAGGCCCGCACGGTGGAAGGCAGCCTCGGTTCGGTCCGCGTCTCGCAGACGCTCATCAACGATCAGGAACTGCGGGTCAAGACGCAACTCAAGACCGCCAGTGCACTGACGAACATCGGCGGCCGCTACCAGGAGTTCGGCCTCAAGCAACACGCGGACGCGAAGTACCAGCAAGCCATGACGATGTGCGAAGAGATCAGCACCGAGGCTGCGAAGCTCGGCGGCCGCACGCTGGAAGAGACCTACGTCCAACTTTGGAAGATCTACTTCGCGATGGACAAGCTCGACCTCGCGGCCGCGATGAGCCAGCGGCTCCAACGCGAGTTCCCGAACTCCGAGTTCGTGGACGAAGCGTTGCTCAACCTCGCGGATGTGGCCCGCACGAAGAAGGAACTGCAGCGCGCGATCGGCATCTACACCAGTGTGCTGCGGCTGGAGAAGAGCCCGCGCCGCGGAGAAGCCCAGTTCGGCATCGCCCAGTGCTACGAGGAGATGGCCAGTGCCGCCGAAGGCGCCGGCGCCGCCCAACTCTTCGACCAGTCGTTCCAGGAATACAAGAAGGTCTTCGACCAGTTCCCGGATTCGGGCCGCGTCGGTGAAGCGGTTGCGAAGATGGCCAACTACTACTACGTGCAAAAGGATTACGCCCGCGCGATCGACGTGTTCGAGACGGTGCTCCGCACTCACCCGGACGCGAAGTTCCTCGATGTGATCCTTTTCAATTATGGCCGCTGCCTCTATCGCCTGGACAAGAAGGCGGAAGCGCGGAAGCAGTTCGATCAGATGATCGCGGACTTCCCCGAGAGCCCGCTCGCCCCGGACGCGAAGAAGATTTCGGAAGCCCTGCGGAAGGCGGGGAACTAGCGCGAAACCGCAAGCGCGGCGCAGACCGCTTGCAGTTTCGCCTGACCTCACGAAACACCCTCGGTGATGGACATATGCTCGCACGACCCTTCGCACTGATCGCCGGCTTCAGCATGATCCTCGGGGTCGGGTTGGCGCATCAGCAACCCGCACCGAAGGATCCACCCAAGGCGCCGGCGGTGCCCGAAGGCGAGATCGACGCCGTGGGCAAGGCCGCGGCCGCGCTCGAAGCGCAACTCGCCAAGACCGCGTCGTCCACCAAGGAAGGCGCGGAACTGCAACTCAAGCTCATCGACCTGTACCACGAGAACGGCCGGCCGTTCGGGCTCGTCCGCACCGCCACTTCGTTCGTCGGGCTGCATTCCACGCATCCTCGGCACAAGGACGCGATGCTGAAGCTGATCGACGGCCTGCTCGTCACCGGCCGCAACAAGGAACTCATCGCCACGGGCCGTCAATTCCTCCAGCGGCACCCCGCAGATCCGGCCGCGGCCGGCGTCGAACGGTGGCTCGCGGTGCTGCTCCGTCGTTCCGGCGATTCCGCCGGGTTCGCCGCAATTCAGGAGGCGCACTGGAAGCGACTCGGCGCCGTGCCCGAAGGCTGGCGGGCCGGTCGCGAAGCGCTCATGACCTACATCGCGATCAACAACTCCGATTCGCTGGCGAAAGCCGGTGCGATCGGCGAGGAGATGCTGGACAAGCTGCCCGCGGGTCCGTCGGCCACGGTCGCCGGGTGGTACGCGGTGGATGCCCAGGAACGCCTCAGCCAGTGGGCCAAAGCCAACCAAGTGGCCGCGAAACTGATCGCGAAGAGCCCGCCCGCCGACGCGAAGATGGTGCAGAACCTCCACTACCGGATGGGCGAGAACTACAGCCGGCTCACGCAACGCGTGAACGCGGTGGACGCCTACCGCAAGGCGATCGCGGTGCCGAACGTGCCGCCCCGCCCGGACATGCACATGCGGTTGATCGAAGAACTCGTGCAGACCAATCCGAAGGTCGCCGAGTTCGAGCCGACCGTGAACGACTACGTGGCGAAGTACCCGGACCGCGCGGACAAGTACGCCGCCCAGATCCGCCTCGCCGGCGTGATGATCACGAACAAGGACGTGGCCCGCGCCGAGCAGATTCTTGCGGCGGTGCTGCCGTTCGATTCGAAGTCGCACTCGGCGTCTTCGGCGTACTCCTCGCTCTTCGGCGCGGACATGGACAAGAACGTGAAGGCGCAGCGGCTCGCGACGGCCGAAGCGACCCTCCGCGCCGCCATCGCGAAGAGCACCCCGGCGAATGCCGGCGCGCTTCGCTACTCGCTGGCGCTGGAAATCCTCCGCGACCGCGCCCAGAACATTCCCGCGGCCAAGGCCGTGGCCCGCGAAGTCGCCTTCCAGTTCCCCGCGAACGACGGCTACACCGGCGGCGCGATCAACTGGCTGCTCGACGCCGCCGCCGATGATGCGGAGTTCAACGCAGATGTGGCCCGCGTCGTGGAGGCCCGCCGCAAGTTTCCGTGGATCAGCACCTACCAGGCGACGCTCGCCGCTTGGGCCCAGGCTCGCGTGCAGAACAAGGATCTCGGCAAGCGGGCCGCGGCGGCCAACGTCGCGCTCGCCGCTTCGGACAAGGAACCGGTCAACGCCGATTGGGCGGCGTACCAAGCTCAAGCCGCCGCGAATGTTTGGGGCGCGCCGACCGCGCTCGCCCGCCTGAAGCTGCTCGAACCCGGCCGCCTCGCCGGCTACCCGGACGAACTCGCCAACGACCTGCTCTACCAGCAGCAATACTTCTACCGCCACTACTCGGCGGACGCGGAGCGGACCAAATCGATCGACTACGCGAAGGCATGGGCGACGCGGATGCCGAAGTCGTTCGATGCCGCGGCCGCGTACCTCACGCACTCCACCGACTATGTGAAGGCGGATGCGTTCCGCGATGCCGCCGCCGTGCTGGTGAAGTTGGACGCGACTTCGACCCAGCCCGATCTCACTCGCCGCTTCATGCAGGTGGCCGTTCACTTCAAGGATGCGGCCCTCGGCACACAGGCGTGGGCATGGTCCAAGAAGATGTTCGACAAGTACGGCTACGACAGCACCTACGCCAGCAGCATCGGCGACTCGCTCGCCGCCCTCGGTTTGAAGAACGAAGCCAAGGAATGCTGGGAGCGGGCGCTCACGGGCAACCCGGACGCCACCGAGTACGCCACCTGCGCCGGCCGGTTGCTCACCCTGCTGCCGGACCCGCAAAAGCCGACGTTCCTGGACGGGCTGATGGCGAAGGACACGGCTTGGCAGTTCTCGTTCGCCGTGCAGCGGTCGGACTTCTTCATCCGCCAGAACGACGTGGACAGCGCGGCGAAGTTGATGCTGCCCGCCGCCGAGAAGCTCCGCGACCGCGCCTTCAGCGGTGCGACCGTGGACAACGACTGGAGCCAGATGTCCACATGGGTGGCCACCGCCCGAACGGACATGAAAGCCGCGCCCGAGGTGAAGAAGAAGGTGTTCACGCTGGTCCGCGATCTGAATGTGGCGTACGCCTCTCCGGCGGCCCAAGCCGCGCTGCTGGAACTGGAGGACGCCGCGAAGGTGCCGCCGATGCAGCGGCTGCTCGCCACGTCCCAAGCCACGCTCATGGGCCCCGGCACCACGACGGACTTCGACCTGCTCGCCAGCTACGCCCAAGCCGCGATGGGCCGCAAGGATTACATGTCCGGTGCCGTGCTGACGGGCGGGATGCTCGGCAACTTCGTCGGCCTGGACGAAGGCCGCAAGAAGGCCGGCCGGGACATCCTCACGCAAGCCTACACCCGCCTCGGCGCCGCCGGCGGCGCGGTGATCGACGAAAAGAGCCCCATCGCCCCGCTGCTTTCCGCTGCACTGCAGTTGCGCCTCGGCGACCAGAAGCTCGCGTTCGAAACGTACCTCGCCAACCAGAAGCTCTTCGACATGAACCGGGCCGACGTGCCGGTCGATCTCATCGTGTTCGTTTGCGAGAGCCACATCGCCGCGGGCGGCGACGAGAACCACACGCGAGTCGAAGACACCCTGCGGGCGTGGCTCATCAAGAACGCGGACATCAAGGAAATCGACGACGCGGAGAAAGCCCGCATCCAGCTTCTGCTCGGGCGGAACTACTTCAAGGCGAAGCGGTACGACCTCGCCCGCGCCGAGTTCACCACGCTGTTGAACAAGTACCCGAAGACCCTGCAGGCCATCGAAGCGGATTTCGGCATCGGTGAAACGTTCATGGAACAGAAGGTGTACGACCAGGCCGAGCAGGCGTTCGAGCGGCTCGCCGGCAGCCGCGAACGCGACGTGGTCATCCGCGCCGAGTTCCTCCGCGGCGTGCTCGCCTCCCGCCGCGGCGACCGCGACGAAGCCCGCTCCATCTTCCGCAGCGTGCTCGAACGCGTGCCCAACATCGAACTCGCCAACCAAGCCCTCTACAACCTGTCCGAAGTGTACGGGGCGGAACAGCGCTACGTGGACCAGTTGGAACTGCTCCGCACGGTCGGCCGCCTCGGCCGCGCCAGCAAGCGGTTCCACAATCCGGGGGAGGCGCTCTCGATCGTGGTGCAGGATTCGGACTTGGGCGTGAGCCGCGGCCACAGCCGCATCCCGGTCCGCGTCATCACCGAGCCGGGCGGCGACGAAGAAACCATCTACCTCATCTCCGGCGGTGCGGGCAAAGGCCTCTTCCGTGCGGACCTTGAAACCCGCCTCGGCGGCCCCACCAAGAACGACCGCATCCTGCAACTCACGGGCAAGGACGTGATCCGCGTCGATTACCCGCCCGAGTTCAAGAAGGAGTTCAAGGACGCTCCGCTGCCCGACGCCGAGATTCGCATCGCCTCGGACGGCAGGCTCGATGTCGCCTCCGGCAAGATCACGGACGACGACGAGGAGTCGTTCTCCAAGAAGCTGGCCCGCGAAGCGAACGGCGACCAACCCGAGGACAAGCGCGTCGGGCTCACGCGGCCCAAGGACCAAGTGAAGCCCGGCAACGTGATCTACATCCGCGTGAAGGACGCCGACCGCGACCTCACCGACCAACCGGACAAGATCTCGCTGAAACTCACCGCCGCGAGCGGCGATCAAGTCGGCGTCGTGCTCACCGAGACCGGCCCGCACACCGGCATCTTCGAGGGAACCGCCAAAACCGGTGAACTGCCCGCTGGCGCCCTCGCGACGAACACCGCCATCGATCACAGCCCGCTGATGGCCATCGACAAGGACAAGAAGACCGCGTGGCTCAGCGAACCGGACGGCGTCACGCCCAAGGTGCTGAGCATCGACATGAAGGATCTCAAGAAGACGGACAAGGTGACGATTTGGACGCCGGACCCGATGCGAAACGCCCCGATCCGCATGACACTGGAAGGCTCGGACGACGGCCGCCTGTGGTTCCGCCTCGCCTCCACGCACCCGGATGCCAAGACCGAAGCGGTCGCCGGCGCGTTCGGCGCGATGACCGCCCGCATCTTCGAAGGCACCGACGCCACCGGCTACACCACATGGGACCAAGTGGTCGCGCTCACGAAGAACGTGAAGCCCACCGTGGAGAGCAAGGCCGCGGATCTGTTCTGGACGCGGCAGCCGGATGCGAAGGCCAAGCCGGCCACGGCCATCGTGTGGCACGGGAAGGTCGTGCAGGCGAAGTCCGGCGCGGCCCGCTTCGCCGTGCAGGGCGAGAAGACCGCCGTGATGGTGGACGGCCGCTTGGAACTGATCGTCGGGGCGGACGGCCGCGTCGCCGACGTTTATCTCGATGCCGGTGTCCACGACGTGACGATCTTCACCGCCGCCGGCCCGAACACCAACCAACTCGAAGCGAAGTGGGCGACCGGTGATGCCGTCACGGAGACGGTGACGCCGATCCCGTTCCGCGAATCGGACTTCGACCTCACGCGTCCGGAAGCCAAGACCACGCCGCCGGCGCGGCTCCTGGGTGAAGCCGTCGCCGACAAAGAAGGCACCTCGTGGGAGTTCAAGTTCGCCCCGATCAACGTGCGGCACGTCCGCGCGGTGATCCACGAGTACAAGGGCGAGGCGGTGGCGATCAACCACTTCGAGATCAAGGACAGCGGCACTCCCGTGCCCCACATCCCCACCGAAGCGGATCTCCTCTCGCTTTCAACCAACGACACGCTCGAGATCGCGGGCGGCGACGTGGTGACCGCCACGTACATCGACGACGTGAACCAGACGGGTGCGTCTCGCTTGCTCACGGGCAAGCTGACGGCGACGTACCACAACGCGTCCATCACCGCGATCGCCTACGACTTCCTCAAGACCACCGCGGGCGACGTGTACACCGTGCGTAAGGAACTGCTCCGCATCGATCCGGGCGAACGCATCGTGATCGAAGTCACGGATTTCGACCGCGACACGACGGCGAACCGCGACACGATCCGTGTGCAGGTGGCCGTGAACGACGGTCCGCCCATCGACCTCGACGCGACCGAGACGCTGGAGAACAGCGGCACCTTCGTGAAGGAAGTGGACACGGCCGCCATGGCCGCGGAAGGCAAGCTCGTGGTGAAGGCGGGCGATCGCATCTTCATCCGCTACTTGGACCAGCAGAACACCGTGCCCGGCCACGCGGCCACCCGCGAGTCCGTGGTGTACGTGAGCGAATCGACGGCGGGCCGCGTCCGCGTGATCGAAACGCGGGCCACCCGGCCCACACCGCCGCCCGGTTCGCCTGCGGCCGATTACGCGCCGATCATCCGCTACCTGCCGACGCCCGCCGGCGAACTCGATCCGAAGTTCACGGCCGGGGTGGCGTTCGAAGCCCCGTTCACGATCGAAGTCGTCGATCGCGACGCGGCCAAGGACAGCCGCAGCAAGGTGACGGTGAAGCTGAAGACGACCAGCGGCGCGGAAGTGGACGTGGACTGCGTGCTCGACGATCGCCGGCTCATCAACCCCGGCGTCCAGGACAAGTACGGCACGGCCCTGTTCGAGGGTCGCTTCACCGGGCAGGTCATCATGCAACTCGGCGGCAAGGAGAGCGCCTCGCTCGTGCCGCTCACCGCCTCCATGCCGCGCGATCTCATCGGCGGTCCGGTGCTGCCGAAGGAGGAGATGAACGAAGAAGGCAAGGCTCGGGACCGCACGCTGATCACCCGCGTGCTCAACCTCACGGGGGCGGACACGGTCGAAGTGATCTACAAGGACGAACGCCGCCCGATGCAGATGCCCGGCATGGCGACGAACCTCACCGCCAACGCCCGCCTGCTCACGGACGGCAAGTTGGTCTGCACCGATTCGGAATACCTGAAGGAAATCACGGCGGTCCATGTCGGCGAGCGGTTGTTCATCAAGGTGACGGACGCGGACTTGGATCGCACGCCGGATCGCGACAAGGCCAAGGTGAAGATCAAGACGAAGCGCGGCGAAGAGGAAACGTTCGAACTCGTCGAGACACTTTCGCACTCGGGCATCTTCACCGGCTCGGTGTTGCTCAAGCCCGTCGAGAAGCCGACGCCCGGCAACATGAAGCAGGACACGCCGGAACTCGAGTGTTACTTCGGCGACACGATCGAAGTCGAATATGTGGACGATCGCGCCGCCAGCACCGCGGACGGCAAGCTGATTTCCACCGCGACCATCGCCGTCGTCATCGGCACGGACGGAAAGCTGCAGGCGTTCAGCAAGTCGTTCTCGGACGAAGCCCTCGCGGTGGAGACGCAGTTCCACATCGCGGAGAGCCACTTCGAGTTGTTCAAGAGCCACAAGGCGCTCAGCCGCGAGGCGGAGGCGACGTCCGACTTGGAAGCGGGCCGCCGCGTGCTCCGCGAAGTGATGGAAGATTATCCGAACCCGAAGTACACGCCGCGCGTGTCGTACCTTCTCGGTCAGTTCGCCCAGGAGTTGAAGCAGTACGGCGAAGCCGTGCAGGCCTACCAGGTGATCGTGAAACTGTACCCGGACCACCCGCTCGCCGCGGACGCCCAGTACAAGATGGGGCAGGCCTTCGAGGAAGCCGGCGAGTTCAACCAAGCCCTGGAGGCGTATGTGACGCTGGCCGCCACGTACCCGAAAAGCACGCTGATCGCGGACGTGATGATCCGCATCAGCGAGCACTTCTACAAGGCGGAGAACTACAAGGTGGCGGCCCAGGTCGGCGAGAAGTTCCAGGAGAAGTTCGGGACCGACCGCCGGGCCTCGAAGATGGCGTTCCGGGTCGGGCAGGCGTACTTCAAGGACAAGCAGTACGCGAAGGGCGCGGAGATGTTCGACAAGTTCGTGAAGCTGTTCCGCGAGGATCCCTTGGCCTCGGACGCGATGTTCTGGGCCGGCGAAAGCTACCGCACCGCGGGCAACATGAAGAAGGCCTTCGAGAGCTACAACAAGTGCCGCTGGGATTACCCTGCGACCGAAGCCGCGAAGTACGCCCGCGGCCGCTTGGCGCTCCCCGAAATGCTGCGCCAGTTCGAGGAAGCGTCCAGCGGGTTGGATCAGAAGAATTAGGCGAGCGGCCGGCGTGAGCCGGCTGTTCTCGCGGGGAAACAGCCGGCTCACGCCGGCCGCTCGCCACTGGGTTGTTCGACATGACTTTGTTCGCCGAAACCGATCTGCTTCACTCCGGTGCCATGGGCTACATGCTCAAGGGCGGCTACTTCATGTGGCCGATCCTGTTCATGGCCATCCTCGCCACCGGGGTCGTGATCGAACGCTTCCGCAGCCTTCGGCTCATCGCCACGGATGCGGCCGCGCTCCGCGCCCAAGTGCTGGACCTGCTCCACGAGGACAAGGTGGAGGAAGCCATCGACCTGTGCTCGCGGTCGCGCGGGCCGGTGCCCGCGATCCTCGCCGTCGGCCTCCACCGCTACGAACTGCTCCGCAAGCTGGACTACGATCCCGCCAAGATCGAAGAGCAGGTCGTGAAGGCGATGGACGACTACGCCGTGCATATCGAAGCCGCGTTGCAGAAGAACCTCGCCGTGCTCAGCACGGTGGCCACGGTGGCCCCGATGGTCGGTTCGCTCGGCACGGTCGTGGGCATGGTCGTGCTCTTCCGCGACGTGGTCGAGAAGTTTGGCACGCAGAACATCATCCTGGCCGCCGCCGCCGGCATCGAACTCAAGCTGATCGTCACAGTTTGGGGGCTCATGGTCGGAATTCCGGCCTACATCTTCTTCAACTACTTCACGGCCGTCGTGAACCGATACATCTTGGAGGCGGAGGAAACCGCCTCGCAACTGATCGAATCGCTGACCTTGCGGCTCGCATCGGATATGCCGCGGGATGCGGCACGGGCCCGCGTCGGGGGAGGTGCCTGATGGCCGCGGGACCGACCGGCGGTTCCGGCGGCGCCATGACCGCATGGGTCATGAACCTGCTGACCGACTTGGCCTTCAACTTGTTGATCTTCTTCGTGGTCTGTGCGTCGATCTCGCCGGAGCAGGGCCGCCCGCAAACGGTGCCCAGCGCGGACAAGGACAAGAAGAGCGACCAAGCGAACCAGAACGTCGAGGTGTCCATCGAACGGACGGCGGCCAAGGTGAACGGCGAAGAGACGCCCCCGGCCGAACTGGTGAACAAGCTGAAGGGGCTCTTGGCGAACAAAGCCAAGCCCGAGGACCGCATCGTGCTGGTGAAGAGCACGAAGGACACGCCCTATGTGCAGTGGATCCGCGTGACCGGTGCGATTGAACAGGCCGGCGGCGTGATCACTTTGCAACTGGAAGAGGAAAAGGAGATCGTGACCAAGTGAAGTTCAAGCGGCGAAAACTGGACGTGGTCCCACCGTATGTCTCGATGGCGGACATCGCGTTCAATCTCGTGCTGTTCTTCCTCATGCTGGCCAAGACGCAGGACGACAGCCACATCGAGTGGCAACCCGCCGAGGACGCGAAAGTCAAGCAGGTCGCGACCTCGAAAGTTTCCATTATGGTGGACAACAAGGGCGGGGTATATTTGAACGGCCAGCGGGTGAGCGTGCGGGAGCCGGCGGCCTTCGCGGAATTGATCCAGAAGGAACTCGGCGACCTGCCCCCCGGCGAGCGGACTGTGCTGCTGAAGATCGACAAGAACACGTTGGCCTCCACCTTCGAGCCGATCATGGAAGCGGTCGGCCAGGCGGGCGGCGACGTGGTCCACGTGCTGGAAGAGAAACGCTGACGGAGTGCGAAGCCCGAGTTCTTCAACTTGGAACTTCAAACTCGGAACTTGGAACTCCTACTGTGCCCACCCGCCCCGCAACGGGGCTTTTCCTTGGAGGGAACGCGGTGAAAGTGTTCTCAATCGCGGCGGCTCTCGGGGCGTTCGCCCTGCTCGCTTCGCCGCTCGCGGCCGCTCCGCCGGATCCCGGCGCGACGGCCAAGGCCTTGGACAAACTGCTCGCCGACGAAAACGGCGCGAAGCCCAAGACGCTCGCCGCGTCGTCCGTCGATGATCTGGCGTTCCTCCGCCGCATCTCGCTGGACCTGAACGGCCGCATCCCCACCGGCGCGGAAATCGACAAGTATCTCGCCTGGCCCGCGGATCAACGCCGCGCGAAGGCCATCGACGAGTACATGGGCCGCGACCAGTTCGCGGACCGCTGGGCCGTCTTCTTCGGCGACATGCTCCGGCTGCGCTACGGTTCGGACGGCGGCCCCGCCCTCCAAGCGTACGTTCACCAAGCGCTCGCCACGAACGTGCCGTACGACGTGCTCACGCGGAAACTGCTCGCCGCCTCGGGCCGCGCGAACTCGA
This sequence comes from Gemmataceae bacterium, assembly GCA_046350135.1. Lineage (GTDB taxonomy): Bacteria > Planctomycetota > Planctomycetia > Gemmatales > Gemmataceae > Urbifossiella. Next base: position 359,362 of record JAXMBB010000003.1, read on the forward strand.
ACCCCGAAACCGGCTTCATCCTCGGCGACGACGCCGACCCGTACGCCCTCACCGGCGTCGTGAGCCAGGTGTTCATGGGCGTCCGCATCTCGTGCGCCCAGTGCCACGACCACCCGTTCGACACATGGACGCGGCAGGAGTTCTACGACCTCGCCGCCTACTTCGGCAAAACCGTTCGCGTCGAGCACCGCGTGAAGATGCAGATCCTCGGCATCTTCCTGAACGAGCGGAACGAAACGATGATCATGTGGCCGCCGGAAGACAAGGCGAAGGGCAAGACCCGCGTCGCGGTGAAGGCCAGCTTCCCGTTCAAGTTGGACGAGGCGGACGGCCCGAACAAGCACCTCGCCCGGCTGGCCTCGCTCCGCAAGGAGCAGGACGACGCGGCCAAGGCGAAGATCGCGGCCAAGGGCAACTCGGTGGATGATCTGCTCGATGGCAACAAGGGCCCTGGCGGCTCCAAGGACCCGCTCGACGTCACCAGCGAAGCCAAGAACAGCATCAAGAAGATCGACTTGGAAGGGGACCTCTATCGGGCCAGCGAGCTTCGCCGGCAACTCGCCGAGAAGATCACGGACCCCAAGAACCGCTTCTTCTCGCGGGCCATGGTGAACCGCGTGTGGGCCGAACTGATCGGCCGCGGGTTCGTGAACCCGGTGGACGACTTCCGCCAGGACAACCCGCCGAGCCACCCGAAGACGCTCGATTACCTCGCCGATGAGTTCGTGGCCAGCGGATACGACTTCCGCTTCCTCGTGAACTCCATCGTGCGGACCAACGCGTACCAACTCGGCCACCTCAAGATGGACGTGCCCGCCACGGACCGCCTCGCGGCCGAGAAGGCGTTCACCGCCACACCGGTTCGCCGCATGAACAGCGAGTCGCTGTTCGATTCGATCGTGCAGGCCGGCCACCTCTTCACCCCGAAGCACCGCCCCGGTGAAAACATGGTGACCGTCACCACGTATCAGCAGGTCGCGGTTGCGGTGAAGGAAGACCCGACGAAGCCGATGCTGAACAAACCGAAGCTCGGCGGCGGCGAGAAGATGGCCGCGATGCCCGGCCCGGCCCGAGGCAATTTCGATCTCGAGAAGGGCATCGAAATCGACTTCAAGGACGCGCTCAAGAAGAAGGACGGCCTCGAAGTGGAGAAGATGACCGCGAAGAGCACGGAGGAGATCGAAGCCGAAGAGATGATGAAGAGCGGCCGCATGCCCGCGGGCACCCGCATCCGGTACATCACGAAGGAAGTGAAGAGCCAAGTGGACGACAATCCGCGGTTCACGAGTTCGATGCGGATGGCGAGCCCGGCCCCGACCGGCCACTTCCTCCGCGTGTTCGGCCAAACCGATCGCGGAGCGTTGGATGAACGCCGCGATCACAGCCCGTCGATGCGCCAAGCCCTGATGATGCTCAACGGGAAGTTGACGAACGAGGCCGCCCGCGTGGGCCCGCTCGAACCGGTGTACAACCTGATCACCGGGAAGAACCCTGACGTGGACGCCGCGATCAAGCTCGTGTATCGGGAAGCGATGACCCGCGTCCCGACCGACGAGGAATTGACCGAGGCGAGAACGATCATCAAGGAGGCCGCGACCCCGGCCGACGGCCTCGCGGACCTTCGCTGGGCCTTGTTCAACAGCAACGAGTTCCGCTTTATCCCGTGAACCTCGCAAGCCCACCGACAGCCGTCGGTGGGCTTTGACCGATCATTAACCTGAACTTCAAACCTGGAGCCCAAGACATGAACCTGTCCAAAGCCTGCAACGGCTACAACCTGAGCCGCCGGTCGTTTGTGACCGCGGCCGCCGGCACCTTCCTCGGTATGAACGTGAAGACGCTCGTGGCCCGCGCGGGCGAAGACCGCAAGGCCACGGCCGAACACGTCATCCTGTTCTGGAACGGCGGCGGCATGAGCCACATCGACACGTTCGACCCCAAGCCGGGCCGCGACGTGCAAGGTGATCTCGAGCCGATCAAGACGAGCGTCCCCGGCATCCAGATCTCGGAGATCTTCCCGCAGGTCGCCAAGCAGATGAAGCACATCGCGCTCATCCGCTCGATCGCCGGACAGAACGGCGACCACGGCCGCGCGACGTATCAACTGCAAACCAGCTACGCCCAAAGCGCGAACCTCCAGCACCCCGGCATCGGCTCGGTGGTGGTGAGCGAGAAGAAGCAGTTGGGCGACCTGCCGGCGTACGTCACGGTCGGTGGGCTCGCCCCGAAGGCCGGCTACCTCGGCCAGAAGTGCGAAGCCTACTTCGTCGGCAGCCCCGGCGAGAAGGACCCGTACCTCGCGTTCCCGAGCGGCATCGCGGAAGTCCGCGGCAACAAGCGGCTGGACATCCTCCAGCGGATGAACCAGAAGGCCGCCGCGACGCTGCCCGGTGAAGAGACCGCTGGCTCGCAGACGGCCCTCACCGAAGCCGTGAAGCTGATGCGCAGCCCGGCCCTTGAAGCCTTCGAAGTCCGCAAAGAGAAGCCGGAAACGCTCGAACGTTACGGCGACAGCGAGTTCGGCCGCGGGGCGCTGCTCGCCCGCCGGCTGGTGGAGAAGGGCGTCCGCTTCGTGCAGGTCAACCGCGGCGGGTTTGACGTTCACACGAACGCTTTCCCCGCCATGCGCGACCACGGCGACGTGATGGACCCGGCCCTCGCCTCGCTGATCGAGGACTTGGCTCAGAGCGGCCTGCTCCAGAAGACGATGATTGTCATGCTCTCCGAGTTCGGCCGCACGCCGAAGATCAACATGCAGGCCGGCCGCGATCACCACCCCACGGTGTTCACCGGCTTCTTCGCCGGCGGCGGCGTGAAGGGCGGCCAAGTGATCGGCTCGTCCGATGAGGACGCGATCGCTCCGAAGGACCGCCCCGTGAAGGTGAGCCACCTCCACGCGAGCATCTGCCACGCGCTCGGCATCGACTCGAACAAGGAAGTGATGACCCAGCTCCAGCGGCCGATGAAGCTCGTGGACAACGGCAAGCCGGTGGACGAATTGTTCAGTTGAGTGAGTCCGAAACCTGCCGTTACGGCTTTGAGACCCGGTTTCTGCTTTGGAAACCGGGTTGCGTCTGAAGCCGATGACATCACCGAATCGTGGCCGTGTTTGGGGCTTGGCGATTGGACGGTGTTCTCCCGCCGCCGAGGCGGCGAAGTTGGCGTAAACTCCGGGCGCGACCACCGGGGGGGCCGCGAAAAGAAATCGGACCAAACGAGTGGTATTCCCGGTGAATTCGAGAGGTGCCGTTCAAGGCATGTCTGCCAGCGGTACCCACGTTTTGCAACCGGCGTACTCGGGGCGTTCGGGCAGGAGCAGCGGTTCGGGCAGCGGCGTCACCGCCACGCGAAAGACGAACAACCCCGGTTTGCGGTAGTGGAATCGCTTCGTCACCTCGGCTTCCGTCCAGCCGTGCTCCGCATCCAGCGCCAAGACCGCTGCCAAGTCCGTGAGATGTTCGACGGATGAGACCTCGGCGCGGTGCGTGAGCCGGAGCGTGCCCGCCGCGGGCTTGTCCCGCTCGCACCGTTCGAGGAGCGGAAGCAATTCCGGCTTGATGCCGCTGCGATGTTCGTGGAAGTACGTGGGATACAGCAGGAAGCGGTCGTGCTCCGGCTTGAACTCGCCGCCGGCTTCCGCGATGCCGCCCTTGCGGAAGATCAGTGATTGTCGCCCCTCCGCGAGCGCGGCACAGATCACGGCCCATTCCTTGAATGCGATCACGGTGCCCTCTTTCGTCACTTCTTGCGGCGGGCGGCCTTCTTCACGGCCTCGATCGAGAACCCGCCGACCAAACCCTTCTTCGGATCGATGTAGCACCAGTCCATGATCGTGGCGACCGGCACGGACACCTTGGAACCGAGCTTCAGATCCCCGAGATCGGCGGGCTCGTTGCCGAGTTCGCCGTACACCAGTTCGCCTTCGATGCACGTCACGGTGATCCAGATGAACTCGGTGTTCCCGCCGGCCGAGACCGCGGCCTTCACGGTGAAGTTCTCTCCAGCCCCGGCTTCGTAGGCGTCCGCGAACTTCGGCCACTCGCGGCGAGCATCTTCGACGGCCTGCTTCATCAGCGGGTCGTCTTCGGGCACTTCGACGACCGGCACCGTGAGCGAATCCTGCAGGGCGGCGACCGGGTCCTCGGACCGCAGGGCCTCGTCCGTGTCCTCGTTGATCGGGTAAGCCCGGTACGAATCGGGGAGGAAGATCAGCAGGCAATTGTCGTCCAGGAGTTCGGCGAAGAGCGCGGCCAGCCGCCGATACTGTTCCCGCACTTCGGCCGCGGGCGTGGTCCCGTCCGCGCCGATGGCATCGCAGGAGAACCACGCCCGGTGTTCGCGGAAGAGGGAGCGGATGCGGAGGTCGCCGATGCCGTCGGCGGCTTCGTCCACGTTCTCGACGTAGGGCTGAGCGAATGAGTTGATGAGGAACATCCGGCCTTCGTGCATGATCGTGCTCATCGGGCCGGCTCCGACGACGAAGCCGTCGGTGCCTTCCGCGTCGCCGTCGCCGAGATCCGCGTTCCAAGCCTTGCCGGCGAGGCGGGCCAGCACAGCCGGTTCGAGCTCGACCGGTTCGCGGAGCAAGGCCACGAACGCGATCAAGCGAGGCTCGCGCCGCTTCTTGCGGGCCCGCCACCACAGCAACGCGCCGATCAGGATGAACGGAGCGGCGATCGCGAACCAGATCATGCGTTCTCCTTCACAGCGGCCACCGGCCTTGTTCCCGCAGTACGAACAACACGCCTTCGATGTCTTCGGGCCGCGTAGGCGACGCGGGGAATACCAAGTGCCAGAGATAGACAACCGGCGCGAGCAGCACGCCGGCCACGCATCCGGCGCCGGTCGAATCCGGAGCGTGGGCCGCGCCTGCGATCACGCCGCCCGCGGCGGACGCGGCCTCCGGCCCGTGACCGCGCCGGTTCAGGAATCGGCCGACCAAGGCCGAACGCAACTGGTCTTCCGTCGCATTCGGATTCCACTCGAGCCACCGCCGGGCGTACTTCTCGATTGCGCGTCGCGATGCCATCCGTGTCCTCCGGCCCGATCACTTCTTCGGCATCGGAAGCAACTTCTTGATCGATTCCTTTTCCTTGTCGCGTTCTGTGAACGGCACGCCCTTCACCATCCACTCGGGGGCGGGCTTGCCCTTCAGGTGGTGCTCGAAGAACTGAAACATCCGCACGGCGAAGTCGCGGGCGTTCGTCTGGCTTGTGAGATTGTGCTTCTCGCCGTTGTAGTTGAGCAAGTAACACTCCTTGCCGAGGCGGCGCAGCGCGAGGAAGTATTCGATGCCTTGGTACCACGGCACCGCGTCGTCTTGGTCGTTGTGAATCATCATCAGCGGCGTCTCCACGCGATCGGCCATGAAGATCGGCGAGTTCTCGATGAACTTCATCGGCGCCCTCCACAGCGTGTCGCCGATGCGGCTCTGGTCGTGTTCGTACTGGAACTGCCGAGTGAGGCCCGTCCCCCAGCGGATGCCGTCGTATGCGCTGACCATGTTGGCCACGGGCGCACCGGCTACCGCGGCCTTGAAACGGTTCGTCTGCGTGACCATGTAGGCGATCTGGTATCCGCCCCACGATTGGCCGTTGATGCCGATCGCCTTCTCGTCCACGATTCCCTGATCGACCACGGCCTGGATCGCGGGCAGCACGCACTTGATCGCGCTCTGCCCCGGCGAGCCCGTCTTGTACGCGATGTCCGGCATTAGCACGAGGTAACCGTTCGAAGCATAGAACGTGGGGTTGATCACCTGCCCCGCCGTCACGTTCGGGATGCGGAACTGGTGCACGTTGGGTGCGAGCCGCTCGTAGATGTACACGATCATCGGGTACTTCTTCTTCGCGTCGAAGTTCTCCGGCTTCACGAGCACGCCGGAAAGCGCCAGGCCGTCCGCACTGGTGTAATGCACGAGTTCGGCGCGGCCCCAGTTGTACTGTCGGATCGCGGGATTGATGTCGGTTGCCTGCCTCAGTTCGGCGAAGCTCGAGTCCGTCACGTAGTGATCCGGATGCTCGTAGAAACTGCTCCGCGTCACGAGGTAGGCGTCGGCTTTCTTCGCCTTCGCGGTGATGATGTGATTGTGCGGCCCGCCCAGGATGGGCTTCGGGGCGTTGCCCGGTGCCATGCGGTAATAGCCCGCATCGAACCTGCGGAGATCCTGCGCGGAGAAGAGCAGCGTCTTCGCGAGATTGACGCCGCGGAGTTCGTCCTCGTCCTCTTCGTCGTCCGCGCGGACGTTGGCCAAGCGGAACCGCGCGTTCAGCTTGCGGCCAAGTTGCGACACGTTCTCGGCGGAAGTGCCGTCCGCCGCGATCTTCCACAGGTCGAACTTGTCGTAGAGCAGCACGAACTTGCCGTCCGAGGTCCAGCCGTTGGAGCCGTATGGCGGCGGCAGTTTCGGGTGGTCGTCTTCCTCGTTCCAGAACTTCACCGGCAGCTTCGCGGTGAGATTGGTCTTGGTTCCGTCCTCCACGCCGATCGTGTGCCAATCCTTGCCGTCGAAGTGCAGCACGAACTTGCCGTTCGGAGACAGCGACGCGTTGTTCTGGCTGGCGGTGAGCACGGGCTTCTTCTCGCCGGTCTTCACGTTCACCAGTGTGTAGTCGCGCGGAACCGGGTTGATGATGCCGGTGAGTTGCAGGTACGGCTTGTCGTCCTGGCCAAGTCCCCAATCGCCGACGGCGGGCAGTCCGACCGTGAGTGATTCGTCGGAGACTTGGCGGAACTCGTAGGTGTCGAGGAACAGCACCGCGGAGAAGCTGCGGTTGCGATCGGTGTCGCCGCGAATCTTCTGCGCGGGTTGAAGGTGGCCGTCCTTCCAGTGCCAGAGATCCATCTCGACTTTTTCCGCGGGTGCGTTGGCGGGCGCGGGCGGAGTCGGCGGCCGCACGACGGTCGTGGCGAGATGCAGCCGCGTGCCGTCGAAGTTGAAACCGAGCGTGGTGCCGTTCAACCGCGTCCCGGCTTTCAATCCCTTGGTGGCCGGTGTCATCACCTCCACCGCGGCCGGACCGTTGCGATCCCACACGAACACATGCCACTTCGGGGGAAGTGCGGGCGGTGCGGTACCCGGCGCGACACCGGCCGGCCTTGGCGGCGGCGCCACCTTCGGGTCGGTGTTCACCCCCGCCGCATCGTAAAAGAACGCGAGCCGCGATTGCTTGTGGTCCCACGTCAGGCGCGAATAGCGGCCCTCGCCGGACTTCAGCGGCACGGGGTCGTCTTGCGCCTGCGGCCGCAGAACGAACACACCGTTCTTGGCATCCTCCTTCGCGTCCACCGTGTAGACGAGCAGCTTGCCGTCCTTCGTGAGTTCGTAATCACTCACGTCGTTCAGCGTGCGTTCACCGCGGGTGGCGAGTTCGCGGATCACCAGCTTCGCGCCGGAGCCGCGGGGCCGCGGAGGAGGAGCGGCTTCTGCCCCCTTCTTCGTCGGAAGTGTCTTGGACTTGGTCTCTTCCTTCTTCTCGTCCTTCCCGTCATTCGGCGCAGGCGGCGAGTAGATCAGCACGCCGCTGCCTTCGCCGCCCACGGTGAAGCTCTTCTCGTACGGCAGCTTGGCCGTGACTTCGCCGCCGGGCAGAGACACGACGGCCAGCACCGGCTTCGGCATCTTGTCATTGCTCAGCTTTGCAGCCTTCGCCTTGTCCAGTTCGGCTTTCGTCGGCGAGATCGGAATCACGACGAACTTCGAATCAGGGCTGAATTGCGGGCTGCCGGGCGCGGAAGAGTCCTTCCCGCCGCGGGGCAGTGCGATGTCCTTGCCCGTGGCCACGACCCGCACCACGGCCGTGCCGTCGCGGCCGTCCAACGGTGTGAGGATGTGGGCGACGTACTTTCCGTCCGGAGAGAGCGACACGCCGGAACTCTTGTTCCAGTTGTCGTAGTCCGCGTGGGTGAGGATCTTCTTCTCTTGTGCGGTGGCGAACGCGGCAAGGCCGGCGAGCAGAATCGCGGCCGGCAATCGGATGGCGGGCACGGCAGGCTCCGGGTGCGGGGTTGAACGCATTATCCAGCCGCAGCCCGGCGGGGCAACCGGTCGCCGCCTCCACGGCTACAATTCGCTCAACATGTCGGACTCAGCCAGATCATCGAAGCGGGGGCGGCCGAAAGGGTCGGGGCACTTCGCGTGGCGCGGGCTCTTTCAGCAGTCGCGCACGCCGGTGTTCCTCCTCGGAAAGGGAAAGCGGCTGCGCTACGCGAATGCCGCGTGGGAGCACCTCACCGGTTGCAAGCTCGCGGATGAACTCGGCCTCGTGTGTTCCGAGCGGCCGAGCAGTTCCGCGCTGGCGAAGATGCTCGCTCCGCCGCCCGAAGCACTGAACGGGAAGTCGGCCCGGTGCCGCCGAAATGCTCCCAACCACCGCACCGGGCCGCCGTGGTGGGATATCACGTTCGTTCCGCTGCCCGGAACCGATGAAGCGTTCGGCATCGTCGGTTTCATCGAAGTGTCCGGCGAAGGATCACCCGCCGCCGCCCGCAAGGTGAACGCGAATGCGATGGCGATCCGCGACTCGCACTTCGAGCGGTTCACGATCGATTCCATGGCGGGGAGTTCGCTCGCGGCCCGGCGGCTGGCCAGCCAGCTGCGATTGGCCGCGGGTACGACTTCACCCGTGTGGCTGGTCGGTGAAGCGGGATCGGGGAAGGAAGCCGCCGCCCGCGCGATCCATCGTGCGAGCGCGAATCGCGACCGCGGCTTTCTCGCCCTCGATTGCCACGGATTGCAACCGTACCTGATCGAGAGCCTGCTCTGGGGCCATGGCGGGCTTGCGGGTTCGGATCGCGTCGGGGCCGTGTATCTGAAGGAACCCGCGGCGATGCCCCGCGATTTGCAGCAGAAGTTCCTCGACCACTTCTCCGATGCAGCCCGGTTTCCGCGCCTTCTCTGCGGTTCGACACGCTCCGCGATCGCGGAGGTGACTGCGAAGTCGCTGTTGCCGGAGTTTCACACGCGGCTCTCGGCCTTGGAGGTTCGGCTGCCCGCACTCCGGGAACGACTCGAAGATCTGCCGCGGCTCGTCGCCTCGATGCTCGGTGAGCGGCGGCTCGAACCCGCGGCAGCGGCCGTGCTCGCCGCCCATTCGTGGCCCGGCAACCTCCGCGAGTTGCGAACCGTGCTTCAAGAATCCGTTGCGGCCGCGGGTGAAGCGGCGATCCAACGCGAGCACATCCCGCGGCGGCTCCGCGAGCGGCTCGGCTTCACCAAGCCGGCCGCAGAAGCACCCGTGCCCTTGGATGCGACATTGGAAGACGTGGAGCGGAAGCTGATCCAAGCGGCGTTGCGGAAAGCGGAGGGGAATGTGACGCAGGCCGCACTGAAGCTCGGCGTACCTCGCAACCGGCTGATCCGCCGCATCGAGACGCTCGGGATCACGGTTCCCACACCAACGTGACGCGCGGTACCGGCCCGTGCGGCATCAGGCACACGTGCCCCCACGGGTCGCTCGTGGTCTTGCTGCGTTCGATCACCACGTAACTCGGATACGCGCGCAAGCCGGACGACGGCGGATGGTGCAGGCTCAGGCAGACTTCCCCGTTCGCATCGGGCACCACGTCGGTCAGCGTGATGCGGTTCGGAACGCACGTCTCCCACTTCGCGCTGCCCGTGAGGACGAACGAACGCGGCCGCTGGAGTTCCAGAATCGTCGTGCTGCCGACGGTCGCGATCGTCTTCGCCATCGGCAGGCGGCTCCAGCGCTCACGCGTCTCCGGGCTTCGGCACACCACCCAGCCCAAGTTGTACCAACGGCAGAACTCCGCGAGCTTGTCGTCCGGAAGGTCCTGGAGTCGCTGGCCGCACAACTTGCCGTCCCGCATTTCGAGGTATCCCGATTCAACGCCCGATTCGCAATCCAAGCCGCCGAGGTAGGCGCGGCCGGTCAGCACGGGCAGGAGCGCAGTCCAGTTCCACGGGCCGCGATGGTCCGACGTGTCGTCCCAGAGGATGCGGGCTTCGGTCGTCGTGCCGCGCTTCAGCGTATCAACGAGTTCCTGTTGTTCGGCGGTGAGTCCGATCGCGAGCGGTTCGATTCGCAAGCGGAGGGAGCGGGCGAACGGGCGGTCCGGTCCGTCGCACCACGCAGCGAGCAGCAAACCTCCCGCGGCGAGGCTCGTGCCGAGGATCGCGAACGAGGCTCGCTCGAGCAACTTCCACGCGCCGAACGCGGCAGGCAGCGAGAGGAAACCGAGCGCGAGCGGGGCGAGCCGCTCCGGGCCGTCGGCGGTCATGTTCGGCCACACCGCCAGGATTCGCGCGGCGAAGATGGCGACGAATCCGCCGGCCACCGCCAAGCCGGCTCCGCACCGGCACCCGGACCGCCACAAGGCGACGATCCCGGCCGCACCCGCGCCCGTCATCGCAATGCCGAACGGCACCGCACCCGCGAAGGCGAAATACTCGCGCGGCGAACCGAGCACCGCGCCCCACGCCGGCAGGCCCACTTGATCCAAGGAGTGCTGCGCGAGCCACCAATAACGGGCCCAGTCCGTGAGCCACCACAGGTTCGGGGCGATGCCCGCGGCGAGGATGCCGACGAGCCCGAGGTGCCACGCGAGTTCGCGCCGCGGTGCGTACACGAAGTAGAACGCGAACACGATCGGTGCGAGCCCGAGCCACACCGCCGGTTGCGCGTACCACCCCGCAACGGAGACGCCGGCCAGCACGAGCCAGCTTTCGATATCGAAGTGGCGGGCATAGCGGACGAGCCAAGCGGCATGAACGAGTACCGCAAGGCCGGCCGCGATCGAATCCAGTTCGCCTTCATCCAGCATGCGCCGCATAGGACCGGACCAGCCGATCAGCGTGCCGAACGCGCCGGCGAGCACGGCCGCGCCCGCGGGGAGCCCGACGCCACGGGCTGCCGTCACGAAGGCGAGCGGGATCGCAAGCAGGCAGGCGAGCACGCCGAGTTTGTACGCCTGAGGCGAATAAGTCCCGCCGCCGAGCGTGAGGAAGAGTTCCGCGGGCCGCGAACCGGAGTCGAACGCGGGCGTCTTCGGATACCCGGCTTGGAAGTTGGGATCGAAGCCCGTGGTGCCGCCGGTCTCGCGGAAGGTCGCGGCCCCGAGCGAGCCGTGATACAGGTGCAACGGATGTCGGCCGGAGACGATCGGCTGGTCGTCGAGGACGGGAGCGAGGGAACGATCCGGGCCGAACGCGGCGAGCGCGAACCCGGCCTGCGCGAGCACGAGTCCGCACACGCCGAGCAGCCACAGCGGCCGATGCCGGAATCCGTCCCGGGGCATCTCATCCATGGTGGGATGTTAGCCCGAACGGTAAACGGATTACAAGACCCGCTTGCGGGGATTACTGCGGTGCCAACCGCGGGTTGTGGAAGATCACCTTCCACGGCTTGATCGTCCACTTCAGGAACACGCCCGCTTCGAAGAACGGGTCGGCTTCCATCAGTGCCTTCACGCCGTCCGGCGACTCGGCCTCGTACACGATCAGTGCGCCGCTGCCGTCCTCGTAGGGGCCGGACGCGAAGAGTTGGTTCTTCTCGATCAGGCTCGTCAGGTAGGCGCGATGGCGCGGGCGGGCCGCCTCCACCTTTTCCTTGTCCTGGCTGTACTCGATGCTGGCGGCGTACTTCACCACGTCTCCTCGTTTGAAACCACGGTCGCGGGTTGGAGCCGTTCGGCGGGGAACCACGCGCGGCTGAGCACGGCGTGGGCGGCGAAAAGGGTCGCGGTGCAGAGCACGTCGCTCACCAAGGTGCCGCGGTAGAACGGAATTGCGGCTTGATAACAATCCGCGAGCCCGGCGAGCGAATACCCGTACGGCAGCGCCTGCATCAGCCACGAGCCGAAGTTGCTGACGACGAAGAACACGAGGCTCGCGGCCACGGCCCCGCCGCCGATCGCGGCCGGGTTCTCGGTCTTCCGCAGGAACGCGTAGCCGATGGCGGCGTAGCCGAGAAACGCGAACCACGACAGCGGTTCGGGTTGCCAGCCGAACTTCGCGAAGATGCAAAGATCCTTCACCGCGAGCATGGCGGCGAGCACGATCACCGACTGCACGAACCGCAGGCGGGCAGCGGCGAACAGCGACACGGCCCCGATCGCGGCGAAGTTCCACGGACGCAGGGACTCAGGGAACAGCACCGAGCACGCGGCCAACCCGCCGACCCCGAGAACGAGGGCGAACGTCATCGGCTTCCAGTTCGGCGGCGATTCGGCGGCCATGCGGTAAGTTCCAAGCAGGTGTCCGGGAAAGATCCAGTTTAGGAATCGAGTACAATCACTCAACCCCTGCGGTGGCCGGAGAACGACATGCCTGCGACCGAGAATTGGGACGACGACGTGCGGATCGGCGTGCCCGTGCTGCCGCGGCCGACGCCGCCGGCTCCCGCCCCCGCCGTTCGACCCCGCGCCCCGGTTCCCGATGATCGCTTGGAACTGCGCGAGGGCGAGACCGAACTCGGCCGCCCGCCGCAAGTGCCGTCCGGCCTCGCCCTGCTCTCAGACGAGGACCGTACCAAACTCCGCGAGATGGATGAGGAACAGGCCGCGAAGGAACTCGCGGAGGCGGAGTTGCTTCTCGCGTCCGATCCCTCCGGCCTCGGCTGGCTGGGCTGGTTCGGCACGCCGTTCGTGCTCGCACTTCTGGTCGGGTCCGTGGGCCTTGCCGGCGTGTTCGTGTCCAATCAAGTGCTTTCCGTATTGCAGGCGTTGGCCGCGCAGCCGGAGTGGGCGCAGTACACGGGCTACGCCGGGCTCACGCTCTTCGGCGTCTGCATCCTGTATGCGTTTCTGCGCTTCGCATACCTGTACGCCACGCTTCGTCGCAATCGCCAGATCCAAGTGAAGGGGTTGCAGGAACTCGCGAAGCGCACGCGGCTCCGCTGGCTGGCCTTCGCCAAGACCGCCGAGGCACGCGAGCAGATGGCCCAATACCTGAAGGAATACCCGCTCGACACCGAGAAGGACCGCAAGACGCTGCTCAAACTCGGCGTCGCGGACGAAGTGCAGGCCCGACTTCGCTCCGTTCGCGTCGAACTGCTCGACCCCGCGAAGTTCTCATCCACCGATCAATGGTTCGACCGGTTCCGTGAATCGTTCCAAGGCGAACTCGATGCCGCCGCGCAGGCCCGCGTGAAGTACTGGTCCAGCCGCATCTGGGTGGTCACGGCCATCTCGCCGAACGCCCTCGTCGATAGCGGATCGTCGCTCTTTTACACGTTTTCGATGCTCGGCGACCTGTGCCAGATCTACAACTTGCGGGCGGGCCGCACCGGCACCGCGGTGCTCCTCGGCCGCATCTTCTTCAACGCGTACCTCGCCGGGCAGGGCGCGGAATGGGAGAAGGTGGTGGAGGACCAATACGACCAACTCTTCCACGAGGCGATGAGCGTGGTCGGCGTCGGTGTCGGCTCCAACTTCGCGGGGAAGATCCTGGGCAAGGTGGGCGCCCGTGCCACCACCGGCTACCTGAACCGCGTTCTACTGCTCCGTCTCGGCCGCTATGCCATGCGGTTGCTGCAGCCTGTTGCGAAGACGTAACGCACATCCCAAGAAGGGTGCCATGTCGAAGCGTTCCGTGTTGTTGCTGGTCGGTGCGTCGCTGGTGGCCGGCCTCGGCGGACTCGTGGCGTACAAGTCCTCGTGGGTGCGGTCGTGGTTCGGGCGCGATGCCGAGAACGCCGCCGAGTTGCAACGACTCGCCGGCGCGAAGCTGGAAGCGGCTTCGCCCGAATCAGCGGATTGGCCGCAATGGCGCGGGCCGAACCGCGACGGCATCGCCCCCGCCGGACCGTTTCGCACCGACTGGGACAGGAGCCCGCCGAAGACCCTCTGGACATCGCCGATCGGCGGCGGGTATTCGTCCTTCGCCGTGGTCGGCGGCCGATTGTACACCCAGGACCGTACCGCAGGCGGCGAACGCGTCGTGTGCTTGGATGCGGCCACCGGCTCGCTCGTGTGGCAGCACGCGTACACCGCCGACTACTCGTCGCTGAAGGCGGGCTACGCCGCGGGCCCGCGGGCGACTCCCACGATCGCCGACGGACGCGTCTATGCCGTGGGAGCGACTGGCAAGCTTCTCTGCATCGAACCGCCAAAGACATCCGAAGTGGTGCCGCGCGTTGTTTGGGAACACGACTTGATTGCCGAGTTCGACGCCAAGCTGCCGCTCTGGGGTGTGGCGTGTTCGCCGCTCGTGGAGGGCGACGCCGTGATCGTTCAACCCGGCGGCCGCGGCGCGTCGGTGGTCGCGTTCGATCGTGAATCCGGCCGTGTGAAATGGAAGTGCGCAAACAATCCGGCGGGTTACAGTTCGCCCGTGGCCGCGACCGTGAACGGCATCCGCATCGTCTTCGCATTCGCGGGGGACGCCCTGCTTGCGATCCGCGCCGATGACGGCGAACTGCTCGACACCTACCCGTGGAAGACGGACCACAATGGGAACATCGCCACGCCGCTGGCCGTCGGCGGGTATGTGTTCATCACGTCCGCTTACAACAAGGGCTGCGCCCTGCTCCGCGTCGCGACTGTGGGTGATCGCGCGAAGTTCGAAGAGGTCTACGCCCGCAACAACCGCGTGCTGCGCAGCCACCACGCCTCGCCGGTGCTGAAGGACGGCTTCCTCTACGGGTTCGACGGCACCCGAACCACGCTGCCTCGCTGTGTCGATCTCCGCAAGGGCCTCGAGGTGCCGGAGTGGGGCGAGGACGGCGAGGTGAAGTCCGGGACGCTGATCCTCGCGGGGGATCACCTGATCGCGTTCTCGGAGCGCGGCGACGTCTCGCTGATCGCGGCGAATCCGACTGCGTTCACCGTGGTGGCGACGCTGTCGGGCGTGGTCCGAGGCAGCGATCTGTGGGCGCTGCCCGTGCTCGCGGACGGCCGGCTCTTCGTTCGCGGCGGCGATTCGATCGCATGCCTGGATGTGAAGTGAAACACAGCGGACTGTGAGCAGGGCTCACGCGATCCGGAACGCCGACTTGAGGCAGTTCAACGCCTCCTCGCCGCGAGCGGTTTCCACCACCACGCTGACGCACACTTCGCTCGTGTTGATCAGGATGATGTTGATGCCGCGCTCGGCGAGTGCCTGGAACATGGTGCGGGCCACGCCGGTGTGGGTCCGCATGCCGACGCCGAGCACGAACAGCACCGCGATCTCGCTCTCGCCGAACACGCGGCAACTCGGATCGATCCCGCGTACCACGTCCTGCGTGCGTTTCAAGGCACGGGTGAGGTCGGCCTTCGGCACGGTGAACGACAGTTCCGCTTTGCCGGGGGCGGTGAGGTTCTGGACGATCGTGTCCACGATGATGCCGCCGGTGGCCACGGCGTTGAACACCTTCGAGCAGTTGCCGGGCTGGTCGGGCAGATCCGAAATCGTGATGCGGCTTTGTTCGAGGTTCAGGTGCGCGCTGGAGACGAGCACGTCTTCCATGCCTTCGAGGCGGGCCACGGCGGACTCGCGGTCCTTCGCCCCGGGCGTGACGAGCGGTTCGCGGTGCTTGAAGCCGTCCGCGGCGATGCCGGCGCCTTTGCGCGGCGCGGCGAGTTTGAACGCGGAGTGAACCGCACGGAGCGCCTTGCGGCCGAGCACCGCCTTCTTCGCTTCGAGGTGGGCTTGCTTGATCTTCTCCGGCGGCGGGTCGCCGGGTTCCACCGGGATCGCCATCGTCTCGTCTTCTTCGATCAGCACGCTGATCTTGATGTCGCCGGTGGTGATCATCTTCATGTTGATGCCGGCGGCGGAGAGCGCGTCGAACATGCGTTCGGCCACGCCGGTGTGCGTCCGCATGCCGGCCCCCACGACCGACACTTTGCTCACGCGCCCGGTTTCGAGCAGCTTCGCGCCGAGTTCGTTCGCGATCGGCGTCAGTGTCTTGATGGTGCGTTCGCGCTCGGCGTTCAGCACGGTGAAGCCGATCGTGGCCTTTCCGCTCTCGCCCGCCGATTGGGCGATCATGTCCACGGCGATGTTCGCCTTCGCGAGTTCCTCGAAGATGCGATGCGACACACCGGGGCGGTCGGGAACGCCTTCGAGCGCGAGCCGCGCTTCGTCGGCCGCGAGAGCCACGCCGCACACCGGGAACTCACGCATCCACTCCGTTTCGGGAACAATCCACGTGCCGAGCGCATCCGAAGTGGCGTTCCGCACCATGAGCGGCACGTCGTACTTCTTCGCGAACTCGATCGAGCGCGAGTGCATCACGCCGGCGCCCATGCTCGCCATTTCGAGCATCTCGTCGTAGCTGATCGCATCCACCTTGCGGGCGTCCGGCACGATCCGCGGGTCCGTCGTGTACACGCCGTCCACGTCCGTGTAGATCTCGCATTCGACTTCATAACCCGCGAGCTTCATGGCGGCGGCGATGGCCACGGCCGTGGTATCCGACCCGCCGCGGCCGAGCGTCGTGATGTCGTTCTGTTCATCCACGCCCTGGAAGCCCGCGAGCACGGCGATGTTCCCGCCTTCGAGTGCGGCGCGAAGCCGCGTCGTGTCGATGTCGCGGATACGGGCCTTGCGGTGCGTGCTGTCCGTCTGGATGCCGATCTGCGTGCCGGTGAAGCTGACGGCCTTTTCGCCGAGTTCGTGGATCGCCATCGCGGTGAGGGCGATGCTGATCTGTTCGCCGGTGGCGAGGAGCATGTCCATTTCGCGGGCGGAGGGCACCGCGGTGATCTCGGCGGCCTTGGCGATGAGATCGTCCGTGGTGCTGCCTTGTGCGGAGACGACGACGATGACCTGGTTGCCGGCGTGTTTGGCGCGGATGGCCTTGCGGGCGGCTTCGCGCACCCGGTCCGCATCCTTGAGGCTCGACCCGCCGAACTTCTGCACCACCACGCCCACGGCATCGCTCCGGTCATTGGAAGAGGGAGAAGGTTTAGGATACTTGAATGCAGACGAATGGACGGGCACGCCGCGTTATGATTCCAGAATGCTGTTCTGGAACCAGTTTCGAAAGTTGTTCAAGCGCAAGCAGCGTCTTTCAGAATTTCTTCGATCGGAACTCACTGCAATTCGGGAGGAAGGACAATGCCTGCTCCAGCAGTGGGGCCATGAGACGGATGCCGCGGGGCTGACTGAGAGCGATTTGCGTGCTGCGGTGCGATGGGCGGCGCAAGTTGAAGCGCTCTTGCTTTGCGGGAGTGGGCAACGCGGCCCCCTGCTGGTTTTCAATTTCTGGGGTCAGGTCCGCTTTCCACATCAGATCCGCCCACTCGAACGACCGGCGTCACCCGATCATGCCTGCGCATTCCACGGGTATGGCGATCGCATGCAGCTGCGACACTGCCTTCAGGTTCGCATCGCGAACTTGGACACGCTTCTCAGCGAGTAGTCATCTCGTGAGGATTTGCTCGGCCCATGCCGCATCGTTGGGTTCCAACTGCGGATCGGGTTCACCGTCGTAGATCGAGTAGCTGTAGCCGGCGGAATCGTAGACGTGATGCAGGATGGCTTGCAGGTCAATCTTCGGCTCGGCATCGCCGCTGTTCACCGGAATGGACACGGATGGAAGCCGGTCGCGGAGGCCGGCCGGCCAGACCTCGGCACGCGGACGCTGTTCCGCCCGGCTCACCAGCGCGTAGTAAGCGCATTCCGGAAGGTCCACCCACGGCATACGCGGGCCGCCGCGAAGCAGGTCGATCTCGACGAAGTGCGTTCTAGACGACAGAATCCGGCGGACCTTGTTCCAATACACTTCGCGGTCCGACCCGGAGAACTTGTTGGACGGACTGAGGAGTTCGATCGTCGTCACGACGTGGCGATTGTCGCGATCGCGGATTTCCAAGTAGGACGAGTGCAGTTCGTCCGCACCGGGCGGGATCAGCACCGCGATCGGATCCGTGCTGTTGGGAGCATCCGCGACCGCCGTCGTGCCTCCGGTGCGGTGCGATTGGTGAATCGACACATCCGGCCGACCCAGCGGTCGCCGATCTTCCGAGTCGTATTCGTGTACGTAAACGTGCTCCTCCACTCGGACGAAGTACTTCGGCTGAAGCTGCCGCACCAGCACTTCGCGCATCGCGATCAGGAAGGTGTTGTGGAAATCCTGCCACACACCGGCCTGTTCGAGATACGGGTTCATTCCGGGAAACGGCGACGGCATCGGAACACCTCACCGATGATTCTACAGCGTACAATGACCAAGAGCCTCGCGCCGGCACCGGATAGGCTCGTTCAACAATCCGGCGCAGTTGAAAGGATGGCCGACCCCAAGCTCCGCCGGGCGATCGCCTTCGAGGCCGCCCGGCTCATGTACGACCGCACCGAATCCGAATACTTCACGGCGAAGCGCAAAGCCGCCGCCCGCGTCTGCCGCGGGTCCGTCAAACCGAGCGATCTCCCGTCCAACTCAGAAATCCGCGACCTGATCCAGGAATTCGCCCGCACCCACGAAGGCGAATCGCGCACCGCCAACCTCCGCGACATGCGGCTCGCCGCACTCGGCATGATGCGGCTGCTCACCCGCTTTCGCCCGCGGCTCATCGGCAGCGTCATGACCGGCCACACCCGCAAGGGCTCGGACATCGACCTGCACCTGTTCTCGGACCACCTCGAACCGATCACCGCGATCCTCGACGACGAAGGCCTGCAGTACGACGTGGAACGCAAGCACCTCGAGAAGCACGGCGAAGCCCGCGTCTTCACCCACGTGCATGTGCACGACGCGTTCAGCTTCGAACTCACGATCTACGCGGAGAACATGGCCCACTACGTGTTCAAGAGTTCGATCACCGGCAAGGCCATCGAACGGGCGAGCACGAAGGAACTGGAGGAACTCATCGCGAGGGAACACCCCGAGATCGCGATCGAGGAGGCGCTTCTGGAACGCGAGGAAGCCGTCGACCCGCACCAGATGTTCCGCCTGCTGCTGCTTCCGCTGGAGCAGGTGAAGCAGAGCCCGAAGTGGCACCCGGAAGGGGACGTGCTCTATCATTCGCTGCAGGTGTTCGAGCGGGCGCGGGACGAACGCCCGTGGGACGAGGAGTTCCTGCTCGCGGCCCTGCTCCACGATGTGGGCAAAGGCCTCGATCCGTTCGACCATGTGACCGCGGGGTTGGAAGCACTCGATGGCCTCATCACGCCGCGAACGGCATGGCTGATCGAGAACCACATGGCGGCGCAGGAGTACAAGGCGGGCACGCTCGGCCACCGGCACCGGCTGCGGCTCGCATCCCACGAGGATTTCGAGGACTTGATGCTTCTTCGCGAGGCAGACGACGCCGGCCGCGTCCGCGGTGCGGTAGTCGGCACCGTGGACGAAGCGTTGGAGTATCTCCGGGACTTGGAACGCAGCAACCGCGGGAAGTGATTCGCCTGGAACAATCGGGCGAACGAGGGCGTTGACTTGCAGGAGACACGGGCGAGAATCACCGTACACTTCACACCGGAAAGCGTGATTCCATGTTGAATGCATACTGGACAGGAGTCTTGTTCGGCGTCGGTGTCACAGCGTTTCTGACCGGGACATTCATCGAGACGGGTGTTTTGCCCGAGTGGCCCGGAGTAAAAGTAGGCTTGGTGCGGAGCGTGGGCGCGGTGATCGCCTCCGTGGCGGTCATCATCGCCGCCCGGCTCCGCCAGCGTCAGCTTCGCGAGGCTGCGGGCAGCTCTTCTCCGGTGTAAGTGTCATCCTGCGGGCGGCTCCAGCGATACACCCAGTTCCGCCAGCAGTTTCTGCAATGGTTCAAAAGCGGCGTCTTCAACGGCTACGGCCTGCGGCCCGAGGCGCTCCGCGACCAACGATCGCGTCTCGGGCCATTGCATCACGCCGTCCGCGATGTCCGAGGTGGGGAATTGCACCACCAGTTTCCGCGAGGCGACGGGCGGCTGCAGTTGTCGCCCCAGCATGAACAACCGCCCGGCGGGGCTCAGCGGCAGGCCGCTGCGTTCCTCGAACCACAAGTCGATGTCCGGCAGCGAGAGTCCGAGATCGGCGGCGCGGCGAAGCGATTGCGGGCTGAGCCGGAAGCGGCGAATCGCGGGCGTCTCGTTTGTGAGCGGCTCCGCGTACTTTCCGATCTCTGCTTCCAGCAGCAGGTCCGCTTGGGCCGCGTCCACGAGCAGCGTCACGCCGTCGTCGGCCACGGTGAGGCAGCGTTGCGGGCGGCCTTCGTAATCGCGGTTGCCGATGAGCCGCAGTTGCGTGAGCCCCGGTTCCTTGCCGTCGGCCGTCATGCCAATGCGATCCGTGACCCGCACGGCGACGATGCCGCGGCCCACGGCTTCATCGAGTTCCGCCGCCGAAGGGAACTCGACGAGCACGGCCGAGGAATACACCGTGATGCGTTCGCGCTTGTTGGACCAGCGCTGCAGCAGGTCGGTCACGGCGGGCGGCACCGGCCGCGTGCCGTGGCGGTTCAACGCCTGCAGGATCATCGGCAGCGTGAGCCCCGATTCGAGCCCGCGGTAGGTCTGCTCCGGGTTCAATTCCAAGGTGCAGGCCGGGCCGAGCCCCTTCCAGCGGGCGAAACGCGAAAGCGTGGCGATCAGGTCCGGCGTGAGACCCTGTCGATAAGCGAGCACTTCGGCGTTGGGTTGAACCAGGAGCGTTTGCGGGAAGGCAGGCGTCGGCGCGGGTTCCGGCCCGGCCGCGAGCAGATGACGCCCCAGGTCCGCGAGCCGCACCAAGCGGCCCTCCGTCGCATCCACGGCTTCCACCAATCGCAGCGGATGCGCCACGCCGAGGAGAAAGCCGGCTACCCACTTCGCGCCCTGCGATTCGTGCTCCGATTCGGGAAGCGTGCCGGCCCACGTCGGGTGGTGTTCCCACAGCCACGCGGCGAGCGCGGCGGGGGAAACGGCGTGCCCCGGCTTCATTCCCGAGAGCGCGAGCAGGCACAGGAACGCGGCGCTCGGAAACGGTGACAGCCCGATGTCACTCGGAGCGTAGCCCGCGAGCGGATCCCACGATTCGAGCAGTGGCAGGGCGGCGAAGAGCTTCTCCAGCACCGCGGCGAGCGGGGCGTTCCACGCTTCCAGCGGCTTCGACCGCAGTTCGCCGTCCTGCTCTTCGAGCAACCCGGCGGCGCGGGCCCAGAAAAGTGAGAAGATGCCGGGGTCCGGCAGCGTCGCGAGTTGGTCCACGGCCGGCGCGTTGAGCACGTCGTCCGCCTGGAGTCGCGTCTGGTCCCGCTTGAAGAGCGCGTTGCCCTGCGTGAGCCGCATCGGGCCGGCGTCGATCTGCTGCCACGCTGCGGCGAGGCGGAGCGGCCAATCGAGCCCGTCCGCGAGGCGGACCGTGCCGCTCGCGGGGTCGCCGAGGTTCGGCAACTCGAGGTCTTCGCCACGGGCGCGGATCGCCACGGCCGGATGGGCGAATACGACGGCGTGCAGCGTGCCGGACGCGCCGAGCCACGCGGCGAAGTCTTCGACTTCGCCGCCCTTCAACTCGGGGAACAGCAGTCCCGCTTCGAGCGTCTCCTGAATCGGCGTGAAGCCCTCGGCGTGGCCGAGCCCGGCGAGCAGCGCGAGCAGATGTCCGACCTTCCACACGGGCTGGCGGCTGAGTCCGATCGCGGCGAGCAGCTTCCGCGCGGCGGGCGAAAGGTCCTTCAGGCGGCGGTCGATCACCGGCGGATTCAGCAGCGTGCCGATCGCCTTGTCCAGCACTTCATCGAGCGGCTGGTTCGTCCGGGCCCGCACGAGTTTGGCCGCGACTTGGCGGAGAAGCGGTTCCGAATAGCGGCCCAAGGTGTTGCGAACGTGGTTCGACCATGCGTCCGCCTCGGCAAATGAAAACATCCAGTCAGTTTATGGGTCGATGCCGCGGATGGATTCGGGGATTCTCGTTGACTCCCGACCTGCGCGCGGTTCCTCTGGTGGCTCACACCTGCGGAGCCTCTCCATGCGGATTGCCATCGGCGGATTCATGCACGAGTCGAACACCTTCGCGAAGGCGGGCACGGACCTCGCCAAGTTCCGCGAAGGCAGCCTCACCTACGGCCCGACAATCGTGCCGGTGTGGAGCGAGGCGCATCACGAAGTCGGCGGGTTCATCGGCGGCGCGGAGAAGTTCGGGTACGAACTCGTGCCGATCGCGATGGCGTGGGGCACGCCGGCCGGCCCCGTGACCGACGAGTTCTTCGAACACATGGTCGATGCCTTGGTCACGGGCCTGCGCATGGCCGCGCCGGACGGCCTGCTCATCGCCCTGCACGGAGCGATGGTGACGCCCACGCACCCGGACGCGGATGCGGAAGTGCTGCGCCGCCTTCGCGCCGCCGCGGGGCCGAAGCTGCCCATCGCCTGCACCTTGGACCTTCACGGGAACGTGACGCCGCAGATGGCCGAGACCGCGGACATCCTCGTGGGCTACCAGACGTATCCGCACATCGATCAGCGCGAGCGAGGGCTCCTCGCCGCGGAACTGCTCGTGCGGGCGATCAAAGGCGAGATCAAACCCGTGTCGTTCGTCGCGAAGCCGCCGATGCTCATCAATCTGCTCGGGCAGGCCACGGACCGGCCGCCGATGACCGATCTCTTGAAACTGGCCCGCGAGGAGGAGAAAAAACCGGGCATGCTCTCGATCAGCGTCATGTCCGGATTCGCGTACGCGGACGTGCCCGAGATGGGCGTGAGCATCATGGCCGTGGCGGACGGCGACCGCGCGATCGCGGAGCGGAGCGCGAAGGTGGTCGCGGATCGGATGTGGGCTGTTCGCGAACAACTCAACGTGGAATCGCCTTCGCCCGCGGAAGCGGTGCAGCGCGCGATCGCCTCCGAGAAGACGCCCGTGGTGCTGGTCGATCTGGGGGACAACATCGGCGGCGGGTCCGCGGGCGACGGCACGGTTCTGCTCGACGAACTGATCCGACAGAAGGCGACGGGCTTCATTGTGGCGCTTTATGCGCCCGAAGCCGTGGCGCAGGCCAAGGCCGCTGGCGTGGGCAGTGTGATCGAACTCGCCGTGGGCGGCGCGACCGACAAACTGCACGGCGACCCGGTGAAAGTGCGAGGCACGATCCGCTTGCTTCACGACGGACAATGGATCGAAACGGAAGCGAGGCACGGCGGCAAGCGGCAGAACGACCAAGGCCACACCGCGTTGCTGGACCTCGGAGACAACAATCTGCTGGTGCTGAACTCGCTGCGCACGCCGCCGTTCAGCTTGGGACAGTTGACGAGTTTGGGAATCGACCCGCGGGCGGCGCGGGCCATCGTGGTGAAGGCCGCGGTGGCGTACAAGGCGGCGTACGCCCCGATCGCCGGTGCCATCATCGAAGTGGACACGCCGGGCCTGACGGCGATCAACCCGGCCCGGTTCAACTATTCCCGCATCCGCCGCCCGCTGTACCCGTTGACGTGAGATTCATACCTGCGAAGGAAGAATCCTTTGGACGAAGGCGGACGATCAACTCCGGAAATTGCAAGTCCGGACGACCTGTAACCCCGCCGTAACAACCGCCTCCACGACCCGTCGCGTTCGCACCGCACACCAACCTATAATCGGGACATCAGCCAAGTGCTCCCCTCGTCGGAGGTGTGCCATGCGATACGCCGTGCCCCTGTTCACACTCTTCCTGCTGACGCAGAACACGGTGCAAGCCGTCGGCCTGCTCGTGCCCACCGACGCCAAGGTGACGCCGCTCGCGATGGTGAACCACCGCGTGAATGTGAGCATCGAAGATCAAGTCGCAATCACCACCGTCGAACAGACCTTCCGCAACCACACCGACCGCAACCTCGAAGCGACATACCTCTTCCCCGTGCCGCGCGGAGCCAGCGTGGATCGCTTCACCATGTGGGTGAACGGCACCGAGACCAACGGCGAACTGCTCGACTCGAAGAAGGCCAGCCAAGTGTACACGGACATCGTCCGCCGCACGCAGGACCCCGGCCTGCTCGAATACCTCGGCAACGACCTCATGCGGCTCCGCGTCTTCCCCGTGCCGCCGCGCGGCGACCAGAAGATGAAGATCAGCTTCAAGTCCATCGCGAAGAAGGATGGCGGCGTGGTCGAGTACATCTATCCGCTCAAGACGGACGGCAAGCAGACGCGGACGCTCGAAGACTTCAGCGTGAAGATCCACCTCAAGTCGCAGACGCCGCTGATGAACATCTACAGCCCCACGCACGCCATCACCGTCAACAAGAAGACCGACAAGGAAGCCAACATCGAGTTCGCCCGCGATCAGGCGATGCTCGACAAGGACTTCCAACTCTTCTACGGCTCCGGCGTCGGCGACATCGGCCTCACGCCGCTCCTGTACAAGCCCGTGACCTCGGAAGACGGCTACGTGATGCTCTTGATCTCGCCGCAGGTGGAGGCCGCGAAAGTCCGCGTGCCCCGCGATCTTGTCCTGGTGCTCGATACGTCCAGCAGCATGAGCGAAGAGAAGATGCGGCAGGCCAAGAAGGCCCTGAAGTACTGCCTCACGCAACTCGACGCCAAGGATCGCTTCAACATCGTGAAGTTCTCCACGAGCGTGAGCCGCTTCCGCGACGGGCTCGTGGACGCGAACAAGGATTACCTCGAACGCGCCGAGAAGTGGGTGGACGATCTCCGCACCAGTGGCGGCACCGCGATCTGGCCCGCCCTGGACGACGCGATTGCACTGCGGCCCAACGACGCCGGCCGCCCGTTCACCATGGTGTTCTTCACGGATGGCCAACCCACCGTGGATGAAACGAACCCGGACAAGATCGTGAAGAACGTGGTCGGCAAGAACTCGGGCAACACCCGCATCTTCACCTTCGGCGTCGGCGACGACGTGAACGCGGCGATGCTCGACCAATTGGCGGACGCGACGCGGGCGGTGAGCACCTACGTTCGCCCCGCCGAAGACATCGAGACGAAAGTCACGAGCCTGTACGGCAAGATCAGCCACCCGGTGATGACGGACCTGCGGCTGGCCACGAACGACAACGTCCGCCTGCACGAGATGTACCCCGGCAAGCTGCCCGACCTGTTCCAAGGGACGCAACTCGTGCTGCTGGCCCGCTACTCCGGCAGCGGCCACACCGCCATCAAGCTCACCGGGAGCGTGGGTGGCGAGAAGAAGGAGTTCGTGTACGAGTTGAACTTCCCGGTGAAGACCGAGTCCGAGAACGGGAAGGACTTCGTCGAACCGCTCTGGGCCCGCCGCAAGGTGGGTTACCTTCTCGACCAGATTCGCGCGAACGGCGAGCAGAAGGAACTGGTCGACGAAGTGACGACTATCGCGAAGAAGTACGGCATCGCGACGCCGTACACGAGCCACCTCGTGGTGCCGGACGGCCCGTTGCCGGTGGTGCCGCCGCGGCCCCCGATCGGCCGCCCGCCTCACTTCCCGTCGCCGATGCCGATCCCCGGCCCGATCAGCGGCGGCGGCTTCGGTCCGCCTCCGGGACTCGCCCCGGCCGGCCCCGGCGGCGGCACGCTCCGCGTCGAACAGTTCGCCAAGGACCAATCCAAAGGCGATGCCGCGCTCGCGGCCAATCGCGGCTTGCAATACGAACGCGACCTCAAGGATGCGGAGAAGAAACTCGCGGACGAAAAGGACCCCGTGACGCGGGCGAAACTCGCCAAGGAAGTGCAGGAGTACCGCGATCGCAAGCAGGTGCAGGACGACGCGAACCGCGCGTTCAAGGGCGGCCGCGCCGGATACCAGACCGGCAAGCTCGGCGTCGATCTCGCCCAAAACAGCAGTTGCCTCCGCGAGCAAAGCAAGCTCACGCTCACGGCGAACCGCCAAGCCAACGGCCGGCAGGTGCTCGAAGTCGGCGGCGTGTGGATCGACGACGCCTTCAAGCCCGAGATGAAGACTCTCGTGGTGAAGAGCCAGAGCGACGCGTACTTTAAGATCCTTGAGAAGCACGCGGCGATGAAGGACGTGTTCCGCCTCGGCAACCACGTGGTGTGGGTCGCCCCGAGCGGCACGGCCTTGGTGCTCGATCAGGCCAACGGCCAGGAATCGCTGACCGACGCCGAAATCGACGCCCTCTTCGCGAAGAAGTGACAGCGTCCGGGATGAACGAAACACCGGGGAAAGAATCCCCGGTGTTTTCGTTTCTACTGGCATTCGCCTGCCGCGTGCCGGACTGCCGACTGCCGACTGCTAATGTCGAGCTCCGGGGCACCTCTCGCGGCAATAATGCGCAGTTAGCCGGTCCAGACCCGCGAATTCCCAGCTGAACGGGCTCCAAACCGCGGAAAGCGGGTGGGTTTCGTGTTGCGAGCGATAGTGTACGCCCGTATAAATATTGTGTCGGACGCTACTGAGCACTTTCCAAACTCAGTCGCCCCGAACGCCCCGCTCCGCCCAAGGTCGAACCGGAGACGCACATGGAACGCTGGCAACACGTGTGGCGCGAGGGATTCACACCGTTCCTCCCCACCGAAGGGCTCCTCGCCCTCCGCGATGCTCTCGAAACCGACGATCCCCGTCTCACCCAAGGCAGCACCACCACGCCGCCCCCGCTGATGTGCGTGCAGGACTGGCTCGTGGAAGCCGCCTGCGCCCTCGGGTTCTGCGGCTGGCAGGGCGAATCGCTCGCCACCGTCGGCGAGGTCGAGGAGTTCTTCGCCCGGATGTGCTTCGAGGCGGACACCCGACTCGGCGAGCCCGCCGCCTGCCGCCACTTCCTGAATTGGTTCGACGACACGCCGCGGAACATTATGCGTCGCGATTTGCTCGCGGAGGTGGAACTGTCCTTGGCGGCCCGGTTGCCCGTGGAACTGGCCGCCCCCAGCCGTGAACACCAAGCCGCGGACGCGATGGCCGCCTGAAGTCGCACGCGAAACCGCAAGCGGTTCGCGAGCCGCTTGCGGTTTGACGGAATCACGAGACGAACCCGAACACCAATACGAGGATCGAAGATGATCAGCGTTTGCCGCCACTGTTCGCACAGCAAAGTGAACCGGCCGCGGGGCCTGTGCTGGAGCTGCTACTACACGCCGGGCGTGAAGGACATGTACCCGAGCACGAGCAAGTACGCCCGGCGCGGAATCGGGAACTTCACGGGGAACGCCCCGCTGGCGGCCGCGCCGACCACGGCCGTGCCCGGCACGCCCGAAAAACTCGCCGTGCTGGAAGAACGCGCCCGCCTCAAGCAGGCCATCTTCCACCCGGCGGACGCCCGCTACCCCGGGGACCCGCGCCCGCTGGAGTTCTTGCAAACCTTGGCCGCCTGACCGGTTGTTCCGCCCGTGCCGGTTGTCCGGCCCGCAGAGTCGCGTTTCTCACGTCCTTCACCGGCGGACTGCACCAGTCCGCCGGAATCCCCGCTTACGATGGCTTCTTGTGCGGTTTGACTTGCGCGCATAATTCCGGCCCTGCGTCCGAGTCGCACACCGCCGCGCCCCCCTTTTCATCCCCACCCGTCCCGTTGCGGAAAACGTGGCGCACAATTCCGCAGCGTTCGCAACGACTGGCGCACAACGGAGGGTTGCCACATGTTAGTCCTCAGTCGGAAACTGGGCGAAAAGATCTTCATCGGCGACAACATCTGCATCACCGTCGTGGACATCGACCGCGGCAAGATCCGGCTCGGCATCGAAGCCCCGCGCGACATCGCGATCTACCGCCAAGAACTGCTGCCGCTCGGCCAACAGCGCCCCGAAGGGCAGACGCCGGCCGTGCCCGCCATGTCCTGACATCCCCCATACTCCTGCGAACGCCGCACCGGCCGGGTCCTCGGACCCGGCCGGTTCGCGTTTTTGTCTTCCGATCGCGAACCCGACCGCTTACAATGCCCTCGGTTCATGTCGTGCGGCATCCTCTCCCGTTGCCGCGGTCAGAGTTCCATCACATCACCGGGAGGGTGCGTCATGCAGACGGCACGAGATTTGGCGGACCGGGTCGTTGCGTTCCGGCAGGAAGCGTGGGAGGAAGCCGATCCCGCCGTCGCCGTCGCCACGTCCCGGCAACTCAACCCCGAAGATGCGACCGTCGTGAACCGCTTCGTCGCCGATGCGGGATTCGACGGCGATGCCGGGCTTGAAATGGCGCGGAGAGTGAAATCGCTGCTGGTGGGCCAGGTCGAGGCCCGCGTGGACAACGCCCCCTGCGATTGCGGCTGACTACGAACGATCCGCGGGTGCAACCCGCGGCCGCGTGCGGTATCCTGTGGCGAGTCTCCGGAGCCCGCCCCATGACACCGCGTTCGCTGCTCGCACTCCTCTGCACCCTTGCGGTCGGGCTCGTCGCGTGGCTCAGCCAAGCGGATACGAAGCCGGGCAAGCTCCAAGTCTGGGAACCGGTCGTCGAGGGCGTTTACCGCACGAAGGCCGCCCCGCACAGTTACGCGGTCGTGAGCGGCAAGAAGGTGCTGCTCGTCGACGCGAGCATACCGCCGGATTCGGTCAAGGAACTCGGCGTCGATTCAATCGAAGCCGTGCTGCTGACGCATCATCACCGTGACTCGGCGGAGTTCGCCGCGGCGTATCGCAACGCCGGCGTGCCGGTGCGGGCCTCGAAAGAATCCGCCGAGTGGCTCGCGCCGGAAGCCGTGACCAAATTCTGGGCGGATGCGATTCCGCTTCGCAACTCGCGAACCGCGTACTTCGTGTTGCCCGAAGGCGTGCCCGGTGTCGACTGCACGCTTGCGGACCAGACGCGAATCGCGTTCGGCGACTGGTCGATCACCGCGCTCGCGACGCCGGGCCATTCGCGCGATCATCTCGCGTTCCACCTTCGCAAGGCGGACGATGTCAAAGGTCCGGAGATCCTCTTCACCGGCGATGCGATCCACTCGCCGGGCAAACTCTGGACGCCGTTCACCACCGATTGGGATCACTGGACCGATGTCGGCCTCAAACCCGCGGCCGAATCGCTTCGCAAACTCGCGAAGTTGCACGCGTCGCACCTTTGCCCCGCGCATGGCGATGTGATCGCGAGGAACATTCCGAAAGCGCTCGAAGACACGGCCAAGGCCGTGGACGAAGCCGGGTTCATGAAGAGCTTCGAACGCTTCACCAAGCAGCGGCTCGGCAACGAACCCAAGTACGACTTCCTCGTGCCGAAGGAGCAGGTCGCCAGCGCGGGGGACAAA